>NZ_JAKNQP010000029.1:0-4356 GCF_022662455.1 Pseudomonas sp. TREG-RG-20F-10-E-6-01 | reverse complement strand
AGAGCAGCCAAGTGACCGACATGCGAAAAGCCTACGACACCGCCATGACTGAGCGCGACAAGCGCCTAGAAGAGCTGAGCCGCCGAACCGGTACCGCCGCCGACCAAGCCACGAAGGCTGCGACGACTGCTGCCAAAGCTGCCGACAAAGCGGATGAAGTCCTAAACCGAGCACCCCAGTGATGGCGTACTGCGGGTGCGCTGCCTACTTAGTTAAGTAGATTAGGTTGCTGGACTCCTGAGCAGGCTAGATGAACGCTCAGATCGTCATAAGCAAGAGTAAGTGAGTGCGACATCGCTCTATACGTTTATCGCTTGACGAGGTGCAGCGCGTGCTTCCCTCTTCGAGCAGGACTATGCATTGCTCCATCGAGGACGCTCAGCCGGCGAACTTGCGCTTGAAGAGCAATCATTGCACCTTTGAGGTGCTCAATTTGGTCTATGAAAGATGGATCTTGAGCAAGTGGAGTGCCTTTTATCATTGCGAGGGTACTTGCCAGCTGCCTGTAATTATTTGCGGCATGGGCAAGCTCTCGTTCAATTTCTTCTTTATTCACTAGCGCTCCAAATTTTTTATTTGCACCTAAATATAGGTCGGCACTGGCGCTCAGAAAGTTTAATTGGTGTGACGAGCGGCTAACGGTATGCCGTACCCAACGCGCCATATTTTTCGAATGCGCCCAAACGTGGCGCGAGGCTTTGCAACTGAGCAACCTCGTCCGACTGCTTCACAGTACGCCAGTGATCCCGGATATCAATACTGCGGTAAGCGCTATCGACAAGGCTATTGCCGATGCCACGGCAGCGTTGTCTACCAGCGTTCCTAAAGGCTTGATCATTGGATTGCTCCATGGTCACCATGCAGGCCTATGAGATGGTATCTCAATGAATACCATTGCCCACTAAAACGGCCTGATCGATTGTGACTTTGAGGTAGCCAGCGGTGAATCAACACCGATACTGCTCGCTATCGTCTGTTAATAAATGAGATTTGAGCTTCCACTCTCGCCCGAATGGCGCTGGATTTCCCTTGGAAGTGAATGGTTCCCTTTGGATAGATGTTGATTACCATGCCATCAGGAAATACAAACTGTAGGGCTCCGACCGCATTGACCGCAGACCGACTGGCATCAGGGTATGCATTTTCAATATGCTTAACGAGTCTTCGGGGGTCATGGCATGACATCACCATTTGCTGCTCCTTAGCTATGCGAGTCACATATTTGCAGGTATTAGCTACTTATTTCAAGTTTGGAAAGGTGTGATTTTGAGTTGGCCGAGACCCCCTCCCTCAGCGCTTCATCTGGCCGATCTGCCAGACTTCCTAATTCGCCTAACACCAGCGCCGGAGGTATGGGACTGGCTACAAGCCGAGATACTTGCCGACACCGGCAGCCTTTACAACCAAGACCATGCCCATTTGCTGGATGCAGGTATCCGTTTCATGTGGGCGTCGTCGAGCTTCGAGAAACAGGGACTCACAGTTCTTGGCCAGGCCGAACAGGTAGCGTTCCGCGCCGGCGGTTGGCAGAAAGCCCGGATGGAGCAACAGATGCGTGATTGGTTCGGCGACGTGCCGGCCTTCATCATCACCCTGGCGGCCGACTACTGCGCCCAGTGCAGCGACCTTGAGTTCTGCGCCCTGATCGAACACGAGCTGTATCACCTGGCTCATGCGACCGACAAGTACGCTCAACCAGCATTCACCCAAGACGGCGCACCGAAGATCAAGCTGCAGGGCCACGACGTTGAAGAGTTCGTCGGTGTCGTCCGCCGTTATGGTGCAAGCCCTGACGTTCAAGCGTTGGTGGACGCTGCAAACAGTCCTGCTGAGGTGGGGAAATTGAACATATCGAGGGCCTGCGGAACCTGTCTGCTCAAGTCGGCCTGATTTTAGACAGGTTAAGACGGATGATCGCCAATGGCAGCTCTTCGAAGTGAGGTGAAAGCCTTTATTGTTCAGGCTCTCGCGTGCTTTGACACACCTTCTCAGGTGGTTGAGGCGGTCTTAAAAGAATTCAACGTTGTTGTCACTCGTCAGCAGTGCGAATCACACGACCCAACAAAGGCAGCCGGTAAGGCGCTGGGCGAGAAGTGGGCAACGATGTTCCGAGAGAGCCGCAAGCGGTTCCGCGAAGAGACTGAAGACATCCCGATCGCCAATCGAGCCTTCCGACTGCGCGCCCTGAGCCGCATGGCTGAGAAAGCCGAAGGCATGAAGAACATGGCGCTCACTGCCCAGCTACTGGAGCAGGCTGCCAAAGAGTGCGGCGACATCTACGTCAACCGGGCACGGAAGGAAGAGGCCGGTGATGAACCGGTGATCCCGACCCGCATCCAGGTCGACGTGGTGGATGCGAGGAAGCCGAATGCCGAGCCTTAACGTTCCGCAGGCTCAGTTCCTCACGCTGCCTCACAAATTCCGTGCGTTCGTTGCCGGGTTCGGCTCAGGCAAGACCTGGGTGGGCTGTTCGGCACTGAGTAAGCACTTCATGGAGTGGCCCGGCGTCAACGCTGGCTACTTCGCACCGACTTACCCGCAGATCCGGGACATCTTCTATCCGACCATGGATGAGGTGGCCTACGACTGGGGGCTCAAGACCAAGATCAACCAGGCGAACCACGAGGTTCACATCTACAGCGGTCGGCAGTACCGCGGCACTGTGATTTGCCGGTCGATGGAGAAACCGCAGACGATTGTCGGTTTCAAGATTGGTCACGCCCTGGTGGATGAGCTGGACGTACTGACTGCCATCAAGGCTCAGCAGGCCTGGCGCAAGATCATTGCCCGTATGCGCTACAACCTTCCGGGGCTGAAGAACGGCGTGGACGTCACCACGACGCCGGAAGGCTTTAAGTTTGTCTTCCTGCAATTCGTGAAGCAGTTGCGCGACAAGCCGTCACTGAAAGAGATGTACGGCCTGGTGCAGGCCAGCACGTTCGACAACGAGCTGAACCTGCCGGATGACTACATCGCCTCTCTGATGGAGTCATATCCGCCCCAGTTGATCATGGCGTACCTCAAGGGCCAGTTCGTCAACCTTACGTCGGGAACGATTTACACGGCTTACGACCGCAAGCTCAACGGGTGCTTCGACACCGTGCAGCCCGGCGAGCCGCTGTTCATCGGTATGGACTTCAACGTCGGGAAGATGGCGGCGATCACCCACGTCAAGCGCGACCAGGGGTTGCCCAGGGCCGTGGATGAGCTTATCGACGGTTACGACACGCCCGACATGATCCGCCGGATCAAAGAGCGCTACTGGCAGCACGACGGCAACGACTTCAAGAAGACGTGCGAGATCAGGATTTACCCGGATGCCTCGGGTGATTCACGCAAGTCCCTGAACGCCAGCATCACCGACCTTGCCATGCTCAAGCAGGCCGGGTTCGCGGTCATCGCTCCAGCGGCAAACCCGCCCGTGAAGGACCGAATCAACGCAATGAACGCCGTCTTCTGCAATGCGCAGGGCGAGCGCCGCTACCTGGTCAACCCGTTCACCTGCCCAACTTATGCCGATGGCCTGGAGCAGCAGGTGTGGGGTGCGAACGGGGAGCCAGACAAAACCGCCGGCATCGATCACGCGAACGACGCCGGCGGCTACTTCATCCACCGCGAGTACCCGATCATCAAACCGGTCACCGCTATCAAAATGGGATACGCCCGATGAGCAACGACGTCTCCTTCAAACGGGCGGAATACACGGCAGTCCTGGACCGCTGGGCGACCGTTCGCGACGTCTGCGCGGGCCAGCACCGGGTAGTCGATCGGCTGCCGTACATAAACGCGCACGACAAGTCGCCGGAGAACGAAGACCGGAATCGGGCTTACCGCGAGCGGGCGGTGTTCAAGAACGCAACCGGGCACACCCGTAACGGGCTGCTGGGTCTGGCCTTCCATAAAGACCCGACACTCACGGTGCCGAAGAAACTGGAATACCTGCAGGACAACGCCAACGGCTCCGGAGTGAGCATTTATCAACACTCCCAGGGCACGCTTGAAAAGGTGCTTGAAGCTGGTCGCCACGGTCTGTACGTCGACTATCATCAGGACGACGGCATCGGCGGGCACTCGGTGATCCTGTCCTACTGCGCTGAAGACATCATCAACTGGCGCACAGGCATGGTGAACGGTCACAGCGTGCTGACGCTGGTGGTCCTGCGCGAGTCGCCGGAGATTCCTGACGGCTTCGGCTACAAGACGGCTGAGCAGTACCGGGAGCTGGCGCTTGAGGATGACGGCTTTGTTTGCCGCGTCTGGCGCCGGTCCGGTCCGAAAGGTGGCGGGCCGCTTGCGGTCATCGACGAGTTCAAGCCCGAAGGCGTAACCGGTCGCCTCAAGGAGATCCCATTCACC
>NZ_JAKNQP010000028.1:0-5202 GCF_022662455.1 Pseudomonas sp. TREG-RG-20F-10-E-6-01 | reverse complement strand
GTGGGCGGAAACAGGGCGTTACTGAAGGCATCGCATATCTTGGTCAGCCCTTTGTCCGCGCCACTCTTGCTCATGGCCAGGCCAACAATCGTGCCCACCACCGCACCCAGTAGGAAGCAGCCGAGGCCGCCGGTGGCCACGGTGATACCGGTGGCCGCAACCACGGCAGCCGTTGCCACGGCAGTGATCGCGATATTGGCCGCCACTTCCAGCACACCGCCGAGGATATCCGCCATCATCGAGGTGTGGGACAGCGCATCGCCCATCCGGGCAGCCCATAACGCGTCAGGCATATAGGCTAAAGACTGTACAAAATATTGTAGAAAGAGGTTTGCTTATCGTTTATCAGTGACAGATCGTGGCCTATTGGAATCTTTTCAAATTGCACTTTAGTAACGGCCATTCGACGCTTGATCACGGCTTCTAGCAGTTTGCCGAATAGCGCATCATCATCGACGAATTTTTTTAGCTTCAGAATCTCTCGTGGGTGGGTTCGCAGGATATAAAAAGCATAATTCATCAAAATAATACTAGAAACGAAAAGGTTTTCGGTTGATTGCAGTGGGTTGACGGTATCGACCAAGGCTTCAAAAGCCTGCTGCCTGTGGTGGGTGTAGGCATACAGGAACACGTCGGGATACATGAGTTCGCTGTAACGATCATTAAAATTTAAGCGATAATTTTTATTGTCCGGCGTAACCAAAAGTTTAACGATGTTTGTCTGGAACGCTTTCAAAGTGCTCAGCAGTGCGTGTTCTTTTCTGGTGTCTGCTTTAATCGTCTTGTATACCACGTTAATCAGGTCCAGCAGTGCTATAGATCCAAAAGCCTCGGTCACCATCAGCAGCTGGTTATCCTTGATACTGAACCTGCGATACACCTCGTCATCGATGCTCAATTCGAAAAGCAGGAACGTGAGCATGTGGTTCCTGAACGCCGCGTCCTCATCGATAGGGCTATTTTTTAGACTGATCAGCTGGATCAGATAGAAGAAAATAAAATAGTCTTTATTAGTGCGTTGACGATTGTCGATGTCCAACAAATGACCAAAACGAGACAGGACGAGTAGAAGGGCATAGCAGTCTGCCTCCGTAAATCCCTGTTTCAACATGGCTTTTTCAAAAGCGCTCGCGGAAAAAAGATCGTGCCAACGGCTCACATAAAGCGTTGTCCCATTGCTTTTCTTGGCGGCAGCGGAGAGTAATAAGGGTTCGTCTTCCTGATAAAAAATAACGCCCAGTGCCTGAGGAACTGGGCGGATATTCAGGAAACTTTCAAGCTTGTATGAAATGAGATTGAAGATATCCATTTTGTCGTTATCCGCAAGTCTTCCACTTTCCGTTCGCCCCTTTTTTCTCGACGCGAAAAGAGGTGATGGTTTTGTTGAATTTGTCGAGTATCCGAAAACCTACACCTTTTGCCTTGGGCTCATTGGTCTTGGAGAGTACGCCATCTTTGAGGCCCGTCTCTTTATAGTCAACGGTAGAAATATCCTTATGGTCGTTGAGCATGCTCACCCCTTCGTTATTGACGGTCGCTACCACGCGATACTCTTCCTTGCCTGGGTTGAACCCAGGATTGCTGTCATGGTTGACCCAGACCGCTTTCTCTCCTCTGATATTCGGAACCAAGCCTCCTTTCCCGCCGTTGGCCGCTTTGGAGGAAACGGTCTCGCTTTTGCCCATATACCGAATAATTTCGTTTTCTTTTAGGCCTAGCGGGTCGATCCAAGTGAATGGGTTTGGCGAATAGCGGTAAAAGTTCAGGCTGCCTGTCAAGCCTATTGGGTCGGGAGTTGTAAAACGTCCCACATCAGGGTCATAAAAGCGGAACGTGTTGTAGTGCAACCCTATTTCCCGGTCCAGATACTGTCCCTGGAAGCGCAGGTTCTGTTCCTCAATGAAGTACGGTTCACGAGGCTCGTCGATGGTATTGCCCCATATTTGATAGTCAGCACGCCACAGCGGGTGCCCGTCACTTTCCGTCAAGGCCTGGGGCAATCCATTGGGATCGTTATGGTAGTAACGAACTCGTTGAGTTTCGTTAACACCGTCGATCCTGGCCAACGGTTCATGACCATTGCCGTTGTAAATATACAGGCTGGTCTGATTATTTTTATGCTCTTGCAGTAACTGCAGACCATCCCAGTCGAAGCGCGTGCGACCAATGAGATGACCTTGACTGTCATGTTCGGTTTTCTCAACTCGTCGGCCCAGAGCGTCATAGCGCATTCTGACCACGCTTTCGCCGCAGGCCTTGCGGGTTCGGACTTCAATCAAACGATGATCGGAGTCGTAACTGAAAGACTGCAAGCCATACTGATTGCTGCGTTTTTCAATCACTCGGCCAAAGCCGTCGTAGCGATAACGTTTATCCTGAAACACCATTAACTGGTTGTTTACCACCCGCCCAGATACATCGGATGTACCGTCAAGGAGGTTGGCTGCCGCGTCGAAGCGCAAGGTCTCATTCTGCGTTGGGCGGCTACTTTGGCTGGCGATGATTCGACCTGTCGCGTCGTAATGCAGCAGTTGGCGTTGCTCACCATTGGGAAGTTGTTCGAGGCGCGCTACCAGGAGATCACTGGCATCAAATTCAAAATAGACTTTATCGTTGGTCGGTATCAGCGACGGTCGACTGGCATGCCGACGTTGGCGCATACGCAAGCGGCCGCTACGGTCATATTCGCTGCGCGTACTGATATCGCCTTGTGTGCGCATCACTTCTCGATGCAGGCGGTCGCGCTCGAAGTCGCTAATCACATGCCCGTCTATGTTTATCTGATGCAGGTGACCACTGCCGTAATACATTCGGTTGATCCAGCGTCCATCAGGCAGCTGTGTCTGGATAAGGTTACCGAGTTCGTCGTAATGATGTTTCAAATGGCCCGCGTAGCTTTGCTCTTCAACGAGATAACCCAGCGCGTCATATGTAAAGCCTAGGCGCTGCTCGTTACCGTCATTATCAATGACGACAGCTTCAATCAATTGGTGCAGCGGGCTGTAGCGGAATCGGTACTGTCCATCAGGTGTGATGCGGGCCGTCAGTCGGCCAATCGCATCTCGCTCCAAATCTTGAATAATCGGTGCTTCGATGGGCGTGTGGTCGCTTCCTGGCGCGGAAGTGGCCTCGACGCGCTTTACGTTATTGAGGGCGTCATAGGTAAATCGTTTAGTGCTGCCATCAAGGTTGCACTGCTCGGTCAGCCGATCCCCGGCGTCCCATGCAAACCGATAGCTTTCACCGTTCTCGTTGACCAGCGCTTGCAACCGCCCATAGCTGTCATACCCAAATTGCACCTGCCGCCCATGGGCATCGGTGCGCTGGCGTACCTGGCCTCGCCGGTTGTGTTGATAGAGCGTGGTGTGCCCGGCGGGATCGGTGTAGCCCACCAACTGCCCGCTGGCGTCGCGCTGATACTGCTCGGTGCGCCCATCCGGTAATTGGCTGCTGAGCAAACGGCCCTGGGCGTCGTAGCTGAACTGCGTGCGTTCACCCAAGGCATCAGTGATGACCTGCAAATAGCCACGGTCGTCGTAGCTGAAACGCGTCGGGTAGCCCGAGCAGTCGATATGCTCGACCAACTGCCCAAACGGGTTCCAGCGCAGTTGTTTGCTTTTGCCAGTGGCATCGATGATTTCCACTGGCTGGCCGTGCGCGTCATAGCGGTAACGGGTGATATAGCCCAGCGGATCGGTCTCGGCGATGCAGTTACCGCGTGGGTCGTAGCGATACTGCCAACTGTTGTCGGCGGCGTCGGTTTCCACCAGCGGCAATGCCCAATGTTCCAGCCACAAGGTCGAATCACTGCGGCCCAGCGGGTCGGTTTCGCCGATCAGGTTGCCGCTCTCGTCGTAGTTGTAGGCATAACGCCCGGCCTGTGGGTCGGTAGCGCTGAGCAACTGACGTTCGTCATTCCACTCAAACAGCCAGGTCTGGCCGAGTTTGTCGCTGTATTGAATGATCTGGTGCTGAGTGTTCCAGTACCGCGTACTCACACGCTGCAGGCCGTCGGTGATGCGCGTAAGACCGGCCTGCAGGTCATAGTCGAACTGGTAAGCGTCGCCCTCATCGGTCCAATGCCTAACCACGCGCCATTCCAGGCCTTCAACCAGTGCCCACTCATAGAAACAGCGCAATCCGGTGGGCAATTGATGTTCCACCATTCGGCGCCCGGCATCGTAGACGAAGCGCCGCTGGACTTGATCTGTTGCATCACGCACTTGCGCGAGATTGCCCGCCGCGTCGTAGCCGTAGCTCACGAGCACTTCGCGACGTTGATCCGGGTAGAGGCGCTCAATATGAGCTACATGACCCTGATCACGGATCAGCTCAACCTGAACCAGATCGAACGTGTCGCGCAGGCGTACCAGACGTCCGGCTTCGTCATAGTCGATATAGATGCGGTTGTCGTTACGATCACCCAGTTGGGTCAGACGCAGTCGCGACGGGTCTGCTGGAGCAGCTTCGAACAAGCGGTACATGCCGTCGTCGCTTTCGATCAGCAACTGCCCATTGAGGTGCCGCCGTACCGCAAGCCCTTCACCGGCGCTGAACACCGCGCCGCCCAACGGAATCGAGCCCATGTCGATGGGCCGGCCCTGCTCGTCGGTATACACGAGCGTTTCGCCGCCCTCGGGATGCGGCTGGATGTCGACGCACACCTCGTAGGCCACGCTCCAACCGGTACCGAACAGGCTACCTTGGCGTTCGTCGCGGCTGTTGTAAAAGCGCTGCCAACCGATCGGCAAAATGCCCGGCAGCACGAAATCCAGTTCCTCGACATCGCCGAGTATCTTCGCACCCGTCGCAGCATGCACCGGGTTCGACGAGCCCATCGCGGCGTTGGCCGCAGCGCCCATCGCGCTGCTGATGGCCATCGAGGTCGCGCCGCTGACCAACATGCACGGTAACTTGCTGAAGAACTTGCCCTTGCCACCCTTGAGCATCAACAGTGCCGTGACCGCCAGGCCGACGCCTGGCGTCTTGCCGCTGCGAATTTCACGCACCACCACCGAACCGCCACCAATGGTCACGTTGGAGGAAATCAGCCCCGACGACACCACCGTCGCATCGCAGGTGCTGCGATCACCGCTGCGCACGGCAGGTTGGCCGTTGATCGTGACCTTTTCCGAACCCTCGGCCAGAAACTGCGGCGGCATTGGCGGGTGCTTCATGCACACCACCAGGTCCAGCGGCTTG
>NZ_JAKNQP010000027.1:0-5475 GCF_022662455.1 Pseudomonas sp. TREG-RG-20F-10-E-6-01 | reverse complement strand
CTGAGTTCGGGATGGGATCAGGTGGTTCCAATGCTCTATGGTCGTCAAGAAATTCGGGTACTGAGTCGTGACCATGCGGTCTCGCTTCAGCAAATTGGGTATGTGACAGCTTTCGGTGTTTTGTGAGGTTCGAACTTTCGGTTCATTTCGTCTTCACACACCGCAATCTGGTGCTCTTTTGCTTTTCAGCTCGAAGCAAGCAAATTGCTTGGGTGTTATATGGTCAAGCCTCACGGGCAATTAGTATTGGTTAGCTCAACGCCTCACAGCGCTTACACACCCAACCTATCAACGTCGTAGTCTTCGACGGCCCTTCAGGGAACTCAAGGTTCCAGTGAGATCTCATCTTGAGGCTAGTTTCCCGCTTAGATGCTTTCAGCGGTTATCTATTCCGAACATAGCTACCCGGCAATGCCACTGGCGTGACAACCGGAACACCAGAGGTTCGTCCACTCCGGTCCTCTCGTACTAGGAGCAGCCCCTCTCAAATCTCAAACGTCCACGGCAGATAGGGACCGAACTGTCTCACGACGTTCTAAACCCAGCTCGCGTACCACTTTAAATGGCGAACAGCCATACCCTTGGGACCGGCTTCAGCCCCAGGATGTGATGAGCCGACATCGAGGTGCCAAACACCGCCGTCGATATGAACTCTTGGGCGGTATCAGCCTGTTATCCCCGGAGTACCTTTTATCCGTTGAGCGATGGCCCTTCCATACAGAACCACCGGATCACTAAGACCTACTTTCGTACCTGCTCGACGTGTCTGTCTCGCAGTCAAGCGCGCTTTTGCCTTTATACTCTACGACCGATTTCCGACCGGTCTGAGCGCACCTTCGTACTCCTCCGTTACTCTTTAGGAGGAGACCGCCCCAGTCAAACTACCCACCATACACTGTCCTCGATCCGGATAACGGACCTGAGTTAGAACCTCAAAGTTGCCAGGGTGGTATTTCAAGGTTGGCTCCACGCAGACTGGCGTCCACGCTTCAAAGCCTCCCACCTATCCTACACAAGCAAATTCAAAGTCCAGTGCAAAGCTATAGTAAAGGTTCACGGGGTCTTTCCGTCTAGCCGCGGATACACTGCATCTTCACAGCGATTTCAATTTCACTGAGTCTCGGGTGGAGACAGCGCCGCCATCGTTACGCCATTCGTGCAGGTCGGAACTTACCCGACAAGGAATTTCGCTACCTTAGGACCGTTATAGTTACGGCCGCCGTTTACCGGGGCTTCGATCAAGAGCTTCGCGTTAGCTAACCCCATCAATTAACCTTCCGGCACCGGGCAGGCGTCACACCCTATACGTCCACTTTCGTGTTTGCAGAGTGCTGTGTTTTTAATAAACAGTCGCAGCGGCCTGGTATCTTCGACCGGCATGAGCTTACGGAGCAAGTCCTTCACCCTCACCGGCGCACCTTCTCCCGAAGTTACGGTGCCATTTTGCCTAGTTCCTTCACCCGAGTTCTCTCAAGCGCCTTGGTATTCTCTACCCAACCACCTGTGTCGGTTTGGGGTACGGTTCCTGGTTACCTGAAGCTTAGAAGCTTTTCTTGGAAGCATGGCATCAACCACTTCGTTAACTAAAAGTTAACTCGTCATCAGCTCTCGGCCTTAAGATCCCGGATTTACCTAAGATCTCAGCCTACCACCTTAAACTTGGACAACCAACGCCAAGCTGGCCTAGCCTTCTCCGTCCCTCCATCGCAATAACCAGAAGTACAGGAATATTAACCTGTTTTCCATCGACTACGCTTTTCAGCCTCGCCTTAGGGACCGACTAACCCTGCGTCGATTAACGTTGCGCAGGAAACCTTGGTCTTTCGGCGTGGGTGTTTTTCACACCCATTGTCGTTACTCATGTCAGCATTCGCACTTCTGATACCTCCAGCAAGCTTCTCAACTCACCTTCACAGGCTTACAGAACGCTCCTCTACCGCATCACTTACGTGATACCCGTAGCTTCGGTGTATGGTTTGAGCCCCGTTACATCTTCCGCGCAGGCCGACTCGACTAGTGAGCTATTACGCTTTCTTTAAAGGGTGGCTGCTTCTAAGCCAACCTCCTAGCTGTCTAAGCCTTCCCACATCGTTTCCCACTTAACCATAACTTTGGGACCTTAGCTGACGGTCTGGGTTGTTTCCCTTTTCACGACGGACGTTAGCACCCGCCGTGTGTCTCCCATGCTCGGCACTTGTAGGTATTCGGAGTTTGCATCGGTTTGGTAAGTCGGGATGACCCCCTAGCCGAAACAGTGCTCTACCCCCTACAGTGATACATGAGGCGCTACCTAAATAGCTTTCGAGGAGAACCAGCTATCTCCGAGCTTGATTAGCCTTTCACTCCGATCCACAGGTCATCCGCTAACTTTTCAACGGTAGTCGGTTCGGTCCTCCAGTTAGTGTTACCCAACCTTCAACCTGCCCATGGATAGATCGCCCGGTTTCGGGTCTATTCCCAGCGACTAGACGCCCTATTAAGACTCGCTTTCGCTACGCCTCCCCTATTCGGTTAAGCTCGCCACTGAAAATAAGTCGCTGACCCATTATACAAAAGGTACGCAGTCACAGAACAAAGTCTGCTCCCACTGCTTGTACGCATACGGTTTCAGGATCTATTTCACTCCCCTCTCCGGGGTTCTTTTCGCCTTTCCCTCACGGTACTAGTTCACTATCGGTCAGTCAGTAGTATTTAGCCTTGGAGGATGGTCCCCCCATATTCAGACAAAGTTTCTCGTGCTCCGTCCTACTCGATTTCATGACTAAGAGATTTTCGCGTACAGGGCTATCACCCACTATGGCCGCACTTTCCAGAGCGTTCCGCTAATCTCAAAGCCACTTAAGGGCTAGTCCCCGTTCGCTCGCCACTACTAAGGGAATCTCGGTTGATTTCTTTTCCTCAGGGTACTTAGATGTTTCAGTTCCCCTGGTTCGCCCCTTACACCTATGTATTCAGTGTAAGGTAACCATCTTATGATGGCTGGGTTCCCCCATTCAGACATCTCCGGATCAAAGTCTGTTTGCCGACTCCCCGAAGCTTTTCGCAGGCTACCACGTCTTTCATCGCCTCTGACTGCCAAGGCATCCACCGTATGCGCTTCTTCACTTGACCATATAACCCCAAGCAATCTGGTTATACTGTGAAGACAACATTCGCCGAAAATTCGATAATACTCAATTACGAGTAACTCACAAATTTTACCTTAGCCTGATCCGTTACCAGTGAAAGTAACGTTCAGTCTATCTTTCTATCACATACCCAAATTTTTAAAGAACGATCTAATCAAAGACTAGAAATCAACATTCACCATCACTTGGATGGAATGCTCATTTCTAAGCTTTCAAAACTTTCAGAAGCAGTAGTGGTGGAGCCAAACGGGATCGAACCGTTGACCTCCTGCGTGCAAGGCAGGCGCTCTCCCAGCTGAGCTATGGCCCCGTATTTCTACAGGCGTTTCCCACACAAAATTGGTGGGTCTGGGCAGATTCGAACTGCCGACCTCACCCTTATCAGGGGTGCGCTCTAACCAACTGAGCTACAGACCCAATTTCGGGCTGCTTCTTTATCGTCTTCTTCAATGAATCAAGCAATTCGTGTGGGAACTTATGGAGCAGCTGATGTCGTCGATTAAGGAGGTGATCCAGCCGCAGGTTCCCCTACGGCTACCTTGTTACGACTTCACCCCAGTCATGAATCACACCGTGGTAACCGTCCTCCCGAAGGTTAGACTAGCTACTTCTGGTGCAACCCACTCCCATGGTGTGACGGGCGGTGTGTACAAGGCCCGGGAACGTATTCACCGCGACATTCTGATTCGCGATTACTAGCGATTCCGACTTCACGCAGTCGAGTTGCAGACTGCGATCCGGACTACGATCGGTTTTATGGGATTAGCTCCACCTCGCGGCTTGGCAACCCTCTGTACCGACCATTGTAGCACGTGTGTAGCCCAGGCCGTAAGGGCCATGATGACTTGACGTCATCCCCACCTTCCTCCGGTTTGTCACCGGCAGTCTCCTTAGAGTGCCCACCATTACGTGCTGGTAACTAAGGACAAGGGTTGCGCTCGTTACGGGACTTAACCCAACATCTCACGACACGAGCTGACGACAGCCATGCAGCACCTGTCTCAATGTTCCCGAAGGCACCAATCTATCTCTAGAAAGTTCATTGGATGTCAAGGCCTGGTAAGGTTCTTCGCGTTGCTTCGAATTAAACCACATGCTCCACCGCTTGTGCGGGCCCCCGTCAATTCATTTGAGTTTTAACCTTGCGGCCGTACTCCCCAGGCGGTCAACTTAATGCGTTAGCTGCGCCACTAAAAGCTCAAGGCTTCCAACGGCTAGTTGACATCGTTTACGGCGTGGACTACCAGGGTATCTAATCCTGTTTGCTCCCCACGCTTTCGCACCTCAGTGTCAGTATTAGTCCAGGTGGTCGCCTTCGCCACTGGTGTTCCTTCCTATATCTACGCATTTCACCGCTACACAGGAAATTCCACCACCCTCTACCATACTCTAGTCAGTCAGTTTTGAATGCAGTTCCCAGGTTGAGCCCGGGGATTTCACATCCAACTTAACAAACCACCTACGCGCGCTTTACGCCCAGTAATTCCGATTAACGCTTGCACCCTCTGTATTACCGCGGCTGCTGGCACAGAGTTAGCCGGTGCTTATTCTGTCGGTAACGTCAAAACACCAACGTATTAGGTTAATGCCCTTCCTCCCAACTTAAAGTGCTTTACAATCCGAAGACCTTCTTCACACACGCGGCATGGCTGGATCAGGCTTTCGCCCATTGTCCAATATTCCCCACTGCTGCCTCCCGTAGGAGTCTGGACCGTGTCTCAGTTCCAGTGTGACTGATCATCCTCTCAGACCAGTTACGGATCGTCGCCTTGGTGAGCCATTACCTCACCAACTAGCTAATCCGACCTAGGCTCATCTGATAGCGCAAGGCCCGAAGGTCCCCTGCTTTCTCCCGTAGGACGTATGCGGTATTAGCGTCCGTTTCCGAACGTTATCCCCCACTACCAGGCAGATTCCTAGGCATTACTCACCCGTCCGCCGCTCTCAAGAGAAGCAAGCTTCTCTCTACCGCTCGACTTGCATGTGTTAGGCCTGCCGCCAGCGTTCAATCTGAGCCATGATCAAACTCTTCAGTTCAAACATCTTTGGGTTTTTAAGAAACCCTAAACTTGGCTCAGCAATCGTTGGTTACATCTTTGATTTCTCGCGGAGTAACTTGTGATGCTGATAATCTTGTTGACTATCAGTCTGACTCCACAAGCACCCACACGAATTGCTTGATTCAGTTGTTAAAGAGCAGTTGGTTAAGATCTTTCGTCTCAACCGAGGCGCGCATTCTACAGCAGCCTCATTTGCTGTCAAGTGATTATTTTCAGAAGTTTTCGAAGATTTCTTCAACAACTTCAACCACTTGCGCTTCCGATCTCTCGTTAGCGGGAGGCGAATT
>NZ_JAKNQP010000026.1:0-8325 GCF_022662455.1 Pseudomonas sp. TREG-RG-20F-10-E-6-01 | reverse complement strand
ACGATCCGCACCGCCTTCAGCCAGGCCACGTTCCTGCAAGCGATCCGCACCGCCTTCAGCCAGGCCACGTTCCTGCAAGCGATCCGCACCGCCTTCAGCCAGACCACGTTCCTGCAGACGATCCGCGCCACCTTCAGCAACACGACGGTCCAGCAGACGGTCAGAACCGCCTTCGGCTACGGAGTTACCTTGCAGGCGATCCGCGCCGCCTTCAGCGACAACCGGGTGAGCAAAAGCGTTTGCAGCAAGTACCGAGAAAGCGAGGCTAAGCAAGAGTTGGCGTTTCATGGTGGTGTGCTCCGAGTGTTCTAGTTGGGTGCCGTTTGGCATGGGTTTGATGTTACGCGTTGGTTTTTTTAAGAGAACTTCATTGAGCTGATGGTGACTATCGACGCCAGCGATGACCCGTTTTGGGGCGGGTCATCGCGGTGACGGTCAAGGCATCTGCGGCCGTTCCTGAGGGCGCAGATCGAACACCAGCACCTCGGCATCCTCGCCGCGGCTCAGGCTGATCTGCCGTTCATCCCGCACGCGGGCGCCATCGCCTTCCTGCAAGCGCTGGCCGTTGACTTCAACACTGCCTCGGGCCACGTGGATGTACACATGGCGATCCGGCGGCACGTCCAGCGTCGCGGCTTCGTCGCCGTCGAACAGACCGGCATACACCCGCGCATCCTGGCGCACATTCAGCGAACCCTCGGCACCTTCCGGCGAGATTATCAATTGCAGGCGCCCACGTTTCTGCGCCTCGCTGAAGTGCACCTGTTGATAGCGCGGCTCGGCACCGATCACATTCGGCACGATCCAGATCTGCAGGAAGTGCACGCCCTGGCGTTGGCTATGGTTGAACTCACTGTGCGCCACGCCGCTGCCAGCGCTCATCAACTGCACATCGCCAGGGCGAATCACCGAGCCGGTGCCCAGGGTGTCCTTGTGTTCCAGGGCGCCTTCGAGCACATAGGAGAAAATCTCCATGTCGCGGTGCGGGTGCTGGCCGAAGCCTTTGCCGGCGGCGACGCGGTCATCGTTGATCACCAGCAGGTCAGAAAAACCCTGCTCGGCCGGGTTCCAGTAATTGGCGAACGAGAAGGTGTGAAACGACTTCAACCAACCGTGATTGGCGGCGCCGCGGTCCGAAGCTTTGCGAAGGGTCAGCATGGTCTTGTCCTCAAGTGAGAGCGGGCTGCGTGATGCAGGGCTCTTGCGTTGAGAAGAAGGTTAATGGTTAGCGTGAAATTCATTAAGAAGCTGAAATCTGAATAACTGTCTCTCTGAAGTTGACAGTAAAAGGCGTGCCATAATGTCGCCTCGACTTCCCTCTCGATGGACTTTCTCTGCATGAAAACCGTGGCCATGGCGCTGTTTCCGGACTTTTTGCTGCTCGATATGGCCGGTCCACTCGAAGTGTTTTCCATCGCCAATCGCTACCTGCCGGCGACCGCTCACTATCAGATCCTGACCATTGGCACCGAGCCTGGCCCGCTGCGCGCCTCCAATGGTGTGCAGGTGCAACCCGACCTGTTACTGGAGCAGGCCCACGACGCCTATGACCTGTTGCTGGTGCCGGGCGGCCCCGGTGCCTATAACGAATGCCATCCTGCGCTGCTGCCCTGGCTCAAGGCCGCCGCACCCAGGGCGCGACGCTTTGGCTCGATCTGCACCGGCGCCTTTGTGCTGGGGCATGCCGGGCTGCTCGACGGCCACCGCGTGACCACCCACTGGCATTACACCGAACGCCTGATCAAGGGCTTCCCCAAGGCTATCGTCGAGACCGATCGTATTTATTTGCAGGATGGACGCTTGATCACCTCCGGCGGGGTGACCGCCGGTATCGACCTGGCGCTGTCGGTCGTCGCCCAGGACCATGGCAAACAGGTGGCGGTGGACGTGGCCAAAGTGTTGCTGGTGGTGATGAAACGCCAGGGTGGCCAGGCCCAGTTCAGCCCGATGACGGCGGCTGTGGCGCCGTTGGAAACGGCGATCACCCGTGTGCAGAACCAGGTGCTGGCGCAGCTGGACCAGCCCTTTACCATCGATTCAATGGCCGCGCTGGCGGGCATGAGCGCGCGGCACTTCACGCGGCTGTTTGCCAAGGAGGTGCAGATGACGCCCATGGCGTTCCTGCAAGGCGCGCGCATCGACCGCGCCCGGCAGTTGCTGGAAACCACCGACCTGCCACTCAAGACCGTGGCGTTTCGCGCCGGGTTTGGCAGTGTGCGGCACATGCGTTTTCTGTTCACTGAAAAGCTCGGCCTGAACCCTACGCAATACCGACAACAGTTCAGTTAGCGACAGGATGTCTGTTTCGCGCACCTGATTGGCCGTGGCGCTCCCCGTGCCAGCATTGTCCTGTCATGGCGAGCTGGCAAGATAGCCACAGGCCCATGGAAAAGGATGCGCAAACGCCCAAGGCCGGGTGTTCCAGCGCTTTGACCCGCATGCACAACCCACACGCAGTCAGCTTTGGCCCCTACACCTTTCACCGCCAACAGCGCCTGGTCAGCAAGGCCGGCCTGCCGGTGCCGCTGGGTGGGCGTGCGCTGGATATCCTTGCGGTACTGCTGGAGACACCTGGGCAATTTGTGCGCAAAGACACGCTGATTGCCCGGGTCTGGCCGCGCAGCGTGGTGGAAGAGAACAACCTGCGCGTGCACATTGCGGCCCTGCGCCGTGCGCTGGACGGGCAGCGCTATATCCTCAATGAACCCTTGCGTGGCTACTGCTTTGTTGCGCCGGCCAGCGCCGCATCGGCGCTGCCCTGGCACAATCTGGCCGTGCGACTCAGCCCGGTGCTGGGCCGTGATGAGCTGTTGGGCACACTGGTGCGGCGCTTGTACAGCCAACGGCTGATCATGCTCACCGGTTGCGCTGGCGTGGGCAAGAGCACCGTGGCCCTGGCCCTGGCTGAACGCGTGTTGCCGCGTTATCGCGACGGCGTGTGCTGGGTGGATCTGGCAACGGTGCACGGGCCGACCCACCTGCTGCCTCATCTGGCCGCCACGCTGAACCTGCAACCCTGTGGCAGCGCCAACGCATTGGCCGAGCAGTTGGCGCTGCGCCAGCTGTTACTGGTACTCGACGGCGCCGATGTGTTGCTCGGCGCCTGCCGCCACCTGGTGCGCACGCTGCAGGCACACGCGCCGCAGGTGACGGTGGTGTTGACCAGTCGTGAAGCGTTGCAGGTGCCCGGCGAATGGGTGCAACACGTGCCCAGGCTGGCGCTGCCGATGCCCTCGGCCTGGCGCGGTGTCGAGCAGGCGATGGCCGCCGCGGCGGTCCAGTTATTTGTCGCACGGGTGCGTGCCGGTCAGCAGGGCTTTGTGCTGCGTGCCCAGGATTTGGCGCCACTGCGCGACATCTGCCGGCGCCTCGACGGTATTCCCCTGGCCCTGGAACTGGCGGCGGCCCAGGTCGATGCCCTGGGCATACGGGGTGTGCACGAGCAGTTGCAAAAAGGCTTGCAGGTGTTGACGCGCGGCCGGCGCACGGCAGTGGAACGGCACCAATCCCTGATCGCGGCACTCGACTGGTCGTATCAGCGCCTGAGCCTGCCGCAGCGCTGGCTGTTCCTGCAGTTGGCGCTGTTCAAAATGGCCGTGACCTTGCCGCGCTTGAGCGAGCTGGTGGCAGGCACCGAGCTGGAACACGCCGACCTGTCCTACCTGCTGTCGCGTCTGGCGGCCACCTCGATGCTGGCGGTGGAGCCGGGCCCCGGCCCTGCGCGCTACCGCCTGCTCAACAGCGTGCGCAGCTACGCCCTGGCGCTACTGCGCGACCCGCTGCAAGTCGCGCAATTGCAAAAGGGCTATGGGCATTACCTGGGCTCCCGTTCAGGCCGGCCGTTTGTCCTGCAACTCGTCGAGCAGGCGGCGTACGCAGACTAGGTCGTGGGTGGCAAAGCCTTCGTTGAATTGCTTGTAGAGGGCGTTCAACAGGTCGCGCGCCGCCTGCCGCCGTCCTTGGCGTTGCCATAGGCTTGCCAGCGACATTGCGCTGCGTAACTCCCAGGCCAGCGCGCCTTGCTGATGCGCCAGGGCCAGCGCCTCCAGCAGCAGCGTTTCGCGCGCGTGAAGGTCAGGTAACGCCTCGGCCCGCACGCGCAGAATCTCGGCGCTGCACCAACCGGCCGCGCCACTTCTGGCGCGCTCAAACACTTCATCATCTACGTCGATGGCGTTGAACGTCACCAGTGTGTCCCGGACCAGGCCCAGCCCTTGCAAATCCGCCTGCGGCGCCGTGCCCGCGTAGTGCTGCGCCCAGGTGTGAAACAACTGCACCGAGTGTTTTTGTGCCTGTTGCAGCAACAGGTCGAGCAACGAACGCGCCGCAGCGCTATCGCCGTTGTAGCGGGCGATCACCACGCCGGCCAGGGCCAGCGTGTAGCAGATCGAGGTGCCGTGGTTGATCTGCAGCGCCAGCTCCAGCGCCTGGTTGGCGGTACGCCAGGCACGCTCTGCAAAACCGCGCAGCCACAGGATGCGCGCAAGCATCGTCAGCGACGCCACACTCTGGTCGTATTGCACGCCAAAGCCATGGGTAAACCGATTGAGATGGCCGCTGTGGGCCATGCGCTGCATCACTTGTTCGGCGTTGTGCAGCGCCAGTGCCTGGTTGCCGGCAAAGTGCTGCGCCAGCACCCGCAGGCGCTGGGCGCTGAGGTCCAGCAAGGGCTCGGATTGTGGGCCGAGCTGATCGAAGTGCAGGCTCTGTGCCAACGCCTCACGGTAGTTGCCGCTGCACAAATTGACCGCCATATGGCCCGACACTGCCCGTAACTGGCCGGTGAGGTCGTTGCTCGCTTGTGCCAGGCGCAGTGCGCCGGCAAAGGCTTGAATGGTCTGTGGCGTGCTGCCCTGGGCGTGGTAGGAAAAACTGCCCAGCGCCAGCTGCAATTCCATCTGCAGGCGCTGGCTCGGCGCCGTTGACTGCGCCAGCCGCGCCAAGGCCTTGCCCACGTACAGCCCGTGCTCGTGCAGCAGCGACAGTTCCTGCCACAACGGCATCGCACTCACCGTAAGGCGAATACCCAACAGGTGCGCACCCACCTCGCCCAGGCACCAATCGAGGGCGGCGCGAATGTCTTCGCGCAGCGGGGCATAGCGGCTGATCCACACCTGGGTCGCGATCAGTTCCCAGTCCTCCCGGGCCTGTTCCATCAGCGCCAGGCAGCGCGCCGCGTGGCGCTCGCGGGTGGTCTCAAGCTCTGCGGCCACGCTGAGTTTTTCCAGCGCGTAGGTGCGGGTGATGTCGAGCAGGCGATAGACCACGTCGTCATCGCCAGCCTCGACGTTGAGCAGCGACTTGGCGACCAACTGGGTAATCGAGCCCAGCACCTCGTTCGGCGCGATGCGCTCCCCGGCGATCACCGCCGCTGCGCTGGCCAGGCTGAACCCGCCACGAAACACGGCCAGGCGCCGCAGGCAAATCTGCTCGCAGGCCGTCAGCAGCTCGAAACTCCAGTCCAGCGTGGCGCGCAGGGTTTGCTGACGGGGCAGGGCGCTGCGCCGGCCACGCACCAGCAGGCGAAAGTTGTCTTCCATCTGCACCAGCAGCCCCGGCAGGCCGAAGCGCTGGATCTGCGCCGCCACCAATTCGATCGCCAGGGGAATGCCGTCCAGGCGCTGGCAGATATCAATGGCCAGCGGCAGTTGCGCTTCGCTGAGTTCAAAACGGTCTTGATGGGACATGGCGCGTTCGATCAGCAGCTGCAACGCCGGGTAGCCGAGGGCCTGGGCACGGTTGCCGGAGGCGGGCGGGCAGGCCAGCGGTTCGAGGCGCTGCACGTATTCGCCTTCGGCCCGCAGCGCTTCGCGGCTGGTGGCCAGGATATGCACGTGGGGCGCGTGGCGCAGCAGGGTTTCGCTGATCAGGGCGATGTCGTCGAGCAAGTGTTCGCAATTGTCGATCACCAGCAACAGCTGACGCGCGTGCAGGCTGCGGGCGAAGGTCAGCAGCGGCTCATGTACTTGGGGCGTGAGGTCGAGCAGCGCGGCGAGGTTGGGCAGGATCATCGACGGCGCGCTCAGCGGTGCCAGGTCCAGCAGGCGAATGCCGTCGCGGTAATGCCCGATCAGCAACTCGGCCACCCGCAGCGCCACGGTGGTCTTGCCGATGCCGCCTGCGCCGGTCAGGGTGATAAAGCGTTGCTGCGGCAGTTGCTGCACCAGCGCATCGATCAGCGCCTGGCGACCGATCATCCGCGTGCGCCGCAGTGGCAGGTTATGGCCCTGGCTGTGGGGCGGGCCGTCGGCAGGAATCGTCATCGGTTCGATGCTCAGTGGCGCAACAAAACTGTAGCCGCGCTGGGCCACGGTGACGATGTAGCGCTGGCCGGCCTGGCCGTCGCCGAGTGCCTTGCGCAACGCCGCCATGTGCACCCGCAGGTTGCCGTCTTCCACCACCGTTTTCGGCCAAACCCGCGCGATCAGTTCCTGCTTGCTCACCACATTGCCGGCCTGCTCCAGCAGGATCAGCAGAATCTCCACCGCACGCCGTCCCAGTCGCAATGGGCGACCGGCCTCCAGCACCAGGCGTTGGCGCGGGTGGATGCGGTAGGGGCCGAAATGCACGGCCTGGTCGCTGAGGTCACTCATGGTGGCCCATGCTCGGGAAAAAGGGTTTGGCCAGCATATTCCAGGTGCGTACAGACCACTAGGCCGCAATCACGTGCGGCTTGTGACGCAAGTGGTGGTTTCGCCAGGTCATCGGGTTGACGCCTTCGCTGCGCGTGAACATATGGCAGAAGTGCGCCTGGTCGCAAAACCCGCATTCCAGGCTGATTTGCGTGAGGCTCAAGGAAGAGCCGGTGATCAGTTCCTTGGCCCGCTGGATACGCTGTTGGCGAATCCACTCCTGCGGCGACAGCCCGGTGGTGCACTTGAAGGCGCGGGAGAAGTGGCTGCGCGACAGCGCGCACGCCTGCGCCAGGTCGGCAATTGCCAGGCTTTCGCCGAGGTTGGCAAGGATCAGTTGTTTGGCAATGCGCTCGCGTCGGGGGCATAGGCCGCCGGTCGCGGAGAAGCGTGGAGCACAGTACTCAAGTCGGGCCATGACAAATATCCGTAGTCGATGGGAGCGTTCCCGGTGAATGGATCCAGTGTAGACCGCTTCATTTTTGGCGCCGGACCGTCTGGCTGACGAGTTAATCGTTGTTAATTTCGCCAGGTCATGGCGCGGAAAAGACAGCACAGGCGTGCAATCGCCGCATGGCGGTCTCTGCTTATCTGGCGGCCTGAAAACCGTTTGGAAGCCGCCATGAACCGCAACGACTTGCGCCGCGTCGACATGAACCTGCTGGTGATTTTCGAAGCATTGATGTTCGAGAAGAACCTGACCCGGGTCGCCGAGAAGCTCTTTATGGGCCAACCGGCGGTGAGTGCGGCGCTTGGGCGCTTGCGGGATTTGTTCGACGACCCGCTGCTGTTGCGCAATGGGCGGGGCATGGAGCCCACGCCACGGGCGCTGGCGATACTCAAGGAGTTGCAACCGGCCATGGACACCATTTCCGGCGCGGTCAGCCGCGCCAAGGATTTCGACCCTTCCACCAGCTGCGCGGTGTTTCGTATTGGTTTGTCGGATGATGCGGAGTTCGGGTTGTTTCCGCCGTTGCTCAGTCAACTGCGTGAGGAGGCGCCGGGGATTATCGTGGTGGTGCGTCGGGCCAACTACCTGTTGATGTCGGCGTTGTTGGCCAGTGGGGAGATTTCGGTGGGGGTGAGTTACACCACGGAATTGCCGGCGAATGCCAAGCGCAAGAAGCTGCGCGATATTCCGTGCAAGGTGCTGCGTGGGGATGACGGGGAGGCGCCGCTGACCTTGGATGATTACTGCGAGCGGCCCCATGCGATGGTGTCGTTTTCGGGGGATTTGAGCGGCAATATCGACCTGGACCTGGCGCGGATTGGCCGGGCGCGCCGGGTGGTGTTGGCGGTGCCGCAGTTCAGTGGGTTGCGGGCGTTGTTGGCGGGCACGCGGATTATTGCGACGGTGCCGGATTATGCGGCCTGTGCGTTGACTGAGGGGACGGTGTTGCGGGCGCAGGATCCGCCGTTTGAGATTGAGGCGGCGGAGTTGTCGATGGTTTGGAGTGGGGTGCATGATAATGACCCGGCGGAGCGGTGGCTGCGGTCGCGTATCAGTGAGCATATGTCGCGGGCGGTTTAGGCGTGGCGGCCTCTGGGCCGACCAGGTGGGGGGTTGGGGTGGGTGTATATCCGTTGCTGCGGTAACGGCCACTGGCGGTTCCGCTCTTACAGCGGGTCACTTTTGGCAAACGCCCCAAAAGTAACCAAAAGGTCTTTGCCCCACCACTCGGCACCTCGCCTG
>NZ_JAKNQP010000025.1:0-12798 GCF_022662455.1 Pseudomonas sp. TREG-RG-20F-10-E-6-01 | reverse complement strand
GTTAATAGAGCCAAACAACACCGCTCTACCAACTCCTTCTGGGCTTCGATGAACTGAAGCAACTCGCTGTCGAATCTCGCATAACTCTTTGTTTACCAAGGAGTTTTCCGTTTCGACTGCGCCGGAAGTGGGGCGAATTATAGACTTCCAGAATCTGCCGTCAACACCTTTTTTCATATTTCTGTCATATCGGTCAATAAAGCCCCAAAAACGACAAAGCCGGCCCCAAGGGGCCGGCTTTTATTCCGCCTTACAGGCTAGGAAAGGCAAACTGCGACGCTTCATGGCTGGCTCGTTGCGGCCAACGCTGGGTGATCGCCTTGCGACGGGTATAGAAACGCACCCCATCCGGCCCATAGGCATGCAAGTCGCCAAACAGCGAGCGCTTCCAGCCGCCGAAGCTGTGATAAGCCACCGGCACCGGCAGCGGGACATTCACCCCGACCATGCCCACTTCAATCTCGTCACAGAACAGGCGCGCCGCCTCACCGTCACGAGTAAAGATGCAAGTGCCATTACCGTATTCGTGATCATTGATCAGTTGCATCGCCGCTTCCAGGCTATCCACCCGAACCACACACAGCACCGGCCCGAAGATCTCTTCTTTATAGATACGCATCTCAGGCGTCACACGATCAAACAGGCTGCCGCCCAGGAAGAAACCTTCCTCATGACCGGCAACACTCAAACCGCGACCGTCGACCACCAGCTTGGCACCCGCCGACACGCCGTCTTCTATATAGCCGCTGACCTTGTCGCGCGCCTGGCCCGTCACCAACGGCCCCATATCCAGGCCACACGAAGTGCCCGCGCCGATCTTCAGCGCTTTGACCTGCGGCACCAGCTTGGCGATCAACGCATCCGCCACCTGATCACCCACACACACCGCCACCGAGATCGCCATGCAACGCTCACCGCACGAACCATACGCCGCGCCCATCAAGGCACTCACGGCGTTATCCAGGTCTGCGTCCGGCATCAGCACCGCGTGGTTCTTCGCCCCGCCCAGCGCTTGCACACGTTTGCCGCGCTTGGTCGCTTCGGAATAAATGTATTCGGCAATGGGCGTCGAACCCACAAAGCTCAGCGCCTTGACTTCCGGCGCTTCAATCAGCGCATCCACCGCGCCCTTGTCACCGTGCACCACGCTCAACACGCCTTTAGGCAGGCCGGCTTCCTGCAGCAACTGCGCGATCAGCAGCGTAGAACTTGGATCACGTTCCGACGGCTTCAGGATGAAACAGTTGCCGCAGACAATGGCCAGCGGGTACATCCACAACGGCACCATCGCCGGGAAGTTGAACGGCGTAATACCAGCCACCACGCCCAACGGCTGGAAATCCGACCAGGCATCAATGTTCGGCCCCACGTTACGGCTGTACTCGCCCTTGAGAATCTCCGGCGCCGAGCACGCGTACTCGACGTTCTCGATCCCGCGCTTCAATTCACCCGCCGCGTCTTCCAGCGTCTTGCCGTGCTCTTCGCTGATCAACTGCGAGATGCGTGCTTCATTTTGCTCCAGCAATTGCTTGAAACGAAACATCACCTGGGCACGTTTGGCCGGCGGGGTATTGCGCCACGCCGGGAACGCGGCCTTGGCCGAGTCGATCGCCTGTTGAATGGTTTCACGACTGGCCAGCGGCACCTGGTGAATCACTTGGCCGGTAGACGGGTTGTACACGTCGGCACTCCGGCCGCTGTCATTGACCAACTCACCGTTGATCAAATGCTGGATAAGGCTCATGCAGGGCTCCTGAAAAGGTGTTCTATATAGAAGGAGGAATCAGTCGATCTTGTTCAGCACGTCGCCGACCGCGTCAAACAGACGATCCAGGTCCTGCGGCTTGCTGTTGAAGGTTGGCCCGAACTGCAGCGTGTCGCCGCCAAAGCGCACGTAGAAGCCGGCTTTCCACAAGGCCATGCCGGCCTCGAATGGACGCACGATGGCATCACCGTCACGCGGAGCAATCTGGATCGCGCCGGCCAGGCCGTAGTTACGAATGTCGATCACGTTCTTGCTGCCCTTCAAACCGTGCAGCGCATTCTCAAAGTGTGGCGCGACTTCGGCCACGCTCTGCACCAGGTTTTCCTTCTGCAGCAGGTCCAATGCCGCCAGGCCAGCCGCGCACGCCACCGGGTGCGCCGAGTAGGTATAGCCGTGGGGGAATTCCACGGCGTACTCCGGCGTCGCCTGGTTCATGAAGGTCTGATAGATCTCGCTGCTGGCAATCACCGCGCCCATCGGGATCGCGCCGTTGGTGACTTGCTTGGCGATGCACATCAGGTCCGGGGTCACGCCGAAGCTGTCGGCGCCGAACATCGAGCCGGTACGGCCGAACCCGGTGATCACTTCGTCGAACACCAGCAGGATGTTGTGCTGATCGCAGATCTCACGCAGACGCTTGAGGTAACCCTGTGGCGGCACCAGCACGCCAGCGGAGCCGGCCATCGGCTCAACAAACACGGCGGCGATGTTCGACGCGTCGTGCAGTTCGATCAACTTGAGCAGCTCATCGGCCAAGGCGATACCGCCCTGCTCCGGCATGCCACGAGAAAACGCATTGCTCGCCAGCAAGGTGTGAGGCAGGTGATCCACATCCATCAAGCCCTGACCAAACAGCTTCCGGTTACCGTTGACGCCGCCCAGGCTGGTGCCGGCGATGTTGACACCGTGATAGCCACGGGCGCGGCCGATCATTTTGGTCTTGGTCGCCTGGCCCTTAAGGCGCCAGTAGGCGCGCACCATCTTTACCGCGGTATCGGCGCACTCAGAGCCGGAGTCCGTGAAAAACACGTGGTTCAAATTGCCCGGC
Source organism: Pseudomonas sp. TREG-RG-20F-10-E-6-01 (assembly GCF_022662455.1). Classification (NCBI taxonomy): domain Bacteria; kingdom Pseudomonadati; phylum Pseudomonadota; class Gammaproteobacteria; order Pseudomonadales; family Pseudomonadaceae; genus Pseudomonas; species Pseudomonas sp. TREG-RG-20F-10-E-6-01. The sequence goes on along the minus strand of NZ_JAKNQP010000025.1, from coordinate 9,985 downwards.
GTCAGGTCGGTAATCTTTTCTGCCAGCTGGAACGACAGCGGATGGCCGTATTGGAAGCCCGGGGAGTAGTCCAGGGTGCCCAGTTGCTTGGCGACCGCTTCCTGGATTTCCTTGCGGGTGTGCCCGGCGCCGCAGGTCCACAGGCCCGACAACGAGTCGTACACCTTGCGGCCCTTGTCATCGGTCAACCAGCTGCCTTCGGCGGCCACGATCAGGCGCGGGTCACGCTGGAAGTTACGGTTGGCGGTGTAGGGCATCCAGTGCGCATCCAACTTCAATTGGCTGGCCAGGGACGTAGGGGCGTTTTCGGGCATGTTCATCAGCAAAACCTCGCAGGGCAAAAGGCAGCGTCGGGATTGAAAAGCGTTCTTGCAGCTAAATTGCCACGGGGATAAAGTCGGTGAAATTCAACTTTTCTAACCTTCAGTCAGGCCTTCACTAAACTATGAGCAGCCGTCGACCCGACCCCCTGGCCCAAGTCAGTGACTTCGATATCCGCCTGTTGCGCATCTTTCGCAGCGTGGTGGAGTGCGGCGGCTTCTCGGCAGCAGAAACCGTGCTCGGCATTGGCCGCTCGGCCATCAGCCAGCAGATGAGCGACCTCGAACAGCGCCTGGGATTGCGCCTGTGCCAACGCGGGCGTGCCGGTTTCTCGCTCACCGAAGAAGGCCGCGAGGTCTACCAATCGGCCCTGCAGCTATTAAGTGCCCTGGAAAGCTTTCGCACTGAGGTCAACGGCCTGCATCAGCATTTGCGTGGTGAGCTGATCATCGGCCTCACCGACAACCTCGTCACCCTGCCCCACATGCGCATCACTCACGCGTTGGCACAGTTGAAGGAACGCGGCCCGGACGTGCAGATACAAATCCGCATGATCGCCCCCAATGAAGTCGAGCAAGGCGTACTCGACGGCCGCCTGCATGTCGGCGTTGTCCCCCAGGCCAGCGCGCTGTCGGGCCTGGAATACCAGCCGCTGTACAGCGAACGTTCGCTGCTCTATTGCGCGGTTGGCCACCCGCTGTTTTATGCCGACGACAAACAACTGGACGACACCCGCCTCGACAGCCAGGACGCCATCGCCCCCACCTTCCGCTTGCCCGCCGAGATCCAGGCCCATTACCAGGCACTCAACTGCACCGCCAGTGCCTCGGACCGCGAAGGCATGGCGTTCCTGATCCTCACGGGTCGCTACATTGGTTACCTGCCTGACCACTACGCCAGCCTGTGGGTGCAACAAGGCCGACTGCGTGCGCTGAAACCGACTACACGTTTTTACGATTTGAGCCTCGCATCGGTCACGCGCAAGGGCCGTCGCCCTCATTTGGTGCTGGAAAGCTTTCTCGAAAGTCTGGCGGCAACGCGCTAGCTCGGGCCTTTCTGCAAAAGCTGAGCAACTGGACAGCTTTTTGCAAGGCACAAGGACCTTGAACCGTCCGCCCTGAGTTTGCCCGCCATGCCACCAGAAACCTCCAGCCCCAGCGACCTGATCTACGGCCTCAACGACCGCCCAAAACCCATCCCGGCAATACTGGCCGCCGCGCAACACGTTCTGGCGGCGTTCGTCGGCATTATCACGCCGCCTTTGATTATTGGCTCCACGCTGGGCCTCACCGCCCATTTGCCCTACCTGATCAGCATGGCGTTGATGGTCTCCGGCGTCGGCACCTTCATTCAGGCACGCAGGCCATTTGGCATCGGTGCCGGGATGATCTGCCTGCAAGGCACCAGCTTTGCGTTTCTCGGCGCAGTATTGTCGGCAGGCTTTCTGGTCAAGCAACGCGGTGGCAGCCCGGAAGACATCATGGCGATGGTCTTCGGCGTGTGCTTTTTCGGCGCGGCGGTACAGATCGTGCTGAGCCGCTTTATCGGCCAACTTCGCCGAGTGATCACGCCCCTGGTCACCGGGATTGTGATTACGCTGATCGGCATCAGCCTGATCAAGGTGGGCATCACCGACCTCGGCGGCGGCTTTAACGCGCCCGACTTCGGCGCTCCGGTGAACCTGGCGTTGGGCGTGTTCGTGGTGCTGACCATCATTTTGCTCAACCGCTCCAACACCCCGTGGGTTCGCCTTTCGGCGATCATCATCGGCTTGGCCCTCGGCAGCCTGGCCGCCTGGTTCAGCGGCAAACTGGTGCCCCAAGCCCTGCCCGACTTGCCCTTGATCAGCGTGCCAATGCCCTTTCGCTTTGGTTTCAACTTTGACTGGAGCGCTTTTTTGCCCATCGCGCTGATGTATCTGATCAGCAGCATCGAAACCGTCGGTGACCTCACCGCCAATTGCATGATTGCGCGCCAACCCATCAGCGGCCCTTCTTATATAAGCCGACTCAAAGGCGGCGTATTGGGCGATGGTGTGAGTTGCATGATCGCCGCTACCTTCAGCGCCTTTCCCAACACCACCTTCGCGCAGAACAATGGCGTGATCCAACTCACCGGCGTCGCCAGCCGTTACGTCGGTTTGTACATCGGCGTGCTGCTGTTCTGTCTCGGCTTGTTTCCGTCGATTGGTGCCGTGCTGCAGCAAATTCCCAAGCCGGTATTGGGCGGCGCCACCCTGGTGATGTTCGGCAGCGTGGCCGCTGCCGGTGTGCGCATCCTTGCCCAGGCACCACTGGACCGGCGCAGCATGTTGATCATCGCCACCTCGTTCGGCGTCGGCCTGGGCATTGCCGCCCAACCGGACCTGTTGCACTTGATGCCGTCCCTGGTGCGAAACCTGTTCGACTCAGCCATCACCAGCGGCGGCCTGACTGCCATCGTGTTGTGCCTGTTGTTACCGGAAACCAAAGCGACCTGCGTTGGCGCAAACCACGCGCCGGAAAGCGACACGCTGGAACCGCTTTGACGGTTTTATTGCATCGGGACTTGTCTGAGGCTTGAGGGTGGGTTATCTGTGCACACGTCGTCTCTATCGATCAGCACGGAAACCTCCATGAGCCTCGAAGTTCCTGCCCACAGCAACCACGCCGGTAAACCCGCCAGCCGCATTCGGCAAAAGAACGAACAAGCGATTCTGCAGGCTGCTGAAGACGAGTTCGCGCGCCATGGCTACAAAGGCACCAGCATGAACACCATTGCCTCGAGTGCCGGGCTGCCCAAGGCCAACCTGCATTACTACTTCACCAACAAGCTCGGCCTGTATATCGCGGTGCTCAGCAATATCCTCGAACTGTGGGACAGCACCTTCAACGCGCTGACCGCCGAGGACGACCCGGCCGTGGCGCTCACCCGCTACATCCGCACCAAGATGGAGTTTTCCCGGCGTCACCCACAGGCCTCGCGGATCTTCGCCATGGAAATCATCAGTGGCGGCGAATGCCTCACCGAATACTTCAGCCAGGATTACCGCGCCTGGTTCAGTGGTCGCGCCGCCGTGTTCCAGGCCTGGATCGACGCCGGCAAGATGGACCCCATCGACCCGGTGCACCTGATCTTCCTGCTGTGGGGCAGCACCCAGCACTACGCCGACTTTGCCACCCAGATCTGCCGCGTCACTGGCCGCACCAAGCTGACCAAACAAGACATGGAAGACGCCGGCAGCAACCTGATCCACATCATTCTCAAAGGCTGTGGCATCAAGCCAGCCCTCTAAACGAAGCGACTTATGCCTTTCACGCTTACCGGCCTTTGCGAATTTCGTGAAGAAATACGCAAAAGCCGCTTTATTACCCTCGCGGCGCCGATCAGCAGCGCGCAAGACGCCCAAGCGTTTTTCGAGCAATACAGCGACCTCAACGCCACGCACAACTGCTGGGCCTGGAAACTCGCCGACCAGTACCGCAGCAACGACGACGGCGAACCCGGCGGTACCGCGGGGCGGCCGATTCTGGCCGCCATCGAGGCCCAAGGCTTTGATCAGGTCGCCGTGCTGGTGATTCGCTGGTACGGCGGCATCCAACTGGGCACCGGTGGCCTCGCCCGTGCCTACGGCGGCGGCGCGAACAAATGCCTGCAAAATGCCGAGCGCATCGAGCTGATCAGCCGCGTGCCACTGAGCTGCGCCTGCGGCTTTTCGGAGCTGAACCTGGTGAAACTGCGGGTCGCCGAACTGGGCGGGCTGGTGGTGGAGGAAACCTTCACCGCCAATGGCGTGGAGCTGCAGCTGGCACTGGGCGAGGCGGCTATCGACACGCTGCAAACCCAACTTGCCGACCTGAGCCGTGGGCGCATCCTGCTGGCGCGCTGAAACTGCCCACATCTACTGTGCACCTGCCTGTGGATAACCTGAGCACATCCGCCTGTAACCCTTCTGTCATAAGGGCTTACGGGCGCCGGTCATTTTTTGATCAGCCTCCACGGGGACCATCTGCGCGATGCCCCACACCCCCTCAAACAGTAACGTTACCCACAACACCGCCGTCGCCCCCTGCATCAGCGCGTAGAGCTGCCAGGTCGCGAACAGTGCACGCCCGGCCGCGTCATAGAGGCCAAACTGGCGCTGCGGGTCGCGAATTCGCAGCACTGCCCACACGCACACAATCGAGCCGAGCAAATTGGCCATCAGCACATGCGCCGGTGCAAACGCCGGCAACGTCCCCGGCAGGTTCAAACCCTGCAACACGCTGTGCACCAACACAAAGCTCCACGGGGTGACAAACGCCGCGGTCACGATCAAGTCATACCAGGCGCTGGCGCGCACCAGTGTTCGGTATTGGGCAGCGGTCCACATATCGGCAAGCTCCTTGAATTAAGAAGCCAGCAGGCTAAAGCCTGGAGTATGCTCCAGGGTCAAGCCCTTTCGAGCCCGCCCCATGCGTATCGGCGAACTAGCCCAGGCCAGCCAGGTCAGCCGCGACACCCTGCGTTTCTACGAGCAGCGCGGGTTGATCGCAGCACAACGCAGCGCCAACGGTTACCGCGACTACCCGCCAGACATGGTGCAACTGGTGCTCTACATCAAGACCGCGCAACGCCTGGGCTTCAGCCTGGGCGAGATCGGCAGCAGCGTCGCCGCCCTGTGGCAGGCGCCCGACCCCGACAGCGCTGTCACGCAATTGCTGCAAGACAAGCTCAACCTGATCGAAACCCGTATCAGCGAACTAGGCCACCTGCGCCAGGAGTTGCAGCAAAGGCTGGGGCAACGTTGTCCACTGAATCCGTGAACCTCCATTCCAAAGGAAGCCTTTCATGTCTACGCCAAAAACCGCACTGATCATCGGCGCCTCGCGCGGGCTGGGCCTTGGCCTGGTCAAGCAATTGCTTCAGGACGGCTGGGATGTGACCGCCACCGTGCGCGATCCGAACAAGGCCGATGCGCTCAAAGCCGCAGGCCCGGTACACGTCGAAAAGCTGGACATGGATGATCAGCAAGCCGTGATCGCCCTGAGCCAGCGCCTCAAGGACCGCACCTTCGACCTGCTGTTCGTCAACGCCGGCGTCAAAGGCCCCGCCAATCAAGAGCCTGGCCACGCCACCCTGGCGGAAGTCGGCCAGCTGTTCTTCACCAACGCCGTGGCGCCGATCAACTTGGCCCAGCGTTTTGTCGGGAAGATTCGCAAAGACAGCGGCGTGCTGGCCTTCATGAGCTCAGTGCTCGGCAGCGTGACCATTCCCGACGGTGCGGACCTGGCGCTGTACAAGGCCAGCAAGGCTGCACTCAACTCCATGACCAACAGCTTTATCACCCAACTCGGCGACCAAAAGCTCACCGTGCTGTCGCTGCACCCGGGCTGGGTGAAGACGGATATGGGCGGTGAAAACGCGCTCATTGATGTCGACACCAGCGTGCGCGGCCTGATCGATCAGGTAAATGCCTACACGGGCAAGGGCGGCCATCACTTCGTGGACTACAAAGGCGACACCATCGCCTGGTAATACCACGGATCAAAATGTGGGAGCGGGCTTGCCCGCGAAGACGTCGGCCCAGCCAACCTTAATGTTGACTGGCACACCGCTATCGCGGGCAAGCCCGCTCCCACAGGGGCCCGCTTAACTGAACGGCACTGGTGACTCAAGAGCACCTCGCGCCTACAGCTGGACCGGATCCAGAACTCCACGTAATCTACCGACCTCGCCTCAACCGGCGACCCTGGATCAGCAGACAGGGCAACACTGAGCTGGCAAACCTGAACCCATCATTCAGAGGAGCCGGCCAATGCCTGCGACCCGTATCTGGTTAAAAAACCCCCTCGCGATTTTCACTGCCAATGGCCTCGATGCCCGTGGCGGACTGGTGCTGCAAGACGGTGTGATCACCGAACTGCTGGGCTGGGGACAAGAGCCTGCCGTGCCCTGCGCACAGGTGTTTGACGCGCGCGAACATGTGATCCTGCCGGGGCTGATCAACACCCATCATCACTTCTACCAGACCCTGACCCGCGCCTGGGCACCGGTGGTCAACCAGCCGTTGTTCCCGTGGCTCAAAACCCTCTACCCGGTGTGGGCCCGGCTGACCCCGGAAAAGCTCGCCCTGGCGTCCAAAGTCGCCTTGGCGGAATTGCTGCTCTCAGGCTGCACCACCGCGGCCGATCACCACTACCTGTTCCCTGACGGCCTGGAAAATGCCATCGACGTGCAAGTGCAAAGCGTGCGCGAACTGGGCATGCGCGCCATGCTCACGCGCGGTTCCATGAGCCTGGGCGAAGCCGACGGCGGCCTGCCGCCGCAGCAGACCGTGCAACAAGGCCAAGTGATCCTCGACGACAGCCAACGCCTGATCCGCGAATACCATGAGCGCGGCGACGGCGCGCAGATCCAGATTGCCCTGGCGCCCTGCTCGCCGTTTTCGGTCACCCCGCAAATCATGCAAGCCAGCGCCGAACTGGCCAACAGCCTCGATGTGCGCCTGCACACGCACTTGGCGGAAACCCTCGACGAAGAAGACTTCTGCCTGCAGCGCTTCGGCCTGCGTACTGTGGATTATCTCGACAGCGTCGGCTGGCTCGGCCCGCGCACCTGGCTGGCCCATGGCATTCACTTCAACCCGGAGGAAATCGCACGCCTGGGCGCCGCCGGCACCGGTATCTGCCATTGCCCAAGCTCGAACATGCGCCTGGCCTCCGGCATCTGTCCGACCCTGGACCTGCTCGCCGCCGGTGCGCCGATTGGCCTGGGCGTGGACGGCTCGGCGTCCAACGATGCCTCGAACATGATCCTTGAAGCGCGCCAGGCCCTGTACATCCAGCGCCTGCGTTACGGCGCAGAAAAGATCACCCCCGAAGGCGTGCTGGGCTGGGCGACCAAAGGATCGGCGCAATTACTGGGGCGTACGGATATCGGTGAACTGGCCGTGGGCAAACAGGCTGACCTGGCGCTGTTCAAGCTCGATGAGCTGCGTTTTTCCGGCAGCCACGATCCGATTTCGGCGCTGCTGCTGTGCGGCGCCGACCGGGCGGATCGGGTGATGATCGGGGGCAAATGGCGGGTGATTGACGGGCAGGTTGAAGGGCTGGATCTGAAAGGTTTGATTGCCGATCACAGCCAGGCGGCGCGACAGTTGATCGCCGGAACCTAAGTCAGGCGCAGACCAAAATGTGGGAGGGGGCTTGCCCCCCTCCCACATTGGCTTGGTTACAACCCCAGCAACGACAGCATGATAAACGTCGCAAACAACACAAAATGGGTCATCCCTTCGATGGCGTTCGTCTCGCCATCGTTGAGGTTGATCGCACTGACAACCAGCGTGATCAACACCATCACGGTTTGCACCGGCGTCATCGCCATCTGGAACGGCTGGCCGGTGTAGAGCGCCATGGCCTCCATCACCGGCACCGTCAAAATCACCGTCGACAACGACGCACCGAGTGCGATGTTGACCACTGACTGCATGCGGTTGGCCAGGGCTGCGCGCAGGGCCGTCAGAATTTCCGGCGCCGCCGAAATAGCCGCAACCACAATCGCCGTGATCACCGGCGGTGCGCCCGTGCCTTCCAGGCCCAGGTCGAGGGTCTTGGACATCACCTCGGCCAGTGCGCCGATCACAATCACGCCAAACACCAAGGTGCCAATGGAGAAAGCCAAACTGATCGGCGGCTCCTGCTGTTCTTCCGGCTGTTTCTTGCGGCGTTTTTCCGGGTAGCTGTAACTGAAGAAATAACTGTGCGGCCCCACCTGCATGCGCAAAAACAGGGTGTAAAGCAGCACCATCGCACCGATGGTGAACGCCGAGTAAATTTTCCAGTCAGCCTGGGGGATAAATTCCGGCACCACCATCGACACGCCCATGGCCGTAAGGATCATCACGCTGTAGCTGCGTGCCGAGTCATCGTTGTAGGACTGTTCGCCATGTTTGATGCCGCCCATCAGCGCAGCCAGGCCGAGGATGCCGTTGATATCGAGCATGGTCGTTTTCTAGACAAGCAAATCTAATGTCATGGTTTTAATCATAAATATCAGTATCTTAGGAGATTTCATGAAAATGCTATTTGACACCTAGCTAATTGGAGCTAGGTTGAATTGATAATCAAATTCATGGGCTAGCGTATGCTCGCGTACCAAATCACCGGGACAAAAAAGCTAACGTTCAGTTGGCCCGACGCTCATACGCGAAAAGGTTTCACTACTCGGAACTTCGAGATCCCTGAAGGGCTACAAGACCGCGATCTAAAAACACTGTCGGACGCAGTAGTCAGGCGCGCTTCAAGGCTATCTGAGCAGTCAGCTGCTGGATATGTCCAAGCACTGAATAGAATCCTCAAGAATATTGATCGTAGCGAAGATCAATACCCACCTCATGACTGGGACGCTTACCTTTACGAGCATTTTTCATCCCATCTTGAAGACCCCAGCACTCAATACTCTGTACGCATTGCCGAATGGCATAAAATAAAGGACATATATGTCGAAGTTCAGAGGCGCGGTTTTATCCCGACAACTTCACTTATACCTAGTGCTTCGATACATGGGGGGTGTCACGATAGCGCAGAGCAACCGCTTGGGCATGAAACAATCCATCTAACCGTACCGTCATCCCTGAATGAACTATTACCCAAATGGGAGCTAGTGGAATCAGGGCTGGAGCTTGACGACGACACTTACATTGAGGGTCTGAAAAACAAGCTAAAAACCGGTGCAGATGCGGTTGTAGCCGCTTGCGCAGCTTACTGGAAAAAGATGCGACAGTGCCACCAAATCGGAAAAGAGCTAACTGATAAAATATCCGAACCAGAAATAACAACAATGCTTAGAAACAAAGCATATATCGTAAACGGCGTGCATCTTGCTCATCCATCCCAACCCCTGGGAATCAACTGGTTTCTTGCAGTTTTAAAATACTATATCAAAAACACGACTATATTGTCTGCTATCAGCTCAGTGCAGCTTATGGAAATACCTTTTTTTCGGCCAATTATTTATAACAACAGGACTCGAAAACTATGGCTAAAAAAAATAAGAGAGATTGCAGGTAACAATGACATTCCCAAATGCACAATCACAGAAACTTTATGTCGCCTACTGGGCCTTCTATCGAGTAGGGATTGTGCAGCCGCTTGCTGCATACTCATCTCAGAAAATCCGTCATTCCCACCTTACTCGCTAATCACATCCAGCCTCTACACTCAGGCGGGAAAATTCTACCTGAGGGCCAGAAGCGGAGGAAAGAGTCTCATCTTCAGTGTAGATAAGCCACGGGCAGGTAAGCGAAAAACTTCACTGCTCCCAAAACTGAGCGCTGAAATCATTACTGACCTGATTGAATGCACTGAGATTCCCAGAGCTAATTTGAAGGGCAGAAAAAAAACGAATTGGCGTAAGCTTTTTTTAGTCGCGAATGAATCACAGATTGGATGCACGGGACGCGCCATAGCGAAGGTTATGGCTTTCAACACAGGTATCACATTATATTCCGTCTTAAAGCCGGAGTTAATTTCAGCCGGAATAAAAGACCGAGAATTTAACTTGAGCACACTGCGAACCACGCAGGGAATACTCACCTTCTTAGAGTATGGTAGCCTTCGGAAGGTTGCAGACACGTTAAATAATTCGGTACAGGTTGTAAGAGCCCGATATATCCCGGACTGGCTGATAATAAGATGGGCAACGA
>NZ_JAKNQP010000024.1:0-14118 GCF_022662455.1 Pseudomonas sp. TREG-RG-20F-10-E-6-01 | reverse complement strand
AGTGAACGGTATTTCCTTGAGCCGACCAGTTACGCCTTCGGGCTTGAACTCATCGATGACTGCCAGCGGCCCGCCGCCTTTCGGCCCGGACCGACGCCAGACACGGCAGACAAAACCGTCATCCTCGAGCGCCAATTCGCGGTACTGCTCAACTGTCTTGTAGCCGAAGCCGTCAGGAATCTCCGGAGACTCGCGCAGCACCACCAGCGTCAGCACGCTGTGACCGTTCACCATGCCCGTGCGCCAGTTGATGATGTCTTCGGCGCAGTAGGACAGGATCACCGAGTGCCCGCCGATGCCGTCGTCCTGATGATAGTCGACGTACAGACCGTGGCGACCAGCTTCAAGCACCTTTTCAAGCGTGCCCTGCGAGTGCTGGTAGATGCTCACCCCGGAGCCGTTGGCGTTGTCCTGCAGGTATTCCAGTTTCTTCGGCACCGTGAGCGTCGGGTCTTTGTGAAAGGCCAGACCCAGCAGCCCGTTACGGGTGTGCCCGGTTGCGTTCTTGAACACCGCCCGCTCGCGGTAAGCACGATTCCGGTCTTCGTTCTCCGGCGACTTATCGTGTGCGTTGATGTACGGCAGCCGATCGACTACACGGTGCTGGCCCGCGCAGACGTCGCGAACGGTCGCCCAGCGGTCCAGCACTGCCGTGTATTCCGCCCGCTTGAAGGAGACGTCGTTGCTCATCGGGCGTATCCCATTTTGATAGAAGTGACGATCGCTTTGATCGGATAGCGCTTGGCGATGAAGTAGCCGGCGGCGTCGTTCATATGGTCGTGACCCTTTTTCGGATCTTTGTCCGGCTCACCCTTGTCGGTGTAGGTCTGTCGCTCAAGACACAGGGTGAGCTGAGGGCATTGATCGATGTTGATCTTCAGTCGTCGCTCGCCGTAGGCGTTCAGGAACATGGCGTTCACCGAGTTCACCCGGTCTTTCACGCCTGGGTTTGTGGAGTCGACGATCACCGTGAATTTTGCTTTCTTCAGCAGCGACAAATCGGACTCGCTCGCGTTTTTGCTGCTGGTGTTCTGTCCGCTAGCGTCGGGATAGACCGCCACCGAGTGCCCAGGGAACCGTGTCTGGATCTTCTCGATCATCTCCGGCGTGTCCCGAACACCGTGAAACTCATCCAGGGCCATCGGCAGATCGTTACGCACGACATAGACGACAGCCGCCATTTTTATGACGTTGAAGTCCATACCGATGTGCAGCGCTTCGCCTGGCTTGATTCGCTCGCTGGTTCGGCACTCATCGCGATTGAATGTGTAGTAGACGACGCCCGCGTAGTTCTCGAAGCCAGCTTCGTACTCCTGCCGGAAGGTACGCGGGTCCATCTTCCGGCGAGCGGCTCCCAACTCTTCAGGGGGGACGTTACCGCCCTGCAATGACGTGTACTGCCAGCTCTTGTGATCCGGCTCGCCACCTGGCTTGCCATCCAGATACGTGTCGTAACAGTGGTTGAAGCCCTTCGGCGTGCCAATACGCAGCGCGTGGCCGCCCTTTCGCACCCCGACATCCGGGATCGTGTACTGGCAGGTCGAAAGCATCGGCCTCAGTACCTCTTCCCACGCGGCCCACGGGCAGTCCGCCCATTCATCCACCAGGACGAAGAACAGACCGGAGCCACGCAGGTTGTCGTAGTTGTCGAGCCCCACCACGCGCATTACGTGGCCGGACTTGAGGGTGATTGAGCATTCCGTTTCATTCGGGCGGTGTGCACGCCACGCCTCGGGAATGGCTTGCTTCAGGCGCCTCCAGAACACCCGCTTAGCCTGCTTGAAGGTCGGCGCGCCGTACCAGATCTCGTCCTCGACGCTTACGCCCCACTCCGCAGCCAAGCGGGCAGCACGACGCATCTCGGCCTTGCCCAGGAACGTCTTGCCGAACCGGCGACCACAAACCGCATCGCGGAAGCGGGCCTCAGGCTGAAAACCCCAGCAGTAAATGTTCGCCTGCTTCGGCGTCAGCTTCACCGGCGGGTCAAAGGTACGGGGTAGCGGGGACATTCTCATCGGGCTCCAAGGTGTACTCAGCAACGGCGTGCTGCTGGTCAGCGTGGGAGCCCAAGGGCTTTTCAGGTTCAAGGCGGCGATTCACGTAGGCATCGCCCACTTCCTTGGCGGCCTGCTCATACAACTGAGCAGTCAGCGCCAGGTTGCGCATGCTCTCAGCCTTCTCGGCCAGCCGCCCAAGACCGCGAAGCCGGTACGCGCGATTGGCAATGGGGATATCGGTTGTCTCTTCACGGAATCGCTTGCGAGCAGCGTGGAACAGGTCCACCCAGGTCTTGCCGAGCTTCTGCCCGGCAAACTTTGTCGGGTCGTGCGTTTCGCATTGCTGGCGCGTGATCTCAATCCCGAATTCTGTTTTGACCGCTGCTACCACCTGGGATGGCGTATCGAAGCAGGCCAGAGCCTGAACGATGAAGGCTTTGACCTCGCTTCGTAGTACTGCCATATGGTTGTCATCCGTCAATACCTGTCATGGAATCAGGCCGACTTGAGCAGACAGGTTCCGCAGGCCCTCGATATGTTCAATTTCCCCACCTCGGCAGGACTGTTTGCAGCATCCACCAACGCTTGAACGGCAGGGCTTGCGCCGTAGCGGCGGACGACACCGACGAACTCTTCGACGTCGTGGCCCTGCAGCTTGATCTTCGGTGCACCTTCTTGGGTGAATGCTGGTTGACCGTACTTGTCGGTCGCGTGAGCCAGGTGATACAGCTCGTGCTCGATCAGCGCGCAGAACTCAAGGTCGCTGCACTGGGCGCAGTAATCAGCAGCCAGAGTGATGATGAAGGCCGGCACATCGCCGAACCAATCACGCATCTGTTGCTCCATCCGGGCTTTCTGCCAGCCGCCAGCGCGGAACGCTACCTGTTCGGCTTGGCCCAGGACTGTCCTGCCCTGTTTCTCGAAGCTCGACGACGCCCACATGATCCGGATGTCTGCATCCAGTAGGTGGGCATGGTCTTCGTTGTGAATGGTGCCGGTGTCGGCGAGGATCTCAGCCTGGAGCCATTCCCATACTTCGGGAGCCGGGGTTAGGCGGATGCCGAAGTCGGATAGCTCTGACAGCTCAAGCAGTGAAGCGGGTGGGCATGGCCTGTCCATGATTCCTCCTACTCGAACCAGCCGGTCGCCTCAGTACCGCACCCACGGCAATGCACGGCGCCATTCGACTGCTTGCCACGACGCATGATAAAGAAGTCGTCAGAGCCGCAATTGCACTGGTAGCCCTCATCGCCTTCGGACGGACCATAGGGCCACTTGAATACGCCGCGATGCGAACTGCAGGATGGACACTCCAGATTCCGCTGACCAGCCGGCGCCACAGCGACCCACTCATGCTTGCACTGCGTGCAGATGGCTTCCCCGGCTGAGTGCGCAGCATCAGGGCGCTTGAACTCCAGAACCTTGACGGTCATTCGGCCACCATCTGGTGTGTCTGTGCATGGGCGTGACCGTGGAGCAACCCAACAATCAGGCCTTGGGGAAGCCCGGCTGCCTTGGCCGCATCCACTGCATCGGCAATAGCCTTGTCGAGAGCGCTTACCGCTGCATTGATATCCTGGCTAAACGGTAGCGCGTGGCGCAGTCGGGTTACGTTGGGCATGCTCCCTCCATAGGAACAACGGTGATCTCGCCCCAGACAGGGTGGAAGTCGATGTGCTCGCCATCAGAAGAGGCTGCCGGGTCATCGAATACAACGGCGATGCCAGCCCTTGTGTCTGCGTACGCCACCCAGTTGGTGCGCACCCCGTCAATGAACACCAGTCGCCGGCCTCGGCCATCAGCAACCCAATGGACGTGCTCGCCTGATTGATCACTCATGCTGTGCTCCAATGTCGCGCCACGATTTGGCGCATTCGAAAACGTGGCGCGGATTACTGCGAAACCCGGTTGAGGGCTTCGTCCGCTTTGTCGGCGGCCTGGGCCGCAGTAGTTGCAGCCTTCGTGGCTTTGTCGGCGGCGGTGCCGGTCTTGCGGGTCAAGTCTTCAAGGCGCTTATCACGCTCAGCCATGGCCGTGTCGTACGCCTCGCGAATGCCTTTCACCTGGTTGCTCTGGCTCTCGGCGAGAGACCAATAGGCGGCCTGGTAGCCAAGAACAGCTCCACCACCAACCAGCACGACGGCAATCGCCCAGACCTCAGCCCGGCGCCACCAACGACGTGCGATAAATTCCAATGCGCATCTGTCCATCAGGCGATTCCTCCCAGCTTGGTGCGCAGGCGAGTGATCTCGTCGCTCTGTTGCGTCACGCGGTCAGTGAGTTGGGCGACCTGACTGGTGAGCGCTTCAATCTTCCCTTCCATGCGCCCTACGGCGGCGGCCAGGTCATTCCGCTCTTTCGCGAACTGATCAGCACGGGCCTCGGCTTCTTTGCGGGCGGCACGCTCCTGATTCAGCAACTCGTTCAGGCGCTTCAGCGTGCCGATATCGGCGCTGTCCATTGCCCGGTCGGTCGCATCCTTGGAAAGGAAGCGGCGCAGCCAAAGCAGGCCGCCGAGCACAACGGTGGCGCTACCGCCCAGCCAGGTAGCTGTGCCTGGGCCGAGGTCAGTAGGATCCATCGTTGCTCCATGAAGAAAATGGCATTCGCCAGAAATAGGTCAGCCCCAGCAGCACTCCCAGCCATAGCGATGGGTATGGTGGGGCCGAAAACGAAAAAGCCCCGCACGATGGCGAGGCCTTAAGTCAGTAGTCAATGAACCTTCGCCACACGGCGGAGGTTTCAAAGGTCAGCTTAACGCAAGCTTATTTCCAAATGCCCATCACAACTCAACAACGCTTGAGCGCGTTTATCACCGTAATCAAACGGGACGACCCACCAATTGTTCGTTTCGTCGTAGCGAGCGCCAGGCTGAAGTGTGTAGCTTTTATCACCACCTGCCTGTGGGTGTTTCGCGAAATACACGTCCAAAGACTCGGTGAAAAAAGCCTCTCCTTTATCCGAACAACTTGCAGTCTGCTGCTCGTTTCCGCAGCCGCTCATAATGATGCTCGCCCCAATTAGCGCGAGAAATCCAAAAACTTTTTTCACCGGAATCCTTACCTTTTACCTGAGTACTGAACAGATTGCTCGCCCAGGACATTGATGTAGTAATCGTCATGCCCGAAAGTGTCACCGAGCCCCTTGAGGAACGTGGTGAGAGCCTCTTGCGCCCACGTCCGATTGCTTTTGTCAGCGTCATAAAAATCACTATTTAGCGAATAGCTGCCATTAAAAACATACGTGCCGTCAGGCTGAATATCAAGCGTCCCTTTTACGTTGCCGGAAACTCGACCCAGCATGCCTGCTGCCGGTACATCAAGCGGCGCCTTATCAAAAATGTTGTAACTGAACGGTGCACCTACCTCAAAGCTACCCACATTGCCCGGATCATTCAGGAGGGTTGCGATTGGCTGGAAATCACGTGGCAGCATTTGCAAGTTCAGAGAGCCAATGTGCACGTTGCGTGGTTGGCCACCTCCAAAGATCCAATATCCAATTGCAGCAAGCGGCATCATCATCGTGCCGTAAAAATCTACAGGCTCTGCACGGTAAGGAACAGACAATGGAGGGACTAGAAGTCCGGCCATTTGATAGCCGTACTGATTCTGCGTCATCCAATCAGCCGAACCGTATGCGCCGTTTCCAACGTAAAGGTATTTATTTTCCGGTGGTACCGTCGCAAATGAACTGAAGAAAGCCAAACCGCCTTCGCAGTGATAGCGAAATTGCTGCTCAACCTCCGCATAAGTTTTGCCGCTTAAGCCCTTGAAGCACTCCTCCATGACTTTCAGGGTGCTTCTTGTCTCAAATGCACCCCAAATCCCACTGCCGTTATAGAGTGCTTCAGACGCGTTCTGGAACATATTTTGAGCAATTAGCATGTCATCCATAAATGGATTCACGACTACGCCCACACCATAGCTGTAAGGAGAACCTTCGGGTGGGTATGCATAGATAACTGTTGCAGGTAGTTCATTTGTCATGCTGGACCTTTTGAGTTTAATGATTCAAAGCGGAGGATTCCGCTTTCATGTCGCTCAAAGGCGATTGCTCGAGGCTCGTGGCCTTCACATGATTCAACGTCCCGCATCGGGAACATTTGATCTGGAGCTCTGTAAACCCACCCGTGCGGGCGAGAAGTCTTTTGCAGTTACCGCATCTGAATTCTTTCAACATCTGCAAATCCCTTTTGCTGAATCGCCCTTTCCGTGGGCAATAAAAAACCCCGCTCTGGGCGGGGCTTCATAAAAATTTTAGTCGCTTGAAGTTTGAGGGACTGGGGCCTCGTCGACGCTGATGCAGTGCTCAATGTCCGTTATTTTCTTCAGCGCAAGCTCGGCCGTTGAATAAGCCCCGAACATTCGGCCCTGATAAAAAACTACCCACGCAAACTGAATATCCGCGTTGCCAGCCTGCCCTACAACCAACTTCTTGAACCGTTCCGCCAAGTCGTCGACATGCATCTGTGCCATGCCACGCAAAACCATGACGCTCTCCCAGTTTATAGTCGGAAGCTCTATTTTCGACCTTGCACAAACTGAGCGCAATAAAAAGCCCGACATATAAGCCGGGCTTTGAAGTGCAAACCCCTAACGCGCAAGATCGATAGGATGGGTAAATACTCTCTCACTTTCTCACTCATTGCAACGGCTTTTTGCTACGCCACACAACTTTCGATTAGCCCTTCCGCATCAAGCAGTTCCTGAGCGGCAGTGAGCGCCTCGTTCACCTGGTCATCCAGTGTTTTGCGGATCCCTGAGCGCCACCGGTACCGCGTTGATTCTGGCTTGCCGTCGTTATCCCAGTTGGTGATGTCGTACCATGCTGCCGGCAGCACTGCGGCGGAGCGCTTGCCCTCGGCACCTCCTACTTGCGGGATGGCCCAGGTCAGCACTGCACATTCCCGAAAACGTTTCGGCGCCGGCGTCTTCACCGAGTTGAGCAATTCCAAAATAGCACCGTGCTTGCGCTCCTGGTGCGTCGAGTACTTCGCCACGAGTGCCCGCCAGTGAGCTGGGGTCAACGCCTTGTGCAGCCGCCCGAACACCCAGCAGTCCTGGAGAAACGCAGCCTCCTTACCGACGATCTCCCCCTTCTGCTTGGCGCACTGCACCTTCGGCTCAAAGTCGCAGCCGCCGGCGGAACTGATGGTCTCGGCCGCGAGCGCCCGAACTACTGCTGAAACAACGTTGCGATAGGTCATGCGGCTTCCCCTTTTTTCAGCTCTCTGGTCATTGCCCGGTATTTGGCCTTGATGGCCTTGATCTCTTCCACGGTGTACTTGGAGGCCGGGTGTAACCCCTCCAGCCACGCCACCTTCTCGGCGCCGATGCGCAGCACCAGGCGTATGCGATACTCCACCGCGTTGCCGGAAAGGTTGCGGTTGCACTTCACACACTGCCGGTGGATGTTCAGCGGCTCGAAGCGCAGCTCTGGGCAGGCGCCGACGGATCTATAGTGCCCAGCGTCCCACCGGCTGCCGGTTATGAGGTCGTTGTCGTTGGGCGTCGAGTCGCAGCTGATGCAGGGAAAGTGCGCGTCACGCATTCGCACGTACTCGTTCACCGCAGCCTGGGCTTCGCGCAGGTGATCCGCCCTGCACTTCAGCTTCTCCTTGCGAACCTTGATCTCGCGGCGCTCAACCTGGGCCAGCGACTTGCGCGCCTTCGCCTGGTTCACGTCCTTGATAGCGAGGCCGCACTTCGGGCTGCATACGACCTGGCCCAGGCGCTGCGGCGGGAAGCTGATGCCGCATGCCGGGTTCTTGCACTTCTTCGGTTTGGGTTGCTTGGCGATCATGCAGCCTCCTTGCTGAGTAGATCAGTGAAAACCACACCTTGGCCTGTGAAATAGGCGGCGATGCGGTCGGTGTAATTGATGCCCTGGGCGCGGTTGAAAAGGCTGGTTACCGGGAAGCCGTCAGGGCCGAACAAATGGCACTCCCCCATCATGGCCAGCTTCGTTTCGTAGGGGAGATGGCGCATGACGCGATACCACTCGGCCTGAAACCCGGCATCCTCGTTCAGCAGGATCTGCACGCCAAAGTGCAGCTTGCAGTAGCGCCGGGCGTCAGCCGCGTCACCGATCTGGGTCATTTCGGCGATGCGCTTGTACATCCCGAACCACAACCGATTTTGGTCAAGCGTGCGGTCCTTGCCCGGGCGCAGGGAGACCACCACGAACTTCTTGTCGCGGTACATGGCGCTCAACTTGGTGATAGCCTCAGAGAGCTTGGCCTGGCAGTTCACGCTAATCTTGTCGGTCATGGCGCCGCCCTCTTCGCTTCCAGTTCCTGAGCCTGCTTGATGAGCATCGCCCTGCGATCAGCCAACTCATTTGCCGCATCAATCCGCATTTCGGTTTTCCGTTCAGCACTGGCCTTGCGCATTTCCAGCATCGAGGTTTTCACCAGTTCCAGCTTCTGCCGAAGCTCTGGCTCGGGCCGTGTGACGGTGCCAGTGAGCAAGCCAGCGATGGCGCGACCGTCCTCTGTGATCGGTTCGACGCTCAGGTCTGCCAGGTACTTCTGGCCGTGCTCACGAGGAATGCGCTTCAGCTCCATCGCCTTGGTCACAGCCTGGATACGGCGGTTGGCGTCGAAGCCCACGGACACGTGCCAGTTGACTGGTCTCGCATCCTCGCGGGCCTGGCCCACGAACCTTTGG
This sequence comes from Pseudomonas sp. TREG-RG-20F-10-E-6-01, assembly GCF_022662455.1. Classification (NCBI taxonomy): domain Bacteria; kingdom Pseudomonadati; phylum Pseudomonadota; class Gammaproteobacteria; order Pseudomonadales; family Pseudomonadaceae; genus Pseudomonas; species Pseudomonas sp. TREG-RG-20F-10-E-6-01. The sequence goes on along the minus strand of NZ_JAKNQP010000024.1, from coordinate 5,453 downwards.
TAGGCGTCGATGAACGCCATGCGCGCACCGATTTTGTCGCCGCCATCCAAGATGGGTTTCGCTGCTGCCAGGGCCAGTTGGATCTCGTCGGTCAGCACCACGGTTTCATATTCGTCGTTGGTCGTCATGGCGATGGCCCAAGCCTCGTCCTTCCCAGGGCGCCCGTCGGAGGACTGGACGCGTTGCAGGATGTCAGCCATGGCCAGCTTGCCCTTCACCTCGAAGCGGCAGGCCTTAAGCGCGGCTTTGACGACGGGCACCGGATACGCGCAGAGGTCTTCAGCCATCATTGCGGCAGTGCCTGGGTTCATTTCCTGGCCCATGGCCTCGGCGGTTGCGCAGATGGCAGCGGCCAGCCCGGCTACCTGCTGGTCATTCATTTCAAAGGTATTCATTGCGGTCACCTGCTTGGCGTTTGGCCAGAACCATCTGGGCGGCCTGCTCCGCTGCGGAGTGGTTCGCCTCTGTCCGTTCCATCTGGCGGGCGGTTGTGCCGTTGATGCGCTGCCCGGTCACCCACTGGGTGTGATAGCTCTCGGCGTTGGCCAGCAGCTCATTGAGGCTGTGGCACTTGCGCAGCACAGCGGCATCGCTGGTTTTCAGGAAGTGGGCAGCAACGTGGTGGGCGACGTCGGCGCCGAGACGGTCTACCAACTGTCCGAGCTGGCCGCCGACCTTGGCATTCCACACAGGCCAGGCGCTGTAGCGCTTGCGGTAAGCCATGGCGTAGTTCGCCCAGACCTTGAAGGTTTTGCAGGTCTGGTCTTTGGGGCCAGGCATGTCGGCGGGGATCTCAACCCGTGGGGCATCGGTGCGATCAGCCACCAGCATCAAGCCGCGGGAATGAGCCGGAACAACCTCGGCGGGAGCCGGGGGTGCAATTGGTTCATTGACCGGTTCCATGACTGGTTCAAGAGAGTTACTGATTCTGGGTGCAGCTGCTGCACTACCCCCTGGTGCAGGAGATTCACTAGGGGGTGAACCTGCTGCACTACCCGGGTGAATCTGCTGCACTACCCCTGGTGCAGGAGGTGCACCACCCCCTTCGAGGGTCAGGAAGTAAACGTTCGACGAATTCCCTTTTGGGCCTCCCTTCCGGATCTCCTTGCGCAACAGTCCCGCCTCACACAGAGCGGTGATGTGGTTCATGACAGAACGCTTGCTGATCTCGCACTGGTCGGCAATGTGCTGGTAGGACGGCCAGCACTCGCCGATGTCGCTAGCGTTGTCGGCCAGCTTAATCAGTACCAGCTTGCGCAATGGGTTGCCGACGCGAAGCTTCATCGCGGCGACCATAAGGCCCATGCTCACGCAGCACCTCGCATTGCTTTTTCGTGCGTGAACAAGCCGTCCCAGGTCTTCTTCATGGGCAGCTCGCTAGCCAGGTACAGATCGTACAGGCGTGTGGCGCCCTTCTTCAGCAGAACCGGTGTATAGGAGATGAAAGGGTCTCTACCGTGCGGGGTGACTTCGACCTGGTGCTCGGTCATGTACTTGTCGCGTGCATAGGAGCCAACACGGTGACGTAGGCCGGACTTGCTCTCGTTGTAGAGCCAGCTGCGCGCTTCCAGGTACTTGCCCACCTGCATGACGTTGACCCCATTGAGGCCCTTGCAGAACTGGGTGTGGGTCATGCCCTCTTTGAACAAGTTCTCCAAGGAGTGGATCTTCGTCGCCTGCTGCTCGACCTGGGCGGTGAGCATCAAGCGAGCCTTTTCAGACTCCATGGCGATCTGCAGAATTTCGATGGTGGAGAGCTGCTGTGGTTGCGCGACCTGCCCTTCCAGTTCCTGCCATCGGTCAACGAGGGCGGCGGTGAACTCTGGACTGAGTTGCGCGACAACAACGAAGCTGTCGCGCTTGCAGATCAGGTACTCGGCAGCTGGGCGGCCGAGGCCGTCGAGGTATTCCACCATTGGTGGAGAACTAATAACCTTCCGTTCGACCAGTCGCTCGATGGTGCGTTTCACGCTGTCGTGGCGAGATTCGACCAGTTCGGCGATCTCGCGGGAGGTCATAGTTTTGCGCGCCACGTTTTCAGATTGCGGAAAACGTGGCGCGAGATTGGTAGTGCTATTGATATGTGGCTGGGTTTGCATATAATCGGCCTCGCTAAGTTTTATCGAAGAAGCCGACCTCGACCGTCGGCTTTTTTATTGCCTGTAATTCGGCGCCGAAGCGCCAACCACCTCGCCCTACTCCCCGCATCGCCTCTCTCAAAACCCACTGGATAAAACACCAGCGACCTCAGGTTTCTTACTTCGCAGACCGGCTGGGCCGATACTGGCTACATGGGCAGAAGGGTTTGCCTGTCAGGCGGCCTGGTCTTTCTTTGTCGCCTTGAACTTGCCCTTGGAAAGGACCTGGATCTGGTACTGCCGGGATTCGGGGATCGTTTCCCCCCACATGGTCACGGCGCTTGGACGGATGCCCAAGGCGAGTGCCAGCTTCGTCTTGCTGCCGAAGAATTCGGCGACTTCATGCGTATTCATTGCGCATCCTCGTTCGAGCCTGCTGCAATTTAAGCATGCTTAAGTTATGGCATCAACGGTGATTTGAACCTACTGCATGCTTAAATTCAGTTAACTTAATATTGAGTCCATGGAAAGACACGAACGTATCGCCCGCGCCATACAGGTCAGCGGTAAAAAGAAAGGGGAAATTGCATCGCTTTGCGGCGTTGCAAATTCGGCCGTCACTCAGTGGATCACCGGCGAGAGCAAAAGCCTCAGGCCGGAGAACCTTTACGCCCTGGCGAAAGCGACTGGCTTTCGGGCTGAGTGGCTAGCCATTGGCGAGGGCAATGAGCGGGAGGCTACCGAATCAAATATCTCCCCCGCCGCCCAGCCCACAAAATCATTCCGCTACCCAGTAGTCAGCTGGGTTGCCGCCGGCGCCTGGACGGAAGCAGTGGAGCCCTACCCCGCCGGAATCTCGGACACCTACGAGTTTTCGGAGTACGACTCCAAAGGCCCGGCGTTCTGGCTGACAGTTAAAGGTGACTCGATGACGGCGCCCGCCGGTCAGAGCATCACCGAGGGCACTCTGATCCTAGTGGACACTGAAGCGGAGGTTGCACCAGGTAAGCTGGTCGTGGCCAAGCTACCGGACAGCAATGAAGCCACATTCAAGAAGCTGGTCAGCGACGGCGGCCGACTGTTCCTGAAACCTCTGAACCCGAGCTACCCCATTGAGGCTGTCGACGAGAACTGTCGGATCGTGGGTGTGGTTGTGCAGGCGCTGCAGAAGTTTTACTGATGCCATCCGGCCTTGGAAAACCATCGACCTGATGGCTAGAGCAGAGCTTCAGGAACAAAGTTGGGGGTATTGGCTGGGTTAGACGTCTTAATGCTGACTCCCGGCTATTCGAAGTGGTCTCAGCTGCAGCTCATCAGGTCTCAAGCGCGTAATCAGCTCTGGTTTGGGTGTGCGTTGCGTCATTGTGATAATATTTGAGATGATAGCCAAGAGCCATTGCTATAGGCGATCACCAGTGATGTACGGTTGCGCTCGGCTTAATTGCAAAGGCATCGAGCAAACATTCGGTTTGAATTTTACGATCTATACTAATTCCAATCAAAAATATAGACACACGGCAGGAGCTAAACGGAATGAGTGAAACAGGGAAAGTTGACCATAGTTTTGACGAAGACTCAAATTGGTTCATTCGTCAAATTAGTAGCAGAAAGAGAGTCCTACCCACATTCGCCCATGCTTGCAGAACAATCACAGACCGCACAGAGAAAGACTTAGACAAATTAATAGAGTCTCACGCAAAAGATAAAACTTACGATGAGCAAGGGCGATTAGAAAGCTATGTTGTGGAAGAAGGCTTTGCAAAAAGGCACGCAATTTTACAGCGCGCATTTGACGATTTCGCGATTTTCTCCGTCAGCCTTCCTAAAATGGCAGTAGTGTCTGTCGTAAGCCTCTTCGACGCGTTTTTATCACGGACTCTTAGAAATGTTTACAAAGCAAAACCCGAAATTTTAAATTCTTGTACCAGGCAGATAACATTCACAGAACTCATGCAGTTCGGAAGTATAGAGAATGCTAGAGAGTTTATAATTGACAAGGAGATCGAAACTTTACTTCGCGATAGCCACATAGCGCAATTCGAGTGGCTGTCTAAAAGGCTTGATGTAAAGCTTACAAACCTACCCTCGTGGAAAGATTTTGTCGAACTGACCGAGAGGCGAAACCTACTAGTGCACGCTGATGGGCGAGCTAGTGCGCACTATATTGAAACATGCAAAAAGTATGAAATAAAGCTTGACCCTACAGTTATCCCTGGCACTCGATTAAATATAACACCTGAATACTATAGAAATGCGTGCAACTGTGTAGCCGAAATCGGGCTAAAGTTAGTGCAAGTTCTTTGGCGAAAGCTATTGTCATCTGAACTTGAGGATGCTGAAGGATCGTATATAGAAATATGCTATGACTTACTTATTCAACATGACTACAAACTTGCTGAGAAAATGTTAAGCCTGGCGACTGAAAAGGCATTCAAAAAAGTCAATGCCGAAAGCAGCCTTTATATGACCATTAATTTAGCAATATCATTTAAAGGCCAGGAAAAATCAAAAGAATTAAATCAACTTCTTGATACCATAGATTTCTCTCCACTCTCTAGCAAGTTCAAACTCGCCAACTTAGTATTAACTGACAAGTATGACGACGCGGCGGACCTCATGAGAAAAATAGGAAACGGCGAAGAGGTGTCAGAGGTTAACTACACTGAATGGCCTTTGTTTCGTTGGTTCAGAAAAACAGACCAGTTCAAATCTGCATTTAAAGATATTTACGGTAGAGACTTTGTCATAGTTAAAGGCCCACTAATCCTAGACGAAATGGACGACTCTAACCTGGTAGAGGTCGCGGAAATGGAAGAAGAATCCGAGTCGGCTCAAATTGATACTAAGGAGCCTTCGAAAAATGACATCGGAGCCTCTGCTCACTACAACACTAGGGCTTGCGAATCACATGGGCAGCCCCAAGATCATGTGGAGGTAGCTCCCGCTAACCTGCTGAACGGAGCGGAACACACGGATGCAGACTTAAAAAGCCTCAACCAGTAGCAAAAATCTTGCTAGACAGCTCAAAACGTAAAAAAACGCTCGATGAAGGCCTTGATTTTTTGAACGTTCCGGAGCGACTATGGATCTAGACCAAGGATGGCCAAAAGAGGTGATTAGATGAAACCAAATTAAAATTTACGATTTTCTGTGGCATACCGAATTCAATTTGGAGAAATGCTATGAAGCCTAATAAATTTTAAGAGCAAGCCCGGCCCAGCGCCGGGCTTCTTGTTTCTGCCTCTCCCTACCCTTTCGACGGTAGAGCCTTTGCGGCCCCTACTGCATCCTCTTTACGATCAAAAGGTCCAGCCAGGCGGCGGTCACTGCTCGCGACTTCCCAGCCCTCTTTTACTTGCATAACGGTGTACCCAT
>NZ_JAKNQP010000023.1:0-22366 GCF_022662455.1 Pseudomonas sp. TREG-RG-20F-10-E-6-01 | reverse complement strand
CCCGGCCAACGACGTTTACAACAATGGTTCGACCGTCAACACGACGATCACCAACGCCACTGGCGGTAACTTCGAGAACCTGGCAACCAACCCAGCGCCAGCCACCACCACGATTACCGATTCGATCGACACCACCACCGTCACTCTGACGGCAGATACATCGGTCGTTGAAGGCGGCAACATTACTTACACCGCCACGTTGACCAATCCAGCGCAAACCGCTGTGACGGTTACCTTGAGCAACGGCCAGACGATCAACATCGAAGCGGGCAAGTCCAGCGGAACTGTAGTTTTCGAAACCCCAGCCAACGACGTCTACAACAACGGTTCGACCGTCAACACCACGATCACCAGCGCCACCGGTGGCAACTTCGAAAACCTGGCAACCAACCCTGCGCCAGCAACCACCACCATCACCGACTCGATCGACACCACCACCGTCACCCTGACGGCAGATCCATCGGTCGTTGAAGGCGGCAACATCACCTACACCGCTACGCTGACCAATCCAGCGCAAACCGCTGTGACGGTCACGCTGAGCAACGGCCAGACGATCAACATCGAAGCGGGCAAGTCTTCGGGCACGGTCGTGTTCCAAACGCCGCCGAACGACGTTTACAACAACGCTTCGACTGTCAGCACAACGATCACCAAGGCAACCGGCGGTAATTTTGAGAACCTGGCGGCGAATCCGGCCGCTGCCGTGACGAGCATCACCGACTCGATCGACACCACCACCGTGACCCTGAGCGCGCCAAGCGAAGTCAACGAAGGCGGCACCATCACCTACACCGCCACCTTGAGCAACAAGGCTGGCAGCGACATGGTGATCACCCTGGATAACGGCTCGACGATCAAGATTGCCAAGGATTCTCTGGTCGGCCAGGTGACCGTTAATGCGCCAGGCGATGACGTGTTCATCGACAAGAGCACCCAGACCGTCAAGATCGCCGGCACGACCGGCGGCAATTTCGAAAACCTCAGCGTGACGCCAGGCGGCGCCACTACCGTGGTCAACGACACCATTGATACGGTGAGAATTCTCCTGACCGCCACCGGCAGCGTCGGCGAGAAAGGCAACATCGTCTACACCGCCACCCTGGTCGACAAAGACGGTCATGCCGTCAATAACGTCGGCAAAACTTTGGTCGTCGAGCTGGATAACGGCAAGACCATCAGCATTGCCGACGGCCAGAGTTCCAGCACGGCCACCGTTGTCGCGCCTAACGATGTGTACGCCGGCAACCAGACGGTGACTGCGGCCATCAAGGGCGTCACCGGTGGTGAGCAGTTCGAGAACCTGGTGCCGGTCAAGGATCCGGTGAGCACCACCGTATACGACACACCGGGCACCACCGACCTGACGACCGTGACCCTGACCGCGCCAAGTGCGGTCAACGAAGGCGGCACCATCACCTACACCGCCACCTTGAGCAACAAGGCCGGCAGCGACATGGTGGTCACCCTGGATAACGGCGCCACGATCAAGATTGCCAAGGATTCCCTGGTCGGCCAGGTGACCGTCAATGCGCCAGGCGATGACGTGTTCATCGACAAAAGCACCCAGACCGTGAAGATCACCGGCACTACCGGCGGTAATTTCGAGGGCGTGACCATCACCCCGGGCGGCGCGACCACCGTCGTCAACGACACCATCGATGACGTGACCGTGTCGCTCAAAGCCAACGGCTCGGTCAGCGAAGGCGGCCAGATCACCTACACCGCGTCCCTGGTCGACAAGAACGGCAATGCCGTAATCAACGTCGGCTCCGACCTGGTGGTGAAGTTGGATAACGGCTCGACCATTACCATCGGCAACGGCCAGTCCAGCAACACCGCGACCGCCACTGCGCCTAACGATGCGTATGTCGGCGCCAACGACGTGACCGCCAAGATCACCGGCGTGGTCAGCGGCGGCGACAAGTACGAGCATTTGATCGTCGACGGCAGCACCGTGACCACCAAGGTGACGGATGTGATCAACAACACCACCATCAGCATTACCGGCGACGCATCGGTGACTGAAGGCGCCACGGCGAACTACACCCTGACCCTGAGCAACCCGGCGCAAACCGATGTGACCGTGACGCTCAAGTACAGCGGCACCGCCACCGACGGCTCGGACTTCACCGGCGTGTACACCGTGAAGATCCCGGCCGGCGCCAGCAGCGTGCCGTTCACGATCGGCACGATCGACGACAAGATCACCGAGCCGACAGAAACGATCGTCATCACCATCGATAAAACCACCGGCGGCAACTTCGAAAACCTGGTGGTCGGCAATGGCAGCGTCAGCACCAACATCATCGACAACGACGCGCCGCCGGTCATCGACCTGGATGCCAACAACTCCAGCGGCGCCACCGGTGCCGACTACAAGACTTCGTTCACCGAAGGCGGCACGGGCGTGTCGATTGCTGACACCGACATCAAGATTACCGATCCGGACAGCACTCAACTGACCGGCGCCACCGTGGTCTTGACCAACACTCAGCAGGGCGATTCGCTGAACTACGCAGGCGTTACGGGCATCACTGTGACCCCGACCACAGACCCTGCCACCGGCAAGATCACGCTGACCCTGACCGGTACGGCGTCGCTGGCTGACTACATGCAGCAGATCAAGAACATCACGTTCACCAACAACAGCCACGACCCGAGCACCACGCCGCGGACCATCACCGTGACCGTGACCGATGGTGGCAATTACTCCAACGTCGCTACCGCCACGGTCAATGTCGTGGCGGTCAACGATGCGCCAGTGGCAACCGGCAGCGCCGTGACCGGTACCGAAGACACGCCGCTGGCCCTGACCTGGGCCAACTTCGGCGTGACCGATGTGGACTCGCCACAAGCCAGCCTTGGCGTGAAAATCACCGACCTGCCGGTGGCCGGCAAGCTGCAATACCTGGCGGCCGACGGCACCACCTGGACCAACGTGACCGCCGGCCAGACCTTCACCAAGGCGCAGATCGACGGCGGCCAGTTGCGCTTTATGCCCAACGCCAACGAGTCCGGCACCGACGGTTATGGCGGCACCGGTATTGGCAACAAGCAGGCCGATTACGCGCAGTTCAAGTTCCAGCCTACCGACGGCAAGGACCTGGGCACCAGCGCCACGGTGAAAGTCGATATCACGCCGGTCGCCGACGCACCGACCCTGAATGTGGCTGACAACAACGTCAATTCGGTGGGCTTGCTCAAGCAAAGCTGGAACAGCATCGCCGGCATCGGCACCAATGGTAACGGCGCGGCCCCGGCCGACCTGAAAAACGCCATTGATAACGCCGGCACGCCCAACAGCAGCGCGATTGTGACCAACGTCGAATCCACCGCCAACGTGGCGGCGGGTGCGGGCTCGAAGATCTCCGGCCTGATGTACATGGAAGCCGGCAAGTCCTACACCTTCAGCGGCACCGGCGATGACAGCCTGGTGATCAACGTCGGAGGCAAAGACGTGGCCAGCGCGCAATGGGGCACCAACAGTGGCAAGTTCAGCGGCTCGATCACCCCGACCGTCAGCGGCTACTACAGCATCGAGATTTACCACGCCAACCAGTCCGGCCCGGGCAGCTATGACGTCAACCTGTCGGTCAACGGCGCAGCGGCCACAGACCTGAGCACCAGTGGCGCGGCGCTGTACACCGGCGTCACTGACCTGACCAACGCCGGCGTGACCGTGTCCGACCTGCATGGCAGCAACGGTGACGGTTACTACGTGGGCTACAAGCTCAACGAAGGCCAGGAAAACGGCACTGTGAAGCTGTCCAAGGTCACCACCGCGTTGACCGATACCGACGGCTCGGAAACCCTGAGCGTGAAGATCAGCGGCGTACCGGCAGGCTCCGTGCTCACCGACGCTTCCGGGCACACCTTCACCGCGACCAAAACCGTGGGCGAAGTCAACGTCACCGGCTGGGACCTGAGCACCCTGACCATCAAGCCGCCGACCTACTACAGCGGCCAGTTCAACCTGACCGTCACCTCGACGTCCACCGAAAGCCTCGGCGGTTCGGCCATCACCACCGCACAATTGCCGGTGACGGTGTACCCGGCCACGTACAGCTCGATCACGGGCACCTCGGGCAGTGACGCGATTACCGGCACCGATGGCAACGACATCGTCGTGGCCGATATCGGCGGCCTGAACGTGGTGCAGGGCAAGAACTACAACATCGCGTTCATGGTGGACAGTTCCGGCAGCATGAGCACCGCGTCGGTCAACGCCGCGAAGGCTTCGTTGACCTCGGTGTTCAACTCGCTCAAAGACAGCCTGGGCGCCAACACGTCGGGGACTGTGAATATCTTCCTGGCGGATTTCGATACCCAGGTGAACAAGTCGGTCGCCATCAACCTCAACGATCCAAACGCCCTGACGTTGCTCAAGGCAGTGCTGGACTCGATGGTGTCGGGCGGCGGTACCAACTATGAAGACGTGTTCAAGACCACGGCCAACTTCTTCCAGAGCGGCCTGGCGACCGGCAACACCGGCGCGACCAACCTGACCTACTTCATCACCGACGGCCAGCCGACGTACTTCCAGAACGGCGAGCAGACCAACCCGGTGGTCACTGACTTCTACAACAGCGGCGTCACCGATGGTCGCTTGGACGACTACATCAGCACCAACAACTATGTGCTGGGTAACACGTTCAGCATCAACGTCAACGGCACTAACCTGCAGTTGATCGACAGCCGCGGCCAATTGCACCAATGGGTACAGGTCCGCAGTGGCGGCTGGTACGACAATGGCGTGATCGGCACCGTGCACGCCCAGGGTGACGGCACGTTTGAAGTCTCCTACCTCGACGGCAGTGGCAGCAGCACCAGCACAGCGACCACAAACAACTCCAGCAGCGGCTTTGCACTGCTCAAAGGCTTGTCGGCGGTAGAAGCCATCGGTATCAACGGCGACGTCAGCCTCAATGACCTCCGGCCGTACGACAGCGATGGCAAGCCGCAAAGCAACATCGATCCGAAGGACCTGGCCAACGCCATCCTCGGCCACACCGAGGCAACGCTGCCGGGCAACGACACGATCAACGGGGGTGACGGCAACGACATCATCTTCGGCGACCTGGTGAGCTTCAGCGGTATTACCGGTGAGGGTTACAACGCACTGCAGGCCTTTGTTGCACAGAAGACCGGCGTGGCGGTCACGGCGGTGACCACCTCGAACGTGCACCAGTACGTGACCGAGCACTATGCCGACTTCGACGTGTCCGGCGCCAAAGACGGCAACGACACACTGTTGGGCGGCGCGGGTGATGACATCCTGTTCGGCCAGGGCGGCAACGACTACCTGGACGGCGGCAAAGGCAATGACATCTTGCTGGGCGGCACCGGTGACGACACCTTGATCGGCGGCCAGGGCAACGACATCCTGATCGGTGGTTCGGGTGCCGACACCTTCGTGTGGAAAGCGGGTGACCTGGGCAACGATGTGATCAAGGACTTTAAAGCCTCGGAAGGTGACCGGATCGATCTCAAGGATCTGCTGAAGGGTGAGACAGACAGCACCATCGACAACTACCTCAAGATCACCACGGTAGACGGCGTGTCGACCCTGCAAATCAGCAGTGAAGGCAAGCTCAACGCGGCTGGCGGCGTGGCCAATGCCGATGTGACGATCAAGCTGGAAGGCAATGATTGGTCTCACACCAGCATCAACTCGCTGATCAGTGGTGCCGACCCGACCATCAAGATCGATCACACCGCCTAAGACGCGATGAACCGGCCGCCCACTCGGGCGGCCGATTTATTTGGCTGATGCGTTACTGGCTCTTACGGGCGGTTGCATCGCATACTCGCGCTCATAAACACACCATTGACCTATGCTGGTGAACGCGTGTGGCTCATTTTCGAGGGTTTCTTATGTTTTACGTGCAACGTGATGCACAGGGTGCACTGAGTCGCGTGGAGGCCGCCGCCTTTGCCGAATCAACTGAGACCCTGCCGGCCGATCACCATGAGATTCAGGCCTGGTACGCCAACGAAGTGGTGGAAACCAGCCTGGCGCAGCTCAAGCAAAGTGACCTGGAGATGATTCGGGTGCTGGACGACTTGATTCAGGTGCTGACGCGCAAGGGCGTGATCAGCGTGACGGACCTGCCGCCGGCAGCGCAGGCCAAGCTGATGGACCGTACCCACGCGCGGGAAGCGTTGGGCGGGTTGAGCCACCTGATCAATGATGAAGAGACTGGTTTGATCTGATTTAGTTAGGCAAACCGAATCTAAATCGGGGCAGGCTTTTGTGGGAGCTGGCTTGCCTGCGATGCAGGCACCTCGGTGTATCAGGCGGACCGAAGTGATGCTATCGCAGGCAAGCCAGCTCCCACACAAGCGAGTGCCCCGTTAGGTTTGGATTATTTCCAGGGCGCCGGTTCACCGAATAGCTGCCCCTGCACACCGAAAATCCCCATCTCGCGAATCACCTTCAGCTCACCCTCGGTTTCCACGCGCTCGGCAATCAATGGCAAGTCGATGCTGTGGGCCGCACGCTGGATCGCCTCGATAAACAGGCGTTTATCGCTTTCCTGATCGATGGCGCGGATGTAGCTGCCGTCGATTTTCAGGTACGCCAGGCCCAGCCGTGCAAGGTTGCCGATCATGCTGAAACGCCCACCAAAGCGCTGCAGGCTCAGAGAGAAGCCCAGCTCGCGCAGGCGCTGGGTCAACTGCTCCAGCAGCGCCTGCTCCGGCAATTGTTCTTCACCGATTTCCAGGGTCAGGCGCGGGCCCAGGTTGCTGTGCTGGCGCAGCAGCTCAAAAATCCGATTCAGCGCCTGAGCATCCTGCAAGGTCGCGGCAGACAGGTTCAGCGCCAGGCTATGGCTGTGGCCGGCCATTTGCTTGAGTACCTGCTCGAGCATCAAGCGGTCCAGGCGCGCCGTCCAGCCGAAGCGCTCAAGCCACGGCAGGAAACGCCCGGCAGGTATCGTGTGGCCGTCTTCATCCTGCAAGCGCGACAGCACTTTGTAGTGCAAGACCAGTTGCGGGTCCTGACTGGCGACGACCGGTTGGAAGTACAGCTGGAAACGCTGCTGAGTCAGGGCCTGGTCGAGCAGCGTGTGCCACGCATGGTGATCGTCGCCGACGCTGGCGGCGGCGCTATGGTCCAGGCACACCCAGCTGGTGTCGCCCTGCCCTTCGGCCTGGGCCAGGGCTTGGTCAGCCAGGGTCAACAACGCTTGAGGCGAGTCGCCATGGTTGAACGGTGCCAGGCCGATATAGGCAACTGGCGTGACATCACTGGCGCCAGTGGCTTGCAGGCTGAGCAACGTGGTCTCAAGGTTCTGCGCCAGTTGCAGCGCTTCTTCGTGCACCAGCCCCGGCGCCAGCACCGCAAACTCACCGCCGCGGATACGGGTGACGAGGTTGTGGGTTTCCGGGTACGGCTCGCACTCGCGCAGCAGCTGTTCGCCGACCGCTTGCAGCAATTGGTCGGTACGCTGGCCCCCGAGGCGCTGGTTGAGACCGGCCAGGTCCTTGACCCGCAGCAGCAGCAGATAGCCGGAGCTGGTCTCTTCCGGGTTACTCACACGGGCGTTGAGCTGCATTTCGAAATAACGCCGGTTGGCGAGGCCGGTGAGGTTGTCTTGGTAGGACTCGATGCGCAGCTTTTCGCTGCGCTCGGCCTGCTCCTGGAACAGCGCCTTGAGCTTTTCCACCATCTGGTTCATGGCCTGCACTACGCGGCGCAGTTCCGGCGTGCGCGGCAGGTCGGGCAAGCTGAGAAACTCGCGACGGGCAATGGCGTGGGACTGCTTGACCATGTAGTCCAATGGCTTCAACTGCCGACGCAGCAACAACGCGCCAAGCACCGCACTGACCGCGCCGCACAGCAACAGCCAGCCGAGGCTGCCCAGGGCGCTTTGCCAGAGTTTGGCCAGGGCGAACATCGGGTGACTGACCACCTCCACGCGCGCCGCCTGCTCCCAGCCGCGATTGACCAGCGCATCGCCACCCGCCGGCTCCAGGCCGATCAATTTCACGAACCAGTTGGGCACACCGTTGTTGTCGGGAATGCCGCTGCGCTCGACGATGGTTTTATCCGTGGCCAGGTCCACCACGCGGATGCTTGCGTAATAGCCGCTGTCGAAGATCGAGCTGACCAGCAGTTCGACCATGGCCGGGTCGTCGATATTGGGCGTCAGCGACAATGCCAGTGCCGTCGCCGCATCCTGCGCGTGGGAGCGAAGCTGGTTGACGTATTGGGTGCGCGAGCTTTCCAGGCTGACCATGAAGCTGCCACTGAAGGCGACCACCAGGAACAGACAGATTGCGATCAATAGTTGTTTGAACAGAGACATCCGATCAGTTACTCCTAGTTGGCAGGCTCGGCCGGGAAGCCTTCGGCACGCATTTTTCTCAACACATCCTGCCAGCGCGACAAGCGTTTGGTATCACCGACTTTCGTGTTGCCCTTGGCGCCGGGCAGGTACAAACCCTCGGCGTTGAAGGAATACACGGGAATCAGGTCGGTACGGCGGGTGGCCGGCAGGATCTCGTCCATCAGGCTATCGAGCACCAGCGGGATGGCGTTCGGGGTCGAATAATACGTCAGCACCATGTGCGCGCGATTCTGCCGCAAGGCCTTGACGTAGGTAATGCGCAATTTGTCGCTGGAAACGCCCAGGTGACGCAGGCTGAAATACTTGGCGATTGCATAGTCTTCACAATCTCCGGCACCTTTCCACAGGGCTTCGATGGGCGTCTCCCAATAATCGACCACGTGCCACAGGTCGATGTCTTCCACGTACGTCATTTGCTTGTTGAAGAACAGATTGACGACCTTGAGCTGCTCCTGCTCGTCGACCTGCTTTTGGGTCGCGAGCAACCGCTGCCAGGCGTCAATCCGCTGCTGGCCCTCACCCAGCGGCCCGTACAAGGCGGTGGCTTTGCGGCTGATCTGAGAGAAATCCCAATCGGCATGCAGCCCGCCGAGCATCAAGCCAGCCAACAGAATCGCTGAAAATAGCCAGCTAAGGATTCGAGAGGGAATAAAACTTACCGCCAAGGCGTTCAGTCCGTGAAGAGAGACGGAATTTCAAAGGATGGTGAAGCCTCAACCGACAAAAAACAATGGCACAGTGCAATCATTCATACGGGGGCGAAGTTCATGACCCGCCGCTGTGGGATGCACAAAGTACAGCTTGTAAGCCCTTACAAACGGAAACTTTGGCTGTTTGACAAGCGTGTGGGCCATCTTTAGTGTGCATTGGATCCAATTAAACACACTCCATTCAACAATAAGGAGGATAGCGTAACCGTGACGCAGAAGCCGAACCCGTTAAGCAGCATCAAAATCAGCGGGCCTATTCCCGCCCACCTTGCCCGCGCCGTTATTGAAGAAACCCTGCGCAATGCCATTCTCGACGGTCGACTGCCCTGTGGTACCGCGATGCGCCAGCAAGAGCTCGCCAGCCTGTTCGGTGTCAGCCGCATGCCCGTACGCGAAGCTTTGCGCCAGCTGGAAGCCCAGTCTTTGCTGCATGTGGTGACGCACAAGGGCGCCGTGGTTGCGCCGTTGATCGAAGACAATTCAGCTGAAACCTATGCCCTGCGCATGCTGCTGGAATCCGAAGCGCTGCGCCTGTCGATCCCGTTGCTTACCGACGCCGACATTGCCGAAGCCGATGCCTTGATCAAAGCGCTGGAGCAGGAGAAAGATTACGCCGAGATTGGCCGTCTCAATCGTCTGTTTCACATGGCGCTTTATAGCAAGGCACCCAACCAGCGTTTGCTCAAGTTGGTTGAACACGGCTTGAACGAGGAAGAACGCTTTCTGCGCTTCAACCTCGAAGCGATGGGGCTGGGCGAGACGTCCCAGGAAGATCACCGTGAACTGCTGAGCCTGGTGGCCCAGAAGAAAACCGACGAAAGCATCCTGACGTTGCGCAACCACCTGATGCGCGGCATGGAGGTCATCTCCACCTACCTCAACGGTCTTGAAGCCGCCGCAACACTCGACACGCAGTAAGTTTTACCACGCGTTTTGTAGATTCTTATACGGTGAAGGCCCCTTTCTGTGCGGAAGGGCCCCCACGGTATACATCGCCTATTTATTGATGCCCGGCTAACTTAAAGAAACGTCCCACTTCCATTCAAGCAAGTTACTTACAACAAACTGTATTTCGAAAAAATATCTAATACTTTCACCATCTCGCCCAAACGTTTAATCAGCTTACTATCGCTGCCTCATACAACAAACACTTCATTTTGCTGCGCAGTCTAGTCGCGTTCTTACTGCGCGCGGGGTCTGGCTATGCGCCACGCCTGCACGCCCAGTTATAAATCCCAACACTGTTTTCAGAGCAGTCGCAATAACTTATAGGCATCAACCATGCATCAACACTTACTTGAACAAAAGAAACTGCAGCTGTGCAGCCATCCGTTATTTAAAGAAATAACTTCATTGACCAAGTTACAGCGTTTTATGCAACACCATGTATTTGCCGTTTGGGACTTCATGAGCCTGACCAAACGCTTGCAGCAGGACCTGAGCTGCACGCAATTACCCTGGCTGCCGCCCCTCGACCCGCAAGCGGCACGCCTCATCAACGAAATCGTGCTCGGCGAAGAGTCCGATGCACACCCCGCACAGGGCCATTGCAGCCACTTCGACCTGTACCTGCAAGCGATGGCCGAAGTAGGCGCTGACACCCGCGTCGTCCGGCGCTTCATTGAGCTGCAGCGTCAAGGGACCGAAGCCAGCGCAGCCTTGCATCAGGTCGATGCGCCGCCAGGCGTAGCCCGCTTTGTCGAAAGCACGTTGCAGATCGCCTTGAACGCGCCCACCCACGGCGTAGCGTCCGCCTTCCTGCATGGACGCGAGAGTGTCATTCCCACCATGTTCGCGTGCATTCTGCACGGCGATGTATTCAAGGGCCGCCAGGCGCCGACCTTCTGCTACTACTTGAACCGTCACATCGAACTGGACACGCAAGGGCATGGGCCCGCCGCAGAGCTGCTACTCCAGCGCCTGATCGGTACAGACCCGACTCGCCAACGCCAGGCCGATGAAATCGCTCTGGGCGCCGTGCACAGCCGCCTCCGCTTCTGGGACGACGTGCGCGCCTCGCTGCAAGAGAGGCAGCCATGAACGCCACCGACTATCGCTCCTTCGCCGATGACTGGGAACGCCGTGCAACCCTGCGTACACGTCCGCGGCGCATGCTGGAAAACGACGACAGGCTGATCTATCCCGCGAGCCGCCAGCCCCTGGTGCTGAGCGCGACTTTCCTTGAGCATTGCTCGCAGTGGCGCGACTTCGTGCTGGTGCAAAGCTTCTACAAATTCCTCAATGACGTGGTGATCTTCGAAACCGAGATCGTCGACAAGACCGCTCGCAGCATTGCCAAGAATCGCTTCTCGCTGTCCTTCCCCCTCGCCTGTCGCTACGACGCAATGACCGTCGTGGTCGATGAGGATTACCACGCGCTGGTCGCGCTGGATTTCCTGCAACAGACCGTGGCCATGACGGGCCTGCAACCGCTCGACTTGCCTGGCCAAATCGAACTGAGCCATGCCTTGCCCGCAGCCCAGGCGCTGGCGCCGCCGCACCTGCGTGATGCCGTAGAGTTGATTGGCGTGGCTATCGCCGAGAACACCATCACCCATGACGTCGCGGCGTTTGCCAAAGATGACAGCGTCAAATCGTCCATACGCGGCTTGATGGCCGACCACCTGTTTGATGAAGGCCGCCATGCACAGTTCTGGACCCACCTGGTGCGTATCTACTGGCAGTCGGCAAACCCGGCCGACCGCGACAGCATCGCGTCTACCCTGCCGGTGTTCTTGACGCATTACCTGACCAACGATCTGCAGAAGGCTTTCGATCTGCAGTTGATCGAACACCTGGACGTCGGCGCCGACGTTCGCCGTGCGCTTGAGGACGAAGTCGCAGCGCTGCACTTTCCCATCACCCGCCAACACCCGCTGCTCGGCAATATCATGGGTTTTCTGCACCACAGCGGTGTGCTGCACACCCCGAGCGTCGCCCTGGCCCTGAGCGCCTATTTACCCGAATCGGGGAGGCAGCCATGAGGCGCTTGAACATGGGATGGAGCGGCACCAGCAAAGCCTTGGAAGCGATCAGGCAAACGCTGGAGCAGTACGGACACGTCACCGCGACGGAGTCCCTCGACGTCATGATTGAAGACGGCAGCCAACCGCTGCGCGAGCCTGCCGATAGAACCCAGCGGATCAGCCTGCGACTGGGCATTGGCCCGGTGTCTGAACACGGGCTTCCTGCGGTGCAATTGCGCTGCTATGACCAGACCCGTCGCGTACTGGCGATACGCGATATTACCGAGGAGCCCAGCGGCAACGGCGAGCGATTGCGCCGACAAGCGACGAATGCTCTGGTGGAATGGGTAGCCTCGCTGGTCAGCCAATTCTCGCGAGACCCTACGTTTTTTTCGGCGACAACCGTCGCTAATGCCTGGCCTGAGCAAGGCCTGCAAGGGCTGGATGAGTTGGCGTTCCTGCATCGATTCAACCGTACCGCGCAGCCGGCACTGTTACAGGCTGCCCAGGTGCCAATGATCGAACGGTTACAGGCCAGCCTTCATTCCTTTGCTGAACGACCGGCACTGAACATCGCGGGCAGCGTGCTGACCTACCGTCAATTACTGGATCGCGCCGTGTCGATCCAGCAAGACCTGCGTCCCCTGCTGGAACAGGCGCAGACGCCAACCGTGGTCGGCGTGTGCCTGGAAAAATCCGTCGATCTGTATGCCAGCATTCTGGCGGTGCTGGGTTGCGGCGCAGTGTACCTGCCACTGGCACCGGATCATCCGCCGCAACGCCAGCGCACCATGCTGCGAAGCAGCAACGCCAAGGTGTTGGTGGTAGAGGGTCAGCACCCTTTGCGCGACGATTTCGTTACCCTGAATGTCAGCACTGTCGACCCGACCTGTGCCGACATCACACGCCCGCTGATGCAGCATCGTCCCAGCAGCGAGGCGCCCTGCGTGGCGCTTTTCACCTCAGGCACCACCGGCCAACCGAAAGGCGTACTGCTCAGCCAACGCAACCTTGCGCATTTCACCGCCTGGCTTGGCGCCTGTATGTCGTTGGACGAGCACAGCCGCGTGCTGCAATTTTCGCCGCTCAGTTTTGACTCATCGCTGATCGACATCTTCCCTGCCCTGATAGCCGGCGCCGAGTTGATCGTCCCGAGCGAGCGCCAACGGCACGATCCTCAGCAACTGGTCGAGCTGATTCGCCAACAGGGCATCAGCCACGCGTTTCTGCCGCCGGCGCTGCTGAGCATTCTGCCGCTGGATCAGCCCTTGGGTTTGACTCACTTGATGACCGGCGGCGATGCCTGCGAGCCGCATGTGATCGAATGCCTGGCGAGCCAATGCCACCTGCACAATTTCTACGGCCCTACCGAAACGACGGTACTGGTCACCCACCGAACGTTCCAGCCCGGTGACAGCACACGCAATCTTGGCCGCCCCATTGCCAACAGCCAGGTGCTGATCCTCGACGACGACCTGCACCCGGTGGATGAACAGGTGATGGGCGATCTGTATATCGTCGGCCCTGGCCTGGGCCTTGGGTATGTGAGCGCGCCGCAAGGGGCCGACAGCCCGTTTGTTGAGCTGACACTGCCGGGCGGCCGATCGGTGAGGGCATACCGCAGTGGCGACCGGGCGAAATGGACGGCCGACGGTATCGAACTGGGCGGCCGGCGGGATGATCAGGTGAAAATCCGCGGCTTTCGGGTGGAGCCCCAGGAGATTGAGCAATGCCTGCGCAGCAGTCGGCTGTTTCGCCAAGTGGCGGTGCTGATTGATCCTGACCGCAGGATCCTCAGCTTTGCCGCCCAACCCGAACCAGGCGCCACCATGGCGGGCCTCAAGCACCATGCGCGGCAATGGCTGCCGACCTACATGCAGCCCGAGGTGTGGACAGAATTACCCACTCTGCCGCGCACTCACCACGGCAAGATCGACCGCCAGGCATTGCTGGCGATACCGAAACACGCCACTGCGCGCAACGACTGCAATGCTGCACGAACGCCTCTGCAAATGCGGTTGGTGGCGCTGTGGAGTGAGTTGTTGGCGGTGCCGGATGGCGACATTTCCATCGACGATGGTTTCTTCAACCTGGGCGGTCATTCCATTCTGCTGTCTACCCTGCTGCTGCGTCTGCGCAAAGCGTTTGGCCGTAGCCTTTCACTGAGCAGTTTCTTTGAAGCGCCGACAATTCGTACGCTCTGCGTGCTGATGGAAGACGGCGCACTGCCGCATGCACTGTCAGGCCAGGTGGAAAAGGATGCGTCGCAAGCGCTGAATATAGAAACGCTGCATGAGGACCGCGCTGGCGATCCGCGCAAAGTGATTGTCACGGGCGCCAACAGTTTTGTCGGCGTGCACCTCGTCGAAGCCTTGTTGGCCGGCGGTGTGCAGGAGGTGGCATGCCTGGTGCGTGAACAGGCGGGGCAGTCGGCGATGACGCGGTTCACCCAGGCATTGCGCGAGTACCGGCTGGAACATCTGGATTTGAGTCGGGTGCAGGTATATGCCGCCGATATGGGCTTGCCCCGGCTGGGCCTGGCCAGCGATGTGTATGAGCACCTCGCCCGTAACCACGGGGTCTTGGTGCACAACGCGGCGCGGGTCAATCATGTGATGGATTACGCCTCACTCGCCCAGGACAACGTCGAACCGATACGTGAGTGCCTGCGCCTGTGTGAAACCCACTGCAAGAAAGTCTTCAATTTCATCTCGACCCTGTCGGCCTGCAGCAGTGTCGACGCCCAGGGACACATCCTCGAAACGCCGGCTGCAACCACATTGCCGCTCTACCTCAAGAATGGCTACAACCTCTCCAAGTGGGTCGCCGAACGCTTGCTGGGCCGTGCAGCCGAGCAAGGCGCATGGGTGAACATCTATCGCCCGGGAAACATCGCTTTCAATAGCCGCAACGGCGTCTGCAAGCCGCAAAACAACCGCCTGATGATGATGCTCAAGGGTTCGTTGCAATTGGGCCTGGCGCCGCGCCTGCAGGTGAACTTCGACCTGATGCCGGTGGACTTCTTTGCCCGTTTTGTTGCGTTTCACTGCGGCCGCTTTATTGCGAGACGAAACGTATTCAACCTGCACAACCCACAGCCTTTGAGCTGGGATCACTACCTTGATGCATTCAGTCAAGCAGGCCACTGCTTCGAGCGAGTGAGCGTTGCGCAGTGGCAGACAGAGCTGCGAACGGTAGGCCCCGATAACGCGCTGTTTGGCGTGCTGGGCTTCTACCTGGATAACCTCGCAGAAGACATCAGCGACATCACGATGATTTGTCACGAGAACGCACGCCAGGGTGTGGAGGCGATGGGCGAGCAGTACCCGCACAAGGACCCGGCGCTGTTGCGCAGGGGCTGCGACCACCTCAAGGCCATCGGCTTTCTCTGACCGTTCAGGACATTTCTATGAATCTGCTGCAACCCGATACATTAATTCGCAACCCGAACGGCACACCGGTGGTGGCGTCTGTTGACGTCGCGTGCGAGGCCGCTGATCTGTGGCAAGTGGTGGGCAATTTTGCAGGCTTTGATGCCTTCGTTCCGACTCTCTCGCACATCGAAATGACGGGCACAGGCATAGGCGCCTTGCGCACGAAATATTTCCACGATGGCCATTGCGTCGTAGAGCAACTCAACAGCCGCGACGACGACGCCATGTACATGACCTGGACCACACTCTACAACACCTTGGGTGTCGCCCGGCTGTGGGCTGCTATGCAGGTGGAAGCGCTCGGCGCAGGATGTTCGCGGGCAACCTGGACGCTCATGGGTGAGCCGGTCGATACCACCCAGGCGGCGTTTGAACAGTTTGTGCAGACCTTCGCCGACACTGCCCTGGAGAATGTACGCCAGATGTTCAGCTGATCAGCAGGAGCGAGACGCCTCGCTCCTGCAGGGCCCGGTCAGATTTTGAAGCTGTCGACCAGTTGCTTCAGGCGGCTCGCTTGCTGAGACAGCGCATCGCAGTCCTTGAGCGTTTCGTTGAGGTTGGCCACACCCTGCTGATTCAGCAGGTTGATCTGGTTGATGTCGACATTGAGGGTCTCAACCACAGCGGTCTGCTCCTCGGTAGCCGCCGCGACCGACTGGTTCATGCCATCGATCTCGACGATTCGCTGCGTCACGCTGACCAGGCGCTCGCCGGCCTGGTTGGCCACTTCAACGCTCTCCTCGCTGGAGGTCTGGCTGGCGTTCATGGTGGTCACCGCCTCACGCGAGCCCACTTGCAGCGACGTGATCATCTTGTGGATCTCTTCGGCGGACTCCTGGGTACGGTGAGCGAGGTTACGCACTTCGTCGGCAACCACAGCAAACCCACGCCCGGCTTCCCCGGCACGCGCGGCCTCGATTGCGGCATTGAGCGCCAACAAGTTGGTTTGCTGGGAGATGCCTTTGATCACATCAAGGATGTGGCCAATGTTGTCGGTGCTGGCGTTCAGGGTTTCAATCTGAGTGCAGGACAGGCTGATCTTCTGCGACAGCTCCGACATTGCCAGGATGGTTTTCTCCACCACCTTGCGCCCGTCGTCTGCTTGTTCACTGGCACCACTGGCGTGTTGCGAAGCATCAGCTGCGTTACGCGCAATTTCCTGTGTAGCGGCGCCCAGCTCGTTGATCGCCGCGGCCACGCTGTTGGTGCGTGCGCTTTGCTCGTCCGAGCCGATGATCGAGGCGTTCGACGACGCCATCACGCGCTGGGACAGGTCATGCACCTGACGCGTTGCCGAAGACACCTCGGAAATAGACGCGTGGATACGCTCGACGAACTGGTTGAAGGCGCTGCCTACCTCGCCAAACTCGTCCTTGCTGGTCACGTCCAGGCGGCGAGTCAAATCGCCCTCACCCTGGGCAATGTCCTGCATGGCCACACCCATGGTGGTCAGCGGGCGCAGCAGTACTTGGATCAACAGGCTCAACAGCACGGCAATGGCGACAACCGCGATCAGCATGGCGATCAACGCCGAAGTACGGAATTTGCCAAGTGGTGCGTAGGCTTTGTCTTTATCGATCGACAGACCGATGTACCAATCTGCACCGGGCAAACCGCTGATCGGCGTGAACGAAAGAATGCGGTCCTGGCCATTGAGAACCACGTCCTGGCTGACCTTTTCGATCCGCAGGTTGGTACCTGGGTAGATGTCCTTGAGGTTTTTCATCACCTGGTCCTGGTCAGGACTGACGATGACCTGGCCATCGGCGCTGACCAGGAACGCATGGCCGATCCCGCCGAAGTCTACCGAGTTGATGATCTTCACCAGGGTTTGCAGGCTCAGGTCGCCGCCGACCACACCCAACAGCTCACCGTTCTTTTTGACGGGCAGAGCAATGGTTACGATCTGCCCGCCGACTGCGGCCATGTAAGGCGGAGTCAGCATGGGTTTATCGGCAGCCACCGCCTGCTTGTACCAAGGGCGCTGACGCGGGTCGTAATCGTCAGGCATCTTCGCGTCAGGACGCTGGGTGAACACCCCGTTGGTTTGCCCGACGTAGGTGAACTGGAAGTTCGAGGTGAACGCCGGCTGATCAACCAAACCAGGAAGATCGGCCTGAGTGCCCTGATGGGCAACGTTTTGCGCCAGGCTTTCGAGTACCAGAATGCGGCCACTGAGCCAGTTCTGCACACTGCTGGCCGTGAGTTCGCCTGATTGCTGGATAGACGAGTCCAGGTTTTGCTTGATGGTGCTGCGCTGCAGGTAGTCGTTGTAAAGCGTGAATAACGCGAACGCGAGAACCACGACGCCTGATGCGGCCAGCAGAATTTTATGACTGAACTTAAGATTCATTTCATCGACTTCTTTTGCCAAATGGGGATGAGCGTGCCGAGTGGAACATTCCATGTAACGGGATAGGCGGACTCTGCGACCGCTCTATTTCGGTGCACGCATGGCTCGTCAGGCTTTCGGCCAGGCCAGGATAAATCTTAGAAATTTGTGAGAAGCATCCTCATTTTGAGTAGGAAACCGACCGGCGGTAGATCTGCAGGCTCTGGCGTTGCAAAATTTTTCAGCCTCCCAGACAATGAGACTAATTATCATTTGTGACGTTTGGCCGGGCCTGTGTGAATGCCATCTACCGAGTACATCCCTGGTAAACCTGTGGTGCAGACGCTTTACAGCGCCCATCACAGCTGGCTCAACCGGTGGCTGCGCAGTCGCCTGGGCAATGCAGCGGATGCAGCGGACCTGGCTCAGGACACGTTCGTGCGCTTGCTGCAAAAAACCGAACGCCTTGAACTCAAAGCTCCTCGCGCCTTTCTGCGAAGCATCGCCAGCGGCCTGGTGATTGATCATTGGCGGCGCGAAGAAATCCAGCGCGCCTACCTTGAGTCTATTGCCCACCTGCCTGAAGCGTTGGCACCCAGCGCAGAAACGCGGATGTTGGTGCTGGAACTGCTGGAGGAAATCGCCCGTCTTCTGGACGGATTGAAACCGAAAGTACGTCAGGCGTTTCTGCTGGCTCAGTGTGATGGGTTGGCGCACAAGCAGATCGCGCTGCAGATGGGGGTGTCGTTGCGAACAGTGGAACGGTATATCGCGCAGGCGCTGTATCACTGCTACGTAGTGCGTTATGAAACGTGACCCCGATGGATAATGCCGCGCGCCCGGGGCCAGATCCTCAGGTGGTCAAGCAGGCCATCACTTGGGCACTGCGCCTGCGTAATAACCGGGCCAATGTGCGCTTGCATGCACAATGTGAGCGCTGGCGCGAGGCGCATGACGACCATGAATTGGCCTGGCAGCGGGTACAGGCACTGCAGCAGGAATTGAGCAGCCAAATGGCCGCGATTCCCGGTGCGCGCGTGGCCTTGGAAAATGCTTCGCAAGGCGTGGGCCGGCGGCAGGCACTGAAGATGTTGTCTGGCGTCATGTTGGTGGGCTCGGCAGCCTGGTTAAGCCGCGACCTGACCGGCTGGCAGCGCTGGACGTCCGACCTTGCGACCGCCACAGGGGAACGGCGCAGCGTGCAATTGCCGGATGGCGCTCGCGTGCAACTCAACACCGACAGCGCCGTGGACCTGGACTTCAACGCACAGCAGCGTCTGATCACGCTGGTTCGCGGGGAAATCCTGGTGACGTGCGGCGCGCCTTCTTCAGCGCCACTGCTGGTGCAAACTCGGCATGGCTTGCTCGAAGGTATCGACGGGCGCTTTGCCGTGCGCCAAGACAGCGATTGCACACGCTTGAGTGTGGTCAGTGGCAACGTGGCCATTCACTCACCACACTCGGCAGACGGACTGTCGACTCAAGTCCATGCAGGAGAGAACTACCTGGTACATCGCACGCATGCCACGCTGGCGCCGCCGCTGGATATGGACATGGGCGCCTGGGTCGATGGGCTGATCGTGACACGGAACATGCGCCTGGCTGCATTCCTGTCGGAGGTAGGGCGCTATCGCCATGGTTATCTGGGTTGTTCGGCAGAAGCCAGCGACTTGCGGTTGTCGGGGGTTTTCCGCCTGGAGGACACGGATAAATTGTTGGCGGTCGTTGCACAGACGCTGTCTGTTGAAGTGCGCTATCGCACGCGTTGGTGGGTAAGCCTGGAACGTTCAGCCTGATTTTTTATGTTTTATATAAAGTTTTTTTGGCGGTTTTTTTCCGTGAGACCGGCTTAGACAGTAAGCCTTTCAATCAGCCCTCACCGGCCTCCACGGATCTTGATCATGACAGCGCGTTATCCCGGCAACTCATCGTGCTCCTCCTACCCCCTTTTGGCTAAATCCATCCGTGCGGCATTGCTGTCGACCGCGCTGGGCATGGGCGCGGTTCCGATCGCCGGCATGGCTGGGCAAGCAAACATCGAGCAGGTTAACCAGCGCTACGACCTGCCTGCCGGCGCCCTGGGCGAGGTGCTCAATCAATTCGCCCGTCAGGCAGGCATTACCCTCTCCAGCACGCCTGGGCAAACCCAAGGCCGGCAATCAGCCGGGCTGCACGGCGAGTATTCAGCCGGGCAGGGGTTGAATCATCTACTCAGCGGCTCTGGCTTGCAGGCCGTATCGCAAGATGGTGTCAGCTTTGTGCTGGAGACCCAGACGCAGAGCAGCACCGTGACGCTGCCCACCACGGATATCAAAGGCTTCGCCCTGGGTAATGCCTTAGGCAGCATGGAAGGCTATAACGCGACGCATAGCCAAATCGCAACCAAGACCAGCGCTGCGCTGCTGGAGACGTCGCAAACCGTCTCCGTGGTGACGCGCGAGCAGATGGACGACCAAGGCTCCCAGACCGTCGCACAAGCCATGCGTTACACGCCTGGAGTACTGACCAACCCCTATGGCGCGACCCATCGTTATGACTACGTGGCAATGCGCGGTTTTAACGATGGTTCTGTGGACAACATCTACCTTGATGGCTTGAAGTCCATGGGGGATAGCGGCACCTATAGCACCATGCAGGTTGATCCGTATTTTCTCGAGCGCGTGGACATTCTGAAGGGGCCTTCCTCTGTCCTCTATGGACGCAGCTCGCCCGGCGGCCTGGTCGCGCTGACCAGCAAAAAGCCATTGCTTGAGCCCTACCATCAGGTTCAAGCAACGGCAGGCAGTCACGGCCAGCAGGGCATGGGTTTTGACTTCAGTGGCCCCGTGGATGACGACAAGCGTATTGCCTATCGGCTTATCGGTTTAGCGGACAAGGCCGATACGCAGTTCGACCACGCCAAAGAAAAGCGCTTTGCCTTGGCGCCGACACTCAGCATCGACTTTACCGAAGACACCTCGCTGACACTCCAGGCGTACCTGCAGCATGATCCTGATGGCGGCTATCACGGCGGTATGCCGGCAGACGGCGCATTGCATCAGCGTAATGGCCAGCGCATCTCCAGCCACTTCTTTGAAGGTGAACCTGGAGTTGATGGCTACAAACGTGATCAGCAGTCGTTCGGCTATCAGTTCGAGCATCGATTCAACGACGTGTTTACTGCGCGACAGAACTTGCGCTATCTCGACTCCAAGGTGCAATTGGATCAGGTGTACGCCTATGGCTGGACCACACCGACCAGTAACGAGTTGAATCGCTATTACTCGGGAGGTGATGAGAAGCTGCATGCGTTCATCATCGACAACATGCTGCAGGCAGAATTTTTTACCGGGGCCACCCAACATACCGTGCTGATGGGAGCTGATTATCAGCGACGTAAAACGGTGGTGGACTGGACGAGCGGGTCACTGCAGCCAATCAACGCATTCAACCCGGTCTATGGCAACACTGCTATCAGCAATGCCAGCCTGACCAGCTATCTGCGTCGCCTTGAGCAAACTGGCGTTTATCTACAAGACCTGATCGAAATGGATAAATGGCGGTTCTCTCTAGGGCTGCGTTAGGACTGGGTCGAGACCTCTGACGAGAACCGCATCGCTGAAGCGGGTCGACCGCTGGGCACAGAGATTTCTGACAAGCGTACCAAGCTGACTGGGCGAGCCGGCGCGCTGTATTTGTTTGATAACGGCTTGGCACCCTATGTCAGCTATTCAGAGTCGTTCAACCCGAACTCCTATTCAGACAGCGCCGGTAACCCGCTGGCACCCACCAATGGAACGCAGTGGGAAGCGGGCTTGAAGTATCAGCCGCCGGGGACGGATAACCTGTTTACAGCTTCCTGGTTTCGCATCGACCAAGAAAACCTGGCGACGAAGCTTCCACAAGAAAACTTCTATCGCGCAGTAGGTGCGGTTCGCTCGCAGGGCCTGGAGTTGGAAGCACACATGCAACTGACCGATAACCTGAAGATTTTGAGCAGCTATACCTTTACCGACATTAAATACTCAAAATCGATGGTCAGTACGTTGAGCTCAGCCGACAACTTGATCGAGAACAAAGGCAACTCCCCCACGCAGGCACCTCGCCATATGGCATCGGTGTGGGCGGACTACACGTTTGATAGCGGCGCCTTTGACGGCTTGCGAATTGGCGGCGGGGTTCGGTACGTCGGCTACAGCTGGGCAGACGCGGAGAACACAATGAAAGTACCGGCCTACACCTTGTTTGACGCATCCTTGGGGTATGACTTGGGCAGGGTTGGGTTGAAAGGCGTAGATGTACGGTTGAACGCGAGCAACCTGACCAATGAGACCTATGTAGCGTCCTGTGCCAGCCTGAACTTCTGCTATTTGGGCGAAGAGCGTAACGTCAGTGCGACGGTAAGCTATCAATTCTGATCTGTTAGCGTTTCTGACAAGCCAGTGTCCGCTTTCAGGCACTGGCTTTTTTGTGGGCCGGGTTCAGGGTGATCTGATGTGGTCGACCCGGGAGGACTTACCTGCCTTCTCTCAGTCGGCGGCAGTCCTCCAAAACGACAAAACCCCTGTCTGCGTTAGCAGACAGGGGTTTC
>NZ_JAKNQP010000022.1:0-47059 GCF_022662455.1 Pseudomonas sp. TREG-RG-20F-10-E-6-01 | reverse complement strand
AGATATAAAACGCCGTCAACACTTAATTTCAGGTTTATTCGGATTTAAGCGTAATACGCGCAAATGCCTTCTTACCTGCCTGGCAAACGTGGGTAGCGCCCAGCTCGTATATAAAGGTGCGATCAACAACCTCACCATCTATACGCACGCCGCCGGAACCCAGCAGGTCACGCGCAACGGCCGAGTTCTTCACCAGGCCAGCCTTATTAAGGACAGCAGCGATCGGCATCGCTTCAGCAGCAGTCAGCTCGATCTCCGGCAGATCATCCGGTAACTCGCCATCCTTCATGCGATTGCCTGCCGCACGGTGAGCACTTGCCGCAGCCTCTTCACCATGAAAGCGCGCCACAATCTCTTCGGCCAACTTGATCTTCACGTCACGCGGATTGGCACCCGCCTCGACGTCAGCACGCAGCGCATTGATCTCGTCCATCGAGCGGAAACTCAACAGCTCGAAGTAACGCCACATCAACGCATCCGGAATCGAAACCAGCTTGCCGTACATCACACCCGGCGCTTCCTGGATACCTACATAGTTACCCAAGGACTTGGACATCTTCTTGACGCCATCCAACCCCTCCAGCAACGGCATGGTCAGAATGCACTGCGCCTCTTGCCCATACGCACGTTGCAGCTCACGCCCCATCAGCAGGTTGAACTTCTGATCGGTACCCCCCAACTCAATGTCCGCGCGCAACGCCACCGAGTCATACCCTTGAACCAGCGGGTACAGGAACTCGTGAATCGCGATCGGCTGATTAGTGGAGTAGCGCTTGTCGAAGTCATCGCGCTCAAGCATGCGTGCCACGGTGTACTGGGATGTCAGGCGGATAAAGTCAGCCGGCCCCATCTGGTCCATCCAGGTGGAGTTGAAGGCCACTTCGGTCTTGGCCGGATCAAGAATCTTGAACACCTGAGTCTTGTAGGTCTCGGCATTGTCGAGAACCTGCTCACGGGTCAGCGGCGGGCGCGTCGCGCTCTTGCCGCTTGGATCACCGATCATCCCGGTGAAGTCACCTATAAGGAAGATGACTTGATGCCCCAGCTCCTGGAACTGACGCAGCTTATTAATAAGCACGGTGTGGCCCAGGTGCAGATCCGGCGCCGTTGGATCGAAGCCAGCCTTAATACGCAGGGGTTGGCCACGCTTGAGCTTTTCGATCAGCTCGGCCTCGACCAACAGTTCTTCCGCACCACGTTTTATCAGCGCTAGCTGCTCTTCAACCGACTTCATAACAGACCCGCAAGGCTCAGATTCAAAAGGGAACCAACCATACAAGATCAGGGACTAATTACAAGTTTTGCCCTGCGCACGGACACCGTTCAGCAAGCCCAGCATTCGCAAGCTTGCGCCACAGATGATTTGGTTATATTTTATACAGTTATTTCATCTTCATCATGTCATTCATCTTTTCCATTTCATCTTCAAAGTCAAAATTACTTATGACCACAGAACCGTCTAAAGCGCCGCCGCTTTACCCGAAGACCCACCTGCTCGCCGCAAGTGGTATCGCCGCTCTTCTCAGCCTGGCACTCCTGGTATTCCCTTCCAGTGACGTAGAAGCCAAACGAACATCCCTGAGCCTTGACCTGGAAAGTCCAGTTGAACAACTGACACAAGATCAAGACGCTGCCGACGCGCAACAAGCCACAAATGCACCCACTGAATCACCCTTTGCGCAGATAGAAAGCACTCCCGAAGACACTCAACAAGCCACTCAAGAGCCGCCTGCGGCCGTCGCGGCCAAGAATCCCCTGCACCGCGAAGTGATCGTGGCCAAAGGCGACACTCTCTCGACGCTGTTCGAGAAAGTGGGCCTGCCCGCTTCTACTGTTAATGAGGTGCTGGCCAGCGATAAACAAGCCAAGCAATTCACACAGCTCAAGCACGGGCAGAAGCTCCAGTTCGAGTTGGCACCCAACGGCCAGCTGAACAACCTGCACAGCAATGTCAGCGACCTCGAAAGCATCACGCTGACCAAAGGCGCCAAAGGCTTTGCCTTCAACCGCATCACCACCAAACCGGTGATGCGCTCGGCCTACATACATGGCGTGATCAACAGTTCGCTGTCGCAATCGGCCGCCCGCGCGGGCTTGTCCCACAGCATGACCATGGACATGGCCAGTGTGTTTGGCTACGACATCGACTTCGCTCAGGACATTCGCCAAGGCGATGAATTCGACGTGATCTACGAGCAGAAAGTCGCCAACGGCAAAGTGGTTGGCACCGGCGCCATCCTTTCGGCGCGTTTCACCAACCGTGGCAAGACCTACACCGCCGTTCGCTATACCAACAAACAAGGCAATACCAGCTACTACACCGCTGATGGCAACAGCATGCGCAAGGCCTTCATCCGTACGCCGGTAGACTTCGCCCGCATCAGCTCGCGTTTCTCCATGGGCCGCAAACACCCGATCCTCAACAAGATCCGCGCTCACAAAGGCGTCGACTATGCCGCCCCGCGTGGCACGCCGATCAAAGCAGCCGGCGATGGCAAGGTGCTGCTGGCTGGGCGTCGCGGTGGCTACGGCAATACCGTGATCATCCAGCACGGCAACACCTACCGCACGCTGTATGGCCACATGCAAGGGTTCGCCAAAGGCGTATCCACAGGCAGCAACGTCAAGCAAGGCCAGGTGATCGGCTACATCGGCACCACAGGCCTGTCCACTGGCCCGCACTTGCACTATGAATTCCAGGTGAACGGCGTTCACGTCGATCCATTGGGCCAGAAGCTGCCAATGGCCGACCCGATCGCCAAAGCCGAGCGCGCACGCTTCCTGCAGCAAAGCCAGCCGTTGATGGCCCGCATGGACCAGGAGCGCTCTACCCTGCTGGCCTCGGCGAAGCGCTAAGGTATGCCGCGCTATATAGGTGTGATGTCCGGGACCAGCCTTGATGGCCTGGATATCGCCCTGATCGAACAAGACCCGGCGATCAACTTGATCGCCACGCACTACATCCCGATGCCCGAGACCCTGCGCGCCGAGCTGCTAAGCCTGTGCGCCAGCGGCCCGGATGAGATCGCCCGTTCAGCGATTGCCCAGCAACACTGGGTAACGCTCGCCGCCCAAGGCATCCATGCCTTGCTGCAACAGCAGAACCTCAAGCCCGAAGACATTCGCGCCATTGGCAGCCACGGGCAGACGATCCGCCACGAGCCGGCCCGCGGCTTTACTGTGCAGATCGGTAACCCTGCGCTGCTCACCGAGCTGACAGCCATCACCGTGGTCAGCGACTTCCGCAGCCGCGACGTCGCCGCCGGCGGCCAGGGCGCGCCGCTCGTGCCGGCCTTTCATGAGGCGTTGTTCGGTGAGCGTACCGGCAACCGTGCCGTATTAAACGTTGGCGGGTTCAGCAACCTCAGCCTGATCGAGACCGGCAAACCGGTAGCCGGCTTCGATTGCGGCCCCGGAAACGTCTTGTTGGATGCCTGGATTCACCAACAGCGCGGCGAGCACTTTGACCGTGACGGCCAGTGGGCCGCCAGTGGCAAGGTTGAGCCTCAGTTGCTCAGCCGCCTACTCAGCGACCCCTTCTTCCTCACCCAAGGCCCGAAAAGTACCGGACGCGAAGTCTTCAACCTAAGCTGGCTGCAGCACCACCTTGGCACACTGCCCGCGTTTAAGCCTCAGGACGTACAGGCAACCCTGCTTGAACTGACGGCGCTGACCATCGTTGAATCCTTGCAAACTGCACAGTCCGAGACTGAAACGCTACTGGTCTGTGGGGGCGGCGCGCATAACGCCACACTGATGAACCGTCTGGCGACGCTGCTGCCGTCCACCCAAGTCAGCAGCACCGCCACTTATGGCGTCGATCCCGACTGGGTCGAAGCCATGGCCTTCGCCTGGCTGGCCCATTGCTGCCTTGAAGGCATTGCCGCCAACCGCCCCAGCGTCACCGGCGCACGTGGGCTGCGGGTACTGGGCGCGATTTACCCGGCCTAACTCCCAGACAGCAAAACGCCGCTTGGCCTTTCAAAGCCAAGCGGCGTTTTTTTATCTGCAGTGGATCAGATCGAGAACGAAGACCCGCACCCACACGTCGTGGTGGCATTCGGGTTCTTGATCACGAAACGCGAACCTTCCAGACCTTCCTGATAATCCACCTCGGCACCTGCCAGGTATTGGAAGCTCATCGGGTCTACGACCAGGCTGACTCCTTCGCGCTCGACGATAGTGTCATCATCGGCCACATCTTCATCGAAGGTAAATCCGTACTGAAACCCTGAACAACCGCCGCCCGTAACAAATACGCGCAGCTTCAAGCGATCATTACCCTCTTCATCGACCAGGCTCTTCACCTTGTGCGCAGCACCGTGGGTGAATTGCAAAGCCGTGGGGGTGAAGGACTCAACGCTCATGCTGATAATCTCCCGGCGTACCGCCGCCATATGCGTAATGGCGGGCATTATCCGCTTCTCCTAGAAAAGCGGTCAACTATTGTTACGGTATATCAATCTGCGTTGCCGCCATTAAAAACACAAAAGGCCCGATCAACGGGCCTTTTGCACACCAGCAGTCAAGCCTTACGGCAGCATGCCCGCGTGGGACAGGCCCAGCTTCTCATCCAGGCCAAACAGGATGTTGAGGTTCTGCACCGCCTGGCCCGAGGCGCCCTTGACCAGATTGTCGATGACCGACAACACCACCACCAGGTCGCCATCCTGCGGACGGTGCACGGCGATGCGGCAGACGTTGGCACCGCGCACGCTGCGGGTTTCCGGATGGCTGCCAGCTGGCATTACATCGACGAACGGTTCGTTGGCATAACGCTTTTCAAACAGCGCCTGCAGATCTACCGAACGATCGACCACGGTTGCGTACAGCGTGGAGTGAATGCCACGAATCATCGGCGTCAGGTGCGGCACGAACGTCAGACCGACATCCTTGCCCGCAGCACGCCGCAGCCCTTGACGAATTTCCGGCAGGTGGCGGTGCCCTTTTACCGCATAGGCCTTCATGCTTTCCGACGTTTCGGAGTACAGCGAACCTACAGCTGCCCCGCGACCTGCGCCGCTCACACCCGACTTGCAGTCTGCGATCAGGCGCGAAGTGTCCGCCAGCCCGGCTTCGAGCAATGGCAGGAAACCCAACTGCGTGGCAGTCGGATAGCAACCCGGCACCGCGATCAGGCGTGCTTGCTTGATCTGCTCGCGATTGACTTCAGGCAGGCCGTATACCGCCTCTTCCAGCAATTGAGGCGCGCCGTGCGGCTGGCCGTACCACTTGGCCCATTCGTCAGCATCCTGCAGCCGGAAATCGGCCGACAGGTCGATGACCTTGGTGCCCGCCGCCAGCAGTTCACCGGCCAGTGCATGCGCCACCCCATGAGGCGTCGCGAAAAACACCACGTCACAGGCGCCAAGGGTCTTGATGTCCGGCACGCTGAACGCCAGGCCGTCGTAGTGGCCTCGCAGGTTG
Organism: Pseudomonas sp. TREG-RG-20F-10-E-6-01; assembly: GCF_022662455.1. Lineage (NCBI taxonomy): Bacteria > Pseudomonadati > Pseudomonadota > Gammaproteobacteria > Pseudomonadales > Pseudomonadaceae > Pseudomonas > Pseudomonas sp. TREG-RG-20F-10-E-6-01. Next base: position 41,632 of record NZ_JAKNQP010000022.1, on the reverse strand, counting down.
GGGTACATATCGGCCACGGCCAGCCCGGCCTCGGATCGAGAAGTGATAACCACCACCTCAGCTTGCGGATGCTGAGCCAACAGACGCAGCAATTCGACACCGGTGTAACCCGTGCCGCCGACGATACCGACCTTGACCATAAACCTGCCCTCAACGAACCCACTGGAAAGCCGTCGATAATAGGGGCCACATCGTCCTGCGACAACCGTCAACGTGACGTACGGGCGCATGAGCCACTACTATCTTCAGTTACCGTGAACCTGGGAATAACTAGAAATGCTCTATCTATGGATCAAAGCCTTCCACATCGTCGCCATCGTCTGCTGGTTTGCCGGGCTGTTCTACCTGCCACGCCTGTTCGTCTATCACGCCCAAAGTGAAGACACCGTCAGCAAGGAACGCTTCAGCATCATGGAGCGCAAGCTCTACCGCGGCATCATGGGCCCGGCGATGATCGCTACCCTGATATTCGGCGGCTGGCTGATCTACCTCAACCCTGCGATCTTTCAATCCGGTGCGTGGATCCACGCCAAACTGACTCTGGTGGTGCTGCTCATCGGTTACCACCATATGTGCGGCGCACAGGTAAAACGCTTTGCCCGTGGCGAAAACACCCGCAGCCATGTCTTTTATCGCTGGTTCAATGAAGTACCGGTTCTGATATTGCTGGCTATCGTAATTTTGGTCGTGGTCAAACCGTTCTAACTTCAATCACTCGGGGTACCTCCAATGTCGCTGCCCGCTTTGCTTGAACAACGTCTGCGCCTGCCCGTGGTGGCCGCGCCGATGTTCCTGATTTCCAACCCGCAACTGGTACTGGCCTGCTGTCGCAATGGCGTGGTCGGGAGTTTCCCGGCACTGAACCAACGTGAAAGCAGCGGCTTCAAGGCCTGGCTGGAAGAAATCGAAGCAGGCCTGGCGCAGCTGGATAACCCCGCGCCGTATGCCGTCAACCTGATCGTGCACAACAGCAACCCTCGCCTGGAGGCCGATCTGGCGATCTGTGTGGCGCACAAAGTGCCGATCGTCATCACCAGCCTGGGTGCGGTGAAAGAACTGGTCGATGCCGTGCACAGCTACGGCGGTCTGGTGTTTCACGATGTCACCACGCGGCGCCACGCCGAGAAAGCCGCAGAGGCTGGTGTCGACGGCCTGATCGCGGTGGCTGCAGGCGCCGGCGGCCATGCCGGCACCTGGAGTCCGTTCGCGCTGATCGCCGAGATTCGACAGTTCTTCGACAAAACCCTGCTGTTGGCAGGCTGCCTCAACCATGGCCACGAGATCCTCGCCGCCCAGCTGTTAGGCGCAGACCTCGCTTACTTCGGTACACGCTTTATCGGCACCACTGAAAGCCATGCCCCGGATGCGTATAAAGAGATGCTGCTCACATCGCGTGCGGCCGACATCGTGCACACTCCCGCAGTGTCCGGCGTGCCCGCCAGCTTTATGCGCCAGAGCCTGGAAAACGCCGGTTTCGACCTCGCAGCCTTACAGGGCAAAGGCGAAGTCAACTTCGGCTCCAAGCTCAAGCCGTTGAGCGACGAGGCCAAGGCATGGAAAACGGTGTGGTCTGCGGGCCAGGGCGTCGGTGAGATTGATGATCTGCCCGGCGTCGATGAACTGATTGCCCGCCTGGATGCCGAATACCGCAAGGCCCGCGAACAGGCGACACAACTGCGCTGGCCACGCTGATACACTCGCCAGGCCTGCCGATTGAAGCGGGCCGGCAACTCCCCTCCTTTACCAGTGACAAGGATGCCCGCATGAGCGACAACCGTTTCAAGATCGTGTTTGACGGAGCCTTGCTCCCGGGTGTCGAAAGCACCACGGCCAAACTCAACCTGGCCGAGCTGTTCAAGAGCGATGTCGAGTCGATCGAAAAGCTCTTTACCGGACGCCCGGTTGCGCTCAAGCGTGACCTGTCGCGCGCCGATGCCGAGACCTACCTGACGGCGCTGAAAAACGCCGGTGTTGATGCCCGCATCGAAGATGAACAACCCGTGGCATTCAGCCTTGCCGAAACCCACGAAACGCAGACCAGCGCCGCTGATTTTTCGCGCGCCGCCGCCTCGCCTTACGCGCCACCCCGTGCAGCCGTGGGGGATAACTCCGAGGCATTCGCAACGCTCAAGGTTTTCACCATTCACGGGCGTATCGGTCGCCTGCGCTACCTGGCCTGGACGCTGGTATTGACCCTCGCCATGCTGGTCGCCGCGGGCATCATCAGCACCGCCAGTTTCGCCGTGGCCACCGCTTCGCCAACAGCCGGCGCTATTCTCGGCGCGCTGCTGGGTTTCGCGTTGTTTGTTGCGCTGGTCTGGGTCAGCGTGCAAATCGGCGTGCAACGCCTGCACGATCTGGGCTGGTCTGGCTGGCTGTATTTCCTGAACCTGGTGCCATTTGTGAACAGCATTTTCCCGCTGTTGCTGCTGGTGCTGCCCGGTAATCCAGGTGCCAACCAATACGGCCCTCCGCCACCACGCAACTCCACTGCGGTGAAGGTGCTGGCGACCTTGTGGCTGGCGTTCATTCCGGTGATGCTCGCCATCCTGGTCACACTGGGCATGAACGGCTACCTGAATCAACTCGAAGCCAACATGAGCAATAGCTACGAAAGCAGCTCCATCAATGCCGATGACGACACCGATCAAAGCGTCATCGTTGATGAAGAAGACGCCGCGCAAAGTGCTGACGACGCAGCCGAACCTGTAGACTCTCCAGAACAGTGAGAAACGCCCGGCGCCTGTGATGCCTCTGTCACAGGCCCGGCGGCGTTGCGATGGAGAAAGGCATGACCCGTTACGCTCTGATCACCGGTGCCTCCAGCGGCATTGGCCTGGCCTTGGCCGAAGCATTGGCCCGTCGCGGCCGCAGCTTGATTCTGGTGGCCCGCCAGCGTGATCAGTTGGAAAGCATTGCAATCGAATTGACTCAACGCTTCGGCGTCGAGGTGTTGTTTCGCGCCTGCGATCTGGGCGAACCGCTGCGCTTGTCCGGGTTCCTGCTGGAGCTTGAAGAGGGCGAGCGGCAGATCGATCTGCTGGTCAACTGCGCCGGCATCGGCACCAGCGGACCGTTCCTGGCCCAGGACTGGATGACCGAACAAGACCTGATCGAAGTCAACATCCTGGCCCTGACCCGTATGTGCCATGCCCTGGGCAATGCCATGGCGCTGCATGGCGGCGGGCAGATTCTTAATGTTGCTTCGGTCGCCGCGTTTCAGCCGGGCCCCTGGATGAGCAGCTATTACGCCAGCAAGGCGTATGTGCTGCACTTCTCCGAAGGGCTGCGCGAAGAATTGAAGACCTGTGGCATCAAGGTCTCGGTGCTGTGCCCTGGCCCTACGCGCACAGCCTTTTTTGGTACCGCGCAAATGGACACCGCCAAACTCGACCGCAGCCAACAACTGATGAGCCCGGAAGAAGTCGCGCTCTATACCGTGCGGGCCTTGGAAAGAAACAAAGCCATCATCATTCCCGGGCGGCGTAACCGTTGGCTGGCGTTCAGCCCACGCCTGAGCCCCCGCTGGCTGACCAGCAAGATTGCCGGCGCCATCAACAAGGCCTATTGCCCACGTTGACGGCCTGGGTACACTCCCCTGCACTTTCACAATGGAGAAACAGCTGTGGATACTCTGTTCACCAAGATCATCAACAGGGAAATACCGGCGAAGATCATCTATGAAGATGACCAGGTCCTCGCTTTCCACGACATTGCCCCGATGGCGCCCGTGCATTTTCTGGTCATTCCAAAAAAGCCGATCCGCACCCTCAATGACCTCACCGAAGACGATAAAGCCCTGGCCGGCCATATTCTGTTTACCGCTCAGCGTCTGGCTGTGGAACAGGGCTGCGAGAAAGGCTTTCGCGTGGTGATGAACTGCAATGAAGAAGGCGGGCAGACCGTTTATCACATTCATATGCACGTGCTGGGGCAGCGCCAGATGAACTGGCCACCGGGCTGATCAGCATTCCTGCAGAGGTCGCGGCCCAGGGCTGCGACTTCATGCCCTTGACTCAGCGCAAACGCTTCGCCCTCTCTTGCGGTAAACTGGCCGCCGAGATTCTTCCCGGAGGTCAGCATGACTACCCAACGTCACTACTCGCCGATTGACCGTCTGTTGCTGCAAGCCGACATGGCCATGCGCACGCTGTTGCCGTTCAGCGGCCAACCGTACCGCCCATCGCCCGCAATCGTGCAGCCGGATTCGCAGATGAGCGAGAGCGACACCCGCCACGTCGTCGGCCTGATGCGCATCAACCATACCGGCGAAGTCTGTGCCCAGGCGCTGTACCAAGGCCAGGCGCTGACCGCCAAGCTGCCGCAGGTGCGTGCGGCGATGGAACATGCCGCCGAGGAAGAAATCGACCACCTGGCCTGGTGTGAGCAGCGCATTCGTCAGTTGGGCAGCCATACCAGCGTGCTGAACCCACTGTTTTATGGTTTGTCGTTTGGTATCGGCGCCGCTGCCGGCCTGATCAGTGACAAGGTCAGCCTTGGCTTTGTCGCAGCGACGGAACATCAGGTGTGCAAGCATTTGGATGAACACCTGGAACAGCTGCCGGCCGAGGATGAAAAGTCCCGGGCCATCCTCGAGCAGATGCGCATCGATGAAGAACACCACGCAGAAAGCGCACTGGATGCGGGTGGTTTCCGCTTCCCGGCACCGGTGCGGTTTGGCATGAGCTTGTTGGCCAAAGTTATGACCAAGAGCACCTATCGCATCTAAGTGCATTGAATTTGACCCACAAAAAAGGGCGCCACACAGGCGCCCTTTTCTTTTGCCGCTTGGCGATCAACCCAACTCGATGATTTCATAATCATGAGTGATTGCCACACCGGCCGCGCCCAGCATGATCGACGCCGAGCAATACTTCTCGGCCGACAGCTCGATGGCACGCTTGACCTGGGCTTCTTTCAGCGCCCGGCCCTTCACCACGAAATGCATGTGGATCTTGGTGAACACCTTCGGGTCTTCAGTGGCGCGCTCGGCTTCCAGGAAGGCTTCACAGCTTTCCACGGCCTGACGGGATTTCTTCAGGATGCTGACCACGTCGAAATTGCTGCAACCGCCGACACCCAGCAGGAGCATTTCCATCGGACGTACGCCCAGGTTACGGCCGCCGGCTTCCGGCGGGCCATCCATGACCACCACATGGCCACTGCCCGACTCACCGAGGAACATGGCTTCGCCCGCCCATTGGATGCGTGCCTTCATCGCCCAGACTCCACTGCTAAAAAAGGGTCGCTAGCTTAGCACAGGGCCTTGGAACCGCAGCGTCCTGCCTGCAAAGCGATCAATGACAGCGTTTGCTCGGTAAATTCCTTAATCGAGGCAGAATGTGTCTGGTAAGCTGGCGCCAATTCAATGGCGCATTGCCATCCTTTGTACAGCGTGTATCAATGCCGACATCGCTGGATAAAAAAATAAATCCAACCACACCGTGCAGTCTTTCCGGGATACAACCATGGTTGCTCTTACTCCCACACCCAAGATCAAGAATCTCGACAAGCTGCTGATGCACTGCCAGCGCCGGCGTTATCCGGCCAAGCACAACATCATCTGCGCGGGCGAACGTTCCGAAACACTGTTCTTCATCATCAAAGGCTCGGTCACCATCCTCATCGAGGATGAAGACGGTCGCGAGATGATTATCGCCTACCTCAATACCGGCGATTTCTTCGGGGAGTTGGGGCTGTTCGAACAAGCCGGCAAAGAGCAAGAGCGCAGCGCCTGGGTGCGCGCCAAGATTGAATGCGACGTTGCCGAAATCAGTTACGCGAAATTCCGCGAATTGGCCCAGCATGATCCCGACATCCTTTACGCCCTGAGCGGCCAGATTGCCCAGCGCCTGCGCGACACCACGCGCAAGGTCGGTGACCTGGCGTTCTTTGACGTCACCGGCCGCGTGGCCCGCTGCCTGCTGGAGCTGTGCAAGCAACCGGATGCCATGACCCATCCGGACGGCATGCAGATCAAAGTCACGCGCCAGGAAATCGGACGCATTGTCGGCTGCTCACGGGAAATGGTCGGTCGCGTACTCAAGGACCTGGAAGAGCGCAACCTGGTGCACGTCAAAGGCAAGACGATGGTGGTGTTCGGCACGCGTTAACCCGGCAGAAAGCCGGCCAGCATTTGACGGTACAAGGCATCCAGCCGGCTGATCGCATCCGGCGCGGGAAAGGCTTCATGCAGCGCGATATGGCTGTCGGCACGTACGCGCTGGTCGAGGCCGCAGGCTTCATTGAAACGGTTGACCGCGGCAATCAATTCTTCGCGATCGTCATCCAGCAACAGGGCGCCGTGCACCAACCCCACCGGGCGGCCGCCGCTCTGTCGCCAACGCTGGGCGGTGCCCACCATCTTGCGACCGTTGAGGTTGACGTTGTAACGACCGTCGCAAAACGCTCCGTCGACTTCACCGACAGACGCGTCACCGCCCAACTCAATCAATAAGTCGCAGATCGGCTGGCACAAGCGCTGATAACCGGTTTCGATGCGCCCTTGATCACCTTCGCTGCGCGGCGGCGCGTAAACCAGGGCGATATTGACGGTAGCGCCAGACTGCGGCACCGGCTCACCGCCGGTTTCACGCAGCAACACCGGCCAACCGGCATCGGCTGATACGCGGCTCGCGGCTTCAAAAGCGGGCAAGCGGCTCAAGCGGCGCGGCATGACCAGTGCTTGATCGCAGGGCTGCCAGAACAGCAGCCCGAACGCTCGCTCGCCAGCGCAAACGGCCGCCAACAGGTCTTGTTCGGCCGCGAGGCCTGCTTCTACGGTCATCGATAGGGGTTGAATCATCAAACACCTACTTCTCTGGATAGACACAAAACTAATGTGGGAGCTGGCTTGCCTGCGAGACAGGCACCTCGGTGTATCAGTTACACCCAGGTGATGCTATCGCAGGCAAGCCAGCTCCCACACAAGCCCGCTCCCACATTTTTGACCGCATTCCAAATCAGTCTAATGTGGAGCCGCTAACCGCCACACCACGCTCCGGGAAGAACAAACGCTGCAGTTCCGCCCCCGGGTTCTCGGCGCGCATGAAGGTCTCGCCCACCAGGAACGAGTACACCCCGCTGATTTCCATCAGCTCCACATCGGCGCGGTTGAGGATGCCACTCTCGGTGATCACCAGACGGTCACGCGGGATACGCGGCAGCAAGTCCAGCGTGTTTTCGAGGCTAACTTCGAAGGTGTGCAGGTTACGGTTATTGACCCCCACCAACGGCGTATCGAGGGTTTTCAGTGCACGTTCCAGCTCATTGCCGTCGTGGACTTCCACCAGCACATCCAGGCCAACGCTTTTGGCCACGGCCGCCAACTCAGCCATCTTCACGTCATCCAGTGCAGAGACGATCAGCAGCACGCAGTCGGCGCCCAAGGCACGGGCCTCGACGATCTGGTAGGGGTCAACCATGAAATCCTTGCGGATCACCGGCAACTTGCACGCCGCGCGGGCCTGTTGCAGGAACAGGTCGCAACCCTGGAAGAAGTCGATATCGGTCAGTACCGACAGGCAGGTTGCGCCGCCCTTCTCGTAGCTCTTGGCAATGTCTTCAGGATTAAAGAGCTCGCGGATCACGCCCTTGCTGGGTGAGGCTTTTTTGATCTCGGCAATGACCGCGGGCTGCTTGTCCTTGGCCTGCTTTATCAGGGCGTTGGCAAAACCACGCGGCGCATCGGCGATCTTCGCTTGAGCTTCCAACTCGGCCAGGCTGACGCGGGCGCGACGCTCGGCGACTTCTTCCGCCTTGCGGGCCAGGATTTTTTCCAGAACGGTCGGCACACTCATCCTTCATTCTCCATCTTGAACACCGCAGTAAAGGCACCCAGTTCTTCGAGCTTCTCGCGAGCGAGCCCGGTGTGCAATGCATCATGTGCGAGGGCCACGCCCTCTTTGAGACTGTAGGCGTGATCGGCGGCGTACAGTGCCGCGCCGGCATTGAGCACGATCATTTCGGCAGCTTTCTGGCCGTTTGCTGTTTTACGACGCCCCAGGGCATCCCGAATCAGTTCAAGCGAGGCGGCCGGGCTTTCTACCGCCAGGCCATGCAGGCTCTGGCTTTTCATGCCGAGGTCTTCGGGCTCGACCCAGTACTCGGTCACTTGGTCGTTCTTCAGTTCCGCCACAAAGGTCGGGGCGGCCAGGCTGAACTCGTCCAAACCGTCTTTGGAATGCACCACCAGCACGTGCTTGCTGCCCAGGCGTTGCAACACCTCGGCCAACGGGCGGCACAGCGCCTGACTGAACACACCCACCACCTGATGTTTCACACCGGCCGGATTCGTAAGCGGGCCGAGCATGTTGAACAGGGTGCGCAGGCCAAGGTCCTTGCGCGGGCCGGCCGCGTGTTTCATCGCACCGTGGTGGGATTGGGCAAACATGAAGCCAATGCCGACGCTGTCGATGCAGCGCGCCACTTGTACCGGCGTCAGGTTCAGGTAGATCCCGGCCGCTTCCAGCAAGTCGGCGCTGCCGCTCTTGCCAGAGACCGCGCGGTTACCGTGCTTGGCCACGGTGCAACCGGCCGCCGCGACCACAAAGGAGGAAGCCGTCGATACGTTGAAGATATTCGCACCGTCACCGCCGGTGCCGACCACGTCGACCACGCCGTCGAGGGTCTTGAGTTCGACCTTGTCGGCCAGCTCACGCATCACCGACACGGCGCCGACGATTTCGTCGATGCTTTCGCTCTTCATGCGCATCGCCATCATGAACGCGCCGATCTGCGCGTCGGTGCATTGGCCGGTCATGATCTCGCGCATCACATCGCTCATTTCAGCGGTGCTCAGGTCCAGATGGCCGACGATACGGCTCAGGGCAGTCTTGATATCCATGAAAAGTCCTTAGCGCGTGCCGCCGCTCTGCTTGAGAAAGTTAGCGAACAGCTCGTAGCCCTGCTCGGTCAGGATCGACTCGGGGTGAAATTGCACCCCTTCGATATTCAGTGTCTTGTGGCGCAGGCCCATGATCTCATCGACCGAACCGTCGTCCAGTTGGGTCCAGGCGGTCAGCTCCAGGCACTCGGGGAGGGTCTCACGCTTGACCACCAGCGAGTGGTAACGGGTGACCGTCACCGGCAGGTTCAGGCCGTGGAATACGCCCAGGTCTTTATGGAACACCGGGCTGGTTTTGCCGTGCATTACCTGGCGCGCGCGAACCACATCACCGCCAAAGGCCTGGCCAATGGACTGGTGGCCCAGGCACACGCCCAGGATCGGCAACTTGCCGGCGAAATACTTGATTGCTTCCAGGGACACACCGGCTTCGGTCGGCGTGCAGGGGCCTGGCGAAACCACGATGCGCTCCGGGTTCAGCGCGGCGATTTCGGCGACCGTCAGTTCATCATTGCGCACGACCTTGACCTCGGCACCGAGCTCGCCCAGGTACTGCACAACGTTGTAGGTAAAGGAGTCGTAGTTATCAATCATCAGCAACATGTGGGTTCAAACCTCTTGAATTCACTGATTTCGAATGACCGCCTTCCAGGAGTGACCCGCTGCCAGACGCACGTTCCGGTTGCCAGGGTGAGCCGGCAAGGGGCGTCAAACAACGGGTGAAGAAGGCAAATCGGTACAGGTCCGGCCAAGCCGGCAGAGAAAAATGTCAGGCGCGCCAACGCCAACGGGCGTGTGCCTTGACTACTCGCATCAAGAGTTTGCTGATGATCAACACGGGGAGGGTCTCGTTCATACGTTCAGGCACAGTAACGTAGCCTCGCCAGCGGTGCAATATGGAGCCGCGAATACGGGGTAATCACGACGAAATCTTTATAGGAAAAAACTGTTTTCTTCACAGAAAACCCTCACTACATTGCTAGTGTTTCGCTTCCGATACAAAAACAACTAAATGGAATTTTGCATGTTCAGACCTCCGTTTTTCGCACCACTTGCCGGCTGCCTCTTATCACTGGCCTGCGCGCAGGCGTTCGCAGCCTCCTCACCGTATTCAACCATGGTCGTTTTCGGCGACAGCCTGGCCGATGCCGGTCAGTTCCCCGATGGCTCGAATGGCGCCACATTACGCTTTACCAACCGCACCGGGCCGACCTTCCAGGGCGATTACGGCCTGGTTTCGTCGACCTTGCTCGGCTCCCGGCTGGGCGTCGCGCCAAACGACTTGAATGCCTCCACCTCGCCGGTTCGCGCGGCGCAAGGCTTGCCCGACGGCAACAACTGGGCAGTCGGCGGCTACCGTACCGACAACATCCTGGATTCCATTACCTCGGTCTCCAACGCGGCGATTCCGCCTGGTAACCCGGGTGGCGGTACGGTGCTTCGCAGTCGCCAGGGTTATCTCCCGGCAAACGGCGGGCGGGCCGACCCCAACGCGCTGTATTTCCTGTCCGGTGGCGGCAATGACTTCCTGCAAGGCCGCGTCCTCAGCCCAGGCCAGGCCGTTGCCGCCGGCGGGCGCCTGGCCGACAGCGCCCAAGCCCTGCAACAAGCCGGCGCGCGCTACATCATGGTGTGGATGCTGCCCGACCTGGGCCTGACTCCGGCCATCAACGGCACGCCGCTGCAGGCGTCGAGTTCGGCCCTGAGCAACCTCTTCAACCAGTCACTGGTGCAGCGCCTGTCTCAGATCGATGCGCAGATCATCCCGCTGAATATTCCGCTGCTGCTCAATGAAGCCTTCGCCAGCCCGGCCCGCTTTGGCCTGGCCACCGGACAAAACCTCACCGGCACCTGCTTCAGTGGCAACAGTTGCACCGCCAACCCGACCTACGGCATCGGCGGCACCAACCCGGACCCGACCAAGCTGATCTACAACGACTCGGTCCACCCCACCATCGCCGGGCAACGCTTGATCGCCGACTACGCCTATTCACTGCTTGCGGCGCCGTGGGAACTGACCTTGCTGCCGGAGATGGCCCAAGGCACGTTGCGCGCCCACCAGGACGAACTGCGCAACCAATGGCAGGCGGACAACGGCAACTGGCAAGCCGTGGGCCAATGGCGCGCCATCGTGACCGGTGGCGGCCAGCGCCTGAACTTCGATGATCAAAACAGCTCGGCCAGCGGCGACGGCAGTGGCTATAACCTGAATGTCGGGGGCAGCTACCGGCTCGACGAAAACTGGCGCGTAGGCGTGGCAGCCGGCCTGTATCGGCAGACGCTTGAAGCCGGCGCCAGCGATTCGGACTACAAGCTCAACAGCTACATGGGCACCGCCTTCGCCCAATACCAGCAAAACCATTGGTGGGCCGATGCCGCGTTGACCGGCGGCAAACTGGACTTCGACAGCCTCAAGCGCAAGTTCGCCCTGGGCGTCAGCGAAGGCTCGGAAAAAAGCGACACCGACGGCTGGCTCTGGGCCCTCAGCGGCCGAGTGGGTTACGACATTGCCGGCGCCGGCAGCGACTGGCACCTGTCGCCGTTCGTCAGCGCCGACTATGCGCGGGTCGAGGTCGATGGCTATTCGGAAAAGGACAGCCGCTCCACCGCACTGACCTTTGACGATCAACAACGCGACTCCAAGCGCCTGGGCGTCGGCCTGCAGGGCAGCTATCGTGTCACGCCGCAAACCCAGGTGTTTGGCGAAGTAGCCCACGAGCATGAATTCGAAAACGATACCCAGAAGGTGAAGATGTCGCTCAATAGCGTTCCAGGGATCGATTTCAAGCTGGACGGCTACACGCCGCGCAGCAATTCGGATCGCTTAAGCCTCGGCGTCAGCCACAAACTGACTCAGGAGCTGGCGTTACGGGCGGCGTATAACGTGAGGAAGGATGACAATTTGACCCAACAAGGGGTGAGCGTGGGGGTGAGCCTGGATTTCTAAAACGGTCTAGAGCACATCACAAAACAACTGTGGGAGCTGACTTGCCTGCGATGCAGACACCCCGGTGTATCAGGTACACCCAGGTGATGCTATCGCAGGCAAGCCAGCTCCCACAGTTGGATCTACATCTGGCTTCAGTTTTGCGGGGTTTGCTCGGCCAGCGCCACCGCACGGAACATCGCGCGGCGCTTGTTCAGGGTTTCTTCCCATTCCAGCGCCGGCACCGAGTCAGCCACAATTCCGCCACCGGCCTGCACGTGCAGCTCACCGTCCTTGATCACCGCCGTACGGATCGCAATCGCGGTGTCCATGTTGCCGTTCCAGGCAAAATACCCCACGGCGCCACCGTACACACCACGCTTGACTGGCTCCAGTTCGTCGATGATTTCCATCGCACGAATCTTCGGCGCGCCCGACAAGGTGCCCGCCGGCAGAATCGCGCGCAGCGCGTCCATGGCGGTCAAGCCTTCTTTCAGCTCGCCGGTCACGTTGGAGACAATGTGCATCACGTTGGAATAGCGCTCGATGACCATCTTCTCGGTGAGCTTCACCGAGCCGATTTCCGAGACGCGGCCAGTGTCATTGCGGCCCAGGTCGATGAGCATCAAGTGCTCGGCGATTTCCTTGTCGTCGCTCAGCAGGTCTTCTTCCAGCGCCAGGTCGGCCTCTTCGGTCGCGCCGCGTGGGCGTGTGCCGGCAATCGGGCGCACGGTGATCAGGTTGTCTTCGACGCGCACCAGCACTTCCGGCGAACTGCCCACCACGTGGAAGTCGCCGAAGTTGAAGAAGTACATGTACGGCGTCGGGTTGAAGCAACGCAGCGCGCGGTACAGGTCGATCGGTGCGGCCTTGAAGTCGATGGACATGCGTTGCGACGGCACCACCTGCATGCAGTCACCGGCGAGGATGTATTCCTTGATGGTATCCACCGCGCGCTCGTAGTCATCCTGAGTAAAGCTGGAGCGGAACACCGGGTCGGCAGCCGGTGGACGGCTGAGGTCCAGGCCACGGCGCGGGGTGATTGGCTGGCGCAGTTTTTCCAGCAGCGCTTCAAGGCTGGCCTGGCCTTGCTCGAAGGCGTCGGCCTGGGAAGGGTCCGCCAGCACAATCGCGTGCATTTTGCCGGCGAGGTTGTCGAACACCACCACCGCGTCGGAGACCATCAGCAGAATGTCCGGCACGCCCAGCGGGTCCGGGTTCGGGCATTTGCCCAGGCGTTTTTCCACGTAGCGCACGCAGTCGTAGCCGAAGTAGCCCACCAGGCCGCCGTTGAAGCGCGGCAAACCAGCGATGGTCGGCACGTTGTAGCGCGCCTTGAAGGCTTCGACGAAGGCGAGCGGGTCTTCAACGTCGTGGTTTTCGATCTCGACGCCATCGAGCGTGATGCTCACATGATGGTCGTGCACCCGCAGCACGGTGCGGCACGGCAGGCCGATGATCGAGTAACGGCCCCACTTCTCGCCGCCCTGTACCGATTCCAGCAGGTAGGAGTTGGGCTCGTCGGCCAGTTTCAAGTAGATCGACAGCGGCGTATCGAAGTCGGCCAGGGTTTCGCAGGCCAACGGGATACGGTTATAGCCGGCAGCGGCCAAACGCAGGAATTCTTCGCGGATCATGAGGTGCCTCGTGGCTTGAGGTTCAAACGGTCAGGTGTGCAAACGTGCCGCAGCGCGGCCAGGATCAGTCAGGCGCGCCAACGCCAGCGGGCCAGGGCCTTGATGACTTTCATCCAGAGTTTGCGAGTGACCACCACGATGGCGTTTCCAGAAGGGGTTGGTTCGATGTCGGGCAACGTTATCTCAGCGCCCGCTCCCAAGCAACCGGGGATTAGCAGCCGCAGGTCATCAATCACCAGCGCCGGCGCTTCTTCGGCAATCGGTCGGCCATGGTTATAGCCATAACTGAGCGCCACACACTGTACGCCCGCGGCTTTGGCGGCCAGCACATCACTGCGCGAGTCACCGACAAACAACGACTGGGAGGCCGGGATATTGGCCATTTTCATCACGAAGAACAGCGCCGCCGGGTCGGGTTTCTTCTGCGGCAACGTATCGCCACCGATGATCCAGCGGAAGTAACGGCCAATCTTCATGTGATCCAGCAGCGGCGCGACAAAACGCTCCGGCTTGTTGGTGATCAGGGCCATTTCCACGCCCTGCTTGTGCAGCCACTTGAGCGTGTCGCGTACGCCGGGGTAAACCACGGTCAGCTCGTGGCCGTTTTCATAGGCCGCGTTGAACAATTCCAGGGCGTGTTCGGCCTCCACTTCATCGACACCTTCGGCATCGATGTTGTTGGCCAAGGCCCGGCGCACCAGCATCTGCGCGCCGTTGCCGACCCACATGCGTACCGACTCGATCCCTGCAGGCTTGCGCCCCAGCTTGAGCAGCATCTGGTCCACCGCCGCTGCCAGGTCAGGCACCGAATCGATCAACGTACCGTCCAGATCGAACATCACCAGCCGTGGCAGTTTGCCGGGGAACAGCTGCTCAAAGCCGCTCATGGACGCGCCAGCGCCAGCTCGGCACGCATCTGGTCGATGACGGCCTGGTAGTCCGGGGCATTGAAGATCGCCGAGCCGGCCACAAAGGTGTCGGCGCCGGCGGCGGCGATTTCGCGGATATTGTTGACGTTGACCCCACCGTCGATTTCCAGGCGGATGTCACGGCCCGACGCATCGATCAGCGCACGGGCTTCGCGCAGTTTGTTCAGGGTGCCGGGGATGAATTTCTGCCCGCCAAAGCCTGGGTTGACGCTCATCAGCAAGACCATGTCGACCTTGTCCATCACGTACTCAAGCACGCTCAGCGGAGTGGCCGGGTTGAACACCAGGCCTGCCTTGCAGCCGCCTTCGCGGATCAGTTGCAGGGTGCGATCGACGTGCAGCGTGGCTTCCGGGTGGAAGGTGATGTAGGTCGCGCCGGCCTCGATGAAGTCACCGACAATACGGTCCACTGGGCTGACCATCAGGTGCGCATCGATGGGCGCGGTGATGCCGTACTTGCGCAGCGCCGCGCAGACCATCGGGCCGATGGTCAGGTTGGGCACGTAGTGATTGTCCATGACATCGAAGTGCACGAAGTCGGCGCCGGCGGCCAACACCTTGTCCACTTCTTCACCCAGGCGGGCGAAATCGGCGGAGAGAATCGATGGAGCGATAACGAAGGGCTGCATGACGCACCTTTTTTGAGCTAAATCACGATGGCGCGCATTGTATACCTCATGCTTTGCTGCGCGCACCGTGACCTAACTCAATGGTTAGTAAGCCGCCCGGTAGATTTTCTCGATATCCGCCGCGCTGAGCTTGCGCGGGTTGTTGCGCATCAGGCGTTCAATGCCCGCCGCTTCCGTGGCCATGGCCGGGATCGCGTCCTCGGGCACCCCGAAGCTGCGCAGGCCTGCCGGGATCTCCACTGCGGCGCACAGTCGCGTCATCGCCTCGACGGCCTGGTCGGCGGCGTCGTTGACACTCAAGCCGCTGACATTCACGCCCATGGCCTGGGCAATGTCCTGCATGCGCTCCACACACGCCAGCTTGTTCCAGTGCATCACGTAGGGCAGCAACAGCGCGTTGCTCACGCCGTGGGCGATATTGAAACGCCCGCCCAGCGGGTACGCCAAGGCATGCACCGCGCCGACGCCGGCATTGCCGAACGCCATGCCGGCCATCAGGCTGGCGGTGGCCATGTCGTCGCGGGCCTGCAGATTGGCCGGGTTGGCGTAGGCTTTGGGCAGCGCGTTGGCGATCAGCTTGATCGCGCCAATCGCCAGGGCGTCGGTGATCGGCGAGGCATTCAGCGACAGGTAGGATTCGATGGCATGCACCAACGCATCCACGCCACTGGCAGCGGTGACACTGCGCGGGCACGTGAGGGTCATTTGCGGGCTGATCAGCGCGACGTCCGGCAGCAGGTAATCGCTGACGATGCCCTTTTTCAGCTGTGCAGCCTTGTCGGAGAGGATCGCCACATTGGTCACCTCCGAGCCGGTGCCGGCCGTGGTCGGAATGGCAATCAGCGGCGGGCCCTTGCGCGGCACCTGGTCGACGCCGAACAAATCCGCCAGCGCGCCGTGGTAACCGGCGTAGGCCGCGACGCTCTTGGCAATGTCGATGGCACTGCCGCCGCCCACGCCGATCAAGCCGTCATGCCCGCCTTCGCGGTACACGCGCATGCAGTCTTCGACGATGGCGATCTCCGGGTCGGGCAGCACGCGGTCGAAAATTTCATAGGTACGCTCGCCCAAGTGTTCAAGCGCCAGCGCCACGGTGCCGGATTTGACCAGCGCGGCGTCGGTGACAATCAGCGGGTTATCCACATCCAGGCGCGTGAGTTCAAAAGCCAGCTGTTCGATGGCGCCGGCGCCGGTCAGCAGTTTGTGGGCGATCTTGAATGAGGAAGTACTCATGTGCGCGGCCTCTTATTAATGATGGGCTGGCACAAGAGTAGCTGGGGATTTTCGGTTGTGAACTATTCACCCACTGAATGGCACGATCAATGTGGGAGCTGGCTCGCCTGCGATGCGGGCGACTCGGTGTCACAGGCAAACCGAGGTGATGCTATCGCAGGCAAGCCAGCTCCCGCATTTGATCGGGTTGCACAGTTAGACCTGGGCGGTGCGCAGTTTCTCGCTGCGGCCGCGCAGCCATTCAAGCGTCAGCAACAACAGCACCGAGAAGGCAATCAGCAGCGTGGCCGCCGCCGCAATCGTCGGGCTGAGGTTTTCGCGAATGCCGCTGAACATCTGCCGAGGCAGGGTGGCTTGCTCGGGGCCGGCGAGAAACAGCGTCACCACCACTTCATCAAACGAGGTGGAAAAGGCAAACAGCGCCCCCGATATCACCCCCGGCGCGATCAGCGGCAAGGTCACCCGGCGGAACGCGGTCAGCGGCGAAGCGCCCAGGCTGGCTGCCGCCCGCACCAGGTTATGGTTGAAGCCCTGCAACGTCGCCGACACGGTGATGATCACAAACGGCACACCCAGCACCGCGTGCACCACGATCAACGAGAAGAAGCTGTTGCCCAGCCCCAACGGCGCAAAGAACAAGTAACTGGCCACACCGATAATCACCACCGGCACCACCATCGGCGAAATCACCAGGGCCATCACCAGCGCCTTGCCGGGGAAGTTGCCGCGCGTCAGGCCAATCGCCGCCAGGGTGCCGAAAACCATGGCCAACACCGTGGCGGCCGGGGCGACGATGATGCTGTTCTTCAGCGCGCGCATCCATTCGGCCGAGGCGAAGAAATCCTGATACCAGTGCAGCGAGAAGCCTTGCAGCGGGTACACCAGGAAACTGCCGCTGTTGAACGACAGCGGGATAATCACCAGTACCGGCAAAATCAAAAACAGCAGGATCAAGCCGCACAGGATCCGCAAACTGTAGAACCACACCCGCTCCACCGGTGACATATAAGGGCTCAGCATCGCAAGGTCTCCTCAGCTCAGGCGCAGGCGACTGGCGCCCACCAACCGGTTATAGATCAGGTACAGCACCACCGTCGCCAGCAGCAGCAAGCCGCCCAAGGCCGTGGCCATGCCCCAGTTGATGCTGGTGTTGGTGTAGAACGCGACGAAGTAGCTGACCATCTGGTCGTTCGGGCTGCCGAGCAGCGCCGGGGTGATGTAGTAACCAATCGCCAGGATGAACACCAGCAGGCAGCCGGCGCCCACCCCGGCGTAGGTCTGCGGGAAGTACACGCGCCAGAAGCTGGCGAACGGGTGGCAACCCAGGGAAATCGCCGCGCGCATGTAGGTGGGCGAGATGCCTTTCATCACGCTGTAGATCGGCAGAATCATGAACGGCAACAGGATGTGCACCATCGAGATGTACACCCCGGTGCGGTTGAACACCAACTCCAAGGGCTGATCGATCAGGCCCATGCCCATCAATGCGCTGTTGATCAGGCCGCCGGACTGCAGCAACACGATCCACGCCGCCACCCGCACCAGAATCGAGGTCCAGAACGGCAGCAGCACCAGGATCATCAGCAGGTTGCTTTTGCGGGCCGGCAGGTTGGCCAGCAGGTAGGCCAATGGATACGCCAGCAGCAGGCAGACGAAGGTGATCACCAGGCCCATCCAGAACGTGCGGGCAAAGATATCCAGATAGATCGCCTGATCAGGCGTGGCCGGGGCCACTTCGCCGAGGTCGTCGATGCGGTGATCGACCGCCGCCAGCAGGTAGTAAGGCGTGAGGCTGCTGGTGTTGCGCCGGATCGCCTGCCAGTACGCCGGGTCGCCCCAGCGTTCGTCGAGGCTTTCCAGCGCTTCTTTATAGGAGCCGGGCGCTTCGGTAAACGGCAGCGCCCGCGCGGTTTTGGTCAGCAGGCTACGGTAGCCGGCCAGTTCCATGTTCAAGCGTTTGGACAGATCGCCCAAGGTCTGGTTTTTGCGCGCTTCGCCCAGGTCTTCGCTGAGCGCCTGGTAGACCGGCTCACCTGGCAGGCCACGACCGTCCCAGGTCTTGACCGCCACCACGGTACGCGGCAAACCGCCCACCACTTCCGGGTTGCCGACGCTTTTGTAGAGCAGCGCAACAATCGGCACCAGAAACACCAGCAGCAAAAACAGCACCAGCGGCGCAATCAAGGCCTGGGCCTTCCAGCGGTTGAGCCGCTCGGCACGCGCCAGGCGCTGCTTGAGGGTGGGGCTGTTGACCTCGTTGGAGGGAACGGCGATGGCCATGGCTGACTCCGGAATACTGAAAAATGACCACAAACCTATGTGGCCTGGGCCTACGCTGTGGCGAGCGGGCTTGCCCCGCGTTGGGCTGCAGAGCAGCCCCAAACCAACCGCCGCGTTCTGGCTGAACGAACTCGGTGAATTCAATGGGGCCGCTGCGCGGCCCAACGCGGCACAAGCCCGCTCGCCACAGGGAACAGGCTCGACTGAAGGCCGTTACTTGGCCGCCCACGAATTGAAGCGCTGCTCGAGCTGCTCGCCGTTATCCGCCCAGAAGCTCACGTCGATCTGCACCTGGTTGGCGATGTTTTCCGGCGTGGTCGGCATGTCCTTCAGCACATCCTTGGCCAGCAACGGCACGGCCTGGGTGTTGGCCGGGCCGTAGGCGATGTTTTCCGAGTAGGTCTTCTGCTGCTGCGGCTGTACCGAGAAGGCGATGAACTTCTTCGCCGCTTCGGCGCGGTCCTTGGCCAGGCCCTTGGGAATGGCCCAGGCATCGAAGTCGTAGATGCCGCCGTTCCACACCACTTTGAGGTTGCTTTCTTTTTGCACGGCAGCAATGCGGCCGTTGTAGGCCGAGCTCATCACCACGTCACCCGAGGCGAGGTACTGCGGCGGCTGTGCGCCGGCTTCCCACCACTGGATCGACGGCTTGAGCTCGTCGAGCTTTTTGAACGCGCGGTCCTGGCCGTCTTTACCGGCCAGCACTTTGTAAACGTCTTTGGGCGCCACGCCGTCTGCCATCAAGGCGAATTCCAGGGTGTACTTGGCGCCCTTGCGCAGGCCGCGTTTGCCCGGGAATTTCTTGGTGTCCCAGAAATCCGCCCAACTGGTCGGTGCCGTGGCCAGTTTGTCGGCGTTGTAGGCCAGCACCGTGGACCACACAAAGAAGCCCACACCGCACGGCTGGATCGCGCCCTTCACGTAGTCGGCGCTATTGCCGAACAGTTTCGGGTCAAGCGGCTCGAACATGTCTTCGTCGCAGCCACGGGACAGTTCCGGCGATTCCACTTCCACCAGGTCCCAGGACACGCTCTTGGTGTCGACCATGGCTTTGACCTTGGCCATTTCGCCGTTGTACTCACCGGCGACGATCTTGCCGTTGCCCGCGCTTTCCCACGGTGCGTAAAAGGCTTTGACCTGGGCCGCCTTGTTCGCGCCACCAAAGGACACGACTGTCAGGTCCGGGCCTGCCATGGCCTGTGTCGCGCCCATCAAGCCGATGACCAGGGCGGAATATTTAAGGGATCTCAACATTGTTGTTCTCTCCACGTGCAGGGTTGGTGAAGCCATGGGGCGATTAATTCGCCTCTAGAAGTGGGTCGAGTGCGCGAACGTGCTCGACTTGCCAGCCAATCGGTACCACGTCGCCGACCGCCAGGGCTGGGTCCAGCTCGGCAATCGGTTGTTTCACAAAAAAGTCGGTCTTGCCGCAGACTTCCAGGCGCACGCGCACGTGGTCGCCCAGGTAGATAAATTCCGCCACGCGCCCGGAGAAGCGGTTCACGCAGGACTCGCTGGAGCCATTGAGGCTGACGCGCTCCGGGCGTACCGATAACGTCACCGGACCGCCGAGCTGGCCGACATTCACCGCCAGCGCCTCGACCTTTTCACCGCGCGCCAGCTCCACTACGCAACGCTCGCCTGTGTGGCTGTGCAGGCGGCCATTGAGGCGGTTGTTCTCGCCAATGAAGTTGGCCACGAAAGTGTTTTTCGGCTCTTCGTACAAGGTGCGCGGCGCGGCAATCTGCTGGACCTCGCCCTGGTGGAACACCGCCACGCGGTCGGACATGGTCAGCGCTTCGCCCTGGTCGTGGGTCACATACACCACGGTGACGCCCAGGCGCTGGTGCAGGTGCTTGATCTCCATCTGCATGTGTTCGCGCAGTTGCTTGTCGAGGGCGCCGAGGGGTTCGTCCATCAGCACCAGCTGGGGTTCGAACACCAGCGCTCGCGCCAAGGCCACGCGCTGTTGCTGGCCGCCGGAGAGTTGCGCCGGGTAACGCTGGGCGA
The DNA here is from genome assembly GCF_022662455.1 of Pseudomonas sp. TREG-RG-20F-10-E-6-01. Classification (NCBI taxonomy): domain Bacteria; kingdom Pseudomonadati; phylum Pseudomonadota; class Gammaproteobacteria; order Pseudomonadales; family Pseudomonadaceae; genus Pseudomonas; species Pseudomonas sp. TREG-RG-20F-10-E-6-01. Next base: position 21,143 of record NZ_JAKNQP010000022.1, on the reverse strand, counting down.
AGGCATCGAGCTGAACCATGCTCAGCACGCGTTTGACCCGCTCGCTGACGTCGGTCTTGCTCAGGCCACGCACCGACAGCGGGAACGCCAGGTTCTCGGCGACGGTCATGTGCGGGAACAACGCGTAGTTCTGGAACACCATGCCGATGTCGCGTTTGTGCGGCGGCACGTGGTTGATGGCGCGCCCGGCCAGCAGGATTTCCCCGGCGGTGGGCGTCTCGAAACCGGCGAGCATCATCAGGCTGGTGGTCTTGCCCGAACCGGACGGCCCGAGCAGGGTGAGGAACTCGCCCTTGCGAATCTCCAGGTTGAGGTCTTTGACGATCAGGTTCTCGCCGTCGTAGCTCTTCTGCACGCCACGAAAGCTGACCAGCACATCATTTGAATCCACCTCGCTCATACCCACACCTTTTTGTTTTGGACGGCTGTGGCACAAGCGTAGTCCAGGCGCGAGGCCCCGGAAATCGGGGGCCAGGAGAGATTTGCATCAGCAGGATGGAAGGTTCGGGGTAGGGATTGCCCTACACGGATGGCGGGCACAGAACAGTGCAGCGGCAATCATCAGCGCCTGCCGGCAAAGCCCATGTCGTAAACAGACACGCGCCCCTGTTGGAGCCGGTTTGCCGGTGCTTACAGAAGTTTGTGCTCCATGGCGTATTTCACCAGCTCGGCCAGCGAGGTGATGTTGAGCTTTTGCATCAAACGCGCCTTATGCGTGCTGATGGTCTTGCTGCTCAGCGCCAGTTGCTGGGCGATGTCATTGACGTTGGCACCCTGGGCCAGGCGCTCGAACACCGAGAACTCACGCTCCGACAGCAGCGAATGCAGCGGCCGCGCGTCGGTAAGGCCGACCTCAAAGACCATGCGGTCGGCCAGGTCCGGGTCGATGTAACGCCCGCCCGCCGCGACCTTGCGAATCGCCGTCAGCAGCAGCGCCGGATCACTGTCCTTGGTGGCGTACCCGGCCGCGCCGACTTTCAAGGCGCGAGCGGCCATCTGTGCTTCATCGTGCATCGACAGCACCAGAATCGCCGGCGGATTGTGCAACGCGCGGATGCGCGCGATCGCTTCCAGGCCGTTCACGCCGGGCATCGAGATATCCAGCAACACCACCTCGCACGCGACATGGCGCAAGGTCTCCAGCAATTGCTCGCCGTTGCTGGCCTCGCCGACCACCAGCAGGTCTTTGGCCAGGCCGATCAATTGCTTGATGCCTTCACGGACAATGGTGTGGTCTTCGGCTACCAATACGCGAATCACAGGGGCTTCCTCTTGTGGTTATGCATCCAACGGCACCGTGACACTCAAGGTGGTGCCCTCCCCCGGTTCGCTGTGCAGGCTCAGTTGCCCGCCCATCATCAATACGCGCTCGCGCATGCCGACGACGCCAAAGGACACCGGGCGGCCCTGGGTTTCGACGAACCCGACGCCGTCATCGCTGATGGTCAGCCGCAGGTCTGCGCCCTCCACGCTCAAGGTCAGCTCGACAGTATGCGCCTGGGCATGGCGCATCACATTGGTCAGCGCCTCCTGCAGGATGCGGAACAGGCCGATGGCCTTGGCATCGCTCAGGGCCGGCAGGTTTTCCGGGACTTGTACCAGGCAGGGGATGTGGGTGCGGGCCTCGAAGCGCCGGGCTTGCCATTCGATGGCCGAGGCGATGCCGGCGTCAAGAATCGGCGGGCGCAGCGCGGTCGCCACATCGCGCACAAGCTGAAACAGCTGGGCGATCAGGCGCTTCATGCTGTTCAAGCGCTCGTTCAAGCCTGGGTCCAGTTGGGCATAGGCCAGCTCGCACATCGAGGTTTCCAGCTTGAGTACCGTGAGCATCTGCCCGAGTTCGTCGTGCACCTCACGGGCGATACGCGCCTTTTCTTCTTCGCGCACGGTTTCCAGGTGGGCCGACAGCTCGCGCAGTTGTGTTTCGCTTTGCTGCAAGGCGGCCACATAACGGCGGCGCTCGGTGACGTCATTCAGGTAGACCACCAGGTATTCGGCATCGGCAAAGCGCAGGAAACTCAACGACACGTCGGCCGGCAGGATGCTGCCGTCGGCGCGCACGCAATCGGTCGCGAAGGTTTGCGGGCCTTCCTCGCTGGCACGCGCGCGCTTCCACACATTGAGCCAGCGGTCCATGTTCAGGGTCGGGTCGAAATCGATCAGCGGTCGCTCGATCAGCGCGCCAGGCCCATAGCCCAACATGGTTTCGGCGGCGCGGTTGGCGTAACGCACGTGGCTGTCCCAATTGACCCACAGGATGCCAACGGTGCTTTGATCAATGGAGAACTGCGTCAGCCGCAAGGCTTCGGCGCCGGCAGCGCGTGCGGCGCTCTCTTCACGGGCAGCCAGCAGGTTGTGTTCGAGCACGCGCTGGTGACGGCGTTGCCAGAACACCACTGAGAGGCTGGCGAGCAAGAACATCGCCAACAGCAGGCTGAGGTTTTGCCACAGACCCGGCGATTGCGTCAGCTGCGGGTATTTAGGTTGCAGCCAGCGGCTGTGCAATTGGTCGAGGTCGCGGGCCGGTATCGCGCGCAACGCGCTTTGCATGATGCCGGCCAGTTCCGGCCATTCGCGGCGGGTGGCCACGCGCAGCAATTGCGGCAGGCCGATATCGCCGACCACCGTCAGCCCGGCAAACTCGGCCTCACCGGACAAACGGCTCAATTGCGCCTCATCCACCACGGCATAACGCGCCTGCTGGCTCACCAGCAATTGCAGGGCCTGGCGCTCCATGGGCACGCCTTGCAGGTTGAGGTTGGGATAGTTGCTGCGCAGGTAATCGGCCAGCGTGCTGGGCATGCGTACGGCAACGCGAGAACGCTCGTCGAGTTTTTCCAGCTCCACCGCGCCGCCGCCTTCGCGGATGCCGACGATATGCTGGGGCACGCGCATGTAAGGGTCGCTGAATAACCAGAGGCGCAAGCCGGCCGGTGTTTGCTGAAGGCCAGGGGCGATATCCACCTCGCCGTCGCGCACCGCAGCGTCCAATTGCTCCTGGCTGGGGAAGTTGCGCCAGGTCAGCTCGATGTTCAGCGCCTTGGCCAGCCACTGCATCAACTCGACATTGGCCCCGGACAAGCGCTGCAGGCGCCGATCGTATTGCGCGTACGGCGCCTGCAATACCAGGCCCACGCGCAGCTCCGGATGCTGGGCCAGCCACTCACGCTGCTGCGCATTGAGCGGCGCCTGCGGTATGGCAGGCGCGGGCGCAGCGTTCGCCATCAAGGCAAAGCACAAACCGCCGATAACCAGCAGACAGCGAAAACCCATGATCCACGTCTCACATCACTGACAAATACTGACCAACCCATTAGGCTGCTGGAATCACTTCTGGCCGGGAATTAACGATGCCCTTTATCCACCGTTCGGCACTGCCAGCATTGTGCCTGTCGCTGCTATTTACCAGCGCCTTTTCTGTTCAGGCCGCCGACGCGCCTGCACCCGCCGCCGAAAAACCGGTTGAACGCCAACCCCTGCCCGAGCGCAGCCAGGAAGAAGCCAGCGCCCTGGAACGTCAAGTGCCGCAACAGGAACAGCAACAATTGCAGGCCGGCAGCGATTCATTCCTGGCCCTGTGGAAGCCGGCCAACAGCGCCGAGCCCGAAGGCGTGGTGATTATCGTGCCGGGCGCCGGGGAAAGCGCCGACTGGCCGCAAGCAATCGCACCGTTGCGGCGCAAATTACCCGACGCCAACTGGGGCACGCTGAGCCTGTCACTGCCGGACGTGAACGTCGACACCTTGCCGCCGCGCGTCCTGGAATCGCCCAAGGCCGCCGTCGATACCAGCAGCAAAGACGGCAGCACCGCGGCCAAACCCATCGAACAAGCCGCCAGCGCCGAAGCCGAAGGCACTGATCCTGCGGTAGTGCCGGGCGCCGATGAACAAGACAAGACCGACGCCAAACGCATCTTCGACCGTATCGATGCCGCCGTTGCCTTTGCCCAGACCCAGAGCGCGCGCAGCGTGGTACTGCTTGGCCATGGCACGGGCGCCTGGTGGGCGGCGCGTTACCTGAGCGAGAAACAACCGGCCCAGGTGCAAAAGTTGGTGATGGTGGCAGGCAAGACGCCGGCGGCCAGGCAGCCAGACCTGCAACAACTGGCCCCGGCGCTGAAGGTGCCGACGGCGGATGTTTTCTATCAGGACGACGCCCAGGCGCGCAAAAACGCACTGGCACGCGTCCAGGCCGCCAAGCGCGGGAAGAATGACGGCTATAAACAGGTGTCACTCAAGACCTTGCCCGGCAACAGTTCGGCTGAGCAGGAGCAGTTGTATCGGCGGATCCGCGGGTGGTTGAGCCCGCAGGCCGTTGCTGAGTAACCTTGATCTGATAACCCAACCAACTGTGGGAGTTGGCAACTCAGGATTTGTGCTGGCTAGCGAAAATCCCGGCGCTCGCGAATCAACGCATAGGCGTTATGCAGCTCACGGGTTCGCTCGGTCGCTTCGCGCACCTGGGCGGCGCTGGCGCCAGTGCCGGCAATCTTGTCCGGGTGGTGGCGACTGAGCAGGCGGCGATAGGCGCGTTTGATCACACTCGGCTCGCTGGTGGACGTGACCCCCAAAATTCGCATCGCGTCCTGATAAGCGCCCGCGCGATTGGCCAACGGCTTGCGCTCCTGCACGTAGTCGGCAGCCAGCGCCTGCAACTGTTGCGGCGTCCAGCCGAGCCATTTGCCCCACAGGTCGATCAAGTCGCGCTCGGCGTTATCCGCCTTGCCGTCCGCCCAGGCCATGCGCCAACAGGCGCGCAGTAAACCCTCTGCTGCATGGGGCTGGGCCTTGAGCACGCGCAGGTAATTGCGCACCCGGTCGGAACCGGACTTGCCCCGATTGAACGCGCTGATCGCCCGGCGCTGGGCCGACTCGGTCATGTCCAGCGCACGCATCTCCTGGCGCGCCTGCTGGATATGCCCATCCACCACGCGGCCATTGCTCTTGGCCAGGCGCCCCAACAGCACGAACAGCAGTTCGTCATTGCGCAACGCCGGGCGCCCGCCCAGCCGCTCGCGCAGTTGCGCCCAACTGTGCAGCTGAAGGCGGCGATCCAGCGCCTGCCCCAGCAATGCCCCCAACAAGGCCCCCGGAATACTGGCAATGGCAAAGCCAGCCCCGGCACCGATCAGTGTCCCTGGCCACAACATCTTATTGCCCCGCAGTCAGCAAGGTTTCAACCTGCGCCAGACGCTCCAGCGTGCCGACATCAATCCAGCGTCCCGTCATGTGTTCCCCCGTTACCAGACCTTTGACCATGGCCGCCCGCAGCAGCGGCGCCAGCTTGAAGGCACCGGCACTGCAACCCGCGAACAATTGAGGGTCGAGCACTGAAATGCCACTGAAGGTCAGGTTATCGGCACCGGGCGCCGCATCATGAAGCAACCCTTGATCCAGGTAGAAATCGCCGCCGGTGGGGTGATGCGCCGGGTTATCCACCATCACCAGATGCGCCAGGCCCTGTAGTGGCCGGCGCAATTGGGTGAAGTCGTAGTCGGTCCAGATATCGCCATTGACCACCAGGAAGGGCTCGTCCCCCAGCAACGGCAATGCCTGGAAAATCCCGCCGCCGGTTTCCAGCGGCTCGCCTTCGGCCGAATACTGGATGCGCAGGCCAAACTGCGCACCATCGCCCAGGTAGCTTTCGATCTGCTGGCCGAGCCAGGCATGGTTGATCACGATTTCGCTGAAGCCGGCCTTGGCCAGCGCCTCAAGGTGATACTCGATCAGCCGCTTGCCGCCCGCCTGCACCAGGGGTTTGGGCGTGTGCAAGGTCAGTGGGCGCATGCGCTCACCCTTGCCGGCCGCCAGGATCATGGCTTTCATACGCTCGCCTCGACAGGTTGGCGCAGGCTGGCGAGCAGTTCGCCCAACTCGGCCAGCTCAGGACGGTCTGCCAGCACCGCTTCTATATAAGCAAAGAAGCGCGGCACGTCCGCCAGGTAGCGTGGCTTGCCGTCGCGATGGCAGATACGCGCGAAAATACCGATCACCTTGAGGTGACGCTGCACGCCCATCAAGTCACTGGCACGCTGGAATTCTTCGAAATCGGCCTGCACGGGAATGCCCAGTTGCCCGGCACGTTCCCAATAGCCCCGTTGCCACGCGCGTACGCGCGCTTTCGGCCAACTGAGGAAGGCATCCTTGAACAGGCACGTGATGTCGTAGGTGACCGGGCCGTAGACGGCGTCCTGGAAATCCAGCACACCGGGGTTCGGTTCGCTGATCATCAGGTTGCGCGGCATATAGTCGCGATGCACCAGCACTTTAGGCTGGGCCAGGGCGCTGTCGATCAAATGATCGCTGACGCGCTGCCACAAGGCCTGTTGCTGGGTATCCAACTCGATACCCAAGTGCCGGCGAACGTACCATTCCGGAAACAGTTCCAGCTCTCGGCGCAACAAGGCGACGTCATAGCTGGGCAGCGGCGCGTCCATCGGCAATTGCTGAAAAGCCAGCAACGCGTCGATGGCATCGGTGAACAATTGATCGGCGTTTTGCTCGTCAATCACGTCCAGATAGGTTTTTTTGCCCAGGTCATTGAGCAAAAGAAAGCCGCGCGGCAAATCTTCTGCATAAATTTTTGGCACATTTATTCCTGATTTCGCCAGCAAATCAGCGATATCGACGAAAGGTTTGCAGTTTTCCTGGGGGGGTGGCGCGTCCATAACGACGAAACTTTGCCCACCGCCTTCCCACCGGAAGTAACGCCTGAAACTCGCGTCGCTGCTGGCCGCGGTCAATGTGGCCGGGGGTACGGCCCCCCAGTCCTGAGCGTTGAAAAGGATCGGCAACTGCTCATCCAGCCAGACTTTCAGCTGTTGTAAACGTAGATCTTGCTCGGGCATTACAAGGGTCTCCGACGGCGCTAGCCGTCAAGCGGGTCATGCTTTATTATCACGCATCTTTTTCAGACCATCGAGAGGCGTGCGGCCCACACCGCGGGCAGATGGCACGCAGGAAGCCCGGACTAATAAGATGGCATTGAAATCCCCCGCGTTTCGTAGAAAATTTCCGTTGCTGGTAACCGGCAGTCTGCTGGCCATGCAACCTTTCGCCACCTCATTCGTGGTCGCCGCGGAACAGTATGACTGCTCAGTCTCTGCTTCGGGTGCCTGGGATTGCGCGCCAAAAACCGCCGCAGCCCCGTTGCCACCACGCCCGGTGCATGACGGCGCAGCCGTCAGCTCGGCCGGCAGCACGGCGCAAGCCAATGCTGGCGGAAGCGCCGAGGCCGAACCGAAGACCGCTCTGGTCACCGAAGCCAAGGGCCGTGGCCTGCGTTCGCGCAGCGCCGACTACAGCCACCTGGACTGGGTGCCTCGCGAGAAGCTGACCGCAGCCCAACTGGCTGAAACCGGTCCTTATTGCTCCGGCGCGTACATCGAACCGGTTCGTCCTGGTATGAACGACAAGACGAACAAGAGCGATGCGCCGACCTTCATCGGCGCCAAGGCCTCGCGTTACGAGCAGGAACAACAGGTCGCGACCCTGGCCGGTGACGTCGTCATGCGTCAGGGCAGCATGCAGCTGGAGGCTCAGGAAGCCAGCCTGTATCAGGCCGAAAACCGTGGCGAGCTGAACGGCGACGTGCGTCTGCGCGACAACGGCGCCCTGATCGTGGGCGACCATGCCCAGGTCCAGCTCGACACCGGCGCCGCCCAGATCGACAACGCCGAATACGTGCTGCACAAGTCGCGTATCCGCGGTAACGCGCTGTACGCCAAGCGTGCCGAGAACGCGATCATCCGTCTCAAGGACGGTACGTACACCACCTGCGAGCCGGACAGCAACGCCTGGCAGCTCAAAGGCAACAACATCACGTTGAACCCGGCCACCGGTTTCGGTACGGCGACGAACGCGACGTTGCGGGTCAAGAACATCCCGATCCTGTACACACCGTATATCTACTTCCCGATCGACGACCGTCGTCAATCCGGCTTCCTGCCGCCGAGCTTCAGCACCGGCAGCGAAACCGGCTTTACCCTGGTTACGCCGTACTACTTCAACCTGGCACCGAACTACGACGCCACGTTGTACCCGCAGTACATGACCAAGCGCGGCATGATGGTGGAAGGCGAATTCCGCTACCTCACCAAGTCCAGCGAAGGTCAGTTCGGCGGCGCGTACCTGAATGACGACAGCGACGAGCGTAAAGGTCAGAGCGACTACGAAAAAGACCGTTACATGGTCAACTGGCAGCACAAGGGCGGTCTGGATTCACGTGTAGCGACGCAGGTCGACTACACCAACATCAGCGACCCTTACTTCTTCCAGGATCTGAAGACCTACCAAGAAGGCGTTCAGCCGCGAGACTACGTCAACCAGCAGGGTTCCGTGGCTTATCGCGGCGACGATTTCCAGGCGCGCCTGAACCTTCAGGCCTACCAGCTGGCGACGATCTCTCAGATCACCCCGTATAACCGGTTGCCGCAGATCACCTTCAACGGGTCTCTGCCGTACCACCCGGCCGGGCTGAACTTTACCTACGAGACTGAAGCTGTTCGATTCGAACGCAGCCTCGATAGCGGAAACTTTACCGACGAGAACGGCTTCGTCTCGCCACGTCTGGATACCTACGTCACCGGCCTGACCCGTGCAAACGGTACTCGTCTGAACGTTGCGCCGGCTGTTGAATACCCGATGAACTGGACCTACGGCTTTATTACGCCGAAGCTCAAGTATGTCTACACCAAGTACGATCTTGACCTTGATAGCACGGGCAAGAACGACATCGCTATTGCGCAAGCAAACTCAACTGCGGCGAGCCCTTATGCAGGCGGCGTCTTCAAAAGCTCACAAGACCGTGCAATCCCGATTGCCAGTATCGACAGCGGCCTGTACTTCGACCGCAACACGAACTGGTTCGGCAAAGACTATCGCCAGACCCTGGAACCACGTGCCTACTATCTCTATGTGCCTAACAAGGACCAGAGCGATATTCCGGTATTTGACACCAGTGAATACTCGTTCAGCTACGCCTCGCTGTTTCGCGATAACCGCTTCAGCGGCTCCGACCGGATCGGCGACGAGAACAAGCTGTCGCTGGGCTTAACCAGTCGCTGGATCGAAGACAACGGTTTCGAGCGTCAGCGCGTGTCCGTGGGCCAGGCGGTGTACTTCAAGGATCGCCAGGTTCAACTTCCAGGCATCCTTGCGTCCGACCGTGCAGATGCACAGTCTGACGTTTCCCCTATTGCCCTGGAATACGAATACCGCTACAACCGCGACTGGCGCGCAACCGCCGACTACAACTGGGATACCGAGGAGCACAGCGCTCGTTCCGGCAGCGCGATGCTTCACTATCAGCCAGAAGACAACCCGAACAAGATCATCAACGTCGGTTACCGCTACCGCAACGACCAAGTGGTCTACAACCAACTGACCGGCAAATGGCAGTTTGGTGGCGATTACGGCCAGCCAGGCGATCAGAACTTCATCAAGGATTACTACAAAATCCAGCAACACGATTTCTCGATGATGTGGCCGATCATTCCTCAGTGGAACCTGATCACCCGTTGGCAGTATGACTATGCACGCAACCGTACCCTGGAAGCCTTTGGTGGTTTCGAGTACGACAACTGCTGCTGGAAACTGCGCGTCATCAACCGTTACTGGGTTTCCAACGACGAATACAGCCAGATCGCCCCGCTGAACGAAAAGGGTGACCACGGGCTCTTCTTCCAGATCGTCCTTAAAGGACTCGGCGGCCTGACCGGCGCCAAGGTAGAGAGCTTCCTCGACAAAGGCATTCAAGGTTATCGTGAACGTGAAGATCAAGCTTTCTGATTGTCTGCGCCCACTCGTGCTGGGCGCACTGTTCCTGGGGACCGCTTCGGCACACGCTGCGGTCCAACCGCTGGACAAGGTTGTGGCCATCGTCGATAACGACGTGATCATGCAGAGCCAACTCGACCAACGGGTCAAGGAAGTTCAGCAAACCATCGCCAAGCGTGGCGGCGGCGTACCGCCTACCAGCGTGCTGGACCCGCAGGTTCTGGAGCGCCTGATTGTCGAAAACCTGCAACTGCAGATCGGCGATCGTTCCGGCATCCGTATTTCGGACGAAGAGCTGAACCAGGCGGTCGGTACTATCGCTCAACGCAACAACATGAGCGTTGACCAATTCCGCGCGGCGCTGGCTCACGACGGTTTGTCCTATGAGGACGCCCGTGACCAGATCCGCCGTGAAATGATCATCAGCCGTGTGCGTCAGCGCCGTGTGGCCGAGCGGGTGCAGGTGTCCGAGCAGGAAGTGAAAAACTTCCTGGCATCGGACTTGGGCAAGATGCAGCTCTCCGAAGAACTGCACCTGGCCAACATCCTGATCCCGACGCCAGACAGCGCCAACGCCGAACAGCTCAATGCTGCCGCCGCAAAAACCCAGGCTGTTTATGACCGCCTGAAAGCCGGTGCTGACTTTGCCCAGACGGCAATTGCCGTGTCCGGCAGTGACAACGCTCTGGACGGTGGTGACATGGGCTGGCGTAAAGCTGCTCAACTGCCACCTCCGTTCGACCGTGAGCTGAGTGCGATGAACGTGGGTGACATTACCCAGCCAGCACGTACGCCAGGCGGCTTTATCATCCTCAAGTTGCTCGGCAAGCGCGGCGGCGAGACCTCGCTGAAAGACGAAGTTCATGTTCGTCACATCCTGGTCAAACCAAGCGAAATCCGCACCGAAGCGCAAACCAAGGAACTGGCCCAGAAGATCTATGACCGCATCGAAGGCGGTGAAGACTTCGCCACATTGGCCAAGAGCTTCTCGGAAGACCCGGGTTCGGCCCTCAACGGTGGCGACCTGAACTGGATCGACCCGAAAGCGCTGGTGCCTGAGTTCCAGGACGTGATGGCCAAGACCCCGCAAGGCGTTCTGTCCAAGCCGTTCAAGACCCAATATGGCTGGCATGTACTGGAAGTCCTTGGCCGTCGCGCCACTGACAACACCACGCAGGCCCGCGAGCAGCAAGCACTGACCGTGTTGCGTAACCGCAAATACGATGAAGAGCTGCAAACCTGGTTGCGTCAGATCCGTGACGAAGCCTACGTGGAAAACAAGCTGCCAGGCGCCGAGCAAACAGGCACCGACCAGGCAGCACAGTGAAACCCCAGCGTTTCGCGGTAACACCCGGCGAGCCGGCCGGCATTGGTCCTGACCTGTGCCTGCTGCTCGCCTCGCACTCTCAGCCACACCCCCTGATTGCCATTACCAGCCGCGACCTGCTCCTTGAGCGGGCCGCGCAACTGGGTGTGGCCGTCAATCTGCTGGACGTGTCGCCGGGCAACTGGCCCGACCTGCCGGCACCTGCGGGCAGCCTGTACGTTTGGGACACGCCGCTTGCAGCCAAGGTGGTTGCCGGGCAACTGAACAAGGCCAATGCGGCCTTTGTACTGGAAACCCTGACGCGCGCCGGTCAAGGCTGCATCGACGGCGACTTCGCCGGCATGATCACCGCGCCGGTACACAAAGGCGTGATCAACGAATCCGGTATCGCCTTTTCCGGCCACACCGAATTCCTCGCCGAGCTGACCCATACCGCTCAAGTGGTGATGATGCTGGCCACACGCGGCCTGCGCGTTGCACTGGTGACGACGCATTTGCCGTTGCGTGATATCGCCGATGCGATCACCGCCGAGCGCCTGGAGCGCGTCACGCGCATCCTGCACGCCGACCTGCAACAGAAATTCGGCATTGCCCAACCGCGCATCCTGGTCTGCGGGCTCAACCCGCACGCCGGTGAAGGCGGCCATTTGGGCCATGAAGAAATCGACATCATCGAACCGACATTAGAGCGTCTGCGCCAAGAAGGCATGGACCTGCGTGGCCCGCTGCCTGCAGACACTCTGTTTACCCCCAAGTATCTGGAGCACTGCGACGCAGTGCTGGCGATGTACCATGACCAGGGGCTGCCCGTGCTGAAATACAAAGGCTTCGGCGCCGCAGTCAACGTGACACTGGGCCTGCCGATCATCCGTACCTCCGTCGACCATGGCACTGCCCTGGACCTGGCGGGCAGCGGCAAGATCGATACCGGCAGCCTGCACGTGGCCCTGGAAACCGCCTATCAGATGGCCGAGACCCGTATATGACTGAGCATTACCAACACCGGGCGCGCAAGCGCTTCGGGCAAAACTTCCTGCACGACGCTGGCGTAATCGACCGCATCCTGCGCTCCATCCACGCCAAGCCGGAAGACCGCCTGCTGGAAATCGGCCCGGGCCAGGGCGCCTTGACCCAAGGCCTGTTGGCCAGTGGCGGGCAACTGGACGTGGTGGAGCTGGACAAGGACTTGATCCCGATCCTCAACCAGCAGTTTGCTGACAAACCCAATTTCAATCTGCACCAGGGCGACGCGCTGAAGTTCGACTTCAACAGCCTTAATGCCGCGCCCAACAGCCTGCGGGTAGTGGGCAACCTGCCGTACAACATCTCCACGCCGCTGATTTTTCACCTGCTGAACAACGCAGGGATCATCCGCGACATGCACTTCATGCTGCAAAAAGAAGTGGTTGAGCGTTTGGCGGCCGGCCCTGGCGGTGGTGATTGGGGCCGTCTGTCGATCATGGTTCAGTACCATTGCCGCGTTGAGCACCTGTTCAATGTCGGCCCTGGCGCGTTCAACCCGCCGCCGAAGGTCGACTCGGCCATTGTGCGCCTGGTACCTCACGCCGTGCTGCCGCACCCGGCCAAGGATCACAAACTGCTGGAGCGCGTCGTGCGCGAAGCGTTCAACCAACGCCGCAAGACCCTGCGCAACACGCTCAAGGCACTGCTCAGCAACGCCGAAATCGAAGCCGCCGGCGTCGATGGCAGCCTGCGCCCCGAGCAACTGGACCTGGCCGCGTTTGTGCGCCTGGCTGATCAGCTTGCGATCCAGCCTGCGCCGACCGCGGAATAAGCTGTAACTCGATACAAATGTGGGAGCGGGCTTGCCCGCGATGGCGGTGCATCAGTTACACATTCAGTGACTGACACTGCGCATTCGCGGGCAAGCCCGCTCCCACATTTGCTCAGCGTTATACCGATAACGCTTGCCGGCTGCCCGACACATGTCTGGCCTAGTGCCCTCCTCATGGCCTAGACTGATCCGCACCTGCTGTCCTCCGCTTTTGCTTTTAAGGCCTCTTGCATGTCCGATCCTCGCTACCAGATCGACGTCAGCGTCGTCACCCGCTTCCTGGCGGACCAATCGCAACCCGAACACAACCGTTTCGCCTTTGCCTACACCATCACGGTGAAGAACAACGGGCAGGTGCCGGCCAAGCTGCTGTCGCGCCATTGGGTGATCACCGACGGTGACGGCCAGGTCGAGGAAGTGCGCGGCGCCGGCGTGGTTGGCCAGCAGCCGTTGATCGACATTGGCGCCAGCCATACGTATAGCAGTGGCACGGTGATGACCTCCAAAGTCGGCACCATGCAGGGCACTTATCAGATGAAAGCCACTGACGGCAAACTGTTCGACGCTGTCATCGCGCCCTTCCGCCTCGCCGTGCCGGGAGCCCTGCACTGATGACGACGTACGCGGTCGGCGACCTGCAAGGCTGCCTGGAACCCCTCAAGTGCCTGCTGGAGCGAGTTGCGTTCAACCCGGCGAGCGACCGCCTGTGGTTGGTGGGTGACCTGGTCAATCGCGGGCCCGAATCCCTGCAAACCCTGCGCTACTTATATAGCCTGCGTGATTCCCTGGTATGCGTACTGGGCAACCACGACCTGCACCTGCTGGCGGCCGGCAATAACATCGAGCGTTTGAAAAAGGGCGACACGCTGCGCGAGATCCTCGAAGCGCCGGATCGCACCGAGCTGCTGGAGTGGCTGCGTCGGCAAAAGCTTATGCATTACGACGAAGGCCGCAACATGGCTTTGGTTCATGCGGGTATCCCGCCCCAGTGGACGGTGAAAAAAGCCCTTAAGTGCGCCGCCGAAGTCGAGAGCGCCCTGACCGATGACAACCTTTACACCGCCTTTCTCGACGGCATGTACGGCAATGAGCCGGTCAAGTGGGACAACGACCTTACCGGCGTGGCCCGCCTGCGCGTGATCACCAACTACTTCACCCGCATGCGCTTCTGCACCGCCGAAGGCAAGCTGGACCTCAAGAGCAAGGAAGGCGCCGACACCGCCCTGCCCGGCTACAAACCCTGGTTCGCCCACAAGGAGCGCAAGACCCGTGACACGAAGATCATCTTCGGCCACTGGGCGGCCCTTGAAGGCAAATGTGATGAACCCGGCGTGTTCGCCCTCGACACCGGCTGCGTGTGGGGCGGCGCCATGACCCTGATGAACATCGACACCGGCGAGCGCCTGAGCTGCCAGTGCGAATCCCCCCTTTCTGTGACACAGCCGGCCGCCAAGCCATAGGAGCCCGCCATGAGCGAATTCAAACGTATCCCTCCCGAACAAGCCCAGGCGCTGCGCGAGCAAGGCGCGGTGGTGGTCGACATCCGCGATCAGCCGACGTATGCCGCCGCGCATATCAGCGGTGCGCAACATTTGGATAACACCAACATTGCCGACTTCATCCGTGCCGCCGACCTCGACGCGCCGGTGATCGTCGCCTGTTACCACGGCAACTCCAGCCAGAGCGCGGCCGCCTACCTGATCAGCCAGGGCTTCTCTGACGTGTATAGCCTGGACGGCGGCTTTGAGCTGTGGCGTGCGACCTATCCTGCAGAAATTGCCTCAGGCGATTCGCAATAATTTTTTTCACACCCCGCTACCCCGCGTGACGCTTGGGCTCGCGCCGTTTCTGACGAACGGCGCAGCCAAACTAATTACGTATCCCGCCTTGACCTCCCGGATTCCGAACTATCCTTAAGCGCAGGCCATCCGAATCAGGGGAGAGCCGGTACACCGGCGTGCGGGTCAACGGTAGCGTTTCAGGGTGTTTGGGGGGAAAACGGCCATTGGTTGATCACCAATGACTGCCAGCATCGACTGATTGACCCGGCGTCGGCTCCACGTATCGAGCGAGGTGACGACGTCATGAGTATCTTTAGCCACTTCCAACAACGCTTCGCGTCCACACAGCAGGAAGAACTCACGCTGCAAGAGTATCTCGAGCTGTGCAAACAGGACCGCAGTACCTACGCGTCTGCCGCCGAACGTCTGCTATTGGCGATTGGTGAGCCGGAGCTGGTGGAAACCGCGAATAATTCGCGCCTGTCGCGAATATTTTCCAACAAGGTGATCCGCCGCTATCCGGCCTTTGAAGACTTCCACGGCATGGAAGAATGCATCGACCAGATCGTCTCCTACTTCCGCCACGCCGCCCAAGGCCTGGAAGAGAAGAAACAAATCCTCTACCTGCTCGGCCCCGTCGGCGGCGGTAAATCGTCTCTGGCTGAAAAGCTCAAACAGCTGATCGAGAAGGTGCCCTTCTACGCGATCAAGGGCTCGCCGGTGTTCGAGTCGCCTTTGGGCCTGTTCAACGCCACGGAAGATGGCGCGATCCTCGAAGAAGACTTCGGCATTCCACGGCGCTACCTCAACACCATCATGTCGCCCTGGGCCACCAAGCGCCTGGCCGAGTTTGGCGGTGATATCAGCCAGTTCCGCGTGGTGAAACTCTACCCGTCGATCCTCAACCAGATCGGCGTGGCAAAAACCGAACCGGGCGATGAGAACAACCAGGACATCTCGGCGCTGGTGGGTAAGGTCGATATCCGCAAACTCGAGGAATTCCCGCAGAACGACGCCGACGCCTACAGCTACTCGGGCGCGCTGTGCCGGGCCAACCAGGGCCTGATGGAATTCGTGGAGATGTTCAAAGCGCCGATCAAGGTGCTGCACCCACTGCTGACCGCCACCCAGGAAGGCAACTACAACAGTACCGAAGGCCTGGGCGCGATTCCGTTCACCGGGATCCTGCTGGCCCACTCCAACGAGTCGGAATGGCACACCTTCCGCAACAACAAGAACAACGAAGCCTTCATCGACCGGATCTACATCGTCAAGGTGCCCTACTGCCTGCGCGTCAGCGATGAGATCAAGATCTACGACAAGCTGTTGTTCAACAGCTCGCTGGCCAAGGCGCATTGCGCGCCCGATACCTTGAAGATGCTCGCCCAGTTCACCGTGCTGTCGCGCCTCAAGGAACCCGAGAACTCGAATATCTACTCGAAGATGCGTGTCTACGACGGCGAAAACCTCAAGGACACCGATCCCAAGGCCAAGTCGATCCAGGAATACCGCGACACCGCGGGCGTGGATGAAGGCATGAACGGCCTTTCCACTCGTTTCGCGTTCAAGATCCTGTCCAAGGTCTTCAACTTCGACCCGCACGAAATCGCCGCCAACCCGGTGCACCTGCTGTATGTGCTGGAACAGCAGATCGAACAGGAACAGTTCCAGGCTGAAACCCGCGAGCGCTACCTGCGCTTCCTCAAGGAATACCTGGCGCCTCGCTACATCGAGTTCATCGGCAAGGAAATCCAGACCGCTTACCTGGAGTCCTACAGCGAGTACGGCCAGAACATCTTCGACCGTTACGTGCTGTATGCGGACTTCTGGATTCAGGACCAGGAATACCGCGATCCGGAAACCGGCGAAATCCTCAACCGTGTGGCCCTCAACGAGGAGCTGGAGAAGATCGAAAAACCCGCCGGCATCAGCAATCCGAAGGATTTCCGCAACGAAATCGTCAACTTCGTGCTGCGCGCCCGCGCCAACAACAACGGCAAGAACCCAACCTGGCTCAGCTACGAGAAGCTGCGGGTGGTCATCGAGAAGAAAATGTTCTCGAACACCGAGGATCTGCTGCCGGTCATCAGCTTCAACGCCAAGGCCAGCAAGGAGGACCAGCAAAAACACAACGACTTCGTCACTCGAATGGTCGAGCGTGGCTACACCGACAAACAGGTACGGCTGCTCTCCGAGTGGTACCTGCGGGTTCGTAAATCACAGTAAGGCAGCGACGGGCGTGTACTGCCGGGCCTTTGGCCTGGCAGCTGACCGCTTGTCTCTAAGCTTCCAGCTCGCGGCTTGAAGCTTGTAACGTGAAGCTGCCCGGAGGGCTCCCCATGAGCTATGTGATCGACCGACGCCTCAATGGCAAGAACAAGAGCACGGTAAACCGCCAGCGTTTCCTGCGGCGTTACCGTGACCACATCAAAAAGGCCGTTGAAGAGGCCGTCAGCCGCCGCTCCATCACCGACATGGAGCATGGCGAGCAAATCAGTATTCCTGGACGCGACATTGACGAACCGGTGCTGCACCACGGTCGCGGCGGCAAACAGACCGTCGTGCACCCGGGCAACAAGGAGTTCACCACCGGCGAACATATCCAGCGCCCCCAAGGTGGCGGCGGCGGTAAAGGCCCAGGTAAAGCGGGCAACTCCGGCGAAGGCATGGACGAGTTTGTGTTCCAGATCACCCAGGAGGAATTCCTGGAGTTCATGTTCGAAGACCTGGAGCTGCCCAATCTGGTCAAACGCAACCTGACCGGCACCGACACCTTCAAGACCGTTCGCGCCGGCATCAGCAACGAAGGCAACCCATCCAGGATCAACATCATCCGCACGCTACGCTCGGCCCACGCTCGGCGTATCGCGCTGTCAGGCAGCAGCCGCGCCAAATTGAAACAGGCGAAGGAAGAGTTGGCGCGCTTAAAACGCGAAGAGCCAGACAACTTCGGCGATATCCAGGCAATCGAGGCCGAAATCGAGAAGCTCAGTGCGCGGATTCACCGCGTGCCGTTTCTCGACACCTTCGACTTGAAATACAACCTGCTGGTCAAACAACCCAACCCCAGCTCCAAGGCCGTGATGTTTTGCCTGATGGACGTGTCCGGCTCGATGACCCAGGCGACCAAAGACATCGCCAAGCGCTTTTTCATCCTGCTGTATCTGTTTCTGAAGCGGAACTACGACAAGATCGACGTGGTGTTCATCCGCCATCACACCAGCGCCCGGGAAGTCGACGAAGAGGAGTTTTTCTACTCGCGGGAGACCGGCGGCACCATCGTATCCAGTGCGTTGAAACTGATGCAGGAGATCATGGCCGAGCGTTACCCGGCCAATGAATGGAATATCTACGCAGCTCAGGCGTCCGACGGCGACAACTGGAACGACGACTCGCCGATCTGCCGCGATATCCTGATCAACCAGATCATGCCGTTTGTGCAGTACTACACGTACGTCGAAATTACCCCCCGTGAGCACCAGGCCCTGTGGTTCGAATATGAGCGTATCGGTGAAGCCTTTGCCGACACTTTCGCCCAACAGCAACTGGTCTCGGCCGGCGATATCTACCCGGTCTTCCGTGAACTCTTCCAGCGCAGGTTAGTGACATGACCGCCAAAAAAGAGCATAAGCGCCAACCCATTTCCACCGGCTCCGAGTGGACCTTTGAACTGATCCAGGCCTATGACCGGGAAATCAGCCGCATCGCGGCAGGTTATGCCCTGGACACCTACCCCAACCAGATCGAAGTGATCACCGCCGAACAGATGATGGATGCCTACGCCTCGGTCGGCATGCCGTTGGGTTATCACCATTGGTCCTATGGCAAACACTTCCTGAGTACGGAGAAGTCCTACACACGCGGCCAGATGGGCCTGGCCTACGAGATCGTCATCAACTCCGACCCGTGCATCGCCTACCTGATGGAAGAAAACACCATCTGCATGCAGGCGTTGGTGGTCGCCCACGCGTGCTACGGGCACAACAGCTTTTTCAAGGGCAACTACCTGTTCCGCACCTGGACCGATGCCAGTTCGATCATCGATTACCTGGTGTTCGCCAAGCAGTACATCATGCAATGCGAGGAACGCCACGGCATCGACGCGGTTGAGGACCTGCTCGACTCCTGCCATGCGCTGATGAACTACGGCGTTGACCGCTACAAACGCCCGTACCCGATTTCCGCCGAGGAAGAGCGCCTGCGCCAGAAGGAGCGCGAGGAGCACCTGCAGAAGCAGATCAACGACCTGTGGCGCACCATTCCGAAGAAAACCGGGAAAAACAGCGATAAAGACAATGCACGCTTCCCCGCCGAACCTCAGGAAAACATCCTGTATTTCCTGGAAAAACACGCGCCACTGCTGGAGCCATGGCAGCGCGAAATCGTACGTATCGTGCGCAAGATCGCCCAGTATTTTTATCCACAGCGCCAAACCCAAGTGATGAACGAAGGCTGGGCGACGTTCTGGCACTACACCTTGATGAATGACCTGTACGACGAAGGCCTGGTCACCGACGGCTTTATGATGGAGTTCCTCACTTCCCATACCAGCGTGGTGTTCCAACCCGGCTTCGACAGCCCGTACTACAGCGGCATCAACCCCTACGCGCTGGGCTTTGCCATGTACCGCGACATCCGGCGCATGTGCGAACACCCCACCGAAGAGGATCGCCGCTGGTTCCCGGAAATCGCCGGCAGCGATTGGTTGTCGACCATCAAATTCGCCATGAGCAGCTTCAAGGACGAGAGCTTCATCCTGCAGTACCTTTCACCCCAGGTGATTCGCGACCTCAAACTGTTCAGCATCATGGATGACGACCTCAAGGACGACCTGCTGGTGCCGGCAATTCACGACGAGCCCGGCTACCGCACCATCCGCGAGACATTGGCGGCGCAATACAACCTGGGCAACCGCGAGCCTAACGTGCAGATCTACAGCATCGATGTGCGCGGCGACCGCTCGTTGACCCTGCGTCACCAGCAGCACGACCGCAAACCCTTGGGCGAATCCACTGAGGAAGTGCTCAAGCACCTGCATCGGTTGTGGGGCTTCGATATTCATCTGGAAACCCTGCAGGGCGACCAGGTGATGAAGACTCACCATGTGCCACCGCGCAGTGATCACAGCGACAACGACTACGGCCGCCTGGACCTCGCCGTCGTTCATCTCTGACACAGCAAAGCCTCCATTGGTCAGGCACAGGCGGTATCCTGTGCCGCTAATGGAGGCTTTTTCATGAAAATCTACACAGTTGGCGGCGCGGTGCGTGATCGTTTGCTCGGCATCGAGGTCACCGACATCGACCGCGTGGTCGTCGGCGCAACCACTGAAGAAATGCTCGCCAAGGGCTACAAGCCGGTGGGTGCTGACTTCCCGGTGTTCCTGGACCCTAAAAACGGCGACGAGTACGCCCTGGCCCGCACCGAGCGCAAGAGCGGCCGGGGTTATGGTGGCTTTGTGTTTCATGCCAGCCCCGAGGTCACGCTGGAAGAAGACCTGATGCGTCGCGACCTGACCATCAACGCGATGGCCGAGGACGGCGACGGCAACCTGACCGATCCTTACCACGGCCAGCGCGACCTGCAGGCGCGCATTCTGCGTCATGTTTCCCCGGCGTTCGCCGAAGATCCCTTGCGTGTACTGCGTGTTGCGCGCTTCGCCGCGCGTTATGCCTCCCTGGGTTTCACGGTAGCGCCCGAGACGCTCGGACTGATGCGCCAACTCAGTGAGTCCGGCGAGTTGGAAGCCCTGACGCCCGAGCGAAGCTGGAAGGAAATCTCCCGGGCCTTGATGGAAGATCAACCTCAGGTGTTCATCCAGGTGCTGCGCGACTGCCATGCGCTGAAAACCTTGATGCCGGAAGTGGACGCGCTGTTCGGCGTGCCGCAGCCGGAGGCCCATCACCCCGAGATCGACACCGGCCTGCACACCTTGAGCGTGCTGCAACAGGCCGCCCTGCACAAACAACCCCTCACCGTACGCTGGGCCTGCCTGCTGCATGACGTGGGCAAGGGAATGACGGCTGTGGATAAGTTGCCGCAGCATATTGCTCATGAAAAGACAGGCTTGACGCTGATCAAGGCGGTCAACGAACGCTTCAAGGTGTCAAGGGATTGCCAGGAGCTGGCGCTGCTGGTGGGCCAATATCACACCCATGGCCACCGCGCCCTGGAACTGAAAGCCTCGACATTGCTGGAGCTGCTGCAGAGTTTTGATGTGTATCGCCGGCCGCAGCGCTTTGAGGAATTTGTGGTGAGCTGTGAAATGGATGCACGCGGCCGCAAAGGCCTTGAGCAACGAAGTTATCCACAGGCGGATTATTTACGCGGCGCGGCCAAGGTTGCGCGCGAAGTAGCGGTGGCGCCGTTGCTGGAGAAAGGCTTCAAAGGCCCCGAGCTGGGCGAGGCGCTCAAGCGCGAGCGGCTCAAGGCGCTGAAAGCCTACAAGGAACACCACAACGCTT
>NZ_JAKNQP010000021.1:0-72397 GCF_022662455.1 Pseudomonas sp. TREG-RG-20F-10-E-6-01 | reverse complement strand
CAACCTCACAACCTCACAACCTCACAACCTCACAACCTCACAACCTCACAACCTCAAAAAGTTATGAGGTTTTAGATTCATGACCTCTTGAGGTTGTAGATTTACAAAGCTATAGTGTCGTAGTGCTAGAGCGCTATGACTTCATAACTGCATAGATTTTAAGGTGCATGAATTCATGGCTTTATAACTTTATGAGGTTAAGAAATGAAACCAGCAAAAGGTCTAACAGATTTAGCCGCTTCTCTCACTGCGGCTGCCTCAGCTCCACTGGTCCCTACAGCTAAAGAGGTTGAGAAACCCGTTGGGAAACAGAAGGTTAAAGCGGGAACTATGCAGATGACTTTACGGCCTCAGCGCACCCTTTACGCAAAATACATTGGTATGGCAGCAGAGCGTAGCAAGAAGGAAGGCCGCACCGTTTCGGTCCAGGAAATCATGCTTGAAGTACTGGGAAAGGGAGCTGGAGCATGAGCCACCTTATCTTTATTGCTGGTCAGAAAGGTGGCACAACGAAAACTACAACTGCTCATCTGATGAGTTTGGGGGCTATATTGCGGGGCCAACCAGCCGCTTATGTTTTGACTGACCCTCATCGGGTTCTTAAGTCAGAGGGTCGGCCCTATGGAGTCATGGATGGTAGAGACGGTAATGAGCTGGCCAAAATCATCACCGCAAGCAAAAGCACGAAGAACGGTTGGTTGATAATTGACGGCGGGGGCAACCGTCCTGAGCTGGACAAAGCTATCTCGGAAGAGGCGGATTTAACCATTTTGCCATTTCGTGGTTCAGAGGAGGATCTGGAAACTATCTCTCGTGACCTAGCTGCAATGCCCAATGCTGTAGCCTTACCTTCGGCATGGCCGACAAACAAACACGCCCAAGAGGCAGCGCAGAAATTCATTGACGTACTAGAGCAGGTGTATCCAGGTCGAGTGATTAAAACACCTATCTTTTTCGTGAACTCGGCACTTGAACTGCTTGGTCAGCGATTGGACAGTCCGTCGACACCGGTACGCAATGCAGCCCGACGAGCTTTTTCAATTCTGAACGATCGCCTGCAGATGAATTTAAACCACCAAAAAGATCAGTAATCGATCGTTAAGGTTATAGGTTAAAAGAGGAGAGCGCTTTGAGCCCTTCAGGCGCCTGAATGAGCTGCACGTAAAGAGAACCCTATGCCTGGCATTGCCTGACTGTAGAAAAGCGTACCAGCGCGTTTTTGCGAGGTCGTTTTGCTGACAAGCGACGTTTATTTCCGCGCAAATGATGTCCAGCAATTTCGGAGGTAACGATGAAAAGTCAAAAGCAAACTCTAACACGGGCTGATTGGCAGGATCTGTACGACAACAAGGCCGCCCTGGTCAAATCCCCGGAGGCGCATCAGTTCGCCCTGGATGAGCTGGCCGGCGCGTTGCACGCCCAGGGCGTGATCGATGATGCCCAGCTGGCCGACCAGCCGAGCAGGCTAACGCGGCTTACCAGTGGGGCGTGGAGGAGCAGCTAAGCGCTGAACTGAATCACCCTGACGTGAACTGAACAGAAAGGAACCCCCGCCCCCATGATCGAGGGCGCTAAACTGACGTACCAACTGACTGTTAAGGAGTGTCTATGAGCTTTGCCCATATGGGTGAAATCAAGGAAGTGAGTAACGTGATTGAAGCCAACGAGCTGATCGAGGCGGGAGCCGAGCTGCTGGCTATCGTGCCCGGCTGGACCGGTGACAACACGCCATGCACGCTGTTTTACCTCGGCCAGCCGAAGGTGAAGAAAAACCCGCTGGAAGGCTTCAAGATGGGTAAGCACGTCACCGGGGCGTGATCCCGCTGCACTACCAATAACGCCGCTTATGTCAAAAAGGCCCCCACACCCAAGCCAGGTGTGGGGGGCTTTTTTTGTGCCGGCGGAAACCAGAACCCCCTACACTGGTACACCAGCACCCCCTCACACGAAAAAAGGAATGGCCCATGCCGTTACCCGTCACGCGGTACTTTGAACAGCGCCTGGCTACCTTGCGCACACTATCCCCTGAGGTGACCACGCTGGCCGAAGACCTCGCCGCCGCACTAAAGCCGGAGGTATTGAAGGAGTCTGCTGATTGTCAAAACGAAAGGTTGTTTGACCGGATGTACGAAGTGGCCCGCCAGGACCTGACCTGTGCGTTACGCCTGGCCGCTTGGCTGTATGTGTATATGCATTTCAGGGTGCTGACCCTGGCTGAGTTCGACGCCTTTATCGGCCGAGCTATAGCGTTGGGTGGATCTAAAGCGGTGGTCGATCATGACCTCGCGTGACAGTAACGCCGACCGGTACCACCTACACGAAGCCCTGGAGTTCTGGCACGACCGCTGGGCCTTGGACGGGTTGTATGTGTCCTGAGGAAGGAAGGTTAGAACCTCTCCGGATAAAGGATATGTATTTCGTCAATACGACCTTCAAAGATCTTGCTGAGGCATTCTGCCATAGCTGCAGAAGTCCGCTGCTCGCCACGTTCTACCCTCGATAAATTGCCAGTGTCTAGCTTCAGATCGCATATAGCGGATGCTTTGGCGCAAACCTCTTCCAGCGTCCATCTACTGTCTATCCGTGCCTTTCTGAGCGGGCTCATGAAAATCCTACCAAAAAATAACAGTTCTGCGATTAGAGCAGAAAAATTTTAACATTGATCTGCGTTTGGCGCTTTGCGATATGCGCATTGCATTAGGAAAATCTGCGTCATGGATATAGGACAGATCATTCGGCAAGCACGAAAAGCAAAGAGGCTCTCTTTAGAGCAGCTCGCGAACGAGGTTGGATCCGATACTGGTAACCTTTCTCGGCTCGAAAGAGGCCAGCAAAACACCACCCCGGCCAAGCTCAGGCAAATCCTCGCTTATCTGGACATCAAGCTGACTGATGTTCAATTAACAAATCCTAAAGATATTGAAACAGCTAATGTGGAAATGACGCTGCAGCCTGTAAGACCGCCTAGGTCATACCCATTGATAAGCTGGGTTGAGGCAGGTGAGGCGTCGGAGTCTCCAGGGCGAATCGGAGAGTCACACCGAATGATCGAGTCAACAGAAAATGCAGGCCTCGAGGCTTATTGGCTCACGGTCAGCGGTCACTCAATGACTTGTGTGGGCAATCCGAGCTTTCCTGAAGGTTCTTACATTCTTGTGAGACCTGATGCCGAAATAATAAACGGCAAATACTATGTCGTTGAGATGTTAGATTCAGGCGATAAAACCTTTAAGCAATATGTTGAAGATGCTGGATACAGTTATCTGCGCCCTTTGAACGATAAATACAGAACCATTGAAATTGATGGGAACTGCAAGTTCTTGGGACGAGTAGTCGATGCCAAGATGTCTGGCTTATAATTTCGTAAACACCCATCGTTTTGCCACCTGATATCTCAGGCCAACCTCCCCAAAAGCCCCTAATTCTTGTGAAGTCGTAAAAATTAGGGCGCTTCAGCTTCTGTGCTTTTCACATTCGTTCGGTCTCCATGAGAAGCCGCCATTCGTCACGCCTTAATTTCTGTGGTTGACGCAGAAAATTGTGATGTCATACTGCCTCATATTCTGCAAATAGCGCAAATTATTTACTGCGCCTGCTTCAAGGCGCGTCTGCCGAATAGACATCGGCTGGAAGCAAGGCAGCGATGGATCGGCCTGAATGATCCAGAGGGTTGGCAACTGACCTAGGGTGCGCAGCGTAAAGCCCCAAACAAGTTTTCTGACGGACAGGGTCGCGGTCGGATTTATTACTGTTTAGCTCTAGCCCTTTCGAGGGCAGGGCTTCACTTGATCGTCTTCCTGCGAGGCCTATCAAGGAAGCTCCAAGAAGCTCCAAACAGTCACCATCAGCCTAAAAATGTTCTTATCGGCGACGACGCGAGGCTCCACATGCGGAACCTCCTGCTGCTAGCGATAGCCTTGCGATCATTTCGAATGTCAGCCGTCTCCAGCCATCTCTTATGGATCAGCCAAGCAGCTGATAAATGACATTGCCGCGCTTGTAGCCTCAATCATTAGCGCATCCGATTGCGCTTACACCGAAACCATTTGGTAGAAATGCCGAGTAATTAAATGTAAATCCCACCCCCAGATACAAGGCTAGGTTTCTCCTAGACCCTGTCACGTTCGCTACAGGTAATTTTATGAATGCCATGCTCACCGCCAATGCGGTTTTTTGTGCTGCTTTGATTTCAGGGTGCGGCACTGCGCCGATGCTGTCTGTACCCACCGGCGAGTGGGAAGAATTCAGTCAGTCTCCTGTGACACCCTCGCGTCAGTACGCTGCGCCAAGGCCGGTCGCAGCCCAATCGCCGCCACCTCAGGCTGTCCCAGCTGTTACTGCTTCTGGCCCAGTTAAAGAGGCCGGCGCCACTGTATTAAAGCCGGCAATCAACCTACCTGGTCCTGCGCTTCCGAAATCTGAGGTAGCACCAATCCTGGTACAACCAACATCGGCGCCTGTAACGAAGGTCGCTGAAGTCGTTCAATCTCACGGCAGACCGGGTCCAGCTGCCCAAGTGGTAGCCGAGGCTTCGAAGTCCGCATCTGTTGCTAATACTCAGGTGTCGTCTGCTTCTTCGTCTTCTGTTGTACCTGTGAAAACGGTTACAACCGTTGCACCGGCCAAAATCATTCCTGCTGCTATCGTGCCACCCGTTGTGGTGGCTAAGATCGCGCCGCCGCTTAAGCCTATTCCCGAGCAGTGGATACTGAATACCTCCGACGTCACGCTGCGCCGCGCGCTGGCCAAGTGGGCAAAAAAGGCCGGTTGGCAGCTGGTATGGGATGCGGCGGTGGACGTGCCGATCAACGCTTCCGCGACTTTCGAGGGCGACTTTCGCTCTGTTGTAAAGCGTCTGTTTCAATCTTTGTCTGCCGCCGATGTAACCCTTTCCGCTGTTCTCTACTCGGGCAACCGGGTGTTGCGCGTGACCGAGTCCGGACACCGCGCTCAATAATATTTTCTCTGGGGTAATTACATGACTTCGTACCTGCTGCGAGGCATTGCCGTGGCCGTTGCATTGGTATCGGCCGGATGCGGCACCTATGCCGAACGCGATAGCATTCGCAACGCAAATGCCAAAGGCAATCAAAATGTTCAATCCAGCCTCGAACGCATGCGTCAGGAAGATCTTGTGCGCGGCGCAGCAGTGCGCGAAATCGATAGCGTCTGGCTGGGCTCCAAAACGGTCAAGGTTGCCAGAGAAGCCGAACTGCCAGCTGTTTTCACTCAACCTATTCGTTTTGAATTTCCAGATCGTCCTGGATTGCCGGTCATTGCAGATCGGATCAGCAAAATCGTAGGGCTATCAGTGCGAGTGAGCCCTGACGCCATGATTCCGCTGGAAGTGTTTGCCGCGCAGAGCATGAGTGGTGCCAGCGGACTTTCGTCAGCTCAAGGCGCAGCGGGTGGGTCTGTAGCTGCAGCCAACGGCGTCACTTTACCATCGAGTGCCAGCATCCCCATGAGTGGGCCAATTGGCCAGACAGTGCCTAGCCTCTCAATGCTGTCCGGGGTGGGTGGATATAACACCATGGCTACGTCGCCTCAAATGTACAATGCGCCACGCACCTTCATCTTGGACCAGGCCAACCCCTATGGCGGGAACTTGACCGAGTTGCTTGACCAGATTTCATCGAAATTCGGGGTTGGGTGGGACTATAAGGATGGCGTCATCCTGATTTCGCGTTTGGTGACCCGTACTTACCAAATCGCCACGATCACAGATACAAATGACGTTACCAGCACCATCGCCAAAACGGCCACAACAGGCTCCAGTAACGGCAATGGCGGCGGCGGTAACGGTAGCAATATCACTCAGGCGGGTAGCGTTTCATCTTCCGCGGATGTATCGGCCAAGATGCAAGCGAGCGTGGATGTAGTCAGCACACTGAGAACTGCAATTCAAAGTGCACTAACGCCGAACCGCATTGGCAAATTGTCCATTTCGGCCTCGGGAGTGGTTACGGTTACCGATACGCGTGAAGTCCAGGAGCAAGTCGACGAGCTGATAAGCGCTGAGAACAAATCGGTAAGTCGTCAAATTCGTATGCGTATGCAGGTCATTGATCTGACCGCCAATACAGGTAATGACACCGGTGTGAACTGGGCTTGGCTGATCAACGATGCAACCCGCAAATGGAACGTCAATATCTTTTCGCCTCCATCCCAGTCAGAGAGTTCCTCGGGTTTTGGCCAGATTGGCGTTATTCGTAACGGTGACAGCTCCAAGACCTCAGCTTTTCTGCAGGCACTGGCCACTGTAGGCAAGGTCAACGTTCGCAAAGACGTTACTTATCCGATGTTGAACAATCGGCCCATTTCGAAGGCCGATACTCAGAACTTTATCTATCCCGCTCAATCCTCTGCAGCGTCGAGTAACAACTTAAACGGCGGGTCTACCGTGGTGCCAGGTGTCCAGGCGGGTCAAATGACCACTGGCACGTTCATCAACATGCGTTGTTCGATCCAGCCCAATGGATCTGTGATTGTGCAGTTCTCGATGGATGCCTCGATTCGAGGTGAGGTGCAGAAGTTTGTGAGCAACGGCGTCACGCTTCAATACCCTCAATCTTCAGCCAATCAGTACCAGATCTACACCAGCATCCAAAATGGCGAAACAGCGGTGCTCGTAGGGGAGACCAACACGCAACAACAGTCCACTGACAAGTCGTTCGATACAACGTTGTCGCCCACGTTGGGCGGAGGCGTATCGACTTCAACTACGCAGCGCGCAGTGCTGATCCTGCTGACGCCGCAGATCATCGAAGGCGTTAACTGATGTTGGCCCTCATCGAGGTTCCCGGTTTCGGGCAGGTGATTGCAGGGCTGGACTGGTTGTCGCTGAACGGCTTCGAGAGCAAGCGTAATGAGGTCAGGCACCTGGGGTTTGGCGCAGACGTGGCTTGGGAATACGTCTGGACCTTCAAGGGTGACAACCGCGAGGAGCGGTCAAGTGTCGCGCTGCTGTCAAAGCAACAGAGCCGTAAAAGGCCTGTGGCCGCTGCACCTTTGGTACAGACTGCCTTGAATGAAGACACGTTTGTCGTTCTGGTTGCGCTGACCGGTGACCAGAATGAACTGCAATATTGGTTGCTTGCCGTCGCTGATGGACTACCCGTTAAACAATTGGTTCTGGTCGGCACGCTCAATGAAGTAATAGCGGCGTTGCGTGATTACCTCAACGGCTATTCAGGTCAACCGCATCCGGTTTACACCGATCAGTCCGAAAAGCTTTACGAGCTCAATTATGACCTCGATATTCGGCAATTTTCGGTCAGTATCCTCAGCCACTCCATCAAAAAACGCGACGTTGCCAAAGCGAATTTCAGCCGCCATACCACATTGCCCATCGTGCCCATTCTGCTTGTTGCAGGGGTCCTGACAGCTGGGTGTGTGTACTGGGTTGTGGATTTTCAGGCTCAAGAAGCTGCGCGGCGTGACGCTGCATTGATACGGCAAAAAGCCATTGAACAACGCAAACAGGAGCTGAAAAGCGCGGTCTCGGCGGCGTTAAGTAGCACGGTGCCGGCCCATATCGCGGTGGCGGCCTACCTGGACACCACCCGAGACCTCAAGCGTTCGATTGAGGGGTGGAGGCTCAGCGAGTTGGAGTGTGCCAAAGATTCCTGCACGTTGACCTTTAAGGCCCAGGCCTTTGCCACCTGGGCAGGTTATCTAAAGGCGAAGCCTGAGCAATGGCCGGCTCCGGTGTTTGATAGCGATATCGAGAAAATCATTCAGCCCATTCCGGTGCAACTGCCGAGTTATGTGCCTCGTGAAGCAAACGGACTGCCGCCGGTCGATCAGGTACGCCAGGCCCTAGGTAATCTGGCCCAGATCACAAAAAACGTGGGGCTCACTATTTCAGTGCCGGCGTCGTGGCAGCGGGTCGCGGGCAACGCAGCGCTGAACAGCCCAGAAGAGCAGTGGGTGCCCAAAGCGGGTGATTTTACTGCCTCAGGTTCGGCGGTGCTGCTGGAGGACCTGGCGCAGCGCCTTCCTGATAATTGCGACGTGGTCAGCGTGACTTTCAAGCTGAGCACCCCTCTGACGTTTGAATTCAAAGGTAAAGCGTATGCAAATCCCTAACGCAGTACTTTCGGCTATTGCGGCTTTTTGCGTGGTCGCCCTATCGGGCCTGGCCTTTGCAGATGACGCACCAAAAAAGCTGCAAAACGATACGGACACCATCGGCCGGTTACTGCAGAAACAAGCGCAGCTGCTGGATTCCGAAATGGATGCGGCGATCCGTAAGAATAAGGATCAGGGCCTGGGCGCGACCAGTGCCGGCGCCAATCCGCTGGCAAGCGTTAAGCAGGAGGTCAGCGAGACAGAGCCGGTGGTCGAAGCCATATGGGGCCTCAAGGGCAAGGAGGTCGCAGAGGTCAGCTACAAGGGCCGTCGGGTGCCGGTTTCCATGCAAGAGCCGTTTATTTCGAAGGTCGACGGCTGGAAGCTGGAAAGTATTCAGCAGTACATGATCAACATGGTTCAGCTCGACGAGCGCGGCCGTGTCAACCGGCGCAAAACCATCATGCTGAACTTTCTGGGCGGCGAAGGTAGCCAATCAGCTGCCGGCGCAGCATCGGTCGCAAAACCATTTGCACCAGTCAACCCCATCACACCAGCGATCACGGCGCCTTTGATGCGCTAACCTGCGGAGCATCTATGAACACTACATCGACCCCGGCACCTGGCCGTGGATTCTTGAGTCGTGGCCGCAAAAACTCTGCCCCTGGTGACACCCAGCAGTCCATCGATCAGATGGTTGGCAGTTTGCGAAAAGCGGCAAGGGTTAAAATCAAAGCCGATGTTCCAACCTTGCGTAGGGTCCTCTCATCGGACTTTCAAGTTACTGGCAATGATTTGTCGCACATCGTTGTTGGCGATTTGGGTAACCGCGAAGCGGTGGTGCTGGTGTCTGAACAATCCTTGGGTAAGCCCTTACATGTCGATACCCGTCAGAAACTGATCACCGCAAGCTACGCCATTGCTTTCGAACGCATCGCGCCCGTGGCTGTGATTACTGACCTCAACAAAGCGATAAACGGCAATGGGGATGACGACAAATCAAGTGATGCGAAGTCTCTTGTCGAGGAGCTAATTCATGCGGCAATCGACGACGATGCCACGGATATCCACCTGTGTTGCCGAGAGAAGACCGGTATGGCTCTGTTCCGCGTACACAGCCGCATTTTCCCCAATCGCCAGTATGGTGTAGAGGAGTGCAAACAAATGGCCGGTTATTTGTTTACGCACATGTCCGAGCCCAAAACCCGCAGCCATAACACCTTCTCGCTGGAAAACAAGTCGATGAGCTGCATGGTCAAAATGCGGTTTAAAGCCACCGACTACAAACTGCGTTACAAGTACATCAGGTTGGTAGACGGCTGGGACATGGTCATCCGGATCCTTGCAGTTGAAACGCTGAATGAGCGCAACAAAACGTTTGAAGATTCTGGCTATGAGGTTTCTCAAATAAAGTTGCTGAAGCTTTGTGTCTCCCGCGCGATCGGCCTGATTGCCTTTCTCGGTCCAACAGGGTCCGGCAAATCGACATCCCTTAAAATCTGCATGGAGGCGGACCCAAACCGTAAACAACGCAAGAGATACTCCGTTGAGGACCCGGTCGAATACAAGATCTACGATTTGTCACAGATTTCTGTTCAGAAAGATGACCACGAGGACCAAATCGACAGTATTAAGGCGCTCAACGGTACGTTGCTAGACATTCTGCGCGGCGACCCGGATGAAATCATGGTCGGTGAAACCCGTGATGCGTCCACTGCCTCGATCGTTGCCGACTTCGTAATGACCGGGCACAAGCTGTACACCACGCTGCATATCTTTTCGGCATTCGGCGCGATATTGCGTTTGAATCGGCTGGGTCTTGACAGAAACGTGCTTGCCGATCGGCAGTTTTTTTCAGCGCTCGCCTTCCAGCGGTTGTTGCCCGTGCTTTGCGATCACTGCAAGGTGCCCGCCACTGAAGTGCTGCCGGATGAAAAGCTGCAGCAGCTGCAGGAAAAATTTGGTCTCGATATTTCGAAAATCTATTGCTCGGCGGAGAGCGGCTGCGAGCATTGTAAGGGCCGAGGTATCACCGGCTCTACAGTAGTCGCGGAGATCGTGGCGCCCGACAAAGTGATCCGTAATTTTATCGCCGATAGTAAGGACGAGCAGGCAGAAGTCTACTGGCGAGAGAGTCGGGTGAGTGCTTTCGATGATCCAGACATGACCGGCAAAACAGCCTACGAGCATGCGCTATACAAAATCTCACAAGGGCGCATTGACCCTCGGGACCTGGAGCGCGAGTTCGAACCGTTGGAGGTATATGAACTGGTCGAGGTGTCGTTGTGAACATGCGCTACACACTGGCCCGCTGGATGTTCAATACCTTCGGCGACAATCGGCGTGAGTTCTACGAGGACTATGCCTCTGCGCTGCGGCACAACATGGGTGGGCCCGAACGCCTTGCCAAAATGGCCCTAAGAGCACGCAAGCGGCGAAGTATATGGGCTGCTTTGTATGACCACTGGCAGCACAAAATGAAGCGCATGTCATTTGCCCATGCCCTGCAGCATACGGTGCCAGATTACGAGGTGATGGTGCTGACAGCCGCCGAGGAAGATGGGCGACTGGAACAGGCCATGCAGTATCTAGCGAGGTCACTACGGTTGTCGGCCAAAATCCAGTCGGCTTACTTCATGTCGCTGGTTTCGCCAGTGCTGACCGTGATCACACTTGCAGGCTTTTTCCTGGCTTATGCGTTGGTCATTGCCCCGCAAAACCTGCAGGTGTTACCGCTGGAGAAGTGGCCGTCACTCAGCCGCTGGCTTTATAGCTTGTCCCAAGGGTTGGTTGATGGCGGTGTTTTCCTGTGCATGGTCCTGGCGGCGTTTTTCTGGCTGATTGCCTGGAGTCGGGCCAACTGGAGCGGTGTAATGCGATCCTGGATCGACCGAGTGCCATTGCTACCGTGGCGCACATATCGAGAGCGTCAAGCCAATATCTTCATGGTGTCGTTGGCCATCTTGCTGCAATCCAATAACCACGGCCCCAAAGAAGCCTTGGAGCGTATGCGTCAATTCGCTGGTCCGTGGTTGGGTGAGCATTTAGGGAAAATGCTGAACCGGTTGAAAAAAACGCCCGACCAGCCTGCCCCTGCGTTGAACACTGGCTTGTTCCCGCTGCACATGATGGATCGCATCGAGGACTACGCCGAGCGCACCGACTTTACTGAGGCGCTGCTACTCATGGCTTCCGACCAAGGAGATAAGCAGGTTCAACGCGCGGAGCAGCAGGCAATGCTCAGCGGCTTTATAGCAATGCTGTCGGTCGGTGCACTTATGGGCCTGATCGTGCTAGCCAACTTCGAGTTCAACCAGTCTCTCGAAACCTACGTCCAGACGATCCGTTAACTGCGTCTGAGTCCACCTCTGAAATCTTCAGCTGATCCATGGAAAATCAACGTGGGTTGCGCTGTGCCGTTGATATCAAACCTTCAATTCCACTCCCTTTAGGAGCTGCATATGAAATTCCCAACTGATCCGCACAATTTTGATGTTATCGACACTAACGGACAGGCTGTCCCAATCGATAAACAATCAATGCGACTTGATCCTGAAGGACAAATAGATGGTTTACGCAAGCCCCTGGGCGAGCGTATGAAAAAGCAACGCGGGGTGTTGGACCTGCCTCAAATGGCTATTGGCCTGGTTATCGCTGTGATGGTGGCCGCAGTTGGCTATGCGGTACTTGTTCCGCTGTTCGCCAACTTCAGGGCAGGCAAGATCACAGATGCTTTCAACGCCGCGGTGCCGGCGATTCAGACGGCCTATCAAAACCGCACGTCCTTCTCTGGCATTTCAACCGCGCAGGTGGCTCAAAACCGATGGATCGAAGGAGGCATCACGGAGCTGTCTGCTGGAGTACCCACCGGTAACCTGATCACGCAATGGGGCACTGTTACTTTTGCACCTGCCTCTAACGGTACGCAGGCTCAGGCCACACTAAATAATATTCCCAGCCGTGAGTGCTTGAAGATCAGCACCGCATTGAACACCGATCAATATCTGAGTGTCGCGGTCAACGGCGCCACGGTGAAGACCGGCGTTAGTGAAATGGATTTGACCTCCGTCGGCACACAGTGCAACTCGAGTAATGCCAACACTATCGTCTTCACGTTTGGCCGTGCCTGAAGTTAAGTGAGTGCTCAG
Source organism: Pseudomonas sp. TREG-RG-20F-10-E-6-01 (assembly GCF_022662455.1). Classification (NCBI taxonomy): domain Bacteria; kingdom Pseudomonadati; phylum Pseudomonadota; class Gammaproteobacteria; order Pseudomonadales; family Pseudomonadaceae; genus Pseudomonas; species Pseudomonas sp. TREG-RG-20F-10-E-6-01. The sequence goes on along the minus strand of NZ_JAKNQP010000021.1, from coordinate 60,176 downwards.
CCATGTCAATGCCCGTGATCACTGATGTGCATCTGTCCATTGATGGGCAGGGCAGTACCATCATCTTCCCTGGCCAACAGCCCACTCTCCCCGAATACCTACCAATGGTAGAGCAGCTGGTCGAAGGGATTAAGCAGAATCCTGGTCGTAAAAAGATTGTCATGCCGGGCGGAACTCGGTGGCGTATTCAGCGAATGCGGGAGGGACGTTACGCACTCCGTCAGTTGCGCGATCAATGCCCGCCGCTGGACTCGTTGGGACTGCCCAAATGGGTTCAGCAGCAACTTCTGAGTTCTAAGATGCGCGAGACCGGAGGTCTGGTGCTGATCTTTGGGCACACTGGCGCAGGCAAAACGGTGACCTTCGGCGCAACGATCATCGCTCGACTGCACTTGATGGGTGGGTACGCGCTAACGCTGGAGGATCCGCCCGAGGATCTATTGGAAGGACCCCATGGCAAAGGCTATTGCGAGCAGATCGACGTGTCGGAGTTTGGGGGCTACAAAAAAGGCGTGCGCGCTGCGCTGCGCTGCTTCCCAGCCAAAGACGCTTCGATCCTTGGGTTTGGCGAAGTCCTCACCGCGAAAATGGCCGCGGAGTTGTTTCGCTTATCTGGTGACGGTCACCTGGTATTCGCCACGGTCCATGCAAAAAGCATCCCGGCCGGGCTGGAGCGCATGGCTTCGATGGCCAAGGCCGCCGGCGAAGCCAATGCGAACGAACTCTTGAGCTCAAGCTTTCAGTTAGCCATCCATCAACGTTTTGACGACAACGGCAAACTTTGTGTCCAGGCCCTTCCTCGTGAGCACAAGGTCAATGCTCATATTCAACGAGGCGAATACGCAGCGTTAGTCCCCGAAGTCGAACGCGTGCGGCTCAGTCACCTACAGGATCGATAATGATGAAAAAACTACCGACTGCGCGCCTGCCACCCAGGCGCGCGGAGGGCGGATACCTATTGCCTCAACTCGCCATCGTAGTGTTAGTAGCAGGGGTATTGTCTTCGTATGCGGGACACCGTTATTGGCAAGGCGTGATGAACCAAAGCCGCGACGACAGTGCCAGGATGGTCGGCACCCAGCTGGCCACCGTTAACGACGCTACCAAAACGTATGCCACCACTTTCTTTACCCAGATTCAGCGAGGGCAGGGCGTTACGCGTAATGGTTACACCCTGGGCACCGAGCGCCTGCTGACCCCGAGTCTGACAGATCTGAACGCCCTGGGTTTTTTGCCCAGCAGGGCACTGAACCCGGTGATCTACAACGGCCAGGCCATCACCTACAACGTCCAGCTGCAGGTCGACACGCAAAGCGGTTGCACGGTGCCAACCTGCAACCTGCTGTTTCAGGTGGCGACATCGGCGCCGCTGATGACGCCTGGCAATGGCGCCCAGGTCGACGTGCGCCGAGCCACACTAGCAGCCATAACGGCCAGCCCGGCAAATGCCGGCGTTTCGATGCCGGCTTCGATGGGCGGCGACCCGAGCGTGTTTGTAGCTAAGGGTGGCAACCCGATCGGCAACAACGCCGGTGCGGTCGCTGGCCTGGTGGCAATCCGGAACGGCTACGACAGCTCTGGGTTCATGGAATTTGACCGGCGCGACGGGAGTTTGCCGCGCACCGGGGATATCAACATGCAGGACGCCTCGGGCGCCAAGCACAACATCAATAATGCCGGCACCATCAAAACTGACGCCTCGGTCACTGGCACTTTGCAGGTAACCGGGCTAGCCGTAGAGGGCCAACCCTGCACCCAGCTGGGCCTGATTGCAGGTAATTCCAGCGGCAAATTGCTGGGCTGCAACGGGCAGATGTGGGGCAAGGCAACCGATATGCCCAACGCGCATCGGTATTTGTTCACGGCCTCGTCCAACTGGACCGTACCTAGCGGGGTAAAGAGTGCGATGGTCACGATGGCCGGTGGCGGAGGTTCAGGTTTCGGCTGGCGTTTTTCAAACAACTACAGCACAGGATCTTCTGGGGGGTTTGTTTTCTCGGCGCCGGTGAACCTGGTGCCCGGAGAAACACTGTCTATCGTAGTCGGCAAGGGGGGGATTTCGTATGTGCCTGTGAACACAGGGATACCGGCACAAAATGGATACAGTGTTTTTGGGCCCCCGTCTGGCGACGATGGTACGGGGGGGTATCCGGGGGGATCCAGCCAAGTAGTTTCTCCCACCGCTGGTGTCTTGTTGGAGTGTTCTGGCGGCAGCGGCGCGTATGCAGGTGGCATCGATAACTATTCGGGCTCTCCAGTGGTCGGGAATTTACCTGGCGCCCAGGTGGCGACTGGCTCCGGCAATGCTGTGTATCCGTCTCCAAGTCGAGTTGCTTCTGGCCCTTATGCATCGATCAACGGCGGGCCAGGTGCTTGCGGCTACGAAGGGTACGGAATCGGAAATCCTGGCAATCGAACTTACTACAACATGGCTTCAGGTAGCTATTCAGGGGGCTTATCGCCTTTCGGCTATGGTTCGGGCGGTAGCGTTTTCATTGCTGGCTGCTATATCACTCCGACTTTGGTTGGCCAGTGCGTGTCTCCATCAGCCGGCCGTGACGGCGTGGTGATGATTGACGTTCTTTATTGACATCAAATCAAGCCAAGAAAATTACGCTCGGTAATTAACCATTTTGGTTTTCACTTGTATCTGCGTTGAGGTTTCCCATGCACAGCGAGATTTTATCGGCTCTGCCTTCAGCGATCCTGTTTGTCAGTGCCGATCAACACCGCATCAGTTATGCAAATAGAGCAGCGACCCAGCTGTTCTCTTCTTTCGAGCTGGAAAAGACAAACTTCGCCCAACTTCTAATCGATGAGCCCCAACGCGAAGCCTTTGCTGCATTCATGCAGAGTGCCGACGAGACCGGTGAGTTTGTTTTCGATGCAACGCGAGAGCCTTCGCAGATGGAGCCGATCCGGGCATTGGTCAAGCGCTCCAGCGTAATGGCAGGTACGACTTTCGAAATCCAGCCAATAGCGGATCAGTTGCCAAGTGCAGCCAATCCCCTGGCCTTGTTTGATCCTCTGACGAAATTGCCGAACCGCGAGTTACTGCGTGACCGGATGGAACAAGCCATCCACTTGTCGTCACGTCTGCAGCATTGCTATCTGGGCGTGCTGTTCGTCGACCTGGACCGGTTCAAGAAAATCAATGACACCTATGGCCATGCCGCAGGGGATGCAGTGTTGGTTGAAGTAGCGCGCCGCTTGAGTAGTAGCGTGCGCGACAGCGACACTGTTGCAAGGCTCGGGGGTGACGAGTTCGTCATGCTGCTGTGCAACCTGCCTAGTCCGGACGACATCACCGTGGTAGCCGAGCGGATCCTTGCGGCCTGTTCAATGCCGATTCAGGTTGGCACCAGTTTCTACCAGGTCAGCGTAAGCATAGGCGTTGCTGCTTGGCCAAGTGATGGGACTACTGTTGACGCGCTGCTGCACAACGCTGATCTGGCGATGTACAGCAGCAAGGGCGAAGGTCGCAACACACTGCGCTTCTACAACGAGCAGATGAACGAAAGGGCCCAGACGCGGGCTCGCGTGGAAGCAGAGCTAAAGGTCGCGCTCCGTGACGGGCATTTTGTTCTGCACTATCAGCCACAGTTTTGCTCGCGCACCAATCGCATCGTCGGGGCCGAGGCTTTGATCCGCTGGTATCACCCCACGCAGGGCTTGATACCACCGTCCCAGTTCATCCAGGTGGCAGAAGAAACCAACCTGATCACCCCGATTGGCGATTGGGTTCTGCGGGAAGCGGTCGAGCAGGGCCAGCGCTGGAAAGCCATGGGCCTCAACTTGCGGGTAGCCGTTAACCTGTCTGGACGCCAGTTCGTTGAGACACTGCCTGAACGTGTCAGCAAGGTGCTAGCCCAGTCGGCCTTTCCGGCCGACCTGCTGGAACTGGAGCTGACCGAAAGCTTTCTGGTGTCGGACACCGACAAGGCAGCGCGGATCCTGCACTCGTTACGAGCGCTGGGCGTGCGCGTTGCGCTTGACGACTTCGGCACCGGCTGGTCGTCTCTGACCTACCTGAAGAGCTTTCCGGTGGACACGCTGAAGATCGATCGCTCTTTCATCGGCTCCGCTTCAAGTGGTGTCGACGAGCGCATTGTGCGGACCATCATGAGCATTGCCCGTGAGTTCAACCTGACTACGCTGGCCGAAGGTGTGGAAACGGATGAGCAGCTTGCCAGCCTGCACAGGCTGGGCTGCGATGCCTGGCAGGGTTTTCTGCTGTCACAGGCAGTTGGGGCAGATGAGTTCGCGGATTTTTGCCGCAGCATGGATCCGTCGCAAGGGCGTTTTTCCTTGCCTCAGAGTTCGCAGTAATGGACCTGCTCACACTGGTGGTGGCGTGTGCGCCGTTTGTTGCGAGCAACACCATGATGGCAGTGCTGCAGCATGAGTCAGCGGGTAATCCCTGGGCGCTGGGCGTAAACGGTGCAGAAAAGTTCCAGCGACCCACGGACTACCGATCTGCAGTGCTTGAGGCTAAACGCTTGATCGCCAAGGGGGCCAGCATCGACATGGGCCTGATGCAGATCAATTCGCGCACGATGGTGAATTTGGGCCTAACAGTTGAACAGGTCTACGACCCCTGCTCGAACGTTTACGCCGGCGGCGTGGTGCTGACGCGTAATTACGTCAGGGCTTCAGACAAGTTTGCCGATCCTCAAAGTGCTTTGCTGGCCGCGCTGTCCGCGTACAACACCGGGAATTTCCGCTCAGGGCTGAAGAACGGATACGTGCGCCTGGTACTGAACCAGGCGCAGCGTTCTCCCTGATCACTGAGCAGGAACAACGCCAATTTTAGGAGCAAGTCATGTTTTCAGCAGCATTGATATTGGGGGGATTGATCATGGCGGGTTGCGCATTCATATGCATCGCTCTGGATTCAATCAGAGATGAAATGGAGCGCGCCAATGACCTGAAAGAAGCAGAAATACGCAGCAAGAATTTCGCGGCGACAGAGCCCGGTTCTACCTCGAACTAATTCACCCATAAATCGATAAACAAGGAGTTTCCCAACATGCTCACCACCAGTGCCTTCCTGGCCCTGGCCCTGCAATGCGCTCCCTCCATACACCCCGCCACGCTGACCCCTATCGTCAATACTGAATCTGCTTTCAACCCCTATGCCATTGGCGTGGTCGGCAAAGTGTTGCCGCGTCAACCGCAGAGCCTGAAAGAAGCAATGACGGCGGTTAAAACGTTGGTGAAGGAGGGCGCGAATTTTAGCATCGGCCTGGGCCAGATCAACCGGCAGCATTTTGATGTTGCCAAGGCGGAGCAGGTTTTTGATCCCTGCACCAATTTGCGGATGACAGCTCAAGTGCTGAGCAGCTGTTACGTGGAATTCCGCAAAGATGGTGAGGATCCGCAGACGGCTTTGCACAAAACCATCTCTTGTTATTACAGCGGCAATCCGAAGCGAGGCTTGCAGGCTGAAGCAGAGTTCGGCGGTACCAGCCATGTACAACGCGTGCTGGCCAATGCGGACACCACCTCCGTTCAGGTTCCCGCCCTGGTGAAAAACGCTGATCCGGCTCCTATCAACCCGGCACAGTCAGCCGGGACAACTGCTCAACCGACCTACGAAAGCTGGGATGTGTTGCGCCAGTACCCGCGCCTGACCCCCCCTGTTCAACACGCTGCACCTGCACCTGCAGCGCCAAAACCTCAAGCCAAAACACCTGTAGAGGAAACACCTGATGACCAATAAACAACGTCAGATTCAACGCATTGCCCTGGCGGTGTTGTGCTGCATGCCCGCTCTAGCCATGGCTGACTGGGTTTCTACTTTGCAAACCTGGGGCACCAACATTCGCCTCGGACTCTATACCCTCGGCGGTACGTTGGGGCTGGCATGCCTGATGTGGTCGGGCGTCCAGTGGTTGATCGCGCGCAGTACTGGTGACCGCTCTCACACCTTCATGGACTACCTGCAGCAGGTCGGTGTGCTTGTCGTGGTCGGGGGGACCATGGTTCTCGGCGCTGCGGCCTGGCAAGTCTTCGGCTCCGGCACCCCGGCCTAACCCTTTAATCGTCTAGGAGGTGTGATGGCTGCTAACGATGCCCTCAAAAAACTGATCTGTCCCAGCTACAACGGCATGAGCCGGCCGGCGATGTACTGGAATGTCCCCATCATGCCGCTGGTTGGTCTTTTGATGGGGGCCTTGATCTTCGGCGTCGCCGCCACTGCGCTGCTCTCGTGGGTCTGGGGGCTCACTATCGCGGGCCTGTTCCTCTCGGCGCTGGTCGTACTGCGCCTTATCTGTTTGATCGATCCCCAGTATCTGCGCCGTGTTCGTTTCGCAGTGCGGCGGCTCAAGCTGAACTTCACCTACGGCAAGCCCTTGTTGCTGACCTCCTTTAATCCTCGTTGGAGCAAATTTTATGGCGAGCGCTTTTCACAAACACGTATTGCCGCCGGAAGTGAAAGTGCCGGCGATGAAGTACCCCGTACACGAGCACATGTCGACACTGGACGGCAATCGCCTCATTAGCCTCATTGTGCTTAAAGGCATCTCTCACGATACCCGTGATGATGACGAACTCATCAAGTTCTACTACCAACTCAACCGCTATTTCGTGGCATTGGGCAAAAAGGAAGGTAAGAACCTGATGCTGCAAGCTTTTACCACCAAGACCGGTATCGAACTGAATACCCAGTACGATTTGCCGCTGCCAGTGCTGCAGGACTTCGTGGATGCCTACACGGCTCCGTTTCGTGACGGCACCTTCCTTGAGGTCGGTTACAGCATGGCCCTGATCCTCAAGTACCGAGACCTGGATGAAGGCATCGGGCGCATGAGCGAGCTGCTGACCATTTCAAAGACAATGCTCGAAAAATATGACCCGGCCTTCATGGGTTTGGAAGAAAACGAGCATGGTGCGCTGTACTCGCAGACGGCCCGGTATTTCGGTCTCCTGCTCAATGGTCACGCCAAGGATGTGCTGGTCAGTGATACGCGTCTGGGTGACGCCATGATCGACAGTGTTACCAGCTTCAATCAGTACGATTTCATCGAGAACCGGCCCAACGTCGGGGGCAAGCGTTTTGCGACAACCTACGATCTGCGCGACTACCCAGGCGGTGGTTCCTACCCCGGCATGTGGGATGAGGCGATCGAGCAGCAGTTTGCTTTCACCCTGGTGCAGACGTTCATCTTCGAAGACCGTAACAAGGCCAAGAGCGATTTCAAAAAGCATATCGCTGACCTGGGAGCTGTCGAAGATGATTCACCTCAAACCAAGGAGCTTCAAAAAGCGATTCAGGATATCACCATGGGTGAAAAGGCTTTCGGACGCTATCACGCTTCGCTAATCGTCTATGGCGATACGCCCGATGCCGCGATTGCGAATGGCGCCAAGATGGAATCGGTGTTCTCGGTACATGACGCCACGTTTGTGCGCTCCACCATGAGCAACATCGACACTTGGTGCACACAGTACCCTGGCGTGACCGAGGCCATGTACCCGATGGTGAAGTCGACCGAGAACCTGGCCTGCAGCTTCTCCTTGCATGCCACACCGTCCGGCAAGGCCAAGGGCAACCCGGTAGGAGACGGCAGCGGTCTAATACCCATGCTCACGCCGAACAAGGCATTGTACGTGCTTAATCCACATGACAGCCCACCGGGCCAGAACAACCTCGGCGAAATGTTGCCCGGTCACATGTCTCTGACGGGGCAGTCTGGTGTAGGTAAGACCGTCGTGGCGGCTTCGGTTCTGACGTTTTTTAGCCGCTTTGATCCGTTGGTGTTCTCCATCGATTATAACGAATCGCTAAAACATATCCTGATGGCGCTTGGTACGCAGTACTTCACCATGCTGCCAGGCCAGTTCACCGGCATGAACCTCTTTCAGCTGCCGGATAGCCCAGGGCTGCGCCAAGTGCTGTTTGACCTAGTGCGGTGCTGCGCTGGTCGCGGCACCGGCAACCAGAATCGCGACGAGGAAGAAGATAAGGATATTCAGGATTCGATCGATGCGGTGATGCGCCATGCCAACGTCCGTAATCGCGGCATGTCATTGCTTGTGCAGAACTTGACTAATAAAGGTCCCAACAGCCTTCGCAGTCGTCTGGCTAAATGGTGCCGATCGGTGGATGGCCGGGAGGGTCAGTACGGTTGGGTACTGGACTCACCAACTCACCAGTTCGATCCGAAAACCTATCGGCGTCTGGCGTTTGACTGTACGCAGATCATCAAGAAAGAGTATTCCAATCGGCACCCGGAAGTGGTCGAGGCGTTACTGACTATTTTGTTTTACCTCAAGCGCACCATGCACCAGGCGCGACCTGGCAGCTTGCTGTTGAACTTCATCGCTGAATACTGGGCACCGCTCTCGTTCGAACGTACCGCCGACGCCATGCATGAAATCCTCAAGAGCGGCCGGATGCGCGGCGAGATCATGATCATGGACACTCAGTCGCCGGAGGACGCTCTGGAGACAAAATACGCTCCGGCAGTCATCCAGCAAATGATCACGGCCATATGGTTGCCCAACGACAAAGCCAATCGTGAGAACTACGGCAAGTTTGGGGTTCACGGCAAAGTGTTCGATGCCATTGCTGACATGGGCAAGCTCAGCCGCGAGATGGTGGTGGTGCAAGGACATCAAGCGGTCAAGCTCAAGTTTGAATTGACCGACCAACTCAAATACTGGCTACCGCTGCTGTCTGCGACAAATAAGAACCTACCCGTCGCCGAACGTGTGCGCCAGGAACTGGGAACTACTGACCCTGCGATCTGGGTCGATGAGTTTCTGATTGCCGAAGCGGTGCGCCTGCGGCTTAACACCGACGATCCCGATGTATGGCTGCCTGCCTACCACGATGCGAGACGAATTCGTGCAGATCTGCAGACACGCGATGCTCAAGTCTGGATGCCGGCGTTTTTGAAGGCCTGGAAGCTCGATCGATAGCCGTTAGCCAATAAATATGCAGGTGCCTGAAACGGTTGGGTATCGACGCGAAATCGGAGTTCAACTCATGAAAAAGAAACTTTTAGCAATGACGCTCAGCGCCGTTGTCTTTGGGGGAACCCAGCTGGTGTACGCAGGAGGCGTGCCGACCTTTGATGGCATTGGGGCGGCTTTGTTGGAAAGTAATGCGGTAGCTCAGGCCAAACAGGCCCTGGATGCGCTGAACACGGCCAAGGACGCCATTCGGCAGGCAGAGGCGCAGTACAACAATTATAAAAGCATGGTCACTGGTAACGACAAGCTAGGCAGTTTTTTAAGCAATCCGGCCATGAACAAGGTCCTGCCAATGGGCGATTGGTCAGAGGTCTACAGTTCAGTGCAGGATATTGCAGGGCTTCGCAGCCGCTATGGCCTGACGTCGAGCAATGCCAGCGTGCAGGCGCGTTTCGATCAGATGCTGGCCGCCACGGATGCGCTGGAGCGCACATACAATGCCAGCACGGTGCGGGTTACAAATGCCGAGATGTTACGTGCGAAACTGGATACCGTGGAAACCCCACAGCAGAAGGAGGATTTGCAATTGCGATACCAGCAGGAGTTGATCGAGCAGAATAATCAGCAAATGCGCCTGGCCAATATGCAAATGCTCCAGCAGCAGCAAGATAAAATGGAAGACGCTAAGCGCGCACAAGCGTTTAGCGATTATATGAAAGGGAAGTCTAATGTCATTCCAAAATATGACTAGTTTACCAAAAATATTGGAGATTAAATTGTGATTCGGAATACTAAGTTGTGGGTAGTATTTATTTTTATAGCCTTTTTTGTCTCAGGTTGCGGCGAAGGGAAAGGTGACGGTTTCGTTGGGAAATGGGTAGGTAAGAACAATGAGCGGATGCTCAAGCCTTCTTATGTGATGATCATCTCTAGAGATGGTGAAAATTTTCACGTTGATATTGCTACTACTCAGGATGCTTTTGGCGTAGGCAAGCCAACTACAAGTAACAGAAAGCTTGAAGCAAAGGCAGAATCAAATACAGTCTTAAGTATGTTTGGTGGTCTTGCAACCATGCGTCTGGAAAAAGATATTTTAAGCTTTGATGGCACCTCTTTTACTAGGTCAGATTAGAAGGTGAATATATGAACTTAACCAACATTGCTCAAACGTTGTTTTCTTTCGTTGATGCGGCGTTGAAGAGCACCTTGGTAACTGGCATGTCTAAGGTAATGTTGGGCCTAGGGGCTCTATTCGGGACGATGTGGTTACTTCATTTTACGCTTCGAAGTATTCAATGGTTGTATCGAGGCATGAGTGTCGCTTTCGAGGATGCGGTAAAAGAAATCGTGAAAATGGCTTGTGTTGCAGCATGCGCCTTCAATATACCGTGGTACGTAGATACAATCGTCCCCTTTGTAACCGAGTTTCCTAACTGGATGGGTGGGATTTTGTCCGGTCAGGAGGGGGCTCAAACTAACCAAATCGACAGCCTGGTTGTGACTTATTGTGATAATTTGCAGACCCTTATTGCTGCTATGAACTTCAACATCGTTACCAATAGTTTTGCTGATGTCTGGCTTGGAATACAGGGAGTCGTTTTTTTTGTACTTGGAGGGATACCATTTCTACTGGCTGCAGTAGCCACGCTTTTTATACTTAAAGTATCCACAACAATAATTTTGGCCGTGGGTCCCTTATTTGTTGCCTTTATGATGTTTGATCAAACCAGGCAGTACTTCTATGGTTGGGTTTCAGCGATAGCGGGATTCATGTTGGCTCAGGTGCTGATTTCAGTAGTCCTAGCAATAGAAATTGCCTTTATCAATACCGTGATGATCAGTGACGGTACTATGAATACAAGCCTGGCAGGTAACCTTACGATTTTGCTTGTTTTCCTAACGTTCACCGCGCTTGTAATTGAGCTACCCAGTCAAGCTGCTTCAATTATGGGAGGAGGTCCTTCGGGAGGAGGGCTTATCAGCCAAATTTCTGGATTTGGTGCTGCTAAACGCATGACTAGTGGTGTCGCCGCCGGTATTTCGAAAGTGCGCGGTAAAGGTCGCAATAACATTACGTAATGTCCTCTCGAAGACTCCAGTCCTCAGCCGCGTAAGATTCTTCCTCGCTACAACAGGTAACCCTCAATGATTTTCAGACTTGCATTAAGCGGGCTGCTTTCGGCTGCCTGCCTGGCGGGGTGCAGTTCACCGCCTAAACCCACCTGTACCACGGGTGATTGGGAAAGCATGGGCGTACACCCTTCTGCCCACATCGTCCCCGCCTCAGTTGCTGCTCCAGGACGGGCAGTGCCCAGCAAAAAGGTAGTAGCACAAACCACCGTTTCAGACGAGGCCGCCCAGCCATGACGATTAAGACCCGCCGATCAAAACAAGACGTCATCGAGCGCGAGCGGCAGCTGGCCGCTCGTAGCAGCATCGATGCCGCGACTCAGCAGGAAATCAGCCTCTCTCAGCAAGCCTATGTGCACGCTGCCCGTTGGTTCGAAAGCAACGTGGCGACCGATCTGCAGCGCAAAGCGCGCAACTCCAATCGCCTGGCCATGTTCTTCGGCGTGCTGACCTTTATGTCGATCGCAGCTGTGTTGGGCCTGACCCCGCTCAAGACCGTTGAAACTTACCTGGTGCGCGTGGACAGCAACTCTGGTTTTACCGACGTGGTTAAGCCTGTCAGCCAGGTCAAATCAGCAGAGCAGATCGACGATGAATACTGGCTGGCCACGTACGTGCGCTTTCGTGAGAGCTATAGCTTTGCTGGCAATAGCGCCCAATACCATATGGTCGAGTTGATGTCCCACGACGATACCTTCGCGAGCTACAAGAATTTCCAGCTGTCATCCAAAGGCTACCTGGCCGTGCTGGGCGACAAGCGTCAGATGGGCGTTGTGATCAACAACATCAACTTCCTGGAGCGCAAAGACGGCCAGGGCACCGCCCAGGTGCGTATCACCAAGACCGTGCTGGACAACCACGGTGTGCCAGATCCCCAGCTCAAGCCTGCGGTCTGGATCGACACGATTACCTATGACTATAAAAACCCAACCAAAAATGCCGGTGACCAGTGGCTCAACCCACGTGCGTTTGGGGTGAAGTCATTCACACCGACCCAAGAGGTGGGGGTGTCTCATGACAAGTAATGGCCAAGCTGCCGTGGCTCGTAACGCCATCACCGCCGGAATCGCGTTGGTGCTGCTCGTACTGGGGGCACCTGGTGCCTTTGCCGAGAGCCTGGGCGACGGCTCGACGCTTGATCGGCGCATCCAGACAGCAACCTACAGCCCCGATCAGGTCTACCGAGTCCAGGCAGCGATTGGGCGCGGGTCGCTGATCCAGTTTCCACCAGCCGAGACGGTCAACGAGGACTCGGGCCTCATGGCGATGGGTGATCCCGCTGCTTGGTCCATTGGTGCGAACAAGGCCGGCAACCTGGTGACCATCAAGCCGATCACCGATGAGGAGCCCAACACCAACCTGATCATCAATACCAACCGACGTACCTACCTGCTGGAACTCAAACTGGTAGGTCGCGTGGCTGACACCACTTACCTATTGCGTTGGAACTACCCAGATCCTGTGAAGAAGGTGGTGGCCGCAGCGCCACGCGGCGAACTCAACCCGTGCGCAGGTCCTGTACAAAACAGGGTTTACCAGCGCCGAGGGGATAAAAGCATTTCCCCTTCTGAAAGCTGGGACAACGGTTTGCTTACCTGTTTTCGGTTCGCCACCAATGGCCCGCGTCCTGTGCTGTACCAGGTACTGCCAGACGGTACCGAAACGCTGGCCGATGCCCACAACGAACAGAACATCGTGGTCGTGCACGGCGTCAGCCAATTGTTTCGTTTTCGTCTGAACAAGTTGGTCTTTGAAGCCCGCCCCGTTAATCCGATCGGCACTGGCTACAACTTCAACGGCACTACCACAGGCGAGATCCGGGAGCTCAAACATGCAGACCAATGATCAAGCGCCTACTTTCGAGAACAGCACAGAGGATGCCGATGCTGCCACCGCTCAATCCAGCCAAGCGCGCGGCCAGTTTGACCTAGGCAAGAAATCCAAAGGAGGAAATCAAGCCAAACTGAAACTGATTCTCAGCATTGCCGCAGTCGTGGTTGTTTTTTTGGTCATCGTGGTGGGGGTGTGGATTATGGTCTATCGCCAAATGAAGAGCGGTACCGTTGACGTGGACGAGGCAACCGCTAAGCCTGATGCCACCTTGGCGGTCGACAAAGGTAGCGATGATGGGATGAAAAAGGCGCAGGCCGAGCAGTTGCGCAAGAATGCCGAAGCTGACGCCGCTAGAAAAGCTCAGGAAGAACAAGATCGGTTAACCGCCGAGAGAAATAGCACGCCTCCTGGGGGCAAAAGCACGGCAGGCACTGCTGGTAACGGCGGCGTAACTTCGACGGGTTCGGGCAATGAGAAGTCCTTCACGCCGGCGATGCGTAAGATGAATGCGAGCCTGGTCGTGACACCAACAGTGCAGGATGTTTCGAAATACGGCGCTGCAGGCAGCACGGAAAAATCCTCTGTATCGGGTGAATCACCTCACAGGCAGTCCTATGGGCAGGACAGTGGCGGCCTGGATGGCTCTAGCGACGGATCATCAAGGAATAAGGCAAGCTTGAGTCATCTGTCGGGCACCACCTTCGCTTCATCCAAGGCCTACCTGGCACCCTCTGGCAAGTACCTGATCAGTCACGCCACATACACGCGTTGCGCGCTGTACACCGAAATCGTCACCACACACCCCGGCCTGGTCGATTGTCGCCTGACGGATCCGCTGTACTCGGCAGACGGCTCGACGGTGATAGCCGATGCCGGCGACAAACTCACAGGCGAGCAGACGGTTTTAGTAATGGCAGGTGAAACCAGCGTGTTTACCGTGTGGAACATGCTTGAAACGCAGTCCGGTACCCGAGTGCGCATCGACAGTCTGGGGGCAGGGCCCATGGGCGCCAGTGGTACGGAAGCCTGGATTGATCATCACTGGAAACAGAAATTCCAAGGTGCGGTGATGCTGTCGCTCTTTCAGGACGGGATGCAAGCGCTGGTCAACACTACGCAAAAAACAGGTGGCTCAGGCTACACCGTCAATAACAGCGAGCAGAACGTCGAGAGCATGGCCAGCAAAGTGCTGGACAGCTCGATCAATGTTGCGGACACCGGCCATGTCATGGCGGGCACCGTGATTAACGTAATTATCGCGCGCGACATCGACTTCTCGACCGTATATGAAAACCGCTAAGGGGGCAGGATGAACAACAGTGCTCCAGCGCCGCTGGACGATGATTTCAACGATGCCACCCTGGCCCAGGACTTCCTGGATCAATCCGGTGTAACCGAGCGGTTGAACCGTCCAGGTACTACGGATGTGGCGATCAATCGACCGTTTGAGTTTTGGATTGATGGCCCTGAAGGCTGGCAGTATGAGCCGGCTCCTTGGCTGGACTTCGGATTGTGCTGGAGGCTGGCCAACAGCTTGGCGGCGTTCAACTTACGAGATCTGTCGCCGCATAAGCCCATTCACACAGTTGAGCTTCCGGGCGCCGAACGTGGCCAGATCGTCATGCCCCCGGCCTGCGAGCGAAAAACCCTGTCGATGACTTTTCGTAAACCCTCGTTGCAGCGCTTCACACACGAGGATTACGTCAACAGCGGTCGCTACGACAGGGCTCAGGCAATCTCGGCGCCCAAAACCGAACTGGCTCAGTGGCAACAGCTAATGCAAGCTGCGCACAGATCGGGGGAATGGGATCGGTTTATGCGCCTGGCCGTCGATAATCGACAAAACATCATCATTTTTGGTGGGCCTGGCTCGGGCAAGACCACATTTGGAAAGTCGTTGGTCGACCTTTTCCCGACGCATCGACGCATGGTCACGATCCAGGAGATGCTGGAGGACCAGATGCCTTTCCATCCCAACCACGTGCATCTGCTTTACGGCACCCACGTTACGCCCAAGGCGCTGGTGGCCAGCTCGCTGCGCATGAAGCCGGATCACCTTTTCCTGGCCGAGATCACCGGCGACGAGGTGTGGCATTACATCGAAATGCTCAACACCGGTACCAGAGGCACTGTGTGTACGGCGCACGCTAACGATGCCGAAGCGGGCTTCGCGCGGGTGTGCGGCTTGATCAAGCAATCACCGATCGGCATCGGCCTGGATTACAGCTACATCGATCGCCTGGTGCGATCCTCATTCGATGTGGTGGTGTACATGGAAAATACGCACATCCTGGAAGTGCATTACGAACCCGAACACAAGCTGGCATTGCTCAATGCCAAGCACAGCTGATAGGAGGCCGTTATGTGGTGGAAAATGACACTACTTGTCATCACATTGATGTTGGTGTGCTTCGTGGCCGGTCTTTACGCAGGCGGTGCGCTGTTCCTGCATTTGACGCAAAGCAGCTTCGCCGGGCTGTCTTGGGCCACGCTGTGGGATGCCCGGCACATACCGCTCAATGACCGGCGCATTCTGTACCTGCCCTGGTCATGGTGCGTTACCGCAGCGCTGACATTCATGCCTGTCGGTATTACCGTGATGGCCATCTTCATGCGGTTAAAACCTAAGACCTCACTGCATGGCGATGCTCGCTTTGCCAATAACAGAGAACTTCGCCAATTCGAATACAAGGGCGAATACCTCAACACCAGTGGTAAAAAATGAGACGACCCGCAAGAGCAATTGATTAGGACTGCCAAATCAATCTTTGTAGGTTCCTTCATCCTCCCCAATCCAGCCTCAAAGGCCTCAAGGACTGACTGTGACTGATAACACGATCAATGCCCCCAAATTTATGATCCGGTTTGCAACAACAGAACAGCGTGATGCTGTCCATGCTAAGAGCGCTGAACAGCACATTTCCATCAACGCATTCGTTTTGCAGGCTATTGATGAAAAGTTACAGCGCGGCGCGGCGCTGGATGCGGTGATTGAGCTGGCTAGGCAAAAACTCACTGTAAACGCTTAATTGCATTCGTAAATAGCAATGCCTCCTACGGCGCTGCCTTGAATCCTGGCGACCGTAATCTGCTCGGCCATTCCCATATTCACATTCCCTTGCCTCACAGCTGAAAGAGCCCCCTGGGGCTCACTGCTGCGCGCTGTTCGGCTTGGAGTTAAACCCCCTTTTTTATAACCACTTTTAACGAGGTGTCGTATGCGGCTGCCCTTTGAACTGGATCCACAAATTATTCACCACATTATTTACAGCCAAGCTGGATCGATCGGTAAAGCTCTGATCGAGCTGCTGATGAACGCTGTCGATGCCGGCGCCAGAACGGTTCAGCTGACGATGACCAAAGAAGGCTTCAAATGCGCCGATGACGGCCGAGGCTTCGCCAGTCGAGAGGATGTGCTGCGCTACTTTGGCCGATTTGGTACTCCTCACCAAGAAGGTGATGCTACCTATGGGCGTTTTCGTCTGGGCCGCGGACAAATCATGGCGCACGCCAAAACGCAGTGGTTTTCCAACCATTGGCACATGAACGTTGATACCCAGCAGATGGGCTACAGCTACGACCTCGAGGATCTGGGTGATCATTTGCCCGGCTGCATGATCGTAGGTACCTGGTACGAACCGCTCAACGACCTGGAACTGATGTCGGCCGTCCAGGAGATCCGGGACTTGGTGCGCTATACCAGCATCAGCGTTGAGCTCAATGATCGGGTAATCACGCGTGATCCGACTGCTGAGAAATGGGATTTTGAAGACGAATGGGCGTACTACCGGATTAAAGAAGAAGGCGCGGTCGCAATTTATAACCAGGGCGTTCTGGTACGTCACGATGCCTCGCACATTTGGGGTGCTGGGGGGCTAATCGTTTCCAAAAAGGCGATCGGGCTTAACGTGTCCAGGACTGAGATTCTGCGTAAGACCTGTTCCGTCTGGAAAGCCATCGCCAAGGTGTTTGGTCCGCTGGCTGACAAGGTTTCGGGTCGATTGGGGGCACATCGTAAAACCGAAGCTCGCCGCGAAAAATCGGCGCGATTGTTGCTCAGCGGTGATCCGCGCCTAAATGACATCTTCTGGAAAGAAGAAGTGATCACCGTGCTGCCCGGTAAACGGCATGTGACCCTTGATGCATTTTTTGGAAAGGCCCATCGGGAGCATAACAACACCTACTCGGCGGCTTACAGCCGTGATGTACCTAAAGGTGAAGCGATCGCCCAGCAGGGCATCATCCAGGTGATTCATCCTCAAACACTCGAGCGTTTTGGGTGCCACAGCGTTGACGATTTTGTGGAAGTGCTTGAACGCGTGGTCGGTCACCTGGTGGCGGACAGTCAGAGCAATCAGAGTCGCTTTCCTTACTACTGGCAGGAAACGCCTCAGTTGGTAGCTTTTTCAACCTTGAAAAAAGCGTTCCTTGAGCGAACCGCGATTGTTGACGAGAAAAAGGCGCTGGACAAGGAAACTCGCCGGGCATGGGTGGCGCTGCGTTGGTGTTTGCAGCATTACGCCGGCGCCTGTATGGGCGTCGAGCGTTGGAGAGACGGCACCGTACGCAGTAGTAAAGACCGCATGCATGTGCTGCTCGGTGAATCCAATACCAATGAAGCGTGGACGGACGGGAAAAGCTACCTTGCCATTGACTGCAAAATTGTCAAAAGCTTGAAAACCGAACCCATGAAAACCGCAGCGTACATTTTCGGGCTGGTCGAACACGAAGTGGCGCACGAAGGCGACAGCCTGGATTGCGGGCACGACGAAGCCTTTTATCAACGCTTTCATGATATTTCCCTGCGCATGGCGCCTGAACGCCAACGGTTTATGCACAAATGGCTGATGAAATACACCATGAGCATGGAAAAGGAAGGCCAAAAAGCCCGTGGTAGTGCCTGGGGAGAGCGCTATTTGGTTGAACGGGTGGGCACGGGCCGCATGAAGCGTGGATTGCCGGCCGCGATCGAGGATCTGTCTGCAAACCCCATCGTCACCACTCCGGTGCCTGAGCAAAACATGAGTTTGCTCACCGTGATCAATGCCGGGCTGATCGACAAAGGCGTCTGTCCACCGCCACCGGATTGGCAGCAGGTGATAGAGCAGGCTCGCCTGGATCAAGAGGAGGCCAGCGAGCAGTGTCGTGAGCAAAGGATGCTCGAGGATGCTTATTCGGAGAACGAGTGGAGGGATGAAAGGCTGCTTGTCAAAGCGCAGGAGCCTTTCATTGCGCGGGTACTGGAACTCGAACTAACAGATATCCCGCCAGAAGCGCTGCAGCACTTTTGCGAAATGGTGGCCTTCTACGGTTGTGACGAACAGGACGTACGTGATGAGTGGGCCCGGATCCAACATGGTGATAGACATGAGCCTGAGTTGACGTTTGAAAACGATCACGATGACTACGATCAATCGCTACATGACGCTTTTGAGGGGGAATCAGAGTCCGAAATCGCAAGCGATGATCCGCGTGGTCAGCTCGATCAAGATTGCCGTGACTACGTCCAGGAAGGCGAAACCTGGTGGACGTTGAAGAATAACTCGATGTCAGCAGGATTCTGGCGAGTTGAAGATTACCTGAAATGGCGCCATGCCAATCAAGTTGACCATTAACCCTAAGCCATCGATTAATGCGGTTCCGCAAACTCAACTCGATCACCATTCAAAGGTCTCCAACATGAACATTTGCGCCATCCTCGTGGCCGCTACGGTCATCGCCTGCCTGACAGGTTGTGTCACGCCGGCTCAACTTCAGCGGCAAAACGAGCAGTTGCTGCTGATCAATACCAACCTCATACAGATACAGGCCAACCAGTTAAAAGCTCAGGAGCTGCAGAAAAACCAGCTTTCGCTTCAAATGCAGGGCAATGCCCAGCAGGCCCTGAGCAGTGCCCTGTCTCAGGTAAAAGGGCATGACCATGACTGAGCGCCGGGGTTGTGAACGTACGCACGCGTTACTTTGCCACGGCGTTCAAGCTTTCCAATCGGCAGATGAGGCGCTTCATCATGGCTAAATCATTGGCATACAGCCCAAAAAACCCGCAAACGCGCATTGAGGAATATCCGGCGTTCCTGATTGGCCGACACCCATCAAACAACTCGTTTCTGGCCAGTTACGGTCAGCAATTTGTAATGCTGGCTGCACCACCAGGAACAGGTAAAGGTGTGGGAGAAGTAGTTCCAAACGCTCTTTCTTACCCAGATTCAATGGTGATTAACGATCCAAAGTTTGAAAATTGGCAACTGACATCAGGTTTTCGGGCTTCAGCGGGGCACAAGGTATTTCGCTTTTCCCCTGAGTTGTTGGAAACGCACCGCTGGAACCCTCTGTCACAGATCAGCCAGGATCCTCTCTATCGATTGGGTGAAATCCGAACGCTGGCCAGCGTGTTATTTGTATCAAGCAACGAGAAAAACCAGGAGTGGTATACCAAGGCGGGCAATGTATTCACTGCTGTTTTGCTATACCTGATAGAAACGCCAGCTATGCCGTTCACGCTTCCTCAAGCCTACGAGGTAGCTTCTTTAGGTTCTGCTATGGGCGTCTGGGCTCAGCAAGTCCTTAAAGAGCGCAGTAGCGGTCCTGAGGCGCTTTCCACTGAAACACTGCGTGAACTCAATGGTGTTTTGGAGGCATCCAAAAACAAAAGTAGTGGCTGGTCGACCACTGCAGACATCGTGCGCGATGTGCTCTCAATTTACGCAGAGAAGACCGTCGCTTGGGCTTTGTCACCTGGCAGATCTGATCTTCAAATTGATTTTTCCATGGCCAGGCAGGAAAAAACCACGATTTACTTCAGCATGTCTGAGGAATCGCTGAAAAAGTTCGGCCCATTGATGAACCTGTTTTTTACTCAGGCTATACGGCAAAACTCCAAGCCATTGCCTGAGCTCGGTGGGCATTGTTCTGATGGGACACTCAAGTACAAGTACCAGCTCGCGCTGCTTATGGATGAGTTTGCGATCATGGGCCGAATGGAAATCATGGAAACTGCTCCTGCACTGACTCGAGGCGCAGGTTTGCGCTATTTCATAATTTTTCAGGGTAAGGATCAGATTCGTGCTGTGTACGGTGTTGAGAAAGGCAACGCCATCATGAAGGCGTTCCATATTGAGATCGTATTTGCGCCTGGTGATATCGAATTGGCCAAGGAGTACAGCGCCAGGTTAGGTAACCGAACGGTTAGAGTGCAGACCCAGTCACTGGGCAAGCGCAATATCAATGAGCGCAACCAGACGGACAATTACAGTGATCAGGCAACACCTCTGATGCATCCACAGGACATCAACGAGCTGCCATATGACCAACAGCTGGTGTTCGTCCAAGGCACAAAAACCACCGCTCCAATGAAAATCAAGGCGCGCAAGATTTTCTATTACGAGGATAAAGTCCTAGATGCTCGCTCAAAAATCCCGCCGCCTTCACTGCCTATCGCTGACGCAACACAAATTGACGCACTGACTGTACCAGTGCGTGTTGTGGACCAAAAAGCGTCAGTTGCAGATCCGCACGCTCAGCAGCTCCAGGTGGAGCACAAAAAGCGCTGGATTCCAGGCGGGGCAGCTGCTCAAACCTCGCAACCGCAGGCAACCGCAGGCAACCGCAGGCAACCGCAGGCAGCCGCAGCAGCCATCAAGCCGCATGCACAACACGCAGACGATTAAGCGCAATACCGCCAACTGCTCTTATGCAGTGTCAGCTATCTAAGGAATAAATCATGAAACTTACCACTTGTGTGGAGGCGCAGCCGTGCCTCCGTTCTGATAGCCGCGTGTCCGGCTATCCCCCGAAAAACGCTCAAGGCCGGCGGATTCTGGCTGCCTTGGTGCTGATTTTCAGCGCAAGCGTCGTCACGCCGGCATCTGCCAAAGACCCGTGCAAAACGGTGCTGTGCATGTTCGGAAAGCTCACCGGCAATAGCGGGGGTAGTGAGTGCAGCAGTGCGGAAGCCGATTACTTCGGAATCACGGTGAAAAAGCACGGAAAGATCAATTGGGGCAAAACAGCGACGGCGCGCGGGCAATTCCTAGACAGCTGCCCCGGGGCTGATAAGGGCTCAAACAAAAAAATCAATGACACGTTCGGCAAGGTAATGGGCTAAGCCCTTTTTTGAGTTAGAGGTGTATATGCGCGTTTTTATTGCTGAAAAACCCGACTTGGCCAAGGTGATTGCCGAGGCGCTGGGCAGTCCACATCGCCGAGAGGGCTACATCCAGTCCGGGCCCGATGTGGTGATCTGGTATGTTGGCCACCTGCTGCAACTGGCGCCGCCCGAGGTGCACAATCCGGCTTACAAAAACTGGGTCGCCACCGACCTGCCGCTCAAGCTGCGGCCTCACAAATACCAGCCGATCGCCAAGACCGAGTCGCAGCTCAAGATCGTTGGCCAACTGATCGGCAAAGCCACCGAAATCGTGCACGCCGGCGATCCGGACGACGAAGGCCAGCTGCTGGTCGAGGAAGTGCTGGAGTATTACCGCAACACCGCACCGGTCAAACGCATCCTGATCAACGACCTCAACGCCAACGCTGCCCGCAAGGCGCTGGATAGTTTGCGAGACAATCGCGAATTCTTCGGTCTGTACCAGAAAGCTCTGGCCCGCAGCATCGGTGATCAGTTGTACGGTTTCAACATGACCCGCGCGTGCACCCTGGCTGCCCAGGCCAAGGGCGTCAAAGGCGTACTGTCGGTGGGCCGGGTGCAGACCCCGATCCTTGGCTTGATCGTAAATCGCTACTTGGCGCACAAGGGGCATGCCGGCGCTTTCTTCTACACCGTTGCCGCCAGTTTGGCCTTTTCCTCCGGCCGAGGTCTCATTAAGCCTCGACTGATCGCTTCAACCGATGCGCCCGTTGACGATAAGAACCGCATCATCGATGAGCAGTACGCCAACCAGGTCGCCGACGCCTGTCGTCAGAAGCAGGCAACGGTGACCCAATCCATTATCGTGGAGAAAAAGACGCCGGCACCACTACCGTTCGCGTTGCTGGATCTTCAGGTGTACATGAGCAAGAAACACGGCATTGACGCTGAGAAAACGCTAGAGCTGACTCAGGCGCTGCGCGAGAAATACAAGGCGATTACCTATAACCGCTCCGATTGCAGCTATCTGTCAGACGAACAGTTTGCCGAAGCGCCGACGACGCTGGATCTGCTGAGCCAGGCTCTACCCGACTTGGCAGGTATGTTCAGCGGTGTGGACTCCGCGCGAAAAAGCCGGGCATTTGATGATGGCAAGGTTTCAGCACACACGGCGATCATTCCCACGGCCGTGAAGATCGACGTGGGCCAGCTCAGCGCTGACGAGCGCGCGGTATACCTGGCCATCGTCAAACGCTACGTCATCCAATTTCTGCCTGAAAAGCTCTACTTGAGCACCGAGGTCTTGTTCGAGGTAAGCGGCCAAACGTTTCTGCAGCGTGCGACCAAGGTCACCCGGCCGGGCTGGACGGCCCAGGTTGAGGAGGAAAGTGAAGAAGAGGATGAAGGCGAAGAAGAAAACGCCGGCGCCGGCGCAGATGCTGTAGGCACTTTCGAAGCGTTGGCCAACTTGAAGCTTTATGACCAAGGCGCATGTGACGGCGTTACCGTAACGAAAGAGAAAACAAAGCCCCTGCCTCTTTACACCGAGGGGACGTTGTTGAAGGACCTGCAGCGTGTGGCCAAGTATGTGAAGGATCCACGTATCAAGCAGCTGCTTATAGCGCGCGACCATGGCAAGAAGGGTGAAAACGGGGGAATCGGCACCCCGGCAACCCGCGCTGCGATGTTGGCCAAGCTTCGGGAACGCGGATTTTACGAGGTAAATAAGAAAAAGCTCATTCCGACGCAGTTGGGGCTTGAATTCATTGCCGCACTGCCGGCGATCGCCACCACGCCGGACATGACTGCTTTGTGGCATGAACAGCAGCAGATGATCGAGACCGGTGAGATGACGGTAGATGCGTTCCTGGACGAGCTCGAGCACTTCATTGCCGGCCAGGTGGGCAATGTGGATTTGAGCAATGTGCAGGCCTCGGCCAGGGACGCGGCGCCGCAACTATCCGCCAGATGCCCTATGTGCGGGGCAGAGCTGGTGGTGACCACACGCCAGATCGGCTGCAGGGGATGCCAGTTCAAGCTGTACCCGGAAATCGCTGGGAAGATGCTGACATTCGGACAGATCGAAACGCTGTTGACCAAAGGCAAAACCGGTGTGCTCAAAGGTTTCAAGACCAAAGCAGGCAAGCCGTTCGAAGCGGCCTTAAAGCTGGATCACGAAGCCAAAGTCGAGTTTGTGAAAAACCGCTGAATCACCACTCATCATCAATAGAAGGAGCGCACCATGGCGCGCGGCGTAAACAAAGTTATCTTGGTAGGCACTTGCGGTCAGGACCCTGAAGTTCGGTACATGCCCAACGGCACTGCCGTCACCAATTTGAGTCTGGCCACCAGCGAGCAGTGGACCGACAAACAGAGCGGCCAGAAGGTTGAGAAAACCGAATGGCACCGGGTGTCGCTTTTGGGCAAGGTTGCTGAGATCGCCGGCGAGTACTTGCGTAAAGGCTCGCAGGTCTACATCGAGGGCAAGTTGCAAACCCGGGGATGGGAAAAAGACGGTATCAAGCGTTACACCACTGAAATCATCGTCGACATGCAGGGAACGATGCAGTTGCTGGGAGGCCGTCCACAGGCCGATCAGCAGGGGCCGGGTGGCAACTCGCAGCCAAGCCAGCAACAACGGCCAGAATCGCGTCCAGTGCAGCCGCAGCCGCAGCCCAATCCCCATCCGGCCCCGGACTTCGACAGTTTTGACGATGATCTGCCGTTCTGACCTACCGATTCGTCTGGATGACGGTCTGACCGAACCCTGTCACCCCTCACGTCAGGTGCCGCGCTCCCGGCTCGTCGTGACGCGCTGCACCGTCGCGGCGAACGGAAGCACGGGCGCAGCGCACACTTGACGCTACCTCGACCAGAGAAGGCTTACCGCAGGAGTGTGGGGTAGCTTCACCACCCCGCGCTCCTGAGGTCAACGCGGCCGTTGCGAGATGACAAGGGCCGCGCCCTTGGTGTTCAAACAGTCCATCCAACCAAATTTTAAGACGGTGCCCAGCAATCGGCACCGCCACCTCGGCCATCCCTAAATCCTCAGGATTATCCACTATGAAAGTCGTCGTTATTAACTACACCGGCACCGTTGGCAAAACCACTATCGCCGCGAACCTAATGTGGCCGCGTATGAATGGAGCGCCGCTATATGCCATCGAATCCATCAATGAAACAGCTCAGAACCTAGGTTTGGATGTTGAGAAGCTACGTGGCGACGCATTTCGTGAACTGTTCAAGCGGCTAATGCTTGAGGATCGGGCCATAATCGACGTTGGAGCGTCCAACGTTGAAGACTTCATGGCCAACCTAGAGGAGTTCGAAGAAGCCCATGAGGAATTTGATTATTATGTAATCCCGGTGACCTCTGGCACGAAGGAGCAAAAAGAAACGGTCAGCATGATTAGCAGCCTAGCATCTCTTGGCGTATCACCTGAAAAGATTCGAGTACTGTTTAACCGTGTCAAAAAAGATGTTAAGGCAGAGTTTCCAATTATCTTTGCATATCACCAGGGCGCAGGCGCTTTCACTTTAAATAGTGAGTGTGCTGTGTTCGAGTCTGAATTGTTCGACGCATTGTCTATTCACCGCATATCAATGCAAACGTTGATGGACGATGACACAGATTACAAAGCACTTCTCAAGAACAAGGACGCTAGCGCACAAGATCGTGATCGATGGTCTGATATGTATGGACTCAAACTTTTGTGTAAAGGTGTTAATCGCAAACTTGATCACGTCTTTACGGAATTGTTCGACTGAGGGTAATGACATGATCGAGCAAGAAAATATTCCATCTACAGCACGTGATGCTCTTATCATCGAACTTTTGAGCGATGTTGGACGGCTACACGACGATATTAAAATAATTCCGAAGATACTCGAGCTCTCTATGCGCGATTCGCTGGATATCGTAGCTGACGCGATAGAAGATGCTGAAGATACAGCGCAGATGCTTCAAAAGAGCACGAAAGATGTAATTCAAGCAACAGCTGCTAAAGCTGGAGTTGACGTAGGCATCGAAATGTCTGCGGCTATTCACCAAGTACTTGAGCGTATTTTCGAGCCCGCGTTGAACAGAGCAGTGACTAAAGTTGAAAGCCTCGAACAAAAAATCACGAAATTGTCAGGTAATATTCGAGATACTCAAGCTACCCGGTTCAATTTTATGATGTTGGGAGGCTTTATTGCGACATCCCTAGTGATGGTTTTTTTAATGGGTTGGCTCTCAATCAAAGCGAATGATGTCAATGAAACAAATAAGTGGTTTTATGATGAATATAAATCTCAGCAATTGCTTATTGAAAAGCTACCGTCAGACTTGAAAAAACGGTTTGCGCAGTAATAACTGCGCATTGCGTTCGGTTTTATGATTGGGCAGGGTTATTAGCATCGCTTATCACCCTGGCCCAGTCGGTATTTTCTACATCTTCTCTTATCTGGTTCAAATTTTGTCGGAAATTAGCTTGCGGCTTAATCTCATCGTTTCGTTTAAGCACTGGTTTGCTGGGTGAATTATTGTTGGCTTTCAGGGGCATGTGTTTTCTAGAGACTCTGCCTTGTTTTTGGTTTTTCCGAATTCTGTACAAGGCCTGGTCGAAATGCCTAAGGCTAATACTCATACCGCTTTCTACCAATTTCTGGTGAATCACCGTTCTCTTCACACCTGAATTCAGGGCGGTCTCGATTGCTTCATACAACTCGCGGATTTGCGCAGTGTATGACCGGGTTTGATTGTCCTGGGCCAGTTGGACCAAGGCGTCACGCCTGTGTTGGGTTTCTTCAGCCAAGGTTGACCTCTTGTCATCTCATCAATGATGTAGAAGTGATGTAGCCGTGTCGTAGGAAAGCGTATCACCGATGTAGAAAAAGGCAATCGTGAGCATTCACGATGTAGATTTGAGCATCTCTGATGTAATTCAGAGATGGCACCCCTCTCAAAATCGAAAAACAGGCACGTTACCGATGTATACGGGGGGATGAAGCTCCCCCCCGAATACATCGCGTGCCAAAGGGGAAACCCCTTTGAAACCCCGCAAAGCGGGAAAGCGCGTGTTGTTGTCGTTGTCGTTGTCGTTTGTCCCGTCCCGTGATCATCGAGAGGAGGCGCCGTGGCCGCCAGTACCAAGAAAAGCCGCGTCCTACATTTTCGCTGCAGCGAAGAAGACTTCGCCGAGGTTGAACAAAAGCTAAAGGCCGCGGGCATGACCGCCTCTGAATTTTTCAGAGACGTTTTTCTCAATTCAAAGATTACGTTCAACGTAAAAGCCGCCAAACCAGTGGACTATCACCGCTTGTTATTCATTTATAACAAAGCGGGCAACAACATCAATCAGTTGGCACACCAAGTCAACGCCGTGCACCGTCGTGGAGTGTTGTCAGAATCGCTGTACATCAAACTTTTGAATCGGCTCGCCAGTATCGAGTCTCTCTTACTGAGTGGTATTGATCATGGTGATTAGGCCAGGTGGCTATAACACAGGCGCTCAGGAATATCTGGAAACAGGTAACAAAGCCGGGCGTGAGCTTCACCGGGACGAGCTGGACCACCGTATAATTATCGACGGTGATCTTGACCGCACACGCTCTATCTACGAAAGCATCCCGGACCACGGCCAGGATCGGTATCTGACGTTTACCATGAGCTTTCGTGAAAATCAGCTCAGTGATCAAATGCTGCGTGATATCACTCAAGAATTTAAGCAGTTCCTGATGCACGCTTACAAACTGGATGAGTTCAATTTCTACGCCGAAGCTCATCTTCCAAAGATAAAATTCATGCCTGACAAGAAAACAGGCGAGATGATTGAACGTAAACCGCATATCCATATTATTATACCACGCATTAACTTGCTAAGCGGTAATGAGGCTAATCCCGTTGATGTCTACATGAATCACGTTAAGTTTTATGAAGCGTTTCAAGAGTACATCAATCAAAAGTATGAACTTGCTTCCCCCCGTGATCATGTGCGCATTGACATTGCGGATGCGGCCAGCGTTTTGTCGCGCTATAAAGCCGATGACTTCTATGGCAAGAATCGGGAGTTTAAACAGGGATTGGTTAAGCAGGTCATTGAGCGCGGCGTGACTGATCGTAAAGGCTTCTACGCGTTAGTGGGTGAGTCAGGCGAAACCCGCATACGTAATGAAGGCAAGGAAAATGAATATATCGCTGTCAAGCTTAAGGGCGATGCCAAGTTCACGAACCTTAAAGACACGATCTTCAAAGATGACTTCATTTTGCGGCGTGAACTGAAGATGCCGCCACTCGATGAAAAAGTCATTTATGAACGCTTGCAGGCCTGGCCGCAGCGCGCAAAGGAAATCAAATACGTCAACAAGGCGACACCCAAGTTTCGCCAGGCGTACTCCGAAGCATCCCCCGAGGTTCGCGTGCAAATGCTGGCCGATCGCGAATCAAAGTTCTATCAAACCTATGGAGATAACAATGACCGACTACATCCTGGCCAACGGCCGAGAGATCACCAGCGAAGTGTTGATGAAGCTCGAGGCAGAAGCACTGCCGGCACTGCCGATGGCATGCAAGACCTGTCCCTCAGCGATGTGGCAGATCACGGGCAAGCCGGACCGGCCCGACTCGGTGACGGTGCGGTGTTACTGCCCAGTGATGCACACGTTCACTTGGGACAGCATCAACCGGGAAGAGATCCTGGATTGCGATCGCCTGTACCAGGAGGAAGAGGAGGACGAGAAGGCACTGGCAAATCAGGACGACGACAGCCAACTGCCGCCGTTTCTGCGACAGCAGCGCGAACAGGAAAAGCTGGAACAACAAAGCCTGGCCGAGTCTCACGGACTGGAGCTGGACCACGAGCCAGAATAACCGACAACCCGCTGCCTCCGCATGCGCGTAATCCACGGCGCATGGGTTCAATTGAGGACATTCAGGCGCGCGGTCGACGATTGTTCGATCCGCTGAAACCCTCAGTTGCGCCAGGTCCGGCATTCCAGCTGGACAGGGACAAGCTCTTCACACCCGAACCGCGCGGACCTAGTGACACCGGCAAGGCCTCAGAAACAAAGCGAAAGTCCCGACCCCGAACTAAACGCAGCGCCGGCACATTCAACCCCAGCAAAGCAGCATCCGCTCAAAAACGCTTCACAAATTCCTCACTTCCTCCCTTCGCTCGCAATCCTAACCGCGTACCCACTATCGCTGACATTCAGCGTCACGGTGCGCGGTTATTTGAGCCTTCCAAGCGGCGTGCGGCGCCACTGGAAATACAACTGCCGTCCATCAAAGCGCTGACAGCCAACCGCAGCGCCTCAACGGTTGCCGCGTACTTCCGCAGGCAGGCAGATCAACAGCAGCTGGCACCTGCGCAACGACACGCGCTCCGGCGCTTAAACCAGCAGTACTTCGAACTCAGACGCTCCGTCTTCGCTGACCAACGGCTCACACGCCAGGACAAGTCGCAACTCGTCTCGGTGTTGGCCTTTGAGCGCCTGAAAGCAACAGAGCAGATCCACCACCAACCATCTAACAAAGAGGTTCAACTCATGGGCAGTGCAGAAATTCGTAAATTGATTGAAGACGACAAAGAAGAACCCGGTTTCTCCATCAGTGGCCCACGTGGCGCTACCCCCAACGGGGTGCGTAATCGAGTGCGCCACATCCTTGATCGGCTCAACAAGCAGCTGGATCCCAGCTTCAGCCAGGAGCGAGCCCGTGAGCTGGCCGCCAAAGACATCTACACCCGCAAGGCCAAGTTCAGCCAGAACGTGCATTACCTGGACAAGCAAACTGATAAAACTCTGTTTGTAGACACCGGTACAGCGATCGCTATGCGGCGCAACGGAATTAGCGAGTCAGGGGTTGCCGTAGCGCTGCAGCTCGCCAAGGAACGGTTCGGCAGTACATTGACCATCAACGGCTCGGCGGACTTCAAGAAGCTGGTAATAGAGGCCGCTGCGAAAAATGGGCTAGGCGTGCATTTCACTGACAAGGCCATGAATGAAAGCTTGGCTGCGCGGGTTGCTGAACTTGAAATCGAACGTGACGACCAGGGCATCGCGCGACCAGAGCCAGTATCCAGCCCTGCCCCGCAGCAAGAGGCTCCTACCCCGCCGAACTTTGTCCATAACGGCCAGCCTGCCACCCTTGATCTTCGTCAATACACGGCACAGCCTGATCCCAGCACCGTGGTGGCTGACCTGGCGAGTAGCGCAAGCGAACTAGTGCAACGCGAGGCAGCATGGCGTCAGTCGCTTGGGACTGTTCCGTTGTCTGAGGCTGACGTACGTGGCTCGGACACCGTGATGGGATTGCGAGGGGAGGACCATGCTGTGTGGCTGATAGCCACCAATGACAAGACGCCTGATGCCGTGGCCATGATCAGCAGCTATATGGAGAACGATAGTTACCGAGAGGCTTTTAAAGGCGTGATCGAGGATTTCTATACGAAGTCCCAAGCCTCGCCAGAGACCATCAAGACTCTTGATGAAACGACGGATTTCGTCGTCTCCCTGGTTAACGCAATTGAGAGCCGGAAGGCGGCCGCGTCATTGTCCGCAGACGGAAACACTGTCTTGGCGAAGCCAAAGGACGATCGCAAAATAATCCAGGGCGAACTTGTCGATCATGGCGCGGCGCCTTATCAGAACATTCCGGGTAAAGAGCAAAGCTACTTTGTCACCTTGAAAACCGACACCGGCAAAGACAGAACCCTTTGGGGCGCTGGGTTGGCTGACGCCATGGCCCAGTCGCAGCTCAAACAAGGTGATCGAGTGCGGATCGAGGACAAAGGCACGGTGCCTGTCACTCTGCAGCTAAAACAGGACGACGGCAGCACGGCCGAAAAGCCCGGCTATCGACGCGAATGGACTGTCGAGCCG
Source organism: Pseudomonas sp. TREG-RG-20F-10-E-6-01 (assembly GCF_022662455.1). Taxonomy (NCBI): domain Bacteria; kingdom Pseudomonadati; phylum Pseudomonadota; class Gammaproteobacteria; order Pseudomonadales; family Pseudomonadaceae; genus Pseudomonas; species Pseudomonas sp. TREG-RG-20F-10-E-6-01. Next base: position 30,343 of record NZ_JAKNQP010000021.1, on the reverse strand, counting down.
GAGACGGCCTTGATGGACGGACCGACAGCTGTTGACGCACAGACACAGGTCCAAACTGGTACTCAGCCGCTGAACTTGGTCTATATGGGCCAAGCAGCCTCATTGGGGCTTATGAAAAATCCAGAGTCAATCGGTGCAACCATCCAGAATCCGTTTGAACCTGACCAGCTCATACATCTTGACGACCTGATGACCCGCATTGATCAAGAAATGAAAGCGCTCGACCGGGAAGGCGACGGCCCAGGTCAGACCGCTCTCCTCAACGACTTGGTATCGCGGATGACGGACTCGATCGACAAGCAGCGTCTGACTGACACGATGATCGAAAGGTATATCGGCGAACAAGAGCCTTCACCTAACCCTACCATTCAAAATCCGTTTGAAGCTGACCAAGTCATCAGTCTTGACGATCTGATGATCCGCATTGATCGCGAATTGAAGGTGATCGACTTGGAAGATGACGGCCCGGGGCAGGTTGCCCTTCTAAACGACCTACTTTCGCGAATGGCGGACCCGACTGAAAAACAGCTTTTGGATGACACGATGTCCGAACGGTATGTAGGTGAACAGGGCCCTGCACCCAGCTTGACCATTCATGAAGACGGACCGGAAATGGACTGATCCACGGGCGTGGCCATCCCCCATGGGGGGTGGCTTCAGGTTTATCTACGTCGAGACAGCAGCATGAAAAAACTAAAAGTGGCCCCAAACGAGGAAGGCCCTACAAACCGTGAAGAAGTGCCGAGGTGCGTGAGTACCATTGCATTCGTCGTCGTTTCAATGCCAGCGATGTTATAGATCTGGTCTCCAGCGCGTGCAACTTGTTGTCAATTCCACGGTTAAGCCCCGCATAAAACTTGTAAATCCTGCACATCGCTCCCCGTAAATACTGGGTCTGGCTTAAAACGCCCTACATGAATTTGCTTTTTCATGCACCCACGCTTACGCTTGTCTCGTTATTACCACAACGATTCGAGGGGGGCGTGATGGCCGTGGATCTCTCAGCAATGCGCAAATTGTTCCAGGAAGGTGGCCTGAAGTCCGCCATCGTAGTTCCTGTTCCTATGCAGCTAAACGCATGGGAGCTGATCGCTGTCTGCAAAGATGGATCAAAGGAACATATGACGATTGCTCGGTCAGATCGACGTAAGGTCTACAAAAGCCTCGAGTCGGTGCATGCCGACGCAGCTAGGGTCGGATTTACTCAGGTAATAACTCAAGTGGAGGCGATGCAAGTGGCTTAACGGAATCGCAGAAACCAGAAAGCCCGGCTGGTAACCGGGCTTTCTGGAAAAACTTGAACAGGTTTTTCTCTTTCGACGGGGGAAACCTGTTCACACATCACAATCAGGTGAGTCAATTATGGCTGGCACTTCGGTTTCTTGCAAGCCGGAGAATGTCAACCAAATTAGCTTACCGCCGAACGGCGTATAAAAATGGAATACGTAAACGCAGCATGTGTGCATGCCCAATTTGGCAATGGCTCGCTAAAGGCAGTTGATACACCCCCTTCCCTAAACGGTCACAGCAACCGTGGGGGACTGGAATAATGGCAAATCTCAGAGCCGTTAAACTTGATCCCTCAAATCCCCATTCCGCCTTGCGGCGTCCTGCGCGAGCAATGCCACCAGTCTATGCAGCCCCCCGGCACTTGTCCGAGCAACAGCTGAAAAATCCCCTGATCAGATCCGCTTATGAGCGCTTGAGCAATATTGCGACGACCTACCGTGGTCGCTATCTGCGGCGCCTCGATCGTGCGAACGGCGATCGCCGAACGCGCGTCGAAGTGTTTATGGCTTTCCAAAAAGCAGCTGAGCAAATCCTGGTGCGCTACGACCTGGCCACCGGCGTGCTGGGCTACCTCGATGAAGACAACGGCCGCTACGTGCTCAATACGCAGCGTCGTATCGCTGAGGATTCACCCGTTTCAGCACCGGTACTCTGCCGCCTGTTCAAAACGCTCGACGCGATTGGGTACGTGTATCGCCGGGTCGAGCGCATTCGCCTGGATGAGAAAGACGAAAACGGATTGCATCTGGTGCGTACCAGGGTACTGATTCGCTTCACCAAGTTATTCTGGAAGGACTTAGGGCTGCTGCACGTGCATGAACGCGTACAGAACTCAGCGCGTAAACGGCGCCAGGTCCAACTGGCGATCATCAATCAGCGGCGTCTTGATGACATTGCCAGCTACTCCCGCGAACTGCACAGGCGCGAAACGTCACGTGCACGTTGGCAAGCCAAGGAAAATCCGGAAGGTTTATCGCCGGCGACGTCGCCGGCCTCGACAGGTAATGCACCTGGCAGGCCTAAAGATACAGTCAATGCGATGGATCGGATGAACCAGCTGCTTGAGAGGGTGGCCAAAGAGCGCAAGATCTCCTAATACGTTCACCAATCAAAATCCGCCTATTTTCTTACCCGCTCATGCGGAGGCATTGTCACGCCTGCAATTTTTGGGGTTTTGGCGACATCTGCCGATCGGCGCCGGCGCGCGTAAAGTTCAGGCGTTTTTCACGCGCCGGCAACCCGTGCAGCTGCCCCGGGCCAGGCTTCACCAAGAGCGTTGGAAATAAATGGAATTTTATACCCCCTTCAGTTACCCCTTTCGGGAAAAACAGAGCTTTACGAGGTGTGAACACCTCTCAGATAACGCCCGCGCACTGTCGTGCCGATGGCACGGCGCGGACACAGCATGGGGCCAAGCCCCAAACCCCGGCAGGAGCCTGCGGCCCCTGCACCCGCAGCTGGTAAAGCAAACCCAACTACCTAGTGATGGCCTGTCTAAGCGGCCCAGGGCAATGAAGCTGCCCTGGCCTGGCCTACGGCCACCCTACGGGCGCTAAGACCCGGATAAATCGCCCCAGGACGGCAAGCCGCCCTGCGCCTCAACCGGGTGCGTGTGCGCACAGGCAAATTCAAACTCAGAGAAACGCAAACACCGTCATGTGCCTTCGGTGAAGGCATGCGTTTTGAGATATTAGGTCGACGTGGCCAACGCGGTGACGCGGCATTCGGTCGGGTGAGATTGACGCGGCGTTCAGTTCCCAGTTAACTGTTTATTCATACAGTTATTTATTACAGGCCAGGTTTATGAGCGTAACCCTTCTTGGTCCTATTGCCAGCGGTGGTGAGTTACTACCGCTATTTACGTTTCAGGTATCCGCAGGATTTCCGTCGCCGGCAGCAGATCACCTTGAAAAGTTGATATCGTTGGACGAGCTGTTCGAAATTCGCGCGCCGCACGTGTACTTGGCTAAGATCTTGGGCGACAGTATGCAAGGTGCCGGCATTTTCAGCGGCGACCTTGTGATTGTCGATCGAAGCAAAACGGTGCGTCATGGCGATATCGTCATTGCAGCGCTCAACACGGAATCCGTCTGCAAGCGACTATCCATCCAGGGCGACCAGGTGGTCTTGCTGGCCGAGCACCCTAAGTACCCGCCCAGGTACGTGATGGAGGGCGACGAGCTGGTGGTATGGGGTGTGGTCAACTACAGCGTGCGTTACCATGAACGCTAGTTCCGGCCTTGCACCAGGCTTACCCGTTTTCACGCTTGCCGATTGCAACAGTTTCTACGCCAGTTGCGAACGTGTCTTCCGTCCGGACCTGGCCAGCACGCCGATCGTGGTATTGAGCAACAACGACGGATGCGTGATTGCCCGTAGCTACGACGCCAAACCTTTCGTAAAAATGGGCGCGCCCTATTTCCAGATCAAGGACACGTTGCGCCGGCACGGCATCGTGGCCTTCAGCAGCAACTACGCGCTGTACGGGCAAATGTCCGAAAGAGTCATGACGTTGATTGAATCGATGGTGAGCGACAGCGAGGTCTACTCCATCGATAAAATATTTTGCGACCTGACCGGTATGCCCGGTGACCTCACAGAATTTGGGCGAAAGATCCGTGCCAAAGTCTTAAAGCACACCGGTATCCCGGTGGGTGTAGGCATTGCCCACACCAAAACCCTGGTCAAACTGGCCAACCACACAGCAAAGCGCCTGCAGGCGCAGACCGGTGGTGTCGTGGATCTGTGCGATCCGTTCAAACGCGACTGGGTGTTGCGCAATACGGCCGTTGAAGAGATGTGGGGCATTGGTCGACGTATGACGGCGCACATGCACGCCTTGGGGATTCACTCGGCCATGGACTTGGCCAAGGCCGACCCCGGGTTGCTCGGCCGTAAATTCAGTGTGGTGCTGGAGAAGACGGTGCGTGAACTCGCCGGCACGTCGTGCCTGGCCCTGGAGGATGCGGCGCCGGCCAAGAAGGAGATCTGCTGCAGTCGAGCGTTTGGTACCCGGCTGACGACAGTTGAGCCCATCAAGGAAGCGGTGGCCACCTACGCGCAGCGGGCATCGGAGAAGCTACGAGCCCAGCATTCGCTGTGCAAGAAGATCCGCGTGAGCATCCGCACCGGCATATTTAACCCCGACGAAGCGCGTTACGCTAACGGGGGAACCCGCAGAATTCGGAAAAAATCGTACGCTAAGGTTTTCTGAGCTGCCGTAGCGGCCTGAACTTCCCATCTTCTAGCTTGCGGCTCTGCCGCCAGACGTAATCGCCGGTCAGGTTGATGTGCTCCCAGCCCAACGGCGAGAGGTATTGGAAGAGGTCGGTGTTCACCGGCTTTCCGGCGTCAGTCAGCCCTGAATCGCCCCTAGTTTCGTAGACACCTCCAAGCCTTAAAATGAGGCCCATTAGGAGGTGCCATGAGCAACCAGCGTTATCCCGAAGAATTCAAAATCCAGGCGGTCAAGCAAGTGACCGAAAAGCAGCTTCCTGTCTCGGAGGTGGCTGCACGATTGGGTGTGTCTGTGCACAGCCTCTATGCCTGGGTTAAGCGCTACACCAAGCCTCAGGAACAGCGCGTTGAGGAGGATGATCAGAGCGCTGAGGTTCGTCGTCTACGTGCCGAGCTGAAACGGGTGACGGAGGAGCGAGACATCTTAAAAAAGGCCGCCGCGTACTTTGCCAAGGAGTGCGGCTGAAGTACGCCTTTATTAAGCAGCAAGCGGGTCATTACGCGATTCGACGGCTTTGCCTGACGCTCAAGGTTCATCCCAGCGGCTACTACGCGTGGCTATCAGAACCAAAATCTGCGCGAGCCAAGGACGATCAGCGACTGCTTGGATTGATCAAACACTCCTGGCTGGAAAGCGGTGGCGTTTATGGCTATCGAAAGATCCATGATGACCTGCGAGAGGTTGGTGAGAGCTGTGGCCGTCACCGGGTGGCTAGGTTGATGCGCCTTGAAGGTTTACGTTCTCAGACTGGGTATCGACGGAGGCCTGGAAAATACGGCGGTAAGCCAGCCGTTGCCTCACCGAACTTACTGAAGCGCCAATTCGATGTCAGAGAACCCAACAAAGTTTGGGTCACAGACATTACCTACATCCGAACATATGAAGGCTGGCTGTATTTGGCCGTGGTGCTCGATCTGTTTTCACGCCAGATCATTGGTTGGTCAATGAAGTCGCAGATGACCAGCGACGTAGCCATTGATGCACTGCTGATGGCGGTTTGGAGACGTAAGCCGAAGCAAGAGGTGATGATCCACTCGGATCAAGGCAGTCAGTACAGCAGCTCAGACTGGCGAAGCTTCTTGAAAGCTAACAACCTGGTAGCCAGCATGAGTCGTCGAGGTAATTGCCACGACAACGCTGTGGCGGAGAGCTTTTTCCAGTTGCTGAAGCGGGAACGGATCAAGCGTAAAATCTACACTACACGCCAGGATGCTCGAGATGATGTGTTCGATTACATCGAGATGTTTTACAACCCAAAACGACGCCACAGTTTCAACAATCAGCTGTCACCGGTAGAGTTTGAAAAGCGTTACGCAGCGAGCCTTGAGAGTGTCTAGAAAACCCGGGGCGATTCACCAGCTAAATCTAGAACCTCTAGATTAGATTTCTGAGAGTCCCTCACTACCAACCAGGCATATACCTTATCATGAATTTTCTTAAAGTTAGAACCATTAAAATCGATCAGACTCTGACCAGATTGTTTCTAAGCATTGCCTGGAGCAACAACCTCCAAGCGGACCACGCCTAATCGAACCCCAATAATTGTAATTGGAAATTCATGGGCAATAAAAAACCTCATTAATTTTTCTAGCGAAAATAAGCAAAGTGACCTACTAGAAAGCCGCATTAATACTTGCTCTTGACAATATCGCTCATATATTCATGAAAAAAAATATAGGAATTCTCTCTTTTTTCTGGAATATACGTTGCAAAAGATTTCCTATAAACCGACACAGAAATTCACGTGCGCCATGTAAGAATTTTCATATTTCCTGCAAAAAAATTTAAAACTCTTGCAAGGTAATTTTTTTAGTCTATGGTCTATGGTTAGAAGTGCTGAGTGGTTTTAGGAATTAATTGTGCTTGCCCAGCAAGGCAGTCAAGGCAGTCAATTGGAAATTAGTATCAATTAATTATTAAGCTTTCGTAGTTGTGTCTGTGTCATAGCTGGATAATAGATATCCGCAATAAAGCTTTAATAAGAAAAAGTGTTATTACTACTAAATTTTGAACATGTCACCCTATAATAGGAGTCTCATGACTACCGCCAATATTGAGCATAAATTAAATCCATTAAAGAGCGTAGAAGACCTATATCGAGTTCAAGGTGTTGATCAAGGTGATCCGAGTTTTGACGATATATTTGCAATAGCCTCAGAACTTTTTAATGCGCAAATTTCTTTAATATCAATTACTCACAGGTACGGCCAATGTTTTGCAGCCGGGACAGGCTTCGACATACAAAATACGGCGCGTGAAATTTCTTTTTGTTCTTCCTCACTACTATTAAATAAAGAAACAGTGGAAATTTTAGACACACAAAGCGATGAGCGATTCAAAGATAATCCCATGGTAACTGGGCCCCCTTTTATCCGCTACTATGCAGGCGCACCACTGTTGACAGATGATGGTTACTTATTAGGCGATCTGTGCGTTATTGGTGCATCGCCACGAACGGCCATGAGCGAGAAAGACAGGACGCTGCTTACCTTGCTTGCAAGAAATGCTACGATGCGACTTCTGGAGTTCCGCTCACGAAACGTCATAGATCATCCTAGTGGACTCTTTAATCGTCTAAAATTTGAAGAGGATATCCAGCAAGAAATTACAGCTGGAGGACATATCCAAATATACGCTATTGATATTATCTGTCCTCAAAGCTTAAATGATATGATAAAAACGCGCGGGTATAAATTCGCCCATGACCTATTGAAAATAGTTCAGAACCACCTGCAACTGATTTTGCCAACTAGATGTATTTTATATAAAATTAGCTCAACGCGCTTCGGGTTTATGTTGAAAAAGGATAGACCAGCAGAGCTAATTTGCTCTAAAATACTTGGGAGGTTTAAAGATCCTATAGCATGTCATGGGTTACTTATTTCAATTCAGCTAGGCATAGGAGTTTTACCGCTGACCAATCTGGAAGCGGCGGATGGGGTGCGGCTTGTAGTGTGTACGGCTGATGATGCAAGAGAGCGAAGCGTAGGCTGGGCCATGTACATACCTGGATTAGATGCTGCTCAACAGCGATCATTCATGATAAGAAGCTCAATTGCAGGTGCAGTTAAATCTGATAATCAGCTTAGCCTAGTATACCATCCGAAGGTTAGTTTGCCCAGTCATTGCTGTGATAGCGTAGAAGCTTTAATACGCTGGGATCATCCTCAATTTGGAGCCATTAGCCCTATAGAATTCATCCCTCTTGCGGGGAAAACTGATTTAATACGCTCGATAAGCTTATGGGTGCTTGATAAAGTTGTATCACAGATAAGTCTTTGGAAGCTTCAGGGTTTGCAACTACGCATAGCGATGAATGTTACGGTAGCTGACTTCGAGAACTCTACATTTGTAGACCGATTAGCTAGTTATATCACCAACAACCTATTGGACGCATCCCTGATTGAGCTTGAGTTTACAGAAAGCATGCTCATGTCCGAACCAGTGTCCGTGACTCAACAGTTAACACGCGTTAGAAACTTAGAAATAAAAATCGCGATTGATGACTTCGGCACCGGATATAGTAACTGGACGTATCTGCAGCAGCTTCCTATAAATACAATTAAGCTTGACAAGTCATTAATTGCCGGTCTCGGCATCAACGAGCAGAATAGACAGCTAGTCAAAACCTTAATAGAGTTATGCGCGCACCTTGGTTATCGCATCGTCGCAGAAGGGGTAGAGAGCCACGACGATCTCTATTCGATAGAGCACTGGGGATGTACAGAAGCACAAGGATACTTAATATCGGCGCCTCTAGATGCGCACTCACTGGTTGAGTGGCTTAGGGGGGGAGGATTCAGTTCATGCCCATGACTAAATTATATGAGATCACAGAACAGAGTAGCCCCCAAAAAAGAAATTTTTAACTTTTATTAAAAATACTAAAATCATTAATAATGGCGCATGGTTAAATGTGAACTTTATACTCAGAGAATCCTAACAACATACAGGCATTCTCCATTACCTCTTCTATAGCAACTTTTGCCAACTCGGGCGACGGTTTGAGTAGCAAGTCATTCGCATAGCCCATAGTTACGGAAAAAATCTGCCTCGCCGCTCTATCTGGCGATATACTACGAAAGCACTTGATAAGAATGCCACGCTTAATAATGCCCGCAAGGATAGTTTGCCACTGAGTGTTTGCTTCTAGATAAGCGTGCGCCAATTCTTCATCGCAGATTGCTTCACTCCAAGCGTCGAGCCATAACGCCCATCGTGGCTGAGCACTAGTAGGTAGGCAGTCCTGCACAAAAGCCACGAGCGCAGCCACCGGCTGCATGTCTCTAAGAGGCGCGCATACTGCTTCAAAATGCAGGCTTGCAAAATAGACAAAAGCCTCCAAACGTAACGCTTTCCAGTCATTGAAGTAGTGATAGATGTGGCTGCGAGATAGGCCGGCAGAAGCTGCTAAGTCGCGGGTGGTAACGTGCGCAAGTCCTTTTTTCTGAAAAAGCTGAAGAGCTGCATCGAGGATTTCTTTTCTACGGTCTATTCGTGTCATAGGCTGAGTCCTAAATTGTAATTAAGCAGATGAACGGTAATTGCTTTTTGAGCAATTGCTCAATTATACTTCGCTTAAAGCTAAGTAGCTTGGATGTAGATCTACTTCAGAGGTACGCAAAAAAGTAGAATTGAAAAGAGTCTACCTTGCCGAATCCAGAGTGCGCAATGAATCAAACTGCTGCCGCCAATCTTATGCGTATGCATTCGCCTGCTCACGCTTTCTCATTATGAATGAGGTTATGAATGAAATGAGGGTCGTATTGTGTAAGGAATAATCTAAAATTTGAAATCACCATTCAAGCACAAATATTTCGCAAGCAATATAGGTGCAGTAGGGATCCTTGCCCATCTACATGGATCTTCAATACTTCTAAAAAATTACTTTGCCTCGAAAGCCGACTCATACCCATATACGGGCATGGGCTCTTTCTAATCCTGCATAAGCCCATTGGTTTCTTGATAATTACTATAGCATATTTTACTTGGCAAAGCGCAACACTTCCTTACCAAGAGCCTTGGAGGTTTAATGAATACAGCACTTATAGTTGACAATCATCCCCTCGTCAGGGCGGCAGTAAGAGGAATTTTAAAACGAGAAAATTTACAAATAATTGCAGAGACTGGAGATGGGGCTAGTGCTATCGACTTAGTACGAGAGCATGTCCCGGACCTTTTAATACTTGAGCTCGAGTTACCACTGCTCGACGGTTTGACAGTAATGGAGAGACTACGTAAAGATAACTTAAAGACTAAGGTAATTATTTTTACTTCCCTTTCCCATGAGAGTTACTTGCGCAGATGTAAGGACTCAGGTGTCTCGGCTTTTATACTAAAGAATGAAGAAATACAAGAATTAAAGAGAGCTGTTAGTGAGACATTGCAAGGGCGCACATATTTTCCAGGCGATACGCGTGGGCTTTACAGGTGTGATATCTCAGCAAGGGAGGGCGAACTAGTCAAGAATCTTTCAAATCGAGAATTAACAATACTCAAGTATTTGGCCATGGGAAAAAGCAATAAAGAGATTAGTGCATTATTATTTATAAGCAATAAGACCGTTAGTACATATAAGTTTCGTATCTATGAAAAAATCAACACAAATAATATTGTTGATCTATCAAAATTTGCAATCCGCAACCATCTGACTTAGGATGCTTTTGTGCATTATGTAATTTTTCTTTGGTGCGCCATACTAGCCATAAATATGTTTTTTTTTGCAATGGCTAATTGCTCCAATTGTTGGTTTTTTTTGTTTTGTTTTCTTTAAGATGCGCCTCAGCACTGGCAAGTAACAGAGATGCTCGGCCTAAACTCCATTCTCTTTACAGTCTAGTTCTACTAAATCCCCCACAAAAAATTCATGCGCAGGCTTAAAGCTAATACTTTTGCAATCACGCACTATTTAGTTATCGCTATGAGCGTTCAGTTTGCCTGTGAATATCCACATGCATTAGTGGTAGTGCAGGATATTAGTGTTATGGCAAAGAGATGTCTATGAGTCCCGGGGCGATTCATACACACTTGATGACTAATAGCTCCATTGTGATATTCAGTTCATAAGTGGTATAAAATGGACTAAAAAAATACGTTAAAGCTACTTTTAAAGAGGGGAGGTGTATTCCGCGTTTTGAACGAGTGTCGGAGTTTTCCATAGCGGGGAGAAAAAATATGATGGCAGTGCAGCACGTGTTCACTTGGTCAATCGCCGTCATGTATCGCCTAGGGGAAACACTGTGTTCCCGGGAATCGACTATTTGGACGACATTGAGGTCAATGGCCTGCGCGTCGAGCATGTGAACTATGGTATCAACCTGTTACTTAATCGCCTGTACATTAACATGCTTAAGATAGAGCCAACGCACCACCGCCAAAGCATCGGCTTAGGTGTACTGTGGCACCTATGGCTTAAGCATCAGGCGCCGATTGTGCCACTGTATAAGTATACTGTCATCCTACAGGTGCTGGGATCGCGCGCGAACGTTTTTTGCAGCCGAAGGCGCCTTAATCGAGGCTAATATACCCGGGTCCGTGAAGATGAAGGAGGAACATAAACGCTTCCTGCACCTGATGCCCGAACACGGACGGCTGATAAGGGAGCTGAAAGCGTCTCCGGAGTGGCCTGAGATCCAGGCACGTTTTGAACCCTGCAAAGACCTATAATCTCCTCAATGCATCCGCATGCCTATCAGGACGATTTGGAAGACTTCTGCGGTGTTGCCGAGCTTATCGGCGCTGATGAGGTCTAGGCGCAACCGGGGCAACGTCCTCGCTTGGCGAATTCAGCTGGAAATGCTAGTCCTGACCGTGACCACCATCCAGCGCAAACAGGTTGCGTAGTCCAGCCTGTCTGAGCGCCTCCCGGAAAGCAACGCCGTTGCTGGCGGCAACTCAGTGCACGGCTTCAAGCGGCCCCCGTTGAAGCCAGCAAGGGCAAGACGCCGGCACTGGGTGACGACCAGGCGAAGCTGTTGCGGGCGGCGCCGCACGGTTGCACTTCGAAAGAGATTCGTCGGCGTGCCATTTGACCGTGCTGATGCAGCACGGGCTGCGTTGTTAATAAGTCGCGCAGCTGACGAATGGCGACCTGTAGGACCGACTCGGGAGTAAACACTTGCAGGTTAGAGGGAGGCGGAAAAATTCGGTACTTGCCGTTGCTCCCAGTTACCGCTGAGCGCATTTATACCTAATTGGAAAGAAATAGCGCGCGGAACGGTATCGAGGGCCCACTTTTCCGCTCGTTTATAGAGCGGGGGGCTGGCCGCCGCTGGCGTTTTTATAAATGGGAGCTACGCTATCGTTAATGGGCGAAGGTTGCTGGTATTAGGAACGAGGGAGAGGGCCTAGACGTCATGAGCTGAGGGCAGCGGCTGCGAAAAGTGATCTGGAGCATGATGCGGATATTACGAAAGTAAAAATTTGGCTGGGCCACTCCAAATGAGTGCCTGTTTGAATGACAGTCGCGGTCAGAGTCGGAAGTCATCACCGGCGTCAGGCCGCACTTAGGAGTCAATAAGAGCATTTTAAGCTCAAATATTTTTTTTAATTTTTTGCTTAATTCAGTTTAAAAATTTCAAGATAGGTTACGAAAAATACATTTTGTAAGAGAAATCTCACGGAAAAGGCGCGCGTAAAGAATTGAAACACAAATTGGCCATGCCATACGTCGAATTGATTACAGGCTTTCAGCAATTTCATTTTACCATGGCGCCCTATTTCGCCAAGCCAGTAGCGACTTACAGCTTATCTCAATAAAAGCTTATAAAAAACATCAACATAACATCAGCCCACGCTTAAGTTTAAAGAGGCCCCCGTGAGTACAACTCAAGTTAATATTGCTATCATTGATGGTAAAAAGATTACCCAAGCTACAGAGCTTCAAGTCGGCACGCCCGAAAAGCCGATCCGTATAAAGGCTATTGCCAATGGCAAATACCTATTGGCCGAAGGTGAGCACGGGGTCGCGCCCGAGAATATCACGCTCAAGCGTGTAGGTAAGAGCCTCCACATAGCATTAGAAGGTACGGACCCAAATCAGCCACAGTTGATCATAGAAGGTTTTTTTGACGCTCAAGGCCAATTAGTAGGTGTGGGTGAAGACGGTGCTTACTACCCTTATATTTCTTCTGAGACAGACGAGGGGACCGCGTTCTTGGCGGAGGGCGAGACGTCATCTCAAGTCCTGGGCGCCGAGCCGTTGCAGGGATTCGGTGATGGATTATACACAGACTTTGCGATTGGTGCTTTTTGGCCAATGCTCTTGGGTGTAGGAGGCTTGGCGCTGTTGGGTGGGGCTTACGCGCTGGGCCGCAATAATAGTAATAGCAGTAATAGCAGTGAGAGCAATGCTGCGAAACCTCCGGTGCAACCGATTTTTGTTGATAAACCTTCCATTAACAGTATTTATGATGATGTCGGAAATATCACCGGCAATCTTACCCCTGGTAGCATTACCGACGATACGACGCCCACCTTGAGTGGCGAAGGCACGCCCGGCAATACTGTCATAGTTCTCATAGATAACAAAGTTGTCGGCGAAGCCATTGTGGGCGTAGATGGTCTTTGGAGGTTCACTCCAGCAACGCCTTTGGGGGAGGGAAGTCACGAAATAGTAATTCGAGAAAGAGATCCTGCGGGTAATCAAAGTAATCCATCTGGGGGGATTGAGATAATTGTTGATACTCAGGCACCAGGCCAAGCTGCTATTTCTAGCGTGATTGATAATTTAGGGAATATTACTGGTCCCATCACGAGCGGAACCTTTACTGATGATTCCCAACCCGAATTTCATGGCACTGCGGAAGCGGGCAGCACCATAATAATTTATAGCGACGGCGTAGAAATTGGTCGCGCACCAGTAAGTTCCGATGGTAACTGGACCTTCACCCCGCGTTTTCCCATATCCGACGGAAGCTACAACATTACAGCAGCCGCAATGGATGTTGCTGGAAATATCGGACTGCCCTCTACTGCGTTCGAGCTTGAAGTGAATACGGGCAGAGTTTATACCGCTCCAACAATTTCCGGAGTAGTCGATAATATCGGCCTTATTACCGGTAATCTGTCGCCTGGCGATACAAGTGATGATACACGACCAACCGTCAGCGGTAATGGCGAAGTAGGGTCTACTGTGATGCTTTACTCCAATGGCGCGTTTCTAGGTACGACCGTGGTCGCAGTCGATGGCATGTGGAGCTTCACAGTACCATTCGATTTGCACGAGGGTCTAAATAACCTCACCGTAACTTCTCCAGATGCTGGGGTCACTGCATATTCTGGAGGCAGTAGCTTCCCATTGATCATCGATACAACTGCACCCGCTGCAGCGACCAACCAATTGCTTACTGATGATGTGGGTTCAGTAACCGGCCCGGTGCAAAGCGGCGACACCACCGACGATGCCATGCCTACTTTCGAAGGTAATGCAGAACCAGAAAGCACTGTTATCATCTACGACAATAGCGTGGAAATTGGTCGAGTTCTCGCTGGTATAGATGGGCGCTGGAGTTTCACGCCGAGTACTCCATTGCCCGATGGAGCTCACAGCTTCCACAGCGTAGTTCAAGATCCAGCCGGTAATCAGGGCCTGCCAAGTGCTTCAACCAGCTTCTTTGTAGACACTGGTATTGCAGTAATCAGCATCGATAATGTGATCGATGATGCCGGCAGTATCACGGGGCCCTTGGCACATGGCGGCGTCACGGACGACACCAGCCCAACCCTGAATGGCAATGCAATCCCTGGCGCCACTGTCAATATTTACGATAACAACGCACAAATTGGTTCGGCACTCGTGGACGCTTTGGGTAACTGGACCTTTACGCCCGCTCAAGCTTTGACGGAAGGTGCGCATAGCTTCACAGCTACCGTAGTTACGGCTGCTGGGGGCGAAAGCTCAACAACTACCAGCTTTGATCTGATCATCGACATCACAGCCCCAGGAACTCCAGGCCAAGGCACGCAACCAGGTATCGACGACGTGCATGATAACGTCGGGCTTATCCAAGGCACCATCATCAACGGCGGTACCACCGACGACGCTACACCGACCCTAAGTGGGGGCGGACAGCAGCCTGGCGAAACCATCACTATTCGAGATGCTGGACAAGTCATAGGTTCTGTTGTAGTTGATAACGGTGGTAATTGGAGTTATACGCCTAGTCCAGGGCTCAATGATGGATCGCATGCAATCACCATCACCATCACCGATGCTGCCGGGAACGTAAGCCAGCCTTCTGATCCGTACACTATTATTGTCGACACCGTAGCGCCTGCCATTTCCAATCCACAGCAACTGCTGGATAACGTGGGTGCAGTAACAGGCCCGATCAGTAGCGGCGATACCACCGACGACGCCACACCGACCTTCGAAGGCAAAGCTGAACCGGCCAGCACAGTCATTATCTACGACAACAACTTGGAAATCGGTCGCGTTTCGTCCGCAGCTGATGGGAGCTGGAGCTTCACGCCAAGTACCCCATTGCCGGATGGGGCTCACAGCCTATCCAGCGTGGTTGAGGACTCGGCGGGAAATCGAAGTGTGTCGAGTGCGTCTATCAACTTCGTGGTAGACACCAGTAATGTGGTAATTAGCATTGATGATGTGATTGATAACGCAGGCAGCTTCACGGGGCCCTTGGCACATGGCGGCGTCACGGACGACACCACCCCAACCCTGAATGGCACAGCAGTCCCTGGCGCCACTGTCAATATTTACGATAACAACGCACAAATTGGCTCGGCGCCCGTGGACGCTTTGGGTAACTGGACCTTTACGCCCGTTCAAGCCTTGACGGAAGGAGCGCACAATTTTACCGCAACCGTAGTTACGGCTGCAGCGGGCGAAAGCGCTGCAACTTCCCCTTTTGCCCTGGTCATTGATACCACAGCACCCGACACTCCAGGTCAAGGTACGCAACCAGGTATCAACGACGTGAATGACAACGTCGGGATTATCCAAGGCATCATCGTCAACGGCGGTACCACCGACGACGCTACACCGACCCTAAGTGGGAGCGGACAGCAGCCTGGCGAAACCATCACTATTCGAGATGCTGGACAAGTCATCGGTTCCGCTGTGGTTGATAATGGCGGTGATTGGACTTTTACGCCTAGTCCAGCGCTCAATGATGGATCGCATGCAATCACCATCACCATCACCGATGCTGCAGGGAACGTAAGCCAGCCTTCTGATCCGTACACTATTATTGTCGACACCGTAGCGCCTGCCATTTCCAATCCACAGCAACTGCTGGATAACGTGGGTGCAGTAACAGGCCAAATCAACAACGGTGACACCACCGACGACGCCACACCGACCTTTAAAGGAAAAGCTGAACCAGGCAGCACTGTTATCATCTATGATAACAGCAACGAGATTGGCCGAGTTCCCGCAGATACAAATGGTAATTGGAGCTTCACGCCAAGTAACCCACTGTACGATGGGGGCCACAGTTTCCAGACTGTGGTTGAAGATATTGCCGGGAACAAGAGTAATCTAAGCGCGGCTCTCGAATTTACTATTGACACCACTCCTTCAATTCTGACTACTAAAGCGGTGATCAGCACTATGGGCAAAGATAGTGGCTATCTGGACAACGACTTTGTTACCAATGATGGTACAGCTGGGCGACTGATTCAAGGCAGCCTATCCGCAGCTATAGCTGCTGGTGAGAAAGTTCAGGTGTCAGTAGATGCAGGAACTAGCTGGTTAGACGCGTTAGTGCATGATAATAGTTGGAGTTTCGTAGACAAAAATGAGCATAGTACCGACTGGACCATAGAGTCTAGAGTAGTGAATGCGGCGACCGGCTTTGCGGGTGTTGCAGATACTCAAATCGTACGTTTTATCGCAGATGCCCCGAATGCGCCCACCACTGTAATTCGAAGTGGGGATAATGTGAGCGTCGATATTACAGGTACCAATGCGCAGTCAGGGGACACTCTATACCTAGTGGTAAATGGTACTAAGCTCCCTCACACACTCTCCAATAATGACATTATCAGTGGATTGGTCAATTTCAATGTACCAAGCGGCTCTACTGGCACAATAACTTCATTTGTCGTTGACTCAGCAGGGAATAGCTCGGACTTAAGGGAAATTACATACAGTGGGGTCGAAGATTTCTCAACTGGTTTTGATGAGATTAACTTTGGAGAAACAAAAGCATTCGGGCTTTTTAATATAACGAATAACTCAAGTATACCGTTACATGACATTATTTTAAACTTTGCAGGCGGAGAAGGGACAAAATTTGAAGGTTTAGTTGTTGGTGGTGATAGTCCCGATGGTTCGCTCACAATTCCTAATTTTAACTCAACTATTGACCTTCACATGTCAGCTAATGAATTTGAGGTTAAATTTGTCAGTGGTCAGATTTACTCCGGACCTGTTCCCTCTCGTACAGAAATAACTACATATAAGTTTTTTGACAGTTCTGGCAATATTGTAGGAGAGCAAGTTCTTGATACCACGAATAAGCACGCAGCAGTGGGCGCTAATGGAAAACCAGACTATAGCAGTGCAGCAAATGCGGATTATGTTAAGTTTACGGCTCCAGCTGGAGAGTACTTTACTTCAATACAAATCACATCGACTGGCCGCATGCTTAATGGGGTATTCGATGATTTTGTTATTTCCTCGAATGGCGCAATTTATCCTCAAGCAACAAATCAAATAATCGTGGAGGCAATGCCATTCTACGGCTCTGATGAAAATAATACTTTCTCAGTCAGCGACGTCAGCTTATTGACTGCAAGTCAGACTGAGATACATGGAGAAAAAGGGATTGACACCTTAGTCCTCACTGGTCAGAGCCAAGTCCTTGATATGACTGCATTAGGCGAAAAAATAAGTTCTTTAGAGATTATTGATCTTACAGGAACGGGCAATAACACTCTGAAATTATCTTTGAATGATGTACTGAATAATGGTGAATTGAATTTGTTCTCGGATGACGGGACCACCCAGATGATGATAAAGGGCAGCGCTGGGGATGTGGTGGACTTACAGGGTTTAGTAGATAGTGCGTCTGCAGGAAATTGGGCCAATCAAGGCACGATTACTACCGGAGGCGTTGTTTATGATGTTTATCGCCATTCTTCACTGGATGCCGAACTACTGACTCAGCAGGGAATTACTACCAATCTAGTTTAAGGCTCTCGATTTTTAGTATTTTAGCAAGCAAAAAAACGCGGCGGATTTAAATTCGTCGCGTCTAAGAATTTTTATAATCCGGCCACTGTTAAGTGATCGGAATCGGAGTAATATAATGTTGAAAGGCAAAATTATTCTTTCTACCGCAATATTCGGTTTTTTCCTATACGGTTTGCCGCAGGCTATGTCAGCCACGTTAAGTGCAGACTTTTATACTCCTGTTGAAAACCCATCAGCTCAGCAAGCTATGGTTGTGTACTACCGAATAACTACCAGCGTCGACCCGGTAGGAGTTGCACACCTGTATGTTGATAGGGAGTTTCATAATTCTCTTCGGTCGGGGGAGTTTACTACTTTTTGTATCGCCCCTGGAAAGCATACGCTTGAGAGCTACATAAAAGACGCTCCCTATTACGTTGGTAAAAAAAATAACAAAATTAGTTTCGACGTTAAGGGTGGGTCGACTTATTTTCTACGCGTAAATGAAGTTGGTAATGGCACTCCTCAGTTGATTAACCGCGTCGCTGCAGAAAATGAGCTTGCTGGCGCCCAGAGGAAAGTGAGATTCTTATCGCGGGCATCCAAGGTCCAAAAATGTGATAGCCAAAAAACCTCACCACCAAAAACGTCCTCAAGATAATAAGCGCGATAAACAAATGACTTAATGCGCTATAAAATGCAGAGGTCTGCTGTCTTAGCTGTAAGTTCTCACTCTGCCAAGTTGAGCATTTACGGCTTAGCCAGCAAAATTTAAAAATTTACCGATTTCGACCCACAAAAACCGGGCATACGTGAATTTTACCAACTAACCATGCAGTAAGTTTATGTATGCCTGCTAAATAAAACCAGGATTACGATGAAAAGAAAAAAATTTTATGTGAGTTTAGTGCGCTCGCGAAGAATAATACTACTCAGTTTAGATTAAGCTATTTTTATTTTATTGTCACATCCTCTATATCTAATTATAAGCATTTGGCGCACACGCAATTTGAAGAGCGACTCATTCATGATCCGCATAATTTTTAATTAACAATTTAAAAAAGCAAAGCGATACAAGAAATTACGACTCTAAACCTATTAGGTTTTATAAGTTTTTAAAATTCAACTATAATCAAATAGCGCTAAGCGCGAAATTTATTTTAAATCAAAGTAACCTACTGATCTAGTTGAGATTTTCTCTAAATATAGCTCTAAAAAATTTAGACGCTCCATTTTTAACCATTCTAATGAGGCACACCTGCTGGGCAGCTATCAGCTGTATCGCAGCTTGATAACTCTTAGGGCCCTGTAGGCGACGGTAGGCGACGGTGGACCAGAAACTTATGAACATGCAAATACGGGAGGAAGCTATGTTTGCTTCTCAAATCCAAATTCAAGATACCCTACTAGAAAGTGTTTCGTGGCTATGCGCATTTTATGGTGTGACGCGCTCAAACCAAGCCCTGACTGCGGGGCTACCAAAAGCGGAGATATTGTCACCTTCTCTGGCGCTGGCGTGCTTAAACAATGCCGGCTTAAGTGCGGGTTTGGTCGAGCGCCAAGCCTGCTTATTGCCTCTTCCGCTCGTACCTATGATCATGCTACGCAAAGATCATGGGGGTGGTATTTTCCTAGGGCGAAGAGTAGATCCAAAAGCCAAGGATAAACGGACCTGCCTATATCAAGTCATTTTGCCGGAATTGAGCCAAGAACCAGTCGAGATTACCCAGCTTGAATTCGATGAGCTATATAGTGGTTTCGCCATCTTGGCAAAACTTAAAGCCAAGGTCGACACTCAGGCGGGGGAGGAGAGTTTACGACCAGATGGGCACTGGCTATTCAGTACCTTATGGCGGTATCGCCGTTATTACCGTAGCGCTGCAGTTGGTGCAATTCTGATCAACGTCTTGGCTTTAGCCAGTATTTTTTTTACGATGAATGTCTATGATCGCGTGGTTCCTAACCAGGCGTTTATCACACTCTGGTCGTTAGCCATCGGTGTGGCGGTGGCTATTACATTCGAGGCAATAGCCCGCTACGTGCGCGCCCACCTGCTAGACGTTGCTGGAAAGAAAGCGGATCTAGTAGTAGGGACGATGTTATTCCGTCAGGCTTTGGCAATCCAAATGGAATACAAGCCCGCCTCCTCCGGTGCGTTTGCAAATCAATTGAGGGAGTTTGAGTCTGTACGTGACTTTGCCACCTCTGCAACATTAGCGACAATGACAGACCTTCCGTTTGTACTCATGTTTATCGCCGTCATATTTTTTATAGGAGGTCCATTAGGTTGGATTCCCATGTTATTAATTCCCATAATTTTGGTTATCAGTGTTGCTATACAGTGGCCGTTGGCGCGCACCATGCAAGAAAACTTGCGCGAGTCCTCCCTAAAGCAAGGTGTGATCATTGAATCCATTGAAGGATTGGAAACGCTTAAAGCAGTCGGCGGTGAAGCCTATATGCAGAGACGTTGGGAAAGATTCAGTGCGTTATCATCCACAACTTCAATGAAGTCCAGATCATTGTCTAGCCTGGCGACTGGAGCTGTCGCGTTTATTCAACAAATCCAAACAGTCGCCTTGATAGTAGTAGGAGTCTATATCATTGATGCAGGTGACCTGAGCATGGGGGCTCTGATCGCTACGGTTATGTTGGCTGGTCGCGCAACAGCCCCCTTGAGTCAGGTGGTTGGATTGGCAGTGCGGTTTCAGGCAGCAAAAGCAGCTTTAACATCATTGAATAGGCTAATGGACATGCCTGTGGACCGCGACATCAGAAATCAATACCTAAGTAACCCCGTTTTGCGCGGCCAATTGACCCTTAAGGGGGTAAATTTCGCATACCCTACGCCTCCCACCCAGCCGTGCTCTCCGGTTTTGCAAGGCATTCATCTTACAATTGAACCAGGTGAGCGCGTGGCGATCCTAGGTAAAATCGGGAGTGGTAAGTCCACCTTGCTGCGAGTTATGGCACGTTTGTATTCTCCCGTCAGTGGACAAATTTTCTCGGGGGGAATAGATATAAATCAAATTGATCCAGCAGACTGGCGGAAAGCTATGGGGTATGTAGGGCAGGAGGCCCGCCTTTTCTATGGCTCATTGCGGGAAAACGTGATGATCGGTAGACCGGAAGCAACGGCCGAGGAGTTCCTAAGGGTGTTGCGTCTGACCGGGCTTGATCAAATCGCCGCTCGTCATCCAAAGGGTATAAATCTACCTATCGGTGAAATGGGAGAAGGTCTATCGGGCGGACAACGCCAACTGGTATCGCTAGCCCGTAGCTTGCTCGTAAGACCGCAGTTATTGCTTTTAGATGAACCAACCAGTGCCATGGATTCCCAGACAGAAGCAGCATTTTTACAACATCTTCACATGGCAACCAAAGATCAGACCTTAGTGGTAGTCACTCATCGCCCATCCGTGTTGAGTTTGGTGTCCCGCGTCATTGTTGTAGAGGACGGGAAAATTATTGCTGACGGACCTAAGGAGGTCATACTTGCTTCCATGAGCCCTACCAAAAAGGGAAATCCCGCTAAACCGTTAGCAACAGCTTCCGTTGAAACCCCGCCTAGTACAGCAGTCAATATGAGTCTCCGCTCTCGCAAAAGTAACTCTCAACAGAAAGATTCTACGACCAATTCCTCAGTGCCTCTAGCTACTCCATCTGTCCAGCAGGGCACACCATGATTAAATCGATTAAAAGATTTCTTTCATCCAGATCCGGCAATGAATTGCATCCTAGTGATTTGGCCTATATGCATGACATCCGCGAATCGTTGCTAACGCAAACAACCCCCGGTTCACGATTGATGCTGCATCTCATAGGCGCTGTCTTGATTGGTGCCTTGGTGTGGGCCTATTTAGCACAGGTTGAAGAGATCACTCTAGGCGAGGCTAAGATCATCTCTAGAAGCCGCGAGCAAATTATACAAAGCCTAGAAGGTGGCATTCTCATGGATATGCTCGTTCGCGAAGGCGATATTGTAGAAAAGGGCCAGATGCTACTACGCTTCGACCCGACCCGCGCTGAGTCAAGCTACCGTGAAGCTCTGTCCAAGGTGGTTGGCCTGAAAGCAAGCATCATTCGCTTGCGGTCAGAGGCCTATCAACAGCCCCTTATATTTGGCGACTTGACTGATACTGATCCGCTCGTGGTGCAGCAAGAAGTCCAAGCCTACAATGCCCGTAAAAAGGCCCTGAATGACAGTATCGCAGCCTTGGAGCGAGGCTATGCGCTGTCTGCTAATGAGATCAGATTGGCCGAGCCGCTAGCCGCTAAGGGCCTTATGTCAGAAGTAGAGCTTCTGCGTATGCGTCGTCAAGCCAATGATATTAAAACTCAAATCATCGAGCGAACAAATCGCTATCAGGCAGAGGCTAATGCCGAATTAGCAAAGTTTGAGATGGAGCTGTCACAAACAAGTGAAAACTTGATAGGGCGGGCTGATGTGAGGCACCGTACTACAATTGTTGCACCTGTTCGCGGTACTGTAAAAAACATCGCCTTCCATACACGAGGAGGAGTCATACAACCTGGTGAGGCAATCATGCAAATCGTTCCACTGGAGGACCAGTTGCTGGTCGAAGGTAAAATACGTCCATCAGATGTTGCTTTCTTAAGGCCAGGGCTGCCGGCAACCGTGAAAATTACAGCGTATGACTACAGTATTTATGGGGGGCTTAAAGGTACGGTCGAGCATATTAGTCCTGATACTTTAAAAGATGAGCAGAAGGCTGCTGCCGGTCGAGCTGACGATACATACTATCGAGTTCTGGTCCTAACGGATTCTAGTAACTTGACTGCTGGAAACAAGTTGTTACCCATCCTCCCTGGCATGGTTGCCTCTGTAGAAATCCGCACTGGTCAAAAAACCATTCTCGAGTACTTGCTTAAACCAGTGCTCAAGGCACGAGAAGCGTTCCGGGAGAGATGAGTGTGAAGCCCATAATTATTCGTGCACATTTTTTGTTCACTGCTTGTCTAACTATGCTAACAGCCTTCAGTACGAGTCAAGCCCATGCCGACATACCACAACATCAAAGTCGCGTAGCGTCTCACAATAGCCAGAGCGACGCCTTTAAAGCGCTGGCGCAAAACCTTACATACCACACGCGTGCACTCGCACAGCATGACGCGAAGCTAATGCAGGCCAAACAAATACAACCAGCAACGCCTATACAGCAAGAGACTCATTCCGATAAACCAATGCAGCCCCAGAACGGCGTCTCAGCATTGGAATACTTCAACCTCTCAACACATAGGACGCACGCTGGTGTTACTCCTATTACAGGACCAAGCGAGCATGAGCTACGTCTAATCTTTCTACGCGCTGTGGAGATTGCTCTGGCTCGAAGCCCCGAGGTACTCCGCTTCCAAGCCGAACGAGATGCCGCCGGGTCCGATGTAGATGAAGCTAAGGGTCAACGCTGGCCACAAATCGATATTGGTACGCAAAGTTCAGGCATTGCATTTGGTGGCGGGACGAAAAATACTCGTGATGGTGCGGGCATCAACGTTGCGATCAGCACTATCTTATTCGATTGGGGACGGATTGATAAAACTATCAACAGTCGAGAAAGACTATCCGACGCCGCTGATGACAGTCTCGCAGCGCAAATCGAAGAAACTAGTTTTGAGGTAGTGAGTACACTCATTGAGCTAGGTAAGCAGCGTCTAATTGGCGAGCGGAGCCAGAGATTTGCTGATCGTATGAACGAACTAGTCAAAATGCTCGCTGGCATAGTGGCAGTAGATAAAGGCCGTAGTAGCGAGCTTACTCAGGCTAAGGCGCGTCTTCTACAGGCCCAAGCCCTTACAGATGCCGCCAAAGCGAAAGCACGCGAAGCCGAAATCACGCTGCTCAAGTTGGTTGGGGAAAAGCAAACTCCTATTCCTAGTGGCTCTGAATGGAACATCAAAAACGTCAACCTGCATCAACTGATCGACGCCGCACACAGTCATCCTGCGTTGCGTAAAGCGAATGCAGAAGCCGATGCGGCAGACCTACGTGCGGAGGCTATTCGAGCTTCGTCCCTTCCTCAATTAAACTGGGTAGTAGGAAAAAATACAGCAGAAGATGCGCTAGGCAGTCAACAAGCTTGGCAAACAAGCCTGAATATGTCTTGGGCGGCTTTTCGTGGCGGCTCAACGCGTGCGTCAGAACGTGCGGCCCTCAGCCGTGCCAGTGCTGGTCGTCAGGAAGCAGCACAACAAATACGCGATCTGGAGTTCCGTATCCGAACGGCAGAAAACGATGCGCGTACTCAACTTGAGCGAGCCCAGCTGTACAAAGAGCTGTCTGTCGAGTCAGATCGGATTCGCGATGCGTTTTATCAACAATGGTACCACTTGGGTAGGCGATCTCTGCTGGATGTGTTGACCGCCGAGAGCGATCATTATGGTAATCAAATCAGTGAAATCAATAACCGCTTTGACGGCTACCAATCGATTATCCGTCAATACGCCAGTGCGGGCACGCTTACAGGATGGTTGAGAGCTGCACAAATAACCGGATTTTAGTCTCTGCATACAGCATAAGTTAGTGGAAGAGCGCAGGTTGACGCGCGCTCCCGTTGAAAAGTTTGCATACACCTTTATACACTCAATTCGTATGAATTTTGAAACACATGAGTGCTTCGACCGGCATTAGTTTAGGGGCTACGGTGGTATATTGTGTTGTGGGCCACTCTACTCGGACTTTCGCTAACTTGAAAACTGTTAGCACTAACATGCCATATCATACTAGCTTTAGCTCGAATCTTATTGACTGCAATAGTGCTACGGATGATAGACTGCGTGCTGAGCAACATGCCCTCTATGCTATCCTGCTTGATCTCGAGCCTAACTTCAGTTTTCACCGCGATGTAGTCGTGAGGTATCCCAAGTCAGTCAGCGACTCAATAAATGACCCTGTCAACTATTTAGCAAGATGTATTTACGCAGCTGAGCTTTTACGAAAAAGGCATTTTGCCAGCATAGTGGTTCTCTCTACCTGCCCTTTTTTTAAGAGGGCCGCTTAAATGGAGGGTATGACGAGGAAGTCATTTACATGACTGCAAGCCCGTAGAATACGAGCCAGTTTTTTCGCGAACTGAATCAGGATGGCGTTGGTGTTTTCTATTTGGCGGCTGTCAATAAGATTTACGAAAAAATTCAGCCAAACTGTATTTTTAAATTCAATAATGACACGGGGCAGTTACTAGCCGGCATTTCTGGGTCGATGTGGGAACGTAAAGGTAGCCGTTATGCTTAATCGGCATGTTTAGCCCCGACGAAGCCGTTTCGCTGACGGCGTGTTGGTGGAGCTGCCGTACCCACCAATGACGTGCGTTTGATTACCAAGGCCGCGACCCAGGCGCTGGAGCGCCTGTTCCGGCGCCGGGTTCCGATACAGCAAGGCCGAAGTGCTGCTGATGGATCTGCTTCAACCAGGTGAATTTACCGATGAACTGTTTGCGCATACGCAGCCGGCGGCGCCCGACAAGGTCAAGGTGATGAGCGTCTTGGACGAAATCAAAAACCGCTGGGACGCGGCACGCTGTGTGCCGCCGCGGTACCGGCGTCGCCGGACTGGGCGACGCGTCGGGAATTGATGAGCCCTAGCTATACTACACTACCCGGCTTGACCAGTTGTGGACGGTCAACGCCAACTGAGGCGTCAGGATACGGAGGAAGTTTGTGTATGTGCAGTCCTTCTAAGCACCGCCGGCGCAGCGGGTCGCGTACGCATTCGGCGTCGACCTTTACGAGCAGGGCAGGCTGGATCTGTGGCTAGGTTAAGTTGGGCCATTTATCCATCGCGCGGACCCGGTCGACCTCAATGCCCACGCACCGGTACCGGGTGACCTACTGACCGGCTCGTTCGGCCTGATGCCTTTTTGGAGTAAGGACTCTCCTTTAGGTAACGCCTGGCGCAACGCTAAACACTGCATCATTCCTGCAGAGGCGAACTATGAGCCTGACTGGCGATCGGGCAAAGCCATCGCGACGCGGATTGTTCGGGCGGATGGCGAGCTTATAGCATCGGGAGGCTGTGTGAGCACTGGCGAGGTCCTGCATAGCTTCACCATTCTTACGATCAACGCCGATGACCATTCGTTCATGCGTAACTACCACAAGCCCCACGACGAAAATCGCATGGTGGTGATCCTTCCCAAAGGGCTGCACGCCGATTGGTTCAAAGCCCCGGCCGCGGATAGCATGGCGGTCGCCATGTAGTCCTGACCCGACCTGATAAAAACTAGAGCGTTTGAATGACTAAAGAAGAATTGCGACAACAGCTGCAGGAGCAGTTTGAGCAGCATCTGCAGGCCAACCCCGATGCAGTAACGCTTTATGCTGCAGAGCCGGTACCTGAAACAAGACCGTGGAAGAAGAAACCCAGCCTGCTAGATCATGCGTTCGCACAAGACCTGGCCAAGATTGAAAAAGAACGGCTGGCCAAGGATTAATCATGAAACGTAATCAAAATCGTATTGCTGAAATTTTTGCGTTTTCTGTTGCTTTCGCGATGATTGGTTATATTGCGGCCAAAGCGTTTGCCGACCAGGTCGGTGTGGATGTTCCCGCAGGTGGCTTTCCGGCGCGCATGAATACCGAGGGCTGCACCCAGGTTCAAAGCTGGTCATGACGTACAAGGGGCAAGCCTTTGAACTCGCGTTCAAACATCGCCAGTTGGACAGCGGGCCGGAGGTTTACCTGGCCTGTGACGCGTTGCAACAGACACTCAGCAGTCTCGTACAGTGAAGTACAGGTGCCGTCCGCGGTAGCATTGAATGTCGGCGACACCCATTTCTGGTTCTTTAGCACACCTTCGTCTTTCTCATACCCAGACACCCGATTTGGCACGATATCTAAATCGGAGATTACCCGTGACGCTCTCATGCCCAGCGGCGTGAAAATATGCTGCTGAAGAAACTCGCCATATGATTGGCCACTGACACGATGAATCAAGATACCGAGCAACATAAAGTTGGAGTTTTCTTAAGCCCAGTTATCGCCCGCTTTGAAATCTATGGGCAACTTGGCTAGGGTTGCTACCAGCTCGGCCTCAGTAAAGTCGCGGCGTATGTCCAGTGGACCACCAGGTTTTTGCAACTCCGGCGTCTCATAACCCGGTAGCCCTGAGGTATGCGACAGTAAGTTGGCAATCGTTATCGGTATCCATCCGGCGGGTGACTCGGGAAAATACTTGGTAATACTGTCATCCAAACCGACTTTGCCCTGTTCGACTAGCATCATCACGGCGGTTGCAGTGAAGGACTTTCCCACCGAGCCGGATTGCAGAACGCTGTCTGCACTCATCGGCATGTTCAGTTCGACGTTCGCCAAGCCGTAGCCCTTGGCGAGCACTATCTTGCCGTTTCTATAAATCCCTACGGCCAGACCTGGCAAACCCTGTCGGGCCATTTCAGCGGCGACGTAACGGTCGATTGCCACGCTCTGAGTGCGGCTGAGAGCCGCTGTGTTTACCGCCGCAGCCAATGAAGAAGACAGCATGAGGATGCTCGCTGTGATTGTTCGTATCATAAAAGTTTCAAGCCTTTGTCACCGTCTCTGGGCCTGCAGTGTGCCTGGCAAGGATGGCGTTTTATGGGAGCGTCTGTGGAGCGGGGATGGAGGACCAGATGTATGAGTGTCCTCCTGCAAACCGCGCTCCTCAATCATTCCAAGGTCGTTTACTTTCGTTGATGGTCAGAGGCACGGGGCTGCGAGGCCCTGCTGGGCTGTCGATCATGACATCGCTGGGAGCCTTGTCGGCGTGGGCTGAATGATTATTCTCATGCGGTTAGCTGCGACTGGGGTGTGCCTGGCAGGCTATATGCCAGGGCTTTTGCTGCGTCGTCAGCCATATTTCGCCTCGTGCGTAGTCTTAATTAATAGACTTCAATGGGTGAACTGCTGCTGAAGATTTAAACGCAAGGTCTGAATAAGAATTTCGAGTGCCATTCAATATCTGACCTTGTATGTCGGCGAATCCTCCGGGCGCTGGCCACGTCGGTCATACAGCCGCGTAGTGCTGATATTGGCGTGGCCCAGCCAGACTTGGACCTTGGCGATATCGGCATCATGCTCGAGAGCATTGGTTGCGGCTGTCGCACGCAGTCCGTGCACGCCCAGGCCGTCAACCTGAATGCCCGCCGCGTGGGCCCATTGGGCCACTACCTTATAGATGCCGTTACCCGTAACGGCCTCGCCGGCGGTCCGACCGCGGATCGAGCGAAACAGCGGGCTATTGCCAGGTTCGCGTTGAGTATCGCGCTCCAGGTACTCATGAATGCGCTCGGCCGCGACTGGGTGCAGCGGCAAATAGCGCGTCTTACCGCCCTTCCCTCTCACCTGCAGATGTTTTATTCCACGGCGGTCCTGCAGATCGCCAGTCATCAACCGTGCGGCTTCTTCACGCCGAAGACCGTGGTAGAGCAGTACCGCCAAAATGGCGCGGTCGCGGATCCCCTTCAACGTCCAGCCATCCGGCGCCGTCAGCAGCAATTTAGCCTGGTCATCACCGAGTGCCGGCGTCTTGCCTTCGTTGGTTTCGACCCGGGGCCGTTTGACACCGTGCACGGGATTGCCGCCGGCGACGGCGTTGTTCTCCAGCAGGTGATCAAACAAGCTGGCCAGCGCCGCCAGTTTGCGCCGGATGGTAGCCCCGGCCAAGTCCCGGGTTTCCAGCTGGGCGCGCCAGGCCAGCACGTGCGCACGGGTGACCGCGCGGAATTCCTCGGCGCCGGTGAGGCCGACAAAATTGCAGAAGTCTTCCAGGTCGTTTTGATAGGCGCGGCGGGTGCGGGGGTTGTCAATATTGGCGAACCATTCGACCGCCGCCGGCACTCTGGCCAACTGCTGAAATTGGCTGCAGGTGAGCCGGCGATCGCCTGGATTTTCCTGTTGGATCAATGATTTCATTGGTCTCTCCAGGTTTCGAAGCGTGCCTGGATCTGCGGCCATTCGGGCGACGCTTTCAGCTCACGGATCATTTTCTGTTGGCCATGGTTGTCTTTGTGCTGTTGCGCACGCCAATTCGCGAGTTCTTCATCCGTGTAACGCACCGTACTGAGGTCAAGCGCACCGGCGGCGTCGAAGCGCGCCCTTACCCGTTGCCAAAAAGGATCGGTTGAAGGGTAAAAGTGCAAGGGTACGATGGGCATTTGATAGGTCAGCCATAATCGCCACAGCACGCAGAGCGCGATTTGACGATGGCGATGCTCAGACGAGACTTTAAGCATGTTGATGTGCAGCAGGTCCTGCAATGCGTTGATGCTGTAGTCCACATACCCGACCCGTTCGCCGGAGATGTAAATCTCTTCCACGCATTCGGCCCCGACGAAGATAGCCAGCCCGGGTTCAGTTCTCTGAATCTGGCGGCGCAGTTCTAACTGAAGGCCTTTCACGGTCTCATTCAGGATTTTTTCGTGATGTCTATAAAAGAACTCGCAAATCGGCTCAAAAGTGTTCATACACGTTGCGCTCACGAAAAGTGGTGATAACCTATTTTATCACCCCTTATGAAGCCCGCGAGTATTTGAGCGGTTTTTGTCGTCAAGTGACCCGATAGCGCCCTACGTTCGCGATAAGCGCAAAAGCTGGTTGATCAGTATTGGCGGTGTGTTGACGGCCGGCAGAGGGCCAGATCGATCAGTGCTGGCCGATCCGGTTAAGGTGGGCTGATTAGGTCTGTTGCAAACGTCTTTTTTTATACATGGCACAATGATCACCTGATTACGCACAAGATAGAGCGACGACGTTTGAGCACGGACACTCCCCTTCCCAAGATTTCAGAAGTAAAAGGCCAGCCCACTTGGTTTGATAGCAATCTTCCCGACTTGCGCACCTTGGAGCGTGAGTTGCGTACACACGCACTTGAGGAAGTCACTGCGGCAACCAATCATGAAGACGCCATCGAGGTGACAGCTCTGCACCTAGGCTTTATTGATCCTGCAATCTTGTCCGTTACCGTAGAGACCCCCATGGGCGATGTGAGGATTCTGCGCAGCAGCATTTATCACATCGTCGAAAAACGATTGGATGCCCGAGAGCGCTACGTGAGACTGGCTTTAGATACTCTTACAGGGCCGCTGGAGGTCTGGAAAGTTGCTTTTACGGACGGCAGTGACCGTCTAGCTTTCATCGGAGCGTATGAGTCGAAGCGGCAGATGTTAGTAAGCGTTGTGTTCTTGGACGGTCAGATGCTTTGGAATTTCATGCACACAGACGCCAAATCGCTCAACAGGCATCGTCATGGCGAACTGCTGTACAAGCGCTACACGACTTTGTGAAGTCGCAAAGAAAAAGGGCTACTGGTGACAGTAGCCCTCGAATTTGAAGCTTGATATTCATATACACACCCTCAAGCAGGGGTGTGGAGGTCTCACCCTACGCCGATGTTCAGCCATCGCCGGGGTTCCTACGCCAGTCATTGCCGCTGAAGGCCACTGGTTTCGCGCTCACTTCCAATCATATACAAGGTGACGCTTGTGTCAACCAAATTTGATGAATGGCCGTGAGTTTACGGGATTTACGGTGATTCTGGATGATGCTTTTGTCTTCATAAGCTGACGGATCGTTAACTTTTGAAGTTTTAACTTGACACAGTCATGAGGTTTTGATGGCGTAACCTCACAACCTCACAACCTCACAACCTCACAACCTCACAACCTCACAACCTCACAACCTCA
>NZ_JAKNQP010000020.1:0-74429 GCF_022662455.1 Pseudomonas sp. TREG-RG-20F-10-E-6-01 | reverse complement strand
CTTCGGTGCGCTTGGAGTAGCGCAAGCGTCAGAACCCGCGATGCTTCTTCAAATGCTCATTGATCTTCGCTGCCGGCACTTTCTGCAAGGTGCACAGCAGGTCGTGGGACAGTTCGCGCAACCCATGCGTACCGCGCAATTGTTCGGCCAGGTGCGCCGTCAAGTTAGCTGCCATTTCGGCATCCGCCATTGCCCGGTGAGCCTTGCCGGTGTGGGGCAGTTGGGCGTAGCTGTTGAGGGTGCCGAGCTTGTGGTTCGGCGCCGCCGGCATGAGGCGGCGGGCCAGCAGCAGCGAGCAGGCGAATTTTTGCAGGCGGGTGCGACGGATCAGGCCCAGTTCGAAGTCCCAGAACTTCTGGTCGAACGCGGCGTTGTGCGCCAGCAGTGGCGTGGTGCCGACGAATTCATTCACTTCGTTCATCACCCGCTCCGCCGGTGGCGCGCTGCGCAGCATGGCGTTGCTGATGCCGGTGAGCTGTTCGATGAACCCCGGCACGCGCACGCCGGCATTCATCAGGCTCTGGTAGCGGTCCACGATCTGGCCGCGTTCAAGGATGACCACCGCGATTTCCGTGGCCCGGCAGTGGCTGCTCGGGGTGATGCCGGTGGTTTCAAAGTCGATGACCGCTATACGTTCCAAACCTGTTCCAACTCCGTCTGACAATTGACTTATTTAAGCAGCAGCGCGCCTTCGATCGGCACATAGCGGCTGGCGGCGCGGATCAGCGAGTTGGCCGTCAGCCCCGGGACGCCATAGGCCACGGCTTCGACGCCATGCTTTTGGATGATGCGTTCGAGCAGCATGTCGAAATCGCCGTCGCCGGAGGCCAGCACCACTTCGTCGACGTGGTCGGCGGCGTCCATGATGTCGAGGGTGATGCCCACGTCCCAATCGCCCTTGGCCGAGCCGTCGCTGCGCTGGATGTAGGGTTTGAGTTTTACCGTAAAGCCCAGGTTGCGCAGGATCTGCTGGAATTGCTGCTGCTTGCTGTCGCCACGGTCGATGGCGTACGCGTAAGCTTCGACGATCTGCCCGCGCGCGCTGATGTCAGCCCACAGGGCGGCGTAATTGAAATGGCAACCGTAGGCCTGGCGCACGGTGTAGTAGAGGTTTTGTACATCGGCGAACACCGCAATTTTCTTCACCGCACTTCCCCATGGATGCCACTTGGACCTCGGACGTGAGAGCCCGTAAAAGCGCCAGTATGCCAGCCATGGGAAAGTTTCAGCGAAAAATCAGCCCGGGGCGACGAAGCGCCCCGGTTGAAGGCGGGTCAGACGAAGGAATCGTCGTCGCCAAACGAGGAAGAATCGTCGCTATAGTCGCTGTCGGCGAAGCTGTCCGAGGCGTTGTCGCTGCCCCAGCTGTCATTGCCGGCAAACTTCTGGTCGTCGTTGCCCCAATTGCCGTTATCACTGGCGGGCGCCGGTTCTTCGCGGATGATTTCTTCCACCACTTGCGGCTGTTGCGAGTTGTGGCTGAACAAGCTGCTGATGCCTTCGGCCAGCATCACACCACCGGCCACACCGGCAGCGGTTTTCAACGCCCCGCCGAGGAAGCCGCTGCCAATCGGCGCTGCGGGCGCTTGTTGTGGCTGTTGATAGTTTTGCTGCGGCGCGCCGTAGTTTTGCTGGGGCGCAGGCTGGCCAAACGAAGGCCGCCCAGGCTCACGCCAGCCGCCACCGGAAGCCGCCGGCGCACTTTGTGTGGGTTGCGGCTCACGGGAGCCGCCGCCAAAGATGCTTGACAGAAAACCGCCACTGCTCGGCGCCGGCTGTGCTGCCTGAGCCTTGGCCTGCTGCAACTCATCCTGCAATTGCTGGATCTGCTGCGCCTGTTGCTTGTTCTGCGCGTCGAGGCTCTTGATCGCGTGTTCTTGCACCAGGATCGACTGGGTCATGTAATACCCGGCGGCCGGTTGGCGAGTCATGTGCTCCTTGATCCGCGCTTCGGCCAGGGCGTCGCGGGGGGCTGAGTCCGTTTCGGCTTGCTGCAGCCGTGAAAACAGTCCATCGATCAGGGTTTGCTCTTCGCTGTTCATGGCGACCTCGTTAGATTGCCGGTAAAAATCATGGGCCCGTCTGTGATCAGGCGAGCTACGCACTAGTTATGGGGCTGTTACCAGACGTTTCAATGGTCTTTACGCAAGGTTTACGTTTGCTTACCTCTCGTCATGATCGGTTAAAGTGTGGGCCTTGCTTTTCGGTCAGTGATGAACCTGATGAATCCGTTAGACGTATTGCGCGACTCCTTCCGTTTTACTCAGCGTAACCTGGGCGCCATCGTGCAGCTGTGCCTGCCCCTGGTGATTCTCGAAGCCCTGCTGCAACAGGTAATCGAGCACACGCTGGCGCCGGATGCTTCGCGCGCCTACAGCATTGTGGTGGGGTTGGTGATGTACCCGCTGTACGTCGGCGCCTTGATTTTGTTTCTGGATGCCCGCACGCGTGGCGACTCGCCGCGCACTAAAGACTTGTGGGCGACGGCCTTGACCCTGTGGCCACGTTTCGCCGTGCTGACCGCGATAAGTACATTGTTGGTCTGGCTGGGCCTGTCACTGTTTTACCTACCCGGCCTGTGGCTGATGGTCGTGCTCGGTTTTGCCGAGTACCTGCTGGTGCTGCGCGGCCTGTCGGCGCTGGGGGCGATGCAGGAAAGTTTGCGCCTGACTCGCGGGCATTTTTGGCGAATCCTGGTATGCCTGCTGTGTGTGATGACGCCGCTGTTGCTGCTCAAGGAAGCCACTGATGCCGTCTACCCCAGCCCGAGCCCAATGCTCGCCACCGTGCTCGACAGCGCCCAAAGCTTCCTGCAACTGTTTACCAGCGTGGTGCTGTTCCGTTTATTCATGTTGATCGGTGGCGATGCCGACGCGCGGTGATATGCTCCTGCCACTCCTGAAACGCCATAAGCCGAGCCGATGACCCGTTTATTGCGCATCACCCTGTTGAGCCTGCTGATCGTCGCAGGCCTGCTCGCCGCCCTGATCTACAGCCTGACCTGGCGCCCTGCCGACAAACAAACCCTGCCCGTCAGCTGCGTCGCGCCGCGTGCGCCAACGCTGCTGCCCGGGCAGGCGCTGAAGGTCATGACCTGGAATGTGCAATACCTGGCGGGCAAGAACTATGTGTTCTGGTACGACACCACCGACGGCAACGGCCCGGATGATCGCCCTACCGTGGAAGACATGGCCTCCAGCCTCGACGAAGTGGCGCGGGTGATCCGCGACGAACAACCCGACATCCTGCTGCTGCAGGAACTCGACGAAAACGCCAAGCCCTCCCATTACCAGGACCAGATCGCACTGTTGCAGGAACGCCTGGTCGATCTCTACCCGTGCAGCACCCAGGCCTTCGATTGGAAAGCCGACTTTGTGCCCAGCCTGCATATTTTCGGCAGCGTCGGCCGCAAGCTGGTGACCCTCAGCCGCTACCAGATCGAACACGCCGAACGCCTGCAACTGCCGGTGTCCCCAGCCAACATCATCAGCCGCCAGTTCCAACCCAAACCCGCCTTATTGCTGACCTACTTGCCGTTGAGCGATGGTGGCCAATTGGCCGTGCTCAACACCCGGCTGGATGGCGATATGCCTGGGCGGTCCGCGGTGCAGGAGCAGGCCAAAGCCACCGTGAAACTGCTGGATAAATTCGAAGGGCGTGGCACGCCATGGCTGATCGGTGGGGACTTCAACTTGCTGCCACTGGGGCAATTCCTGCGCCTGGACGCCGATAAGCGCGGGCAGTATTCGCCAGACAGCGAGCTGCATTTGCTGTGGGATAAGTACCCGATGATCCCCAGTAACAGTGAATCCAGTGGGATTGACCGGGCGAAGTGGCTTACGCACTTCCCCAATGACCCAAGTGTGGATGGGCCGGATCGGACGTTGGATTATTTGTTCTACAGCCCAAGGATCAAGCGGATAGAGGCCAAAGTACGGCAAGAAGACACACTGCGTATCTCCAACCACCTACCAGTGATCGCCCGATTCCTGCTCCCGGCCGCGCAATAACCCACACCACAAAGCTCAATGTGTGTGGGCTTTTGTGGGAGCTGGCTTGCCTGCGATAGCATCGCCTCGGTGAAACAGGTACGCCGAGCCGTCTGCATCGCAGGCAAGCCAGCTCCCACACCATCCCACTCCCAAATTTGCTCTCCACAAGCTTTACTTGCGCGGTTTGATCCGGGCGGTGGGTTCGGCCACTAACGGGTCATCTGGCCAGTAATGCTTGGGATACCGCCCCTTCAAATCCTTTTTCACCTCGGCATACGTGCTGCGCCAGAAGTTCGCCAAATCCTGGGTCACCTGCACCGGCCGGCGCGCCGGGGACAGCAGGTGCAGCTTGACCGCCTGGCGCCCACCGGCAATACGCGGCGTGTCCGCCAGCCCGAACAATTCCTGCAAGCGCACCGCCAGAATCGGCGGCTGTTCGCTGTAGTCCAAACGCACCGAGGAGCCCGAGGGCACCTTCACGTGCTGCGGCGCCAGCTCGTCCAGGCGCTGGGGCAGCGGCCAGGGCAACAGGTTGTGCAGGAAACTGGAGATATCCAGGTTGGCGAAGTGGCTCAGGCGCGAGACTTTGCCCAAGTACGGCATCAGCCAATGCTCCAGGCTGGCGAGCAAAGCCTTGTCGCTGATATCCGGCCACTCACTGGTTTTGCCGGCGTCCAGCTGACGCAGCAGCATGACGCGGGCCTGCCATTGGCGCAGTTCAGGCGTCCACGGCAGCAGCTCCAGGCCTTTGCGGCGCACGAGGTTGACCAACGCCTGGCTGCGCGCGGACTCGTCCAGACCGCTCAGCGGTTCGCGACTGAGCACCAGTTCGCCGACTTTGCGCTGGCGCTCCGCGCGCAGCACGCCTTCGCGCTCGTCCCAATCCAGCTGATCGACGTTGCGCACTTGCTCGGCAAGCACTGTGTCGAACAGCGCCGGATCGAAGTCGGCCGCGAGGTAGATGCGCTCTTCGCGCTGGCCCTGACGGCTGCCGAGGTCGGCGATCACCAGCCACGCTTGTTTCATCAGGCTGTCGGCCTCGGCGAACAGCGCGGCACGGCCATTGGCCAGGCGGTATTCGGCGCCGCCGGGGCGACGTTGCTGGGCGACGCGGTCCGGGTAGGCCAGCGCCAGCAGGGCGCCGAGCCAACGCGGGTGATCGGGATCGGGCACGGCCTGAGTCGCCTGGCCTCTTAAATAGCTGCGGTATTGCCGGGCAAGTTGCTTGGCGCGCTGCACGCCGCCTTGAGTACCTCGCGCACGCTCCTCGCCGGACATCAGCGCCAGCCGGCTGTGCAAATCGGCACCGGCGCCGCGCAAGATGTCACGCTCGCCCAATAGCGCGGCGACATCACACGCCGTGGCCGCCAGCCCCAGGTCCTGCCCGCGCAGCAACAGGTGGGCGATACGCGGATGCGCGGGCAACTCGGCCATCTTCTGGCCATGGGCGGTGAGTTTGTCGTCGTTCAACGCGCCCAGACGCACCAGCAAATCCTGAGCCTGGGCGTACGCAGCAGTCGGCGGCACATCCAGCCACACCAGTTGCGTGGGCGTGACGCCCCAACGCGCCAGTTGCAAGGCCAGCCCGGCAAGGTCGGCGGCAAGGATTTCCGCGCTGCCATACGCCGCCAGGCCTTCATGCTGGTCTTCGGACCACAACCGATAACACACGCCCGGCTCCAGGCGCCCTGCCCGGCCGGCCCGCTGGGTGGCGCTGGCGCGGGAGATGCGTTGGGTGTCGAGGCGGGTCATGCCGCTGCCGGGGTCGAAACGCGGGACCCGCGCCAGCCCGGCGTCGATCACCACGCGCACACCGTTGATGGTCAGGCTGGTCTCGGCGATGTTGGTGGCCAGCACCACTTTCCGTTTGCCGGCGGGCGCCGGGTCAATGGCGGCGCGTTGGGCGTTGAGGTCAAGCTCGCCATGCAGCGGGCACAGCAGCACATCCGGGCGATCACCCAAAGCGTCGGCCAGTTGTTGATTAACCCGGCGAATCTCGGCCTGCCCCGGCAGAAAGACGAGAATGCTGCCGGTCTCGTCATGCACGGCTTCAAGGACGGTCTGCACCACACGCGGCTCGATGAATTCACCGGCCTGGTACGGGCGGCCCCAGCGCATCTGCACCGGGAACATGCGCCCTTCGCTGCGCAGGATCGGCGCGTCATCCAGCAGGCCGGACAGGCGTTCGCCTTCGAGGGTGGCGGACATCAGCAGGATTTTCAGCGGTTGTTCGTCGCGAAACAGAGCGCGGCCATTCAGGCTCAGGGCCAGCGCGAGGTCGGCGTCGAGGCTGCGCTCGTGGAATTCGTCAAAGATCAGCAGGCCCACGCCTTCCAGCGCCGGGTCGTCCTGCAAGCGGCGGGTGAGGATGCCTTCGGTGACCACTTCGATGCGTGTATTGGGGCCGACTTTGCTGTCGAGGCGAATGCGATAGCCGACGGTTTCGCCGACTTTTTCGCCCAGCTCGCTGGCCAGGCGTTCGGCGGCGGCGCGCGCGGCCAGGCGCCGGGGTTCGAGCATCAGGATGGTCTGCCCGGCCAGCCATGGCTCGTTCAACAAGGCCAAGGGCACGCGGGTGGTTTTACCGGCGCCGGGCGGCGCTTCCAGCACGGCTTCATGGCGAATCGCCAAGGCGTCACGCAGGGCGGGTAAAACATCATCGATCGGCAACGAATTCATACTGGCTCCAAAGCAGAGCGGCGAGTATAACGGCGAACTGCCGGGTGCCGGTGCTGGTCTCAAAGACACCGCACAATCCCACGGGTAACGCGGTTAAGTGTGGGAGCGGGCTTGCTCGCGAAAGCGGTGGGTCAGTCAACAGATTTATCAACTGGCAGACTGCATTCGCGAGCAAGCCCGCTCCCACACTTGATCAGCGTTGCCTTGTAGACTTGCTTATAGTCATCTTTCAACCGTGTTCAGGAGACTTTTCATGCGTATCGCTTCCCGTGTCATCGGCGGTGTCCTCGCCGTCACCCTGCTGAGCCAACTGACCGCCTGCGGCTCGATTTTCTACCCGGACCGCCGTGGCCAGATCGACGGCAAGATCGACCCGGCGATTGCCGTGCTCGACGCCGTGGGCCTGCTGTTCTATGTGATCCCCGGCCTGATCGCATTCGGCGTGGACTTCGCCACCGGCGCGATTTACTTCGAGCCCGGCAAAACGGCTCAAGTCGCGCCCGAGAAACTGCATGAAGCCATCGGCGCCGACGGCAAGGTCGATAACGCCAAGCTGCAAACCATCATCCAGAAGGAAACCGGCCGCACTCTGCCGCTGGATGACCCGCGCATGATCCAGTTCAAGGGCAGCGTGCAACAACTCGCCTCCCTGGGCCTGCAGCCCGCCGCTTAAGGACTCGACCCGCTTATGACCAGCAGTCCCGAACACGCAAGGCTCTTGCGCCTGGCCACCCGCGCGTCGGTGGGCGTGGCCTGTGCGCTGATTATTACCAAGGCCATCGCCTGGTGGTTCAGTGGCTCGGTGAGCATGCTCGCCGGGTTGACCGACTCGCTGCTCGATGGCGTGACCTCGTTGCTCAACCTGCTGGCAGTGCATTACGCGCTGCGCCCGGCCGATGATGACCACCGTTATGGGCATGGCAAGGCGGAGTCGCTGTCGGGCATGGCCCAGGCATTGTTTATCGCCGGCAGTGCGGTGCTGATCGCGTTCCAGGCGTACCAGCGTTTGCACCATCCGGAACCGGTCGGCGCGCCTTGGCTGAGCATCGGGGTCATCGTGTTTTCGCTGGTGATGACGGTGGCGCTGCTGATGCTGCAACACCGGGTGATCCGCGAAACCGGCTCCAACGCCGTGCGCGCGGACTCGCTGCACTACCGTTCGGACTTGATGCTCAATGGCAGCATTCTGGTGGCATTGGTGTTGGCGGGGTTCGGCTTCAATCAGGTCGATGCGTGGTTCGGCCTGGGCATCGCCGCTTACATTTTGTGGAGCGCCATCCAGATCGCCCGTGAAAGCTTTGCGGTGTTGATGGACGAGGAACTGCCAGCCGATGTGAGCCAGCACATGCTGGAACTGGCGCGCGGTGTGCCAGGTGTGTTGGGTGCGCATGATTTGCGCACGCGGATTTCCGGCAGCCACTGGTTTGTGCAACTGCATCTGGAGTTGCCGGGGGAATTATCGTTGTCGGTTGCCCACGGCATCAGCGACCAGGCCGCCGATGCCATTCACAACGCCTACCCGCGCGCCGAAGTGCTGGTGCACGCCGACCCGCGGGAAGTAGTCACGGGCAATAAGGCCTAGTACTGCACCTGATACCCGCGGCTGGTGAGGCAGTTGCCCTGGGCTTGGCGGTAGGTTTGCACCACCGCGGGGTCCGGGGCGTAGGTGACGGTCCGAGGGTCGAAACCGCTTTGTTGCACTGCCCAGCGATAACAGTCGTAGCCGTCCTGCTGCACCTGCGCCGGTGACTGGCCGTTGGCCGGGTAGGCCACCACGTCATAGCCATTGCCCTGCGGCGCGGGTTGCGGTGCCGGCACTTCTGTCGGCGGCTGCACCACCACGTACTGCTGGGTGGCGCTTTCGTAGGTGTAGTACGAACCCGCTGCGAGGAAGAACAGCGCACTCCCCACCCACACTTCGCGCGCATAGTCCGGCAGGTATTGCACGCGGATGCCGTACGGCGGCGTCACCACGACATAACGCGGGCCTTGCGGGCGATACCAGTAGCCGCCGGAGAAGAAATAATCCTGGCCACGGTAAGGCACGCGGTAGTTGCGGTCGGGGAACCGATCTACCGTATAGCCGGGGCGATATTGCGGGCCAGGGCCCCAACCAGTGCCGTGCCCACTGGGGCGACCCGGCCAGCGGCTGTCGTTGGGGTGACCATTGTTGAACCCGCCACCTGGGCGCGCGGGGCCATTGCCGGCCTGCCAATGCTGGTTGCCATCGTTACGGCGCGGGATGTCCTGATAGTGACCCTGGCGCGGCTCCTGGGTTTGCCGAACCGTGTCCGGGCGCCCCTGAATCGGCAGGTTATTCGCGGGCTGCGGCGCTGGCCGAGGCTGTTCGGCACCTTGCGGGCGACCTTGCCATTGCCCACCGCCGTGCTGCTGTTGTTCGGCGCGATCAAAATGCTGGTTTTGCGGCCGAGGCTGATTGTTCTCGACACGCGGGTTCTGCGGGCGCGGCTGGTTGATTTCCGGGCGCGGTTGATTGTTCTGCGGGCGTGGTTGGTTATTTTGCGGTCGCGGCTGTTCGTTGCCTTGCCGTCCGCCTTCGGGACCTCTTTCATGCTGACCGCCCCCTTCAGAGCGCGGGTCGTCGGCCATTACTTGCGAGCCAACGGTCATTATCAGCAAACCTACACCTGCCATACGCCAGATGCGCTTCATGCTATTCCTCACTGCGGATAAGGGCCTAGAACGTCCGGCCTCATAGATGAGACTGGAAAAGCCTCGCCCGGTTCTGAGACAGGTTATCAGTCACGAGAAGTATTTTTTCGGGTAAAAACGCGCGCAAAGAAAAAGGGGTGACCCGTCGGCCGCCCCTTGAGAATTTCGTCCGTGCTCAACGCTTTTGACGTTGGCTCACCTCACGCCGTCTTGTGGACAGTGTGCAGCCTGGAGGCCGACTCAACCCTGCTCGGGCGGCGGCCGCAGCGGGCCTGATTGGGCGGGCTGCAGTGGACTGTTGTCCAGGCGGTGATTCTGTTGGTAATCATAGGCCCGCCGCGCCGACAGATGATTGCGAAGATTGCGTCAATAAACAGTGCTTGCGCAATTTTTAACCCTTCATAGATAATTCGCCGCAATAGTTACGACAAAGGCCAACCCAATGAGCAAGCTTGACCGATACGACCTGAGTATTTTGGCGGAATTGCAGCGCGACGCGAGGATCTCCAACCAGGAGTTGGCCGAGCGTATCGGCTTGTCGCCTTCGCCCTGCTCGCGCCGGGTCAAGCAGCTTGAAGACGATGGCTACATCGCGCGCCAGGTCGCCTTGCTCGATCGCAAGATGCTCGGCCTGAGCCTCACGGCCTATGTGCTGATCGGCATGGACCGCCACACACCCGAGCGTTTCGAGAATTTCGAAGCGGCCATCCGCACCCTGCCGCAAGTGCTGGAATGCAGCTTGGTCACCGGGATGGATGCGGACTATCAGTTGAAAGTGGTGGTGCCAGACATGGATCACTACCAGAAACTGCTGCTGGGCCACCTGACCCGCATTGAAGGCGTGACCAGCGTGCGGTCGAGCTTTGTGCTCAATCAGGTACTCAACAGCACCGAATTGCCGCTGACCCACCTGCGTACTTAAGGTCGCAGAAGATCAAATGTGGGAGCTGGCTTGCCTGCGATACGGGCAACTCGGCGTATCAGCCAGCCCCAGTTGATGCTATCGCGGGCAAGCCAGCTTCCACATTGACCGCGTCAAGACTCAGGTCAATGTTGCGCCTGATGCCCTGCTTTATACTTCCCGCCTGCCTTGCCGGAAAATTCCCACATGAACAACATCGACCCCGCCGTGTTTGAAGAATGGATGATGACTGGCCTGGTCACCATTCTGATCATTTTCATGGGCTTTATCGTTTGGGACTTGGCGAAGAAATCCAAAGCCGGGCGCTTTGGCTCGTTCATTCTGTTCTTCGTACTGGGCCTGGGCGTGGCCGCGTTCATCATCAAGAGCGTGGTGATCGGCCTGATAGAATCCGGCGCCTTATAAACGCGCCGGCACTTCCTTCCATTGGCCTTGATCCAGGCCGTCAATCGACCAGTCCCCGATACGCACGCGCACCAGACGCAAGGTCGGCAGGCCCACCGCTGCGGTCATGCGCCGTACCTGGCGGTTACGCCCTTCACGAATCACCAGCTCAAGCCAATGCGTGGGCACGCTCTTGCGAAAGCGCACCGGCGGGTTGCGCGGCCATAATTCAGGTTCGTCCAACTGCCGGGCTTGCGCGGGCAAAGTCATGCCGTCATTAAGCTCCACGCCGTCACGCAGGCGCTGCAATTGCTCTTCGGTCGGTTCGCCCTCGACTTGCACCCAGTAGGTTTTCGCCAGCTTGTGCTTGGGGTCGGCAATCCGCGCCTGCAGTTGGCCATCGTTGGTCAGCAGCAGCAGGCCTTCGCTGTCACGGTCCAGGCGGCCAGCCGGGTAGATACCGGGGATGTCGATAAAATCCTTGAGGGTCGCGCGCCCGCCTTCGTCGCTGAACTGGGTCAGCACGTCGAAGGGTTTATTGAACAGGATCAGTTTCGGCTCGGCCGGTGGCGCCTTGGCGACACGCCGGGGAGCGGGATACGCAGGTTTCACGCCAGGGCGGCGCGAGTCGGGACGGGTGGGACGGGACATGGCAAAAGGAACATCTAACGGTCAGGACCGACAATGCTAGTGGCCTGACCGCTAAATGACCATCCCAAACGCTTAGCGGAACGGCGGCTCGTCGAAGCTGCGCAGTTTGCGCGAGTGCAGCGAGTTGAGTTCGGTGCGCAACAGGTCTACCGCCTCGATGCCGATCTTCAAGTGCTGGCTGACCGCACGCTCATAGAACGCGTTGGCCGAACCTGGCAGCTTGATCTCGCTGTGCAGGGGTTTGTCCGAGACGCACAGCAACGTGCCATATGGCACCCGCAGACGATAACCCTGGGCGGCGATGGTGCCGCTTTCCATGTCCACGGCCACGGCGCGGGACAGGTTGATCAGCGGCCGTTCCTGGGCCCAACGCAGCTCCCAGTTGCGGTCGTCGTAGGTCAACACGGTGCCGGTGCGCAGGCGCTTTTTCAGCTCCTCGCCTTTTTCGCCGGTAACGTTGGCCGCCGCTTGCTGCAGGGCCATCTGCACTTCGGCCAGGGCCGGGATCGGAATATTCGGCGGCACTACGCGGTCCAGAATCCCGTCGCGGCGCATGTAGGCGTGGGCCAGTACGTAATCGCCAATGGTCTGGGATTGGCGCAGGCCGCCGCAGTGACCAATCATCAGCCAGCAATGCGGGCGCAGCACGGCCAGGTGGTCGGTGATGTTCTTGGCGTTGGACGGGCCGACGCCGATGTTCACCAGGGTCACGCCGTGGCCATCAGTGGCCTGCAGGTGATAGGCCGGCATCTGGTAACGGTGCCAGACCACGCCCGCCGCAATCGCCGAGGCTTCGCCGTGGTCCATGCTCTTGTCGATGATCACGTTGCCCGGCAGCACCATGCGGATAAACCGCGGGTCACTGCGCAATTGCTCCAGGCCATGCAGGATGAACTGGTCAACATAGCGATGGTAGTTGGTCAGCAGGATCCACGGCTGCACATGGCGCCAGTCGCTGCCGGTGTAGTGCACCAGACGGCGCAGGGAGAAGTCCACGCGGGCGGCATCGAACAGCGCCAGCGGCAGCGGGTCGGTGTTTTCCCAGTCGTAAAGGCCATCGGCGATACCGTCGGTGGCCGCGGACAGGTCGGTGCTGGGGAACACGCGCGCCAGGGTCGCGGCGGTCACGCCGGAGCCGGCCAGTTCGTCGCCCTGCTCCACCACATACGGGTACGGAATATTCTGTTGGCTCACGCCGACCTCCACCGTCACGGTGAAGTCGTGCATCAGCGGCACCAGCTGCTCCAGCAGGTACTTACGGAATGCGCCCGGATGGGTGACGGTGACGCTGTAGGTCCCCGGCAACTGAACCTTGGCGTACGCCCGAGTGGTCTGTGGGACTTCGCCATGGCAATGGTAGGTCAAGCGCAGTTCTGGATAGCGAAACAGTGCGCGTTGCGCGGCGTCGGGCTCGACGCGGTCCTTGAGGTATTGCTTGAGGGCTTGATTGAGCGCGCCGGTAGCACGCTCGTGAAGAGCCGCCAGCCGATCCACGGCTTCTTCGGCGGTTTGAACGACAACAAAAGCTTCGGTCACGGTAAGCATCCTGTGTTCTGACTTGCAGGCCTTTATCTTGCCTGTATCCCGGCCTCACTGAAACAGTAGTGATTGGAATGCGGTTAATAATGTGGGAGCGGGCTTGCTCGCGAATGCGGTGTATCAGTCACCTGCTCAGTCACTGAAGAACCGTATTCGCGAGCAAGCCCGCTCCCACATTTTGACCGAGTGTAGTCAGAGGGCTGGGGTTGAACGCGCGACGATCGCTTCTACATCCACGCCTCGCGGCAAGGTGCCATACACCCGACCGGACGACTCCCCCAAGCGGCTGGCGATAAAGCCATCACTGACCGCCGCATTCCCGGCCTCCAGCAACAACTTGGCCTGCAACGCCACGGCAATATCCTCGGTCAATTGGCGCGCGCGGTACTGGATGTCCTGAGTGTCCATGAACGCCGACTTCAGCTGCTCGATATGCCGCGCCAGCTGCGTGTGGCCATGCCCGTCCCCGAGTTCGACAAACAGCGCCTCCAGCACGCCCGGCTCTTTCGACAGCGCCCGCAACACGTCCAGGCACTGCACATTGCCGGAACCTTCCCACGTTGAATTCACCGGCGCCTCACGGTACAAGCGCGGCAAGATGCTGTCCTCGACATACCCGGCACCGCCCATGCACTCGGCCGCCTCGTTGATCATTGCTGGCGCGCGCTTGCAGATCCAATACTTGCCAACTGCCGTCACCAGCCGGGCGAATTTGGCCTCCTGCTCGTTATCCAGATGGTCCAGCGCCCGCCCCATGCGCATGCTCAATGCCAGCGACGCCTCGCTTTCCAGGGCCAGGTCGGCCAATACGTTTTGCATCAGCGGCTGCTCACTCAACACACGGCCACCTACCAAGCGGTGCGCGCAATGATGACTGGCCTGGGTCAACGCCTGACGCATCAGCGCGCTGGAGCCAACCATGCAGTCGAAGCGGGTCATGGCGACCATTTCGATAATGGTCGGCACGCCACGGCCCTCTTCGCCGATCATCCAGGCCAGCGCGCCCCGAAACTCCACTTCGCTGGAGGCGTTGGAGCAGTTGCCGAGTTTGTTTTTCAGGCGCTGGATGTAGAACTCGTTGCGGGTGTCATCCGGGCGGTGCCGGGGCAGCAGGAAACAGGTCAGCCCTTTGTCGGTCTGCGCCAGCGTGAGGAACGCATCACACATCGGCGCCGAGCAGAACCACTTGTGTCCCACCAGTTCATAGGCTTGCCCTGGGCCGCCCGCGCCCACTGGATACGCGCGGGTGGTGTTGGCGCGC
The DNA here is from genome assembly GCF_022662455.1 of Pseudomonas sp. TREG-RG-20F-10-E-6-01. NCBI lineage: Bacteria > Pseudomonadati > Pseudomonadota > Gammaproteobacteria > Pseudomonadales > Pseudomonadaceae > Pseudomonas > Pseudomonas sp. TREG-RG-20F-10-E-6-01. Next base: position 60,328 of record NZ_JAKNQP010000020.1, on the reverse strand, counting down.
ACGTCGGTGCCACCTTGCTTCTCGGTCATGGCCATGCCGATGGTGGCCCCGGCCTTGTGGGCGATGCCGACGTTGCGCGGGTCGTATTCGGTGCTGAGGATTTTCGGCAGCCAGGTCTGCGCCAGATCCGGTTGCAGGCGCAGGGCCGGTACGCAGGCGAAGGTCATGGTCAGCGGGCAGCCGGTGCCCGCTTCGGCCTGGCTGTGCAGGTAGGTCATGGCGGCGCGCGCCACATGGGCGCCGGGTTGTGGGTGCGCCCACGGCAGCGACGGCAAGCCATGTTCGACGGCGGTGCGCATCAGCTCGTGGTACGCCGGATGAAACGCCACACAGTCGATGCGATGGCCATAGCGGTCATGGCTGTTGAACACCGGCTTGTTCTCGTTTGCCAGGAACCCGGCCGCCATCAACGGCCCGCCCGTCAGTGCGCCATACGCATCGATACGCGCATGGGCCCAGCCGGCGCCAAAGCGGCGCGACCACTCTTGCAGGGGCACGTCGATACGGTACAGGTTGGTGCCGTCCAAGGACGGTGGCTGATTGGTGACGTCGTGGGTTTCGGCGAACTGATGCAGGTTCATGACGGGCCTCCTGAAAAAAGGCCACGTGCAGTTGAGGCCTGAATTTCAGTTAAGCACCGTCACCGGGCTTAAAAAAGTGGCATACGCGCCTAATGTCCGGCGCTTTCGCCCTCTAACGGGCACAGCAGCCGACGCTCCAGCACCGCCTGCAGCGCTTCAAAACGCACGGGCTTGGCCAGCCGGTCAGTGATGCCGATGCCATGGCAGCGCTCACGGTCCGTCCCATTCAGTGAGGTACTCAGGGCGATCACCGGCAGTTCGCCACACCCCGGCAGTGCACGAATCTGACAGCACAATGAGAACCCGCCTTCAGGCACATCCAACAGCACCGCATCAAACGTTTCACTCTGCAACATCGCCAGCGCAGACGAACCGTTGTCCACGGTTTTCACCCGATAGCCCAGCTTGAGCAGCATGCCTCGCACCGCCAGTTGGCCGACGCTGTTGTCGTCCACCAGCAGCACCGCGCACTCGTGGGGCGCGCGCTGCGTCAAGCTTTCCTGGGGCGTCGCTTTGGGCTCGGGCGGCACCGGGCTTACCGTCACCTCGAGTTGGAAACGGCTGCCCTTGCGCGGCTCGGAATGATGGGTCAGGCGCCCACCGAGCAGTTCGATCAGCTGTCGGCAGATCGCCAGGCCGATGCCCAGGCCGCCGTATTCGCGGGTGGTTGAGCCGTCGAGCTGGAAGAAGCGCTGATACAGCGTGGCCTCGTCGAGGAAAGCGAAGCCGATACCACTGTCGGTGACGATAAAGCTCAGGCGCAAGCTGCCCTCGTTTTGTGGAACACCCACCACGCGCAGGCGCACCGCGCCTTCGTGGGTGAACTTGAACGCGTTGTCGAGCAGACAATCCAGGCACTGGATCAGTTTGTCGGCATCGCCGATCACGCGGTCCGGCAACTCGTCCGCCACGTCAATGGAAAATTCCAGGCCCTTGTTCTGCGCGCCGGTGCTGAACTGCTGACGCAAGGTGTCGAGTGCGCCGCGCAGGCTGAACACCTGGGGCTGGGCGGTCAGGCGCCCGGCTTGCAGTTCGGTCAGGGTGAGGATGCCGTTGACCATGCGCATCATGTCCCGCGCCGAGCCGGCGGCGGTTTGCTGGTACTGCGCCAGGTCATCGTCCAGCGGCACGGTTTGCATCAGCTCAAGGGAGCCGATCACGCCGTTCATCGGTGTGCGCAGTTCGTGGGTCAGGGTGGCGAGGAATTCGTCTTTCAGACGATTGCTGCGCGCGAGTTGCTGGTTGAGCACTTCGAGTTTCTGGCTGGCGTCGAACAGGATTTGCGCCTGCTGCTCACGCATGCCATTGATGCGGTCCGCCAGGGCCAGTGAGAGCAGCGCCACTTCGATGGCCGAGCCGAGCTGACTGGCGTACATGGTGAGGAACATATTCGGCAGGTAGCCCAACACCATCATCGTGTTGACCACCCCGCCGAGCAGGAATGCCGACCAGGCGATGATGAAATACCGCGCCATGCGCTGGCCGCAGTACCACGCCTTGATCGCGGCTACAAAGATGGTCACGGTAAACACCAGCGCCAGACCGGTGGCCAGGCGCAGGGCCACCGCATAGCTGGTCAGCAGCGCCAGCACCATCACCACCGCGCCGCAGGTCGCCAGCGCCAGCAAGATCCGGTCGAGCCAGCGGCTGTGCTGCGCGGTGTGCAGGAAGCTGCGCGCGAACAGGCTGCCGAACAGCGCCGCCGACCCGATCAGGAACGGCACCGCTGCATTCGACCACCACGGGTTGTTCGGCCAGAAGTACTCCACGGCCACGCCATTGACCGACAGCTGGTACAGGCCGAACGAGGCGATATACAGGATGTAATAGAGGTAGCTGGTGTCGCGCACGCTGAGGTAGATAAACAGGTTGTAGACCAGCATCCCCAGCAATACGCCGTAGATGGCGCCCAGCACATACAAGCGCAGCGGCTGTTCTTCCAGGTAGGCGGTGCCGGCCCAGAGCGTCAACGGCGCCTGGATCGAGCCTTCGCTTTGCAGGCGCAGGTACACGGTTTGCTGCTGGTCGGGCACAAAGTTGAGCTTGAACAGGTAATTGCTCTGGCGCACTTCACGGCTGGAAAAAGGCAGTGCACTGCCGGTGCGGGTGGTCAGTCGGTAGCCGCCGGTGCCGTCGTTCTGGTACAGGTCCAGGCGGTTCAGCGGCGGGTACGCCAGCTCCAGGAACCAGGTACGCGGCGCGCGAGGGTCAGTGGCGGTGTAATGCAGATCGACCTTGAGCCAGAACACCGAGCGTGAATAACCGGCATTGAGGGTGGCTTGGTCGTGGGTCTTGAACTGGGCGGCGTAGGCGGGGGAACTGACTTGGGCGATGGTGAGGGCGTCGGTAGGGTCTTCGAGTACTTGCATGACCCGGCCCAGCGGCAGGCTTCGAGTGCTCTGATTGAACTCGACGGCGCCGGCGAGCATCGGCAGCCCGCACAATAATAAGATCAGCAAATAGCGCATAGAGCCCCAGCGTGGCCTGTCCGGTTATGTCAAAAGCCCCCATTCCTTTTGAGAAGACGTATGCCGGCGATACAGTAAGTTGTTTGGATCCACTCTAGCATAGCCGCTGGAGGCCATTAGACACCATTGAAATAATTTTTTGAAAGGCTCTAGCACGCGGCTTTCAACGCATTTATGACCCAACACTCGATAATGGCTATCAGCCATAAATGCGCCTGGACAGCGGCAAAATTCAACCCTCGCCAGACAGCCACGCAAAAAGCGTTTGGTGGTAAGCTCGCGCACCATGAATATCTACAGCTCTCGCCCCGTTGTCCTCTGTCTCTCCGGCCATGACCCAAGTGGTGGCGCCGGCCTGCAGGCAGATATCGAAGCCCTGCTCGCCCAAGGCTGTCATGCGGCTCCCGCCGTCACCGCCCTGACCGTGCAGAACACCGTCAATGTCAGCGATTTCCGCGTGCTCGACCGCGAGTGGGTCCTGGCCCAGGCGAATGCCGTGCTCGGCGATTCCGAGGTGGCGGCGGTCAAGCTTGGCATGCTCGGGTCCACCGCGATGGTCGACACCGTGGTCGAACTGCTGCAGGCGCACCCGCACCTGCCGGTGGTGTGCGACCCGGTGCTGCGGGCCGGCGGCGGTGGCAGCCTGGGCAAGGACGAAGTCGGCTACGCGATGCGCGAGCGGCTGCTGCCGCTGTCGCTGATCGCCACGCCCAACTTGCCTGAAGCGCGCATCCTCGCCGAATTGCCTGAAGGCACCGCGGACGAATGCGCCGAGAAGCTGCTGCCGTTTATCAAGCACTTGCTGATCACTGGCGGCCACGGCGACGAGCATGAAGTGCACAATCGCCTGTACAGCCGCGACGGCACGCGCCAGACCTTTACCTGCCAGCGCCTGCCCGGCAGCTATCATGGTTCGGGCTGCACGCTGGCCAGCGCACTGGCCGGTCGCATCGCCCAGGGCGAAGGCCTGGTCAGTGCTGTGCAGTCGGCGCTCAACTACACTTGGCGCACCTTGCGTGACGCCGAACAACTCGGCCAGGGCCAGTTCGTGCCGCGCCGTTTGCCGCTGGATTTCTGCTCTTAAAGCACAAGAGGCCTGCCCGATGAAACTACGTGGCCTGTATGCCATTACCGACAGCCAACTGTTGGCCGGCAAATTTCTCGCCTACGTCGAAGCGGCATTGGACGGCGGCGTAACCCTGCTGCAGTACCGCGACAAAAGCAGCGACGAAGCCCGCCGCCTGCGAGAGGCGGAGAAACTGCGCGAGCTGTGCTCGCGCTACAAGACCCAGCTCATTATCAATGACGACGCCGAACTGGCCGCGCGCCTGGGCGTGGGCGTACACCTGGGCCAAACCGACGGCCCACTGACCCCGGCCCGAGCGTTGCTCGGTTCCAAAGCGATCATCGGCGCCACCTGCCACAGCCAGATCGAACTGGCCGAACAGGCCGCCAAGGAAGGCGCCAGCTACGTCGCCTTCGGCCGCTTCTTCAATTCCAACACCAAGCCCGGCGCACCCGCCGCCACCGTTGACATGCTGGCCCAGGCCCGCGCGCGCCTGCAGCTGCCGATCTGCGTGATCGGCGGCGTCACCCTGGAAAACGCCGAACCGCTGGTGGCCCACGGTGCCGACCTGCTCGCCGTGGTGCACGGCCTGTTCGGTGCCGACAGCACTCAGGAAGTCACGCGCCGCGCGCGCGCATTCAACGATCTTCTTAAAATTTCAGTTTAGAGAGCCCGACCATGTCCCGTTCCGAAACCCTGTTTGCCAATGCTCAGAAACACATTCCCGGCGGTGTGAACTCCCCCGTGCGTGCGTTCAAGAGCGTGGGCGGTACGCCGTTGTTCTTCAAGCATGCCGAAGGCGCCTACGTCACCGACGAAGATGACAAGCGCTACGTTGACTACGTGGGTTCCTGGGGCCCAATGATCCTCGGCCACAGCCACCCGGACGTGCTCGATGCGGTGCGCCAGCAGTTGCAACACGGCCTGTCCTACGGCGCTCCGACCGCCATGGAAACCGAGATGGCGGACTTGGTGTGCTCGATCGTGCCGTCGATGGAAATGGTGCGCATGGTCAGTTCAGGCACCGAGGCCACCATGAGCGCCATTCGCCTGGCCCGTGGTTTTACCGGCCGCGACAGCATCATCAAGTTCGAAGGCTGCTACCACGGCCACTCCGACAGCCTGCTGGTAAAAGCCGGTTCCGGCGCGCTGACCCAGGGCGTGCCGAGCTCGGCCGGTGTACCGGCGGCCTTCGCAAAGCACACCCTGACCTTGCCATTCAACGACATCGCCGCCGTCGAGCAGATGCTCAGCGAAGTGGGCCAAGAGGTGGCGTGCATCATCGTCGAGCCGGTCGCCGGCAACATGAACTGCGTACCGCCGGCGCCTGGTTTCCTTGAAGGCCTGCGCGAGCAGTGCGACAAGCACGGCGTAGTGCTGATTTTCGACGAAGTCATGACCGGTTTCCGTGTCGCCCTCGGCGGCGCCCAGGCTTACTACGGCGTCACGCCCGACCTGAGCACCTTCGGCAAGATCATCGGCGGCGGCATGCCGGTGGGTTGCTTCGGCGGCAAGCGCGAAATCATGCAGCACATCGCGCCACTGGGCCCGGTGTACCAGGCGGGCACCTTGTCAGGTAACCCATTGGCCATGGCGGCCGGCCTGACCACCTTGCGCCTGATCAGCCGCCCGGGCTTTCACGCCGAGCTGACCGACTACACCACGCGCCTGCTCGATGGCCTGCAACAGCGCGCCGATGCTGCCGGCATCCCGTTCGTCACCACGCAAGCCGGTGGCATGTTCGGCCTGTACTTCAGCGGTGCCGACGATATCGTCACCTTCGATGACGTGATGGGCAGCGATGCCGACCTGTTCAAGCGCTTCTTCCACTTGATGCTGGAAGGCGGCGTTTACCTGGCACCGAGCGCCTTCGAAGCGGGCTTCACCTCGATCGCCCATGGCGACGCAGAGTTGAAATTGACCCTGGATGCTGCCGAGCGCGCCTTCGCGGCCCTGAAATAAGAGGCCTATCAAGCTGACGTTGCCTTGGGTGACGTCAGAATTTGCTACTTTTCTTACAGCGCTTTCCTGCATTTTTCGAGAAATCACCTGCAATCCGGCAGATAACTTGCCCACGCAGCAGAAAAACGAGTAAAGACTTTGTAAGCAGAGGCCTGCTTATTTCATAATGCGCGCTTATTGGACCCGCGAGGGTCCGCGCGCCCCGTCAGAGGTAAGTCGATTCCCATGAAACGCACCGGCCGCACCCTGGTTCTGGGCTGCCTGTTGCTCCTTCAGCCGCTGCTGGCACATGCACAAGCAGGCGGCAACTCGTTGTTAATCCCAGCGATGGGTCGTTGCACCCTCAATACCCAGCCAGACAGCCAGGCCGAAGCCCTGAGCGCGTGCCAGAAACAGGCCGACGGCGGGGATGCGCAGGCGCAATACGAGTTGGGCGAGTACTACCACGACGACAAAAACCCCGCCCGCGACCTCAACAAGGCCTTGAGCTACTTCGAGAAAGCGTCGTTGCAGGGCCATGCCCAGTCGCAATTCGAACTGGGAAAAATGTTTTTCCATGGCGAAGGCGTGCCGGCCAATAACGTCCAGGCCTATATCGTGCTGAAAATGGCCGCGGTCAACGGCGCTGAAGACGCGCTGGACACCGCCGACGAAGTCGCCGAGCACATGCAGCGTGATGAGTTGGAAGTGGCGACCCAGGTGCTGGGCCAGATCTTCCGCAATTACTTGCAGGAATTGCAGAGTGCCGATGGGCGCTCGCCCTTCTCGCCCCTTCCCTGATTTCAGCTAAACCCTTCTACCGCTATTGCAGACAAGCCAGCTCCCACACTTGAACGCGCTCCAAGATTAGAATGCAGTCGAATCTGGGAGCTGGCTTGCCTGCGATGGGCACACCTCGGTCTAACGCGCTACTTCTCAGGCATCGGCATCGGAAACGGCATCACATTGCTGGTGCCACGCGCTTCGCTGATCTTTGGCGTGCCCAGGCGCTCGACTTCGTCGATGCGCACAATCGAATGCATCGGTACAAAGCTGCGTACCACGCCTTCAAACTGCGCTTTCAGCTTTTCCTCGCCCGGATCGACGACCAACTGGGTGCGCTCGCCAAAGACGAACTCTTCCACTTCCAGAAAGCCCCACAGATCACTTTGATAGATCTGCTTGGCGTACATTTCGAACACCTGGCCCTGGTTAAGGAAAATCACCTTATAGATTGGAGCTTCACGTTTGGTCATGGTGGGCGAATAACACATCGGGGATATAAAAGAGGGCGCGAACTATAGCATGGCACCCGATGCACAACGCTAGGAACCAATGGACATGCCCCCTATAATGCGCGGTTCTTTACCACCAGTTGACGATTCCCATGGCCAAGAAGCTTTACATCGAAACCCACGGTTGCCAGATGAACGAGTACGACAGCTCGCGCATGGTCGATCTGCTGGGCGAACATCAGGCCCTGGAAGTCACCGCCCGCGCCGAAGATGCTGACGTTATCCTGCTCAATACCTGCTCGATTCGTGAGCGCGCCCAGGACCGTGTGTATTCCCAGCTGGGCCGCTGGCGTGAGTTGAAACTGGCCAACCCGGACATGGTGATTGCCGTTGGCGGCTGCGTGGCCAGCCAGGAAGGCGCCGCGATCCGCGACCGCGCGCCCTATGTTGACGTGGTCTTCGGCCCGCAGACCCTGCACCGCCTGCCGGAAATGATCGACGCCGCGCGCATCACCAAGCTGCCGCAGGTGGACGTGTCGTTCCCGGAAATCGAAAAATTCGATCACTTGCCCGAGCCGCGCATCGACGGCCCGAGCGCCTATGTGTCGGTGATGGAAGGCTGCAGCAAGTACTGCACCTTCTGCGTGGTGCCCTACACCCGTGGTGAAGAAGTCAGCCGGCCGTTTGATGACGTGCTGGCAGAAATTATCCACCTGGCCGAAAACGGTGTGCGCGAAGTCACCCTGCTGGGCCAAAACGTCAACGGCTATCGCGGTCAGACCCACGATGGTCGCCTGGCCGACCTGGCAGAGTTGATCCGCGTAGTGGCAGCCGTCGATGGCATCGAGCGCATTCGCTACACCACCTCGCACCCGCTGGAGTTCTCCGACAGCCTGATCCAGGCCCATGCCGAAGTGCCGGAGTTGGTCAAACACCTGCACTTGCCGGTGCAATCGGGCTCGGACCGCATTCTGTCGGCGATGAAGCGCAACCACACGGCCCTGGAATACAAATCCAAGCTGCGCAAACTGCGCGCGGCGGTGCCGGGTATCTGCATCAGCTCGGACTTTATCGTCGGCTTCCCTGGGGAGACCGAGAAAGATTTCGAGCAGACCATGAAGCTGATCGAAGACGTCGGTTTCGACTTCTCCTACTCGTTCGTCTACAGCCAGCGACCGGGCACCCCGGCTGCCGACCTGGCGGATGAAACCCCGGAAGCGCTGAAAAAAGAGCGCTTGAACGCGCTGCAGCACCGTCTGAACCAGCAAGGTTTCGAGATCAGCCGACAAATGGTCGGCTCGATCCAGCGCATCCTGGTCACCGACTATTCGAAAAAAGACCCGGGCGAGCTGCAAGGCCGTACCGAGAACAACCGCATCGTCAACTTCCGCTGCGACAACCCGACCCTGATCGGCCAGTTTGCGGATGTGCACATTGATGCGGCGCAACCGCACTCGTTGCGCGGGTCGTTGGTTAACTGATCGCTCTGACCTGATGTAGATCAAAATGTGGGAGCTGGCTCGCCTGCGATAGCGGTGAGTCAGCCGATACAACTGGCGCTGATACACCGCTATCGCAGGCAAGCCAGCTCCCACATGGGAACCGTGCTGCACTTGGGCTAGATAAGTGCTTTCGCACGTCGACGGCTGGCGTTATCCTCTCTTTCACCTCAACAGCCAAAGGGCGGCTAAAAGCGACCTTGAACGCACCCATAGAACCCCATCGTTTTCTTCTCGAGCCTTTTGAGACTCGCCGTTTCGCCAACCTGTGCGGACAGTTCGACGAGCACCTGCGCCTGATCGAGCAACGCCTGAGCATCGAGATCCGCAACCGCGGCAATCAGTTCGAGCTTATTGGTGAACCCCAGCACACCACGTCTGCAGAAAACCTGCTCCGCCGCCTCTACCGCGAAACCAAGGGTAGTGAGCTGTCGCCGGAGACCGTGCACCTGTACCTGCAGGAATCTGCCGTGGAAGATTTGGCCAACAACCCGGTGGCCGAAGCCAGCGTGGCCCTGCGCACCAAAAAAGGCATGATTCGCCCACGCGGCTTGAATCAGCAGCGCTACGTCAAAGAAATCCTCGGTAACGACATTAATTTCGGCATCGGCCCCGCTGGTACCGGCAAGACCTACCTGGCCGTGGCCTGCGCGGTGGACGCCCTGGAGCGCGAGCAAGTGCGCCGCATTCTGTTGGTGCGTCCGGCGGTCGAGGCCGGCGAAAAGCTTGGCTTTCTGCCCGGCGACCTGGCCCAGAAGATCGACCCGTACCTGCGCCCGCTCTATGACGCGCTGTACGAGATGCTCGGCTTTGAATACGTGGCCAAACTGATCGAGCGCCAGGTGATCGAGATCGCCCCGCTGGCCTACATGCGTGGCCGTACGCTGAACAACAGCTTCATCATCCTCGACGAAAGCCAGAACACCACCGTCGAACAGATGAAGATGTTCCTGACCCGTATCGGTTTCGGCTCAACCGCTGTGATCACCGGTGACGTGACCCAGGTCGACCTGCCCAAGGGCACCAAGTCGGGCCTGGCCCAAGTCATCGAAGTGCTCAAGGACGTGCCGGGCATCAGCTTTACGCATTTCATGCCCAAAGACGTGGTGCGTCACCCGCTGGTGCAGCGCATCGTCGAAGCCTACGAGCGCTTCGACCACAAGGACGACGCACCCGCCAAGGACGTTCGCCGCGATGCTTGAGCTTGACCTGCAGCTGGCCACCGACGCGCCCGCCCCCAGCGAAGAACAGTTCCGCCAATGGTGCACGCTGGCCCTGCGCCAGCGCACCGCCGACTCAGAGCTGACCATCCGCCTGGTGGACGAGCCCGAAGGCCGCGAACTGAATCACACGTGGCGCCAAAAGGATTACGCGACCAACGTGCTGTCCTTCCCAGCCGACGTGCCGGATGAGTTACTGGATATTCCGCTGCTGGGCGACCTAGTGATCTGTGTCGAGGTGGTGGAACGCGAAGCCAAGGAGCAAGGCAAGGAACTTGAGGCCCATTGGGCCCATCTAGTGATCCACGGCTGCTTGCATCTCTTGGGTTACGACCATATAGACGATGACGAAGCGCTGGAGATGGAAACACTGGAACAAACGTTGCTTGCTGAATTGGGTCACCGCGACCCTTATGCAGACGACGAAATCGAAACTACACCTCACTGAAACAACAAAGGATTTAGAGTAATCGCTATGAGCGAAGACCGATCGAGCAACGGGCAGAAGTCATGGCTGGGTAAATTGACCCAGGCTTTTGCCCACGAGCCGAAAAACCGCCAGGAGCTGCTTGAGCTGCTGCGCGAGGCCCATCAGAACAAGTTGCTGGACAGCGAAGCGCTGGCCATCGTCGAAGGCGCCATCCAGGTGGCTGACCTGCAAGTCCGGGACATCATGGTCCCGCGTTCGCAGATGATCAGCATCAAGGCGACCCAGACCCCTCGGGAATTCCTCCCGGCCGTGATCGACTCGGCGCACTCGCGCTACCCGGTGATCGGTGAAAGCCATGACGACGTCATGGGTGTCCTGCTGGCCAAGGACCTGCTGCCGTTGATCCTCAAGGAGAACGGCGACAACTTCAACATCAAGGACCTGCTGCGTCCGGCCACCTTCGTGCCTGAATCCAAGCGCCTGAATGTGCTGTTGCGTGAATTTCGCGCCAACCACAATCACATGGCCATCGTGATCGACGAATACGGCGGCGTGGCGGGTCTGGTGACCATCGAAGACGTGCTGGAACAGATCGTTGGCGACATCGAAGACGAGCACGACGTCGAAGAAGACAGCTACATCAAGCCGCTGCCCAGCGGTGATTTCCTGGTCAAGGCGCTCACGCCGATCGAGAACTTCAACGAGTTCTTCGACAGCGAATTCTCCGACGACGAGTTCGACACCGTCGGCGGCCTGGTGATGAGCGCGTTCGGGCATCTGCCCAAGCGTAACGAGACCACCGAGATCGGCGCCTATCGCTTCCGCATCCTGAATGCCGACAGCCGCCGCATCCATTTGATTCGCCTGACACCTATTGCCCGCTAAGGATTGATATGCGCCGTCTGACCCGCCCCGGCTGGCCCGGTAACTTGCTGGCCGTGGTGGCCGGTGCCATCACCACCCTGGCGCTGGCGCCGTTCGATCTGTGGCCATTTGCACTGGTGGCGGTCGGGTTGTTCTATATCGGCCTGCGCGAGCTGACGCCACGTCAGGCCCTGGGCCGTGGCTGGTGCTTCGGCTTCGGCCTGTTTGGTGCCGGCACCAGCTGGATCTACTACAGCATTCACCATTTCGGCGGCGCTTCGGTGCTGCTGGCTGGCTTTTTGATGCTGCTGTTTACCGCCGCCATCGCCTGGTTTTTCGCCCTGCCCGCCTGGCTGTGGGCGCGCTGGCTGCGCCGTAATGAAGCACCGTTGGCCGACGCGCTGACGTTTGCTGCGTTGTGGGTCGGCCAAGAGGCCTTTCGCGGCTGGTTCCTCACCGGTTTCCCCTGGCTCTACTCTGGCTACAGTCAACTCGACGGCCCACTTACCGGCCTCGCGCCGCTGGGCGGGATGTGGCTGATTTCCTTCGCGCTGGCACTGACCGCTGCGGTGCTGTGCAACCTGCCACGCCTGCTGGCGAGCAAGCGCAACGGGTTCATCGGCGCAGGCCTGGTTCTGCTGGTTGCGCCCTGGGCCATAGGCCTGGCGCTCAAGCACCACGCCTGGACCACGCCCTCGGGCGCGCCCCTGACGGTGGCAGCGATCCAGGGCAACGTCGAACAAAGCATGAAGTGGGACCCCGAGCAGCTCAATGCGCAGTTGGCGCTGTACCGCGACATGAGCTTCAGCTCCAAGCGCGTCGACCTGCTGGTGTGGCCGGAAACCGCCGTGCCGGTGCTCAAGGATTCCGTCGAAGGCTATCTGGGCATGATGGGCAAGTTTGCTGCAGACCGGCACACGGCGCTGATCACCGGCGTGCCGATCCGCCAGGAAGTGCACCACCAGAAGCGTTTCTTCAATGGCATCACCGTGGTCGGCGAAGGCGAAGGCACTTACCTTAAGCAGAAACTGGTGCCGTTTGGCGAATACGTGCCGTTGCAAGACATGCTGCGCGGGCTGATTGCGTTCTTCGACCTGCCCATGTCGGACTTCGCTCGCGGCCCGTCTGACCAGGCGATGCTGCAGGCCAAGGGCTATCAGATTGCGCCCTTCATTTGCTATGAAGTGGTGTACCCGGAATTTGCTGCCGGCCTGTCGGCCCAGAGCGATCTGTTGCTGACCATCAGTAATGACACCTGGTTTGGCCGCTCCATCGGCCCGCTGCAACACCTGCAAATGGCGCAGATGCGCGCATTGGAAGCTGGTCGCTGGATGATTCGGGCGACCAACAACGGCGTTACCGGCCTGATCAACCCGTTCGGGCAGATCACCGCGCAGATCCCGCAGTTCGAGCGCGGGATCCTGTACGGCGAGGTGGTGCCGATGCACAACCTCACGCCGTACCTGCAATGGCGCTCATGGCCGTTGATCATCGTGTGCCTGGGGCTGTTTGGCTGGGCGTTGCTGGCGGGGCGGATGTCCAAGACGGTCTGACAGACAAACCCAAAATCAATGTGGGAGCTGGCTTGTGTGGGAGCGGGCTTGCTCGCGAATAGGGTGCATCAGCTAACGAACAGGCTGACTGACGCACCGCTTTCGCGAGCAAGCCCGCTCCCACATAGGCCCACCGCACCGTTGATTTACGGGGTTATCGATAAAACACCCGATACCCCACCTGCCCCACCGCCTCATTGATCAACTGCCCGCTGCGCCACACCGACACAAACTCGGGCATCCAGCCGCCGAGCGGCCGGGCATTGTCCACGCCCAAAAACCCCACCGGCGCCGGCACCACAGTGAAGCCGGCCTTCTCAAAACTCCACACTGCGCGCGGCATGTGCCAGGCCTGAGTCACCACCACTACGCGCTTGATGCCTTGGGGCAGCAGCATCTCGGCACTCATCTGCGCGTTTTCCCAGGTAGTACGGCTGCGTTCTTCCTTCCAGCGCACCGTCACGCCGAAGTCATCCTGCATCGACACGGCCATCAACTGCGCCTCACTGGGCGGCGTGCCGTAGTGCAAGCCGCCGCTGGTCAATACCGGCAACCCGGAGGCCTTGGCCAGTCGCGCGGCATACCGCTGGCGCTCAAGGCCGATGCCGGTGGGCTGATCACTGCCCCAGGCCGGATCACCGCGTTCGCGCCCGGAGCCCAGCACCACAATGGCATCGGCGCGCTGCGCCAATGTTGCCCACTCCTCACGCGCCAACGGTGGCTCGGTTTCCAGCGCATGCGCCCCCCCACTGCACCATCACCGGCAGGCTGATCAGCCACATCCCGCCCAACCCCACCACAAAGCAAAACCCGGCCAGGCGCGGACGGCTTTTACGAAACCACCAGGCAAACACCAGCAGCAGCAAAAAAATGCCGGGCGGCAAGAGCAATTGTTTAATGAAATAACGAAAAGGCATCGGGCATCTCCAAAGATGCCCGAAGCCTAGATGCAACGGGATTTAGCGACAATCTTTACCCACACATTTCGAGAAGGTCACTGGATAACGCGATGTTTCACCGAACGGCCCGAAACTTTTCGGGGCCGCGACCGGCCGCCACATCCTTCAACCAGATTACCTTGGCCGAACGTGATGGCGCCTGGGCTGGCGGGGAAGCCTGCCCTTGAGAGGCACGTTGGTGATTCAATTCCAGGTAAACCTTGATCAATTCAAGCTCAGCCTGGCTCAAGCCTCGCAACTCCAATTCCAGAGGCCGTTCATCACGCAATCGGCCTGCGGTTCTGGCGGCATCCAATGCCCGACCCAAACGGTCGATCAGTCCTTGGTACAACTGCGGTTTCTTTAAAGTTCGCTGCGATTCAACCATCCCCTCACCTCATTGAAGATAAGACTCACTCCCCAATAAACAGCGTAGTCCCCGTGGCTGCGCCTGCCCGGCGCCGCGACAGACGGCCCTGCCTGCGCAATCAGGGTTTCCCTCGATAGAGTGGGGTCATGTATGCTACGGCGCTTCCTGTAACTCCACTTCCCGCAGGGTTTGGGCACGGACGCGCCGCTTTTTGGTGTCGATCAACCTGAACGTTGCACCGAAGAGGATTAGGCCACCCCTATTCAGTTCAAAAGTAGCCATGCACGAACAATATCAGCCCCGTGAAATAGAAAATGCCGCCCAAACCTTCTGGGACGAGCAAAAGTCCTTTGAAGTCAGTGAACAGCCAGGCAAGGAGACTTACTACTGCCTATCGATGTTCCCTTACCCCAGCGGCAAGCTACACATGGGGCACGTGCGTAACTACACCATTGGCGACGTGATTTCGCGCTACCAGCGCATGCTCGGCAAGAACGTTCTGCAACCCATGGGTTGGGACGCCTTCGGCATGCCGGCGGAAAACGCCGCGATGAAAAACAACGTGGCGCCCGCCAAGTGGACCTACGAAAACATCGCCTACATGAAGACCCAGCTGCGCAGCCTGGGCCTGGCGGTGGACTGGTCGCGCGAGGTGACCACCTGCAAGCCCGATTACTACCGTTGGGAACAATGGCTGTTCACCCGCCTGTTCGAAAAAGGTGTGATCTACAAGAAAAGCGGCACCGTGAACTGGGACCCGGTCGACCAGACCGTACTGGCCAACGAGCAGGTCATCGACGGTCGCGGCTGGCGCTCCGGCGCGCTGATCGAAAAGCGCGAAATCCCGATGTACTACTTCAAGATCACCGCCTACGCGGATGAACTCTTGTCGAGCCTCGACGACCTGCCGGGCTGGCCTGAACAGGTCAAGACCATGCAGCGCAACTGGATCGGCAAGTCCAAGGGCATGGAAGTGCAGTTCCCGTACAACGTCGATTCCATTGGCGTTGCCGGCGCACTGAAAGTCTTCACCACCCGCCCAGACACCCTGATGGGCGCGACCTACGTCGCCGTGGCCGCTGAACACCCGCTGGCCACCCAGGCCGCACAGAACAACCCAGAGCTGCAGGCTTTCATCGCCGAATGCAAAGGCGGCAGCGTGGCCGAAGCCGACGTCGCCACCCAGGAGAAAAAAGGCCTGCCAACCGGCCTGTTCGTCGAGCACCCGCTGACCGGTGAAAAACTGCCGGTGTGGGTCGCCAACTACGTGCTGATGCACTACGGCGATGGCGCAGTAATGGCCGTGCCGGCTCACGACGAGCGCGATTTCGAATTCGCCACCCAGTACGACCTGCCGATCAAATCGGTCGTGCGTACCAGCTCGGGTGATACCAACCCGGCTCCGTGGCAAGACGCCTACGGCGAGCACGGCGAACTGATCAACTCCGGCGAGTTCGACGGCCTGGATTTCCAGGGTGCCTTCGACGCCATTGAAGTGGCACTGATCAAGAAAAACCTCGGTGCCTCGCGCACCCAGTTCCGCCTGCGCGACTGGGGCATCAGCCGCCAGCGCTACTGGGGCTGCCCGATTCCGATCATCCACTGCCAAACCTGCGGTGACGTGCCGGTGCCGGAAGACCAGTTGCCGGTGGTACTGCCCGAAGACGTAGTGCCCGATGGCGCCGGTTCGCCGTTGGCGCGCATGCCCGAGTTCTACGAGTGCGCCTGCCCGAAATGCGGTGCACCGGCCAAGCGTGAAACCGACACCATGGACACCTTCGTCGAGTCCTCGTGGTACTACGCTCGCTACGCCTCGCCGCACTATGAAGGCGGCCTGGTGGAAAAATCCGCGGCCGACCACTGGTTGCCGGTGGATCAGTACATCGGCGGCATCGAACACGCCATTCTTCACCTGCTGTACGCGCGCTTCTTCCACAAGCTGATGCGCGACGAAGGCCTGGTCAGCTCCGATGAGCCGTTCAAGAACCTGCTGACCCAGGGCATGGTGATCGCCGAGACTTACTATCGCCGCGAAGCCAATGGCGCCTACACCTGGTTCAACCCGGCGGACGTAGAGCTTGAGCGTGACAGCAAAGCCAAGGTGATCAGCGCCAAGCTGAAATCCGACGGCCTGCCGGTGGAAATCGGCGGCACCGAGAAGATGGCCAAGTCCAAGAACAACGGCGTCGACCCACAGTCGATGATCGATCAGTTCGGCGCCGACACCTGCCGCCTGTTCATGATGTTCGCCTCGCCGCCCGACATGAGCGCCGAATGGTCCGACTCCGGCGTCGAAGGCTCGCACCGTTTCCTCAAGCGCGTCTGGCGCCTGGCGCATGCCCATGTCAGCCAGGGCCTGCCGGGCAAGCTGGACGTGGCGTCCTTGAGCGATGAACAGAAAGCCATTCGCCGCAGCACTCACCTGGCCATTCGCCAGGCCAGCCAGGACGTGGGCCAGAACCACAAATTCAACACCGCCATCGCTCAGGTGATGACGCTGATGAACGTGCTGGAAAAAGCACCGCAGGCGACCGAACAAGACCGCGCGCTGGTCCAGGAAGGCCTGGAAACGGTCGTCCTGTTGCTGGCTCCAATCACGCCGCACATCAGCCACGACCTGTGGAGCCGCTTGGGCCACAGTGGCGCGGTGATCGACGCAGGCTGGCCGGTACAGGATGACAGCGCACTGGTGCAGGACACGCTGCAGCTGGTGATCCAGGTCAACGGCAAACTGCGTGGCCAGATTGATATGCCAGCCAGCGCCAGCCGTGAAGACGTCGAGGCGGCTGCACGGGTCAACGAGAACGTGCTGCGCTTTACCGAAGGCCTGACGATCCGCAAAGTGATCGTAGTGCCTGGCAAACTGGTCAACATCGTCGCCAGCTAATCGGATCGGGCGCAGGGCTTGGGCCCTGCGCCGAACCAAACCTTTAAGGCCTCGATAAGGCCCACATGGTTTCAAGGGGAGCAACAAAATGATCAAACGCAATTTGCTGGTGATGGGCCTCGCTGTGCTACTGAGCGCTTGCGGCTTCCAGCTGCGCGGCACCGGCACCAATGAACTGAGCATCAAGGAACTGGACGTCAGCGCCCGCAACGCCTACGGCGACACCGTGGTTCAGCTGCGCCAGACCCTGGAAAACAGCGGTGTGCACGTCTACACTGGTGCAACCTACAAACTGGTCCTGGTGGACGAGCAGGAATCCCAGCGTAGCCTGAGCTACGCCAGCGCCGGCCGCGCGTCGGACGTTGAGCTCAATACGGCCGTCAACTATGAAGTACAGGGCCGTGACCACCTGTCATTGATGGCCGACAAGCTCGAAGTCCAGAAAGTTGTGAGCCACGACGGCAACAACCTGGTGGGTTCGGACTCGGAGATCATTCAGGTTCGCAAGGAAATGCGTCGTGAGCTGATCCAGCGCCTGATGGTACGTCTGCAACAGCTGACGCCGGAAAAACTGGCCGCTCTGCAGCAAACCGCCGACAACAAGGCCAAGGCTGACGCCGACGCCCTGAAAGCCGCAAAAGAGTACGAAGACAACACGCCGAAACAATCGCCTGTTGAAGTCCCTGTCGAGTAAGCCAGACGGGGCGCCCCTGGCGCCCCGTTTGCCCCGCCTATGAAGCTCGCCCCCGCCCAACTCGCCAAACACCTGCAAGGTGGCCTCGCGCCTGTCTATATCGTCAGCGGTGATGACCCGCTGTTGTGCCAGGAAGCGGCAGACGCTATTCGCAGCGCCGCGCGCCAGCAGGGTTTCGATGAACGCCAGGTCTTCAGCGCCGACGCCAGTTTCGACTGGGGCACGCTGCTGCAAGCCGGTGCGAGCATGTCGCTGTTCGCCGAAAAACGCCTGCTGGAATTGCGCCTGCCCTCGGGCAAACCCGGGGACAAGGGCGCGGCGGCGTTGATGGAATACTGCTCGCGTCCCGCTGAAGACACGGTGCTGCTGGTCAGCTTGCCCAAGCTCGACGGCAGTGCGCAGAAAACCAAATGGGGCAAGGCGCTGGTAGAGGGACCACAGACCCAGTTCATCCAGATCTGGCCAGTGGACAGCAACCAGTTGCCGCAGTGGATTCGTCAGCGCCTGTCCCAGTCGGGGTTGTCAGCGACGCAAGACGCTGTTGAGCTGATCGCCGCCCGGGTCGAAGGCAACTTGCTTGCTGCCGCCCAGGAGATTGAAAAGCTCAAGTTGATGGCCGAAGACGGGCAAATCACCGTCGAAACCGTGCAAGGCGCAGTGGCCGACAGCGCTCGCTTTGACGTGTTCGGGCTGGTGGACGCGATTCTTAACGGTGAACCCGCCCACGCCCTGCGCATGCTCGAAGGGCTGCGCGGCGAAGGCGTGGAACCGCCGGTGATTCTATGGGCGCTGGCCCGTGAGTTGCGGGTGCTGGCCAATATTTCGCTGCAATACAGCCAGGGCACTCCGCTGGACAAATGCTTCAGCCAGGCGCGGCCACCGGTCTGGGACAAACGCAAACCCCTGATGAGCAAAGCCCTGCAACGGCACTCGGCGCAACGCTGGGCGCAATTGCTGCTGGAAGCGCAACGAATAGACGCGCAGATCAAGGGCCAGGCGGCCGGTTCGCCGTGGATGAGCCTGAGCCGTTTGTCACTTTTGATGTCTGGTCAGCGCCTGTCGTTGCCGGCTGAATAACACCGCTTTCAAAAACACCACAATCCCAATGTGGGAGCGGGCTTGCTCGCGAAGACGGTGTGTCAGTTTATAGATCAGGCGACTGGCCCACCGCATTCGCGAGCAAGCCCGCTCCCACATTTTGATCGTGTACCTTTCCTACACCGCGCCGGGCTTTACAGCGGCGTCACTTCGGCAGATGATTTGCACCGCTTCATCCCACCGACAGAGAGTATCGACATGAGCAAAAAGCCATCCAAGCATGGCCCCAACAAGGCCAAATCCATCATCGCCCAGCCACTGTTCCGCAGCCGTCAGGAACGCGCCGGCAAGGGCAAAGGCAGCTACCGCCGCGAAGCCTTCCAGTCTAATAGCTGGGAGGCTTCTTACTTTCTGGCTGCCTGAAGGCAAGCGCCCCTCCGGCATGATAAGGTCTGTACCTGATTTGTAATCCCTGGACCTGTGCATGCCCTCTAGCCTTTCCCGTCGTTGGCACCTTCGCCAATTGATCGCTGCCTCCAGCCTCATTCTGCTTGTCGCCTGCGCGGAAAAACCCACCGCCGCAGACGCGCAACCCCTGCCAAAACTGCAGACTGTGCCGGCCGTCGCGCCCGCCGTCGTTGCTCCGTTGGCCGTGGACAACCTCGATATCCAACCGACCCAGACCTTTGCCGAATGGCAGGCGGCCTTTCGCGTTGACGCGCTGAAAGCCGGGATCACGCCCGCGGTGTTCGACAACGCCTTTGCCGGCGTCACCCCCGACATGGCGGTGATTCGCGCTGACCGCAGCCAACCGGAATTTTCCCGCCCGGTTTGGGAATACCTCGACGGCGCACTCTCGCCGGTGCGCGTACGCAATGGCCAAGCGTTGCTGATCAAGTACGCCGACATCCTGCAAAGCATCGAACAACGCTATGGCGTCGACCGCCAGGCGCTGGTTTCGGTGTGGGGCATGGAAAGCAATTTTGGCCAGTTCCAGGGCAATAATTCGGTGATCCGCTCCCTGGCAACCCTGGCCTACGAAGGCCGTCGCCCGGCATTCGCCCAGGCGCAACTGCTGGCCGCGCTGCAGATCATCCAGCATGGCGACATCCAGGCCGACCAGATGAAAGGCTCCTGGGCCGGCGCGATGGGCCAGACGCAATTTATCCCGACCACCTACAACACCCACGCGGTCGACTTCGACGGTGACGGTCGCCGTGACATCTGGAACAGCCCAGCCGACGCCCTCGCCTCCACAGCGCACTACCTGCAAAGCTCTGGTTGGCAAAAAGGCCAGCCGTGGGGCTTTGAGGTGCAACAGCTGCCGGCCAGCTTTGATTACGCCCTGGCAGACGGCGGCGTGCGCAAGACCGTCGCCGAGTGGCTGAAACTCGGTATCCAGTTGCCACCTGGCGCGAGCATGCCGCCCAACGTCGACCAACTGTCCGCCGCCCTGTTGCTGCCGGCAGGCTACCGGGGCCCGGCGTTTCTGGTGCTGGACAACTTCCGCGCCATCCTCAAGTACAACAACTCGTCGTCCTACGCGTTGGCGGTTGGCCTGCTGTCAGAGCGGTTTGGTGGCGGTGGTGTGATTCGTGGCGATTGGCCCAAAGATGAGCTGCCACTGAGCCGCTCCCAGCGCATCGATTTGCAGACAGTGCTGAGCGCCAAAGGGTATGACGCGGGCAATGCAGACGGCATCATCGGCGCCAACACGCGCAAGGCGATCCGCGCAGCGCAGCAGTCGTTGGGCTGGCCGGCGGATGGGTATCCGACTGTGAAACTGCTGGAATCGTTGCAGAGCCGATAGACCTGCAATGGTGGCGAGCGGGCTTGCCCCGCGTGGGCCGCGAAGCGGCCCTGATCACGCAGAATACGGTGTATCAGCTGCGCCTGAGTGGCTGGTTTTGGGGCTGCTGCGCAGCCCGACGCGGGGCAAGCCCGCTCGCCACAAAAAAGGCCCGCGCGGTGGCTTTATCACCACGTCAGGGCTTGAACACTACATCCTGCTCCAACACCACCCGCTGCGCCCCCGCATCCAGCCGTACCAATGCGCCCATCGGCAGCGTCAGGTTCGGGTCGCAGTGCCCACTGCGCCAGCCGGACAACACCGGAATGCACAACGGTGCGAAGGTCTGCTTCAGCAGTCGCTCCAGCGCTGTTTTATCCACACCCGCCACATCGCCCACCAGCACACCGGCAATCTGCTCCAGCTTGCCCGCCAGGCGCAGGTGAGTCAGCAGGCGGTCGATACGGTAGATCGGCTCGTTGACGTCTTCGATCAGCAAAATGATGCCTTCAGCGTCAATCTCATAAGCCGTGCCCATCACAGCCGCGATCATCGACAGGTTGCCACCCAGCAAGCGTCCACAGGCGATACCTGGCTCAAGGGTGGTCAATGGGTAGGCCACCGGGTGCGCCACTACACTGCCGGCGCCAAGCTGGCCGCGCAGCATGCTGAACAGCGATGACTCCGTGGGCTGTTGCTTGTCGCCCAGCAAATCGGCGTTGAGCATCGGCCCGTGGAAAGTCACGAAGCCCGCGTAGCGGCTGATCGCCAGGTGCAACGCGGTGATGTCGCTGTAACCCACGAACGGCTTGGGGTTGGCGCGCAGCAGGTCGTAATCCAGGCGATCCAGCAAGCGTGGCGTGCCGTAGCCGCCGCGCAGGCAGAAGATGGCATCGATGTCGGGGTCGGCGAAGGCAGCATGAAGGTCACGCAGGCGCACGTCATCGCTGCCTGCGAGGTAACCGTCGCGTTCGTATACACCTGGGAAAATCCGCAGCTCATGGCCACGGGCGCGCATCCATTGCCCGGCTTTTTCAACGTCGAGGGCGGCAGGGCCGGCGGGGGCGATCAGGCCGATGATGCCTTCGGGGCGAAGTGCAGGTACCGCGGCCGCGAGTTGAGTTGTCATCCATGGGTCTCCCTGTATGACGCGGAACGAAATGTGGGAGCCGGACCCTGTGGGAGCGGGCTTGCCTGCGACGCAAACACCTCGGTTTTCAGTCAAACCGAGGCGATGCTATCGCGGGCAAGCCCACTCCTACATAAGCCCGCTCCCACATTGGATCTGCGGTGTTGCGCACATCGTTATTACGAAACCAGGCTGGCCTTGACCAGCTTGGCCTGCTCGTCAGCGTGGTACGAGGAACGCACCAACGGGCCGGACGCCACGTTCTTGAAGCCCATTTTGTAACCTTCCTCGGCGAACCAGGCGAAGGTGTCCGGGTGCACAAAACGCTGCACCGGCAAATGGCTGCGAGACGGCTGCAGGTACTGGCCGAGGGTCAGCATGTCGATGTCGTGTTCGCGCATGCGCTTCATGACTTCGATCACTTCCTCATCGGTCTCGCCCAGGCCCAGCATCAGGCCGGATTTGGTCGGAATGTGCGGCATCATCTGCTTGAATTTCTGCAGCAGGGTCAGCGACCACTGGTAGTCCGAGCCTGGACGCGCGGCCTTGTACAGGCGTGGCACGGTTTCCAGGTTGTGGTTGAACACATCCGGTGGCTCGGCCGCGGTGATTTCCAGCGCGACGTCCATACGGCCACGGTAGTCCGGCACCAGGGTTTCGAGCATCACGTTCGGCGACAACTTGCGGATCTCGCGAATGCAGTCGGCAAAGTGCTGGGCACCGCCGTCACGCAGGTCGTCGCGGTCTACCGAGGTGATTACCACGTATTTGAGTTTCAGGTCGGCGATGGCGATGGCCAGGCTTTCCGGCTCGTTGACGTCCAGAGGCTTCGGCCGGCCGTGGCCAACGTCGCAGAACGGGCAACGACGGGTACAGATGTCACCCATGATCATGAAGGTGGCGGTGCCGCCGGAGAAGCATTCGCCCAGGTTCGGGCAGGATGCCTCTTCGCACACACTGTGCAGCTTGTGTTTGCGCAGCAGGGCCTTGATACGGTCGACTTCCGGCGAAACCGGGATGCGCACGCGGATCCAGTCAGGTTTTTTCGGCAGTTCGGTGGTCGGGATGATCTTGACCGGGATGCGTGCAACCTTCTCGGCGCCGCGCAGCTTGACGCCGGCTTCCACCTTGGCACGCGGGGCCGGACGCTCGGTGATGTCCAGCGTCGGGATCATGGTTTGCACTGCATCAGTAGTCATAATCAGTCGATTCCGCCCGTAAGGGTCGTCTGCTCAGCATAGTCGAGGTGTTTGACGAGCTGCGCACGCAGCCGGGCACTTACCTCGGCAAATTTAATCGGTGTGGCGTGATCGCTCAGTTGGGTCATCGCCAACCCTGCATAACCGCACGGGTTGATGCGCCCGAATGGCGCCAGGTCCATGTCCACGTTCAAGGCCAGGCCATGAAAGGAACAACCGTGGCGGATCCGTAAACCGAGGGAGGCGATTTTCGCGCCGTCCACATACACACCGGGTGCATCGGGCTTGGCCGCGGCGCTCACGCCGTAACTGGCCAACAGCTCGATCAGGCAAGCTTCCATGCGGCTCACCAGGTCACGTACGCCAAAACCCAGCTTGCGCACGTCCAGCAAGAGATAAGCAACAAGCTGACCCGGCCCATGGTAAGTCACTTGACCACCTCGGTCGACCTGCACCACCGGAATATCCCCCGGCAGCAGCAGATGCTCGGCCTTGCCAGCCTGGCCCTGGGTGAATACCGGCGGATGTTCCACCAGCCAGATTTCATCCGGGGCCGAGCTGCCGCGCTCGTTGGTGAAGCGCTGCATGGCATGCCAGACCGGCTCGTAGGCCATCTGGCCGAGCTCGCGAAAGCCCAGGACCTGAGACATCACAGCACCATGTGCACGAAGCCGGTGGCCCGCAGTTCGCTGTTGATGTCGTAGAGCTGGTCTTGACCGGTCGCAACGATGTGCAACTGGATCGTGGTGTACTTGCCGTTGGAGCTCAAACGCTCGTCCACACGGTTGTCGTTGATCGTCGCGTGTTTACGCACGATCTCCAGAATCTTGTCTTTGTTGCCCACACCCGTATCGCTGATCACCTTGACGGGATAGTCCACGTTAGGGAATTCGATCTTTGGCGCCTTTACTTCTACTTCTTTATCGGTCATGGCGTAACGGCCTCGTAAGCGTAAGCCGTGGCGACGGGCAAAGCCCCGCGTCAGGTCGACGCGGGGCTTTGCAGGTGCACACTTATCAGTTGAACAAGCTGTAGAAGAATAGACGGATGCTATCCCACACGCGGCGGAAGATACCACCTTCGTCGACGGCGTCCAGCGCGATCAGGTCGGCGCTGTGCACCACCTTGTCGTCCAGCTTCACTTCGACTTTACCGATAACGTCACCCTTGGCGATTGGCGCAACCAATTGCGGGTTCATGGTCATGCTGGCAGCGAGCTTTTTCAGCTGGCCTTTAGGCATGGTCAACGTCAGGTCATCAGCCAGGCCGGCTTTGACTTGGTGGGTAGCGCCTTTCCATACCGGGGCTTGAGCCAGCTCAGCACCCTTCTGGTAGAAGGTCTGGGTTTCGAAGAAGCGGAAACCGTAGGTCAGCAGCTTTTGCGTCTCGGCCGCACGGGCCTGCTCGCTGTTAGTACCGAAGACCACGGCGATCAGGCGCTGGCCGTCACGTACAGCAGACGACACCATGCAGTAGCCGGCTTCGTCGGTGTGGCCGGTTTTCAGGCCATCGACGGTCTTGTCGCGCCACAGCAGCAGGTTGCGGTTAGGCTGCTTGATGTTGTTCCAGAAGAACTCCTTCTGGGAGTAGATCGCATAGTGCACCGGGTCGACGCGGATGATCGCGCGGGCCAGCAGCGCCATGTCGTGAGCCGACGAGTAGTGCTCCGGGTTCGGCAGACCGGTCGGGTTCATGAAGTGGCTGTTGGTCATGCCCAGGTCGCCGGCCGTCTTGTTCATCATGTCGGCAAAGGCGTCTTCGCTGCCGGCGATGTGCTCGGACAAGGCCACGCTGGCGTCGTTACCGGACTGGATGATGATGCCGTGCAGCAGGTCGCTGACAGTCACCTGCGAACCCACCTTGATGAACATCCGCGAACCGCCGGTACGCCAGGCGTTTTCGCTGACGGTAACCGGGTCGTTTTCGCCGATCTGGCCGCGACGGATTTCCAGGGTCGCGATGTACGCCGTCATCAGCTTGGTCAGGCTCGCGGGTGGCAGGCGCTGGTCACCGTTGTTCTCGACCAGCACGTTGCCGCTGGCGGCATCCATGAGGACCCAGGCCTTGGCGGCCAGTTGCGGGGAAGCCGGCACCATTTCAACCGCCCAGGCGGCCGGGGTGATGATCAGCGAAAGAAGCAGGCACGTGCGTTTGGCTAAGGTGGTGATGTTCATCCGTCTCTCGAAATTGCTTATGGAAACTTGCCCTCGCGGGCAAAACTATTCAGACAGCCCGCTGCCAGACTGTCACGTGTTCGGTTGCCCGCTCACCCCTTGCCCCTGGGTTTTTATTGTTCAACGAGCCAACAACCAGGGCCCAGACCCGCGCACGCGCCTGAGCCATCAATCTTTCTTATTCGGCGGTGACCACGCTGGGTTGCCCCAGGTTGGCCAGGCGCACGCTGTTCTGTACTTGCGCCACTTCACTTGGCGAACCAATTGGCCCCATGCGCACACGGTGCAGGGTCTGCTGGTTACGCACGATGGAGCTGATGAAAACCGGCGCATTGACCATGCTGCTCAGCTTGGACCTTAACAGTTCTGCCGCATCCGGGTTGGCGAAAGCGCCGACCTGCAGGTACTGACCGCCCACCGTGGAAGCGCCCGGTGCTGCGTGCGGCACGACCACCGTGTCCGGTGCGTGCTGCGCCGGTGGCGGTGTCCACTGTTCGATCTTGCCGGTTGACGCGGTCACTTGCGGCTGTGGCGTTTGCGGCTCGTTGAGCATCAACGGCGCTGGTTTGCCACGCTGGGCCCAGTACTGCGCCGGGTCGATGCCTTCGACTTTGACGCGCGCGGTGCCGATTTCGGCGTAACCGAGTTTCTTCGCGGCGGCGTAGGACAAGTCGATGATCCGGTCCGAATAGAACGGCCCACGGTCGTTGACCCGCAGGATCACCGTGCGGTTGTTGTCCAGGTTGGTCACGCGTACGTAGCTGGGCAGCGGCAGGGTCTTGTGGGCCGCGCTCATGCCGTACAGGTCATACACTTCGCCGTTGGCGGTGTTCTGGCCATGGAACTTGGTGCCGTACCAGGACGCCGTGCCCGATTGGACGTAGGTCTTGGAATCCTGCAGCGGGAAGTAATTCTTGCCCAACACGGTATACGGGTTGGCCTTGTAAGGCCCGGTGTGCAGGGTCGGCGTGGCATCCGGGATTTTCGACACGTCGACATCCCACCACGGCGCGCCGTCTTTGTGCGCGCGGTTGATGTCCAGGCCCGGCTGGGCGCGGACGATACCGCCACCGCTCTTCTGGGCCGGCGCGCGGCTTTTGGTGGTGGTGGAAGAGCAACTGACAACCAGCAAGGACAACGCGGCAAACGCCACCAGCTTGAGCGGTTTATTGAACGGCGATGCCCGCATTACTTGTTGCCCCGTGCTTGGACCAGCATGTCTGACAGCTGATGCACGGCCATGGCGTACATCACACTGCGGTTATAACGCGTGATTGCGTAAAAATTCTTCAGGCCCATCCAGTATTCCGGGCCGTTTTCGCCTTCCAGGCGGAACGCCGTCACCGGCATATCATCGCGTGGCGCATTCTGACTCGACCAGCCCAGGGCTCGCAACTCCCCGACGGTCTTGAGCGGCTCGATTCCCTGGGTCAAACCTTCGTCGGCGCGCTCCCCGGTAACATCGGCCCGGATCACCACCGGCTCGCCGGACACCCAGCCATGGCGCTTGAAGTAGCTGGCCACGCTGCCAATGGCGTCATCCGGATTGCTCCAGATATTGATGTGGCCGTCGCCGTCGAAATCCACCGCGTAAGCACGGAAGCTGCTCGGCATGAACTGCGGCAAGCCCATCGCACCGGCGTAGGAGCCCTTGAGGGTCAGCGGGTCGACTTGTTCTTCGCGGGCCAGCAGCAGGAATTCGCGCAGCTCCTTGCGGAAGAACTCGGCGCGCGGCGGGTAATCGAAGCCCAGAGTCGACAAGGCGTCGATCACCCGGTAACTGCCGGTATTGCGCCCGTAAAAGGTTTCAATGCCGATGATCGCGACGATAACCTGGGCCGGCACGCCGTATTCCTGCTCGGCGCGGGCCAGCACGGCTTCATGCTGGCGCCAGAAGTCCACACCCCGCGCCACGCGGGCGTCGGTGAGGAACATCGGGCGGTATTCTTTCCACTGTTTGACGCGCTCGGCGGGACGCGAGATCGCATCAAGGATCGCCTGCTTGCGCTGGGCTTCGCGGAACACGCCCATCAGCTGTTCACCAGCGAAACCGTAGTCGCGGGTCATTTCACCGACAAATTCGGCGACCTGGGGTGAGCCATCGTAGTCACCGGCCTGCGCCTCTTGCGTCGCGCCCAGCAGCCCAATCAGGCTCATCCAGGACGCATGCCGAGTCGCCCAGCCGCGCATTACTTGCATTGACATCTTCACCTTATTCAAACCTGTGCGATCCACTTGCGATGCGTGTGAATCGACATCAAAACCCCAAACGCTGACAGCAATGTCACCAGCGAAGTTCCGCCGTAGCTAATGAACGGCAACGGCACCCCAACCACCGGCAGCAGGCCACTGACCATACCGATGTTGACGAAAACGTAAACAAAAAAAGTCATGGTCAGGCTGCCGGCGAGCAGTTTGCCGAACAGCGTCTGCGCCTGCGCGGTGATCACCAACCCGCGACCAATCAACAGCAGATAAATCAGCAACAGCGCGCAAATGCCTACCAGGCCGAACTCTTCGCCCATCACGGCAATGATGAAGTCGGTGTGGCTTTCGGGCAAAAAGTCCAGGTGCGACTGCGTGCCCAGTAACCAGCCCTTACCAAATACTCCGCCGGAACCGATCGCGGCCTTGGACTGGATGATGTTCCAGCCAGTGCCCAGCGGGTCACTCTCCGGGTCGAGGAACGTCAGGATCCGCTGCTTCTGGTAGTCGTGCATAAAGAAGAACCACATGGCCACGGCCACGGGGATGGCGGCCGCGAGCACGCTGAGGATCCAGCGCCAGCGCAAGCCGCCCATAAACAGTACGAACGCGCCACCCGCGAGGATCAGCAACGAGGTGCCGAGGTCGGGCTGGCGCACGATCAGGATGAACGGCACGCCAATCAAGATCAGGCTGATGCCCACGTGCTTGAGCTGCGGCGGCAAGGTGCGCTTGGACAAATACCAGGCGATGGTTGCCGGCATCAAAATCTTCATGAATTCCGACGGCTGGAAGCGAATCACCCCTGGAATGTTGATCCAGCGCGTCGCGCCCATGGCGTTGTGGCCCATCACGTCCACCACCACCAGCAGCAATACGCCAGCAACATAACCAAGCGGCACCCAGCGCGCCATGAAACGCGGTTCGAGCTGGGCGATCACCACCATCGACAACAGGCCCAGGCCGAACGACGACGCCTGCTTGATCAGCAGGTCCCAGTTCTTGCCGCTGGCCGAATACAGCACGAACAGGCTGCCGGCCGCCAGGGTCAGCAGCAGGATCAGCAACGGGCCATCAATGTGCATGCGCTGCAATAACGTCGCGCGGCGACGCATCACATCCTCGCTGGAGAGGATGCGGTCAAAATTACTCTTCACGGGCCGTAACCTCGGTGCTTGAAGGGGGGCCGCCATATTCGGGCTTGAGCCGGCCGTCGTCGGCCAACAGCCAGGCGTCCATGATCTGGCGCACCACGGGCGCAGCCACGCCGGAGCCGGACTCGCCGTTTTCAACCATCACCGCCACGACGATTTTCGGGTCGTCTGCCGGGGCAAAACCGACGAACAAGGCGTGGTCGCGGTGGCGTTCCTGAACCTTGGAGCGGTCGTATTTTTCGCCCTGCTTGATCGCCACCACCTGCGCGGTACCACTCTTGCCGGCAATGCGGTATTGCGCGCCGGCCGCCGCTTTGCGCGCGGTGCCACGAGCGCCGTGCATCACTTGCTGCATGCCGTGGTTGACCTTGGTCCAGTCGGACGGGTCACGCAGCACGATGTCGGGAATCGGGTTTTCATCCACAGGCTTTTCGCCTTCGATGGTCTTGGCCAGGTGCGGACGGTTCCAGATGCCTTTGTTGGCAACCAGCGCCGTGGCCTGCGCCAGCTGCAAAGGCGTTGCCTGCATGTAACCCTGGCCGATACCAAGAATCAGGGTTTCGCCCGGGAACCAGGCCTGGCGACGGGTTGCGCGTTTCCACTCCCGCGACGGCATCAGGCCGGGGGATTCTTCGAACATGTCCAGGGAGACTTTCTGACCCAGGCCAAACTTGCCCATGTAGGCAGACAGCCGGTCGATGCCCAGCTTGTGGGCCAGGTCGTAAAAATAGGTGTCGTTGGAGCGCATGATCGCGGTGTCCAGGTCGACATAGCCGTCACCGGTGCGGTTCCAGTTACGGTATTTGTGATCGTAGTTGGGCAGCATGTAGTAGCCCGGGTCGAACACACGGCTTGACGCGGTGACCACGCCCGAATCCAGGCCGGCAATCGCCACCGCCGGCTTGATGGTCGAGCCCGGCGGATACAGCCCGCGCAGCACGCGGTTGAACAGCGGCCGGTCGATGGAATCACGCAGCTCGGCATAGGCCTTGAAGCTGATGCCGGTAACGAACAGGTTGGGGTCGAAGCTTGGCTGACTGACCATCGCCAGCACTTCGCCGGTTCTCGGGTCCAGCGCCACCACCGCGCCACGCCGGCCGCCGAGGGCCATTTCGGCCGCTTCCTGCAACTTGATGTCCAGGCTCAACACGATGTCTTTGCCCGGCACCGGGTCGGTGCGCTTGAGCACGCGCAGCACGCGGCCGCGGGCGTTGGTCTCGACTTCCTCGTAACCCACCTGGCCATGCAGCTCCGGCTCGTAGAAACGCTCGATGCCGGTTTTACCAATATGGTGGGTGCCGCTGTAATTCACCGGATCGAGGCTTTTCAGCTCTTTCTCGTTGATGCGCCCCATGTAACCGACGGAGTGGGCAAAATGCGGCCCCTGCGGGTAATGCCGCACCAACTGCGCCACCACTTCCACACCAGGCAGGCGGAACTGGTTCACGGCGATTCGCGCGATCTGCTCTTCGGTCAGCTCGAACAGGATCGGCACCGGCTCGAATGGCCGGCGCCCCTGCTTCATGCGTTTTTCGAAGATCACCCGGTCTTCCGGCGTCAGTTGCAGCACCTCGACGATCACGTCGAGGATTTGCTGCCAGTCACCGGAACGCTCGCGGGTCATGCTCAGGCTGAAGCTGGGCCGGTTATCGGCCACCACCACGCCATTGCGGTCGAAAATCAGCCCACGGGTCGGCGGAATCGGCTGCACATGCACCCGGTTATTTTCCGACAGCGTGGAGTGATAGTCGTACTGGATCACCTGCAGGAAATACAGGCGCGCAATCAGCACACCGATCAGCCCCACCACCAGAAAGGCGCCGAACACGACCCGCGCGCGTACCAGACGTGCGTCTTTCTCGTGGTCCTTGATGCGGATCGGCTGGGTCATCGGCAGGGGCGCAGATTATTTGTGGTAAGGGTGCCCGGACAGAACTGTCCAGGCGCGATACAGCTGTTCACCGATCAGAATCCTTACCAACGGGTGCGGCAGCGTCAGCGCTGACAGCGACCAGCGCTGGTCCGCCCGCGCACAGACTTCCGGCGCCAGCCCTTCGGGGCCGCCGACCATGAAATTGACCGTGCGCGAATCCAGGCGCCAGCGATCCAGCTCCACCGCCAATTGCTCGGTGCTCCAGGGTTTGCCGTGCACCTCGAGGGTGACGATGCGCTCGTTGGGGCCGACCTTGGCCAGCATGGCTTCGCCTTCCTGACGGATAAAGCGCGCCACGTCGGCATTCTTGCCCCGGGTGTTGAGCGGTATTTCCACCAGTTCCAGCGACAGCTCAGCGGGCAGACGCTTGGCATATTCGTGCCAACCTTCTTCCACCCACTTGGGCATGCGTGAACCGACAGCGATCAGACGCAGGCGCACAGCCGTTCCTTATTCCTGGTCTTTGTTGAGCTTGTCGAAGTGCGCGTGGCCCACTTCCGGGCTGTGGTGCTTGCCATCAGCAGCACGGCTCTGCTCGGCGCCTTTCCACAGACGCTCCAGGTCGTAGAACTGACGGGCGTTGGACGTCATCATGTGAACGATCACGTCGTCCATGTCCAGCAGCACCCAGTCGCTGTTGCCCTTGCCTTCTTCACCCAGCGGCTTCACGCCTTGGGCTTTGACGGCTTCGCGAACCTTGTCCAGCATCGCGCCGATCTGGCGGTTGGAGGTACCGGTGGCGATGATCATGAAGTCGGTGATGCTTTGCTTGTCGCGCACGTCCAGCACCTGAATGTCCTGGGCCTTAACGTCTTCCAGGGCAGCCACGGCGACTTTTACCAGCTCTTCGCCAGCCAGCTCAGGGCCGGTGTGCGCTTCAACTGGCAGCGGGGCGCTTTTGAAAGTGCCTTTGCGCTTAACTTTGCTTACGTCTTTGTTCGTCATATAAAACTCGTTTTGCTCGTATGTTCGGGCGCTTGCTGCACGACTGTGCGTGCGATCAAGCGCGCCTTTTCAGTTCGACGCACGGTAAAGCCCGTGCGCATCGATGTAGGCCAGGACCGCGTCAGGCACCAGGAAACGTACCGACTTCCCGCTGGCCAGCAGTTGACGGATCTGGGTGGCGGACACCGCAAGCGGGGTCTGCCAGACGAATGCAATATTCCCGTTCGGCCCGGTCAGGGCCAAGGGGTCACTTACCGACCGCGCGGCCAGCAGGTTGCGCAAGGCATCCGGCGGTTCGCTGTCGGCATCCGGGCGTTGCAAAACCAGGATGTGGCAATGCTGGAGGAGTTCCTCCCAGCGATGCCAAGAGGGCAGGCCGCAAAATGCGTCCCAGCCCAAAAGCAGAAACAACTGGTCGTCTGCGGCCAACTCGGCACGCATCAGTTCCAGGGTATCGACAGTGTAGGACGGTTTATCGCGCTTGAGCTCGTGGTCGTCCACCACCAGCGGCGCAATGCCGTCTACCGCCAGGCGCACCATCTCCAGGCGTTGTTGCGGTGATACCTGCGGCGTATCGCGATGCGGCGGCCGCGCGTTGGGCATCACCCGCAGCTCATCCAGCGCGAGGGCGTCCGCCACTTCCAGGGCACTGCGCAAATGGCCGATGTGCACGGGGTCGAAGGTACCGCCGAGCAGCCCGATGCGTTTAGCCATCAAGTGCGCACGTGACCGTCGCCGAACACCACGTACTTCTCGCTGGTCAGGCCTTCAAGGCCAACCGGGCCGCGTGCATGGAGCTTGTCGGTGGAGATGCCGATTTCCGCCCCCAGGCCATATTCGAAGCCGTCGGCAAAACGCGTCGAGGCGTTGACCATCACCGAAGCGGAATCCACTTCGTTGAGGAAACGCCGGGCATCGCTGAAATGCTCGGAAACAATGGCATCGGTGTGCTTGGAGCCGTATTTATTGATGTGCTCGATGGCCTGGTCCAGGTCGTCGACGATGCGGATCGACAGGATCGGCGCCGTGTATTCGGTGTACCAGTCCTGCTCTGTCGCCTCGATCACGTCCGCGCCCAACAGCGCACGGGTACGCTCACAACCGCGCAGTTCCACGCCCTTGTCACGGTAGATGGCAGCCAGCGGCGGCAGCACGCGATCGGCAATGCCGACGTGCACCAGCAGGGTTTCCATGGTGTTGCAAGGGGCATAGCGGTGTGTCTTGGCGTTGTCGGCGATGCGGATCGCCTTGTCGATGTCGGCGGCGATGTCGATGTACACGTGGCACACGCCGTCCAGGTGCTTGATCACTGGCACCTTGGCATCGTGGCTCACGCGCTCGATCAGGCTCTTGCCACCGCGCGGCACGATCACGTCGACAAATTCCGGCATGGTGATCAGCGCGCCAACGGCGGCACGGTCGGTGGTTTCCACCACTTGCACCACTTCGGCCGGCAACTCGGCCACGGCCAGGCCCTGCTGAATGCAGGCGGCGATGGCGCGGTTGGAATTAATCGCCTCGGAACCGCCACGCAGGATCGTAGCGTTGCCCGACTTGAGGCACAGGCTCGCGGCGTCGATGGTCACGTTCGGGCGCGACTCATAGATGATGCCGATCACGCCCAGCGGCACGCGCATTTTGCCGACCTGGATACCGGACGGCAGGTAACGCATATCGCGGATTTCACCGATGGGGTCAGGCAACTTGGCCACCTGACGCAGGCCTTCGATCATGTCGTCGATACGTGCCGGGGTCAGCGCCAGGCGGTCGAGCAGGGCTGGCTCCAGGCCATTGGCGCGGCCATTGGCCAGGTCCTGTTCATTGGCGGCGGCCAGCTCGGAGCGCGAAGCATCCAGAGCATCGGCGGCAGCCAACAGGGCACGATTCTTCTGCGCAGTGCTCGCACGGGCGATCAACCGCGAGGCCCGCCGGGCAGCGCGACCCAGGCGGGTCATGTAGTCAAGAACGGACTCAGTCATGGTCAGGGAGTCTTGGCAAAGAGGAAAGCGGCAGATTATAGCTGTGACGTCGCCCGACTGACAGCGGTGAGGGGCGGATGGTCGAAATGAACTGTAAAAACTTGGGGTTCAGCGGTAATTAAGGTGGGAGTTGTTATTATTCCGTCACATTTAGCCGCATTAACCCTGATCGCCATGTCCAGTTTTGCCCCTCTGCTCCCCGCCAGCGCCCTGCCCGACAGCTTCTTCGACCGCGACGCGCAACTACTCGCGCGCGAATTACTCGGAAAAGTCATACGCCACCGCGTGGGCGATATCTGGCTTTCAGCGCGAATTATTGAAACCGAAGCCTATTACGTGGCCGAAAAAGGCAGTCACGCGTCGCTCGGCTACACAGAAAAGCGTAAGGCTTTGTTTCTGGATGGCGGGCACATCTACATGTACTACGCCCGTGGCGGCGATTCGCTGAACTTCAGCGCCCAGGGCCCAGGCAATGCCGTGCTGATCAAATCGGCGTATCCGTGGGTCGATGACATCTCCGGCCCGGCGAGCCTGGCGCAGATGCTGCTCAACAACCCCGACGCCAACGGCCACCCTCGCCCCGCGCAGAAACTCTGTGCGGGCCAGACGCTGCTGTGCAAAGCCTTGGGATTGAAAGTGCCGATGTGGGATGCCAAGCGCTTTGACCAGGAACTGCTCTACGTTGAAGACGTCGGCCAGGCGCCGTCGCAGATCATCCAGACCACGCGCCTGGGCATCCCCAGCGGGCGCGATGAACATTTGATGTACCGCTTTGTAGACGCGGGCTATGCACCGTATTGCACCCGGAACCCGCTGCGCCGGGGCCAGGTCGAAGGCCGCGATTACTTTTTGATTTGAACAGACTGAGACTGCTGCTCGCGCGGGTCATTGATACCAGCCACACAGCAGATCCAATGTGGGAGCGGGCTTGCTCGCGAATGCGGTGTGTCAGCGGCGGATTCCTTCACTGAGACACCGCATTCGCGAGCAAGCCCGCTCCCACAATTGATCTTCACTGTCTCAGGTTTCGCAATACAAATATGGAGTTGATTGTATGGGCCAATGGCTCGATAGCATTACCGGCTGGCTGACCCTGAACCCGCAATGGCTGGCCGTCGCGGTGTTTATCGTCGCGTGCGTGGAGTGCCTGGCCATCGCCGGGCTGATCGTGCCGGGCACGGTGTTGCTGTTTGCCATTGCGGCGCTGGCCGGCAGTGGCGCGCTGTCCTTGAGTGAAACCCTGTTGTTGGGTTTCCTCGGCGGCTTGCTGGGCGACGGGGTTTCCTACTACCTGGGCCGACATTTCCATCAGAACATCCGACGCTTGCCCGGCCTGCGCCACCATCCTGAATGGATGAACGGCGCAGAAACCTACTTCCACAAGTACGGCATCGCCAGCCTGTTGGTAGGACGTTTCATCGGCCCGTTGCGCCCGATGCTGCCGATGGTGGCCGGGATGTGCGACATGCCCTTCCCGCGCTTTGCCGCCGTGAGCGTGTTGGCGGCGGCCGGCTGGTCGGTGGCCTATCTGCTGCCGGGCTGGGCCACCGGCGCGGCCTTTCGCCTGCCACTGCCAGCCGCTTTCTGGCCGCAGGCAGGTATCGTCGCGGCCTGCCTGGCGGTGTTGCTGGGCCTGAGCTTGAACAGCAGCCTGCGCGGCCATCGTCGCGCCACTTTGTGGATGGGTTGCGCCAGCCTGACGCTATTGATCGCCCTGTTCATTGGCTACCCGCACCTCAATGACTTTGATCAAGGGTTGAGCGCACTGGTGCAGGAGCACCGTAGCCCATGGCTGGACGAGGTGATGGTGCGGATTACCCAGCTGGGTGAGTTCAGGAAGATGTTTGTCGCCAGCGCCATCTTCACCGGTTTGTTGCTGCTGGCGCGGCAGTGGCGTCATGCGGTGTTCGTCGGCGCGACGCTGGCCGGCGCGGCGGTGATCAACACCGGCACCAAGCTGTTTTTCGCCCGTGGCCGGCCGGAAATCCTCACCGACCCGCTGACCAGTTTCAGCATGCCCAGCGGCCACGCCTCCGGCGCATTTGCGTTTTTCCTGGCGCTGGCGGTACTGGCCGGTCGCGGCCAACCCACAAGATTGCGCCTGACCTGGATGCTGCTGGGCTGTATTCCGGCGGCCTTCATTGCGCTGTCGCGCGTCTATCTCGGCGCGCATTGGCCCACGGACATCCTGGCCGGCACGTTGCTGGCGATGACGGTGTGTGCGTTCAGCCTGACCGTCACCCAGTATCAAAGCCCGCTGCCGGCCATGCCGCGCAAGACCTGGTGGCTGCTGCTGCCGGTGCTGGTGGCGCTCATGAGTTTTATCGCCCTGACCGGCACCCCGCACGCCCTGCTGCGCTACGCCTACTGAGTGAAGAGCTCGCCCTGCAACTCGTCGAGCAACATCTGGATGGCATCCAGGCGTTGCTGCGGGTCGTCGAGTTGCAGCAGGTCGATCTTGTCGGCCTCGGTGAACGGCAGCAGATAGGCCAGCTGGTTACCCAAGGCTTGCTGGCCATCGGCGTGGGTGCCCATGTCCAGCGAGGCAACCATCGGATGCTCAGCCAGCGCCTGGAGCAATGCCAGCAGGTCGGCGTCCTCTTCTTCCAGCGGTTGATCCGGCAGCTCTTCGAGCCACTGCACCTCGGCGACCAGTAGCTGGTCCTTCTGCACGCCGGTATCACGCACGCGGAACCTGCGCCCGCCTTCGACGCGAATCCCCAGCAGGCCGTTGTCCTGTTGCTTGAAGTCGCGAATCAGCGCTTCACAGCCGATCAGCGCGTAGCCGTCCGGGGCCATGCCCACTTCCCTGCCGCTTAAGATGCACACCACGCCGAAGCTTTCGCCCTTTTTCATGCAGCGGCTGATCATGTCCAGGTAGCGCGCCTCGAACAGTTGCAAATCGAGGGTGCAGCCAGGGAACAGCACGGTATTGAGCGGGAACAGCGCCAGACTCATAGAGGTTTCCTTCAAACCCGGTTTAAACGATCACGGACACGGCCAGCGGCAGGAACACCGCCGTGGCCACGCCCATCAGACTCATGGCCAACGCCGCGAAGGCGCCGCACTCTTCGCTTTCCTGCAGCGCGACCGAGGTGCCGACCGCATGGGCGGTCATGCCCAGGGCCATGCCGCGCGCTTCGGGGCTGTGCACGCCCAGGCGCGACAGGTACGCCGGGCCGATCATCGCGCCGACCACCCCGGTGATCAACACAAACACCGCCGCCAGGGCCGCCACGCCACCGATCTGCTCGGCCACCAGCATGGCAATCGGCGAGGTCACCGACTTGGGCGCCATGGTCATCAGCATCCTATGCTCAGCGCCAAACCACCAGCCCAGCAGCACACACAGACCAGTGGCCAACACGCCACCTACCACCAGCGTAGTAAAAATCGGCCAGAACAATTGGCGGATCCGCCGCAGGTTCAGAAACAGCGGCACCGCCAGGGCCACGGTCGCCGGGCCGAGCAGGATGCCCATGATCTCGGTGCTTTTGCGGTACTCGACGTAAGTCAGGCCACAACTGAGCAATACGCCGATCACCATCAGCATGGACACCAGCACCGGCTGCAGGAAAATCCAGCGGGTTTTCTCGAAAGCCGCCAACACCAGTTGATAGGCACCAAGGGTGATACCGATGCCGAACAGAGGGTGATGAATGACCGCCGTCCATGCGCCTTGCCAGTCGAAGGTCATTGATCCTTCTCCTTGCGCTTGACCATCTGCTGCATCAGCACGCCGACAAAGCCCATGGCGATCACCAGCGACAACACCAGTGCGCCGACGATAGCCCAAAAGTCGGCGGCGATGTCCCTGGCGTACACCATCACGCCCACGGCCGGCGGCACCAGCAGCAATGGCAAATAACGCAACAGGCTGCTGGCGGCCAGGCTCAAGGGCTCGCCGACTTCACCGCGCCAGATCAGAAAGCCCAGCATCAGCAGCAAGCCGATGATCGGCCCAGGCAGCACCGGCACCAGCAAATGGTTGATCGCGGTGCCGATCAATTGAAACAGCACCAGCCATGTCAGGCCCCTTAACAGCATCGGTTATCTCCCCCTCAAAACCCGCCCGCATTATAAGCACGCCGGCTCTATGCTTCGGCATTCGCCAAAAGCATGGAGGGTTGACCGGGTGGGTTGCCCATGATGATCTACCCTGGATTTGGCCCACCTATAAAAACGATGAACCAAGGAGAGTCGCAATGCCCTATGTACCCGTAGCGCAGCTCAAAGATTATGTCGGCAAGGAACTGGGACGTTCCGAATGGCTCACCATCGACCAGGCGCGTATCAACCTGTTTGCGGAGGCCACCGGCGATCATCAGTTCATCCACGTCGACCCGGTCAAGGCCGCGCAGACCCCGTTCGGCGGCACCATCGCCCACGGTTTCCTGTCGCTGTCGCTGATACCCAAGCTGATGGAAGACCTTCTGATCGTGCCTGAGGGCCTGAAGATGGCGGTCAACTATGGCCTGGACAGCGTGCGCTTCATCCAACCGGTCAAGGTCAACTCCAAGGTGCGCCTGAACGTGACGCTCAATGACGTCACCGAGAAAAAGCCTGGCCAATGGCTACTCAAAGCCACCGCCACCCTGGAAATCGACGGGCAGGAAAAACCGGCTTACGTCGCCGAGTCGTTGTCGCTCTACTTCGTGTAAGCCCGCGCCTGTGGTGGGGATATAAACCTCACCACAGCGTATGTAAATTTATGTATGAAACTCGCAGCTGCGGCATACTCGGCGCTCAATTATCCGGATCCCGCTATGCGCCCACTCGCTCCCCTTGCCCTTGCCCTGTTGCTCACCGCTTGCGGAGACGGCGAATCGCTGTTGCCGCCCGATGCGCGCCTGCCCGACGGCGGCCGTTACCGGGGCGATGTGGTCAATGGTTTGCTGCAAGGTCAAGGCCGGGTCGACTACCCCAACGGCAGTTGGTACGCCGGCCAGTTCGACAAAGGCCAATGGCACGGCCAGGGTGAATGGCATGGCAGTAACGGCGAGGTCTATAAAGGTCAGTTCAAGCAAGGCCTGTTCGATGGCCAGGGCAGCCTGACCACGGCGGGCAGCAGTTACGTCGGTGGTTTCAAAAATGGCCGGCGCAACGGCGAGGGCACCCTCAAAGAGGGGCAAATGACCTATCGCGGCGAATTCAAGGACGATCAATATTCCGGCCTTGGCCGCCTCGAGCTGGCCGACGGCAGCCAATACCAGGGCCAGTTCGCCCACGGCAAACCGAATGGCGAAGGCCAGCGTAACGACGACAGTGGCAACCAGTTCAGCGGCCACTTTGTCGATGGCCAACTCGAAGGCAATGGCACGTTCAACAGCGCCGACGGCGACATCTATGTCGGCCAGTTCAAACAGAACCAGCTCAACGGCAAAGGCCGCTATGAAAACGCCGACGGCGACGTGTGGATCGGCCAGTTCAAGGAAGGCGCCCTCAGCGGCAAAGGCGAGCTGATCGGCGTGGACGGCAGCCACTATGTCGGCCAGTTCAGCGACTGGCGCTTCACCGGCGAAGGCCGCTTGAACCTCACCGACGGCAGCTTCTATATCGGGGGTTTCGACAGCGACAGCTATCAAGGCAAGGGCACCCTCGTGCTCACCGATGGCACCGTAGAGGCCGGCACCTGGGTCAATGGCATGCGCGTGCGCGATGCCGACGGCAAGCTGCTGCCCGACCCGCTGGAAATCGGCATACTGGCCCAAGGCCGCTTGCTCGATGCCGCCCTCGCCGCCGTACCCGCCTCCACCCCCGCCGTCGAGCTGTACACCCTGGTGCTGGCCGGCGACGGCAAGCAAAGCGTGTTCCTGCGCGAAGCCGATTACGTGAGCAACATGCTCGCTACCCGTTTCGGCGCGCGCGGGCAGATTCGCCTGGTCAACCACCGTGACCATATTGCCGACCGCCCTCTGGCCACGCGCGAAAGCCTGCGCCGCGCCGTGCAAACCCTTGCCGAGCGCACGGGGCCGGAGGACCTGGTGTTTATCTACATGACCAGCCATGGCACCCACGAACACGAACTGGTGCTCGACCAACCGCGCATGGAACTGGCCGACCTGCCGGCCGATGAACTCGCCGCAGTGCTCGCCCCGCTAAAAAACCGCGACAAGGTCATCGTGATTTCCGCCTGCTACTCCGGTGGGTTTATCCCGGCGCTCAAAGATGAGCGCACGCTGATCATGACCGCCTCGCGTGCCGATCGCGTGTCCTTTGGCTGCTCCGAGGAAGCGGACTTCACCTACTTTGGCGATGCCCTTTTCGCACAAGCTTTAAACCAGACAGATGACTTACAGCAGGCTTTCAAACTGGCACAAATGCACGTGGCCGAGCGCGAACAGGCGGACAACTTCGAAGCGTCCGAACCGCAGATCTGGGCGCCCAAAGGCGTGATCGCCCATTGGCAGTTATTACGTAAACAGCAGGCACGAAAGGCGCTCGAAAGCGTCTCAATGAATAGCAAGGAAGCCAAAGGCAACTAAGCTGTAACGTGTTACAAGGGGGAAACACCATGTACCTGACACCACAACATATCTTGCTCGCCGGGGCCTCGGGCCTCACCGGCGAACACCTGCTCGACCGCCTGCTCAACGAACCTACCGTGACCCGCGTACTGGCGCCTAGCCGCAAGCCGCTGGCTGAACACCCGCACCTGGAAAACCCGGTGGGTGATCCAGTGGCGTTGCTGCCGCAACTGAGCGGCCAGGTCGATATCGCCTTCTGCTGCCTGGGCACCACAATCAAACAGGCTGGCTCCGAAGCGGCCTTTCGCGCCGTCGATCTGGACATGGTCGTGGCCTTCGCCAAGCGCGCTCGGGAAATGGGCGCGCGGCACCTGATCGTGATCAGTGCAATTGGCGCCGACCCGAAATCCTCGATCTTCTACAACCGCGTCAAAGGCGAAATGGAGCAGGCGTTGAAGGCTCAGGACTGGCCGCAACTGACCATCGCACGCCCTTCGCTGCTGCTGGGAGAGCGCCTGGAACCTCGCCTGGCTGAACAGCTCGCCGGGCCGTTGTCGCGGTTGATTCCAGGCAAGTACCACGGCATTGAAGTCTGCGAGCTGGCCCGGGCCATGTGGCGCCTGGCGCTGGAAGAGCAGGACGGGGTGCGGGTGGTCGAGTCGGATGAGCTACGCAAACTCGGCAAGTAACGTCATTGAGCTCTGGCACGCAACAAACGGTGGGAGCGGACTTGCTCGCGAAGGCGGTGGATCAGTCAACTTAGGCATCGACTGACACGCCGCCTTCGCGAGCAAGCCCGCTCCCACATTGGTTTTGTGTTGCCTGCGAGGTCGGTGCTACAGACCACCGGTTGCATTGAAACCCACGCCCAATACCGTCAACGCCGACAACGGCAACAGCAGCGTGTCGAGCAACGCACTGGCCGGCAGGTCGATGTGCGGATAGCTCGGCGCTTCAGCGCCAAACCGGTCCTTGGCGCAACAGCCGCCGTTAATCGCATACAAATCCAGCCGTGTGCCGGCGTACACCACCGGCGCGCCAGGCTGCGCGGCGTCGAGCGTGCGCGCGGTGGCGCAGCCCGTCAGTTGCAGCGCCAGCATCACCAGCAGCGCCTTATTCATCGCTGCTCAAATGGTGCTCGCCCCAACGCGGCAGCATGTCTTGGGGAATATTCAGCAGGTTGAGAATCCGCGCGACCACGAAATCCACCAAGTCATCAATGGTCTGTGGCTGGTGATAGAAGCCAGGCGAAGCCGGCAAGATGGTTACACCCATGTTCGACAACTTGAGCATGTGCTCCAGATGGATACTCGAATACGGCGCCTCGCGCGGCACCAGAATCAGCTGGCGGCGCTCCTTCAAGGTCACGTCCGCCGCGCGCTCGATCAAGTTGTTGCAGGCGCCCGTCGCAATCGCCGACAAGGTGCCGGTCGAGCACGGCACCACCACCATCGCCGCCGGCGCTCCGGAGCCTGAGGCCACGGGCGACATCCAATCCTCTTTGCCGTAAACCTTGATCTGCCCTGCCGCCGCCCCCGTGTATTCGGTGAGGAAGGCTTGCATCATCTGCACTTTGGGCGGCAGCGCGACATCAGTTTCGGTGGCCAACACCAACTGCGCGGCCTTGGAGATCAAAAAATGCACCTCGCGGTCTTCGCGCACCAGGCAATCGAGCAGGCGCAGGCCATAGGGCGCGCCGGAGGCACCGGTCATCGCCAGCGTGACGCGTTCCGGGCCGCTCATTTCAGCGCCTCGGCCAGCTTGCCATGCAGACCGCCGAAGCCGCCGTTGCTCATCACCACGATGTGGGTGCCCGGCGTGGCTTGATGCTTGACGTGCTCAATGATGCCCTCGATGGAATCGCAGACGGTTGAGGGCACGGTGCACAGCGCTGCAATGCCCGGCAGGTCCCAGCCAAGGTTGGGCGGCGCATACCAGACCACTTGGTCGGCGTCGTTGACGCTTTCCGGCAGGCCATCGCGGTGCGCGCCCAGCTTCATGGAATTGGAGCGCGGCTCGACAATGGCAATGATCGGCGCATCGCCGACCTGCTTGCGCAGGCCATCCAGCGTGGTGGCAATGGCCGTCGGGTGGTGGGCAAAGTCGTCGTAGATGGTAATGCCGTTGACGTCGGCGACTTTCTCCATGCGGCGTTTCACGCTTTTGAAGGCACTCAACGCGGCGATGCCCATGGCGGGCACCACGCCCACGTGTCGCGCGGCCGCCAGGGTGACCAAGGCGTTGGCGACGTTGTGCTGGCCAGTCATGCCCCACTCGACGATGCCTTGGGCTTGCCCTTCAAACAGCACTTCAAATCTGGAACCGTCTTCGCTGAGCAGCTTGACCTGCCACTGCCCGCCCGCGCCGGTGGTTTGCACCGGGGTCCAGCAACCCATGTCGATCACGCGCTGCAACGCCGGCTCGGTGGTCGGATGGATGACCAGGCCTTCGCTCGGAATGGTGCGCACCAAGTGGTGAAACTGGCGCTCGATGGCCGGCAGATCGGGGAAGATGTCGGCGTGATCGAACTCAAGGTTGTTCAGGATCGCCGTGCGCGGGCGGTAATGAACGAACTTGGAGCGTTTGTCGAAGAACGCGCTGTCGTATTCATCCGCCTCGATCACAAAGAACGGCGTGTCACCCAGGCGCGCCGATACCGCGAAGTTCTGCGGCACACCGCCAATCAAAAAGCCTGGGCTCATGCCCGCGTGTTCCAACACCCAGGCGAGCATGCTGCTGGTGGTGGTCTTGCCGTGAGTGCCGGCCACCGCGAGTACCCAGCGACCTTGCAGCACGTGGTCCGCCAGCCACTGC
Organism: Pseudomonas sp. TREG-RG-20F-10-E-6-01; assembly: GCF_022662455.1. Lineage (NCBI taxonomy): Bacteria > Pseudomonadati > Pseudomonadota > Gammaproteobacteria > Pseudomonadales > Pseudomonadaceae > Pseudomonas > Pseudomonas sp. TREG-RG-20F-10-E-6-01. The sequence goes on along the minus strand of NZ_JAKNQP010000020.1, from coordinate 17,756 downwards.
GGGCCGGAGACATAAGGCAAACCTTTATTGAGTACGTACTCGACCGCCGGGTTGCCACGCACCATGGCGTTGCCGATCACTACCAGGTCTGGAACCGGGTCGAATTGCGACGGATCGTAGCCTTGGGTCAACTCGATACCCTGGGCCTGCAGTTGCGTGCTCATGGGCGGGTAAACGTTGGCGTCGGAGCCGGTGACGTGGTGGCCCAGTTCTTTGGCCAGAACCGCCATCGAGCCCATGAAGGTGCCGCAAATACCGAGAATATGAATGTGCATGGTTGACCTCGTAAAACATCGAGGCAGGTTAGCGCAGGGAGGGGAAAATCGCACTCTTTAGCTGTCGCCGTGCAGCGCTGACGGGGGTCAATCCCGACGTGCGTTTACCGAAAAAGAAGTGCCGCCGCATACGCTGTGGTTGCCAGTACGCAACCCATCGAACACAACAGCACTTCTTTCATTGCTGGCTCCGTGGCTCGGAGCCTGGAACGTCGGCGCTCACCTAGGCGGCGCTGGCCCTATGCTTGACTTTCATTGCCCCCATCAATGCGGCAAGGGCCGCCATCCTGGACTCCAAGCCAAGCGCCCGGCTTTTGATGTCGTCTTTTGCGGCACCGGTTGAGGCGGCCTGAAAGGAAATACTCAGCTTCTGCGCTTCGTTGGCAAATGCCGGCTCAATGTAATCAAGCATCTCCTCGAGATAATCCATTCGCTCTTCATGTGTTTTCGCTACCCATTCCAAGCCTGGCTGTACATGCGGCTCGGAACGAAGATCCGCCAAGGTATTCGCCAACAGGAATACGCTCTTCTGACTATGATCCACCAAACGCCCATCCTGAACACTTTGCTCGGTGGCGGCCGTCTGCGTCGAACTGATGAGGGGTTTTACGACCTCCAGAATGGCTCCGCTGACGACCACGCCGACCGTCGACAGCGGTACTGTGACCGCGGCCGTGATGCTGGCGACTTTTGCAATGTCCTTGCGCTGAAGTGGAAGCGCGCGGTCCGCTTTCGCACTGCTGGCTTTCACCAACTCTACTGCGTTGTCTTCCAGGCCCTGTGCAGAAAACGGTTCGACTTCCTGGCCCTCTACTCGACCGGGCGTCGGTTGCGCAAACAACTTATCTCGCAATCCAGCATCTTTCTGGGCTTGCCATTCTTTTTGATGCTTGGCGTGATAATCAGCCATTTCCGGTGTGTCAGGCGTATCAGGTGCCTCTCCCGGCGTGCGGGTACCGCTCGCATGGCCTGGCGCGCTGAAGCCATTCACGTGTGCGTCCACGAACTGCTGATCATAGGCCTGATTGCCAGCCCCGGGTTTACTGCCTGCCCCGCCTTCCAGTTTCGGCGCGTCAATCACTCGCGTAGAACCGGAAGGAACACCCGAGACATCCACCCTGTTGAAACCCGTGGAGAAAAGATCGCCGATCTTTGAGAATGCCAATGGCCGCGAGATTGAGTTTGAAAACATCATAATGATTTACCTAATGGTTGATTAACATTAGAAAGTCATCCATTTCCTTCATTTAATACGTGGCAAAACAATCAATAACGTTCCGACCAGAGCCTATAAATATACAACCGATTAATTAGCATACCACTTACCCACAGCCATAACTTCTCAAATACCAAGAGACCGTCACATAGCACAATGTAACTACTTGCCAAATTATTTGGCCGCAGGAGCTATCGCACTTACTACACCGAACTGCAGCAACTGAGGCCCAAACGGCGTATTAGTGAGAATATTGTAGGCGTACCATGCACCTTTCTTGAAAACTGCAACCACGGGCACCCACAAACTATTGCTTTGCGCGCGATGAAACCCCTTAACGATATCATCGTCTTTATAAACTTTTGTCACATCATAGCTGCGCCAGCGCCCTCTTAATCGGGACAACACCTCGTCGCCATGTTCAAGCACGTACTTGATATCTTTATACCCAGCGCTCGCGCCTCGATTAAGGTTTTTTGCAATATCGGCCGCATCGGTATAGCCCACCGAAGCGCCGACACCGGAAAAGACCGAACTCTTGATGACATTGCCGAGCGACTGACCGCCCTTGACTGCTTTTCGAGCCGTGTTAAGCGCCGGAAGCGCAAAGCCTAAAATATCGAAGCCGATATTAAAGATCGCGCCCGATACGTCACCCTTAATCGCGTCCTGAATACCGTCGTAGAAAGGGATAAGCCCAAGAAAAAAATCCTTCAACTGTTTGTCGTAGCGCTTTCCTTTTTCTATCGCTGTCATGCCGGCCGCTTTGGACTTTAGCGCCTCATAGTCACGGGTAAAAAAGCTGGCTGCGGTGATACCAAGGGCACCGCTTTTGGCGGAAAAATACGTCCCGTGTAATGTACCGGGGCGTTCAAGGGGATCAGGCCCGTGGTGGGTCGCGCCGTATTGCGTATAGACGTTGTACGTGCCCGGAACACGGCCTTGGGTGCTCCCGCCAAAATAAGCGCGATCGTTAGCATTGGTGTGTTCACCCGGAAACCCGCTTTCCTTGACGAACCGCCCCAATGCCGGGAAGTAACTGTAGTAGCTGGCCTGGCCCGCACTCCCCGCTACTTTCATGAGCAAACCATGCCGGCCCTTGAGTGCCTCTATCTCCTGTGCAGTCGGCGTGCGGGGCTTGATATCGGCGTGCAAGGAGAGTCCTGATACAGGCTCTACACTGTTCCAGGACAACCACGGTGCGGGCGCTGTATTGAGAAAGGGGCGAGACACCTCGATAAAACTGACCGCGGACTGTTCAATACGCGCTTGATCCTCCCTGGGTAAAAGCGAAAGCTGATACTTAAACTGAATGGCCCAGGCACTGTCGTGCGCCACTTTATAGTTCTCAAACGTTGTAGAAAATACCTGATTGATATCGGGAACAAGTTGAGTAAGGCGTGGCGTTATTGCCGCCCAAGGCAGCGCCTTGTTATTCAGCGACCGCCAGCGCTCTGGCTTGATCGGCCCGCTCATATAGACATCAAGCAGCGAAACAGGGTCATGTTTGACCCACGGTGCCTGCAATACTTTTTGGGTGGGGTCCAACTCAGGAAACACCCGCTTCAACTCGGCCGCCGCCAACTGCTCTCGTGTCGTCGCAGGCGCTGACAAGGTATCACGCGCCCACGCCAGCTCTTTTTGTTGTTTATTCAATGCCTCTTGGGAACGCTTGACGTCTGTGTACGTATAGTTGTGGTCAGGTTTATGCGCGATAACGCCGTTGGCCAGGCCCCAGGTAATAATCGCAATGCCTGACGCAGCGCTCAGCTGATCCTCGCTTTCCAGGGACGTAAGCGGCGCTTCACCAAACGCCATGACCTGGCTGAACGTCATGTTCCCCGAAGCGCCAGGCACTTGTTGTTCTATACGTGAAACTTCGATGGAAAAGTTCGCCCATGTATGAGAGCCGTAAACAAGGTTAGGCGGGATGTCTTTTACCAGGAACTCCGGGGCGGCTGCCGCTAATAACAGCTGCGCAGCAAGAGGCGCCGCTTCAACCCCGACCTTACGCTCAAGGTGAGTGATGAAACTTTTGACGATGGTTGCCGGTGAGTAACCTGCGTTGTCCCTTTGATACAGGTTGTAGCCCGCCAAGTTGAAGCAGGACTTGCCCATTCCAGGATCAAGCTCTTGCACCAGGGCGACACTTACACTCTCAATGACACTGGTGGGCGTCTCGATCACCTTGATCTTTTTTTGTATCTCCTGACCCAGGGCCCGCGCCTTGGGTGATCGAATCAATTGGTCCAATGCCGACGCAGGGTTGCTCGCTATCGTCGCCCTGGTGGCCTGCGGAAGCTCACTGATCAACCCCAGTAACAAGCTGCCCGCACCGGCACCCGCTTGAGGATTTGAACGATGGGTTACTTGGGCCTTGTGCCATTGAACTACCGTTGCGCGGACCTTGCGCAGTGAGGTTGCGCTCAATAAACCCGCGATCGGCCTTGCCCCGCCAGCGTTCGCCCGCGGCGCCCGATGGGCAAGGTCAAAGGATAACGCCAGCGCCAAACCCTGGGCCTGCTGACTATTGACGGGCACTTTATGCCCATCCTGGCTGAGCATTTGCGCCACGCTCATCTGGCGGCGCTGCTCGCTGGCAAATCGGCTGGAACGCGGGTCGATCTGGAGCATGACCTGGTTCAGGTCGATGCTCCCGCTGGCGTCGTCTGCCTGAGACCTCAGCGCAGTCATGAGCGCATGACGGTCAGCGTCATCACCCAGCGCCGTCTGCTGCTGGGCCAACGCCTCTGCAGACCGCAGCGATGCATAAGCCGAGGGCGCGAATTCAAACAGCGCCTTATTCGCCAGCTTCTTGCGGTGCAAGGCCGCTTGCGCCGGCGTGAGGTCTATCGGCTGGTTGTAAAACCGGCCCACTGTGTACAACGGCACTTTGCCTTCCGGCCAGGGGTAACTGAACCCATGCCCGGGTTGAGGTGCGATCACCCTGGCAATCGACAACAGTGTTCGGGACACATCGGACCACCCCGAATCGTCCCGCAGCGTAAAAGTCTGCACCTTGCCGTCGACGATGCCGGCAAGCTCCCCGCGCGCCGGGTCCAGTTGCATGCCCGCCGTATCAAGCCCCTGCCCTTTTGCCCAAGCGAGGAACCCAGGGGCTTTGAACGCGCTGTCCAGCTGGGCGCGCCAACGCCCAAGCGTGGACCCCGCGGGCACTTGAACATCAGGCGACATCCCCGACGTCTGGTAGGAACGCATGGCCAATGCGCTTGCGAAGAACCTCGCCAATTGGGCATCACCCGTAGCACGGCACTCGGTGCTGTCCGGCAACGCGGTATTGCGCGCCTGTCCAATGACAGGGTTATCGGCAGGCGCCGGGGCGGACTTCACGACCGGCGCCGCTGCATGAGTTGCAAAGATTGGCTGTGGACTAAACTTCGAAACATTAGTCATTCAACACCTCGCAGGCAAAACAGTCTGGCTGACTGTTCACGCACTGAGTGGTGCAACCGCCTACAAACATCACAACAAACTGCCGAAAAGTCTGCGTTCGGATATGTCAATTACTGGTTGTTTCTCTCTCTACATTACGCAACACATAACCGGCGTTAATGGCCTGACTAAGCTCAAGAACTTCGTTCAATCCCGTGTTTGCGCAACTTTCTGTAAAGCGTATTTCGGCTCACCCCCAAATGCTCAGCGGTGTGGGTCATGTGCCAATGGTGTTGCTGCAACGCTTCAAGCAAGGCCACGCGCTCCGCATCGTTCAAGGCAAGACCGGGAACGGGTTCAGAGGCCACGGCGGGGCGGGCCCGGCGAATGATTGGCGGCAAGTCGTCAAACCTGATGCGCCCATCCTCGGACAACGCCGCCAAGGTGCGTAATACGTTGCGCAACTGCCGCACGTTGCCCGGCCAGGCAAAGTCCAGCAGCGCCTGACGCGCTATCTGGTCGAGCAACACGACCTGCCCTGGCGCCTCATCGGCGAGCAAAAAGTCCAGCAATTGGGCTTTGTCGCTGCGCTCACGCAAAGGCGGTACATCAATTTCAAGGCCATTGAGGCGGTAGTACAAATCTTCGCGAAAGCTGCCGCTGGCTACGCGCGCCAACAAATCACGGTGGGTTGCGCTGATGATCCGCACATTGATTGCTTGCGGCTCACCGCCGATGGGCACGACCAGACGGTCTTCCAACACCCTCAGCAGGCGGGTTTGCAATGCGAGGGGCATGTCGCCGATCTCGTCGAGAAACAAGGTACCGCCGTCGGCCTGCTGTAACTTGCCGCGCATGCCTTCCTTGAGCGCGCCGGTAAAACTGCCGCCGCGATACCCGAACAGCTCGCTTTCGATCAGGCTTTCAGGGATGGCGGCACAGTTGAGCGCAACAAACGCCTTGTCAGCCCGCTGACTGGCCTGATGCACGGCCTTGGCGAAGGCTTCCTTGCCCGAACCGGTTTCTCCGTTGATCAGCAACGGCACGTCGCGTTCGAACACCCGCAGCGCCTTGCGAAACTCATTCTGCAGCACCGGGTCGCCCAGGCAGATGCCCGCCAGGCGCGGGGCCTCGGGCTTGGCCAGCGGTGCCGGTACGCTGCGCGCCTGGCCGCGCAATGCGGCGAATAGATGCCGGCCATCACGGGTACGCAGTGGCCAACTGGCTGTCGCATTGGCGCTGGCACGGCCGAGCAGCTGATCAAGGGAACACTCGAAAAACGCCTCCACCGGTTGCCCCAGCAAACCGCCACGAGCCTGTGCCAGCAGGTTCAGCGCGCTTTGGTTGACGGCGCAGATCCGCCCTTCGCCATCGAACGCCAGCAACCCTTCACTGAACAGCCCCACGGATTCGGCCTGCAGGTGAAAACGCAGCAACCACTGGTTTTCAAAATGACGCAGGAAGTAACAACTCTCGATCATCTTCGCTGACAGGTTCACCAGCGCCATGGTGTGGAATTGGCTCTGACGCGACACGGCTTCACGCGCCGACGACACGTCCAGCACGGCCAACAGCTCACCCTGAGGGTCGAACACCGGGCTTGCCGAACAGGTCAGGCCGGTGTGGCGGCCGCGAAAATGTTCATCACGGTGAATGGTCAGGGACTGGCGCTCCACCAGGCAGGTGCCGATGCCGTTGGTGCCTTCGCACGCTTCGCTCCAGTCGGCGCCCAGCCACAGCCCGGCGCGCTCGAAAATCTTGCGTTCCGAAGGTGCTGTCACACAGTTGAGAATCACCCCACGCGCATCGGTGAGCAATACCGCATGGCCGGCGCCGGAAAGCTGCTGATGCAGGCTGTTCATTTCGCTGCCGGCGATGTGCAGCACCTGCTGCAGGCGTTCGCGGCTTTCCAGCAGGCGGCCATGTTCGAGCACGGTGGGGGCGATGCTCAACGCGGGGTCGAGGTGATAATCCTCCAGGCAACGCAGCCAGGAGCGGGCGATGGACGGGTCGCTGCCGGGGCCTTGGGCAAGGTCCTGCCCACGGGTGACGGTGAGGACTTGCTGGGCATGGCGACTGAAATGATCGTTTTGCATGTTCTTATTATTCTCTCTGCGGGAGAACAGCCAGCATCCCCCAGCCATCCAGGCATTGCAATCCCGGGCAGACCCGCCGGTCACAGGCTGTACCGTTTGTGGCACACACTGTCACCCTGCCTGTACCAGCCCTGTCACAGCAACGCTTTGCAATAAACCTCAAGCCCTTGATTTACCTGGCCTGCAAAGCAGTGGCCCGACCTTTGCTCTACGCTTTATCAAGCGCAACACCGCTGAACTCCAATAAACATAAAAGTCAGGAGATACCCACCATGCGTTATGCACATCCCGGTACTGAAGGCGCGATCGTTTCGTTCAAGGCCAAGTACGGTAACTACATCGGCGGCGAATTCGTCGCGCCGGTGGATGGCAACTACTTCACCAACACCTCGCCGGTCAACGGCAAGCCTATCGCCGACTTCCCGCGCTCCACGGCCAAAGACATCGACAAAGCCCTCGACGCCGCCCACGCCGCCGCAGATGCCTGGGGCAAGACCTCGGCTCAGGACCGCTCGCTGGTGCTGCTGAAAATCGCCGACCGCATCGAACAGAACCTCGAACTGCTGGCCATCACCGAAACCTGGGACAACGGCAAAGCCGTGCGTGAAACCCTTAACGCCGACATCCCACTGGCGGCCGACCACTTCCGCTACTTCGCCGGCTGCATCCGCGCGCAGGAAGGCACCAGCGCTGAAATCAACGAACTGACCGCCTCGTATCACTTCCACGAGCCGCTGGGCGTGGTCGGCCAGATCATCCCGTGGAACTTCCCGCTGCTGATGGCCGCGTGGAAACTCGCCCCGGCCCTGGCTGCCGGTAACTGCGTGGTGCTCAAGCCCGCCGAGCAAACGCCGCTGGGCATCAACGTGCTGATGGAGCTGATCGGCGACCTGCTGCCGCCAGGCGTGCTGAACGTGGTACACGGTTACGGCAAAGAAGCCGGCGAAGCCCTGGCCACCAGCAAGCGCATCGCCAAGATCGCCTTTACCGGCTCCACACCGGTGGGCTCGCACATCATGCACGCGGCGGCCGAGAACATTATTCCGTCCACCGTTGAGCTGGGCGGCAAGTCGCCGAACATCTTCTTCGCCGACATCATGAAAGCCGAACCGTCGTTTATCGAAAAGGCCGCCGAAGGCCTGGTGCTGGCGTTCTTCAACCAGGGCGAGGTGTGCACCTGCCCATCGCGCGCGCTGGTGGAAGAGTCGATCTACGACGACTTCATGAAAGTGGTGATGAAAAAGATCGAGCAGATCAAACGCGGCGACCCGCTGGACACCGACACCATGGTCGGCGCCCAGGCGTCCGAGCAGCAGTTCGACAAGATCCTCTCCTACTTGGAAATCGCCAAGGGCGAAGGCGCGCAACTGCTCACCGGCGGTAAGGTCGAGAAGCTCAGCGGCGACATGGCCGGCGGGTATTACATCCAGCCGACCCTGCTCAAGGGCACCAACGAAATGCGCGTGTTCCAGGAAGAAATCTTCGGCCCGGTGGTGAGCATCACCACCTTCAAGGACGAAGCCGAAGCCCTGGCAATTGCCAACGACACTGAGTTCGGCCTGGGCGCCGGTGTATGGACCCGCGACATCAACCGCGCCTACCGCATGGGCCGCGCGATCAAGGCCGGCCGCGTGTGGACCAACTGCTACCACCTGTACCCGGCGCACGCCGCGTTCGGCGGTTACAAGAAGTCCGGTGTGGGCCGTGAGACGCACAAGATGATGTTGGATCACTACCAGCAGACCAAGAACTTGCTGGTGAGCTACGACATTAATCCGTTGGGTTTCTTCTAACTTAAACCTGTAACAGGCGACCAGTTCTCAACTTGAAATGCAATCAAGTGTGGGAGCTGGCTTGCCTGCGATGGCGGTGTATCAACTAAGCGTGTGGTGGCTGACACACTGCTTTCGCAGGCAAGCCAGCGCCCACATTAGCTCTTCGCAAGTACTCGCAACTCGCATTCGGCACAAAGAGGCCGAGTTAAAAACAATAAGAATGGACGGTACTTTCCCATGCCTAGCGAACCTACTGGCTCTTCCGTCGACTTCGAAAAAGTCGGCACCGACTACTTCCAACAACGCGAACTTAAAAAAGGCGCCGCCGGCTGGGTGCTCTTGGCCGGCCTTGGCGTTGCCTATGTGATCTCCGGCGACTACGCCGGTTGGAACTTCGGCCTGGCCCAAGGTGGCTGGGGCGGCATGTTCCTCGCCACCTTGCTGATGGCCACCATGTACCTGTGCATGTGCTTCTCCCTGGCCGAACTGTCTTCCATGATCCCCACCGCTGGCGGCGGCTACGGCTTTGCCCGCAGCGCCTTTGGCCCCTGGGGCGGCTTCCTCACCGGCACTGCGATCCTGATCGAATACGCCATCGCCCCCGCCGCCATTGCGGTGTTTATCGGCGCTTATTGCGAGTCGCTTTTCGGCATTGGCGGCTGGATGATTTACCTGGCGTTCTACATCATCTTTATCGGCATCCACATCTTCGGCGTGGGCGAAGCCTTGAAGCTGATGTTTGTGATTACCGCCGTTGCGGCGATTGCCTTGGGCGTGTTCCTGGTGTCGATGGTGCCGCACTTCAACGTTGCGAACCTGCTGGACATCCCCGTGACCGAGGCCAAGGGCGCCAGCACGTTCTTGCCGTTCGGCTACGTCGGCGTATGGGCGGCGATTCCCTATGCAATCTGGTTTTTCCTCGCCGTCGAAGGCGTGCCGTTGGCTGCCGAAGAAACCAAGAACCCCAAGCGTGACCTACCTCGTGGCCTGATCGGCGCCATTGTGGTGCTGACCAGTTTTGCCTTGTTGATTCTGGTCATCGCCCCCGGCGGCGCGGGCACTTACGCGTTGATCAAGTCGGGCAACCCGTTGGTTGAGGCGCTGGCACTGTCCTACGGCGGTTCGACCTGGATGGGCAGCTTCGTCAACCTGGTCGGCTTGGCAGGCTTGATCGCGAGCTTTTTTTCGATTATTTACGCGTATTCGCGGCAGATCTTCGCCTTGTCCCGCGCCGGTTACTTGCCGCGCAAGCTGTCGCAGACCAACAAAAGCAAGGCGCCGGTGCTGGCGCTGGTGATCCCGGGCATCATCGGTTTTGGCCTGTCGCTGACCGGCCAGGGTGATTTGCTGATCCTGGTGGCGGTGTTTGGCGCGACCATTTCCTACGTACTGATGATGGCCGCGCACATCACCCTGCGCATCCGCCGCCCCAAAATGGACCGTCCGTACCGCACGCCGGGCGGCATTTTCACCTCAGGTGTCGCGCTGGTACTGGCCTGCGTAGCGGTAGTGGCGGGCTTTCTGGTGGATCCACGGGTGGTGATTGGCGCCGCGATCATCTATGGAGTATTAATTGCTTACTTTGCTTTCTACAGCCGGCATCACTTGGTAGCAGGCACGCCCGAAGAAGAATTCGCCGCGATCCAGGCCGCAGAGGCCGCCTTGCACTGAATGCCGTAAACCTCGACGCGGGCAGTTGGCCCGCGTCGCCAAGGAGACACTGTATGGCAAGCTTTTCCCACGCGGTGGGTGCACAGACCTACCGCTTCGACAGCCTCAAGGACGTGATGGCCAAGGCCAGCCCGGCGCGTTCCGGGGACTTCCTGGCCGGCTTGGCCGCGCAGAACGACGGCGAACGCGTGGCCGCGCAAATGGCGCTGGCAAACATCCCGCTGAAACACTTCCTTGAAGAAGTGCTGATCCCCTACGAAAGCGACGAAGTCACCCGGCTGATCATCGACACCCACGATAAACAGGCGTTTAGCGTGGTCAGCCACCTCACCGTCGGCGGCCTGCGCGACTGGCTGCTCAGTGACGCGGCCGACGAACACGCCCTACGCGCATTGGCGCCGGGGCTGACACCGGAAATGGCCGCCGCCGTCTCCAAGATCATGCGCGTGCAGGACCTGGTGCTGGTCGCGCAGAAGATCCGCGTGGTCACCCAGTTTCGCGGCACCATGGGCCTGCGCGGGCGCCTGTCGACGCGCCTGCAGCCCAACCATCCTACAGACGAACCGGCGGGCATCGCCGCGAGCATTCTCGACGGCCTGCTCTACGGCAACGGCGACGCCATGATCGGCATCAACCCGGCCACCGACAGCATCGCCTCGATCTGCGCCATGCTCGAGATGCTCGATGCGATCATCCAGCGCTACGAAATCCCCACCCAAGCGTGCGTGCTGACCCACGTGACCACGTCCATCGAGGCCATCAACCGAGGTGTACCGCTGGACCTGGTGTTTCAGTCGATTGCCGGCACCGAAGCGGCCAACGCCAGTTTCGGCATCAGCCTAAGCGTGCTGCAGGAAGGTTACGAGGCGGGTTTGAGCCTGAACCGCGGCACCTTGGGCCAGAACCTGATGTACTTCGAAACCGGCCAGGGCAGCGCCTTGTCGGCCAACGCGCACTTTGGCGTCGACCAGCAAACCTGCGAAACCCGCGCCTACGCCGTTGCGCGGCATTTCAAGCCGTTTTTGGTCAACACCGTTGTAGGTTTTATCGGCCCCGAGTACCTGTACAACGGCAAGCAGATCATCCGCGCCGGCCTTGAAGATCACTTCTGCGGCAAGCTGCTCGGCGTGCCGATGGGCTGCGACATCTGCTACACCAACCACGCCGAAGCCGACCAGGATGACATGGACACCCTGCTGACACTGCTGGGCGTGGCCGGGATCAACTTCATCATGGGCATCCCCGGCTCCGATGACATCATGCTCAACTACCAGACCACCTCGTTTCACGACGCGTTATACGCCCGGCAAACATTGGGTTTAAAACCAGCGCCGGAGTTTGAACAGTGGCTGGCCAAGATGGGCATCTTCACGCAAGCCGACGGCAAGGTGCATTTCGGCAACAGCCTGCCACCGGCATTTCGCCACGCCTTGAAGCAATTGGGATGAAGGAGCCGCCTGTGCAAGTAGAACTGCCTGACAACCCGTGGCTGGAACTGCGCCGCCTCACGCCTGCGCGCATCGCCCTGGGCCGCACCGGCACCAGCATTCCCACCAGCGCGCAGCTGGACTTCCAATTCGCCCACGCCCAGGCGCGCGATGCGGTGCACCTGCCTTTTGACCATGAAGGCCTGAGCAGCCAAATGGCCGAGCGCGGCCGTGACAGCCTGTTGCTGCACAGTGCCGCCGTTGACCGACATATGTATTTGCAACGCCCGGACCTGGGGCGACGCCTGAGTGATGAGTCGGCGCAGAGCTTGCGCGACTACGCCGCCGCGAACCCTGGCGGTGTGGACCTGGCCGTGGTGGTGGCCGATGGGCTGTCGGCGCTGGCCGTGCATAAACACACGCTGCCGTTTCTGACACGCATGGAAGAACAGACTCACGCCGAAGGGTGGTCCTTGTCGCCAGTTATCCTGGTGGAACAGGGCCGCGTGGCGGTGGCCGATGAAGTTGGCCAATTGCTGGGCGCCAAGATGGTGGTGATCCTGATCGGCGAGCGGCCGGGGCTCAGCTCGCCAGACAGCCTGGGGCTGTATTTCACCTACAACCCCAAGGTCGGGCTCACCGATGCATATCGCAACTGCATTTCCAACGTGCGCCTGGAAGGCCTGAGCTACGGCATGGCCGCGCACCGCCTGCTTTACTTGATGAAAGAGGCGTGTCGCCGGCAGCTGTCGGGGGTCAATCTCAAGGACGAGGCACAGGTGCAGACCCTCGAGTCGGATGATCCTGACCTGATGAAAGGCAATTTCCTGCTCAGCCCGCCGGAATGAACGATAGCCGCACGATTGCGCTTTTTCGCGCCATTAGGCAGCATCCGGTCACGGCCGCTTGTGTGGTCATCCCCCCTTTGGAAGTTGAGGCCTGGCATGCGGATTACTCAAGCGACCCTGGAACACTTGGACCTGTTGACCCCGTTGTTCGTCAAATACCGCGAGTTCTATGGCGCGCTGCCGTTTCCGGACTCATCGCGGGCGTTTCTGGAAAAACGCCTGCGCCGCAAGGAGTCGGTGATCTACCTGGCCCTGGCCGACGATGATGACAAGCGGTTGCTGGGCTTTTGTCAGCTGTACCCGAGCTTTTCATCGCTGTCGCTTAAACGCGTGTGGATCCTCAACGACATCTACGTGGCCGAAGATGCGCGCCGGCAATTGGTGGCGGACAACCTGATGCGCACGGCCAAGAAAATGGCCAAGGAAACCCAGGCGGTGCGGCTGCGGGTGTCGACCAGCAGTGATAACGAGGTGGCGCAGAAGACTTATGAGTCGATCGGCTTTCGCGAAGATACGGAGTTCAAGAACTACGTGTTGCCGATCAGCGAAAACTGATAACGCCGAATGGCTTCGGCTTCCCATTGTGGTGAACGGCCTTACAGTGGCGAGCGGGCTGAGTGTGGCGAGCGGGCTTGCCCCGCGTTGGGCTGCGCAGCAGCCCCAAAACCAAGCGCCGAGTTATAACTGAAGGAATGCAGAACTTCTCGGGGGGCTGCTTCGCAGCCCAACGCGGGGCAAGCCCGCTCGCCACAGAAGACCCGCTCCCCTATTTGGATCAATGTAGATCGGACATACCCACGACATGCCCCGCTACAAAACCCACACGCTTTTCACCTCTCAATACGTATAATGCGGACCTTTCAGGGTTGTAAGAAATACGGCATACACTTGTAGCCTTACTTACCCGTAGACCCCGCACTGGCCTGCTGAGCCGGGCCATTCACACAGGTGCCATCCATGGATTTCAACCCGCTCGACCTTATCCTGCATCTCGACGTGTACCTCGACATGCTGGTGAGAAACTACGGAGTGTGGATCTACGCCATTCTGTTCCTGGTTATCTTTTGCGAAACCGGCTTGGTGGTCATGCCATTCCTGCCCGGTGATTCCTTGCTGTTCATCGCTGGCGCTATCGCGGCAGGCGGCGGCATGGACCCGATCCTGTTGGGCGGCTTGCTGATGCTGGCGGCCATCCTGGGTGACAGCACCAACTACGTGATCGGGCGAACAGTGGGCGAACGCTTGTTCAGCAACCCGAACTCGAAAATCTTCCGCCGCGACTACCTGCAAAAAACCCACGAGTTCTACGACAAGCACGGCGGCAAAACCGTGACCCTGGCGCGTTTCCTGCCGATCCTGCGCACCTTCGCACCCTTCGTCGCCGGCATCGCCAAAATGCCTTACCCGCGCTTCTTTGGGTTCAGCGTGTTCGGCACCGTCCTGTGGGTCGGCGGCCTGGTGACCCTGGGTTACTTCTTCGGCAATGTGCCGTTCATCAAGAAGAACCTGTCGCTGCTGGTGGTGTTTATCATCCTGCTGTCGCTGATCCCGATGATCATCGGTGTGTTCCGCAGCCGCTTTGGCCGCTCGTCCTCCGAAGCCAAACCGCAGTAACCTGCGATGTGGTCCCTCAGCGCCTGGCGTCGCCGGCGCCTGCTGGCCAAGCACCCGATTGCCGATGACACCTGGCAACGGGTGCGCCACCACCTGAGCTTTCTCGACGGCATCAGCGCCGAGCAAGACCAGTGGCTGCGCGAAGCCTGCGTAGTCTTCCTCGCCGAAAAACACCTCACCGCCCTGCCCGGCGTCGAGCTGCACCAGGAACAGCGCCTGCTGCTCGCCGCCCAGGCGCAGTTGCCGCTGATGAACCTCGGCGACCTCGACTGGTATCAGGGTTTCCACGAAATCGTGCTGTACCCCGACGACTTCATCAGCCCTCAGCGCCATCGCGATGTCAGCGGCGTCGAACACGAGTGGGACGGCGAACACAGCGGCGAAGCCTGGCAGCAAGGCCCGGTGATTCTCGCCTGGCCCGGCGTGTTGGCCAGCGGCCAGTGGGAAGGCTACAACCTGGTGATCCACGAACTGGCGCACAAACTCGACATGCTCAACGGCGACGCCAACGGCCTGCCGCCGCTGCACCACGACATGCGCGTGCAGGACTGGGCCAGCGTGATGCAAAGCGCCTTTGATGACCTCAATCGCCAGTTGGACACCAACCCGGACGCCGACACCGAGATCGACCCCTACGCCGCCGAAAACCCGGCGGAGTTCTTTGCCGTCACCAGCGAATATTTTTTCAGCGCCCCGGATTTACTGGTCAGCACTTATCCACAGGTGTACGCGCAACTGAGCCGCTTCTATCGCCAGGATCCCCTGGCCCGCCTGCACCAACTGCAAGCCAGCGACGCGCGCTATCAGACGGAACGCCACGCGCCGTACGACGTCTGACGCATGGCATCGGCGTCAGAATATGCCTATAATCGCCGCCACTTTTAGGCCAATCCGGCCATGTTCCATGGCCAACTACGGGGGCATCGCCCAATGAGCTACAGCAAGATTCCGGCTGGCAAAGACCTGCCGAACGACATCTACGTCGCCATCGAAATTCCGGCCAACCACGCGCCGATCAAATACGAAATCGACAAAGACAGCGACTGCCTGTTCGTTGACCGTTTCATGGCCACCCCAATGTTCTACCCGGCCAACTACGGTTTCATCCCCAACACCCTGGCTGACGACGGTGACCCCCTCGACGTGCTGGTTGTAACCCCTTACCCGGTTACCCCAGGCTCGGTTATCCGCGCGCGCCCAGTCGGCATCCTGAACATGACCGACGACGGCGGCGGCGATGCCAAAGTTATCGCAGTGCCCCACGACAAGCTGTCCCAGCTGTACGTGGACGTGAAGGAATACACTGACCTGCCGCCACTGCTGCTGGAACAGATCAAGCACTTCTTCGAGAACTACAAAGACCTCGAAAAAGGCAAATGGGTGAAGATCGACGGTTGGGGCAACGCAGACGCCGCCCGCGCCGAGATCATGAAGTCGGTGGCTGCCTACAAAGGCTGATACCCGCTCCTCATTGCCCCGGCAATCAAAAAAGCCCCGACTATTCGGGGCTTTTTTTGTGGGAAAAATTAAACTCCAAGTGCAATGTTTAATGCGCCATGTTTAACAGCGTTAAGACACTGACATATCAACCTACAACTAAGTAAATCCCTACACACGCAATTCAACGCATAGTTTATTTGATGTCTTTTTCCGGCCAGTAAACTCTGCGTTTATGAATACATCAGGTGATCGACTAAAAGCGTTATTACGGGAAGTTCATCTTTCCGCCTCCGACTTCGCCAAGAACCGCGGCGTCACGCCTCAACACGTGAACAACTGGTTCAAACGCGGCGTGCCCATGGGCCGACTCAACGAGATCGCAGAACTGCTCTGCGTCTCCAGCCGTTGGCTACGCACCGGCGAAGGCCTCAAACACCCACCGGCCAACTTCCTGCTGGAAGGCCCCGGCACCACCAAAGGACTGCCCACCCGCGAAGAAAGCGGTAAATACCTCACAGGCCCCGCCTGCCTCCCGGAAAAAATCGACGTGGAGATCGCCCTCCACCCCACCTTCACCTCAAGCGAACGCATCCGCGTCTCGCTGCATACTCTGGAAACCCTCAACGTAAACCCCGACCGTGCCATAGGCGCCTACATGGTCGACAACAGCATGATCGACATCATCCAACAAGGCGCCACCCTCGCCATCGACCGCGGCCGCAGCCAAATCACCGACGGCGAAATCTACGCCGTCGAACACGACGGCATGCTGCGCATCAAATACCTCTACAACCGCCCCGGCGGCGGCCTACGCATGCGTAGCCACAACGCCAGCGAACACCCGGACGAATACCTCACCCACGAGCAGCGCTTTGAACAGAACTTTCAGATCGTGGGCTGGGTGTTCTGGTGGTCCACCCTCAACAACCGCCGACCGGTGCCGCTGGACGAACACCTGCTGGGCTGGGAAGGCTCTAAATCGGACCCGGAGGTAGGCATTTGAGGTGAATGTGGGTATCATCCGCCGCACATTTGGCAGGGGGTGGCTTTGCGCTATCCATCCTGCCTGGCGATGCGGAGGAGTTCCCGCGGATGCCCCTACTATTCAGTCAGACGGTAAGTTGGCTGAGCGATTTGAAGGCTGGTGAGGTTTGTCAAAAACAAGCTGAGGCAGTCCCCGAGAAGCCGGCCACAAGCCGGCTTTTTAATTGTCCGAAATAATCCTACCTTGTCTTTTAGATCTCCTGATAGCTTAGCTACGTCGGGGGTTTCCGCTATTCCTTTGTCCGATGCTGCTCGATCAGATTCGACTTCATCCGACAATTACGTGGGGGGACAGGTGGGGGGACAGCGGGCGTCTACAGGAGAAGAACATGGGTAAGCTTAATCCGAAACAGGTCGAAAACCTGACCGAGCCTGGCACCTACGAAGACGGCGACGGATTGCGCCTTGTTGTGAAAGCAACAGGACGAAAATCGTGGCTACTGCGTTTCCAGCTGGCAGGTCGTCGACGGGAAATGGGGCTCGGCGCATTCCCCGAAGTCAGCCTCAAGAAAGCCAGGCTCAATGCCAGTGCTAAGCGCACCCAACTAAGCGATGGCATCGATCCGCTCGCAGCTCGCGACATCGAGCGCGCAACGCAACGCGAAGCACAGCGCGCCAGCGAAGCGAAAAAACTCACATTTGAGATGCTTGCGACTGAGTATCGCGATGCTCACGGTGCCGCATGGTCTGATAAATGGCGCAAGGGCTGGCTTCGTAAGCTGGAGCTGTATGCGTTTGGTCATATCGGCAAACTCGCAACTGAACACATCGACACAGCTCAAATTCTCAAGGTGCTGCAACCCATCTGGGGAATCAAGACCCGAACCGCTGATGAAGTCCGTGGGCAGATCGAGCAAGTCTTAGATGCCGCTAAATCTCAGGGACTGAGAACGGGCGAGAACCCTGCTCGATGGCGTGGACATCTTGAAAATCTCTTGAGCCGGGCCGAGAAGAGGA
>NZ_JAKNQP010000002.1:0-846229 GCF_022662455.1 Pseudomonas sp. TREG-RG-20F-10-E-6-01 | reverse complement strand
TTCCCTCACTCCGGCTTGAATCCGTGGGCCGCCGCGACGGGCCATCCATGGCCCAACACGGCTAACCCGGCGTCCTGCCGGGTTACCCACGGATTCAAGCCTGCGTTCGGCCAGCGTGGTTGACGGGGCCTGTCAGATCAAAAGCAAGATCAAGAGCACGGCGGCCTAGTAGCCGACCTGAGTGGTAGAAGCAAAAGCAGATCAAAAGCAGATCAACAAACCTCTATCTGATGTACTGAGCTCCAAATGTGGGAGCGGGCTTGCCCGCGAATGCGGTGTGTCAGTCAGCTCATGTGTCACTGGCACACCGCCTTCGCGAGCAAGCCCGCTCCCACAATTTCACTGAGTTCAACCGCCAGCACCGCACTGCTTTTGCTTTTCTGTGGGAGCTGGCTTGCCTGCGATGCAGACGCCTCGGTGTATCAGGCATAACCAGTTGATGCCATCGCAGGCAAGCCAGCTCCCACATTTGATTGAGTTCAGCTTCAAGGATCAGGTCGGCTGTCAGGCCGCCTCGGCTTTGCTTTTGATCTAACCACTCAGGTCGGCTACTAGGCCGCCGTGCTTTGCTTTTGATTTTGATCTTAGGCGCCCCGTTAAACCACGCTGGCCGAACGCAGGTTTTGGAGCGTGGGTAAACCGGCAGGACGCCGGTTTAGCCGTGTTGGGCCATGGATGGCCCATCGCGGCGGCCCACGCTCCAAAGCCTGCGTGAGGGCACACCGAAGCGTGAGCGAGGTGCCGAGTGGTGGGGCAAGAGCCTTTTGGTTACTTTTGGGCTCTTTTCAAAAGTGACCCGCCGTAAGGGCGGAACCCAAAGCGGCCATCACCCAAATAACGGATATACCCCCACCCCAAAAGCCCAACCCCCATACCACTCAGAGGCTGTAATAATACCCGCGACTACGCAACGCCATGATCCGTGGCCGGCCATCCGGGTGTGGGCCGATCTTTTTACGCAAGTTGCTCACGTGCATATCCAGGCTGCGATCGTAGAGGGTCAACTTACGCCCCAGCGCGATCTGCGCCAGCTCCTGCTTATCCAGCGGCTCACCCGGCTGGCGCAGCAAGGCTTCAAGCAGGCGACTCTCAGAGACAGTGAGGGCAAACTCCTGCTCATCGATTGTCACCACCCCACGCACCGGGCTGAAGCACAGGTCGCCCAACTCCAGCTGAGTAGACACCGCCGCCGGATGACTGCGGCGCAATACGGCGCGCAAGCGGGCAGTCAGTTCGCGCGGGTCGCAGGGCTTGGCCAGGTAATCGTCGGCGCCCAGCTCCAGGCCGAGGATGCGATCCAGCGGCTCGCCCCGTGCCGAAAGCATCAGCACCGGCAATTCCGGATGGTCGTTGCGCAATTGCTTGAGCAGCTCCAGGCCGCTGCCGTCGGGCAGCATCACATCGAGCACCACCGCCGCAGGGGCGCTGTCGGCCAAGGCTTTACGCGCGCTCAAGCCGTCGTGGCAGGCACGCACCTGGAAACCTTCCTGGCTCAGCCAACTGGTCAGCAGCTCACAGAGCTCCTGGTCATCATCTATCAGTAACAGCTCGCTCATGACTCACTCAATTTAGCCATTGTCGACGGCGACGGTGCCCACCGCTGGCGAAGATCCCGCACAGCAGGGCGATCAGTGCGACGGCCCCGCCGGTGACAAACCACTGTTGTTGCTCGGTCAGCCAGCGGGTCAAGGCGCCGCCTTGTGATTCTTTGAGTTGCTGGGCCAGGCGTTGGTTCTCTTGGCGCAAGCGATTCAGTTGGGCACTTTCGCGGGCAGTGTCTGCGCTTTGCAGTTGCTTGCTCAGTTCTTCACGCAGCCGTTCGCTTTCTTTCAAACGTTGCTGCAACTCGGTGATCTGGCTGGCGGCACTCACGGACAGGGGCGTGGAACTGCCGGTGTTCGAGGTTTCTTCAGCGTGGGCCGTAGCCCCGATCGTTAACACTGCCAACAGACACAACTGAGGTAAGCGCATCGGAACTCCTGATTCCACACGAATATTCAGAACGTTGTCGGCAGGTTACCGAGAATAATGAGCCATTAGGAGCGCGCCGAACCGATTAGGTTCGG
Organism: Pseudomonas sp. TREG-RG-20F-10-E-6-01; assembly: GCF_022662455.1. Taxonomy (NCBI): domain Bacteria; kingdom Pseudomonadati; phylum Pseudomonadota; class Gammaproteobacteria; order Pseudomonadales; family Pseudomonadaceae; genus Pseudomonas; species Pseudomonas sp. TREG-RG-20F-10-E-6-01. The sequence continues at coordinate 844,163 of NZ_JAKNQP010000002.1, read as the reverse complement.
CCCAGCTTTATTAAACAAAGCGGGTTCAAGGCAGGACTTGCTTGAACGGCTTGATCACCACATCGGCGTAGACGCCTGCTGCTACATACGGGTCGGCCTTGGCCCAGGCTTGGGCGTCGGCCAACGAGGCGAACTCGGCGACGATCAGGCTGCCGGTGAAGCCGGCGTCGCCCGGGTCGTTGCTGTCCACTGCCGGGTGTGGGCCGGCCAGCACGATGCGGCCTTCGGCTTGCAGCTGTTTCAGGCGTTCGACGTGGGCCGGGCGCACGGACAGGCGTTTTTCCAGCGAGTTGGCGACGTCGGTAGCAATGATGGCGTAGAGCATGTCAGTCCTCGGTTTTCGGCGTGGTAGGGGCGGTGTCATGCAGGTGGCGCGACAGGTAGATACCCTGGCCGATCAGGAACAATACGGTCATGCCCAGGCTGCCGAAGACCTTGAAGTCGACCCAGTAGGCCTGGAAGGTAAAGGCCACGAACAGGTTGGCGGCGCCGCAGAACAGGAAAAACACGATCCAGGCCACGTTCAAGCGTGTCCACACCGGGTCCGGCAGGGTCAGTGCATGGCCCATGATGCGCTTGATCAGCAGGCGATCACCGATGAAGTGGCTGCCGATAAAGACCAGGGCGAACAGCCAGTTCACCACGGGGGCTTTCCATTTAAGGAAGGTTTCGCTGTGAAAGGCCAGGGTCAGGCCACCGAATACCAGGCAGGCAATCAGGGTCAGCCATTGGCTTTTTTCCAGCTTGCGCTGGGAGATGAAGATGGCGCCGTAGACCACGATCGAGCTGATGATCAGCACGGCGGTGGCGCTGTAGATGCCCCCGAATGTCAGCTCGTGACCGGCGATATCAATGACCCTGGGGTCGAGTTTGGTAACGATGAAAAACAGCAACAGCGGGATGAAGTCGATGAATTGTTTCACAGTAAGAGCCAGAAGCTGGATGTGGCGGCATAATAACAAACATCCTTGGTTGCGATAGCGCCAGCTGACTTGAGGTTACACACCCCCGTGAATGTTGATTTGCACTGCCACAGCACGGCCTCCGACGGCGCCCTGGCGCCCGCGGTACTGGTTGCGCGTGCGTTTGAAAAAGGCGTGCGAGTCCTGTCTTTGACCGACCACGACACCCTCGAAGGCCTCGACGAAGCCCGTACGACCGCGCATGCGCTGGGCATGCAACTGGTCAACGGCGTGGAATTGTCCTGCACCTGGGGCGGCGCCACCATTCATGTGCTCGGTTACGGTTTTGATCAGAACGCCGCGCCGTTGGTCGAGGCCATTGCCCAATTGCACGATGGCCGCTGGCTGCGGTCCGAAGAAATAAGCCGCAAGCTCAGCCTTAAAGGCATGCCCAACGGCCTGGAAGGCGCCCGCGCCATCCAGCAGGAACTGGGCGACAGCGGCAACGCACCGGCCCGTCCGCACTTTGCCGACTGGATGGTGCGTGAAGGTTTTGTAAAGGATCGCGCCGAGGCGTTCCGCAAATGGCTGGGCGCCGGCAAGTTGGGTGACGTCAAGCAACACTGGCCGACCCTGGAAGACACCGTCGGCACGCTGCGGGCCGCTGGGGCCTGGGTCAGCCTGGCGCATCCGTGGCATTACGATTTCACCCGCAGCAAGCGCCGCAAGCTGATTGCCGACTATATTGGAGCGGGCGGCCACGCTATCGAAGTGGTTAACGGGCACCAACCCGCCGATCAGGTGGGCAGCCTGGCGATACTTGCTCGCGAATTTGGTCTGCTGGTCAGCGCCGGCAGTGACTTTCATGGCCCAGGCGGCTGGTCCGAGATTGGCGAGTATCGCCAAGTACCGGAAGATCTGCCGCTGTTGTGGGGGCGATTCAAGCATGACCCCATTATTGCCACCGTCTGAACAGGTAGAACACGTGAGTCAATTCTTCCAGATTCATCCGGAAAACCCTCAAGCGCGCCTGATTAAACAGGCCGTGGAGATCATCCGCGCCGGCGGCGTGGTGATCTACCCAACCGACTCGTCCTACGCCATTGGTTGCCAGATCGGCGACAAGAACGCGGTTGAACGGGTCAGACGCCTGCGTGACCTGGACAAGAATCACAACTTCGCACTGATTTGCAGCGACCTGTCCCAGCTTGGGCTGTTTGCGAAGGTCGACACGGGCACCTTCCGCCTTCTTAAGGCCCACACGCCTGGGCCCTACACCTTTATCCTCAACGCCACCCGCGAAGTGCCGCGCCTGTTGCTGCACCCGAAAAAGCGCACCATCGGCCTGCGTGTGCCGGAGCACCCGATTGCCCTGGCGTTGCTGGCTGAGCTGGGCGAGCCGCTGATGAGTGTGTCGTTGATCCTGCCCGGTGAAGAAGAGCCGCTGTACGACCCTTACGAAATGCGGCGCCTGCTGGAAAAACACGTCGACTTGATCATCGACGGCGGCTACGGCGGCAACAAGGCCTCCACCGTGATCAACCTGGCCGACGGCGAGCCGGAAGTGGTGCGTGTGGGTTGCGGCGATCCGACGCCGTTCATGGTCGAGGCCTGAATGTCGGTCGTCGAAACCGTCGACAGCCAGGCCGGCGCCCAGCAGGAACTGCCCTTTGCCATGGTCTATGGCCAGGCGGTCCTGGAAATGCCGCTGGACCTGTACATCCCGCCGGACGCCCTGGAAGTGTTCCTTGAAGCCTTCGAAGGCCCGCTGGACCTGCTGCTGTACCTGATCCGCAAGCAAAACATCAATATCCTCGACATCCCGGTGGCGGAAATCACCCGCCAGTACATGGGGTATGTCGAGCTGATGCAGACCGTGCGCCTGGAGCTGGCCGCCGAGTACCTGGTGATGGCCGCGATGCTCGCCGAGATCAAATCGCGCATGCTGTTGCCGCGCTCGGAGACCATCGAAGCCGAAGAGGATGACCCGCGCGCCGAACTGATCCGCCGCCTGCAAGAGTACGAACGTTTCAAGGCCGCCGCCGAAGGCATCGACAACCTGAGCCGTGTGGGCCGCGATGTGGTGGTGCCCAAGCTCGACGCCCCGGAAGCCCGGGCGCGCAAGCTGTTGCCGGATGTGAGCCTGGAAGAATTGCTGATGTCCATGGCCGAAGTGCTGCGCCGGGGCGACATGTTTGAAAGCCACCAGGTCAGTCGCGAGGCACTTTCGACCCGTGAGCGTATGAGCGATGTGCTCGAACGCCTCAAGGGCGGCGGGTTTGTACCCTTTGTCGAGTTGTTTACCAAAGAAGAAGGGCGCCTGGGGGTGGTGGTGACCTTTATGGCAATCCTTGAGCTGGTCAAGGAGTCCTTGGTCGAGCTGGTCCAGAATGAGCCTTTTGCGGCTATCCACGTGCGGGCGCGAGCCGAATAACGAGCTGAATCGATGAATTTGACTGAACCCCGCGAACTGGCGCCGCTGCTGGAAGCCTTTCTTCTGGCCTCGGGTAAACCGCAATCCCTTGAGCGCCTGTTCGAGCTCTTTGAAGAGGCCGAGCGCCCTGAGCCACCGGTGTTCAAGAAGGCATTGGAGATCCTGCGCAAGTCCTGCGATGGCCGCGCCTTTGAGCTGCGCGAAGTGGCGTCGGGTTATCGCCTGCAGATCCGTGAGAAGTTTTCCCCGTGGGTCGGCCGTCTGTGGGAAGAGCGCCCGCAGCGTTATTCGCGAGCGATGCTTGAGACCATGGCGCTGATCGCCTATCGCCAGCCGATCACCCGGGGTGAAATCGAAGACGTGCGCGGTGTGGCGGTCAACAGCCATATCGTCAAGACATTGCTTGAGCGCGAGTGGATCCGCATCGTCGGCTACCGCGACGTGCCCGGCAAACCGGCGATGTTTGCCACCACCAAGGTGTTCCTCGACCACTTCAACCTGAAAAACCTGGATGACCTGCCGCCGCTCGCCGAACTGCGCGAGATGGAGGCCGAGCCGGTATTGGATTTCGACGACGCACCAGTTCCCGCCAGCCTGCAGGAACTCGCCGACGCCACGGCCGAGCCGGAAGAGCCGAAGGACGAGACCAGTTTCCATACCTTGTTGCTCGAATTGGACGACATGGAACAGGGGATCAAGACCGATTTCGACGACTTGCTGCGTGACGGCGCGAGTGAACCGCAAACCCAGGTGAACGGTGAAACCGCGCCCGAGGTCGAAGAAGTTGAACCGGAACCGGAAGCCGAGTCAGAACCGGAGCCCGAGGAAGACATTCTTGGCGTGGCTGAAGCCCGCGAGAAACTCCTGGCCGCCGTCGCCGCCCTCGAACAACCGCCGTTGAGCGACGAGGAAGACGAAGCCCGGGCCCTGGCCGAGGCCATCGAAAACGAACGCCGCCAACTCGAAGACTGACGCAATTGGATGTGGGAGGGGGCTTGCCCCCGATAGCAGTGCCCCAGTGACAAAAATGTAGGCTGACACCCTGCATCGGGGGCAAACCCCCTCCCACATTGGATCTGCATTGTCTGGGTTGTCTGGGAGAAAACATGAGCTCCAGCAAAGACCCGTGCATCAGCATCTGCAAATTCAGCGACGATATCTGCGTCGGCTGTGGCCGCAGCAAGCGCGAAATCCGCGCCTGGAAGAAACTCGACAAGGTCGACAAACGCGCAGTGCTGGCCGAAGCCGAGCTGCGCCTGTTGGCCCTGGGCGCCACCGGTCGGCGGAAAAGCAAATGACTGCGGCTTAATCGACTAGTCTGTGATGCGTAACGCGCGCCATGCGCGTATGATTCGCGACCCTTTGGCGACGTATTCGCCCAAAGCCCCGCTTTCAACACTCTTCAGGCCACGCCTGAATCGACCCACCGGGAGGTGCTTAAGATGAACGACCAAGACCAGAACGACAGCCAGGAAATCGGCCCAGCAGGCGAAAAACTGCAAAAGGTGCTGGCGCGTATCGGCGTGGGCTCGCGCCGCGACGTCGAAGCCTGGATCACCCAGAAGCGCATCAAGGTCAACGGCGTTGAAGCCACCCTTGGCCAGCGTGTCGACCTGCACGATGCAATCACCATTGATGGCAAGGTCATCAAGCGTGAAGAGGCCGCCGAATCGGTGCGCCGCGTCATCATGTACAACAAGCCCGACGGCGAGATCTGCACCCGTGACGACCCGGAAGGCCGTCCGACCGTGTTCGACAAGATGCCCAAACCTAAAGAAGGCCGCTGGATCAACATCGGCCGTCTGGACATCAACACCACCGGTTTGCTGATGTTCACCACCGACGGCGAGCTGGCCAACCGCCTGATGCACCCGTCCTACGAAATGGACCGTGAATACGCCGTGCGTGTACGCGGTGAAGTCGATGACGAGATGATCGAGCGCTTGAAAGCGGGCGTCGTCCTTGAAGACGGCCCGGCCAAGTTCACCGACATCAAGCAGGCGCCAGGCGGCGAAGGTTTCAACCATTGGTACCACTGCGTGGTGATGGAAGGCCGTAACCGTGAAGTGCGTCGCCTGTGGGAATCCCAGGGCCTGGTGGTCAGCCGCCTGAAACGCGTGCGTTTCGGCCCGGTGTTCTTGAACTCCGACCTGCCGATGGGCCGCTGGCGCGAAATGAGCCAGTACGAGGTCGATATCCTCAGCGCTGAAGTTGGCCTGACGCCGGTTGCCATGCCGCAGATGAACGCCAAGAGCAAAGACAAGCTTGAGCGTATGCAGCGTAAATCGTCGCGTCCTGTGGCCCGTACCGAACGTGTTGCCCGCACCCTGCGCCCGGCGCTGAATGCACCGGCCACCGGCGGTCGCATTTCGCGTGAGCCACACATCGAAGGCGAACGTCGCCCAACCGCCCCGTCCCGCCAGGAAGGCGAACGTGGCCCTCGCACCCCGCGTCCTGCGCGTGGCGGCGAAGCACCAAGCGGCGGCCGCGGCAACCGTGGTGAAGGCCGTGGTGCTCCGGCATCCGACCGCCCAGCCGACAGCGCCAGCACCAAGCGTCCAGCCAAGCCGGCAGCGAACAAGCGTCCTGGGCCGAAACTGGTCGCGGACGAGCCGTCGGGCAAGCGCCGTGGCGCCCCGGCCGGTTCTGGCCAGCGTCCTGGTTTTGGTCGCAAGAAGCCGCAGTGATGTAAGTGCTGCACAAAAAAACGCCAACCCTCGGGTTGGCTTTTTTTTTGGGCATGAAATACGGTCAAAAATGTGGGAGCGGGCTTGCTCGCAAAAGCGGTGGATCAGTCAGTACATCGGGTGACTGACACTGCGCATTCGCGAGCAAGCCCGCTCCCACACTTGGATCTCCAGTGTTTCTGAATTTTGTGCTCAGAACGCAAACCTACCATCAAACACCGGCTTGTCATCCAGCGCCAACACCCCGCTGGCAAAGATCAAATCCAGGTGATGACTGCCTTTCTGCCCGCCGCCCAAGCCCAGGTGCAAGCCGCAATGGCGCTCCTCGAACCCGGCATTGCGCGCGTACAAATCCTTGACCCCTTCATTGGTGCCAATCCCCAGCTCTTCCACGCGACGGTTGGACGGGTTGGCATTCAAGTACTTGTTGAAATCGTCCGCCAGGCCCGGCACATCACTGGCCACGCTGCAAATGGTCGAGTTCTCGATCCACAGCTCCAGCGGTGATTGCAGTACGCCGTATTTGCGCGCAAACGGGATGGTGCTGAGGAAGGTGCCGACAAACCGCACCTGGCCGTTGATGGCCTCGCTGTGCGTGGCGATCTCGCCCGGCGCCAGGTCATGGTTGCCGACGCCATTGATATTGGTCCACTTCTTGATGCTGCTCATCGGCGCTTCCAGGCGCGAGCCGTGTTTGTCGGTAAAGCTCAGCACGTTGGCCTGGGACATGCGCCGGATCAGCGTGGCATTGAGGTCGGCGATGCGTTGCGGCTCGACGCTGAAGGTGTCGTAGAAATAGTCGCCGTAATCCTTGAACAGCAGGGATTTCTTCCAGTGCTCGGCCATCACCCCCTGCAGGGCGCGGATAAAGTCCGGGCCTTCGGCGCGTGGGTTGGGCAGGGTCGAGGAATCGTAGAGAAACAGATACAGGTCAGAGGTTTCGATGGCCTGGGCCAGGGTGTCGCTGGCGGCCAGGTCCAGGCGCTGCAGCTGGAAATTGAATCGGGCGGCGCTGCCGTGAGTGATTGCCTGGGCAATGGCGTCGTAGCGCTCGGTGTGGCCCAGCAGCACGGTGGGGCGGCTCAGGCCGTTGAGGGCCGGGTGATGCGCAAGGTAGTAGAGAAAATGTTCGACGGCGCGGGCCTTGTCCATGACGTGTGTCCTTCTGTGCCTGGGGTAAGGGGGCAGGTGCCGTGCACAACACCTGCCGGTTGCCTGCCGGGTGTTAGAAAGGCCACATCGCGGTGCCAAAAGGCACAACGGCATCAGCTTGCATCATTTCAACGGCGGCCTCATGGGTCGGCGCTTCAAACCAATCGTCGAGTTGCAGTTCGGTTTCCAGGTCTTTTTCCAGTGCTTGCATGGTGTATCTCCTAGAGGACGTTGTTTGAGAACGGCTTGCCAACGGGCTTCGCTGGCAAGTGAAAGAACCTAGGAGAGTGTGTTTCAGAATGCAAAATATTTATTGACACGGTCTCATTTGGATTTTTTCTTCTGTTTTTTCGCGGTGGTTTTTTATTGAGAAAAAACAACGGACTGGCGAAGCTAATTTGTAGGATTTTTCATACTGACATTTTTCCGTTTTCTGACGGATCAAGCGCGCCTGTAACGCTTATTTTCCGGGCTGTAACGATTAATTTACGCTAAAAGCGCGCTGTCATTGAGCGACCCGGCGCTGTAAGGAATGCCTGACAGATTGTCACAGGCGCTCCCCAGTGGCGGCCCGAAGCTGTCGAGCGGTGTACAATGCGCCGCGTTTTACTGTGACTCCCTTGCGTACCTACGCAAAAGGCCAAGACCTCAGGGTTTATCCACCCTGATCACTCCGCCTGGCCACGAGCCGGACGGGTTCGATTTCGTCACAGATAAAAACAAACAGGTGACGCATGACCGTTAGAAAGACGCTGTACTCCTGGTGCCTGCGCTGGGGTTTGAGCGGCGCTGCTTGAGTCGAGATTCAAGGCAGCAACGTGCATTCAACATCATCAAACCTTGCGTGAGACCCTTTTCATGAGTGGACCCCATTCCTCATCAGGCGAGCTGAAACGCGGCCTGAAAAATCGGCATATCCAGTTGATCGCCCTCGGTGGCGCCATCGGCACCGGCCTGTTCCTGGGCTCGGCCGGGGTGCTTAAATCAGCCGGGCCGTCGATGATCCTAGGCTATGCCATCTGCGGCTTCATCGCCTTCATGATCATGCGCCAGCTCGGCGAAATGATCGTCGAAGAGCCGGTCGCCGGTTCCTTCAGCCACTTTGCCCATAAGTACTGGGGCGGTTTTGCCGGCTTCCTGTCGGGCTGGAACTGCTGGATTCTGTACATTCTGGTGGGCATGTCGGAGCTGACGGCGGTCGGCAAATACGTGCACTACTGGTGGCCGGAGATCCCGACCTGGGTCTCGGCGGCAGCGTTCTTCGTGCTGATCAATATGATCAACCTGGCCAACGTCAAAGTCTTCGGTGAGGCCGAGTTCTGGTTTGCCATCATCAAGGTGGTGGCCATCGTTGGCATGATCGCCCTGGGCAGCTACCTGCTGGTCAGCGGCAGTGGCGGGCCGCAAGCCTCGGTGAGCAACCTGTGGGACCACGGCGGTTTCTTCCCGCATGGCGTCAACGGTTTGGTGATGGCCATGGCGATCATCATGTTCTCGTTCGGCGGCCTGGAAATGCTCGGTTTTACCGCGGCCGAAGCCGACCAGCCGCGCACCGTGATCCCCAAAGCGATCAATCAGGTGATCTACCGCATTCTGATTTTCTACATCGGCGCGCTGGTGGTGCTGTTGTCGCTGACGCCGTGGGACAGCTTGCTGGCAACCCTCAACGCGTCCGGCGATGCCTACAGCGGCAGCCCGTTCGTGCAGGTGTTTTCGATGCTGGGCAGCAACACTGCCGCGCACATCCTCAACTTCGTGGTGCTGACCGCAGCGCTGTCGGTGTACAACAGCGGCACCTACTGCAACAGCCGCATGCTGCTGGGCATGGCTGAGCAGGGCGATGCGCCCAAAGCCCTGGCGAAGATCGACAAGCGTGGCGTACCGGTGCGTTCGATCCTCGCGTCGGCGGCGGTCACCCTGGTGGCGGTGCTGATGAATTACCTGATCCCGCAACACGCGCTCGAGCTGTTGATGTCGCTGGTCGTGGCCACGCTGGTGATCAACTGGGCGATGATCAGCTTCTCGCACGTGAAATTCCGCCAGCACATGGACCGCACCGGCCAGGTGCCGCTGTTCAAAGCGCTGTGGTACCCGTACGGCAACTACATTTGCCTGGCGTTCGTGGCGTTTATCCTGGTGATCATGCTGATGATTCCGGGCATTCAGGTCTCGGTGTACGCGATTCCGGTATGGGTGGCGTTCATGGGGCTGTGCTACTGGATCAAGAACAAGCGCAGCGCTGAAGCGGCGTTGACCACGGCGAGTGCGGCGTTGAAGTAAGTCGTCTTGCCTCAACAGAAAACCCGGCGCCTTGCCGGGTTTTTTGTCGGCGCCGACAGGGTAGACTCGCGCCTTCTTTTTTATCGACCCTTGCCCGGAGGCTTCATGCAGCACATCGATATCGACGGCGGCAGCTTGCAGCGCGATGAGGTGCAAGACCTGATCGACCAGCACCGCGGGCCGTTGCGCTTGATCGGCGTCGATTTGAGCGGGGCAGACCTGTCGCGGAGGGTGCTGGAGCATTGGGAGTTCGAGCGCTGCACACTGGCGCAAACGTCCTTTCTCGGTGCGCGCCTGGAAGGCACGCAATGGAAAAGTTGCCGGGCCGGGCACGCCGTATTCGAGGCGGCCAACCTGCTCGAGGCGCAATTCATCAGCTGCGACCTGAACAACACCCGTTGGCAGCGCAGCAAGTTGTCCCAAGCCCATTTCACGCAGTGCAAACTGACGGGCGCCAACTTCACCCATTGCGCGTCCCTGGGCCTGAGCTTCAGCGAGACCTTGCTCAACAGTGCGTTCTTGTCCGGCCTGTCGTTTGCCCGAACCGTGCTCAATAATCTGGATTTTTCCGACAGCGACTTGTCGGATGCAGACTTTCGCAAGGCCGAACTGATCGACTGCAGCCTCGCCCACGCCCGCATCAACGGTGCCAATTTTGCCGGCGCTGACTTGCGGGGCGCGGATTTGAGCGGCTTTCGCCTCAATGATGCCAAACTGTTCAAAGGCGCCGTGATTTCCAAAGCCCAGGCGTCGATGTTGTTATCCGAGTTGGGCTTGTCCGTTGCCTAAGGTTTTTGAGTGATGCTGGTAATTTCCAACAACGTGCACCTGCCCGATGCCGAGATCGAGCTGACCGCCATTCGCGCCCAAGGCGCCGGTGGGCAGAACGTCAACAAGGTATCGAGCGCGGTGCACCTGCGGTTTGATATTCCGGCGTCGTCGTTGCCGGACTTTTACAAGGAACGGCTGCTGGCGCTGCGCGACAGCCGTATCACCAGTGAAGGCGTGCTGGTGCTCAAGGCCCAGCAATACCGGACCCAGGAACAGAATCGCGCGGATGCGCTGGAGCGCCTGGTGGAGTTGATCCTCAGCGCCACCAAGGTCGAGAAGAAGCGCCGCCCGACCAAGCCCACCCTGGGCTCGAAAAAGCGCCGCCTGGAATCCAAGACCAAGCGCGGCAGCATCAAGGCCGGGCGCGGTAAGGTCGACTTTTAAGCGTCGCGCGCCTCGCGGGCCTTGGGCGCTTGCCGGTACAGGTACAGGCTCAGCAGTAAGCCACCGGCGGCGGCGAGCGCAGCGAACAGGAAGATTGAGGCAAAGCCGAACCCCGCCGCCACCGCACCTGCCAGCGGGCCGGTGATGCCCAACGACAAGTCGATAAACAGCGAGTAAGCCCCCACCGCCGAGCCCCGGCTGGAGGCCGGCACCAGGTTGACCGCCTCCACCCCCAGCGCCGGAAACACCAGGGAAAAGCCGAACCCGCTCAACGCCGCACCGGCCAGGGCGAGGTGGGCGTCGGGCGCCAGCCACAGCAACAGCAACCCGAGGATTTCCACGGACAGGCAGGCAATCGCCACGCGAAAGCCGCCGATGCGGTTGATCAAATTGCCGAACAGCAGGCGCGCGCCGATGAAGCTGGCGCCGAACAGGCTCAATGCCCACACGGCGTTGTCCCAGTGCTGGGTGGTGTAATACAGGGTAATAAAGGTGGCGATGGTGCCAAAGCCGATCGAGCCCAGGGCCAACGCGCAGCCGTGGGGCAGCACGCGGCCCAGCACATTCATGAACGGCAGGCGCACACCGGCCACAATCGGCGCTGCGACCTTGTTCCAGGCCAGAAACACGCCGAGCACCGCCAGCAGAATGATGCTGACGCCCATGCTCCACAATCCGAAATGGCTGACCAGCACCACCCCAAGTGGTGCGCCGATGGCCAGTGCGCCGTAACTGGCGATGCCGTTCCATGAAATGACTTTGGCGGTGTTGGCCGCGCCGACCCGGCCAATGCCCCAGCCGATGGCGCCCGAACCCACCAGGCTTTCGGCGCTGCCGAGCACCAGTCGGCCGATGAGCAGGCTGATCAGGCTGACGGCCGGCAGGCTGGAAAACCACGCGGCCAGCAACATGAACACGCCACTCAGGCCGCAGCCCGCCAGGCCGATCAACACCGCGCGCTTGCTGCCCAGGTTGTCGATGATTTTGCCGGCATACGGGCGGCTCAGCAGCGTGGCCAGGTACTGCACGCTGATCACCAGGCCGGCAATCACCGCGCCGTAGCCCAGTTCACTGTGGACATAGCCCGGCAACACGGCCAGGGGAATGCCGATATTGAGGTAACCGATAAAGGTGAACAGCACGATGGAAACGACTTGCAGCGTGACCGCCATGGGGCGCTGGGTATCTGGCATGGGAGAGGTCCACTGTCGCAGCAGGTAAAGATAGGCTGCTAATGATACCGGCGCTTACGCCTCGCGGGGCGGCAAAACGTAAAAACTTCAGATTACCGACAGATCAGGGTTTGGCCGGTGCCAGCATTTGCGTGGTCACCAGGGCGGCCAGGGCGTTTTCCTGGGTGCCGAAGCGCTTGAGCAGGAGCGCCTGTTTTTCAGGGCTGAGGCGGTTCCACACGTCGATCATTTGCAGGGCTGCGTCGAGTACAGCGGCGTCGGGGGTGTCGGGGAGGGTATCAGTCATGGCGGGCATCTCGGGGTGATTCAGGCAGTGTGGAAAGCGCTCAAAGGTGCGCTTTCCACACGGTCTGGTACGGCGTCAGTCCTGGCTTTTGCTGTCGACTGGTTGTGCTTCTTTGGTCTCAGGCCGGTTGTCGCTGGCCTGCTGCGGTGTTGGCTGCTCTGTTGGGTGCAGGCTTGGGAAGGGGAGATTAGGTATCTCGTGCATCGTCGTCGCTCCTCGCAAGGTCTGTTTTATCAATCGCAGTGTGATTGCGCGCTCTCAAAAAGCCTTGGCAGGATACAGCACTGAAAATGACAAAAAGAATTTTATGTCGACGTATGTACGAATTTTCATTGTTTAGGCAAGTGACAAGAGGTCACACTTTCAAGGACGCCCCCTTAAAAGGCGCCCTGTTCAAAAAAGCGTCCTGTTTAAAAAGGGACCTTGCCCAAGATCATGTCGCGGTACATCACAAAGTCGCCCAAGAGGCTGTAGAGCGGATGTTGAAACGTCGCCGGGCGGTTCTTTTCGAAGAAGAAGTGGCCGATCCAGGCGAAGCTGTAACCGGCGATGGGCAAAGCCAGCAGCAGCCCCACCGAACCTTTGCCGATGGCGTACGCCAGGATGCCAATCACCAACGTGGTGCCGATGAAGTGCAAACGCCGGCATGTGCTATTGCCGTGTTCACTCAGGTAGTAAGGATAGAACTCGGCGAAGCTATTGAATTGTTTGACGTTTTCCACGTTGGCCGGCCCTTGGGTGGTTGTACCGCCTAACAGATGTTCGGCGGGGAGCTTATTTGAGTCTAGAGTGATCAGTGGTAACAGCCAGTGACAATAGATGCCACTTTAGTATCCTTGGCTTCCTGGCTGCCGTTAAGCCTGCTTTTTTAAGAAGACGCCATGAGCGAACGAACAACTTCTGCAAGCTGGGCGATGGGGATAGTCAAGGCGTTGGAAATGGACGGCCTGGACTGCCGTGTGCTGTTCAAGCAATTGGGCCTGGACTACGCCGCCCTCAGTGACCCTGACGCGCGTTTTCCTCAGGACTCGATGACGCGGCTTTGGCAACGGGCAGTTGAGCTGTCGGGCAACCCGGCGATCGGCCTGAACATGGGCAAGGTTGTTCGCCCGGCGTCGTTTCATGTGGCCGGTTATGCGCTGATGTCCAGCAACACGTTGGCCGAGGGCTTTATGCGCCTGGTGCGTTATCAGCGCATCATCGCCGAAAGCGCCGACTTGAGCTTCCGACTCTTACCTGAAGGCTACGCGCTGATTCTGACAGTGCACGGCGACCACTTGCCACCGACCCGCCAGAGCGCCGAAGCCTCGCTGGCCAGTGCTTTGGCGTTGTGCGGCTGGCTGACCGGCCGCACCTTGCAACCGCGCAAAGTGGTGCTGCAAGGCGATCAACCGGCGGACCTGACGCCTTACAAACAAGCCTTCCATGCGCCCCTGGAATTCAATGCACCTTATGACGCGCTGATTTTTGAGCAGGCCGACATGGACGCGCCGTTGCCCACAGCGAACGAAGCCATGGCGTTGCTGCATGATCGGTTTGCCGGTGAATACCTCGCGCGTTTTTCCGAGAGCCGCGTGACCCACAAGGCGCGGCAAGTGCTGTGCCGTCTGCTGCCCCAGGGCGAACCCAAACGCGAAGTGGTCGCCCAGACCTTGCACCTGTCCCAGCGCACCTTGCAGCGGCGCTTGCAGGAGGAGGGCACCAGTTTCCAGACATTGCTCGACGACACCCGCCGCGAACTCGCCGAGCAGTACCTGGCGCAGCCCAGCATGACCCTGCTGGAGATTGCCTACCTGTTGGGGTTTGCCGACCCGAGCAATTTTTTCCGCGCGTTCCGCCGTTGGTTCGATGCCACGCCCGGCGAATACCGGGCGCGGTTGCTCGAAGCGTCGACGGTCAGTGCCGCCAAAACGCCGGAATGCACAGAACAAAGACTGTAATGATCTCCAGTCGGCCCAGCAGCATGCCGAACGACAGGATCCACTTGGCCGCATCCGGCAGGCTGGCGAAGTTACCGGCCGGGCCGATGGTTTCGCCCAGGCCCGGGCCCACGCCGGAAACGGTGCTGGCCGCGCCGGTCAATGCGGTCATCCAGTCCAGCCCCAGCAGCGACAATGCCAGGGCAATGGCGCAGATGGTGATGGCGAAGAAGAACGAAAAGGTCAGAATCGAACGCACGATCTCTTCGTCGAGGCGGTGGCCGTTGTACTTCTGCTTGATCACCGCGCGTGGGTGAATCAGCTGGTTCAGGTTGGCCTTGAGCAGGATATAGGCGACCTGGAAACGGAAGATCTTGATCCCGCCCGCCGTGGAGCCCGAGCAGCCGCCAACAAAGCCCAGGTAGAAGAACAGCATCAGTGAGAAGTTGCCCCAGATGCTGTAGTCCCCGAGTGCAAAACCGGTCGTCGTCACCACCGACGTGACGTTCACCGCCACATGACGCAGCGCATCGAACCACGGCAGGTCGGTGGTCCACCAGTACCAGGTGCCCAGTACCAGCCAGGTCACTAGCAGCAACCCGAGCAAGCCTTGCACCTGTTGATCCTTGATCAGCGCCCGACGGTTGCCGCGCAAGGTGGCGACATACAGGGTGAACGGCAAGCTGCCGAGGATCATCACCACCACGGCGACCCAGTGCACCGCCGGTTGTTTCCAGTGCGCCAGGGATTCATCAGAGGTGGAAAACCCGCCGGTGGAAATGGCCGACATCGCGTGGTTGATCGCATCAAACAGCCCCATCCCGGCCCACCAGAACGCCAGGCTGCCGAGGATAGTGATGCCCACATACGCGGCCACAATCAGGCGCGCCACCATGTGCGAGCGCGGCATGACTTTTTCAGAGCGATCCGAGGACTCGGTCTGGAACAGGCGCATGCCACCAATGCGCAGCAGTGGCAGGATCGCCACCGCCATGCCGATAAAGCCGATGCCGCCGAGCCAGTGCAGCAGCGAGCGCCACATCAGGATGCCCGGTGACATGCTGTCCAGCCCGCTCAAGACGGTGGAGCCGGTGGCGGTAATGCCCGACATGCTTTCGAAGAAGGAGTCGGTGTAGCTGATGTGCTGGGTCAGTAAAAACGGCAGCGCGGCGAACACGCAGACTACCAGCCAACTGCTGACGGTCAGCAGGTACATGTCTCGGGGGCGCAGGTGTACGTGTTCGGGGCGGCCAGGAATGACCAGCGCCAGGCCGGCGAGAAAGGTGATCAGGCTTGCCCACAGGAACGAGGGCAGGTCGCTGGTGCGTTCGAAAATCACCAGGGTGGCCATCGGGATGACCATGGCGATCGCGAGGGTGATCAGGAAGATGCCGATGATGAAACCGATGATGCGTAAGGTCGGCAACGCCATGAAGAAAGCTCGGGTGTTGGGAGAGTGGCGCCATTCTACCCGCGGTGCAGGGCTTGTAAACCGGGGCTTGGGAGCGACGTCGATCAAATGTGGGGTTTGTGGTGGTCATCGGGCTCCACTAGGCGGGCATAAAAAAGGCGACCCGAAGGTCGCCTCATTCAACGCGGCGCGGATCAGAACTCGTGATCAGCGTTATCCGGGTTCAAGTCGCTGATACCCAGCTTGCCCGCCGCGGCCTCGATCGAACCGGTCTGCTTGACCAGCGCGGCGATGGCGTCACGCACGATCTGGTTGCCCGCGTCATTACCTGCAGCGATCAGTTGGTCGTAGTGCTCGCCCTTGTTGGCGTGGTCAACCATGACCTGGATCTTCGCTTCGGTCGACGCCAGGTCAGCCTTGAGCGCGGTGTCGGCGGCCGGATCAGCTTTGGCCACCAGGGATGACAAGCTCGGCCCCGTCATCTTGGTGCCGTCAGTGCGGGTGTACTCGCCCAGGTAAACGTTACGAATACCCTTGGCGTCGTAGAAATGCGAGTTGTGGGTGTTGTCGCTGAAGCAGTCTTGCTCGTCTTCCGGCGAGTTGGCTTCCAGGGACACCTTCATGCGCTCACCGGCCAGCTCGCCGAGGGACAGACTGCCCATGCCGAACAACATTTTGCGCAGGCCGTCGGTGGCCGGTTCGGCCTCCAGGGTGGCGCGGTAGTTGTCTTCGACGTTGGGTTTCCAGTTGCCGACCATTTCTTCCAGGTCGCTGACCAGCAGCTGAGTCACCGCGCGCAGGTAGGTGCGACGACGCTCGTTGTTGCCGCCGGTGGCACCGTCACCGGTCATGTAGTCCGACGCAGGGCGGTTGCCCGCGCCTGGGCCGGTGCCGTTGAGGTCCTGGCCCCACAGCAGGAATTCGATGGCGTGGTAGCCGGTGGCGACGTTGGCCTCGGAACCGCCCAGCTCATTGAGGCTGGCGAGTTTTTCCGGGGTGATTTCTTTCACGTCGACCTTGTCTTCGCCCACCTGGATCTCGGTGTTGGCGATGATGTTGGCGTTGGCGCCTGGGTTACCCAGGGCGTGCTCGTAGGATTTGTCGACGTAGTCGATCAGGCCTTCGTCCAGCGGCCAGGCGTTAACTTGGCCTTCCCAGTCGTCAATGATGGTGTTGCCGAAGCGGAACACTTCGCTCTGCAGGTACGG
This sequence comes from Pseudomonas sp. TREG-RG-20F-10-E-6-01, assembly GCF_022662455.1. Classification (NCBI taxonomy): domain Bacteria; kingdom Pseudomonadati; phylum Pseudomonadota; class Gammaproteobacteria; order Pseudomonadales; family Pseudomonadaceae; genus Pseudomonas; species Pseudomonas sp. TREG-RG-20F-10-E-6-01. The sequence continues at coordinate 827,476 of NZ_JAKNQP010000002.1, read as the reverse complement.
TACGCGCGCGGCGATCCAGGCGGTACGGGCCGCTTTGAGGGTGTCGTCGTTCGGGTTGGCGAGGAAGGTGTCGATTGCGGTTTGCAGGGTTTTTGCGGTGGATTCGGCATCGCTGTACACCGCGAACACCATGTCAGCGTAGTGCGCGACCACGGCCTTGGCGGCCGCTTCGTCGACCTGGCCTGCCGGGGTGGCAGCCGCTGGAGCGGTGGTGCTGGCAGCCGGGGTCGGCGCTTGGGGCGCGGCGGCCTTGTCTTTACCTTCGCCGCAACCGGCGAGAGAAATGGCGATGGCCAGCAGACTGGCGGTGGCCAGGGGCATACGAATCATGGCGAACATCCTGCTTCGGTTGTTGATGGGGCGCGCGGGGAGCGCAAAAACTGCGACATAATGCGAAAGATTTGCATTTTGTGTAAAGGTTTATACGAGGGAAATATTTAGTATTGTTTTCAGCGTTCAGAGAATCGCCGCGTTGTCGCGCTCGGACTGTTTCAGATACGCCGCCAACTCCCGGGCCGGCAGCGGTTTGCTGTAGTGGTAGCCCTGGCCCTCGTGGCAGCCCTCGGAAATGATGTAGGCCTCCTGCTCGGCGGTTTCTACGCCTTCGGCGATCACCTGCATGCCCAGGCTTTTGCCCAGTTGGATAATGGCGCGCACGATGGTTGCGTCGTCGTCGTCATCGAGCAGGTCCTGGACGAAGCTCTTGTCGATCTTGATCTTGTCCAGCGGCAGGCTTTTCAGGTAGCTGAGGGACGAATAGCCGGTGCCGAAGTCATCAATCGCGATCAGCGCCCCGGAACGGCGCAGGCTCAGCAAGTGCTGGGCGGCGGTGCTGATGTCTTCCATCAGGCCGGTCTCGGTCACTTCCAGTTCAAGGCTGCGCGGCGGCAGGCGGTAAATCTGCATGAGGTTGTTGACCACCCGCGGCAGCTCGGTGTGGTGCAACTGCACGGTGGACAGGTTGACCGCCATGCGCAGGGTGGTGAAGCCCAGGTCATGCCATTCGCGCAATTGCCGGCAGGCCTGGTCGAGTACCCATTCGCCAATCGGAATAATGGTGCCGTTCTGTTCGGCCAACGGGATGAACAAATCGGGCGGCACCAGGCCGTGTTCCGGATGCTGCCAGCGGATCAAGGCTTCCACGCCCACCACGCGGTGGTCGCGGTAGCTGATCTGCGGTTGGTAGACCAGGTGAAACTGGTCGCGGCTGAGGGCGTCGCGCAGGTCTTTTTCCAGCTCGCGGCGCCGGCGCATTTCACTGTCGACGCTGGCGATATAGAACTGATAGCGGTTGCGCGAGCGGCTCTTGGCCAGGGTCATGGTCTGTTCGGCTTTTTGCAGCAGCTTCTCGGTGCTGTCGCCGTCTTCCGGGAACAACGTGATGCCGATGGTCGCGCGCAGGCGAATCTGCTCATGCTCGAGGGCAAATTCGGCTTCCAGGTCATCCAGGATGCTTTGTGCCAGTTCGGCGGCTTCGTAAGGTTGGTCGATATCCGCCTGGACCAGCGCGAACTGATCGCCGCCCAGCCGGGCCAGGGCGCCGAGGCGGCCACTGTGGGCGCGCAAGCGATCGGCCAGGGCCAGCAGCAGTTTGTCACCGGCCTGATAAGTGAACTGTTCGTTGACGCTTTTGAAGTCATCCAGGCCGACGCACAACACCGCAACGCGGCGCTGTCGGCGGCCGGCGTCGATCAGGATCTTGTCCAGTTGCTCCTGCAGTTTCTGGCGATTGGGCAGGCCGGTGAGGAAGTCGTACTGGGCCATGCGCAGCAGGCTCGATTCTGCCTCGTGCCGCAGGTGAGTATTGCGTTCGATGGATTCGAGCAACTCGTTGGCGGTGTTGATCCACAGCCCCAGCTCGTTGCGTTCGTGGCCCTTGATTTGGGGGATCTTGTGTTCGCTGGGCCGGTCCGGGTTGATCGACGTCAGGTGCTCGATAATCCGTGACAACGGCTTGGTCAGCAGCCAGTGATAAACCAGGTACAACACCAGCCCCATGGCCAGCGCGCGCAGTACGCCGGAAATAAAGATGATCACCGAGCTGACCAGAAAACCTTTGCCATAGGTGGCCGTGTCCAGGGTGATGCTCAGGTCACCGTAATACTCGCTGTAGGGGCCTTTGCCGACCAATGAGGTGGTGAAGGTGCGCTCCTGGCCAAGAATCAGGTCGGTCAGCCAGCGGGTGGGCGATTGCTGTAATGCGCGGCTTTTCTCCGCGAGCATGGTTTCGTTGGGATGGCCGATGGAGGCCATGCGCACGGCATCGTCCTGAAACAGGCCTTCGATTACCTGCATGCCCATCTCGCGGTCCAGGCTGTAGACGGCCTGTGTCGAGGGGTCGCGAAACATGTCGAGGATGCGCTGAGCATCGCCGGCCACGGCCTGGCGCGTCTTGTAGGCATCGAAAACGATCTGCGCCACGCTCAGCGCTACTCCCACGATCAATGCCGACAGCAGCACCACCCGTAGCAACTTCACCGACAAGCTGTTTTTGAGTTCCAGCTTCAAAGGGGCATTCCTTGTTCCATGCGGGTGGCCTCAATATGCCATGAGTATTGGCAATCTCGTGATGGCAGTCAAAGGAACATTAGGGCATCGGCAGGTTTGACGAGGAACTTGAGAGGGGCGCCGGGGCGAGGCGGACATGGATCCGCCTGCCTTGAGCAATTCCCGTGGGCGCAGTGGATGCGCTGGGAACTGACGCTTTTTTACGCGACGTTGATGTTGACGGTGCTGTTGGTGGATTCGTTGTTCGAAAAATTCACACGTTCCTTGTTGTGCATGTCTTCATGCGCAATCTTGTTTTGATCACCTTCACCTTGCTTGTTGCCAGATTGCGACTGAGCCATTTGACCGGCCGCTTTGGCGAGCTCGGTCACAGCTTTGAGGCCCTCTTGGGCCAAACCGGCAACCATAGGGAGCATGGATGTTATTGCGCCGATGGTCATAGTAATTTCTCCGACAGGTACGAGAGGCGAATTCCTCACACTGTCTACGTGGCAAGATCCGCGCACCGAGTTCCAGCCACCAGAGCACAATTCGCTGCCCATAAAAAAGCCCGGCACGATGGCCGGGCTCTCTTTACCGCGAGCGTTGCTTAGGCAGTGAAGGTCTTGCCTTCGAACTGCTCAGCCACGAACTTCCAGTTGACCAGGTTCCAGAACGCTTCCACATACTTTGGACGCACGTTGCGGTAGTCGATGTAGTAAGCGTGTTCCCAGACGTCGCAGGTCAGCAGCGGGGTGTCGCCGCTGGTCAGCGGGTTGCCGGCGCCGATGGTGCTGGCCAGGGCCAGGGAACCGTCAGCCTTTTTCACCAGCCAGCCCCAACCGGAACCGAAGGTGCCGACGGACGTCTTGGTGAACTCTTCTTTGAACTTGTCGAACGAACCGAAAGCGGCGTTGATAGCCTCAGCCAGTGCGCCGGTAGGTTGGCCGCCGGCGTTTGGCGCCAGGCAGTTCCAGTAGAAAGTGTGGTTCCAGACCTGAGCGGCGTTGTTGAAGATGCCGCCTGAAGAAGACTTGACGATTTCTTCCAGGGTCTTGCCTTCGAACTCGGTGCCTGGCACCAGGTTGTTCAGGTTCACGACATAGGTGTTGTGGTGCTTGTCGTGGTGGTATTCCAAGGTTTCCTTGGAAATGTGCGGCTGCAGGGCATCGTGTGCGTAGGGCAGCGGCGGCAATTCGAAAGCCATGATGATTCTCCTAATCAGGTCAGTTGCGGTGAGCGCAAGGCCGATCACGGGCGGCCAAACAAGCGCCGGGGAGTTTGTACTCTTTGCGGCGCAGGGTCCGGATCATAGCACCGGGGGTGCGGCAAAACCACGCAACAACTGTGTGGGATAGAGGTTCCAGAGCGTTTTGGAATATTCATCAAGCACTGATCAATTGATACGCCACGCTGAACATCATCGCCGCCACCAGAAAGTCCAACAACCGCCACGTAGCGGGGCGCGCGAGCCAGGGTGCCAGCCACGCAGCGCCCAATGCCAGTGTGGCAAACCACAGGAATGACGCGCTGGCGGCACCGGCTACATAGGCGCCGGGTTCAGTTTGTTGAGCGCCCAATGAGCCAATCAACAGCACGGTGTCCAGGTACACATGCGGGTTGAGCAGGGTCACCGCCAGGGCGCTGAGCAACACCGCGCGCAGCGAGCGCACCTTGAGGTTTTCGCCCTGTTCCAGACTTTGCCTGGAACACGCTCGGCGCAGCGCCAGGGTGCCGTACCACAGCAGGAATGCCGCGCCACCCCAGCGGGCGATTGCCAGCAGCAGCGGGTTCTGCGCCAGCACCGTGGCCAGGCCGAATACCCCGGCAGCTACAAGTATTGCATCGCACACGATGCACAGCGCGGCCACTGGCAAGTGGTGTTCACGGCGCAGGCTTTGCGCCAGCACGAACGCATTCTGGGTGCCGATCGCCATGATCAGGCCGAGGGCCACCAGCAGCCCGTTCACATAGCTTTGCCACATAAGGGTTACTCCGCGTTTGCTGCCAATTGGCGCAATACATCCATGGCCCGCTCAGCATCGCTGCGGCCGACAAACAGGTGGTCGTGGTAGTAACCGGCGATCACGTTGCAACTGATGCCGGCTTGGCCCAGCGCGCTGGCAAAGGCCGCGGTTAAACCCACGGCTTCCAGGGCGGAGTGCACGTTCAAGGTGATCCACGCAGCTACATAGTCAAACGCCAGCCCGGCGTGCTCTGCCTGTTGGCGCTCTAGAATCAGCGTCAACCCTTCCTGTTCGCGAAAGCTGCCGATCACGTCGCACCCCTCCGGCACGCGCTGATCGGGCAGGGTGCAGAACACATAATCGCCGTCATTGAGGTGCGGGCTCATGCTGCGCAGCAGGATTGCCAGGGCGGTTTCACCGGCCATGTGAGAATTCCTTGATAGAGAGAGAAGCAATGCTGGTCATTCTCACGGGCTACGCTGTATAAGAAAAACCAATATTGCTGATCGCTCATTAGAGAAACTGATGTTCGACTATAAATTGCTGTCCGCATTGGCCGCGGTGGTAGAACAGGCCGGCTTTGAACGCGGCGCCCAGGTGCTGGGGCTTTCGCAGTCGGCGATTTCTCAACGCATCAAGTTGCTTGAGGCGCGCATCGGTCAGCCGGTGTTGGTGCGGGCCTCGCCGCCGACGCCCACCGACATCGGCCGGCGCCTGCTCAACCACATGCAACAAGTGCGCTTGCTGGAGCGCGACCTGCAAAGCCAGGTGCCGGCACTGGACGAGGAGGGCATGCCCGAGCGTTTGCGCATCGCGCTGAATGCCGACAGCCTTGCCACCTGGTGGGCTGAGGCCGTCAGCGACTTTTGCGCCGAGCAGCATTTGCTGCTGGACCTGGTGGTGGAAGACCAGACCGTCGGCCTCAAGCGCATGCGCGCCGGTGAGGTGGCGGCCTGTATTTGCGCCAGCGAGCGTCCCGTGGCTGGGGCGCGCAGCCTGTTGCTCGGCGCCATGCGTTATCGCGCGTTGGCCAGCCCTGCGTTTATTGCCCGGCATTTCCCTGACGGTGTGCGTGCCGATCAACTGGCACGAACACCGGCGCTGGTGTTCGGCCCGGATGATTTCCTGCAACACCGTTACCTGGCGTCCCTGGGAGTAGATGGCGGTTTCGAGCACCATTTATGCCCGTCGTCCGAAGGCTTTATCCGTTTGACCGAAGCCGGCCTGGGCTGGGGGCTGGTACCCGAATTACAGGTGCGCGACCAACTGCAAACCGGCGTATTGGTCGAGTTGTTGCCAGATAAGCCCATCGACGTGCCGTTGTACTGGCATCATTGGCGCAGTGGCGGGCAACTGTTGGGCTTGTTGACCGACCATTTGGCCCAGGCATGTGGCCAATGGTTGGTGCCCTATCAGCAGTAACAAGCGTCAAGCTGCAAGCTGCAAGAGAAAGCTTGCGGATCGTTTTTAACTTGTGGCTTGAAGCTTGACGCTGGCAGCTGCATCCGTAGGAGGCTACATGAAGATTCTGGTCACCGGCGCAAGCGGCTTCATCGGCGGGCGCTTCGCGCGGTTCGCTCTGGAGCAAGGCCTGGACGTGCGGGTCAACGGGCGGCGCGCCGAAGGTGTGGAACACCTGGTACGGCGCGGTGCCGAGTTTATCCAGGGTGATTTGAATGATGCCGACCTTGTGCGCGATCTGTGCCGAGACGTCGAAGCCGTGGTGCATTGCGCCGGTGCCGTCGGGCTGTGGGGCAAGTATCAGGACTTCCATCAAGGCAATGTGCTGGTCACTGAAAACGTCGTCGAAGCCTGTCTCAAGCAGCGCGTCGGCCGGCTGGTGCACCTGTCGTCGCCGTCGATCTACTTCGACGGGCGTGATCACCTGGGGCTGACCGAAGAGCAAGTGCCAAAGCGCTTCAAGCACCCGTATGCCGCTACCAAGTACCTGGCGGAGCAGAAGGTGTTCGGTGCTCAGGAATTCGGCCTGGAAGTGCTGGCCTTGCGCCCGCGCTTTGTCACGGGCGCCGGTGACATGAGCATTTTTCCGCGCCTGTTGAAAATGCAGCGCAAGAACCGCCTGGCCATCGTCGGCGATGGCCTGAACAAGGTCGATTTCACCAGCGTGCACAACCTCAACGAAGCGTTGCTCAGCAGCTTGCTGGCGACCGGCTCGGCGCTGGGCAAGGCCTACAACATCAGCAACGGCGCGCCTGTGCCGGTGTGGGACGTGGTCAACTACGTGATGCGCCAGATGGACATGCCCCAGGTCACGCGTTATCGGTCTTACGGCTTGTCCTACAGCGTGGCGGCGTTGAACGAGGCATTCTGCGCGATGTGGCCGGGGCGTCCGGAGCCAGCGTTGTCGCGCCTGGGCATGCAGGTGATGAACAAAGATTTCACCCTCGACATCAGCCGCGCGAGGCATTATCTCGACTACGAGCCCAAGGTCAGCCTGTGGACCGCCCTCGACGAATTCTGCAGTTGGTGGAAAGCTCAGGATCCGGGGCTCAAGTAAGTTCACAAGCGGCAATACATCGGGAACCGAATGTGCGGTTCCGGGTCGATCAGTGCGGCGCGAACGCGGTTTATACTGCCGTCGCTCGGCTTTTCAGGTAGCCATCTCACCGATTCAGGGTTGATTCATGCGTAACGATGCTAAAGACGATTTCGACAACGTTCCCAGCCTGCGGGCGGACATCGGGGACGATGATGATTTCGAGCTGACACCTGCTACCTCCGTGCGCTCGCGCAATACGCCGGTGGTCAAGGTCAAGAGTGCCACGACCGGCCCGTTGTGGGCACTGGTGGGCGCGCTGCTGATCGCCTTTGCGGGCCTTGCCTGGTGGAGCTTTCAGCAGATCTCCCTGATGGGTCAGCAATTGGTTGCCACGCAAGAAAGCTTTGCGCGCATCAGTGAAGAAGCGGCGGGGCGTTTGCAGGACATATCCGGCAAGGTGGTCGCCAGCGAAGCCAACGTGAACAACGGCAGCGAAGCGCTCAAGTTGCAAATCAAGCAGCTGGAAGCGCAGTTGCAGGAGCAAGGCAAGCAGCAGGTCGGCGTCGCCGGCCAGGCGAGCGAGCTGGACCAGCGCCTGGCGCAAATGACCGCCAGCACGACCGACCTGGCCAATGCGAATGCCAAGTTACAGGGCCAGGTGCAGGCGTTGACCGACGCGGTGGCAACGCTCAAGGCGGCGCAAGGCGAAATCAAGGACCTGTCTGCCGACGTGGCTGCCCTGAAAAAACAGGGCAACCCGAGCGCGGCGATTGCGCGCCTGGAGCAGGACCTGGTGGTACTCAAAAGCGCTCAGGAAAACCAGCCCGCCAACAGCGATGCGCCGACCAATAAAGAGTTCGACGTGTTCCGCATCCAGACCACGCGCAACATCACCACGTTGCAGAGCCAGGTGCAGAACCTGCAGCAACAGCTCAACGAGCCGGCGAAAGTCAGGCCTCTAGGAGGGCAGTGATAGTCGGAGTGAGCCGGTTTTAACTGTGGGAGCTGGCTTGACTGCGATAGCGGTCTGTCAGCTCATGCTTTGTAACTGACCCACCGCTGTCGCAGGCAAGCCAGCTCCCACAATCAGATGGGGGCCAGAGTTGGACGCAGGGCTCGCGTCTGAATTGTCACCGGCTGGTGACATTTCCAGCCCCCTTCGTTACTTGCCCTCATCGCACCCTTGTTTAGACTCCGGTCATCCCATAAAAAATAATAAGGGCTACCCATGACCATGCAACCACTGCCTGCCAGTAGTTGGCTGAACGCACCTGCCCATCACAGCTGGCTCGCCACCGAAGGCCAGCGCCTGCTGGCATTCGCCAAGGCCTCGCGCCTGCCTGACGGTTTTGGCAACCTCGATGATCAAGGCCAATTGCCGGCCGATGCCCACGCCGAAACCATGAACACCGCCCGCATGACCCACAGCTTCGCCATGGCCCACGCCATGGGCCTGCCCGGTTATGCCGACCTGGTGGCGCACGGCGTCGCGGCCCTGAGTGGCCCATTGCGTGATAGCGAGCACGGCGGTTGGTTCGCCGCGGCCCACGCCGTCGATGGCAACCGTGGCAAGGCCGCTTACCTGCATGCTTTCGTTGCCCTTGCCGCGAGTTCGGCGGTGGCAGTGGGCGCGCCCGGTGCTCAGAATCTGTTGAACGACGCCGTGCACATCATCGACCAGTTTTTCTGGAGCGAGGAGGAGGGCGCCATGCTCGAGTCCTTTGCCCAGGACTGGACCGGTGTGGAGGCTTACCGCGGCGCCAACAGCAACATGCACGCTACCGAAGCGTTTCTGGCGCTGGCCGATGTCACCGCAGACACGCGCTGGCTGGACCGCGCACTGCGCATTGTCGAGCGCGTTATTCACACCAGCGCCGCCGGCAACCAGTTCATGGTCATCGAGCATTTCGACGCCCAGTGGCAACCGCTGCTGGGCTACAACGAAGACAATCCCGCCGACGGCTTTCGCCCTTATGGCATCACCCCCGGCCACGGTTTTGAGTGGGCACGGCTGCTGCTGCACCTGGAGGCCGCCCGCCTGCAAGCCGGGCTGACGACCCCGAACTGGCTGGTCACCGATGCCAAGGGCTTGTTCGCCAGTGCCTGCGAATACGCCTGGGCCGTGGACGGTGCGCCGGGCATTGTCTACACGCTCGATTGGAACCACCGCCCGGTGGTGCGCGAGCGCCTGCACTGGACCCATGCCGAAGCCAGCGCCGCTGCCCAAGCGCTGCTCAAACGCACCGCAGAGCTGCATTACGAAACCTGGTATCGGCGGTTCTGGGAGTTTTGCGAAAACCACTTTATCGACCGTGTCCATGGCAGCTGGCACCACGAGCTGAGCCCGCACAACCAGCCCAGCAGCAGGATCTGGGGCGGCAAGCCGGACCTTTATCACGCCTGGCAAGCGGTGGTGCTGCCTGCGCTACCCTTGTCACCCAGCATAACCAGCGCTTTGGCACAGGGTTGTTATGTCACCAAATGGTGACATTTGTACGTCCCTTTGTTACCTGCGCCTTGAAAATCCCTGTTTAAACTCCGTGCAGCGCAAGCTCTAGACTTGCATGCATAACAACAAGAAAAGGTACTCAGATGAACGCGATTAATCGCCTCGCCGTAGCTATTTCCATTGCCTCGTTGTTTCCCCTCAGTGCATTTGCCGCCGACTCGAAAGGGACGGTTGAAGTTGTGCATTGGTGGACCTCGGGCGGTGAAAAAGCGGCTGTAGATGTCCTGAAGGCCCAAGTTGAGAAAGACGGCTTCACCTGGAAAGACGGTGCTGTCGCAGGCGGCGGTGGTGCCACGGCCATGACCGTGCTGAAAAGCCGCGCAGTTGCCGGCAACCCGCCTGGCGTTGCCCAGATCAAAGGCCCCGACATCCAGGAATGGGCGTCCACTGGCTTGCTCGACACCGACGTGCTCAAAGACGTCGCCAAAGAAGAAAAGTGGGACTCCCTGCTCGACAAGAAAGTCTCCGATACCGTGAAGTACGAAGGTAACTACGTTGCCGTACCGGTCAACATCCACCGCGTCAACTGGCTGTGGATCAACCCGGAAGTCTTCAAGAAAGCCGGTATCACCAAGAACCCGACCACCCTCGAAGAATTCTACGCAGCCGGCGACAAGCTCAAAGCCGCGGGCTTCATTCCGCTTGCCCACGGTGGCCAGCCTTGGCAGGACAGCACCGTATTCGAAGCGGTCGTACTGTCGGTGATGGGTGCCGACGGCTACAAGAAAGCCCTGGTTGACCTGGACAACGGCGCGCTGACCGGTCCTGAGATGGTCAAGGCCCTGACTGAGCTGAAGAAAGTCGCGACCTACATGGACGTCGACGGCAAAGGCCAGGACTGGAACCTGGAAGCAGGCAAAGTCATCAACGGCAAGGCCGGCATGCAGATCATGGGTGACTGGGCCAAGTCCGAGTGGACCGCCGCCAAGAAAGTCGCCGGTAAGGATTACGAGTGCGTAGCCTTCCCGGGCACCGACAAAGCCTTCACCTACAACATCGACTCCCTGGCGGTGTTCAAGCAGAAAGACAAAGGCACTGCTGCCGGTCAGCAGGACATCGCCAAAGTCGTGCTGGGTGAAAACTTCCAGAAAGTCTTCAGCATCAACAAGGGCTCGATCCCTGTGCGCACCGACATGCTCAACGAAATGGACAAGCTCGGTTTCGACTCCTGCGCCCAGACCGCTGCCAAAGACTTCCTGGCTGACGCCAAGACGGGCGGCCTGCAGCCAAGCATGGCGCACAACATGGCCACCACCCTGGCCGTGCAAGGTGCGTTCTTTGATGTCGTGACCAACTACATCAACGACCCGAAAGCCGACCCGGCCGACACCGCCAAGAAACTCGGCGCTGCGATCAAGTCTGCGAAGTAACGGTTAGCACGGCTGATCCTTGTGAGGGGAAACCCCCTGACCCCTCACAAGGTTTGTTCCTGTAGTCCTTTTTCCCTGTACTGGATTTTCCCATGAGTTCTGTTGCTGTGTTCAGCAAGGCCTCGCCGTTCGATGCACTGCAGCGCTGGCTCCCTAAACTGGTGCTGGCGCCCAGCATGTTCATCGTGCTGGTGGGCTTTTATGGCTACATCCTGTGGACGTTCGTGCTGTCGTTCACCACATCCACCTTCCTGCCAAGTTACAAATGGGCCGGCCTTGCGCAATACGCGCGGTTGTTCGACAACGACCGCTGGTGGGTAGCGAGCAAGAACCTGGCTGTTTTTGGCGGGATGTTTATCGGTATCACCCTGGTGATTGGCGTGACCCTGGCGATTTTCCTCGACCAGAAAATCCGTCGCGAAGGTTTTATCCGCACCATTTACCTGTACCCGATGGCGCTCTCGATGATCGTCACCGGTACCGCCTGGAAATGGCTGCTCAACCCGGGCATGGGCCTGGACAAACTTCTGCGTGACTGGGGCTGGGAAGGCTTCCGCCTGGACTGGCTGATCGACCCCGACCGCGTCGTGTACTGCCTGGTGATTGCCGCCGTGTGGCAAGCCTCGGGCTTCATCATGGCGATGTTCCTCGCCGGCCTGCGTGGCGTTGATCAGTCGATCATCCGTGCCGCGCAGATCGACGGTGCGAGCCTGCCGCGCATCTATTGGAGCGTGGTGCTGCCCAGCCTGCGTCCGGTGTTCTTCAGTGCGGTAATGATCCTGGCGCACATCGCTATCAAGAGCTTCGACCTGGTGGCGGCAATGACCGCCGGCGGCCCGGGCTACTCCTCCGACCTGCCTGCGATGTTCATGTACTCGTTCACCTTCAGTCGTGGCCAGATGGGCATGGGCTCGGCCAGTGCAATCCTGATGCTCGGCGCGATCCTCGCGATCATCGTGCCTTACCTGTACTCCGAGCTGAGGACCAAGCGTAATGACTAGTCTCGCTTCCAAACCGACCATCAGCCTGAGTCGCGTCGCGATCTACGCGGTGCTGATCCTCGCGGTGCTGCTGTACCTGGTGCCGCTGGTGGTGATGCTGCTGACCAGCTTCAAAACCCCGGAAGACATCAGCACCGGCAACCTGCTGAGCTGGCCGACCGTGGTCACCGGCATCGGCTGGGTCAAGGCCTGGGCCACTGTAGATGGCTACTTCTGGAACTCGATCAAGATCACCGTTCCGGCCGTATTGATCTCCACCGCCATCGGCGCGTTGAATGGCTATGTGCTGTCGTTCTGGCGCTTCAAAGGCTCGCAGTTGTTCTTCGGCCTGTTGTTGTTCGGCTGCTTCCTGCCGTTCCAGACCGTACTGCTGCCGGCCTCGTTCACCCTCGGCAAAATGGGCCTGGCCAGCACCACCACCGGCCTGGTGTTTGTGCACGTAGTCTACGGGTTGGCGTTTACTACACTGTTCTTTCGTAACTACTACGTGAGCATTCCGGATGCGCTGATCAAGGCGGCACGACTGGACGGTGCGGGTTTTTTCACCATCTTCCGTCAGATCATTCTGCCGATGTCGACGCCGATCATCATGGTCTGCCTGATCTGGCAGTTCACCCAGATCTGGAACGACTTCCTGTTCGGTGTGGTGTTCTCCAGCGGCGACTCGCAGCCCATCACGGTGGCGCTGAACAACCTGGTCAACACCAGCACCGGGGCCAAGGAATATAACGTGGATATGGCGGCGGCGATGATCGCCGGGCTGCCGACCCTGCTGGTCTATGTGATCGCAGGCAAGTATTTCGTGCGCGGCCTCACGGCCGGCGCGGTCAAGGGGTAATCATGGCTACGCTTGAACTTCGCAATGTAAACAAGACCTATGGCGCCGGCCTGCCCGACACCTTGAAGAACATCGAACTGTCGATCAAGGAAGGCGAGTTCCTGATCCTGGTCGGCCCTTCGGGTTGCGGCAAATCCACGCTGATGAACTGCATCGCCGGGCTTGAAACCATCACCGGCGGCGCGATCATGATCGGTGATAAAGACGTCAGCGGCATGAGCCCCAAGGATCGCGACATCGCCATGGTGTTCCAGTCCTACGCGCTGTACCCGACCATGAGCGTGCGCGAGAACATCGAGTTCGGCCTGAAGATTCGCAAAATGAGCCAGGCCGATATCGACACCGAAGTGGCGCGGGTGGCCAAGCTGCTGCAGATCGAACACTTGCTCAACCGTAAACCGGGACAACTGTCCGGTGGCCAGCAACAGCGTGTGGCCATGGGCCGTGCCCTGGCACGTCGGCCGAAGATCTATCTGTTCGACGAACCGCTGTCCAACCTCGACGCCAAGCTGCGCGTCGAGATGCGCACCGAAATGAAACTGATGCACCAGCGTCTGAAAACCACCACCGTCTACGTCACCCACGATCAGATCGAAGCGATGACCCTGGGCGACAAAGTGGCGGTGATGAAGGACGGCATCATCCAGCAGTTCGGCACGCCAAAAGAGATCTACAACAACCCGGCCAACCAATTTGTGGCGAGCTTCATTGGTTCGCCGCCGATGAACTTCGTGCCGCTGCGCCTGCAACGCAAGGACGGTCGTCTGGTGGCGCTGCTCGACAGCGGCCAGGCGCGCTGCGAGCTGGCGCTTAACGTGTCGGACGCCGGCCTCGAAGACCGCGACGTGATCCTGGGCCTGCGCCCGGAGCAGATCATGCTGGCGGCAGGCGAGGGCGACAGCGCATCGAGCATTCGTGCCGAAGTCCAGGTCACCGAGCCGACTGGTCCGGACACCCTGGTGTTCGTGCAACTGAACGACACCAAGGTCTGCTGCCGCCTGGCGCCCGACGTGGCGCCGCAGGTGGGCGAGACCCTGACCCTGCAATTCGATCCAGCCAAGGTGCTGCTGTTTGACGCCAACACCGGCGAGCGCCTGGGCACTGCCGCTTCATTGCCAGCACAGGACCGTGCGGATAATGTGGCCAAATTCAAGGGACGCTGAGTGTTGCGCCTGAATGGATAACTTGTTGTTTTGGTTAAAAAAAGTAACCCGCGTTAGATAAAAACAGTTTAATAACAATAAAGACGAGGATGTAGGGATGAAAAAGCAACACAACAACACCCGGCTGATCTGCCAACTGTCAGCGGCAGCAGCCCTGGTATTGTCCGCCAATGCGATGGCGGACGATGCTTTCAGTGCCGATTCCAAGTGGATGACCGGCGATTGGGGCGGTGAGCGTACCAAGCTGATCGAGCAAGGTATCGATATCAAGGCTGACTACGTTGGGGAAGTCGGTGGCAACCTGAGCGGTGGCTACAACAACGACAAAACTGCCCGTTACGCTGACCAGTTCGGTCTGGGCGTAGCACTGGATCTGCAAAAGCTGTGGGGCTGGGATAACACCCAGGCCAAGATCCAACTGACCAACCGGAACGGCGCAAACATCTCCAATGACCGTATTGGTGACCCGCGTGCCGGCACTTTGAGTTCGTCTCAAGAAGTTGATGGCCGAGGCCACATGGTGCGTCTGACCCAGTTCTGGATTCAGCACCAGATGTTCGACAACAAGTTGGACGTGAAGCTCGGTTACTTCGGTGAAGGCGAAGACTTCAACACCTTCCCGTGCGACTTCCAGAACCTGTCGTTCTGCGGCTCGCAAGTGGGTAACTACGTCAACACCTGGTACAACTGGCCTGTCAGCCAGGCGGCGATCCGCGTGAAGTACAACATCACGCCTGAGCTGTATGCGCAAATCGGTGCGTACAACCAGAACCCATCGCAGCTGGAGCACGGCAACGGCTTCAAACTCAGCGGCAGCGGCACCAAGGGCACCGTATTGCCGGTGGAATTGGTCTGGTCGCCGAAGGTCAATGGCCTGCCGGGCGAATACCGTGTGGGTTACTACAAGAGCACCGCTGACGCTACCGACGTACGTGAAGACGTCAACGGTAACGATGCGGGCACCACCGGTGCAGCGTTCCGTGTGCGCAGCAGCAAAAGCGGCTACTGGGGCGTTCTGCAACAGCAACTCACCACGCACAATGGCGATGCTTCGCGCGGCCTGAACATTGCGGCCAACGTGACTTTCCACGACAAAGACACCAACCTGGTCGACAACTACCAGTCGCTGATGCTTGTGTATAAAGGGCCATTCGACGCACGTACCAAAGATGACGTCGGTATCGGTGTTTCCCGCATCCATGCCAACAGTGACGTGAAGAAAAACGCTGAGCTGCTCAACGCGGCCGGTGGCTTCACCGACTACGACCAGTCCGGTTACGCACCGCTGCGTAACACCGAGTACAACGTCGAACTCAACTACGGCATCCACGTCACCAACTGGCTGACCGTGCGTCCTAACCTGCAATACATCGCCAACCCAGGTGGTGTGAAACAAGTCGACAACGCGGTAGTAGCGGGCCTGAAAATTCAGTCTACGTTCTAACGCTGTTGCGATAAGCTCCTTCTCTCTGTGCGCATTTTGCGGATAGCCATGGCTATCCGCTTTTTTTTGGATTGCACTGTGAAGAACTTCAGGACCGTGGCACATGCATGAGCATCCGCTGCAACGCTTTTTCAAATCCCTGCGCGAGCGTCCGGTGTTCGCCTGGGAACGCTTTCAGATGCGCGACGTGTTGGTCATCGACCATCCGTTGTGTCAGGCAGTGTTCAGCCGTCAGGGCGCGCAATTGCTGCACTTTCAACCGCGTGGCCAGAAACCCTGGCTGTGGTGCGCGGCCAAGTGGCCGCAAGTCGGCGCCATCCGAGGCGGCGTGCCGGTGTGCTGGCCGTGGTATGGGCGCCATCCGAGCGAAAACGCGTGGCCTTCCCATGGGTGGGCGCGGCTGATCGACTGGAAACTGCTCGACAGCAGCACCGACGACGACGGCGTGCGCCTGCACTGGCAATTGCAGCTGTGCGACTGGCAGGTCGACCTGCATGCACACCTGGGTGAAACCCTGGAACTGCGCCTGTGCACCGAGCATCAGGACGAGTTGCCGTGCCAATTGAGCCATGCTTTGCACGCCTATTGGCGTATTGGTCACGTGGATGAGATAGCGCTGTCTGGGCTTGATGGCGCGCAAGGTTACGACCAGCTCAATCGCCAGGCTTGCCAGCAGGAAGGCGAGCTGCGCGTGGATGGCGGGTGCCAACGGGTGTTCCAGCACGAGGGCGAATTACACCTCAAGGACCACGCCTGGCAACGCGAATTGTGCATCGACACCGGCGACAGCGCCGACACCGTGGTGTGGCACCCGGGCAGCCGGCCGTTGTTGGGCGTGAGCTTTAACGAGGCGTCAGGGTTTGTGTGCGTGGAGTCGGCGATGGCCGGTGCGAGCTTGGCACCGGGGGAGAGGGCGCATTTGAGTTTGCAGGCCAGGGCAGGGGCTTAGTGGTGCCCCCGATGAGGCCAGTGAAGCCAGCACACAGGCTGGCTTAGTTGAACTCATCCCCCACCGGATACCGGCTGTCATTCAGGCTCTCTTTGATCTTGCGCAAATGCGGCTGGAAATCCACCCCACGGCGCAAGGTCATGCCGGTCGCCAGCACATCCAGCACGGTGAGCTGGATGATCCGCGAGGTCATTGGCATGTAGATGTCCGTGTCTTCGGGCAGCGGAATGTTCAGGCTTACCGTACTGGCCTTGGCCAGTGGCGAGTTCTCGGCGGTCACGCCCAGCACTGATGCACCGTTTTCCCGGGCGATGCGCGCCACTTCCACCAACTCACGGGTACGCCCGGTGTAGGAAATAATCACGAACAGCTCGCCCGTATGCGCCACAGACGCGATCATGCGCTGCATCAGCACGTCGGCATGGGCAGTCACGGCCAGGTTGAAGCGGAAAAACTTGTGCAGCGCATCCATGGCCACCGGGGCCGAAGCGCCAAGGCCGAAGAAGTGGATCTGCCGCGCCTGGATCAACAGGTCCACGGCCTTGCTGATCAGGGCCGGGTCCAGGGCCTGGCAGGCGCTGTCCAGCGAGGCAATCGCGCTGCCAAAGATCTTCTGCGTGTAGGCCTCAGGGTTATCATCGGCTTCCACGGCGCGGCTGACATACGCTGCGCCACTGGCCAAACTTTGCGCCAGCTGCAATTTAAGTTCAGGGTAACCGCTGACGCCGAACGAACGGCAGAAACGGTTGACCGTCGGTTCACTGACCGAGGCGGCTTGGGCGAGGGCGGCGATAGAGAAGCGGGTCGCCTGCTGCGGGTTGAGCAGGATAACCTCGGCGACTTTTTTCTCGGCCTTGTTCAATTCTTCGAGGCGGTTCCGGATCTGTTCCAGAAGATTTCGCACGCGGTCCATTCAGTCTTTCCTTCGGGCGACGATGCAAATTAAGGGCGGTAACCAATCGACGAGTGGTTCTTTGCGGTGGCCTATCCTACTGAGGGTAGCTGAACACCACCACTCGGAATGCGTATTTCGGGAAAATGTTGTGGTTATTACTACATTTTTCCTTGAGTGATGCCTTGAAAAAAGGTATTTGTAGCTTAACTTGATAAAAGAACAAACATCATGCCTTCGATAACCGTAGAACCCTGCACCTTTGCCCTGTTTGGCGCGTTGGGTGATCTGGCGCTGCGCAAGTTATTTCCTGCTCTCTATCAACTCGATGGCGCGGGCCTCCTGCACGACGACACGCGCATTCTGGCCCTGGCCCGTGAGGCCGGCTCCGAACAGCAACACATGGCCCACATCGAGAAAGAACTGCGTAAGTACGTCGGCAAGGAACTTGATGAAGCCGTGGCCACACGCTTCCTCGCGCGCCTGGCCTATGTGCATGTCGATTTCATGAAAGCCGACGATTACGTCGGCCTGGCCGAGAAGGTCGGTAGCGACCAACGCCTGATCGCCTATTTCGCCACCCCGGCGGCTGTTTACGGGGCGATTTGCGAAAACCTGGCCAAGGTCGGCCTGGCGGAAAACACCCGCGTCGTGCTGGAAAAACCCATCGGTTCGGACCTGGAGTCCTCGCGCAAGGTCAACGACGCCGTGGCGCAGTTTTTCCCGGAAAACCGCACCTACCGTATCGACCACTACCTGGGCAAAGAGACGGTCCAGAACCTGATCGCGTTGCGTTTTGCCAACAGCCTGTTCGAAACCCAGTGGAACCAGCACTACATTTCCCACGTGGAAATCACCGTGGCCGAGCAAGTGGGTATCGAAGGCCGCTGGGGTTACTTCGACAAGGCCGGCCAGCTGCGCGACATGATCCAGAACCACCTGTTGCAACTGCTTTGCCTGATCGCCATGGACCCGCCGGCCGACCTGTCCGCCGACAGCATCCGTGACGAGAAGGTCAAGGTGCTCAAGGCGCTGGCGCCGATCAGCCCGGAAGGCCTGACCACCCAAGTGGTGCGCGGCCAGTACATCGCCGGCTACAGTGCTGGTAAACCGGTGCCGGGTTACCTGGAAGAAGAGAACTCCAACACCCAGAGCGACACCGAAACGTTTGTCGCCCTGCGTGCCGATATTCGTAACTGGCGTTGGGCCGGGGTGCCGTTCTACCTGCGTACCGGCAAGCGCATGCCGCAAAAGCTGTCGCAGATCGTCATCCACTTCAAGGAACCGTCCCACTACATCTTCGCCCCCGAGCAGCGCCTGCAGATCAGCAACAAACTGATCATCCGCCTGCAGCCGGACGAAGGTATTTCCTTGCGTGTGATGACCAAGGAGCAGGGTCTGGACAAGGGCATGCAACTGCGCAGTGGCCCGCTGCAACTGAATTTTTCCGACACCTATCGCAGCACCCGTATTCCGGATGCCTACGAGCGGTTGTTGCTGGAAGTGATGCGCGGCAATCAAAACCTGTTTGTTCGCAAAGATGAAATCGAAGCCGCGTGGAAGTGGTGTGACCAGTTGATCGCCGGGTGGAAAAAATCCGGTGATGCGCCCAAGCCGTACGCGGCGGGCTCCTGGGGGCCGATGAGCTCAATTGCACTGATCACGCGGGATGGGAGGTCATGGTATGGCGATATCTGAATTGAAACTGCCTCAGGGCGTAACTGCTCATGAGTACCGCACGCCTGTATTGCTGGCCGATGGCCTGGCCAATGACGTGGCCGAGCAACTGCGCGCGGCCATCAGTGCCCGTGGCGAGGCGACCCTGGTGGTGTCCGGCGGCCGCAGCCCTGTGGCGTTTTTCCAGAACCTGGCCAAACAGGGGCTGGACTGGTCCAAGGTCACCATCACGCTGGCCGACGAACGTTGGGTGCCGGTGGAGCACGCCGACAGCAATGCCGGCCTGCTGAAGAAATACTTGCTGCAAGGTCCAGCGGCCAAGGCCAAGTTCCTCAGCCTGTATCACGTTGCGGCCACGCTTGAAGATGCCGCCGAACTGGCCGATCGCCAGTTGGCAGAGTTGCCCGCCATCGACGTGCTGGTACTCGGCATGGGCGATGACGGCCACACCGCGTCGCTGTTCCCCAACAGCCCGAACCTGGCTGAAGCACTCAAGGCCGACGGTACCCGCCGTTGCTGGCCGATGCTTGCGCCGACCGTGCCGCACCAGCGCCTGACCATGAGTCGCGCGTTGCTGGCCACGGCCCACTACACCGTGCTGTCGATTTCCGGCAGCGCAAAATTGACCACCTTGAGCGCCGCGCTGGCCAGTGACGACGTTGCTGCCATGCCGATTCGCGCGTTTTTGCAACCTACTTTAGAGATTTACTGGTGCCCATGAGCCAAGGATCAGCCGCTATGAAAAGCCCTCAACCGACCGTGTCCATGGCGGATAAAGTTGCCTTGATCGACAGCCTCTGCGCCAAGGCGCGGATCCTGCCGGTGATCACCATCGCCCGCGAACAGGACATTCTGCCGCTGGCCGATGCCCTGGCAGCTGGCGGTTTGACCGCATTGGAAGTGACCTTGCGTTCCGAGTTCGGCCTCAAGGCGATTCAAGTGCTGCGCGAGCAACGCCCTGAATTGTGCACCGGTGCCGGCACCGTGCTCGACCGTCACATGCTCGAAGCCGCCGAAGTGGCCGGCTCGCAGTTTATCGTCACGCCAGGCATTACCCGTGACCTGCTGGAAGCCTCGGTGCACAGCCCGATCCCGTTGCTGCCAGGCATCAGCAATGCCTCCGGCATCATGGAAGGCTATGGCCTGGGTTATCGCCGCTTCAAGCTGTTCCCGGCAGAAGTGAGCGGCGGCGTTGCTGCGATCAAGGCGCTGGGTGGTCCGTTCGGCGAAGTGAAATTCTGCCCAACCGGCGGCGTTGGCCCGGCCAACATCAAAAACTACATGGCGTTGAAAAACGTGATGTGCGTGGGCGGTAGCTGGATGCTTGATCCGGAGTGGATCAAGAACGGCGACTGGGCCCGCATCCAGGAAGTCACCGCACAGGCGCTGGCACTGCTGGATTGAGCTGATTTACCGAATCGTTGTTGCTGTGCTTAACGGCATTTTTGCGGCGCACTTGGTCGGTGTGCCGCTTTTTTTTGCCTGTAGAAAACCTCAAATCTAACGCTGAGCAATGTGGGAGCGGGCTTGCTCGCGAATGCGCTGGTTCAGTTGGCCTATTCGTCGACTGACCCAGCCTATTCGCGAGCAAGCCCGCTCCCACATTTCAGTCCGCGCTTAGCTCGGTTATTGCTTTGACCAAGGCATCGATGTCCGCCGCGGAAGTCACCAACCCCGGCGTCACCCGAATGCAGCTGCCAAAGGCCGCGCCGACACGGGTGGTGGTAAACAGGTCGTAGTCCTTGAGCAACCGATCCGCCATCACCTGCTGATCACGTCCGGTGAACTTGAACCCCGTGATCCCGCAATACAGCCGTGGGTCATCCGGCGTCAGCACCTCGATGCCCGGCAACTGACGCACCGGGTTCACCCACAGATCCCGCAGGTAATTGACCCGTGCGCCCTTGGCCGCCGAGCCACCCAGTGCACGGTGCTCTTCCAGCACCAGCGGCAAGGTCATCAGCGTCGGGAAATTCGGTGTGCTGTAGGGCGTACGCGCGCGAACATCGGTGGCCGGGTAATGACACTCGCCCATGTCCGGGTCGATATCGGCCAGGCGCTCCGGGGCGATGTACAGAAAGCCCAGGGTCAGCGGCGCGCCGATCCATTTGTGCAAATTGAAGCCGGCGAACTGGATGCCCAGTTGGGCGAGGTTGAATTCGATCTGGCCCAGGGCATGGGCGCCATCGAGGATCACATCCACGCCGTGCTCACGTGCGGCTGTGGCAATCGCCTCGACGGGCATTACCAGGCCGGTGCGGTGGGTCACGTGGGTCAGGGCCATCAACTTGAGGCGCGGGTACTGCACAAACGCAGTGCGATAAGTCTGCACCAGGCTGTCGAAACTGGCCGGGTGAGTGTGGGATAACTCGATCACCTCCACGCCGCGATAGCCCGCCAGCCAGCGCATCGCGCCTTTGACCGTGTCGTACTCCAGGTCGCTGATCAGCACTTGGTCGCCCGGTTGCAGGTTGTTGTAGTTGCGGATCAGTGACTGCAAAGCTTCTGTGGCATTGCGGGTGAACGCAATCGACTCCGGGTCGGCGTCGATCAGTCCGGCCAGTTGGCGGCGCACCTTGTCGTTTTCACCCTGCTCAAAGCGCTGGCGCACATACAGCGAGTTGCTGCGGTTGATAAACGCGACGTGCTCCAGGTACTGCGCCCGTACCGCGTGGCTCATACGCCCGAAGTAGCCGTTTTCCAGATTGATCGGGCCAGGTTCCAGCTCATAGCGCTGGGCAATGGCCTGCCAGTGACGTTCGTTATCTGCATTCCTTGGCATGGGGAGGCTCTCAGTGGCGGGGGGCAGGTTTGCCGTGCTTTACGCGCAGCGGTTCCAATAGTTCGGACAGGCCGTTGTGGTCGATTTCCTGCATCAACGCCAGCAAGCCGCCCAACTCGCCGTGAGGGAAACCCTCACGGGCAAACCAGTTCAGGTAGGGGCCGGGCAAGTCGGCGATGATCCGTCCCTTGTATTTGCCGAAGGGCATTTCGCGGGTGATCAGCAATTCAAGTTTTTCGGGGTTCATGGGCTTCAAGCGTTCAAGTCGAGACCTTGGAAAATACAGGCATTCTGCATGAAGGCCAAATGACAGATCATGCAAATAACTCGCATACAGATGGTTCAATAATTTTTATCTTGTTGAAAAATAAGGGAAAAGTTGTTTTTTAAAACTTGGCACGGGCGCTGCAATCATTAATACACGTTTCTTAACCCGCACAAGGAATTGAAAAATGACTGACATCAACAAAGAATCGATCTCTGTACTTAACGACCTGATCGAGACCAGCAAAGACGGCCAGAAAGGCTTCGCAACTTGTGCTGAAGACATCAAGCATCCAGAGCTCAAAGCGCTCTTCCAGAAACGTGCCGCCGATTGCGCCAGCGCTGCCGCTGAGCTGCAAACCGCTGTGAAAGCCCTGGGTGGCGATCCGGAAAATTCCGGTTCGGTTGCCGGCGCACTGCACCGTGGTTGGGTCGACGTGAAATCGATGGTTACCGGCAAAGATGAAGAAGCCGTGCTGAACGAAGCTGAGCGCGGTGAAGACCACGCACTGAAGGCTTACAAAGAAGCGATCGAGAAGATCAACAAGCACAACCTGCTGGGTATTCGTGACCTGGTTGAGCGTCAGTTCCACGGCGCCCAACGTAACCACGATCAGGTGAAAGCCCTGCGTAACCAGGCTCGCGCTCAGTCTTGAGTAGCGCCTGATTAGAAAAAGCCCCGCTGATGCGGGGCTTTTTTATGGGCGATTTTTATACCCGGGTATCAGCCGATGCTGATCGGCGGCAGTTCGGTCAATGTCACCACCTGCTGCTTGCGGGGTGCGAGGATTTCCGCCTCACCGTCCACTACCAGCTCATCACGCTGGTTGAACACGCGAGTGGCGATGCGCACGCGAAACTTGGGCAGCTTCTCGAGGATTTCCAGACGCACGGTCAAGGTGTCGCCGATTTTCACTGGCTTCTGGAAGCTCATCTGCTGGCCGATATAGATAGTGCCCGGCCCAGGCAGCTCGCAGGCAACGGCCGCGCTGATCAGGGCGCCGCTGAACATGCCGTGGGCGATACGCTCCTTGAACATGGTCGCCTTGGCGTACTCGGCATCCAGGTGCACCGGGTTGTGGTCGCCGGACATCGCGGCAAACAACTGGATATCACGCTCTTCGACGGTCTTGCTGTAGCTGGCGGTCTGACCGACTTCGAGGGCTTCGTACGGGGTGTTGGTAACCTGAGTCATCTCGGGGTGCATCCTGTGGCTAATCGGTAATTAAATAGTATGATTTTAAGCGTTTGATTTTAAACGAAAAATTATTCGCAGCGGGTCGGCCTGCGCAAGGTCAGAGCCTGTTGCAACCACGCCAGTACATCCGCTGTGACTTCATCACGGTTGGTTTCGTTGAACACTTCATGACGCGCCTGCGGGTAGATATTCAATTGCAGGTGCTGACAGCCGGCCTCACGCAACGCATGGGCCAGGCTTTTGAGACGCTTGCCTTCACTCACCGGATCACATTCGCCGCCCATCACCAGGATCGGCAGGCCCGGATCGATCTGCGCGAGATTGGACGCTTTGCTGATTTGCTGCAAGCCGCCCAGCAGGTCGATCCACAACTGGTTGGTGCAACGAAAGCCGCAAAGCGGGTCGGTGATGTACTGGTCGACCTCGACCGGGTCGCGACTGAGCCAATCAAACGCCGTTCGGTTGGGCTTGAAGGCTTTATTGAACGAGCCGAACGACAGGAACTCGATCAGCGCACTGCGCCCGCGCAAACCCTGGCGTGCCCGCTCGATACGAGCAATCACCGCCGCCGCGCGGTACAGCGCAATCGGCTGGAAATTCGAACCGCTGAGAATCGCGCCATTCAGGCTGGCGCTGTGGTGCAGCAGGTAGGCCTGGGCGATGTAGCTGCCCATGCTGTGGCCCAGCAGAATAATGGGCAGCCCCGGCTGCTGCTGGCCGATGTGCTGGTTGAGGCTGGCCAGGTCGCCCACCACTTTGTTCCAGCCGTCCTTTTCGGCGTACAGCCCCAGCGTGCCTTCATCGGCGGTGCGGCCATGACCGCGCTGGTCCAGCGCATACAAGCCGTAACCGGCACCGCACAGGGCTTGGGCCAGGCGTGAATATCGACCACTGTGCTCGGCCATGCCGTGGGACAGCATGATAATTGCCCGGGTTTCGCCTTCCGGCAGCCATTGATTGACGTACAGGCGGCTGCGGTCATTCGCGGTCAGCCAGAAGGTGCTGTGGTTCATGGCGCTTCCTTTGCTCAGGGTCGTTGCAGTGTATAGCTCATCCTCGGGCTTGCGTCTGATCAGTGCAGGCCCTTGTAGGAAGATTCACGCAATTAATGACGCTCTTTCCTGTATTTGCCTGTTTGGCCATAGCTGCTAACGTCCCCAAAGCTCCGCTTTTTATAGCAGCACGTTTTTTATCGCTGCAGCGGTCGGACACACTCAGGTAAGAGGACAAGAATAATGCAACCTGATTTCTGGAATGACAAACGCGCCGCGGGCGTTCCCAGCGACATCGATCTCACCACGTACAAGTCGGTGATCGAAGTCTTCGAACGTTCCTGCAAGGCCTTTGCCGACCGTCCGGCGTTCAGCAACATGGGCATCACCCTGACCTACGCCGAGCTTGAGCGCCAGAGTGCAGCGTTCGCCGGTTACCTGCAGCAACACACCGACCTCAAGCCGGGCGAGCGTATCGCGGTGCAGCTGCCCAACGTGCTGCATTACCCGATTGCCGTGTTCGGCGCACTGCGCGCCGGGCTGATCGTGGTCAACACCAACCCGTTGTACACCCCGCGCGAGATGCGTCACCAGTTCAAGGATGCCGGCGTGCGTGCGCTGGTGTACCTCAACCTGTTTGGTGCGAGGGTGCAGGAGGTGTGCGCCGACACCGAGATCGACTACCTGATCGAAGCCAAAATGGGCGACTTCATGCCGGCTGCCAAGGGCTGGTTGATCAACACCGTGGTCGACAAAGTCAAGAAAATGGTCCCGGCCTACCACCTGCCACGGGCGGTGTCGTTTAAACGCGCGTTGCGCATGGGCGCGGGGCAGGGGTTGATCCGGCATCCGGTCACGCTGGATGACATCGCCGTGCTGCAATACACCGGCGGCACCACTGGCCTGGCCAAGGGTGCGATGCTCACTCACGGCAACCTGGTTGCGAATATGCAGCAGGTCCGGGCGTGCATGTCCCAGGTCACCGACGATGGCCAGCCGTTGGTAAAGGAAGGGCAGGAGGTGATGATCGCGCCACTGCCGCTGTACCACATCTATGCCTTCACGGCGAACTGCATGTGCATGATGGTGACCGGCAACCACAACGTGCTGATCACCAACCCGCGCGACATCGGCGGGTTCATCAAAGAGCTGAAAAAGTGGCGGTTCTCCTGCCTGCTGGGGCTCAACACCCTGTTTGTGGCACTGCTGGACCACCCCGACTTCAAGACCCTGGATTTCTCCCACCTCAAGATCACCAACTCCGGCGGCACCGCCCTGATCAAGGCCACGGCCGAGCGCTGGAAGGCGGTGACCGGGTGTTCCATCGGCGAAGGCTACGGCCTGACAGAAACCTCACCCGTGGCCAGCACCAACCCGTACGGCAGCCAATCGCGCCTGGGCACGGTGGGGATTCCAGTGCCGGGTACAGCGATGAAGGTGATCGACGATGACGGGCACGAGCTGCCATTGGGTGAGCGCGGCGAGCTGTGCATCAAGGGCCCACAGGTGATGAAGGGTTACTGGCAGCAGCCGGCCGCTACCGCCGAGGCGCTGGACGCCGACGGTTGGTTCAAGACGGGTGACATTGCGGTGATCGACAACGATGGCTTCGTCAGCATTGTTGATCGCAAGAAAGACCTGATCATCGTTTCGGGCTTCAACGTTTATCCCAACGAGATCGAAGACGTGGTGATGGCCCACCCGGCGGTGGCCAACTGCGCGGTCATCGGCGTGCCGGATGACCGCACCGGGGAGGCGGTGAAGCTGTTTGTCGTGGCGCGTACCCAAGGCGTGAGCCTTGAAGAACTGAAGGCGTACTGCAAGACCAATTTCACCGGGTACAAAGTGCCCAAGCATATTGTGTTGCGCGACTCGCTGCCGATGACGCCGGTGGGCAAGATTTTGCGCAGGGAGCTTCGCGACATCGCCTGACCCTGATTGAAATCCACTCAAAATGTGGGAGGGGGCTTGCCCCCGATGGCGGTGTATCAGTCAGCAGATGTGTTGGCTGAAACACCGCCATCGGCGGCAAGCCTCCTCCCACATTGTTATTTACTGCCCTGAAAACCCTATTCCAGAGCCTTTTGCTGGGATATTTCATCGCTGCTTAAAGTGTGACCAAATATTGTAGGACAGTCATGTTTATGACCGTAGGGGCCCCTTTTGGCTCTAGGCGGCCCTTGGCAAAGCTGCTACTCTCGGCGCGCTTTGTGACTTCTCGGCCTGCTTGAAAGCGCCAGACTCACCTTTAAAAAAACATACACCAATAATAATCGCATCAAATGCGATGATGAATTCGCGTCGCTGAGGAGTGGGCTTCCATGAACGAAGACTTTTGGAAGGATAAGTACCCCGCCGGGATTGCTGCAGACATCAATCCAGACGAGTATCCAAATATTCAGGCGGTACTGAAACAGTCCTGCCAGCGCTTCGCCGACAAGCCGGCTTTCACCAACCTGGGCAAAACAATCACCTACGGTGAACTGTACGAATTGTCCGGTGCTTTCGCCGCTTACCTGCAACAACATACCGACTTGAAGCCTGGCGATCGCATCGCCGTGCAACTGCCCAACGTCCTGCAATACCCGGTTGCGGTGTTCGGCGCCATCCGTGCCGGCCTGATCGTGGTCAACACCAACCCGCTGTATACCGCGCGGGAAATGGAACACCAATTCAATGATTCCGGGGCCAAGGCCCTGGTCTGCCTGGCGAACATGGCGCACCTGGCTGAAAAAGTCGTGCCCAAGACCGCCGTCAAACACGTGATCGTCACCGAAGTCGCCGACCTGTTGTCGCCGTTCAAGCGCCTGCTGATCAACAGCGTCATCAAGTACGTGAAGAAAATGGTCCCGGCCTATCACTTGCCCAAGGCGATCAAGTTCAACGACGTGCTGGCCAAGGGGCACGGCCAGGCGGTCAATGATGCCAGCCCGGCCAGCAGCGATGTTGCCGTGCTGCAATACACCGGCGGCACCACCGGCGTGGCCAAGGGCGCGATGCTCACCCACCGCAACCTGGTCGCCAACATGCTGCAGTGCAAGGCGCTGATGGGCTCCAACCTCAACGAAGGTTGCGAAATCCTGATCACGCCGCTGCCGCTGTACCACATCTATGCCTTCACCTTTCATTGCATGGCGATGATGCTGATCGGCAACCACAACATCCTGATCAGCAACCCGCGCGACTTGCCGGCGATGGTCAAGGAACTGTCGAAGTGGAAGTTCAGCGGCTTTGTCGGCCTCAACACGTTGTTCGTGGCGCTGTGCAATAACGAAGGTTTCCGCAAGCTGGACTTCTCTGCGCTGAAAGTCACCCTGTCCGGCGGCATGGCCCTGCAACTGGCTGCGGCCGAGCGTTGGAAAGACGTGACCGGTTGCAACATCTGCGAAGGCTACGGCATGACCGAAACCAGCCCGGTGGCGACGGTCAATCCGATCCAGAACATCCAGATCGGCACCATCGGCATTCCAGTGCCATCGACTGTGTGCAAAGTCATCACCGACGACGGCGTCGAGCTGGCCCTCGGTGAAATCGGCGAACTGTGCGTCAAAGGCCCGCAAGTGATGAAGGGCTACTGGCAGCGCGAAGACGCTACCGCCGAAATCCTCGACAGCGAAGGCTGGTTGAAGACCGGTGACATCGCGATCATCCAGCCTGACGGCTACATGCGCATCGTCGACCGCAAGAAAGACATGATTCTGGTCTCTGGCTTCAACGTCTATCCCAACGAGCTGGAAGACGTGCTGGCAACCTTGCCGGGCGTGCTGCAGTGCGCGGCCATCGGCGTGCCGGATGAAAAATCCGGTGAGCACATCAAGATCTTCATCGTGGTCAAGCCGGGTGCCACCCTGACCAAAGACCAGGTGATGGAGCACATGCGCGCCAACGTCACCGGCTACAAGGTGCCCAAGGCCGTTGAGTTCCGTGATGCGTTGCCGACCACCAACGTGGGCAAGATCCTGCGACGTGAGTTGCGTGATGAAGAGCTGAAGAAGCTTGGCTTGAAAAAGTAACCCAATAAAAACCCCGCAATTGCGGGGTTTTTTATTGGCCTGGATTGGAATGCAATCCAAATGTGGGAGCGGGCTTGCTCGCGAAAGCGGTGGATCAGTAACACATCCGGCGACTGACACACCGCATTCGCGAGCAAGCCCGCTCCCACATTGTTGATCTGCGTCTTTACACCGCAAACTGCGCGAAGCTCACACCCGCACCTGCCGGGCGCACATCGGTAAGGAACGAATCCTTGTCCGCGCTCAGCTCCAGAGTGATCTCCGGGCTGCGCTTGCCTGCATTGCGCACCACCAGGCCTTCAAGTTTTTCACGCAAAAATGCTGTCGGCACCTTCAGGTGCAGCAACTGGTCGGACTCGGCGTTGTGCATCAACAGGTGAATCCACTCGTACTGGCCCACGGCAATACGGCCCACCGGCAGGTCGAACCACCAGATGTTGCGTTTGCGGTCCAGGTCGGTGAAGTGGCAGTTGTTGAGGCCGAGTACGGCACCGCCCAGTTCCTGGTTTCTGCGGGCGATAGCCTGTGCTTTATTGAGTTTCATAACCTTCCTACGGGATCTGTTATTCAGCGTTATAGCCTGAATGTGCGGGGCATTCTCGTGGGTTGGCTGCAAAACATAAAGCCAAACCTGCAGGCGGCGATGAAATGCCGGTCGAAAAATAATTGAAACTCTGCCGAACAGCCTCGGGTCAATCTCTACGTAATGACCAAAAACCTCGATTGTTCCAGGAGAAATACCATGAGCAGCACATCGGATAAGGCAAAAGGTTTGGCTAACGAAGCCGTCGGCAACGTCAAGCAAGGTGTTGGCAAAGTGACTGGCAACGACAAGCTGCGCGCCGAAGGCGTGGTTCAAGAAAAGAAAGGCGAAGTGCAGAAAGCGGTGGGCGACACCAAAGATGCGGTAAAAAAAGCCACCAAGTAAGTCTGAATCGCTGGCTGTATGCGTGCAGCCCGACGGCCATCCACGGATGGCCGTTTTTATGTCAGATGCTGCAACTAAAATCTGGTAATTGTTTCAAAGTCGCCAAGTAGGCTACTTTTGATGTAGAAAACGGCCCCTGAGTCGCCCACGACCTCACCCTTTTGCGGCGAAAGGAGACGCTATGATTTTTCCGGTATTACAAGGTTTACCCCTGCATAAGGTGCTGGTGCGCACCGTCAAGGAATTCGTCGATGACGAAATGCCCACCTATGCCTCGGCACTGGCCTACCAGATGCTGTTCTCGTTGTTTCCTTTCCTGCTGTTCCTCATCGCCCTGATCGGTTTCCTGCACCTGCCGGACTTCTTCACCTGGCTGCGCATGCAATCGGAACTGGTGCTGCCGCCCCAGGCGCTGGAGCAGGTCAACCCGGTGATCGACCAGTTGCAGCAGTCCAAAGGTGGCTTGCTCTCCGTGGGTATCGTGATCGCCCTGTGGACCGCCTCCGCCGGTGTACGGCTGATGATGAGCGCGATGAACGCCGCCTACGATGTGGTCGAAGGCCGTCCGATCTGGAAGCGCTTCCCGCTCTCGGTGTTCTACACCGTCGGCATCGCCGGCATGCTGCTCGCCGCCGCGGCGTTGATGGTGCTTGGCCCGCAGGTGATGGAGTGGCTCGCCGGGCAGATCGGCATGCAGGAATTCGTGGTGACCTTATGGACCATCCTGCGCTGGCCGCTGATCGTGATTTTGCTGATGTTCGCCGTGGCCCTCATGTATTACGTGATGCCCGATGTGGAGCAGAAATTCCGCTTCATCACGCCAGGCTCGGTGCTCGCCGTGGTGGTGTGGATCGTTGCTTCCCTGGGCTTTGGCTACTACGTTAAAACCTTCGCCGACTACAACGCCATGTATGGCAGTATCGGTGCGATCATCGTCCTGCTCCTGTACTTCTATATTTCCGCCGCGGTGCTGCTGCTGGGTGCGGAGATGAATGCCGTGATCGAACACATGTCGGCTGAAGGCAAGGACCCGGGAGAAAAAGAGTTCGATGAACCCGCCGAGCACGTTTCTGACACGGATGAAAAACAGCACGTCTCAGGCCTAGGCCGGGACCACTCCAAGCCCACACCCATTGAGCCTGATCGATGATCCGTGAAATCCTGAAAATGGGCGATGAGCGCCTGCTGCGTATTGCACCGCCGGTTCCGCCGGAAATGTTCGACAGCCCCGAGCTTTGGCAGTTGATTGACGACATGTTCCAGACCATGGAACACGTCGGCGGCGTTGGCCTGGCCGCACCGCAGATCGGCGTCGATCTGCAACTGGTGATCTTTGGTTTCGAGGCCAGCGAGCGTTACCCGGATGCGCCACCGGTGCCGCAGACCATCCTGATCAACCCGTTGATCACCCCGCTCAGCCCGGTGGTGGAAGAGGGCTATGAAGGTTGCCTGTCCGTGCCCGGCCTGCGTGGTGCGGTAGACCGTTACCAGCAGATTCGCTACGAGGGTTTCGACCCTAAAGGCGAGCCGATCACACGCATCGCCGAGGGTTTCCATGCGCGCGTGGTGCAGCATGAATGCGATCACCTGATCGGCCGGTTGTATCCCTCGCGGATTACCGACTTCAGCAAGTTCGGGTTCATTGAAGTGATGTTTCCGGACATGGATCCGAAGGCTGACGAATAGCTTTCAGGCCCAATGAGATCCAAATGTGGGAGCGGGCTTGCTCGCGAAGGCGGTGTATCAGTGACATATCCTGTGACTGATACTCCACATTCGCGAGCAAGCCCGCTCCTACCTTTGCATTGCATTTCAAAGCGGGTTATTTAGCCGGTTTCACAAACCGCAACGTCATCCGATCCGACTCGCCAATCGCCACATACTTGGCCTTGTCCTGTTCACCCAACTTCAATGCCGGCGGCAAGGTCCATACCCCACCGGGGTAATCCTTGGTGTCCTTCGGGTTGGCATTCACCTCGCTTTGCCCCGCCAGCTTGAACCCGGCGTCCGTTGCCAGCTTCACCACCTGCGCGGTGGTCAGGTAACCACTGTCCTTGATCGCTTCCAGATCCGCCCCATCCTTGGCCCGATGATCTTCCACGCCCAGCACCCCACCGGGCTTGAGCACCGTGTAGAACGCGCTGAAGGTGGCCGGCGCGGTGCCCGCGTCAACCCAGTTATGCACATTGCGAAAGGTCAGTACGGCATCGGCCGACGCAGGCTTGCCGAACACCGGCGCCTTGGGATCGAACTCGACAACCTCGGCCCTGGCATAACGCGCAGGGTCGGCGGCGAATTTGTTTTTCAGGTTCTGTTCGGACGTCGCGGCGTAAGCACTGCTGCTCGCAGCCTGCACGGCGGCGACGTAATGCCCATGGTCCTTGAGCAACGGCGCCAGCACTTCGCTGTACCAGCCGCCGCCCGGCGTGATTTCGATCACCGTCTGCTGGGCGCCCAGGCCGAAGAATTCCAACGTTTGCTGCGGATGGCGGTAAACATCGCGCGCGCTGTTGGCCGGGTCGCGCCAGCTGCCGGCGAGCACGCTGGCGTACTGCGCGGCGGTAATCGGTGAATCGGCTGCCTGGCTGAGCGTTGGAACGAGCAGGGCGGTGAGGGACAAAGCTGCAAGCGTCGTTTTCATGATCATCCTGTAAGGGGCCACTGTGCCGTCGAGGCTAGCATGGGCCTCTGCCGGGCGATCACACATTATCCGAGGTGCACCTCACCCTTGGTTATAAGCCCCATGGCGATCATGGGTTTATTGCGTTTGTAGCGCACCAGCCGCTCGCTGAGCGATTGTGGCAGCACCGTGTCCTGAGTGAAGCCCATGCGCTGGTACACACCTTCCAGATCCGGATGGCACAGCAGCCAGACTGTGCCTTCCACCTCGGCCACAGCCTGCAGAATCAGCCGCGCCGCCAACCCGTT
This sequence comes from Pseudomonas sp. TREG-RG-20F-10-E-6-01, assembly GCF_022662455.1. Classification (NCBI taxonomy): domain Bacteria; kingdom Pseudomonadati; phylum Pseudomonadota; class Gammaproteobacteria; order Pseudomonadales; family Pseudomonadaceae; genus Pseudomonas; species Pseudomonas sp. TREG-RG-20F-10-E-6-01. The sequence goes on along the minus strand of NZ_JAKNQP010000002.1, from coordinate 795,574 downwards.
GCCGCGATACGCGGGGTCCACAAACACCCCGGTCAGCCACTGCCCACCCACCACCGGGCTCAGGCACAACCCGGCCACGATTTCGCCGTCACGCGCCACCCATAAACGCCCACCTTTGATGGCTTTCATCGACGAATCATGGCTACGGTAAAACTTGTTGAGCAGCGGCCACAGGGGCGCTGCCAGCGGTTCGAGGTGCAGTTCGGGCATGGTCTTCAAGCGAGCAATATCAAGGGCCGGGGATTATAAGCGCCTTCTGCCCGGCAATAGGTGGTATACCCACTGTTACATCCCCTTCAGTTGAGCATGCATCATGGCCAAAGGTATGGATTCAAAGAAAGCCGCGAAGAAGAAACCGGCAAAAACCGCCGATGAAAAACGCGCCGACAAAAAAGCCAAGAAGTCCGACACAGGCCTGTTCGGTCACTGAGTTACAAGCTTAGAACCAAACGGTCTGCAAGATTTTCGAGCCTCAATGCACAGAGCAGGAAACACCTGCTCTGAGCTGCCGATGGCCAACTACCTTGATCTGACCCAGCGCCGGGAAATCGAAGCCCTGGTGCACCGTTTTACCGCCCGAACCGAATGGCCGACCTGGCTGTTGCTGATCGGCGTGTACACAGGCTGGTTCGCCGTGATGCTCGCCAGTCAATGGCTGGGCCTGTGGCTGAGCACCCTGCTGCTGATCCCGTTGGTGACGCTGTGGCTGTCGGTGCAACACGAATTGCTCCACGGCCATCCCACCCGCTCGCTTCTTGTAAACAAACTGCTCGGCTATGCGCCATTTGCCGTGTGGTATCCCTACACGCTGTACCGCGAAAGCCATTTGTTGCACCACAACGATGAAGACCTGACGCTGCCGGGCATCGACCCGGAAAGCCGCTACCTCAACCAATTGCAATGGGACAACAGCTCGTTGCTCAAACGCCGCGTGCATTGGCTGACCAAAACCGTGCTCGGCCGGTTCCTGCTCGCGGCGCCGTTGGCGATTGGCCGACTGGCGCGTCATGAGCTTCAACGCTTGCCCCACGTGTGGCCGATGTGGCTGGCCCACGGCGTGGTGACTTTATTGATGCTGAGCTTCATCGCCCACTGCAGCGCACTGCCGGTGTGGCATTACCTGCTGCTGGTCAGCGTGCCGGCCTTGTCCCTGGCGTCGATCCGTTCCTACTATGAGCACCGTCCGCACCGGCAGCCGGAACAGCGCACCGTCCTCAACGAAGCGGCCTGGCCCTGGACCTGGCTGTTCCTCAACAACAACCTGCACCTGGTGCACCATGACTTGCCGAAACTGCCCTGGTACCTGCTGCCCACCGTCTACCACGCCCGCCGCGAACAATGGGTGGCGCGCAGCGGCGGGTTTGTGGTGCAGGGCTACGGCCAATTGATCAGCCGCCACGGCCTCAAGGCCATCGACAGCCCCCGGCACCCTTTTGCCTGAGAGACGCCCATGCGTGATCACTACGCCGAATTGCTGATGTACGTCGCCCCCGAAGCGGTGCAGCGCGCCAACCAGCAGTGGTTGGCGCGGATAGTCGAGCGTCTGAACCTGAGCCGCCGCAACGCCGACCACCTCGACCTGCACGGCCTGTGGCTGGCGCCCGAACTGCTCGTCACGCAAACCTGCGGCTATCCGCTGATGACCCAACTGCGCGGCCAGGTGCGCGTGATCGGTCGCCCACGCTACGAGTTGGCTCACAGCAGCCAGGGCGAACACTGCAGCCTGCTGCTGACCCGCGACGACAACCCGCGAACCGCGCTGGCGGACTTCTACCACAGCCGTGGCGTGATCAACGGCCATGACTCCAACAGCGGCATGAACCTGCTGCGCGAACGTCTCGCGCCGTTGCAGCGCGGCGGCCGTTTCTTTGCCAGCGTCGGCATCAGCGGCGCCCACCGTGAAAGCCTGCGCTGGCTGCGCGAAAACCTTGCCGACCTCGCCGCCATCGACAGCGTCACCTACGACTACCTGGCGCGTTTTGCCCCGCAGGAAGTGGCGGGGCTGCGCATCGTCACCCGCAGCGCGCCGAGCCCGACCTTGCCTTACATTGGGCCGCTTGGACTGAGCGATGAGCACGTGGCGCAGATCCGCGAGGCGATGAACCTGGCGTTGCAGGATTTACCGCAGGTGGTCGACACGCTGGGTATCCAGCAAGTGCTGCCCGCCCGCGAAGACGACTACCGCGTGCTGTTGGATTACCAGCAACAGGCGGTCAACGCGGGTTATTCGAAGCTTCAATAAGGTTATATAAAAATACTTTTTAAATATTATTAAAGAATAAGCAGCCTTGCTAGGATCGCTCCACCGGAACACCGGACATAACGCGCAACCTACTCAGATGGAGCCACTATGTCCGGCGCCGACACTTCTCACAGCGATTACGTGGGCGGATTGTTCCGCAGTCATTACGACTGGCTGTGCAGCCGTTTGCACCGCCATCTCGATTCGCGTGCCCACGCCGAAGACATCGCCGCCGACACCTTCGTCCAACTGCTGAATTCGCCAGGCGTGGTGCCGATACGCCAGCCCCGCGCCTTGCTCACCACCATCGCCCAGCGCCTGATGTACCAGCTGTGGCGCCGGCGCGATCTGGAGCGCGCGTATCTCGATGCCCTGGACAACGACGAAGCCTGCACCGCACCGTCTCCCGAAGACCTGGCGCACATGCTCGAAGCCTTGCAGGCCATCGACCAGTTGCTCGACGGCTTGCCGGCCAAGGTCAAGGCGACGTTCCTGCTGTCGCAACTCAATGGCCTGACGTATCCCGAGATCGCCGCCGAACTGGGGATTTCCCAACGCTCGGTCAGCGACTACATGGCCCGCGCGCTCAACCGTTGCCTGCCACTCGCTGCCGGCCTTGAAGTGCATTTCGACCGTGCCGGCTTCGGCCCGGTGCGGGTCAGTTCGGCCGGCGCCACGGCGTGGATCGATGGCTTGCTGCAAGTGCGCGACCGCCCGTTGGCGGAAGTCATCGACGCGTTGCGGCCCTATCACCGTGGCGTGTTGCGCCTGGACCCGTCAGTCGCCGGCTTGCGCGTCAGCGGCCTTTATCGGCTGGACAACCCGCAGCAAATCCTCGACACCCTGGCGCGCAGCTTGCCGATCCACATCACCCGCCGCACCGGGTTGTGGGTAACCGTCAATGCGGCCTGAAGGTTTCACCCAGTGACCCTGCCCACTTTGAATGCGTTGTGAATCGAATCTCCAAGAGGCTACTCATGAAAACACTAAAAAACCTGCTCGGTGGTTCGCTGCTGGCACTGACCGTCCTGGCCCACGCCGCCGACGCCGTCAAACCGATCCACTTCGGCGACATCACCTGGGAAAGCGGCAGCCTGATCACCGAAGTGCTGCGCCTGATCGTCGAGAAAGGCTACGGCCTGCCCACCGACACCTTGCCCGGCAGCACCGTGAGCCTGGAGGCCGCGCTGGCCAAGGACGACATTCAAGTGATCGGCGAAGAGTGGGCCGGGCGCAGTCCGGCGTGGGTCAAGGCCGAAGGCGAAGGCAAAGTGTTCGGCCTGGGCGACACGGTCAAAGGCGCCACCGAAGGCTGGTGGGTGCCGGAATACGTGATCAAGGGCGACGCCGAGCGCGGCATCAAACCGCTGGCGCCGGACCTCAAGTCGGTCGCCGATCTTGCGCGTTACAAGAACGTGTTCCGCGACCCCGAAGACCCAAGCAAAGGCCGCTTTCTCAACAGCCCCACCGGCTGGACCTCGGAAATCGTCAACAGCCAGAAGCTCAAGGCGTATGGCCTGACTGACACCTTCGTCAACTTCCGCACCGGCTCCGGCGCGGCGCTGGATGCCGAAGTGGCGTCGTCGATCCGCCGCGGCAAACCGGTGTTGTTCTACTACTGGTCGCCAACCCCGCTGCTCGGCCGCTTCAAGCTGATCAAACTGGAAGAACCGCCGTTCAACGCCGAGGCCTGGAAAACCCTGGCCGACGCCAATAACCCGCACCCCATCGGCACCCGTTCGATGCCGGCGCACCTGGCGATTGGCGTGTCGGCGCCGTTCAAGGCGCAGTACCCGCAACTGGTCACGTTCTTTGAAAAAGTCGACCTGCCGATCGACCTGCTCAACGGCATCCTTGCGCAGATGAGCGAGAAACGTGAACAGCCACGCCAGGTCGCGCTGGCGTTCCTCAAAGAGCAGCCGAACGTCTGGCAGCAATGGGTGCCGGCGGATGTCGCGGCCAAGGTCAAGGGAGCCCTCTGATGCTCAAAGCCCTCGCTGTTGTGGTTCTTTCGCTGGTGGCCAGCCATGTGCTCGCCGCCGAACCTTCCACGTTGCGCATCGGCTACCAGAAAAGCTCGGTGAGCATGGTGCTGGCCCGCGAGCACAAGTTGTTTGAAGACGCGCTGCCCGGCACCCAGGTGCAATGGATCGAATTCCTTGGCGGCCCGCCGCTGATCGAGGCGCTGAACGGCGGCAGCCTGGACATCGGCAACATCGGCGACATCCCGCCGATCTTCGCCCAGGCCGCCGGCATTGATTTGCAGTACTTCGCGGTCGAGCCGAACGAGGGCAAGACCGAAGCGGTGTTGGTGCCCAAGGCCAGCACGATTCAGAGCGTGGCCGAGCTCAAGGGCAAGCGCGTGGCGCTGCTCAAGGGTTCCAGCGCACACAACCTGTTCCTCAAGAGCCTGCTGCGCGCCGGTTTGCAGTGGAAGGATGTCGACGTGGTGTACCTGTCGCCGTCCGATGGCCGTGCCGCGTTTGAACAAGGCAAGGTCGACGCCTGGGTAGTGTGGGACCCGTACTACTCCGCGGCCGTGGTCGACGGTTCCGCCCGCGTGCTGGGCGATGGCCAAGGCCTCAACCCGGCGGGCAGTTTCTTTGTGGTCAGCAGCCCGTTTGCCAAGCAGCACCCGCAAGCGGTCGGCACGATTATCAACACCCTGGCCAAGGCCCAGCGCCTGTCCCTGGACCAACCCGAGCAAAGCATTGCGCTGATGGCCAAGACCCTGGGCCTGCCACCGGCGGTGGTTAAAAGCTACTTCGAACACCGCTCACCCGCGCCGATTCGTCCGCTGGAAGCCGTCGACATCGCCAACCAGCAACGCACTGCCGACCTGTTTTTTGCCAATGGCCTGATCCCGAAGAAGGTCGATGTGCAGCAGATCGTGTTCAAGGGCCCCTGAATCCTGCGGCCAGCAAGCCTCCTGTGAGCGACCGGGCTTCCCGTGGCGAGCGGGGCTGTTGTGGCGAGCGGGCTTGCCCCGCGTTGGGCTGCGCAGCAGCCCCAAAACCATTCACCGCAGTGTGTCAGGGGACGCGCGCAGGTCTGGAATGGGGCCGCTTCGCAGCCCAACGCGGGGCAAGCCCGCTCGCCACAGGAAGCCCACTTGCCACAACAAGCCCACTTGCCACAGGAATCCCGCTCGGCACAACAAGCTCTAAAACCTCCCATCAGTGAGCAGACCATGCAACCGATCTACATCGACTTTCTCAACGGCCTGGACATCGACGCGCTCAACCTGTCCAACGAGGAAATCCTCACTGCCATCCAGGCCAGCCTGGCGCTTCAGGGCCGTGGCGAGGCGGTGATCGAGCCGCGCACTCACCTGATTTCTGGCGGCGGCATCAACGGCCACTTCACCGGGCTCGGTGCCGCGGTGGACACGCCGGTGGCCGATCGGGTGGAAGACTACGCCGGGCAGGCGCTGGCGGTGGTCGACAAGACCCGCCGGTGGACCTGCGTGGTGTATCGCGATTGGGGCAGGGTACGCGGCGGGTCCATGACGCGGTGCGCAGCGAAGTGGCGCATTTGGATCAGGACCGGTCGGGCTCGGTGGATGTGCTGGCGTTGAGTGCGTTCATCACCGATGGCAGCTTGAAACCCTTTCTTTGAAACGAAGCAGATCAACTGTGGGAGCGGGCTTGCTCGCGAAGGCGGTGTATCAGCTGATGCATGCGCTGACTGACCCACCGCATTCGCGAGCAAGCCCGCTCCCACAGGGTTGATTGCATTTCAGGTCATGGATTTTCGGCAGCCAAGGCCTCGATCACAGCCTGGCGCTCACCCACTCTGTGTTGAAACGCCGCCAACGTCGGCCACTGTTGCAAATCAATAGCGTGGACACTCGCCCAACGCAGCACCACAAACAAATATGCGTCCGCCACCGAATACTGCTCGCCCAGCAGGTAGTCCTGACGCTCCAGTGTCTGCACCAGAATTGCAAAGCGCTTGAACAGCGTGGCCACAAACATCGCCCGCACTTCGCCTTGAATGGCCGGGTTGAAGAAAATCGCCAACCCGCCATGAATCTCGCTGGCGATAAAGTTCAGCCATTCCTGCAACCGTACGCGTTGCCAACTGCCATTGGCCGGGGCGAGCAGGGCGGCGGGTTTGAGGTCGGCCAGGTATTGCAGGATGGCACTGGCTTCGGTCAGCACATCGCCGTTGTCCAGTTGCAGCGCCGCCACGTAGCCCTTGGGGTTGATCTGCAGGAAGTCTTCGCCGTCGCCGAAGGTTTTAGCCTGGTTGTTCACCTGCACCAGCTCGAACGGCAGCGCCAATTCGCGCAGCACGATATGCGGGGCGAGCGAACAGGCGTTGGGGAAAAAATACAGTTTCATCAAGGGCGACTCCGTTGGGTTTGCGCCAGTCTCGCGGGCGTGGCACCGTGCGTAAAATTAAACCTGCAAACCCCATCCATAAGGACAGCTACTGCCATGATGAACCTGATGCACTGGCGCCTGCTGGTGGCCGTCGCCGACCACGGCAGCATCACGGCGGCTGCCGAACAGGTGGGCATGACGCAGTCCGCCGCCAGCCAGGCCATGGCGTCCATGGAGGCGACGCTGGGCGCGCAACTGTTTACCCGTGAACCGCGCAAGACGTTGCCCACAGCGCTTGGGCTCAATGTGATCGCGCAGGCGCGGGTGATGATGGGCGCGCTGCAGGCCATTCGCACCACGGTGGATGAAGCGCGCCCGCTGCTGCGTGGGAACATTCGCATCGCCAGTTTTCCGAAGGTGCTGGCGACTTTTCTCGCGCCGTTGCTGCAGCGTTTCCGTCAGTTGAACCCGGGTATCGAGGTCACCACCCTGGAAGTGACCGACAGCGAAGTGCACACCTTGCTCGACGCGGGCCTGATCGATTTGGGCGTGGTGCTCAACCCCAAGCCCGAGCGCAACGCCACGGTATTGGGTCGCGACCTGTGGATGGCAGTGCTGCCATCCCATCATGCACTGGCGCAGCGCGCGGAGGATGCCAGCGTGGCGCTCGAAGCCTTGCTCGAACAACCCTTCGTACTGGCCACCGGCGGCTGTACCGCGAATGCCCGCAGCCTGGCGGCCGACGCCGGCCTGCGCCTGCGCGATATCCGCGTGGAAGTACGTGAATGGAGCAGCGCCTACAGCCTGGTGCGCGAGGGCGTCGGTGTCACGCTGGTGCCGGAAATGGCTTTGCCGGCACAGCGCACTGGCCTGCGCGTGATGCCGCTGACGGTGCCGTTGTACCGTGAGTTTGCCTTGGTCGGTTCACCGACCCTTCCACCCTCGGCGGCGGTCGGTGCATTGTTAAAAATGCTGGCTGACTAGTGGCCTTGCATAGCGCCATGCCCTGTCTATGCTCACCCACAACCGTTGATGACGCTTGGCATGTAAAGCGATTCGGATGGTTTTTTCCCCATGACGGTGTGCCAGCAATAGCCAACTGAAGAATGGAATGCGCCGTCTCAGGCGCCGGGAATCTAGGGTGATCTGACCATGTTCAACCGCCATCACAAATCCGACCTGCAAGAAATCGAACGTTTTTCCTGTGCCCTCACCGAAGCCAACACCAAGCTGGCTGCCATCAGCCGTTCCATGGCGATGATCGAGTTCGACCGCAACGGCGTGATCCTCGACGCCAATCTCAACTTCTGCAAAACCATGGGCTACAGCGTGGAGGAGATTCGCGGCAAACATCACCGCATCTTTTGCGAAGAGGCGTACACCCACACCGAGACCTACGCCAAGCTGTGGCGCGACCTGGCGCGGGGTGAAGCGCTCAGCGGCACGTTCATGCGCTTGAACAAGCGCGGTGAGCAAGTGTGGCTCGAAGCCAGCTACATGCCAGTGCTGGACAGCAGCAATCAGGTGCTGAGCGTGATCAAAGTGGCGTCGGACATTTCTGCGCGGGTTCACCATGAACACGAGAACCAGAGCCTGATCGACGCGATCAGCCGGTCCATGGCCGTGATCGAGTTCACCCCACAAGGCCAGATCATCAACGCCAACGACAACTTTTTGCGCACCGTGCAGTATTCCCGCGAAGAAATCATTGGCCAGCACCACAGCATGTTTTGCCATCGCGGCGAAGTGGAAGCCCCGGCGTACAAGGCCTTTTGGGCCTCGCTCAACCGCGGCGAATACCATTCCCACCGCTTTGAACGCAAAAACAAGTACGGCAAAACCCTGTTTCTGGAGGCCTCCTACAACCCGATCTTCGATACCAATGGGCGCCTGTACAAAGTGGTGAAGTTCGCCAGTGACATCACCGATCAGGTCACCACCCTGCGTACCGCCGCCGACTCGGCCCATGCCACCTCAGTACAAAACGATGCCTGCGCACGCAAGGGCTCGGAGGTGGTGCAGCAAACCGTGCAGATCATCGAAGAGATTTCCCACGACCTGAACCAGGCGGCCCAGAGCATCGATGCGGTGAGCAAGCAGTCGGACATCATCGGCTCCATCGTGCAGACCATTCGCAGCATCGCCGAGCAGACCAATATGCTCGCGCTCAACGCGGCCATTGAAGCTGCGCGGGCCGGCGAGCATGGGCGCGGGTTTGCGGTGGTGGCTGATGAAGTGCGCAGCCTTGCGGCGCGTACCAGCCAGGCGACGGTGGAGATTGTGGAGGTGGTGCGCAAGAACCACGACCTGTCGCTGAGCGCGGTTTCGAGCATGCAGTCGAGCCTGAGCCGCACCGGGCTTGGGGTGGAGCTGGCGAATGAAGCGGGGCAGGTGATCCTGGAAATTCAGGAAGGGTCACGGCATGTGGTGGATGCGATCAGTCAGTTCAACTCGACCCTGCAGCTGCAGTAAGCGCGATCCCTGTGGGCGCTGGCTTGCCTGCGATGCAGATACCCCGGTGTATCAAGTACACCCAGGTGAGGCTATCGCATGCAAACCAGCTCCCACAGTTTGATTGGCCGTGTCGGTTAAATCGCAGCCAGGGTCTCTTTCACCGACTGCGCCGGGTCCGTGGCTTTCGCCGCTACTTGCTGTTCTTGCTGCTGCTTCACACGATCAGCCACTTGTTTGGCAATCGCGTCCTGTTTTTCCTGCGGCATGGCTTGCACCTGCTCTTCGGTCAAACCCTGCTCCTTGAGCAGCTGTTCGCGAATGCGTTCGGCCGGGGATTTGTTCATGTAGTCGGTGAAGTCGGCGCGCGCGCTGCTGGTGGTCGAGCCGGCGGCAGGCACATCGGTGCTTGTTGCCGTCGTGGTGGATGCCGTCGTGGCGGTCGTTGCCGCCGTGCTGGCTTGCAACTGCACACGGGTCTTGGCAAAGGCTTCGTCGATACGGTCGTTGGCCTTGTCCAGGTCCTTCTGCGCGGCCGGTGCGGTCACGCTTTGCTGCGCCGCTTGCAGGGCGCCGCTGTACAGCGTGCCGGCGGCGGCATTGGCGGGGTCCATGTCGGGTCGCTTGAGCTGTTGGACGGTCGACACCGCTTGGGCGTTGTTGTTAACCAGCATGATCGGTCACCTGAGGATGTGTTCGGTCTTTCAGGCGGAGCAAATAGCATGCCGAGGGCGATGTGCCCGTTTTTATTGGGGATGACACCGCCGCCGCGGCAATCTTTGTCCCGTCGGCGGCCAAGGCTTGCCGTCAGTGCGCAATATTTTCCAGCGCCAGGTTACGCGTGCGCGGCCCGAACCAGCTGATGGTGATCATCACGATCAACATGCTGCTGGCGATAAACGCCAGCACGCCCGGCGTGCCCAGGTGTTCGAGGATAAAACCGATCAACAAGCTGCTGAACACCGTGGACAAACGGCTGAACGAATAGCAGAAGCCCACCGCCCGCGCGCGGATATTGGTGGGGAACAGTTCGCTTTGGTACGAGTGATAACTGAAGCTCAGCCAGGCGTTGCAAAAGGTGATCATCACCCCGCAGATCACCAGCCCCACCGCCGTGGTTTGCAGGGCGAACAGGCTGCCGAAGATCATCGCGCCCATGGCCGAGCCGACGATCTGCCATTTGTTTTCGAAGCGGTTGGCCACCTTCACAAACAGCAACGGGCCCAGCGGGTAGGCGAGGGTGATGATAAAGGCGTACAGCAAGCTGTGGGTCACGCTCACGCCCTGGCCCGAGAGCAACGCCGGCAACCAATTGCCGAAGCCGAAAAAGCCGATGGCCTGGAACACGTGAAACACGATCAGCATCAACGCGCGGCGGCGGTAAGGCGGTTGCCAGATATCGGCAAAGCGGCCGTTGCCCTGCACGCTGACGGCTTCGGGTTCGGGTTCATCCAGCGCTTTACCGTGGTCTTTCTGGCAGCGTGCTTCCAGGCTGTCCATGATCTGCCCGGCTTGGTCAAAACGGCCTTTCTGCGCCAGCCAGCGCGGTGACTCCGGCAGACGCTTGCGCAGTTGCCAGATAAACAGCGCAAACACTGCACTGCTGAGCACCACCCAGCGCCAGCCGGACACCCCGAACGGCGCCTGGGGCACCAGCCACCATGACATCAACGCCACCGCCGGCACTGACAAAAACTGGATGAAAAACGCAAAGGCAAAGGCCGAGCTGCGCATGCGCTTGGGCACCAGTTCCGAAAGGTAGGCGTCGATGGTCACCAGTTCGATGCCCAGGCCAATGCCCACCAGAAAGCGCATGCAGATGATGCCCAGGGCGGAGGTCTGGATGCCCATCAACACCGTCGCGACGGTGTACCAGATCAACGCGAAGGTGAAGATCGCCCGCCGCCCGAAGCGGTCGGCAATGGGGCTGAGCAGGCTGGCGCCGAGGAACAGGCCGAGGAAGGTTGCCGAGGCGAAAGCGGCCTGGTCGGAGAACCCGAACACGCCCTCGCTGCCGGTGTGGAAAATCCCGTCGCTGATCAGGCCGGGGCTGATATAGGCGGTCTGGAACAAGTCATACAGCTCGAAAAAACCGCCGATCGACAGCAACGCCACCAGGCGCCAGAGCGTGGCGACGGCGGGCAAGCGGTCAATGCGCGCGCTGATGTGGGCGGCACGGATCGGGTCAATGCCGTCCGTGGCTGAGGCGGTGAGTGTCGACATGGGCGGATTCCAGGGGCAGTGACCTGGAATCTTAGCGGGCTAACGTAAACCGGCGCTTGTGAAATTGCGTGCGCCACGGCACGCAATTGCCGATTTATTGCGCCAAGCCTTCAGGTTTGAAGGTTTTATGGCGCAAGGGTCAGTAGGTGATGGGCATCTCGAAGGTCTGGAATGCATCGTCCACCGGCTGATAGCCCAGCACCCGTGTGGTTTCGCTCAGGTCCAGGCGCTTGAAGCGGTTATTGGAAATGCCGTGGGCGATCAGGTGTTTGACCCCTTCGACTTCAACCGAGCGTTGCAGCAATTGCACGGCGTCACGCGGGCTGAGCCAGGCGCTGAGGTCGCGGGCGTTGTTCAGGTCGGGGGTTTGGCGCGATTCGAAGGCGCCGATGCGCAGGGCAATGGTCGACAGCGCGGTTTTTGCCGCGTAGTAGCTGCACAGCGCCTCGCCGTAGCATTTGCTCACGCCGTAGAGGTTGGCGGGCATGACCTGCATGCCGGGCGTGATCTGCCGGTCAACCGGGTAGCCCTCGATGGCTTGCGCGCTGCTGGCGTACACCAGGCGTGTTACGCCCGCGGCCACGGCGGCTTCGAACAGGTAGGTGGTGGCGAGGATGTTGTTGGGCAGCAGCTCCTCGAACGCGGCGCTGGCGTCGGGGATGCCGGACAGGTGCACGATCACGTCGATGCCATTGAGCAGGCCGGCCAGGCTGGCTTTGTCGCTGAGGTCGGCGTTGATGTAACGGTGCTCGCCCAGGTCAAAGTCCGGTGCGGCGCGGTCAGTAAGGGTGAAGCGGTAGCGGTCTTTCGAGGCTTCGAAAAATACCCTGCCGATTCTGCCGCAGGCGCCGGTGAGCAATACGTTGAGTCCTTTCACGGGGGTGTCCTTGTTTCAGTTATGACCGGCGAGGGCGAAGGTCTGAAAGCCCGGGCGTTGGCTGAGGCGCTGGTAGTAGGCGGCCACTGCGGGGTAGGGCGGGCGCTCCATCGGGGCGTTCTGCCAGCGATGCACCGAGAGGCCGATGAGGATATCGGCGAGGGTGAATTCGTCGCCAGCCACGTAGGCGCCGGTCTTGGCCAGCTGTTGCTCCAGCAGGCCCATCTTGTCATTCCATACCTGCACGGCGGCGGCAATCTGCGCCGGGTCGAGACCGTCCGGGTTGTTGCGCACCAGGGCGGTGAACGCATTGCCCCAGGCGCGGTTGAGTTCGGTGGCTTGCCAGTCCATCCACTGCTCGACCCGAGCGCGTGGCGCCGGCTCGGCGGGCAACAGGTCGTGGCGTTGGTAAAGGCCTATCAGGTAGCGGCAGATGGTGTTGGATTCCCACAGCACGCCGTGGTCGTCGATCAGCACCGGCACCTGGGCGTTGGGATTCAGGGCGAGGAACTCGGCCGACTGGGTGGGTTTGAAACCGATGCCCCAGTCTTCGCGCACGTAGTCGATGCCCAGTTCCTGGCAGGTCCAGAGCACTTTGCGCACGTTGATGGAGGACGTGCGGCCCAGGATTTTCAGTGAGTGTCCCATGGTACTTCCCTGACGATGGAGATGACCCATGGGAATCTATCAGGGGTAAACCTTCGACGCTACGCGGTTGTGGCCGGCAGCGCCGACGCGGGCAAACCGAAGGTGCGGTCGAACAGCCAGTTGAAGGCAAACGTGTAGCAGGGAATGAACAGGATCAACGCCAGGTCCAGCATAAACGCCTGCACCAGGCTGACCTTCATCCACCAGGCGATCAGCGGAATCAGGAAGACGATCAGCGTCAGTTGAAACCCGACCGCGTGGGCAATCCGCCGTTTGACGGTGCGCGTGCGGTCGGCCTGGCGGCTTTCCCAGCGCTCGAACACTGAGGTGTAAATGAAGTTCCAGCTGACCGCGATGGTCGTGATGACGACCGCCAGCGGCCCCGTGCTGGAGGGGTGAGTGCCCGACAGCAGCGCCAGCCCGAGCGCCGAGAAGGTCATGCCGATCAGCTCATAGAGCGACACATACACCAGTTTGCGTTTCACGCCTTGCATACCACTTCCTCTTTTCTACGTGACAGGAACCTCAGAGGGCGCAGAAGATAGCGTCAGCTTGGCTGATACTAAAAGTCAGAAGGTTTCAGTTTTATTGATAGGTGACGCGATGAGTTTTACCAGCGACAGTGTCCAATTGTTCTTGGCGGTGGTGGAGCGTGGCTCGTTTTCGGCGGCGGCGCGGGCATTGGGCAAGGTGCCTTCAGCGGTGAGCATGGGCATTGCCAACCTTGAAGCCGAGCTGGGTTACCCGTTGTTCGATCGCAGCCACCGCGAGCCGGTGCCCACCGACTTGGCGCTGGCGTTGATTCCCCATGCACGGCTGATGGCCGAGCAACTCAAACAGTTGCAGGTGCATGCGTTGCAACTGTCTCAGGGTCTGGAGAGCAAGCTGTCGATTGGCGTGGGCGCCGACATCAATACGCGCCGCCTGCTGGCCGCCATTGGCGAACTCAGTGAGCAATTCCCGTTGCTCGACATCGAAGTGCTGACCGCCCCGCAAGATGACGTTTTGCAGCTGCTGCACAGCGGCCGGGTGCAGCTGTGCCTGGCCTATGCGGGGTTGAGCGTGAATGTGCTGGAGCGGTTTCAGTTTGTCGGCAGCGAGCAACTGATGGCCTGTATCAGCCCGCGACACCCCCAGGCGGGCGGCGAACCGTTTTTGGAAGATTTGGTGCGGGTGCGACAGATTCTGGTGGCCGGTCGGGACTTGCCCCTCAGCGATCGTCGGCCACTGGTGGGGCAATCCTATTGGCGGACCGACACCCTGGGCATGGCGCTGGAGATGGTGGAAGCCGGGCTGGGCTGGGGCAACTTCCCGCAGTCGGTGGTGGCGCCGTTGCTGGCGGCGGGGCGCTTGCGGCGCTTGAACTTCAAGAACATCGAGAACGGGCTGGCGATGGTGGTGAATGCGGTGTGGTTGAAAAATCAGCCGTTGCACAGAGGAGCGTCGGCATTGGTAAAAATGCTGGCTTCAGCGGATTAACCCTGCCCTCAAGTGGGCACGGTAAAGGTGGGAGCGGGCTTGCCCGCGAAGGCGCTGGGTCAGTCAGCCCATGTGTAGCTGACCCGCCGCCATCGCAGCCAAGCCAGCTCCCACATTTTTAAACCGAGCGGGGCGTCAGGTTCGCGGTGTTTGCTGGTCCATGGCTTTGCCTACCATGAGCACTGATAGCTCGCTCAATTGATGAATGGCGAGGGCTACGTCGCGGTGCTTGCCAGTGAGGTCATCGGAGAGGTCGAGCAACAAGGCGCTGACGGAACATACGGTTTCGTAGCTGTTGATCAGCAGGGATTCGATGGGTGTATCGGGGATGATGGTGAAGAGCGTATTCGGGGAATTGACGCTTTGCATGGTTGAAGTACCTGGCTTGTGCCAACACCCGCATCGCTACTAAACAAGTTGGGTGGCAACTGTACGCAGGTTAGTAGACCGGTAATCCCACACAAACCCGGCGCGCCCGAAGGCGCCCTACGCACAGCCGCCATAATGGGCTTGTGCATATTGTGTTGGGAGGTTCGGGCTACTAAACCCGGTCACCGAGAAATTCAGCGACCGGTAAACCCTAAAGACCACCACCCAAGCGCACAAGCCGGCGGATTCTGACGTAAGCGTAGGCAGCCGGGCAAGGCGCTCACCGCAATGTCAGCCGCGTCCTACAGGCGTCCTACATCTCAAGCGGGCACGGTAAAAAAGGTAGGAGCTGGCTTGCCTGCGATGGTGGTGAGTCAGTCAACACATCATTGCCTGACACTGCGCCATCGCAGGCAAGCCAGCTCCCACACTGTGGTTGTGTTTGGCCTTCAAAAATCAGGTGCTCTCGCGCACTTGCAACTCAAAGCCCATGTCCACCACCGGCTTGGCGATCTTGTTGCCGGCCATGATCGTCAACAGGTGCTCTGCCGAACGCCGGCCAATCGCTTCACGCGGTGTGCTGATGCTGCTCAAGCGCGGCACCATGAAAGAAGAGGCGGGCAAGTCGTTGAAACCCAACACCGCCACGCGCTCCGGCACGTTGATGCCGTGACGCAGGGCTTCGAGCAGTGCGCCCTGGGCCAGGTCGTCGTTGCCGAAGAAAATCGCATCCACGTCCGGATGCGCCGCCAGCAACTGCAGAAACAGCTCGCCACCCAAACCCACGGAGGAGGGGCGCGGCGTCAGCAATTCCAGCGCCGGGTCATACATACCGGCGTGTTGCAGCGCGCGGCGGAAACCTTCACCGCGCAGCAACGTACGCTGGTCCAACTGCGCGCCGATGTACGCCAGGCGCTTGCGCCCACGCGAGATCAAGTGCGCCGCCGCCGTTTCACCCGCACTCAGTTGCGAAAACCCCACACAGTTCACGCCGGCATTCGGGTCCAGGTCCATCATGTACACACACGGCACATTGCTGGCCTCGACCATCCGGCGCGCGCTTTCGGTGCGGTCAAAGCCGGTCAGCAGCAACCCGCGTGGCTGGTAGGCCATGTAGTTGCGCAACAGGTTTTCTTCTTCGTCGCGTGAATAGTGGGAGTTGCCGATCAGCACTTCAAAGCCCTTGGGCCGCAGCACTTGGTGGATGGCTTCCAGGGTTTCGATAAACAGCAGGTTGGACAGCGACGGCACGATGACCACCACCGAGTGGCTTTGCGCCGAGGCCAGGGCGCGGGCGGCGGGGTTGACCACGTAGTTGAGTTCGGCGGCGGCCCATTGCACTTTTTCCACCAGCTCGGTGGCCACGGTGCTGATGCCACGCAGGGCGCGCGAGGCGGTGATCGGGCTGACGCCGGCCAGGCGGGCGACTTCGTTGAGGGTCGGGCGACCGGTGGTGCGGGTATTTTTATCGTTCTTGGAGGTCATCAGGCGGTTGCCAAACAAAAATCGAGGCACTAAGGTAGCGCTGTCTCCAAAAGGCTGCAAATGCTTGAACTCAGGGTTGCCTGATCCGGTTCAACGGTTTCGGAGAGGATGCACGCGTCACTCCATAAAAATGACAAGTCGGCGCGGGAAAAGCCTGTTTTTGCACTAGCCTTACAGCGTGCGAAGGTAGCGCTATCTGCGTCCTGAGGTGTTTCATGAGTCAACCTGTTACCGCCCTGGTCATCATGGGTGTTTCTGGCTGCGGCAAGTCCAGTGTCAGCGAAGCCCTGTGTCGCCTGAACGGCGCCACCGCCATCGAAGGCGACAGCTTTCACCCCGCCGCGAACATCGAAAAGATGAGCGCCGGCCATCCCCTCAACGACGACGACCGCGCCGGCTGGCTCGACATCCTGTGCGATGAACTGCGTCGCTCGCTCAAAGCCGGCGAGCATCCGGTGCTGACCTGTTCGGCGCTGAAGAAAAAATACCGCGACCACCTGCGCGAAGCCGCGCCGGGCCTGGGCTTTGTGTTCCTGGAGCTGACCCGTGCCGTGGCCGCCGACCGCGTGTCCCATCGCCCCGGCCATTTCATGCCGGCCAGCCTGATCGACAGCCAGTTCGCCACCCTTGAATCGCCCGTGGGCGAGCCGCTGACCCTGGCGCTCAACGCCAGCGAAGACAGCGTCGAGGACCTGGCCGAGCAAACCAATGCCTGGTGGCTGCAACACGGCTTTGAACCAACCCATTAATTTTTTGCCGGAAAAGATAGCGCTATCCCCGGCAGGAAATTCAACACCCGCTTTAATAACAACAACAAACAGGAGAGACCCCCCATGTTTGGCATGTCCCACGAGTCTTACCTGCTGCTAGATGCAGTGGTCACTATCATCGGGCTGATCTTTTTGATCACCAAGTTCAAGGTGCACCCGTTCATTGCACTGATCATCGCGGCCGGCTTCCTCGGCCTGACTTCGGGCATGCCCGTGGACAAGATCATCAAGGCGTTCCAGGACGGCTTTGGCGGCGTGCTCGGCTTTGTCGGCATCATCCTCGCGCTGGGCACGATGCTTGGCAAAATGATGGCCGAATCCGGCGGCGCCGATCAGATCGCGCAGACCTTGATCCGCGCCTTCGGCAAAGAGAAAGTCCAGTGGGCGATGATGTTCGCCGCGTTTCTGGTGGGCATCCCGCTGTTCTTCGAGATCGGTTTTGTGTTGCTGATCCCGCTGGTGTTTATCGTTGCGCGCCGCACCGGCGTGTCGCTGATCAAAATCGGCATCCCGCTGCTCGCCGGGCTTTCGGCGGTGCACGGCCTGGTGCCACCGCACCCGGGCCCGCTGCTGGCCATCGGCGTGTTTGGCGCGGACATCGGCAAGACCATCCTGTACGGCCTGATCGTTGCTCTGCCAACCGCCATTATTGCCGGGCCAATTTTCGGTACGTTTATCGCCAAGTACATTCCGGGCAACCCGTCCCAGGAACTGGTCGATCAACTGGCCCGCGAGCCGGAGTCCAAAGACCTGCCGAGCTTCAGCATTACCCTGATCACCGTGCTGCTGCCGGTGTTCCTGATGCTGCTCAAAACCTTCGCTGACGTCGCGCTGCCGGACGGCCACGCCATTCGTAACTGGATGGACATGATCGGTCACCCGATCACCGCGTTGCTGCTGGCGTTGCTGCTGTCGCTGTACACCTTTGGCCATCGCCAGGGCATTCATTCCAAGCAAATTCTCAAGCTGCTCGACGCCAGCCTGGCGCCGACCGCGGCGATCATTTTGATCATCGGCGCCGGCGGCGGTTTCAAGCAGATGCTGGTGACCAGCGGCGTGGGTGACGTGATCGGCCACATGGCGGTGAACGCGCAGATCAACCCGATTTTGCTGGCGTGGCTGGTGGCGGCAGTGATTCGCGTGGCGACTGGTTCCGCGACCGTGGCGACCATTACCGGCGCAGGCATTGTGGTGCCGGTGGTGGGCATGATCCCAGGCGTGAACCGTGAGTTGCTGGTGTTGGCGACGGGCGCAGGCTCACTGGTGTTGTCTCACGTCAACGATGCGGGTTTCTGGCTGGTGAAGCAGTACTTCAACATGACCGTGGTCGAGACGTTCAAGACCTGGACAGCGATGGAGACCATCCTGTCGGTGGTGGCGCTGATCTTTATCATGTTGCTGTCGATGGTGGTGTAACAGGTTCACCACAAAACAAATGTGGGAGGGGGCTTGCCCCCGATGGCAGTGGACCAGTCACCCGATGCAGTGACTGACACTCTGCTATCGGGGGCAAGCCCCCTCCCACATTGTTGACCGAGTTATGCCCCGGTTTTGGGTACCAACCCATCCGCGCGGAACATCCCGCGAATCCCGCGCACTGCCTGGCGAATGCGGTCCTGGTTTTCGATCAGCGCAAAGCGCACATGATCGTCCCCATACTCACCAAAGCCGATGCCCGGCGACACGCACACCTTGGCTTCCAGCAGCAGTTTCTTGGCAAATTCCAGCGAGCCCATGGCGGCATACGCGTCGGGAATCTTGGCCCAGACGTACATCGACGCCTTCGGGTTCTCCACCATCCAGCCCAGTTCATGCAGGCCCTTGACCAGCACATTGCGGCGCTGGCGGTACTGCTCGGCGATGTCTTTGACGCACTGCTGATCGCCTTCGAGCGCCGCAATCGCCGCCACCTGCAGCGGGGTGAAGGTGCCGTAGTCGTGGTAGCTCTTGATGCGCGCGAGCGCGTTGACCAGTTCCGGGTTGCCGACCATGAAGCCGATGCGCCAGCCGGCCATGTTGTAGCTCTTGGACAGGGTGAAAAACTCCACCGCAATGTCCTTGGCGCCCGGCACTTGCATGATCGACGGGGCTTTCCAGCCGTCGTAGACGATGTCGGCGTAGGCCAGGTCGTGCACCACCAGTACGTCGTACTGTTTGGCCAGGGCGATCACCCGTTCGAAGAAGTCCAGCTCCACGCACTGCGCGGTGGGGTTGGACGGGAAGCCGAGGATCATCATCTTCGGCTTGGGGATCGAACCACGAATGGCGCGTTCCAGTTCAGCGAAAAAATCCACCCCCGGAATCAGCGGCACCGAGCGCACTTGGGCGCCGGCAATCACGGCACCGTAGATGTGAATCGGGTAGCTGGGGTTGGGCACCAGCACGGTGTCGCCCTGGTCGAGGGTGGCGAGCATCAAGTGCGCCAGGCCTTCTTTGGAGCCGATGGTGACGATGGCTTCCGTTTCCGGGTCGATGTCCACTTCATAGCGGTCCTTGTACCAGCGCGAGATCGCCCGGCGCAGACGCGGAATGCCTTTGGAGGTGGAGTAGCCGTGGGTGTCTTCACGCTGGGCGACGGTGACCATTTTTTCCACAATGTGTGGAGGCGTGGCGCCGTCAGGGTTACCCATGCTCAAGTCGATGATGTCTTCGCCGCGCCGACGCGCAGCCATCTTCAGCTCGGCCGTGATATTGAAAACGTAAGGGGGGAGTCGATCTATGCGCGCAAAGCGGCGCGGCGAACCTTGGTCTGCCATTGTTGCCTCAAGAGTACGTAAGCGCCCGGAACCGTCCGAGCGACGTCGGCCACTGCGGTGGCCTGCGGGGCAGACAATACGGTCGATGATGGCCAGTTGTCCAGATGGCGCAGGAAAAATTTCTGATTGGGGTGAGGCGTCAATATGCCCCTTTACTCGATGCGGGTTTGTGCCCTCACAAGAAGGAGACTGTTCAGATGGATCAGCAGACAAAACTACCGTTGCAGCCACGCCTGGAAGAGGGCAAAGCCCTGGTGATTGCCGGGCTCAAGGGCCATTACGACAAAGCCACCGTGGGGGATATTCCCAAGTTGTGGGAAGTGCTCGACGGCAACATCAAAGACATCAGCAAGCGCGTTGACCGCCAGATGTATGGCGTGTGCTACAACGCCAAGCAAGGCGAGTTCGACTATCTGGCCGGCGTTGAAGTGCCGGCCAAAAGCGATGTACCCAGCAATTTCCAGTCAGTTGAATTGCCTGCCCGCCATTACGCGGTATTTGCGCACCACGGCCCGGTGCAAGCGCTTGAGCAGACCTACGAGCGCATCATGTTCGAGTGGTTGCCACACTCGGGCTACAAGGTGGCCGGGGCGGATTTCGAGCGCTACAGCGCGGATTTTGATGCACGCAAAGGCACGGGTTCCGTTGAGATCTGGATGCCGGTCGAAAAGAAAGCCTGATGACTCACAGGGGCCGGCGCTCCGGCCCCACAGGTCCTTCAATACAGCGTGGCCTTGAGCCGCTCCGGCATTTCCCGGTCGTACGCTTCGGCGTCAAACTGCCCGTCATTGAGCCGCTTGTGAAACGCCCCGGCCGACGGCAATGCCGAACGGTCCAGGTGCTGCTCGGGGTTCCAGCAGTCCGAGCGCACAAACGCTTTCGAGCAGTGGAAATACGCGGCTTGCACCTGCACCAGAATCACCGAGCGCGCAGGCTTGCCATTCACCGCAAAACTCTCCAGCAGCTCGGGCTCGATGCAAATCTGCGCCAGGCCATTCACGCGTAAGGTCTCGCCAATGCCCGGGATGATGAACAGCAATGCGATGCGTGGGTCCTGCACCAGGTTGCGCAGGGTATCGAGGCGGTTATTGCCCGGCCGATCCGGGATCGCCAGGGTGCGCTCATCCACAATTCGCACAAACCCCGGTACATCGCCGCGCGGCGAGCCATCGATGCCCTCCGGCCCGGATGAACTGACCACCACCAGCGGCGACGCCCGCACCATGGCCTGGTAATCCTCGTTGAGAAACGGGATCTCCTTGCGCACCGCCCGCTCGTGGGGGAGGCCGTAGAGGGTTTCGAGTTGTTCCAGGGTTGTCAGCATGTTCACCACCTCCTTATCGTTTCAAAACACTAACGCCAGCCGGCGCTCATGGCCAATCCGGCCCTTATACGCCTCGCCGCTGTCGACCCAGCCCGCCGCCAGATACAGGCCCATCGCCGCCACATTCTGCGCGTCCACCGACAACTCCAACGCTTTGATCTGCGGCCACGCGCGCAGGGCCGCCGCCGGCAGCGCCTGCAAACAGGCTTTGCCAAACCCACGGCCCTGCTGATGCCGATCAACCTGCAACGCATGCAGCGTGGCGCTGTGTTCATCGGCCCAATGAGGCAGGCAGGGCGGGCGTTTAAGCAGCAGGAACGCGACGGGCACGTCATCGGCGAGCAGGGCGAAGCCCTTTATGGCGTTGGGACTGGGATTGACCAGCAGGCTGTTCAGCGCGCAGTAGATATCGCCTGAATACGCCAGTTGCTCGGGATGCACTTGCAGGGTGTCGAGTTGCTGTTTTTGCACAAGGTTCAGCGTCTCATAGGGCACGAGGCGGGTTTCCATCCAGGGCGCATCCCAAATCCTACAAAGAGGCGTGGATTCTAGCGGGTTTGCGCGTGGCGAAATTATTTTTCAGCGCGCTGTCGATTTACCCAAAGCGCGTTCGACTAAGGGTGTCCCACGTGATTTTCCACCCTCAGGAGTATCGCCATGAGCACTGCAATCACCCGTCTGATCGATGAATGGCAGCAGGCTGTGCTGGCCCGTGATGTCGACAAAATTGTCAGCTTTTACGCCGACGATATCGTCTCGTTCGACGCCGTCACCGCGTTGCAATTCAAGGGCAAGGCGGCCTACCGCACGCATTGGGAAGACTGCATGAAACACTGCCCCGGCCCCGGCATTTTTGAGTTCCATGAACTGCATATCGTCGAGGCACCCGAGAGTGCGTTTGCCCATTGGCTGGCGCATTGCGGCGGTGCCGGGCCGGATGGCGTGGTGAAGGCCTGCTGGATGCGGGTGACCGCCGGTTACCAGCGCATCGAGGGCCAATGGCGCGTGGTGCATGAGCATTGGTCGGCGCCCTTCGACATGAACAGCGGCAGCGCATTGTTCGACCTGAAACCCTGACCGCCACGAACTATAGTCAGTAGTCCGAAAACGGAGACGCCCATGAAATACCTCTGCCTGATCTACAGCGACGAGCAGGTGTTGCACACCTCGCCGGACAGCCCTGCGGACCCCGAGTGTTTTGCCTATGCCGAGGCCATCCAGGCCAGCGGGCGCATGCTCGCCGCCGAGCCACTGGAGTCGGTGAGCACCGCCACCACCGTGCGCATGCGCAATGGCAAGTTGTCGATCACCGACGGGCCGTTTGCCGAGACCAAGGAGCAGCTCGCCGGGTTTTACCTGATCGAGGCCAAGGACTTGAACGAAGCGATCCAGGTGGCCGGTGGCATACCGGCGGCCAGGGTCGGCAGTGTGGAAGTACGCCCCGTGCGTGAATTGAATCTCTGAAAACAACAACCACAAGAGGTTTATCCCATGACAACGCCAATTGCCGAATTTGAACTGTCCATCAGCCGCTTGATCGACGCCCCGCGCAACCGTGTGTTTCGCGCCTGGACCGAACCTGCCTTGTTGCAACAATGGTGGGGACCCCACGGCATGACCACGCCCGAGTGCGAAATGAACCTGTGGGTCGGTGGCCTGTTTCGTACCCTGATGCGCGCACCGGATGGCGCCGAGTACCCGACCCAGGGCGTGTTCCTGGAGATCCAGGCGCCGAGTCGGCTGGTGTTTACCGATGCTTACTCGCCAGGCTGGGTGCCGTCGGGCAAGCCGTTCATGACCGCTGAAGTGACCTTCGAAGAGGTCGAAGGCAAGACGCTGTACACCGCTCGCGCCATGCACTGGAGCGAAGCCGATAAACAGGCGCACGAAGCCATGGGGTTTCATGACGGCTGGGGCCAGAGCCTCGACCGCCTGGTGACGCTGGTGACCCAGGGCATGCCCGATTGACGCCTGAACTGGAGGCGATCTACCGCAGCGAGTCAAGCCGCGTGCTCGCCACGCTGATCCGTTTGCTCGGTGATTTCGACCTCGCCGAAGAAGCCCTGCACGAGGCATTCTTCGTCGCGGTCGAGCGCTGGCAGCACGACGGTGTGCCGAGCAATCCACGCGCCTGGCTGGTCTCGACCGGCCGTTTCAAAGCCATCGACCGCCTGCGCCGCCAGGCCCGTTTTACCCCCTTGTTGCAGGAGCAGGCCGACGCGCTGGAAGCGGCCGAGTGGAGTGAGGACGACGTGGAAGACGACCGCCTGCGCCTGATGTTCACCTGCTGCCACCCGGCGCTGGCGCCTGACGCCCAGGCGGCGCTGACCTTGCGTGAGGTCTGCGCCCTCACCACCGAAGAAATCGCCCGCGCCTTTCTCGCCACGCCCACCACCATCGCCCAACGCATCGTGCGCGCCAAGGCCAAGATTCGCGAAGCAAGGATTCCCTATCAGGTGCCGTCCCGCGACGAATTGCCCGAGCGCCTGGACAGCGTGTTACGCGTGGTTTACCTGGTGTTCAACGAGGGCTATTCGGCGTCGATGGGCGCGAACCTTACTCGGGAGGACCTGACCCGCGAAGCCATTCGGCTGGGGCGCTTGCTGGTGGAGCTGCTGCCAGAGCCGGAAGTCATCGGCCTGCTGGCGCTGATGCTGTTGCACGAATCACGCCGAGCGGCGCGCACCTCGGCCGACGGCGAGTTGGTGTTGCTGGATGAACAGGACCGTGGGTTGTGGGACGCGTCCTTGATTGCTGAAGGCTGCGCGCTGGTGGAGCAGGCGTTGAGCACACGGCGTTTTGGCCCCTATTGCCTGCAAGCCGCCATTGCGGCGGTGCACGCCGAAGCGTCGAGCGCGGGGGAGACGGACTGGCCGCAGATTGTCGGGCTCTACGACGTGTTGCTCAGGGCGGTGCCGTCGCCGGTGATCGAGTTGAACCGCGCGGTGGCGCTGGCGATGCGCGATGGGCCGTTGGCAGGCCTGCAGGCAGTGGAGGCGATTTTTGCGCGAGGCGAGTTGCTGGATTACCACTGGGCACATTCGGCGCGTGGGGAGTTTTGTCGGCAGTTGGGGCGTAGTGAAGAAGCCCGTGCTTCGTACGAAAAAGCCCTGTCACTGACTCAGCAAACCCCAGAAAAGCGCTTTTTAGAGCGGCGCCTGGCTGAACTCAAATCCCCCAGACAATAAGGATCAACCCTCTGGGAGCTGGCAAGCCAGCTCCCACATGCAAACGCGTTGTCTGGGGGCAATCACTCCAACATCTTGCCGAGCAACCAACTCCCCGCCGGCCCCGGCGGGTGGTGCCTTGACCACAGCGCGTCCACTGCCACCGAGCGTGGCCAACCACGGGCCTTGAGCTCCACCAGGTGGTCGCCGCCAAAACGCTCCACCAGCCAGCGCGGTATCGGCGCCCAGCCGAACCCCAGCTGCGCCATTTCCATCAACATCAGGTAACTGGGGGCCGACCACACGCGCCCAGTGGCACGGATTTCATTCGGGTTGATGATGCTGGCCAGGCGCAGCTCGCGATGCTGCTGCAAAGTGTTCACGCAGATGTTTTTCAAGTGGGCCAACGGGTGTGAAGGCGCAACGAACAGCGCAATTTCGGTGCGCTCTTCCACGGGAGCGCCCGTCAGGTCGGGCGGGTAGGTGTCCTGTTGCTCGATAAACGCAATCTGCGCTCGGCCGCTCTGCACCAGGGCGACCAAGTCTTCGCACTCGGCGATCAGGCATTCCAGCTCAAGGTCCGGGTAGCGCTGTTCAAACGCTTTGAGGGCGATTTCAAAGCGGTCGGACTGGTAAGTATCGGACATGGCGATGGTCAGCTTAGGCTCCAGGCCCTGTGACAACTGGCTCGCCGCCAGCGCCAGGCGGCTGCTGGCCTCCAGCACCTGCTCGGCGCGTTGCAACAACACGTGGCCGGCCGGGGTGAGCGTTGGCTTGCGGCTGCTGCGATCAAACAGCGTCACATCCAGGTCAATCTCCAGACTCGCGACCGCCGCGCTGACCGTGGACTGGCTCTTGCCCAACTTGCGCGCCGCGGCGGAAAAAGAGCCCTGGGTGGCCGCCTGGACAAACGCCTGCAGCACTTCATGAGAGGCCATGACTATCGCCTTGATCGATGGTTATTAGTTATGAAGTATCGATTCAAAGGGTAATCATGGCAACCGTCGTCACTCACGGAGCCGGGCCATGAACCCTACCAAGTCGATTACTGAACGTGTTTGCCAAGCCATTGGTTTTGAGGGTTTGGCGTTGTTGATCTGCACCCCGTTGCTGGCGTGGATCATGGACAAGCCCGCCCTGGAGATGGGCATGGTCACCCTGGCGATCAGCCTGATGGCGCTGACCTGGAACGTGATCTTCAACGGCCTGTTCGACCGCCTGAAGGCACGCTGGAAACTCGCCAATAACGCCTGGACGCGTGTGCTGCACGCGTTGATGTTCGAGGGCGGCCTGATTCTGATGTGTGTGCCGTTGATCGCAGCGTGGCTGAACATCAGCCTGATGCAGGCATTTATTCTCGACATCGGCGTGCTGCTGTTCTTCCTGCCGTACACCTATGTGTATCACTGGGGCTATGACGTGCTGCGGGAAAAATTGGTACAGCGCCGGCTGGTCAGCCAAGCTTGAGCGAGGCGACAAACTCCAGAAACGCCCGCACCTTGGCGGCGGGCAAATGCCGCGACGGGTAGTAGGCGTACAACGGAAAACGCTCGTCCGGCCAGTCGGGAAACAACTCCACCAGGCTGCCGGCATTGAGCGCCGGCGTCAGGCCCAGGTCGAGCATTTGCGCCACCGCGTGCCCGTGTTCACACACGCTGTACAAGGTGCTGGCGTCGTTGACCACCAAGCGCCCGTCGGTGCGCACGATCACCTGCTCGCCCTTGCGGTGGAACTCCCAGGCAAACGGGCGCCCGGTCTGCGAGTCGCGAAAGTCCAGGCACATATGCCCGGTTTCCAAGTCTTGTGGCGTGGCCGGTCGGCCGTATTGCTCAAGGTAAGCGGGGGAGGCCACGGTGAGCACGCGCACTTGCATCAATTTGCGCGCGATCAGCGAGGAGGATTGCGGGATGCCGAAGCGAATCGCCACGTCAAAACCGTCGGCGACCAGATCGCCGAGTTGGTCGCGGGTGTGCAAGTCCAACTGCAATTGCGGGTAGCGGCGCATGAAGTCGCCCAGCACCGGGCCCAATACCAGGCGCGAAAAGTACGGATCGATATTCACCCGCAAGCGCCCGCGTACGGTCAATGCACTGTCGGCGGCGGAGCTGGCGGCCTCTTCGAGACCGGCCAGCAACGGCGCGATTTGCTGATAAAAACGTCGGCCTTCATCGGTCAGTTGCACCGAGCGCGTGGTGCGGTCGAACAGGCGAATCCCCAGGCGCTTTTCCAGCCGCGAAATCGCCCGGCTGACCCCCGAAGGCGTCATGTCCAGGCTGTCGGCGGCGCGGGCAAAAATGCCGCTGTCGACCACGGCTGCCAATACGCCCATGCCGCCGGCCAAACCTGGATCGAAACTCATCGGTGATTGCCTGTCTGTGACTTGAAGGCATTGATGCTAGCGCACAATGCCTACAGAAACATGCCGCCCGAGGCTTCGATGCGTTGCCCGGTGATCCAGTGGCTGCCATCGGCCAGCAAGGTCGAGATCGCGCCGCCGATGTCGTCTGGCAAACCGGCACGGCCCAGCGCGGTGTTGTTGGCGACCATTGCGTTGAGGTCCTGGTTGTCGCGCACCGCGCCGCCGCCGAAGTCGGTGGCGATGGCGCCCGGGGCCAGGGTGTTGACGGTAATGCCGCGCGGGCCCAACTCTTTGGCCTGGTAGCGCGACAGCACTTCAACCGCGCCCTTCATCGAGGCATACGCCGAATACCCTGGCAGGCTGAACCGCGCCAGGCCGCTGGAGATATTGATGATGCGCCCGCCATCGCTGATCAGCGGGAGCAATTTTTGCGTGAGGAAAAATGGCGCCTTGAGGTGGATGGCCACCAGGCGGTCAAACTGTTCTTCGGTGGTTTCGGCGAAGCTGGCGTGAGCGCCGATGCCGGCGTTATTGATCAGAAAATTAAAGTGATCCTGTGCGAAAACATCCTTGAGTACTGTGCTGATCTCGCCGACGAAGTCATTGAAAGTGCCGCTTTGGCTGACATCCAGTTGCAACATGGCCGCACGGCCACCCAGCGCTTGAATCTGTTCCACCACCGCTTGGGCGTCGGCTGCGGCGCTGTGGTAGGTGCCGATGATGTCGACGCCCTGTGCCGCCAGGTGCAGCGCTGCGCTTTTGCCCAGGCCGCGGCTGGCGCCAGTGATGAGTGCGATTTTACGGGTCATGGTGCAGTCCTCGTGTGTGATCAGTGGGACTGAGTGTATTTGTCCGTTCGTAACGTGATAAACAGGGCGTTGTCGGAATCACTGGCCGGATAAGGCGAACAATCCCATGAACAAGCTTGAGCTGTTGCGCACCTTCGTGCGGGTCACCGAACTGTCGAGTTTCACCCAGGCCGGCGAGAGCCTGGGCCTGCCGCGCTCCACGGTGTCCGAGCACGTTCAGGCACTTGAAGAATTGCTCGGTGCGCGCCTGTTGCAGCGCACCACGCGCAAGGTGCAGGCCACTCAGGACGGGCGCGTGCTGTATGAGCGCAGCAAGGATTTGCTGTCGCACATGGAAGAACTTGAAGGCCTGTTTCGTCAGGATGAAGCGCAACTGAGCGGGCGCATTCGCGTGGACATGCCCAATGTCATGGCGCGGGACCTGATCCTGCCGCGCCTGCCCGAATTCATGCACGCCCACCCGTTGATCGAGCTAGAAATCAGCACCACCGACCGCCAGGTAGACTTGCTCGCCGAAGGTTTCGACTGCGTGTTGCGCGTTGGCGCGCAGCCCGATCAGTCGGTGGTCGCGCGCTTGCTGTACAGCATGCCGATGATCAACTGCGTCAGCGCCGAGTATGTTCAGCGCCATGGCAAGCCTGAGACCCTGGCCGACCTGGCGCATCACCAATTGGTGCATTACGTGCGGCCATTGGGTTCGCGTTCGCCGGGGTTCGAATACCAGCAGGGCAACAAAGTGCACCGCGTGCCGATGGCCGGGCGCGTCACGGTCAACAGCACCGATGCGTACAAGTCGGCGTGCCTGGGCGGTTTTGGCATCACTCAGGTGCCGGTCCTGGGGATTCGCGATTTACTCGAGCGCGGTGAACTGGTGGCCGTGCTGCCTGACTACCCCGCGCCGGCGTTGGACGTGTCGCTGCTCTATGCCGGGCAACGGCATTTGCCACAGCGCGTGCGGGTGTTCATGGATTGGCTGGCCGCCACCTTGCAAGCCCGGATTTAACGCCGCGCCGACAACTGCTGCGGTGCCAGGAAGGCGTCGTGGAAGTAATCCCGAAACGCCTGCATCGCCGGCGTGAACGCGCGCTCGCGGTGCCAGGCCAGGCCGACGCTCATGGGCGTCACCGGGTCGGTCACCGTCAGCGTTTCGATGCGCTTGCCTTCCAGGGACCAGGGCCGGTGCACCAGGTCCGACAGGATCGCCACGCCGCTGCCATTGGCAACCATGCTGCGCACCGCTTCCACTGAACTGGTGCGCAGCCGCACCTTGGGCGTTTGCCCGGCCTGTTCCCAGTAGCGCATGGCGCTGTGTTCGGCCTCGTCGACGGTGAGCAGGATGTAGGGTTGCTGCGCCACATCGGCCAGGCTCACGGCGCCGCGTTCGCACAACGGGTGGTGGCTGGGCAGCCACAGGCGGCGTTCGGAATTGAACAGGATCTCCGAGACGATATCCGGGTGAGTCAGGTTGGCGGTGAGCACCACGGCCATGTCGAATTGACCGTCGAGCAGGCCGTGTTCGATGGCCTGGCGCTCTTGCTCGAACACCTCGATGGTCACGTCCGGGTGCCAGTGTTCCATGCGCTGCAAGTGATGCGGCAGGAAGTAGCCGAGCACCGTGTAACTGGCCGCCACGCGCAGCACGCCGCTCGCGCGGTAATCCGGCAGCGGGCTGTTCAGCGCGTCGTCCACGCTGCGCACAATCACGTAGGCTCGGTTGAGAAAGTGCCGCCCGGCATCGGTCAGGTTCATGCCTTGGGCCGAACGCACAAACAGCTGCACGCCGAGCATGGCTTCCAGTTCCTTGATCGCCGTGGTCACCGCCGACTGGGAGATGTTCAAGTGGATGGCCGCCTGGGAAATCTGGCCGATCTCGGCAGTGGCGACGAAGTAGCGAACTTGGCGCAAAGTCAGGGACATGGCTTTATCTGATTTTCAGAAGATGGGCCATCTGATAATAGATCTTCCCAA
Organism: Pseudomonas sp. TREG-RG-20F-10-E-6-01; assembly: GCF_022662455.1. Lineage (NCBI taxonomy): Bacteria > Pseudomonadati > Pseudomonadota > Gammaproteobacteria > Pseudomonadales > Pseudomonadaceae > Pseudomonas > Pseudomonas sp. TREG-RG-20F-10-E-6-01. The sequence continues at coordinate 766,319 of NZ_JAKNQP010000002.1, read as the reverse complement.
GGGGTCAAGCGCCAGCCTACTTTCCTGGCATCACCTTTGGCGGAGCGACACCGATGCAGGCAGTGGATTTCAATTCAGACATGGGCGAAGGCTTCGGCCCCTGGACCATCGGCGATGGCGTGGATGCTGAACTGATGGCTTACATCAGCTCAGCCAACATCGCCACCGGCTTCCACGCCGGCGACCCCGGTACCATGCGCCGCACCGTCGCGCGCGCCAAGCAACTGGGCGTGGCCATCGGCGCGCATCCAGGCTTTCGCGACCTGGTGGGTTTCGGCCGTCGGCACATCAACGCACCGGCGCAGGAACTGGTGGACGACATGCTCTACCAGCTCGGCGCCCTGCGCGAAATCGCCCGCGCCCAAGGCGTGCCCCTGCAACACATCAAGCCCCACGGCGCGCTCTACATGCACCTGGCCCGCGACGAAGAGGCCGCGCGCTTGCTGGTGCAAAACCTGCAACTCATTGAGCCGACACTGTTGCTGTACTGCATGCCCAACTCGGTGATCTGGCGCGTTGCCAAGGAACTCGGGCAGCCTGTGGTGCGCGAGTTTTATGCCGACCGTGAATACGACCTGACCGGCTCCATCGTGTTTACCCGCAATGTGCGCGCGCTTGACCCTGCAACGGTCGCGGCGCGGGTCTTGCGTGCTTGTCAGACGGGGTTGGTGCGAACGGTTGAGGGCGAAGACCTGCCTATCGAATTCGACTCCATCTGCCTGCACAGCGACACGCCCGGCGCGCTGGAATTGGTCGAGGCCACCCGCGAAGCCTTGGACCGGGCGGGCATCGTAGTCACTGCGGCGAGTGGACGTGTTGGGGTGAGAGGACTCTCTGAGGGCGAGCGGGCTTGCTGAGACGCGGGCTTGCTGAAGCAACCGGAATTGCTGTGGCCTGTGGCGAGCGGGCTTGCCCCGCGTTGGGCGGCGAAGCCGCCCCAATAAACGCCGCGTAGTGTCAGATAGCACCCGGTCGCCTGATTTAAGGGCTGCTTCGCAGCCCAACGCGGGGCAAGCCCGCTCGCCACAGTAGGTCCACTGACCACAGTAGGCCCGCTGGCAGCAGTAAGCCCACTGACCACAGTAAGACCGCTTGCCACAACGACATGCGCTCACCACAACAAAAAGCGTGCGCCCCCCACATTATTTTTTGCCTGCCTTTCTACAATGATTCCAAGAGGAACAGACATGGCTGAAACGTCCCCCATCCGCTATAGCTTCGGCGGTGATGAACACCTGTTTGCCGAGGTCAGCGACAGCATGTCCCTGCAGGCCTTTTTCAAAGGCATGGCCGTGACCCGCGCCGTGGAGCGCCTGGCGCTGGAAGGCGTGCTGGATGTGTGCCTGGCCAATGCGTCGTTTCAAATTCGCTTCGACCCCGACCGCATCGCGCCACATGTGCTGCTCGACGCCGTGCAAAGCGCCGAAGCCCAGGCCGTGGCCGAGCGCACGTTGCACACGCGCATCATTGAAATCCCGGTGCTCTACAACGACCCGTGGACCCACGAAACGCTGATGCGTTTTCGCGACCGTCACCAAGACCCCACGGGTACGGACCTGGAATACGCCGCGCGCATCAACGGCCTGGCCGACGTGGACGCGTTTATCGCCGCCCACAGTGGCGCGCCGTGGTTTGTGTCGATGGTGGGCTTTGTCGCGGGCCTGCCGTTCATGTTCCAGATGGTTGAGCGCGAACGGCAATTGCAGGTGCCCAAGTACCTGCGCCCGCGCACCGACACGCCCAAATTGACCCTCGGGCATGGCGGCTGCTTTGGCTGTATCTACTCGGTACGCGGCGCCGGTGGTTACCAGATGTTCGGCGTAACCCCGGCGCCGATCTACGACCCGGAGCAGCAATTGGCGTACCTCAAGGAGCACATGGTGTTCTTCCGCCCCGGTGACATCGTGCAGTTCAAACCGCTGGACCGCGACGCCTACGACCTGGCGGTCGCCGAGGTGGACGCGGGGCGTTTCGACCTGCGCATCCGCCCGGTGGAATTTTCCCTCGACGCCTTTCTTGCCGACCCCGTTGGCTATCCGAAAACCCTGCAGGAGGCGCTGGCATGATCAAAGTCATCAAACCCGGCCTCGCCACCTCTGTGCAGGACCTTGGTCGTGAAGGTTATTACCACTTGGGCATTCCGCCCTCGGGTGCGCTCGACCAATACGCGCTGAGCGCGGCCAACCACCTGGTGGGCAACCCGGTGGGTGCGGCGGGCCTGGAATGCACGTTGATTGGCCCGGAGTTGCAGTTCCAACAGGACGCATTGGTGGCGCTCAGCGGTGCGCTGATGGCGCCGCGCCTGGACGGTGACGTGGTGCACCAGGACACCGCGTTCCAGGTGCGCGCCGGGCAGGTGTTGCGCTTTGAATTTCCCAAGGCGGGCGCGCGCACCTACCTGGCGGTGGCGGGCGGCATTGATGTGCCATTGGTGCTCGGCAGCCGCTCGACGTACACACTCGGCGCGCTCGGTGGGTTTCAGGGACGGCGCTTGCAGGCGGGCGATGAACTGCCGATCGGCGATGCCAGTGGGCAGGGGCGTGCGGGCAACAGTTTGCCGATGGCACTGCGTCGCTCAGTCGGCGGCGATGTGACCTTGCGTGTGGTGCCGGGGCTGTATTACGACCGGCTGACTGACGGCGCGAAAAGCAGCTTTTTTGCCGAACCGTGGACGGTGGGCTCCGAGGCTGATCGCATCGGCTATCGCTTCAAGGGCGGTAGCGCGCTGAGTTTTCAGCCGCGTGAGCAGCCATTTGGCGCGGGCTCTGATCCGTCGAATATCGTCGACAGTTGCTACCCCATTGGCTCGATCCAGGTGCCGGCCGGCTTGGAGCCGATTGTGCTGCACAGGGATGCGGTCTCGGGCGGTGGCTACGCGATGATTGGCACGGTGATCAGTGCGGATCTGGATTTGATCGGGCAGATGCAGCCGAACCAGCGGGCGGGGTTTGTGGCGGTGACGCTGGAGGAGGCCTTGGAGGCGCGGCGGGTGTACAAGAAGCGGTTGAAGGCGATGGCTGGCCTCTTTATTTCCTGACACACCCTAAAACCCCTGTGGGAGCAGGCAAGCCAGCTCCCACCTTTCCAATTGCGTTGGGTCAGAACAGTTTGGTGAACAGCCAGTACAAACTGCCCGACAACAGAATCGCTGCCGGCAAGGTCAGCACCCAGGCCATCAGCAAATTGCGGATGGTCTTCATCTGCAACCCTCCGCCATTGGCCACCATGGTCCCGGCCACACCGGACGACAGCACATGGGTGGTCGACACCGGTAACCCGAACATATCCGCTGCGCCAATCGTCAGCATCGCCACGGTCTCGGCCGAGGCGCCCTGGGCATAGGTCAGGTGGGTTTTGCCGATCTTCTCGCCCACCGTCACCACGATGCGCTTCCAGCCAACCATGGTGCCCAGGCCGAGCGCGATGGCCACGGCGATCTTCACCCACAGCGGAATAAAGCGCGTGGAACTGTCGACCTGTTCTTTGAACAGCTTCAGCTTGCCTTGGGTGTCGGCGTCGAAGCTGCCGACCTTGTCCTTGTCCATCAGGCGAATGGTTTCGCTGGTCAAGTACATGTCGTTACGCACGTTGCCTACCGCTTCGGCGGGGACTTTGGCCAGGGAGCCGTAGCCTTTGACTTCATCACCTATCTGGCCTGCCAGGGCGGCGAGGGCGGGTATCAGTTCCGCGGTGGCTTCCTTGGTGCGTACGTAGGTCGACAGGATCGGCCGTGGGTCGCCCGGCAGTGCTTGCGGTGCGCTTTTCATCAAGGCGACCTGGGTCACCTCGGCCACTGCCGCAAACTGCAAGGACTGCTCGGCCGGCATGGTGCGGTTCAGCGCGTAGGCCATTGGCAGGGTGCCGACCAGGATCAGCATGATCAGGCCCATGCCTTTCTGGCCGTCATTTGAACCGTGGGCGAAGGACACGCCGGTGCAGGTGGCGATCAGCATGCCGCGAATCCACCACGGCGGCGGCGTGTCGCCCTTGGGCGCTTTGTACAGCGAGCGGTTTTTCACAAAGGCGCGCAGGGCCAGCAACAGCAAGGCGGCAAACGCGAAGCCGATCAGCGGTGACAGCAGCAGCGCATAACCAATCTTGATCGCCTGGCTCCAATCGACGCCGCTGGTGCCGTCACGCCCGTGCATCAAGGCGTTCGCCACGCCGACGCCGATGATCGAGCCGATCAGGGTGTGCGAAGACGACGCCGGCAGGCCCAGCCACCAGGTGCCGAGGTTCCACAGGATCGCGGCGATCAGCAAGGCGAAGATCATCGCGAAACCGGCCGAGGAGCCCACCTGCAAAATCAGCTCGACCGGCAGCAGGGCAATGATGCCGAACGCCACGGCGCCGCTGGACAGCAGCACGCCGAGGAAGTTGAAAAAGCCCGACCACACCACCGCAAAGTGTGGCGGCAGCGAGTTGGTGTAGATCACCGTTGCCACCGCGTTGGCGGTGTCGTGGAAGCCGTTGACGAACTCGAAGCCCAGGGCGATCAACAGCGCCACGCCGAGCAGCAGGAACGGCGTCCAGGTGGTCACCACCGTGCCCAGTTCGTGCATGTCGTGCATCAGGCTGTAGGCGGTAAACAGCAGGCCCATGGCGAGCACGGCGAAGAAGATGATCACCGTTACCAGGCCGGGTTTCTTGTCCAGGCGGGGTTTGGGGTCTGCGTGTGAGGCGGTGGTGGAGGCAGTCAGGGAAGGGGTGGCCATGCCGGAGCATCCAGTGTGGGGAGGATGTCGTAGATGATCATTGCAGAATGTTACAGAGATGCTGCGGTAAGTCAGTGTTTAGGGAATTGGGCGTGCCACTGGTCTACAAACCGCCACAAAAGTAATGTCAGAGTGCAATCAATGTGGGAGCTGGCTTGCCTGCGATGCAGGCACCTCGGTCCTTCAGAGACACCCGGGTGATGCTATCGCAGGCAAGCCAGCTCCCACATTTTGACTGTATTGCAGGTCAGTAATCTTTGCGTTTGCGGAATGCCCAGCGGCCGGCAATCAAGGTGAACGTGGCCACCAATGCCACCAGAATCCAGAAGCCTTCCGGGTCGGTAGAGAGCGGCACGCCTCCCACGTTCATGCCGAAAAAGCCGGCAATGATGTTGATCGGCAACGCCAGCACGGTCACCACCGTAAGGGTGAACAGCGTGCGGTTGCTTTGTTCATTGAGGTTGGCGGCGATCTCTTCCTGCAACAATTTGATCCGCTCGCCCAGGGCCATCAGGTCGTTGATGATCAGCGCAAACTCCTCGGTGGATTTGCGCAATTCCTTCACGTCCTCCTTTTGCAGCCACTGCGGCGGGCGATTGAGCAGGCGCAGCAACGAGCCCGGTTCCAGCGCCAGCAGGCGTTGCAGGCGCACCAGCACCCGGCGCGCAGCACCCAATTCGGCGCGGTTGGTAGACAGGCGCGAGGACAGCAACTGGTCTTCGATCTGGTCGACGCTGAGGCTGGTCTTGCGCACGATCTGGGTCAGCACCTCGCCCTGGTCGCGCAACAAATGCACCAGCAGCTCCAGCGGCGAGCGAAAGCGTTCACCGGCTTTGACCGACGAGCGCAATTTGTCCACCGAATGCAACGGTTGCAGGCGCGCACTCACCAGCAAGTGGCTGCGGGCGCACACCCACAGCGTGGAAATATCCGAGGAGACCATGCTGCTGAAGTTGAACACCACGTCGTTGACCACCGCCAGCAAGGCCGAGTCAACGTGTTCGATGCGCGTAGAGCGCGAACCTTCGTGCAAGGCTTCGAAAAACTCTTCCGGCAGCGCCAGATGCGTCTGCATCCAGCGCTCGCACGCGGCGTGCGCCAGGTTCAGGTGCAGCCAGAGAAATTCTTCCGGGTTGTGCGGCGCCTGCAAGGCTGCGAGCGCCGTGGCCGAATCAATCTGTTCGCCTTTTTCGCCGGGTCGAAAACGAAACCCGTAAAGCAGGCCAAACAGATCGGGATCCTGATGGCCGTGGTCGATGCTGTGGTTCATGGAGGCTCGCAGAGAAAGCGCCTGTAGGACGTTTCACAGGTTCGCGTGGGCGAATCATTGCAAGGCTGGATGACGATTTTGTGACGGTTTGAAAACCAGTTCAGCGGGTTTTCAGTGTGAAGGTGAAGCGCGTGCCATTTTCTGCGCAGGACGACACCTCAAGCTGCCCGCCGTGGGCATCGGCAATCTGCTTGACGATATACAAACCCAGGCCCAGGCCGGCTTGCGGGGTGTCCTTGACCGGCCGCGAGTAGGGCTGAAAGAGCCGAGGCAAAGCCAGTTCGTCGATCTGGCCAGGGTTTTTCACGGTCAGCGTGAAGTGGCCCTGTTCAACCCGCGCGGTGACCTCCACCGGGCCGTCGTGGCTGCCATGATGGATGGCGTTGGCCACCAGGTTGGAGAGCAATTGCGCCAGCCGATCGCGGTCGCCGTAGACGCCACGCAGGTCGCCGATATCGGCCTTGATCAAGCGTTGCGGGTTTACGCTTTGCACTTCGAAGACCACATGGCGAAAAGCGTCCTGCAGATCCAGGCAATCATTGAGGTGCAGCGGTATGCCGCTGCCCATGCGCCCGCGAGCGAAATCCAGTACATCTTCGACCAGTTGCGACGCGCGCCGGCCGCTGGCGAGGATGTGCCGTACGAGCGGGTCGGTCGCCGCGTTGGGGTGTTTGCGCAGCAGCCGCTCGGCACCGAAGTTGATGGCGAACAGCGGGTTGCGCAGGTCATGGCCGAGCACGGCGATGAATTGCTCACGCAGCTCGGCGGTGCCGCGTTCTTCCTGCAATTGCGCCTGGGTATTCTGCAAGGCCTCCTCGGCTTCGATCTGCAAGGACAGCACCCGGGCGAACGACTCCATGGTCGATTGGATCGTGCTGCTGCGCAGCTGCGCCGGGTTGGGGTCCAACGCGCAAATGGTGCCGAAAAAGCGCCCGTCAGTGCGGAACACCGGCACCGAGATGTAGCTTTCAAACTGGTACATGCGCGGGGTGTGGTGGTCGTGGTAGCGCGGGTCTTCGCTGGCCTTGTCGATCACCACGGAGGCGTGGGAACCCCGGATTTCGTGACAGATCGTCGTGGACAGGTCCAGCTCGCCACCCACGCCGAGGCCGAACTCCAATTGATCGAGCACAGCGCAGGCGGTCCAGGTGTCCTCGGTCACGCGCGCCACGGCGGCAAAACGCAGGCCGGTCATGTCGCTGATGACTTTGAGCATCGCAGGTACGGCACTGATACGGCCAATAGTGGCGATGTCGGCGGCTTTCTGCCCCATGCAGCGGTCTCGATATGGAGGAGGGTGGGCGTTGTGCCCAGGTTAATGAGTGGGATTCTAGCGACCTTGCGCGCTGTAGGTGTAATTTCATTATCCAGGTGGGTACTTTTCCTGCCTCTGGCTTTTCAGCGCGCATAAAAAAACCGCGCCACTTAAAAAGTGGCGCGGTTTTTTTGGCGGTTGACTCAAGTGTCTTGCTTGTTTTCCAGCACCGCGCCGGTCTTGGCGTCGAGCTTGACTTCAAAGCGCTTGCCGGCGGTGTCGGTCACGTCAACTTCGTACACCAGCACACCGTTTTTGTGGTCCAGCTCGGTGTCGGTGATGCTGGCGCCGGGGTGAGTGGCCACGGCGGCGGCGTTGAGTTTCTCGAACGGCATGACTGCGCCGGATTTGAGCAGGCCTTCAATGTGATCCGGGCGAACATCCGCCTGGGCCAGGCCGGCAGTCAGGGTCATGGCGGTAGCGGCAAACAGGGCGGTCAGGGTTTTCATGGTGTGTCCTTCTGGGTGAGCTGTTTAAGTGGCGCCAGATTAACCAGCGCAACTTAATTCATCCTTAATGGCCAACCGACACCTATTGCGGCCTGACGCTTAGTACCCGTTGTCCTTGAGCAGGTCCTGCACACTCGACGACGGCCAGCGCTTGTAGAACTTCAGCAGTTCGGCGGCGCGGTTGGTGAAGATGCCATCGACGCCGGCGGCCATCACTTTCTCGAAGTCCACGGGCTCATCGACGGTATAGACGTGCACCAGCAAGCCTTTGTCGTGGGTCAGCTTGTTCATTTGCGGCTTCACCAGGTCGGTGTAGCTCTGGTCGCCATGGTTGGTCAGCTCGGCCGATGGGCCGGTGCCGATGGCGCCGAGGCTTTTGGCTTCGTCGACCCATTTTTCAAATTCGGCAGCGTCTTTGGGCTCTTGCTTGGCGTAGTAGGCCGCTTTGGTGGTCTCGCCGGATTCGGCAAATGTTTGCGCGGATTTTGGCTCGATGCTGCCAGGGCCGACCCACAACAGCAGGATTTTCGGGGTGTTGGGCATTTCTTTCTGCAGCTCTTTCAAGCTGTCTTTTTCAAACGTTTGCAGCACGACGCGGCCCTTGCCCTGGCCGACGCCCGTGTTGCTCTTGCCCAGCTTGGAGCCGGCGGAGCTCAACCAGCCCTTGTCCAGCAGCTTGTTTTTCAGGTCGGCTTCGATGCCCGGAAATTGCTTGGGCTCTTTGGTTTCGATGTACAGGCCGGGTTTGTGCTGCGGGTTGCCTTCGGCGATCTTGATGATTTCGTCCAGGCTCTGGATTTTCAGGCCGACGAACGCAGGGCGCGCGCGATCCGGGTAGGCGGCGTTGAACCAGCTGCCAGCGTCCAGGGTGCGCAGTTCGGCCCAGGTGAACTCGTTGGCCGGGGCGTCTTTGCGCTCGGGGAACTTGGTGGCCACGTCGGTGGTGCGCTGCAGGTTATTGTCGTGCAGGGCGAACAGCACGCCATCTTTACTGCGCTGCAGGTCCATTTCCAGGTAGTCGGCGCCCAGGTCGCGCGCGAGCTTGTAGGACGCCGCGGTAGATTCGGGAGCGTCGTAGGAAGCGCCACGGTGCGCAATGACGGCCGGGTACGGAATGCCTTCGTTTGTTGCCAATTCAGCCGGGCTGATCGGGTCGGCAGCCTGTGCCTGGCCAAGGCCGAGCATCAGAGCGAGCAGCAAGGCGCTCTTGGTAAACGTGACAGGCATATGCGAAGTCCTTTCGTGGAGGTAACTTTGAGAAGGCGTCCTTTTTAACAATTGATTGCGAAAGGCGCTATCACCAAACCGACATTAAGGTGCTCAGGCGCCATTTTTCTGGGTTTTTTTGTGCTGTCTTGCAGTATTCTTGGCCGCAGCTGCCCCGTCAGAGGGCCGTAATTTCTGCCACGCGTGTAAACCATCTTTCCAGTCCCAGTGGGACTTTTCAGTGAGGTTTACCATGCGCATCACTTCAGAACTCATCTGCCAGGCCGCCGACCAACTCCACGGTTTTGTCGGCCTGAACCGCAAAACCGGCCAGTACATCGTGCGTTTCAGCGAAGATGCCTTCGGCATGGACGTGGCCGATGACGGCATCATTCCCACTGCTGAATTTGTCTGGCTGCCAGTGGCCGACCACGCCATGACCCTGTCGCGCGAACGCCTGCAGTTGCTGCTGGACCAGAACATCGACGACCGCATCAACATCACCGAGCCGTTGCGCGTGTACATGCGCCGGGTAGAAATCCCGCAGATCAGTGCGTTGCGCAGTTTGGTCAGCTAAGCACCTGTTGTTTTGCCGGCAATGAAGATCAGAGGTGGGAGCTGGCTTGCCTGCGATGCAGACGACGCGGTCTCTGAGTAAAACCGAGCGGGTGCCATCGCAGGCAAGCCAGCTCCCACAGGGGAACGCATTTCACTTCTGGAAGGTGTAGGCCCGCTCCACCTTGCACACGCGTGTGTGAAACGCCGAGTACCAGGTGGCGCGCCCCTGCTCGCGCACTTCACGATGCTCGGCCTGCTGCTTCCAGGCCAGGATCGCCGCCTCGCTCTCCCAGTAGGACACGGTGATGCCCAAGCCGTCCTCGCGCGCCGACTCCACCCCCAGAAACCCCGGTTGTTCACGCGCCAGTTCCAGCATGCGGGCGGCGGCCTGGCCGTAGCCTTGATCGCCCTCGGTGCGCAATGAGCTGAAAATCACTGCGTAGTAGGGCGTGGCGGGTGTGTTGGCGATCATCGTGACCACTCCAGACAGGCCTTGAGCAGGGCGATCGCCAAGGGTGGCGTGACGTCCTTGAGCGCGGCACGTTCCGGTTGGAACAGCGTGGCGACAAAAAATGGATGGTCGAGCAATTCGATGGCGCGCAGATCGCCGGCCGAGTCGTGGCCGCTGGGAATCAGGTCGCTTTCCAACAGTGCGTTGGCGAACTCGGGGTTGATGCCGTACCGGCAGCGATAACCCTCGTGGATATCCAGCGTGCCGTAGGCCTCGGCGATGCGGGTGTAGGGCGCCAGGCGCACGGTGTCCGTGGCCTCTACCAGCGCGCAACTGAGCGGTGTGATCACCGCACGCTTGGCGTGCGGGGCCAGCTCGCCATGTTCGGCATCCGCCCAACCCAGCACGTTGCGGGCATATTCGAGCACCGCATGTTGAAAACCGCCGCACGTGCCGAGGAAAGGACGCTTGTGTTCGCGGGCAAACCGGATCGCCCGCAGTGCGCCGTCGGTGTCGCGGTAGGGGCTGGCGGGCACACACCAGAAGCCGTCGAACGCATGCAATTGAGTGGTGGGCGTGATCGAGTCCGTGTCGAGCCATTGCACGTGAACGTTCAGGTTCAAGGCGTCGGCCGCCTGTTGCAGCGCCACGGGGATGGCCTGGTGCGCGGTGACGTCGGGGTTGTAGTCGCCGATCAGGGCAAGGTGCAAGGTGCTGGCTTTCATCGTGTACGTCCCATGGCTTGTTGTGTCCTGGTGCCCACTATAGATTGGCGCTCACGCAATCAAAATTGGCGTTCGCCCACATGCTCAATGCAGCCACGCACTATCAAATCGACTATCCCGACCTCTCGCTGATCCTCGCCCTGGTACGCGGCGGCACCCTGGCGCGGGCGGCGGCGCTCTTACGGGTGGATGTGTCCACGGTGTTCCGTGCGGTGCGTCGGCTGGAGGCCGCCTTGGGCCAGACCCTGTTTGAAAAAAGCCGTGCCGGTTACCTGCCCACCAGTTTGGCCAGCAACCTGGCGCAGCAGGCCGAGCACGCAGAACAAGCGTTGGAGGCGGCACGCATTGGCGTGGAGCAGGGCGGCGAAGTGATCAGCGGCACCGTGCGCCTGACCTGTACCGACTCAGTGCTGCAAGGTTTGCTGCTGCCGGCGCTGGCGCGGTTCATGCCCGAATACCCGGCGCTGACTCTGGAGTTGAGCACATCGAATGATTTCGCCAACCTCAGCCGCCGCGATGCGGACATTGCCCTGCGCCTGACCAAGACGCCGCCGGAGCACCTTGTCGGTCGATGCCTGGGCACAGTCGCCTATCAAGTGTGTGCCAGTGCCGGTTTTGCGCGCCAGCACGCAGGCCGCGAGTTGGCTGAGCTGCCGTGGATCGCCCCGGACGACTTCCTGCCCGATCACCCCACCGTCGCCTGGCGCCGCGAGCATTTGCCGGGCGTGCGTCCCAGCTATCGCTGCAACGGCATGTTGTCGGTCACCGAGTTGGTGCGCGCAGGTTTGGGCGTGGCGGCGCTGCCGGATTTTCTCTTGGGCGATGGTTTGCAACCACTGGGGCCGGCGTTGGCCGGGCGGAACACCGCATTGTGGCTGCTGACACGTCCGGATTGCCGGGCGTTGCGTTCGGTGGTCACGTTGTTTGATGAATTGGGGCGGCATGTGCGGTTGCCATGAGCGGCGCCTTTTGTGACTGGCGGGGTAGGTGTGGCGAGCAGTGCTTGTTGTGGCGAGCGGGTTTCTGTGGCGAGCGGGCTTGCCCCGCGTTGGGCTGCGAAGCGGCCCCAGATAGGCCCACGCGATTCTTCAGGTAAACCGCAGTGTCAGGTTTTGGGGCTGCTGCGCAGCCCAACGCGGGGCAAGCCCGCTCACCACAACAAGCCGCGCTCGCCATAACTAAGCCAACGGCTTCGCCCTCAGGGTTTGCGCATGAACTGCTCATGCATCTCGCAGGTCAGGGTCTCGATACGCTCGGTCAGTTGCTTGGTCATTTCCGTCAGGCGGGTGTTCTGCTCCAGCAGTTCCAGCAACTGCTTGGTGGTTTGTTCGGCTTGGGCCTGGCGCTCGGTGTTGGCAATGGCCAGCGCTTCGCGGTGCTGGGCATCGGCGTCGGACTGGGCTTTGTCGCGGGCAGCCTGGCGTGTCTGGGCCAGCAGGATCAGCGGCGCGGCATAGGCCGATTGCAGGCTGAAGGCCAGGTTGAGCAGGATGAACGGGTACACGTCAAAGTGGGTGATGCCGGTCATGTTCAGCACCACCCACAAGATCACGATCGCGGTTTGCGCGCCGAGAAAGGTGGGCGTACCAAAGAAGCGCGCGAACGCTTCGGCCTTGAGCGCAAAGGTGTCGTTGCCGAAGGTCGGCGCCAGGTGGGCGTGGCCTCGGTGGAAGCGCAGGTGATCGACGGGGGCAGCTTCTGGCTTGTCTGGGGTCATGGCGGGCTCGAATCCTTGGCGTAAAGACTAGTCAGCACTATAGACCCAGCCCCCGGCCAGACACATGAAGATCAGGTCAGTTGTTGCCCCGCTCATTGGCAAACGCGCTCACCGCCTGCACGGCCTCGCCCGTGCCTTCGCGAATCTGCAGGATCACCGTGCCGGCCTGGTTGGCCAACTCCACACCTTGAGCGGCGCGGTCGCGAGTCCCTTCCATGCTGTCGATGGCTTGGCGGGTTTCCTCCTGGATCATCGCAATCATGCTGGAAATTTCCGCCGTCGAGCCGCTGGTGCGTGCCGCCAGTTGCCGCACTTCATCGGCCACCACGGCAAAACCACGGCCTTGTTCGCCAGCGCGCGCCGCTTCGATGGCGGCGTTGAGGGCCAGCAGGTTGGTCTGGTCGGCGATGCCGCGGATGGTGTTGACGATGGCGGTGATCTGCTGCGAACGCTCGCCCAGCTTGGCGATCAGTTGCGAGGAGCCATCGATGTCGGCAGCAATTTCGCGCATGCCGCTGGCGGTTTGCTGGATCACATCAGCGCCCTTTTCGGCGATATCCCGAGTGCTCAGCGAGATGTGATAAGCCTGGGCAGCGCTGGCAGCGTCGGCGGCATGCTGTTGCACTCTGGCGGTGATGTCGGAGGCGAATTTCACCACTTTGCACAGGCGCCCGCTGGCGTCGTACACCGGGTTGTAGTTGGCCTCCAGCCACACCGTCTGGCCGTTTTTGTCGATGCGTTCAAACTGGCCGTTGAACAGTTCGCCCTGGTTCAAGCGCTTCCAGAACTCACTGTACGTCGAGCTGTTGGCCAGGTCCGGCTTGCAGAACAGGCGGTGATGCTTGCCCTGGATCTGCGCCAGGCTGTAGCCCATGCGCTGCAGGAAATTTGCATTGGCGGTAATGATGGTGCCGTCGAGGTTGAATTCGATCACCGCCATGGCCCGGTCGATGGCCCCCAACTTGGCGTTGGCTTCGCTTTCGGCCTGCAGGCGCGGGGTGACGTCCATGGCGTATTTCACCACTTTGATGACCTGGCCCGTGTGATCGCGCACCGGGTTGTAGCTGGCTTCCAGCCATACCGATTGGCCGTCGCCGCCGACGCGCTCAAAGGTGCCCGACTGAAATTGGCCATTACGCAGTTGCGTCCACAACTGGTTGTACTCGGCACTGCGCGTGAACGCGGGGGTGCAGAACATCCGGTGGGGCTGGCCCGCGATCTGTTCGGCGCGGTAGCTCATGGTCTTGAGGAAATTCTCATTGGCCCGCAGGACGGTGCCTTGCAGATCGAATTCGATCACCGCCATGGAGCGCTCGATGGCATCCAGCAAGCTGGCTTGTTGGGCGTTGGTGTGTTGCAGGGTGTTGATGGTTTTTTTGTGGGCGTTGAATAGCATGTTCGAGAGCTCGGGGAAGCACGCGTCAGAGGTATCCATGAATATGCGCCTGCCCCCGTAGGGCACCAGGCCTTACGGTTGACTTGCTCATTGTCAGCTTCCTTGTGCCGACAGAGGGGGGTTGAACAACGGGTTCAGAGTGATCGGCCGGCCAAGAAGTTCGCCTTCAGGGCGGGAACGTCATTGAGTAGGCGACCAATGGTGGCATTATGCTTCTGCGGCAGTGTGTCTGAAGAGAATTCAGACGAGGTGTCGTAGGACGACTTAAGCGGAGTGGGCGACGACGTAGTGGCTGACATTCACCCGGTTGCGACCGGAGTCCTTGGCGACATAGAGCGCGCGATCCGCGGCGTTGAGCCACATTGCCGCATCGCTGAAGACGGGTTGGAAGTCTGCCAGACCAATGCTCAGGCTCACGCGCAACTCCGGGATCTGCGAATTGCGATAGTTACTAAAAGTTTCTCGCATGTGTTCCATGACCAGCGCAGCTTCTTCCAGTGACATTTGCGGAAGAATCACACAGAACTCATCGCCGCCGTAACGGCCGGCCAAGTCATTTTCCCTCAGGTGTTGACGCAACTCTTGACTCAACTGGCGCAACACCTGATCACCGACGATATGGCCATAGGTGTCGTTGATCTGTTTGAAATGGTCGATATCGATCAAGGCAATGGTGGCGTGGCCCTGTTGCTGCTGGCATTTGTGGAACTTGAGATTGAGCAGGTCTTTCCATGAGCCATGATTGAGCAGGCCGGTGAGGCTGTCGACGCGGCTGAGGGCGCTGAGGGCGCGTTTGTGTTCCGAGAGTTTGATTGCCAACTGATAGCAGACCATGCCGATCGCCATCGGATAAAGCGTCAGCATCGGCAGGCAGGTATACACCTGGGCAAGGCTGACGTTGGGATTGAACTTGATCCCCAACAGCGCCCACGCCACGCCGATACCGCCCGCCTGTGCCACCAGCCCGCGCAGAAACAGGCGCTTGCCCCCGGCCGCGACGTTGTTCATGGTCATCATCGACAGGATGGTCACGGTCGTCAGCGGTGTGAATTGCGTGGCCGCCGCCCAGAAACCGCCGAGCAGCGAGTCATAGAGCAAGTTGCGTTGTTCGGCCTGGTAGGGAAATTGCGAGCGCGTGGAGAGCTGGTACGCCACATGGGCCCAGGCATAACCGTTGAATATCAGCAAGGCCCATACCCAGCCCGGCATCGCCAACGGGTAAAGGGCGCCGATGACGCTGATACAGCCGATACCCAGGCCGATGATCCTTGGCTTGTAGATACGCCTGGCAAATGACAGCCCTTTGCCTCGTCTGTTTTCCATAGTGTTCCGGGTCAGCTCTTTTTTGCAGATGCGACAGCGTGCGTCAGCGGCGGGAACCGTTGATCGGATAATAGGTGTGAATATTGTCAGTTATTCGCGTGGGAATAATCAGTGTCCTTCCAAGCCATTTGCGTAGCACACCGGGTGAATGCGCTAAAAACGACTTGGAATGTCGCTCATGCAACAGGCTTTATTGCGAAGGGGCAGGGCTGACTTCGTAGCCGGCCAGGAACAGGTCGATGGCCGATTCGATAACGCTGGCCTGGCTGGCAGCGTCCAGAGTAGGTTGGCCCAGGGTAATTTGCGGCCAGAAGGCGAACGCCTTGAGCAGGCTCTGGATCTGATGGGCCGCAAAGGCCGGGTCGGTGCAGGCCAGGCGGCCATCTTCCTGGGCCGCGCGTACCCACTGGGTGAAGCCTTCCTCGCGCTTGCTCAAGCGGTTGACCATGTCTTGCGCGCGTTCGGGCGAATGAATGGTGGCGGCGATCGCGACGCGGGCCAGGTCGAGGAAGTTGGCGTCCGACATCATCTGCATCTTCGCCTGCAGCAAACCGCGCAATTGCTCGCGCAGGGGGCGGTCACTGGCGTAGCTGGCGTCCAGCTGGGCGACGCTGCTGGCCCACAACTGGTGCAGGATTTCTGCAAACAATTCTTCCTTGCTGGGAAAGTGGTTGTACACCGTGCGCTTGGAGACACCGGCGGTGGCGGCGATTTTGTCCATGCTGGTGACCTCGAACCCGTTAGCCCGAAACTCGGTGATGGCCGCTGCCACGATGGCTTCGCGTTTGCGGTCGGTGAGGCGTTGGGGAGCAGTCATGGAATGCGTTCGGCTCTTGGATGAAATTACACTCGGTAGTTTACTTGCTCCGGGTTTTGTTGCAATCTAGAAACTACACTGTGCAGTGTAATTTATGAGCGGACCCCAGGAGTCACTCTGTAATGGCCACGATTTCAAGCCGTCTCGACCCTTCGCCTGAAGCACTCAAGCCTGCCGAGCAGGAGCAAGGGCATTTCACCAACGATGCCCCAGTGCAGCACGGTGGCTTTGGCAAGACGTTGCGGATTTTCTGGAACATGCTTTTCAACAAGCCGCGCAGCACGCGCCCTGTGGGCGAGATCCCGGTGCAACCGCTGACACGCGAGCAACTGTTGGCCGCTGCCGATCACAGCGTGTTCCGTTTGGGGCATTCCACCGTGTTGCTGAAAATGCACGGTAAGTTCTGGCTAACCGACCCGGTGTTTGCCGAGCGTGCCTCACCGTTCAGTTGGGCCGGGCCCAAGCGCTTCCATCAGCCGCCCATCAGCCTTGAAGACTTGCCGCCGCTGGAAGCGGTGATTCTTTCGCACAATCACTATGACCACCTGGACCATAAGGCCGTGGTCCAGCTGGCCGACAAAACCCGCTACTTTCTCGCCCCGCTGGGTGTGGGCGACACCCTGGTGAAATGGGGTGTGGACGCCAGCAAAGTCAGGCAACTGGATTGGTGGCAAGGCACCGAGGTCGATGGCATTCGCTTTATCGCCACGCCGGCCCAGCACTTTTCCGGGCGCGGCCTGTTTGACGGCAACCAGACCCTGTGGTGTTCCTGGGTGATGATCGACGGTGCGCGGCGGGTCTTTTTCAGTGGCGACACCGGTTATTTCGACGGTTTCAAACGCATCGGCGAACAATACGGCCCGTTTGATCTCACGCTGATGGAAACAGGTGCTTACAACGTCGACTGGCCCCATGTGCACATGCAGCCGGAGCAAACCCTGCAGGCGCATATCGACCTTAAAGGCCGTTGGTTGCTGCCGATTCACAACGGCACGTTCGACCTGGCGTTCCATGCCTGGCACGAGCCGTTCGACCGCATCATGGCCTTGGCCTGGGAGCGAAACGTTTCGATTACCACGCCGGCGATGGGGCAGGCGTTCAATCTGAACCAGCCTGAGCGTGGGCATGCGTGGTGGCTGGACGTGGAAACTCAAGGTGCGAAAGAGCACGCGGCGGGCTGAAGTTTGGGGCCGCAGGAAATGAGTTTTCAGGGTATTTCAGCCCTGCGACAACCATCCGATGAGAGTGCGATGATCCCGCACGGTCATTGTCGGGGTGCAGGTTCTGATGGAAAAAAACTGTAGGGAGCATTGGCGGTTGGGCTTGCCTTGTCGACTTGGGCCTTCCTTGCCGGAAGTGGGTGAAGCGGGCGGCGCGAACGCTGCGCCGGCCCAGGCCCACACCGATAAAGCCAACCTGGGCGGTATCGTCTTCGGCGCTGACCCTCCAAAGGGCTTCGCACTCATTCCCGGTTACAACGCCGTGGCCCCGCTGCTAAAACCCGAGCGGGACCCTGCGCTGTCACTCGTCGCCTTGAGTGGTATCGAGCCCACAGGGCCTGTGATGGTTGAAGTGCCTCTGGTACGCAATAACAGCACCTTTACCGCTGCCAAAGTGCTCGCAGGGTGGCGCATCGGGTTCGCTGACCGGTATGTGCACGGGGCCCATTACGAAGCCGTTGAACACAGTGCAGCCTTGCGTCGAGCGTTCGACGTCCTGCAACAGGCCGGTGCGCAATTGGTACCGGTAGATGCACGACGTGCAGACCACAGCCTTCAATTCTCTTTGCAGACGCGTGAAATCGACGATCTGGTGACCAGGCATCGTCTTGATGCCTTGGTGTCTGACGATCAATGTGCGGCGTTTCATAGTGCGTGCATAAGCGGGTATCCCGCCGTTTGCGAGCCGTTGGCAGAGGACACGAAGCTTTGGTTTTATGGCGCTCGAGGGTCTCGCGATGCATTGCACGCGTTGCTGCGCGCCTATCGGCAGATCAGCGCCGGCGGCCCAGGCGGCCACTGACCTGAGCCTCAGTCCATTCGCTGACTACACGCCGTAACGTGAGGCCGGGCTGCGGTGTGACAGGTTTGGCCCCAAGGCCAGGCGCGCGGTTTCGTAAGCGTCCCAATCCAGGCTGTCAGGCAGTGACGGGATGGTGACCTTCTCACCTTGTGCGAGCCCTGCCAATGCGGCGTCCACCAGGTTTTGCGTGGTCATGACCATTGTCTCGGGCAGGTTGCTCACCGGCAGGCCGGCAACGTCCCAAAACTCGGTGGCGGTGGCACCGGGCAGCACCACTTGAACCCGTACACCCTTGTCGCTCAGCTCATGCTCGAGTGATTCGGTAAACGCCTGCACAAACGCTTTGGTGCCCCCGTAAACACCATTCAGCAACTTGGGTGCGACCGCCAAGATCGAGCCGATGTTGATCAGGGTGCCGCGCCCCTGGGCGACAAAGTTGGTTGCTGCGGCTTTGGCCAGGCGGGTCAGGGCCAGCACATTGAGCAGGATCATCGCCTCCATCTTGTCCGCATCGCTGTCCAGCAAGGGCGCGGTGGCGCCGATGCCAGCGTTGTTCACCAACAGGCTGATGCGGCTGTCGTCGCGCAGAATCTGTTCGATACGGGCCAGATCGGCCGGCAGGTTCAGGTCGGCCACCACCACTTGGATATCCCGTTGGGTGTCGGCGTTGAGCTGAGTCGCCAGCCGCTCCAGCCGGTGCTGGTTACGCGCCACCAATATCAGATCGTAACCCTGGCGAGCCAGGCGATCGGCGTAGGTGGCGCCAATGCCCGAAGAAGCGCCGGTGATCAGCGCATAACCTTTGGATTGAGTCATTGCAGTTGCTCCAGGAGGGCCGAGGAAGGAAGGCCTTGTTGCAACCAAGATTATGGGTGTAATGTCGTGGCTGCAATGTCGTATATCCCTCCTTTAGAGACATGAGGTTTGGCCATGGTGTCTGTCGGTATTTTGCTGTTTCCGGGTTTCCAGATGCTCAGCCTGAGCACCAGTACGGTGTTTGAATTCGCCAATCTGGAAGTGGAACAGCCGTTCTATCGGGTAGACCTGGTATCCGAGGAGGGCGGGCCGGTCAAAAGCTCCATGGGTTTTGCCATTGATACCGTGCCTTTTGGTCCGTACGACACGGTGTTGGTAGTGGGTGATAACGAAGTGCTCGACGCCACGCCTGGCCTGCTCAGCTACTTGCAGCATGCAGCGGTGACGTCGCGTCGTGTGACCTCTGCCTGCACCGGCTCTTTCCACCTGGCCGCGGCCGGGCTGCTGGAAGGCCGCAAGGCGACCACTCACTGGTACCACGCCCGGGCCTTTCGTCAGGCTTATCCCACTGTGAGGCTTGAAGAAGACCGCATCTTCACTGTCGACGGCCCACTCTGGACTTCTGCCGGCATGACCGCCTGCCTCGACCTGGCCCTGGCACTTGTCGAAAACGACCTGGGTGCAGAGGTCGCTCGCGAGGTTGCGCGCAAGTTGGTGATCTACCATCGCCGTGCGGGCGGCCAGTCGCAATTTTCCGCGCTGCTGGACATCGACCCCAAGTCCGACCGCGTGCAAACCGCCGTGGTCTACGCCCGCCAGCATTTGCAGGAAGAGCTCTCGGTTGAACGGCTGGCCGACGTCGCGCACCTTAGTCCGCGCCAGTTCAGCCGTCTGTTTCGCAGCGAAACCGGTCACACCCCGGCCAAGGCGATCGAACGCCTGCGCATTGAAGCGGCGCGGCTGATGCTTGAGTCCGGCGACCATCCCATCGACACCATTGCCCGCGACACCGGCTTCGGTGACCCGGAGCGCATGCGTCGCGCCTTCCTGCGAGCCTTCGGCCAGCCACCACAAATGATGCGCCGTGCGCTGCAATTGCAGGCCTGATGCCCCAACGGCTTACACTCAAGTTAAGGGGGCAAGTCATGCGCCATAAAATTCACATCCTTGGCGCCGCTGGCGCAGGCACTACGACCTTGGGCAAAGCCTTGGCCGAACGCTTGAACGTGGTTTATTTCGACTCCGACGACTTTTTCTGGCAGCAAACTCCGGAACCGTTCACCGTCGCTCGGCTACGGGATGAACGCACGCGTCTGTTACAGGAACAAAGTGCCGGCCTCGAAGGCTGGGTGCTGTCCGGCTCAGTGTGCGGATGGGGCGATGCCATGATCCCGCAGTTCACTCAGGTGGTGTTCCTGCGCGTAGACCCGCAAGTTCGCCTGCACCGCCTGCGGCTGCGCGAAGAGCAGCGCTATGGTGACCGGATTCTGGAGGGCGGCAGCCGCCATGAAAACAGCGTCGCGTTTCTCGCCTGGGCTGCTCGTTACGATGATGGTAACCACAGCCTACGCAGCCTGCGTCGGCATGAAAGCTGGCTGAAGCCACTGACCTGCCCGGTGATCCGGCTGGACGCTACGCACCATTCGGTTGAGGCGTTGGTGAATCAATTGATGCCGCTGTTGAGCCCATCAACCGTGAAATGATGCCTTGTGCAGCGGGCTCGGCCGGGGCCTTGTCGAACTTGCGCGCACTCATGCCCCAACCCGGCGCAAACCCCGGGAAAAACACCAGCCCCTCAGCTTCCAGCCGAAAGGCCAATACCAGGCGGGTTTCATCATCTACATCGCCCTGGCTTTCAAAGCGTTGCACCGTTTCGACTGCCAGCCCGGCTTGGCGGGCGAGTTCTTCTCGGCTCCAACCAAGCATCGCGCGGGCCTGCACACTGTGCTTGGCGGTGAATTGGTGCAGGACGATCTGCTGTTCTACGAAAGAGCTCATTGCCAGAGAGGACATGGGGGTTTCTCCAGGTTCGACGGGGGAAGGCAAACTATACTGTGTTTTTGTACAGTTGTTTTGACCGCTCATCAACTGGATTTTTTTAATGGCGTTTCAGCCGCGTGTTATTCCACGCCCGGCGCTTCTCGAATGATCAGGTGATCCAGATTCTCGATATTCGCGCTGAAGACGCCGAATGTCTGCTCGGGGTTTTTCTTGCTCGGCACCTGTTTCAATTGCGGCGTGACCCCATAAAAGAAGCAATACAGCGCCTTTTTACTGTCTGCCGCCGCCTTGATCTGTTCCAGGAACGCCGTGCGCTTGCGGTAGGTGTCGATGAGTTTTTTGCTCAGGTAGACGTTGACCGAGTAGGGCTTCTTGTCGAGCCACACTTTCTTTTCGAAATCGATGCGAAAGCTGGCGGTGTAGTCCTTGATCTCCTTGATTTTGCCCCAGTAGATCAGGCCGTTGTTATCTTGCAGGTACTCGATCTTCTTGAAAAACGCCCAGTAGCTTCCCGTGTGATCGCCGATCTTCAGCGGCATGCTCTTGAGCTTGTCTTTGTCGTCGATATTCGACACATAGCATTCCACCGGGTGGGCGAACACGCTGGTTTTGTCTGGGGTAGCGTCGCTGGCGCTGTGGGACGAACCGGCACGAGTAGACGCAACCTTCGTCGGATCGTGTGGGATGCCGGCTTCGGTGCCGGTCACGGCCGGCTTGCGCTCGTACTGGCGTCGCGTCAGTACCCATTCCGATGGGAAATTATCCTCGCGCTCGTCATCGGTTTCGCCGGTCGCAGTCTTGTGCGTGCTGGCGTAGCGGCAGCCGTCGATGTGCTGGGTACTGGCCTTGTTCTTGAAGTGTGGCGTGCGCTGATAGTTGACGTTTTTTGCGTTGAAGGTGCTGAGCGCATTGCCCGCATCGAACGCCGCGCGGCATTCATCGTTGGGGCACAGGAAGCTGTCCTTGTCGGAGTCGAAAGGGCTGGTTTCGTCGAAATTCAGGTCTCGTACGTCGTAGATCGACAGCTTGTCATCGAGACTCAGGCTGTAGGCCGTGTCGAATTTCATGGGGCTCGGGTCCGTGAGATGAATGGCTGGATACTACGCAAAATTTCGCCGTTACGGAGATCAAAAAATGTGGGTGCGGGCTTGTGTGGGAGCGGGCTTGCTCGCGAAGGCGGTGGATCAATCAATGCACTCGGTGACTGACACACCGCCTTCGCGAGCAAGCCCGCTCCCACATTAGATAGGCGGTGTTCCGGCCACACGCCGCCCACTCAGGAAGCACAAGGTGCCGCCTACCGCGGTCAACGCGCCGAGTGCATAGAACATGCTCACCGGCGCCGCATTGATCAGCAGGTACCCGCAAATGACCGGGCTCATCGCCCCGCCAAACGCCGCCAGGTTTTGCGCACCGTAATAACTGCCGCGCAGCGCATCCGGGGCGATGGTGTCGATGAACAGGAATTCCGAGGGGTAAATGATCATCTCGCCCAAGGTGAACACGAACATCGCCAGGCACCAGGTCACCAGGCTGTCCGCCAGACTGAAACCGATCAGCCCGACAATGAACAGCAACGTGCCCAGCACAATCCAGTAGCGCAATTGCTCGCGTTTCAGAAATCGGCCGATCTGGTACTGCATCAAAATCACGGTGATGGCGTTGCAGGCCAGCACCGCCGACAGAATCTTCAGCGCCTCGGCGGGCTTGTAGGCCACCAGCAGAAACTGTGACAGATAAAGCGTATAGCGCCCGTGGACAATGGTGCTCAACAGGCTGCCGCTGGTGAACAGGATCAGCGTGCGGTCGCTGCGTAGCGTGCGCAGGGTCGTGAGAAAACTCAGGGGTTTGTTGCTGTTGTCGCGTTGCGTCGGCGCAATGCCGATCATCAGGAACACACTGCCCAGGGCGATGGCGCTGGCGATCAGGAACGGCGCCCAGGGGATCTGCCCGGCGATCACCACACCCACCATCGGGCCGGTGGCATAGCCGACGTTGGTCAGGGTGTAGCGCAGGGAAAACACTTTGGCGCGGTCGCCCACCGGCAGGTTTTCGCTGATGATGGCCTTGGAGCCAATCAGGAACAGTGCCGACGCGGCTTCAGTAATCACCAGGGTCAGGGTGGTGAGGTAGAGGTTGCTGGCAAAGGTCAGCAACAAAAATCCGATGGCGCTGGAAAGCATGGCCAGGATCAGCAGCTTGCGCTTTTCCAGGCGGTCAATGACGTAGCCGCCATAGAGGCCGAGCAGCGTGGCGATGAACACGGCGATGCCCATCAGCAAGCCGATGTCCTGCTGGTTGAGGCCCAGGCGCGTGCTCAGCCAAAGGGCCAGCAGCGGACTGGTCATCGCGCGGCTGACGACGATGGTCACCGAGCAGATCATCAGGCGGCGGATTACCAGGGAGTAGGTGGCCACGGTGGGGGCGGATCTCCTTATTATTTTTCCAATACCACACAATTCAAATGTGGGAGCGGGCTTGCTCGCGAATGCGATGTGTCAGTGAAAAATTTACCGACTGATCCACCGCATTCGCGAGCAAGCCCGCTCCCACATTCAGATCAAGTTACTGCCCGGCATTGATGCTGATTTTTTCAACCGCACCCTGTTCCAGATCCCACTTCTTCAGGATCTTGCCGTACGTGCCATCATCAATCATGCCCTGCAACGCCTCACTGATCGCCGTGACCAGCTCGGTGTTGCTCTTCTCAATCCCCAGCCCCGTGAACTGCTTGGAAATCGCCAGGCCCACCGGCTTGTATTTGCCCTTGTCCAACGACATCAAATAAGGAATCGTCTCGCTGCCCTGCATCGCCGCGTCCAAACGGTTCTGCTGCAATTGCGCGCGCGCGTCCGCCGAGCCTTCAGTGCCGATCACCACGATCGCTGGCTTACCCGCCGCTTCGCAGTTTTCCTTGCTCCACGCGGCAATTTCCGACGGCCAGGTGGTGCGGCGGCTGGTGCCGACTTTTTTACCGCACAGGTCAGTCAATTCCTTGAGGTCTTCACGCTTGGCCAGGGTGTACAGCTGCGGGCCGCTGGTGAAGTAGTCGATGAAGGTCACGGCCTTCTGGCGCTCGGCGGTGTCGCTCATGCCCGACAGCACGATGTCGACGCGCTTGGTGGTCAGGCCGCTGAGCATCTGCTCGAAGCCGGTTTCCTGCCACTTGATCTTCACGCCCAGGCGCTCGGCCAGGGCGTTGCCCAGGTCGAAGTCAAGGCCAGTGAGTTTATTGGTGGCGGTGTCCTTGAAATCCATCGGCGGGTAGTTCGGCACGATGGCCGCGCTGATCTCACCCTTGTCCTTGATTGCCGCCGGCAATGCCGCGAATACACACGAGGAGGCCATCAGGCCTGCGAGCAACGTTGGGATAAACAATTTTTTCATGGGGGCGTTCTCGTTAGTTTTTTAGTTAAGTGCGAACGGCAGAAATAAAGCTTTGGGTACGCGGGTTTTGTGGGCTTATTAGAATTTCTTCAGGGCTGCCGGCTTCCACAATCTGGCCGGCGTCCATAAACACCATGCGGTTGGAGACTTCGCGGGCGAAGCCCAACTCATGGGTGACCACGATCATGGTCATGCCGGTGGTGGCCAAATCGCGCATCACCGACAGCACTTCGCCTACAAGCTCCGGGTCGAGGGCTGACGTGGGTTCGTCAAACAACATCAACTTGGGGCGCATCGCCAACGCGCGGGCAATGGCCACACGCTGTTGCTGGCCGCCGGACAATTCCACCGGGTAGGCATTGCGCTTGTCCGCCAGGCCGACGCGGGCCAGCAACTCCAGCGCGTCTTCGATGGCTTCCTTGGGCGAGCGCTTGAGCACCTGCACCGGGCCTTCAATGATGTTTTGCAACACGGTCATGTGCGGGAACAAATTGAAGCGCTGAAACACCATGCCGGTCGCCAGGCGCTGGCGGGCAATCTGCGATTCATTCATCTCATGCAGCTTGTTGCCAACCACGCGGTAACCCACCAGCTCGCCGTCGACCCACAGGCCGCCCTTGTCGATTTTCTCCAGCTGGTTGACGCAGCGCAGCAGCGTGCTTTTACCCGAGCCGGACGGGCCGATGATGCACATGACTTCGCCTTGCTCGACCTCGATATTGATGTCGCGCAGCGCGTGATACTCGTCGTAATACTTGTTCAGGTTGACGGCCTTGACGATGCTTCTCATGGGGCAAATCTCCTCAACCCAGACTTACGAACGCTTGCCGGCGCCGCGGGCAAAACGACGCTCGAGGCGGCTTTGACCAAATGAAAGAACAGTCACCACCGCCAGGTACCAGATACCGGCCACAATCAGTAGCTCCATGACGCGGGCGTTGGCGTAGTAGATGTTTTGCGCGTTGTGCAGCAGCTCCGAGTACTGGATCACGCTGGCCAGGCTGGTCATTTTCACCATGCTGATGAACTCGTTGCCTACCGGCGGAATGATCACTCGCATCGCCTGCGGCAGAATCACCCTACGCAGCGCTTGCAGGCTTGGCATGCCGATGGACTTGGCGGCTTCGTACTGGCCGGTGTCCACCGACAGTAAACCCGCGCGCACCACTTCGGCGGTATAGGCGCCCTGGTTGATGCTGAGGCCGAGCAGCGCGGCCACGAACGGCGTCATCAGGTCGACGGTGTCGATGCTGAACAGGCCGGGGATCGCGATCACCGGGAAAATCAGCGCCAGGTTGAACCACAGCAACAGCTGCAGAATCAGCGGCGTACCGCGGAACAGCCAGGTGTAGGTGATGGCCACGTAACGCAGGATCGGGTTGGCCGACATGCGCATGATCGCCGTGATCACCCCGATGACCACGCCCAGCGCCATTGCCAGAATCGACATGACGATGGTGTTGACCAGGCCCCACAGAATGGCCTCAGACGTCAGGAACTGGCCGATGTAGGACCATTCGATCTGGCCATTGGCAAAGGCGCGCAACAACGCGGCCAGGGCGATCACGATCAACGTGGCAAAAAACATCCGCCCGTAATAACGACGCGGCACATGCTCGTACTGCGTGATATCGAACTGGTTCTCGGACAACTTGCGCTCAGCTTCCAGGCGCTCCGCCGGGGTTTGGTTCATGGTGCTACTCCACTGCTGTACTCGATCCAACTGTTAAAACACGGTCCAAATGTGGGCGCTGGCTTGCCTGCGAAAGCGCCAGCACACTCACCACAACGGCCAAGGTTTAAATCCGAAACCCCTGATAATTCTCAGCCCACCTCTGCTGCTCAGCCAAGGCAGTCTTCAACCGCCCAATCTGCTCCCGAACCCGCTCCGGCGCCGTCCCACCCCAACCACTGCGTGCCGCAATCGCTGCTTCCAGGGTCAAGCAGTCCCGCACCTCCGGCAGCAGCCGAGCATCCACCTGCACCAACATCGCCGGCGAGGCTTCCCACAACTCAATCTCGTGTTTCTCGCAGGCTTGCACCAAGGCGCCGGTAATCTCATGCGCCTCTTTGAACGGCACGCCGCGCGTGGCCAACCAATCCGCCACCTCAGTCGCCAAGGTGAAGCCCATCGGCGCCTGACGCCGCAGCTCTTCAACTTGCACCTTCATCGTCGCAACCATCCCGGCCATCGCTGGCAGCACCAGCAACAAGGTGTCCACACTGTCCAACACGCTGTGCTTGTCTTCACTCAAATCGCGGTTGTATGACAGCGGCAACGACTTGAGCGTCGACATCAACCCGGTCAGGTTGCCAATCAAGCGCCCGGCCTTGCCCCGCGCCAGTTCGGCAATGTCCGGGTTCTTTTTCTGCGGCATGATCGAGCTGCCGGTGGCGTAGGCATCGTCCAGCACCACCCAGCGAAACTGGCGCGACGACCACAGGCAAAACTCCTCCGACAGCCGCGAAATATTCACCCCGAGCATGCCCGCCACAAACAGGAACTCCGCCACATGGTCACGGCTGGCGATGGCGTCGATCGAGTTTTCGCACGGCCCGGTGTAGCCCATTTCCTTGGCCGAATGCTCTGGCTGGCGCGCAATCGCCGAGCCTGCCATGGCCGCAGCACCCAACGGTGACAACGCGGTGCGCGCATCCCAATCCACCAGGCGCTGCACATCGCGCAACATCGACTGCGCGTGCGCCAACAAGTGATGGGCAAACACAATCGGTTGCGCCTGCTGCAAGTGCGTGAAGCCCGGGCAGATGCTTTCGACATGCTGCTCAGCCTGCTCCACCAACGCCTGCTGCAAACCCAGCACCTCAGTGGTGATGATGCGCGCATGGTCGCGTAGGAAAAGGCGCAGATCATTGGCGGTCTGATCGTTACGCGAACGCCCGGCGCGCAACTTGCCACCCAAGGCGCCCAGGCGCTCGGTCAATACGCGTTCGATGAAGGTGTGCACGTCCTCGTCATTCAGGGTTGGATGCAGGCGTCCGGCGGCGAAGTCCTCACCAATGCGGTCCAGGGCTTCGAGGGTGCGCAGGGTCTCGGAGTCATCCAGCAAACCGGCGCGTTGCAACTCGCGGGCATGGGCACGGGAGCCGGCCAGGTCGTAGGGCGTCAGGCGAAAATAGCGCTCAGGGCAACGCGACAACGCGGCCAATGCAGCAGACGGGCCGGTCTTGAAACGAGCGCCCCAAAGGCGGTCGGTGGGCTGGGACATCGGTATTCCTCACGCTTGTTTTTAGAAAAGTCGGAGGCAGTAAAAAACTAAAAAGACCTGATCGTAGTGTCAGGTTTTTACGGGTGTTAAATCAGCCTCTGTGTGCTGTTCAACCCGCTATATTCAAGGTTGCCAAGGGCGGATGTTTACGGCCATTATCGCCGCCTGGCTATGTTCAAGGATTGGGTTGAAGCCTGTTGAATATGGCACTTGAGGTCAACGCGTATTATGGAAACCCCACTTTCCACTTCTGGAAACATGCCGCCAAAACCCGGCACACGACCGCCCCTGCAACTGAGCGGGCTGGACTTCAAATTACTGCGCGTGTTCATGGCGGTGGTCGAAGCCGGCGGCTTCAGCGCCGCGCAAAACGAGCTGAACGTGGGCCTGGCGGCCATCAGCAAGCAGATCTCCGACCTTGAAATTCGCATCGGCATGCGCCTGTGTACAAGGGGCCGGGAAGGCTTTGGCCTGACCGAAGAAGGCAAGTTGGTGTATCAGGCTTCCATCGAGTTATTTACCTCGGTGGACAGTTTCAGAGACAAGCTTAGTTCGGCGCAAAATGAACTGATCGGCGACCTAAGTGTGGGCGTTATTGATAACACCGTCTCCGACGTTAATTCGCCGCTAATTACCGCGTTAGGGAAACTACACAGCGAATCGCCAAAAATTAGATTGCGCCTACATGCCTCGCAACTCGACGAAGTTGAGCGCGGCGTAGTGGAAGGGCGGCTGATCGTCGGCATCGTGCCGGTGTATCAACGCCGCGAAGAATTCGACTACTTCCCGTTGTACGAAGAAAAAGCCCACGCCTATTGCGCCGTAGGACACCCACTGTTCAACGCGAGCGACATCACGCCAGAAGTGCTGCGCCAATACGAAGTGGTCAACCACCGGTATGCAATCCATCGCGACAAAGCCAACTTCGTCACCTACGACAGCCAGTCCGCCTCGGCCTCACAGGTTGAAGCCGTCGCCATCCTGATCCTCACTGGCCGCTTCCTAGGCTTCCTGCCTGAACACTACGCCGCGCCACTGGTCAGGGAAGGGCGCCTGCGCGCACTGTGCCCGGAACAGGTTCACCTGAGCACCGCCTTCAACCTGATCCTGCGCCACAACGCGCCAAGAAGCCCAATGGTAAAAGCCTTCGCCACAGCCCTGGACGTAGACCTCAAAGCCGCAACATAACCCCCGCCGAGCAACGATCAACAGGCCAACAAAGCCCAAATGTGGGAGCTCTCGAACCCCAGCGAGGCAGCGAAGGGATCGACTCGGTCCGCTGCCGACCCCGCTATTTGTATCGACCCCCAGCACCCCATGCTAGTGCGCTGTCTGGCCTGCACCGATCAAAATGTGGGAGCTCTCGAGCCCCAGCGAGGCAGCGATGGGATCACCTCGGTCCACCCGCCGACCCCACCCACCCGCATCACCGCTGCAACTTGCCCGGCTTCTTCTTCGAATGAAAATGCCGAAAATGCGCATCCTGCGCCGCCGCCAGCAACTCCCGATCCCCACGGGTATCGCCCCAGGCCCTGAGCCGATAATCGCCCAAATCCCCATACACCGCCTCAAGCCGCAGCACCTTATTCTCACAGCGGCAATTATTCCCCGTGAGCTTGCCCGTCAACACCCCGTCGACCACCTCAAGCTCAGTGCCAATCAACTTGATCCCCAGCCGATTCGCAAACGGCTGTAGCACCAACGCCGGCGACGCCGAACACAACGTCACCTCCGCCCCGGACTTCACCTCATCCGCCACCGACTGCAACCCAGTCGGGCGCATCAGCTTGCTCCACGTGCGCTGGCAATACGCCTCAGCCTGCTGCTGAACCCACGCCTTCTCAACCCCTGTCATAAAGGTGCGGATCAACTGCGCCTTCAACTCATCCCGACTGATCTGCCGCAGCAAAAAACGCAGCCCCGGCACCGCCAGCTTGACCATCCGGCCGTAGAACTCACCGGTGCCAAAGGCAAACTTGAGGAAGGGCACGAAACTGTCGTGATGGGTCAGGGTGCCGTCGAAGTCAAAGACGGAAAGTACTTTGGCGTCTGCAGGGCCGGCTTCGAGCATGTCTGGGTTCACGGGTTGGCCTCGGTCCTATCTAGTGTTTATTAAGCGTGCATCAGGTGTGACAGCAGGAGTTTACTCCCGTGCCAATCTTCCGATCTTGGCGTAAAGCGACTCGGTGAAAGCCTCCCGGTCACTCGACCGGTGGCAACGCTGATGGCAATTGGGGCACAAGGCTACAGCATTGCTGGTGCGATCCGAACCCTTCTGGGCGAGGTGCTTGACGTGATGTACTTCAAGAAATGGCTGGCCGTCGACCTCGAAAGGTGCGTTAGAGCCGCAGCCTTCGCAAATGCCGTTGGCTTCTTTTAGTACCCAGGCGCGTACCTTTGGGTCGCGGACAAAGGCGGTGCTGACGGTCGACACCTTCTGTGGCTGGGCTATGCCGTCGGGTAGCTTATGGAAGGGTTGTTGCTGCAGTTTGGATGCGCGGCGGATCAGCGTTTGTTCGTCTGCCGTTTGGGCAGCATCTTCTGATTCGAACACGCCCTTTGCGGCCAGTGCATTGCGGATGCGTTGCTCTACGCCTGAGCCCACATTTTTGGCGGGCTTATAGCCCTCGATGCGGTCCCAGCCCATACGGACGAGCACGGTAGAGATATTTTGCATGCGAAACTCAATAGAACCCTTCGCACGGCCCGCTACCGGGCCTTCACGCAGAAGGCGGTTTTCGAGTGCTTTGTTGAAAGGTTGGCCGTTCTTTTCCCAGGCCAACATCTTCAAGTACGCCTCTACCGCCGCTGTCAGCTCAGCGTCGTTCCAGTCCGTTTTTTCTTTCGTAATATCCATACAGCCGCCGAGGGTAGAAAACCCTCGGACGATACTGAGTAGCCATTATTGCGTCTACGAAATTTCCTACAGTCTGGTGGGATTTGACCGTCTCTGAATTTGGAAATATTCAGATCACGGAGCATAAAAAAGCCCTGAACATGTCAGGGCTTCTTGATGTTGCCGACTTAGGAATTAATCCCAGCTCAGCGCGCCGCCGGTCTGGTACTCAATCACACGAGTCTCAAAGAAATTCTTCTCTTTCTTCAAGTCCATAATCTCGCTCATCCAAGGAAACGGATTCGTCGTCCCCGGATACTCTTCCTTCAACCCAATCTGCGACAACCGACGATTCGCGATGAACTTCAGATAGTCCTCCATCATCGCCGCATTCATCCCCAACACCCCACGCGGCATGGTATCGCGCGCATATTCAATCTCCAGCTGAGTCCCTTGCAGAATCATCTGGGTCGCTTCTTCCTTCATCTCGGCGTCCCACAAATGTGGGTTTTCGATTTTGATCTGGTTGATCACATCGATACCGAAGTTCAGGTGCATCGACTCGTCGCGCAGGATGTACTGGAACTGCTCGGCCACGCCGGTCATTTTGTTGCGACGGCCCATCGACAGGATCTGGGTGAAGCCGCAGTAGAAGAAGATGCCTTCCAGCACGCAGTAGTAGGCGACCAGGTTGCGCAGCAGTTCTTTGTCGGTTTCGACGGTGCCGGTTTCGAACTTCGGATCGGAGATCGAACGGGTGTACTTCAGGCCCCAGGCTGCCTTTTTAGCGACCGATGGAATCTCGTGGTACATGTTGAAGATCTCGCCTTCATCCATGGCCAGCGATTCGATGCAGTACTGGTAGGCGTGGGTGTGGATCGCTTCTTCGAAGGCCTGGCGCAGGATGTACTGGCGGCACTCCGGGTTGGTGATCAGGCGGTACACGGCCAGCACGAGGTTGTTGGCAACCAGGGAGTCGGCGGTGGAGAAGAAACCGAGGTTGCGCATGACGATGCGACGTTCGTCGTCGGTCAGGCCTTCGGGGTTTTTCCACAGGGCGATGTCGGCGGTCATGTTGACCTCTTGCGGCATCCAGTGGTTGGCGCAGCCGTCGAGGTACTTTTGCCAGGCCCAGTCGTACTTGAAGGGCACGAGTTGGTTGAGGTCGGCGCGGCAGTTGATCATGCGCTTTTCGTCAACGGCGACGCGGGCGGCGGAGCCTTCAAGCTCAGCGAGGCCTTCGGCGACGTCGAGTTTGTCCAGGGCGGCCTTGGCGCGCACGATGGCGGCGGAGTCACTGGCGGTGACGGCGCGGGCTTCGATGGCGGCGGCGGCGCCGGCACCGTCGAGGCGGTCCATGTTGGCTTCGGTGGCGTGGCCGGCGTTGGCGCCTTTAGCGGCTACTTCGCCTTCTTCTTCTTTGTCGAATTCGTCCCAGCTCAGCATGACGTGTCGTCTCCTGCGTGAGGGCTCAAAGGTGCCCGTGTGAAACCGGATGGTTGGGTGTTCACACGGCCCTGAGGCCGCGGTGGATCTTAAGGAATCGTTTGTTGCAACAGCTCGCGCAGGCATTAAACGGAATTGGGTAACGGGTGCTCTGCGTGAGGCTGAGGGGCGGAGCGACTGGTGCATGCTCCAGCGGGAGGCCTCAGGTCTGGCTCTTCATCCCAGTGTAAAGGGATATTGCAGGCCCGATTTACCCGCGCATTATAGGGAAAAATTCGACTTTGTGTTGCGGCGGATGGTCACGATTGAGCGCCAAAATGGCTTGGTTTTCGGCCAAGGCGCGTGTTTGCAAGGCTTTGCCGGGACAGGAATTTTTTGACGGGCGGTGGGATAGTTTTTGTGCGGGCAGCAGAGGCGGGTAGGTGGCGGGCTTTGGGAGGTGGGTAAGGCTGAAATTGCCATCGCAGGCAAGCCAGCTCCCACATTTGTTTCATGGCGGGTTCGAAATAGGTTCTTGGCCGCAAGAACGATTACTTGCGGCGACCAAGATCCGGGTTTAAACCTGACTCAATAACCTGTTATCCGTTAGAACAACCGTTGCCCATAACTTGGTAATTAAGAATATGACGTTGACCGTGTGAGTCTTCATATTCCATTTGTACCGGTACCACTTGGCATACTTCCGGAACAGTGCTCATGGACAATACTTTGGCAACATCCAGGTGAGTGCTGTAGGTGTAATCCTCAACGATCGGGGCGTTCTGGCCGGCCAGCTCGGTCGGGGCCTCATCGGCCAGGGCGGCGGTGGCGCACAAGCTGCTGAGGGCCATAACTACGAGAGCTTTCATTTCTTTACTTACCTTCTTCAGGGCGAAAGGGGTCACGGGGCCCTTATGAGGCCGCGTGTGTAACTTAAGAGTTGGGAAGTTCGGATTAACGTTGCCTTCGTGGGGGCTGTTACGTTGTTAATCACGTTGCCTTGTTGGCGGAGTTGATTTTAGGCTCGCGAGTTATATTCATATACCCGTGCTTTTGATAAACACTATTGGCGGTTTTTGTAACAATCCCCTGATAAAGGTTTTTTCATCCAGCCGGAAAGCCACGCAGGGCGCGGGCCAGAGCCGTAAATGGGCATAGCGGTGCAATTTGTAGGGGCTTGTTACTACCATCGTCGAATGGTTCTATGGGGGCGCCCCGGCTACAACAGGGCATACAAAAACAACTATTGTCACCGAGGTAAGAAAGATGAGTGCGGCTTCCCTGTACCCCGTTCGCCCCGAAGTAGCAGCCAACACGCTGACCGACGAGGCGACCTACAAGGCCATGTACCAGCAGTCGGTGGTCAACCCCGATGGCTTCTGGCGCGAGCAAGCCAAGCGCCTTGACTGGGTCAAGCCTTTCACCGCGGTCAAGCAGACCTCTTTCGACGACCACCATGTCGACATCAAATGGTTCGCTGATGGCACCCTGAACGTTTCCTACAACTGCCTGGACCGTCACCTCGCCGAGCGTGGCGACCAGGCGGCGATCATCTGGGAGGGCGATGACCCTTCCGAAAGCCGCACCATTACCTACCGCGAGCTGCATGAAGAAGTCTGCAAGTTTGCCAACGCCCTGCGCGGCCAGGATGTGCACCGCGGCGACGTGGTGACTATCTATATGCCGATGATCCCCGAAGCCGTGGTCGCCATGTTGGCCTGTACCCGCATCGGTGCGATTCACTCCGTGGTGTTTGGCGGCTTTTCGCCAGAAGCCCTGGCCGGTCGCATCATTGACTGTAAGTCGAAGGTGGTGATCACCGCCGACGAAGGCATCCGCGCCGGTAAGAAAATTCCGCTGAAGGCCAACGTCGACGACGCACTGACCAACCCGGAAACCAGCAGCATCCAGAAAGTCATCGTGTGCAAGCGCACCAATGGCAACATCAAGTGGAACCAGCATCGCGACATCTGGTACGAAGACCTGATGAAAGTGGCGGGCACCGTGTGTGCGCCCAAAGAGATGGGCGCCGAAGAAGCGCTGTTCATCCTCTACACCTCCGGCTCCACCGGCAAACCCAAAGGCGTGCAGCACACCACCGGCGGCTACCTGCTGTATGCGGCGCTGACCCACGAGCGCGTGTTTGACTACCGCCCGGGCGAAATCTACTGGTGCACCGCCGACGTCGGTTGGGTCACCGGCCACACTTATATCGTCTACGGCCCATTGGCCAATGGCGCGACCACGCTGCTGTTCGAAGGCGTGCCGAACTACCCGGACATCACCCGTGTCGGCAAGATCGTCGACAAGCACAAGGTCAATATCCTCTACACCGCGCCCACTGCGATCCGCGCGATGATGGCTTCCGGCACCGCCGCCTGCGAAGGCGTGGACGGCAGCAGCTTGCGTCTGCTCGGTTCAGTCGGTGAGCCGATTAACCCGGAAGCGTGGGATTGGTACTACAAGAACGTCGGCCAGTCCCGTTGCCCGATCGTCGACACCTGGTGGCAGACCGAAACCGGCGCCACCCTGATGAGCCCGCTGCCGGGTGCGCACGCACTCAAGCCGGGTTCGGCCGCGCGGCCATTCTTTGGTGTGGTGCCGGCGTTGGTGGACAACCTGGGCAACATCATCGAGGGCGCTGCCGAGGGCAACCTGGTGATCCTCGATTCGTGGCCTGGCCAGGCGCGTACGCTGTACGGCGACCATGACCGCTTCGTCGACACCTACTTCAAGACCTTCCGTGGCATGTACTTCACCGGTGACGGCGCGCGTCGCGATGAAGATGGCTACTGGTGGATCACCGGCCGTGTGGATGACGTGTTGAACGTGTCCGGGCACCGCATGGGCACTGCCGAGATCGAAAGCGCGATGGTTGCACACCCGAAAGTCGCCGAAGCGGCGGTGGTGGGCGTGCCGCATGACATCAAGGGGCAGGGCATCTATGTGTATGTCACGCTCAAAAATGGCGAAGAGCCGAACGAAGCGCTGCGCCTGGAACTGAAAAACTGGGTGCGCAAAGAGATCGGGCCGATTGCGTCGCCGGATGTGATCCAGTGGGCACCGGGCTTGCCGAAGACGCGCTCGGGAAAAATCATGCGGCGGATTCTGCGCAAGATTGCCACGGCTGAATATGACGGGTTGGGGGATATCTCGACCTTGGCTGATCCGGGTGTGGTGGCGCATTTGATTGAAACGCACAAGACCATGAACGTCGCGTAAGGCGGGTTGGTGGGACGAAGCCCCATTCGGCGTGAGCCGGGTGGGGCTTTTTTGCAGGATATCGAAGCCAATGCAAATCCCCTGTGGGAGCGGGCTTGCTCGCGAATGCGATGGACCAGTTAGCAGATGTGCAGCTGACCCACCGCATTCGCGAGCAAGCCAGCTCCCACATTTGGAATGTATTTCATGGACAAGGCGGTGTAGGTCTGACAGACCGACATAACCACCAAGCCAATAAATATCGACTTCCCCCGTAGGACGTTTCTGAATGTTACCGAGGCCTGCAAATGTGTAACCCCACGCCCAAACCTGAGGCAAAGCGCTACGCCCGTGCCCCGAAAAGCCCCGTTTTAGACACCCTCTGAAATAAGATTAAACGCCAGACTTGCCGTGCTAGAAGGGTTTGCGAATAATAGGCCCGCAATTTGCAGCATCAACAGGTTTAATATCTTTTGTCTCTGCATAAAATTCAGAGGCTGTCAATGTGCTGGAACCGCTTTCTCAGTGCTTCTGTAAATTGTTGTCGCATTGAGGAAATATCGGCTTCCGGCCTGTCGTTAGAATGCCGATCACTCGCTCGTCGTCTCCCATGCTGAACCGGGGTAGGACGCAGCACCGCTATTCGGTTTCACTTAAGTCGCATCGTGGGCCACGGCTCATTCTGCTTTTTGCCCTACCGATGGAGTCCCAAGATGAAGAAACTTGTGCTGTTGGGCGCCCTGGCGCTGTCCGTTCTGTCGATGCAGGGCTTCGCTGATGAAAAGCCACTGAAGATTGGTATCGAAGCGGCTTACCCTCCGTTTGCCTCGAAGGCGCCGGATGGCAGCATCGTCGGGTTCGACTACGACATCGGCAATGCCCTGTGCGCCGAGATGAAGGTCAAGTGCGTCTGGGTCGAGCAAGAATTCGACGGCCTGATCCCTGCGCTCAAAGTGCGCAAGATCGACGCGATCCTGTCGTCCATGTCCATCACCGAAGACCGCAAAAAGTCCGTGGACTTCACCAACCGCTACTACCTGAGCCCAGCGCAGCTGGTGATGAAGGAAGGCACCACGGTCAGCGACAGCCTGGATGAATTGAAAGGCAAGAAAATCGGCGTGCAACGCGGTTCGATCCACGACCGTTTCGCCAAGGAAGTCCTGGCCCCTAAAGGCGCCACGGTTGTGCCTTACAGCTCGCAGAACGAAATCTACCTGGACGTGGAAGCCGGCCGCCTCGACGGCACCGTGGCCGACGCCACCCTGCTGCAAGACGGCTTCCTGAAAACCCCGGCCGGTAAAGGCTACGCGTTCGTGGGCCCACAGTTCACCGACGCCAAGTACTTCGGCGACGGCATCGGCATCGCTGTACGTAAAGGCGACAAGGCCGAGCTGGACAAGATCAACGCGGCCATCGCAGCGATCCGTGCCAACGGCGAATACAAGAAAATCCAGGACAAATACTTCGACTTCGATATTTACGGCGCTGACCCTAAGTAACTCGTCCTAGCTGTCTGTCCAGAATGGCGCAAGCAACAGAATTCCTGCGGTTTGCGCCATTTTTTCATCCCCCTTTTCGAGGACCTGAATCATGTTGAAAGGCTACGGGGCCGTCATCCTCGATGGCGCATGGTTGACGCTTCAGCTCGCCTTGTCGTCCATGGCCTTGGCCATTGTTCTGGGTCTGATCGGGGTCGCGTTACGCCTGTCGCCGGTGCGCTGGTTGGCCTGGCTGGGTGACTTGTACTCCACGGTGATCCGCGGGATCCCCGACCTGGTGCTGATCCTGCTGATTTTCTACGGCGGTCAGGACTTGCTGAACCGCGTCGCGCCGATGCTCGGCTATGACGACTATATCGACTTGAACCCCTTGGCCGCCGGTATCGGCACCCTGGGTTTCATCTTTGGCGCCTACCTGTCGGAAACCTTCCGTGGCGCCTTCATGGCCATTCCCAAGGGCCAGGCCGAGGCCGGCCTTGCGTATGGCATGAACTCTTTCCAGGTGTTTTTCCGGGTGATGGTGCCGCAGATGATTCGGCTGGCGATCCCTGGTTTCACCAACAACTGGCTGGTACTCACCAAGGCCACCGCGCTGATTTCGGTGGTGGGCCTGCAAGACATGATGTTCAAGGCCAAGCAGGCGGCAGACGCCACCCGCGAGCCTTTTACCTTCTTCCTCGCAGTGGCGGCGATGTACCTGGTGATCACCAGCGTGTCGTTGCTGGCCCTGCGCTATCTTGAGAAGCGCTACTCGGTAGGCGTAAGGGCGGCTGATCTATGATCTTCGACTACAACGTCATCTGGGACGCCATGCCGCTGTACCTCGGCGGTTTGGTGACCACCCTGAAATTGCTCGCCATCTCGCTGTTCTTCGGCTTGCTCGCCGCCTTGCCCCTGGGCTTGATGCGCGTGTCCAAGCAGCCGATCGTCAATGGTGCGGCCTGGCTCTACACCTACGTGATTCGCGGCACGCCGATGCTGGTGCAGCTGTTTTTGATCTACTACGGTCTGGCCCAATTTGAAGCCGTGCGCGAAAGCTTCCTGTGGCCGCTGCTGTCCAGCGCCACGTTCTGCGCGTGCCTGGCCTTTGCGATCAACACCAGCGCCTACACCGCGGAGATCATCGCCGGTAGCCTGAAGGCCACGCCGAACGGTGAGATCGAAGCGGCCAAGGCCATGGGCATGTCGCGTTACAAGCTGTACCGCCGCATTCTATTGCCATCGGCCCTGCGCCGTGCGCTGCCGCAGTACAGCAACGAAGTGATCATGATGCTGCAGACCACGAGCCTGGCGTCCATCGTCACCCTGATCGACATCACCGGTGCCGCGCGCACTGTGAACGCCCAGTTCTACCTGCCGTTCGAAGCCTATATCACGGCCGGCGTGTTCTACCTGTGCCTGACCTTTATCCTGGTACGCCTGTTCAAGTTGGCCGAGCGCCGCTGGCTCAGCTACCTGGCGCCACGGAAGCACTGATATGGAACGTATCGATCACCTGTTGCCCTGGGGCCACCTGGGCTGCGAGCGCCAGCTGAGCGTGTTTCGTTTCGGCAGCGGCGAGCGCAAGGCCTACCTCCAGGCCAGCCTGCACGCCGACGAATTGCCCGGCATGCGCGCCGCCTGGGAACTGAAAAAACGCCTCACCGAACTGGAACAGCAAGGTGCGCTCAATGGCGTGATCGAGCTGGTGCCCGTGGCCAACCCGATGGGCCTGGGCCAGCTGTTGCAAGGCAGCCACCAGGGGCGTTTCGAAGTCGGCAGCGGCAAGAACTTCAACCGTGATTTCGTCGAGTTGAGCGAGCCGGTCGCCGCGTTGCTCCAAGGCAAGCTGGGCGATGACCCGCACGCCAATGTGCGCATGATCCGTCAGGCGATGAGCGATGCGCTTAGCGCGTTGCCCGAGCCGAGCAGCCAGCTGCAAGGCATGCAGCGCGTTTTGCTCAGCCACGCCTGCACCGCCGATATCGTCCTCGACCTGCATTGCGATGCCGAAGCCGCGCTGCACATGTACGCGCTGCCGCAACACTGGCCACAGTGGCGTTCGCTGTCGGCGCACTTGAATGTGAAAGTCGGCCTGCTGGCGGAAGACTCCGGCGGCAGCTCGTTTGATGAAGCCTGTTCGCTGCCGTGGTTGCGTCTGTCCCGGGCGTTCCCCGAGGCGCAGATTCCGCTGGCGTGCCTGGCGACGACGCTGGAGCTGGGCGGCCAGGCCGACACCGGCCGCGACGAGGCGATCTTCCACGCTGAAGGCATCCTCGCGTTCCTGGCCGAACAAGGCCTGATCAAGGGCGAATGGCCCGCGCCGCAGCACGAGCCGTGCGAAGGCCTGCCATTCGAGGGGACCGAGCTGTTGTTCGCGCCCCATGCCGGCGTAATCAGTTACCTGCGTAAAGCCGGTGACTGGGTGGAGACCGGCGAGCCGATTTTTGAAGTGATTGATCCCTTGACCGACCGCGTCAGCATTGTGTGTGCGGGCACGTCCGGGGTGTTGTTTGCCGTTGAACGGCTGCGTTATGCCCAAGCGGGTTTCTGGCTGGCCAAGGTGGCGGGGCGCGAAGCGCTGCGTCACGGGCGCTTGCTCAACGACTGACCACCTGTTTTTGTGAGAACCGACCGCATGTACAAACTTGAAGTCCAAGACCTGCATAAACGCTATGGCAGTCATGAAGTGCTCAAAGGTGTGTCCCTGGCCGCCGCGGCCGGTGATGTGATCAGCATCATCGGTTCCAGTGGTTCAGGCAAAAGTACCTTTTTGCGCTGCATCAACCTGCTCGAGCAACCTCACGCCGGCAAGATTCTGCTCAACAACGAAGAGCTGAAACTGGTGGCCAACAAAGACGGCGCCATGAAGGCTGCCGACCCGAAACAACTGCAACGCATGCGTTCGCGCCTGTCGATGGTGTTTCAGCATTTCAACCTGTGGTCGCACATGACCGCGCTTGAAAACGTGATGGAAGCCCCGGTGCACGTGCTGGGCATGTCGAAAAAAGACGCGCGTGAAAAAGCCGAGCATTACCTGGCCAAAGTCGGTGTGGGCCATCGTAAGGATGCGTTCCCAGGCCACATGTCCGGCGGCGAACAGCAGCGTGTGGCAATTGCCCGCGCCCTGGCGATGGAGCCTGAGGTGATGCTGTTCGACGAACCGACCTCGGCGCTCGACCCGGAACTGGTCGGCGAAGTACTCAAGGTGATGCAGGACCTGGCCCAGGAAGGCCGCACCATGGTGGTGGTGACCCACGAAATGGGCTTTGCCCGTGAAGTGTCGAACCAGCTGGTGTTCTTGCACAAAGGCATCGTTGAAGAGCGTGGCAACCCGCGTGAAGTGCTGGTGAACCCGCAGTCTGAGCGGTTGCAGCAGTTCCTGTCCGGCAGCCTGAAATAATCAAGACTGCTTTGTGCACCGAGTTAGTGCATGCTTCACAGTCTTGAGATCGGCTCAATCCCCTGTGGGAGCGGGCTTGCTCGCGAAAGCGGTGGATCAGTCAGCAGATGAGTAGCTGGCCCACCGCATTCGCGAGCAAGCCCGCTCCCACATTAGATCTCCATATGTTTTGAGATTTGTGTTGGTTTCCGGGCTAGCATTGGCCCTTGTCTTCATTACCGTTCTTCGTTCGGATAGCACTCCATGACCGCCCACAAAATTGGTTTCCTGATTTGGCCCAGCACAAAAGCCCTGACGCTTGCGCTGGCTGAGGAGGCCTTGCGCGTTGCTCAGCGGGTGCATCCGGACGTGGTCTACGAGTTGTCGTTCCTGCTCGCCGAGCCTGCCACCGAAGGCGCCTGGCAATTGCCGGGTGAGCCGTGGGCCGGCAAGCTCGAGGGTTTCCAGAAACTCTTCCTGCTGGCGGACGAGCCGCCGACCGTCATCGCCTCGCAACTGAGCGCTGCGCTCAAGCAGCTTGTGCGGGCGGGTTGCGTGATCGGTGGCTTATCGGCGGGTGTGTATCCGCTGGCGCAACTGGGTCTGCTCGACGGCTACCGCGCCGCCGTGCACTGGCGCTGGCAGGACGATTTTGCCGAGCGCTTCCCCAAGGTCATCGCCACCAGCCATCTGTTCGATTGGGACCGTGATCGCCTGACCGCCTGCGGCGGCATGTCGGTACTCGACCTGTTGCTGGCCGTGCTGGCCCGTGACCATGGCGCCGAACTGGCCGGCGCCGTCTCCGAAGAACTGGTGGTCGAACGCATTCGCGAAGGTGGCGAGCGCCAGCGCATTCCATTGCAGAACCGCCTGGGCTCCAGCCATCCGAAGTTGACCCAGGCCGTGTTGCTGATGGAAGCCAACATCGAAGAGCCGCTGACCACCGACGAAATCGCCCAGCACGTATGCGTGTCGCGACGACAGCTTGAACGCATCTTCAAGCAATACCTCAATCGCGTTCCCAGCCAGTACTACCTGGAATTGCGCCTGAACAAGGCGCGCCAGATGCTCATGCAAACCAGCAAGTCGATCATCCAGATCGGCCTGTCGTGCGGCTTCTCCTCGGGCCCGCACTTCTCCAGCGCCTACCGCAACTTCTTCGGCGCTACCCCGCGTGAAGACCGCAACCAACGCCGCAGCAGCAGCCCGTTCGAGTTGTCGTCGGTGCCGTCCGAGCGCGGCTGACCTCTGTTATTCCTCCATCGGTTCAGGTGTAGACGGTGGCGTCAGGGGCGCGCCCTGGGCGTTCAGGCCGGCTGCGTCCACCTGCAGATCATTGCCCGTCTGGCGAAAATACTGCCGAAGGTGGTCCAGGCTGCCCTCCGACAGCGGGTTGCCGCTGAGGTCGGACTCGTCGTCCCACGGCTGGCGCATGCTTAGAATGTCGTCCGGGACCTGGGTGATCAGGTTGTCGCTCAGGTCCACGGTGCGCAAATAAGGGCGGTCAAACAGCCCGACCGGTACCTCGCTGAGCCCGCAGTTTTGCAGGTAGAGGCATTCCAGCCTGGGCATATTGTCCAGCTCAGGCGCCCCGCCCAGCGGGTTGTCACTCAAGTCCAGGTACTCCAGGTTACGCAAATCTCGCAACTTGGCGCGGGCCCGCGGGCTGAGGCGAAGGCGACTTTGCGTCAACGTCAGGCTGGTCAGCCTTGGCAGGTTGAAGATCAGGTCGGGAATATCGCCCAGGGCGTATTGATCCAGCGCCAGCGTGCTCAGGTTAGGGAATGCACGCACCAGGCCTTCAACGTTGGTGGTGGTGCCTTCGCCGATGAGCTCCAGATGCGAAACATGTTCGAACCGTGCGCTCAAGGTGGGCAGCTCGCCAAAGATCGACGTATGGCACGTCAGCTTATGG
This sequence comes from Pseudomonas sp. TREG-RG-20F-10-E-6-01, assembly GCF_022662455.1. Classification (NCBI taxonomy): domain Bacteria; kingdom Pseudomonadati; phylum Pseudomonadota; class Gammaproteobacteria; order Pseudomonadales; family Pseudomonadaceae; genus Pseudomonas; species Pseudomonas sp. TREG-RG-20F-10-E-6-01. The sequence goes on along the minus strand of NZ_JAKNQP010000002.1, from coordinate 724,747 downwards.
GTCACGCCATACCCGCCATTGAAATCGTCGATTTCGCTCTCGCGGCGCCAGCCTTCCTCCAGTGTTGTCTTGATGGCAAGGCGCTGGATTTGCTCCTCGGCTGCTGTCTGTTCGTCCAGTGCCACATCAAGGATGGGATGCCGTTCGGGTACGGTCAGTGCCCAGAGGGTGAGGTCTGCACTGAGGCGCTCGTATTCGCTTTCCAGACGACGGATGGCGCCGTCAATCGCATCCAGATCGCCGGGCAGGCTGAAGATAAACACATTCACCTCCGCAGTGGTGAACGTCGGATACAGGGCTGCGATGCGCGCTTTATAGGCGCCGGGCGCATCGACCTGGAGGTGCTCGCCGCGGGTTTGGCAATAGCGCTTGAGCCGTTCCAGGGTCGCTCGTGACAGCGGGTTGGCAGATAAATCAAACGCGCTGGTAACTGGGGCCGGCCTTTGCAGCAGCGGTTCTGGGATCTGCGTGATCAGGTTGTGGCTCAGGTCTACGAGGTTGCGTTCGCGGGGCGTGAGCAGGCTCGGCGGAATCTCTGTGAGGCCGGTGTTGCGCAGTCCCAGGCTGTCCAGTGAGGTCATCGAAGTAAAGTCCGGGAGTTGCCCCAGAGGGTTATCGCTCAGGTTCAGCCGTTCCAGGTTGCTCTTTGCCTCCAGGGCCTGGACGGTTTTTGCTGACAGTCGCAGGTTGCAGCGTTCGAGGCTGAGGGTCGTGAGCTGTGGCAGTTGGAAAACCGGCTCGGGAATATCCTCCAGCACATAGTCTTCAATGATCAGGTGCTGCACGTCCGAAAAACTCGCCAGCCAGTTTCCCACGTCCAACGGCTGAGCATCGCCACGGAGCCTGAGGGTCGACACGTGGGTGAACCGGCTGCTGAGTGTCGGCAATTTGCCGCTTATGGGGGCAGAGATGTCCAGCGCGTAAGTGGGATAAATGTCGTTGCTGTGGTCGTCCTGCTTCAGTTGCCGACGCCATCCGGCGAGCAGCGCCTGTTTGAACGCCTCGCGCTGGTTGGGGGCGGTTTCACTGAGGCCGGGGCTGTTCACCCAAGCGTCCAGCTCGTGGTTCAGCTGCTTGTAGTCAATGTCCCGCCGCGCCAGTTCGATCTTGCCCATTTCCAGGTTGCCCGGCAGGCCGAAAATCAGGCGGTTGATTTCGTCACTGCTCAAGGTTGGGTAAAGCATCTTCGCGCTGGCAATGTCCACCGGGGCCGCATTGGCCTCCCAATAACTGCCGGTGCGCTGGAAGTAGGTTTTGACCTGCTCAAGGGTCTGGCCAGACAGCGGGTTGCCGGAAAAGTCGAACGAATGACTGGTTGCCACGGGAAGCTCGAAAAGCGCGTCGGGCAATTCAGCAATGCGGTTGTCCCGAAACAGCGCGGTCTCCAGCTGGGGGCGCTGCAAAATCCCGGCAGGCAATTGCGTAATGTCGGTGTTGCTCAGATCGAGAAAGTGCAGGCCAGGCATGTTCTCGACACTGGGTATGAGCCCCAGCGGGTTGTTGAAGAGGTCGAGGGTTTTGAGCCGGGTCATGTTTTCAAGCGCGGTGCGGGTCTGGGCAGTCAAGGTGATGTTGCAATCGCTGAGCACCAGTTCATTGAGGCTGGGTATCGCGGGGACGCCATCGGGCAGTCTGTCGAGGTTGAAGTTGCGCACGGTCAGGCGGCGCAGGAACGGAAACATCGACAGGAACGTGTCGATCTCCAGTGGCCCTTGCTCGCCCTCCAGCGACAGGCTGGAGATATGACCGAAACGCCCGGGCAGCACGGGAGGATTGCCGGCAATCGGCCAGTTCAAGTGCAGTTGATAGCCATTGGGGGCAGGCGGCTCGTAGTACGCATCGAGCGGGGTTTCCAGGCGCCAGGCCCGGCGCAGTTCATCGGCCCAGGCCGTGCGGTTGCGCCTGGCATAGGCGAGTTCCTGACGACTGATGCGCACCTCGGCGTCAGCGCTCAGGCGCGGCGTGGCCGTGATCCAGGCCTGCAAGTCGCGCTCAAGTTGCTGGTATTCGTTGCGCAGCGTACTCAGCGCCGTCGTGACCCCGCCGGGCGCTTGTTCCAGGCTGCGCACAATGTTGTCGATATGTGTGCGTGGCAACGCCGGGAACAGTTGTCGGGCGTGTTCATGCGCGGTCAGCGCGTGCTGCGCGCCGGGCATGGTCGTCGGCCGATAGCCCGGCATACCACCGCGCAGGCGCATGGTGTTTGGGTCGTAGGCGGGTTTGCCGACGGGGGCGTCCGCGAGCAACTCGCGCAGGTGCCAGTGGTGCAGGGCATGACGAGCAAGCGCCTGGCGCAGGGCCGGGCCCTGGCCGATATGAATGCCCAACGCAGCGCGCGCCGGGTCGGGCAGCGCCTGGAGCAGGGCGGTGTAGAAGTCGGTTTCGCCAAACAGCGGGCCGCTGCTGTCGGTGGGCACGTAGTCGCCGTTGGCGGTGTAAACCAGCGTGCGCTGAACGCTGGCGCGGTCATCACCGGTCACGTCGCGCAACGGGCCATCAGCGGTGTCGTTTCTGACGCTAATGCGCAGCCCCGCGGGCCAGTTCGGCAAATCAGGCAGGGAGTGCAGGGCCAGGCGGTCAGTGTCCTGGTTGTCGATGCTGTCCAGGTACAGCCCTTCGTAGGCACGGCAGGCGCGTATTTCTCGCTGGGCCTCGTGCGCCAACTCGATCAGGCGCCGTGGTACCCGGCCTTGATCGAGGGCGCGCAGCTCCTCAGGGCGGGCGATGGCGCGCAGGGCTTCAGCGGCGCTCACCGGCAAGCCCGGCGACGCGTCGACAAGCGCGCTCAGCTGCGCATCGTCGGTACGCTGCAGGGCGCGATACGCCGATTCGAACAGCGCCCAGCGTTTTTCCCGTGCCAGGTGGGCAAGTTTTTTCCTGAGAACACGCGTACGTGCTTGTAGCGAGGTTGTGGGATCGCCGAACGCTTCCCCAAGCAACGTCCTTCTCTGCGGTTCGTCCAGCGCTTCGATAAGGGTCTGGAGCAGGTCGCCATTGTTCAGTTGGTGCTCATGAATCTGGGTGACGCTGGCGTCTGGCGCGCCCGGGATTTCCCAGTGCGTGCGTCCCCGGCTGTCGATCAGGCGCAGGGTTCTGGTGGTGGGCCACAGCCCGTAGTTGGTCAAGAGCAGCAGTTGGGTCTGGGCATCGGCCAACGCCTGGACACGGGGGTCATCGCTGTTCATTTGGTCGATGAAGGTTTGCAGGTCCTGGTCGATTTTGAAGCGCTCGAGGGTGTCGGCCAGCAGCGGTGGCAGGGGTTCGCGGATCATGTAGAGTTTGCGCAGCGCCGCGTCTTCGACACCGCTGACGTGGCGAATCTGTGCCAGTTGCAGGTCGCTGAAGCTTTGCGCCTGATGGCCCAGACGGCGCATCAACTGGGCGCTGTCCCAACTCAGCGGCCGGTCCAGCTCACTCACCCAGGCGCCTTGGCCATTGCTGTATGCCGTTGGGCGGTAGGCATTGGTGCGGGTGGGATGCTTGAAGTAATGCGTCTGGGTGCTGGGGTCGAGCCCCAGCGCGTAATGCGCGCCGGACAGGGGCAGGATGTCTTGCTCGCCATGCGTGTGCAGGCCGAGCGGGTTGGCGCGCGAGCCTTCGGGCAGCGTCACCGCGTGGGCGTAAGGCGCAAGGTCCGGTTGCCACAGCCGGGGCTGGCCATCGGGCAAGGTGACGGGTTTGAGACGGTCGAAAAACTGCCAGAGTTCCGCGGGCAAGTGTTGGCGCAACAACCCTTCGGCAAGCGGCGGGCCGAGGGCGAACATGCCCAGTTGGACCATCTGCTCCAGCACTGACATCAGGTGCCCGAACGCCTGGGTCTTGAGGCCTTCGGCCCAGTCGACGATGCCCTCGAACGTGTCATCCAGCAGCTGATACGCGGTGTAACCCAGCATCAGTAAACCCACCGGCGGTACAAACGGCGCGGCGACCAGCGCGGCAATCTGCAGCAGGGCCGAGCCGATTTTTTCGAACAGGCTCCAGCGCTCCCAGCGGGTTTTCTGGTCGGCGCTGGCGGTGGACACGGCTTGAGCGCGCGCGTCATTGAACAGCTTGCTCAGTGTGGTCTGGTAAAGGTGTTCGAGCACCGAGCCGCTGATCGGTGTGACGGCAAACTGCAGCTCAGGCTTGTCCACCGGCGTATCCCGCCAGGCAGGGCGCGGGTCGCCGCGGGTGTGCGCATGCCAGGTGACGCGTGACAGGCGCTGGCCAAGCTCGGCGAAAAAATGCCCGCGCTCGTCGTGGTTCACGAAACGGCTGAAGAATTGCTGGTACGCAGGCTGGCGCAGGTCGGCGGTCAGGGCCTGCATGAACTGCACGCTGGAGGGATACTCCTTGAGCGGGTGTTGCGGGTCGTGCGGAATATAGGCAATGACGGGCACCACGTGATTGGCCCGCTCAAGGTTCGCGGAGGTAAACAGCACAATGCCTGTCAGCGGGCTGGACAGGATGCTCAGGGCGTGACAGCGCAGTGCGTTGCAGTCCGCCGGGTTGCTCAGCAATTGTTGCAGGCGCTGCGAGCTGGCTTGCGACAGGTCGCCCTGCAGGCGCGCCATGTGCAGGGCGAGTCTCAGGTTGGCGACCTGGCTGGCGTCGAAGCGGTGTTGCAGGTAGGCAGCGGCGACGGGGTTGTTGAGGTCCAGGAAGTGCTCGAGGTAGGCGCTGTATTGGCCGCCAAGGTCCAGTTCGCGACACAGGCGTGTAAAGGCCGGCACGCTGATACGGGTGTCTATGTCGGGCAGGGTTTCGAAATGCCCGGTGGCGGTGGGCCGGGTGATAAAGCCGGACGGTGGCTCGTAGGCGTCGACAGTGGTTTCGCCAGCTTCAAAGTTATGCAGGGCGGCGTCCAGCAGCGACACGGTCCTGATCCGCGTTGCGCCGGAGCGCACCGGGAACCAGGGGATGGTCGCCGGTACAGATAGGCGCAGGTAGGTGCTGCGCACATCGCACTCCACACCGAAACGCTGCTTGAGCGCCTGTTGCAGCGCGGGCGCGGCGAAGTCGGCGGGTGACTTGAGTGCGTCCATGACCTTGTCGAGCCGGTTCTGGCTGATCCAGGCCTCACGGATCAGGCCTTTGAGCGCCGCGTCCTGCTCGGCTGAGGGCTGGGCGTACCACGCCGGGGCGCTGGTTTTAAGGGCGTTGCGACGCGCGGCCGACGCGTTGCCCAGCCAGTCGGGGATCGCGTTTTTGAGCGTTTCATGATGAACGTCGCGCGCCGGAATCAGCCGGTCGAAGGCGGACACGCTGGGTTGCTGGCTCATTGCAAAGCTTCCTGAGGATAAAATGATGCCCTCAGCAGAACAGTTCGCCGTCGCCGATCCGTGTTAGATAATTAAGCGCGAGCCGTAAATCGGTGCCGTTGGGCGAGCCCACGGTTTAAACTGCGCCATTGCGATGCTATTTGTCGCATTGGCGTAAACCCGCTGAAAACGCGGGTTGGCGCTATAAGAAGTTGTCGCTTGGCGGCAAGGCCGCACTGAAAACTGTCCTTACAATCCCTGCATCGCCCGCCAGTTCCAGGCAGGCGTTCCTCTTCAGGAGACTCCGATGTCCGTTGAGCAAGCCCCGGTGCAACGTGCCGATTTCGACCAGGTCATGGTTCCCAACTACGCACCTGCCGCATTTATCCCTGTGCGTGGCGCGGGTTCGCGCGTCTGGGACCAGGCCGGTCGCGAGCTGATCGACTTTGCCGGCGGCATCGCGGTTAACGTATTGGGCCACGCCCACCCGGCGCTGGTCGGTGCACTGACCGAACAAGCCAACAAGCTGTGGCACGTTTCCAACGTCTTCACCAATGAGCCGGCCCTGCGCCTGGCCCACAAGCTGATCGACGCCACCTTTGCCGAGCGCGTGTTCTTCTGCAACTCCGGCGCCGAAGCCAACGAGGCCGCGTTCAAGCTGGCCCGCCGTGTGGCGTTCGACCGTTTCGGTACCGAGAAGTACGAGATCATCGCCGCGCTGAACAGCTTCCACGGCCGTACTCTGTTCACCGTCAACGTCGGTGGCCAGTCGAAGTACTCCGACGGCTTCGGGCCTAAAATCACCGGCATCACCCACGTGCCTTACAACGACCTGGAAGCGCTGAAAGCTGCCGTGTCGGACAAGACCTGCGCCGTGGTGCTCGAACCGGTCCAGGGCGAAGGCGGCGTATTGCCGGCTGAGCTGGCGTACCTGCAAGGCGCCCGCGAGCTGTGCGATGCGAACAACGCGCTGCTGGTGTTCGACGAAGTGCAAACCGGCATGGGCCGCAGCGGCCACCTGTTCGCCTACCAGCATTACGGCGTGACGCCGGACATCCTCACCAGCGCCAAGAGCCTGGGCGGCGGTTTCCCGATTGCAGCCATGCTCACCCGTGAAGACCTGGCCAAGCACCTGGTGGTCGGCACCCACGGCACCACGTACGGCGGCAACCCGCTGGCGTGCGCGGTGGCGGAAGCGGTCATCGACGTGATCAACACCCCGCAAGTGCTGGCTGGCGTGAATGCCAAGCACGAGCTGTTCAAGGCGCGCCTGCAACAGATCGGCGAGAAATACGGCATCTTCACCGAAGTGCGCGGCATGGGCCTGCTGATTGGTTGCGTGCTCAGCGACGCGTTTAAAGGCAAGGCCAAGGACGTGTTCAACGCGGCCGAAAAAGAAAACCTGATGATCCTGCAAGCCGGCCCCGACGTGGTGCGTTTCGCCCCGAGCCTGGTGGTGGAAGATGCGGACATCCATGAAGGTCTGGACCGTTTTGAACGCGCCGTGAAGACGCTGACGCAAGCCTGATAGCGACACATTTTGCTGGCTGGACTGGGTCAAAAATGTGGGAGGGGGCTTGTCCCCGATAGCGGTGGATCAGTCACTGGATTTATCAACTGACAGACTGCTATCGGGGGCAAGCCCCCTCCCACATTGGATCTGTGTGAACTCAGATCCCGTGTCCGGCATTTTTTCCTCTATGAGTTTTTCGAGTTAAGGAGTGACACCATGCTGGTGATGCGCCCCGCGCAAATGGCTGATCTGGGCGAGGTACAGCGTCTGGCTGCGGACAGCCCGATTGGTGTCACCTCCTTGCCGGATGATGTGGAACGCCTGAGCGACAAGATCGCCGCCAGCGAAGCGTCCTTCGCGGCCGAGGTCAGTTTCAATGGCGAAGAAAGCTATTTCTTCGTGCTTGAAGACACCGAGACCGGCGAGCTGGCCGGCTGTTCGGCCATCGTCGCGTCGGCCGGTTACTCGGAGCCGTTCTACAGCTTCCGTAACGAAACCTTCGTGCACGCGTCCCGCGAGCTGAAGATCCACAACAAGATCCACGTGCTTTCCCAGTGCCACGACCTGACCGGCAACAGCCTGCTCACCAGTTTCTACGTGAAGCCTGCGTTGGTCGGTTCGCCGTGGTCGGAACTCAATTCCCGTGGCCGCCTGTTGTTCGTCGCCAGCCACCCCGAGCGCTTTGCCGACTCGGTGGTGACCGAGATTGTCGGCTACAGCGACGAGAACGGCGATTCGCCGTTCTGGGACGCCATTGGCCGCAACTTCTTCGACCTCAACTACGCCGCCGCCGAGCGCCTGTGCGGGCTCAAAAGCCGCACCTTCCTCGCCGAGCTGATGCCGCATTACCCGATCTACGTGCCGCTGCTGCCCGACGAAGCCCAGGAAGCCATGGGCCAGGTGCACCCGCGTGCGCAGATCACCTTCGACATCCTGATGCGTGAAGGCTTCGAGACCGATCATTACATCGACATCTTCGACGGCGGCCCGACGCTGCACGCGCGGGTTTCGGGCATTCGCTCGATTGCCCAGAGCCGCGTGGTGCCGGTGAAGATCGGCGAAATGGTCAAGGGGGCCGGCCGCCAGTACCTGGTGAGCAACGCGCAGTTGCAGGATTACCGCGCGGTGATGCTGGAGCTGGACTACGCGCCCGGCAAACCGGTGACCCTGGACCTGGCCGCGGCCGAAGCCCTGGGTGTCGGCGAAGGTGCCAGCGTGCGCCTGGTCGCTGTTTAAAGCAGAGTTTTGCGGGTGGCCTGGAGCAGGCGGCCCGTTTGAGGAGATAGCATGATCGTTCGTCCCGTACGCAGCAGCGATTTACCGGCCCTGATTGATCTGGCGCGCAGCACCGGCACCGGCCTTACCACCTTGCCGGCCAACGAAGAGCGCCTGACCCATCGGGTTGGCTGGGCGGAAAAAACCTTTCGCGGCGAAGCCGGGCGCGGCGATGCCGACTACCTGTTTGTGCTGGAAAACGACGAAGGCCGCGTGGTGGGTATTTCCGCCATCGCCGGCGCCGTCGGCCTGCGTGAGCCGTGGTACAACTTCCGGGTCGGCCTGACCGTCAGCGCCTCCCAGGAACTGAACATCTACCGCGAGATTCCGACGCTGTTTTTGGCCAATGACCTCACTGGCAACTCCGAATTGTGCTCGTTGTTCCTGCACGCCGATTACCGCAACGGTCTCAACGGCCGCATGCTGGCCAAGGCGCGCATGCTGTTTATCGCTGAATTCCCGCAGCTGTTTGGCAACAAGATCATTGCCGAGATGCGCGGCGTGTCCAACGACGCCGGGCGCTCGCCGTTCTGGGAAAGCCTGGGCCGGCACTTTTTCAAGATGGAATTCAGCCAGGCCGATTACCTGACCGGCGTGGGCAACAAGGCGTTTATCGCCGAGCTGATGCCCAAGTTTCCGCTGTACAGCTGCTTCCTCTCCGAAGACGCGCGCAATGTCATCGGCAAGGTTCACCCGGACACCGAACCGGCGCTGAGCATGCTCAAGAGCGAAGGCTTCAGCTACCAGGGCTATGTCGATATCTTCGACGCCGGCCCGGCGGTGGAGTGTGAAACCAGCAAAATCCGTGCGGTGCGCGACAGCCAGTCACTGGTGTTGGCCATCGGCACCCCCGGGGACGACGCCACGCCGTTCCTGATTCATAACCGCAAGCGCGAGGAGTGCCGCATCACGGCCGCTCCGGCCCGTCTGGCGGCAGGCACGCTGGTGGTCGATCCACAGACCGCCAAACGCCTGCAGCTGGTGGTGGGTGATCAAGTGCGCGCTGTTGCGTTGTCTGCTGCTCGGGAGTCGAAATAATGAATTCGCTGTATATCGCAGGTAGCTGGCTGGCGGGTCAGGGTGAACTGTTCGAGTCGCGCAACCCGGTGACGCAGCAGGTGCTGTGGGCCGGCAATGGCGCCAGCGTCGAACAGGTCGAATCCGCCGTGCAGGCCGCGCGCCAGGCGTTTCCAGGCTGGGCCCGGCGCCCGCTGGAAGAACGCATCAGCGTGCTGGAAACCTTTGCCGCCACGCTGAAAAGCCGCGCCGATGAAATCGCCCGTTGCATCGGCGAAGAAACCGGCAAACCGCTGTGGGAATCGGCCACCGAAGTCACCAGCATGGCCAACAAGATTGCCATCTCGGTGCAAAGTTACCGTGAACGTACCGGCGAGAAGAGCGGCCCACTGGGCGACGCCACGGCCGTGTTGCGCCACAAGCCGCACGGCGTGGTGGCGGTGTTCGGCCCTTACAACTTCCCTGGCCATTTGCCGAACGGGCATATCGTCCCGGCGTTGCTGGCGGGCAATACCGTGCTGTTCAAACCGAGCGAGCTGACCCCCAAAGTCGCCGAGCTGACCGTGCAATGCTGGATCGACGCCGGCTTGCCGGCGGGCGTGTTGAACCTGCTGCAAGGCGCGCGGGAAACCGGTATCGCGTTGGCGGCCAACCCCGGTATCGACGGGTTGTTCTTCACCGGCTCCAGCCGCACCGGCAATCACCTGCACGAGCAGTTTTCCGGGCGCCCGGACAAGATCCTCGCCCTGGAAATGGGCGGCAACAACCCGCTGGTGGTCGACGAAGTGGCCGACGTGGATGCGGCGGTCTACACCATTATTCAGTCGGCGTTTATCTCGGCCGGTCAGCGTTGCACCTGCGCGCGCCGCTTGCTGGTGCCCGAAGGTGCCTGGGGCGATGCGTTGCTGGCGCGCCTGGTGGCGGTCAGCGCGACGATTGAAGTGGGTGCGTTTGATCAGCAGCCGGCGCCTTTCATGGGCTCGGTGATTTCCCTCGGCGCGGCCAAGGCCTTGATGGACGCCCAGGCGTTGATGTTGGCCAATGGCGCCGTGGCGCTGTTGGAAATGACCCAGCCGCAGGATCAGGCCGCGTTGCTGACGCCTGGCATTATCGACGTGACCGGCGTGACCGAGCGCGAAGATGAAGAGCTGTTCGGTCCGCTGCTGCAGGTGATCCGCTACGCTGATTTTGCCGCGGCGATCACTGAGGCCAACAACACCCAGTACGGTTTGGCCGCGGGCTTGTTGTCGGATTCCGAAGCACGCTACCAGCAGTTCTGGCTGAAAAGCCGCGCCGGCATCGTCAACTGGAACAAGCAGTTGACCGGCGCTGCCAGCACCGCGCCGTTCGGTGGGGTAGGGGCGTCGGGCAACCATCGCGCCAGCGCCTATTACGCGGCGGATTATTGCGCGTACCCGGTGGCGTCGCTGGAAACGCCGAGCCTGACGGTTCCAGCCACGCTGACGCCAGGTATAACGCTGATCTAAAGGTGGGAGCGGGCTTGTGGGGGAGCTGGTTTGCCTGCGATGCGGGCAACTCGGTCCTTTAGTCAAACCGCGCCGCTGCCATCGCGGGCAAGCCAGCTCCCACAGTTGATCGGGTTTACAGATAGAGAGTAGCGGTGGTGTGAAGACTGCTATTGATGCCTATAAAAACAGATGTTCGTGGAGCCTCGCCGATGAAATCCTGTGAAGTCAATTTTGACGGTCTCGTGGGGCCGACCCATAACTACGGCGGTTTGTCCTACGGCAACGTCGCATCCCAGAGCAACAGCCAGCAGTCTTCGAACCCCAAGGTTGCGGCGTTGCAGGGGCTGCAGAAAATGAAAGCCCTGATGGACATGGGCTTTGTGCAAGGCGTGCTGGCGCCGCAGGAACGTCCTGACGTGGCCGCGTTGCGCAACCTTGGTTTCAGCGGCACCGACGCTCAGGTGATTCAGCAGGCGGCCAAGCACGCCATGCCGCTGCTGGTTGCCAGTTGCTCGGCCTCCAGCATGTGGGTGGCCAACGCCGCCACTGTCAGCCCGAGCGCCGACACGGCGGACGGCCGCGTGCATTTCACAGCCGCCAACCTCAACTGCAAATACCATCGCAGCATCGAACACCCGACCACCAGCCGCGTGCTGGGTGCGATGTTCGCTGACCAAAAACACTTTGCCCATCACGCCGCGTTGCCGGCGGTGGCGCAGTTCGGCGACGAAGGCGCGGCCAACCACACGCGTTTCTGCCGTGACTATGGCGAGGCCGGCGTCGAGTTCTTCGTGTTTGGCCGCAGCGCGTTCGACACCCGTTACCCCGCGCCGCAGAAATACCCGGCGCGCCAGACCCTCGAAGCCTCCCAGGCCGTCGCGCGCCTGCATGGCCTGAAGGATGACGGCGTGGTCTACGCTCAGCAGAACCCGTCTGTGATCGATGCCGGCGTGTTCCACAACGACGTGATCGCGGTGGGCAACGGCGAGGTGCTGTTCTACCACGAGGACGCGTTCCTCAATACCGAGCAGATGCTCGCCGAGCTGCAAGGCAAGTTGGGCAAACTGGGCGGCAACTTCCAGTCAGTGTGCGTGCCGCGCGCCCTGGTCAGCGTCGAGGACGCCGTACGGTCCTACTTGTTCAACAGCCAGTTGCTGACCCGCGCCGACGGTTCGATGCTGCTGATCGTGCCGGAAGAATGCCGCGCCAACGAGCGCGTCTGGCAGTACCTGCAAGGCCTGACGGCCTCCGGCGGGCTGATCCGTGAAGTGAAGGTGTTTGATCTCAAGCAAAGCATGCAGAACGGCGGTGGCCCGGCGTGCCTGCGCTTGCGCGTGGCGTTGAATGAAACTGAGCTGGCGGCGGTGAACCCAGGGGTTATCATGACCGCGCCGTTGTACGACACGCTGACCCAGTGGGTCGACAAGCACTACCGCGACAGCCTGCGTGAAACCGACCTGGCTGATCCGCAATTGCTGCTTGAGTGCCGGACGGCACTGGATGAACTGACGCAAATCCTTAAACTGGGCTCGGTTTATCCTTTCCAGATCAACTAGCGCCACTTTTTTTACACCCTATGGCTGAGAACTCTTTATGACCACCGACACCCTGAAACTGATTCTTGAAGACACCGACGGCACCCAGCTGGAAACCTCCTGCACCCGCGTCGCCGTGGTCTGGCAGGGCAAGGAAATCTGGATCCAGCACGACGGCCGTGGCCAGCTGCTGATTGGTGTGGACGTGGAAGAAGGCGACGCTGAATACGCCAACCTGCTGATGCGCCCATTGGCCACCAACCTGATGAGCCTGCAACTGGAAATGGAACCGGCCGACGTTGAAGGTGATGACGACGATCACGTTCACGGCCCTGGCTGCAACCACTAAGGAAGCTGCTTATGCTCGCCCTCGGCAAATTGCTTGAACTGACCCTCGCCGGTCGCGAACCGGCGCAAAAAATTCAACTGACTGTCGACGGCGTGCAGATGCGCTGGCTCAGCGAGGGCGCGCTCGAAGTGCGCCCGCCGCAAGCGCTGGACAACGGCAGCGACCTGCTGCTGTCGTCTGGCATCCATGGCAACGAAACCGCGCCGATCGAACTGCTCGACCGCCTGTTGCATGGCATTGCCCGTGGGGAAATCAAACCCCGCACCCGTATTCTGTTCCTGTTCGGTAACCCCGAGGCCATGCGCCGCGGCGAGCGTTACCTCGAGCTGGACGTCAACCGGCTGTTCAATGGCCGCCACGAACAAAACATTGGCCCTGAGGCCATGCGCGCCGCTGAGCTTGAGCAGCTGGCCCGCACGTTCTTCAGCCTGCCTGAGCGCTCGCGCCTGCATTACGACCTGCACACGGCCATTCGCGGTTCGAAGATCGAGCAGTTCGCGCTGTACCCGTGGAAGGAAGGTCGCCAGCATTCACGTCACGAGCTGGCGCGCCTGTGTGCGGCCGGCATGCAAGCGGTGCTGCTGCAGAACAAGACGTCGATCACCTTCACCGCGTTCACCTATGAGCAACTGAACGCCGAGGCGTTTACTCTGGAGTTGGGCAAGGCGCGGCCGTTCGGCCAGAACCAGGGCGTGGATGTTTCCCGCCTGGAGAGGCGCCTGACGCAGATCATCGAAGGCAGCGAACCGGCCACCGACAGCCTGGATGGCCTGCAGCTGTTTGCGGTATCGCGTGAAGTGATCAAGCACAGTGATGCCTTCCTGCTGCATTTGCCGGCGGACGTGGAAAACTTCTCGCCGTTGGCCAAGGGCTATCTGCTGGCCGAAGATGTGGCCAAGACCCGCTGGGTGATCGAGGAGGAGGGCGCACGCATCATCTTCCCGAACCCGAAAGTGAAGAATGGTTTGCGCGCCGGGATTCTGATTGTGCCCACCACGGACGCAGCGCTGGTTTAGTCCCCTTGAGGCTTCGCCAGGTACGTGTCGCGTGTCGGCAATCCGAACTCCTTGCGCAGCGCATTTTCCGTAAAAGCCTCGGGGTTGGTCCGCGTGGGCGGGGTGTCTGGGTTCAGGTCGAAGTCAAAAGGCGCCAGATCGATGGGCAGGCCCACGGCTTGCCGCTCCACGTTTTTGATCGCAACGGTTTTGCCTCCGTCAGTTTCATCGGTGGTGCCGGGCGCCACGGTACCGGTGACGGCGTTATAGGCGTGACACAGCTCGTGATAGAGCCCGATGATCGGCAGCGAGCCCGGTGGGCTGAAAAAAGGGTTGTACTCGATCCGCCCGCCGTAGGCCGGCGTGCCGGGCTGGCCGTCGCGAATCATCAGCGTGTCGCTGTCGGTGGAGGGCGTGAACCTGGCGTTGTTTTCGTCACCCGGTTCAATGCTGACGGGTTGCCCACTGTGTTGTGCCGCAATATCCAGTGCGTGGAGCAGTTTTTGCCCGTTGGGCGAAACGCGCAGCAGGCTGAGATCGGATTCGACGCGCGCAGCAAACTGCCTGTTTCCCCCAATCGACAAACCCGTTTTACCGGCCTCGCCGGACGCCACGGGCGTCTGGTGGAGCGTGTGGAGGTCGGTGGGGAACAGCGCCGCCATGACCTGTTCGAGCGACGCGGTTGGCAGGCTGGCGAGTTTTTCAAGCAACCACGCGTAGCGTTCGTCGTTGGTCATGGCAACCAGGGTGTCGCCGGGCAGGCTGTATACCCGGTCTGTCGCCTTGAGCTTGCTGACATGGTCATGGCCTTTACCTGGATAGATGACGTTAGTGGCGCTGCCAGCCTTGATCGTGTCATTGCCGTCGCCGCCGCTGAGCAGGTGATGGCCGCTGCCTCCAACAATCACGTCGTCGCCCGGCCCGCCATCGATAAAGTTGAGCCCGGCGCCGCCGTGAATGCTGTCGGCGCCGTCACCCGCATAGATACGCGCGGTGCCGGCGCCGATGACCTGCGTGCTGTCGTTGCCGGGGCCGCTGTCGACGGTGCAGTCCTCGGCGCTGATCCGTAGCGTGTCATCGCCCTCGCCGGACAGGATCGTTGAGTGACGGCCGCCGACGCGCAGGTAGTCGTCGCCAGCGCCTGCGTCAATGCTGACGGGGTTCTGGAGGCTGTCATCGACATGGATGCAGTCGGCGCCATGGCCGGTGACCAGCTCGATGATTTGCCTCGGCGAAGACGGCGTTATCTGATAGAGCGCCGTGCCTACGTACAGGTGCAGGCGATCGCCCGCTGCGCCGAGCCAGAGTTCGCTTTGATCGGCGGTGAATGCAAATCTCAGGGCATCCCTGCGCGGCGCCTTATCCTGGCGGGTCTGCAGCCTGAATCGTTCGACCCGAACGGCCGTGTCCCGATAGACCTGCGCACGCAACGGGGCACCGCCCAGGTTGGCGGTTTTTTCTGCGTCGGTGGGCGAAAGGCTTCCCCCGTGCACGGTGTGAATGGCGCTGGGGGTGTCGGGTACAAACAGAGGACGGTGCATGGCGTGATGGCTCCGGGTCAGGTGAGAAGGCCGGCGGTGGCCCGGCGTGTGGCTCACTAGACCGCAGATACGTCATGGCGCGGTGGTAGATGCTTGAACGAAAAACGCCCCGCTCACCAGGGTGGGCGGGGCGTTTTCAGGGGCGATTATACCGCCAGTTTCTGCTCGCTGCGACGGATTGCACGCACTTTGTGCAAGGTGTCGGCGCAGGTGCGCGCAGCTTCCTGGCCCTTGTGTACGAAGTGCTCGTAGAAGAAGGTGTGGTGTTCGCTGCCCGCGTGGAAGTGGTGCGGAGTCAGGGACACCGAGAACACCGGCACTTCGGTTTCCAGCTGCACTTGCATCAGGCCACTGACCGCCGACTGGGCGACGAATTCGTGACGGTAGATGCCGCCGTCCACCACCAGTGCGGCTGCGACGATGCCGGCGTAGCGGCCGGTCTTGGCCAGCAGCTTGGCGTGCAGGGGCAGTTCAAAGGCGCCGCCGACTTCGAAGAAATCGATGTCCGATTCCTGGTAGCCCTGGGCGATCATTTCGGCAAGGAAGCCTTTACGCGATTGGTCGACAATATCCTTGTGCCAGCAGGCCTGGATAAACGCGACGCGCTCGCCGTGATGGTTCTTGATTTTGCTGTCGATTGCGGTGGGTTGCATGTTCTGACTCCTGTTTAAGAAAAAAACAGGGCGTTATGAATCGAATGGGATTTAAGGGTACGAACCACTGCCTCATGCAAGCATGAACCCAGCGCGCGGCCCTTAGGTGCCAATCCCGTTCTCTCTTCATCCGGACTATGACCGTCGGCCCCGGGATCACACCGGGTCTGCTGACCTTGTCGCCGTCCTGCGTGAGCAGTTCGAGGCGCCAAGCGCTCGCGGGCTATGCACATTGCGTGCAATTACCGCCGGTGGGGAATTACACCCCGCCCTGAGAACGTTGCCGCCAGAACCCTGGCGGCGGAGAGTTTTTAACATGGTTTTTCAAAAACTGCACGAGCGCTGTATCGATAACCTATATCGGTTTGTTTGGTTGGTATTCGATTGAAGCCAATTGGGGCTTGATATTCCGTGGCTTTGCCCGCAGTAATCACCCACAAGAGCACATCACATCACCCCGTTAGAGGCCTGCTTCATGTCTGTGATCGACCTGCGTAGCGACACCGTGACCCAACCCAGCCCCGGCATGCTCGACGCGATGGCCAGCGCCGTCAGCGGTGATGACGTCTACGGCGAAGACCCCAGCGTCAATCTGCTGGAGGCCGAGCTGGCCAAGCGTCTGGGGTTCGAAGCTGCGCTGTTCGTGCCCACCGGCACCATGAGCAACCTGCTGGCGTTGATGGCTCACTGTGAGCGTGGCGAGGAATACATCGTCGGCCAGCAGGCCCACACCTACAAATACGAAGGCGGTGGCGCGGCGGTACTCGGTTCGATCCAGCCGCAGCCGCTGGAAGTGCAGGCGGACGGCTCACTGGACCTGGACCACGTGCTGGCGGCGATCAAACCGGATGACTTCCACTTTGCCCGCACCCGCCTGCTGGCGCTGGAAAACACCATGCAAGGCAAGGTACTGGCGCTGGACTACCTGGCGAAAGCGCGGGCGTTTACCCGTGAACATGGGCTGTCGCTGCACCTGGATGGCGCGCGGATCTACAACGCCGCGGTCAAGCTTGGGGTGGATGCGCGGGAAATTGCTCAGCACTTCGACTCGGTGTCGGTGTGCCTGTCCAAGGGCCTGGGTGCACCGATTGGCTCGGTGTTGTGCGGCTCGCACGCGTTGATCGCCAAGGCGCGTCGTCTGCGCAAAATGGTCGGCGGCGGTATGCGCCAGGCCGGCTCTCTCGCGGCGGCCGGGCTGTATGCCCTGGATCACCAAGTACAGCGCCTGGCCGATGACCACGCCAATGCCCAGTGGCTGGGCGATGAACTGCGCAAGGCCGGTTATGCGGTGGAGCCGGTGCAGACCAACATGGTCTACGTGCAGATCGGTGACCGCGCCGACGCGTTGAAAGCCTTTGCTGCCGAGCGCGGCATCAAGTTGAGCGCCGCGCCGCGTCTGCGTATGGTCACGCACCTGGATGTCAGCCGGGCACAGATCGAGCAAGTCGTGCAGACATTTGCCGAGTTTTCACGCAAATGACGGTGCAGACCGTCTAATTGACTGTTTCTATCACATAAACACGCTGTACCACCGGCAAAGGGCCGATATAATGCGGCCCTTTGCCGTCGCTCCGTCTGATGATGTTGCGCACTGGCCTTTGGCCGCAGACTCCGTGGAAGAACCTAATGAAAAGCGCAGAAATCCGTGAAGCCTTCCTTCGCTTCTTCGAAGAGCAAGGCCACACCCGTGTAGCCTCCAGCTCCTTGATCCCAGGCAATGACCCCACCCTGCTGTTCACTAACGCGGGGATGAACCAGTTCAAGGACTGCTTCCTGGGCCAGGAAAAGCGCGCCTATACCCGCGCGACCAGCAGCCAGAAGTGCGTGCGCGCCGGCGGCAAGAACAGCGACCTGGAAAACGTCGGTTACACCGCTCGTCACCACACTTTTTTCGAGATGCTGGGTAACTTCAGCTTCGGCGACTATTTCAAGAAAGATGCGATTACCTTCGCCTGGACCTTCCTGACCGGCGTGTTGAAGCTGCCCAAGGAAAAACTCTGGGTCACCGTCTACGCCACGGACGACGAAGCGTATGACATCTGGACCAAAGAAGTCGGCGTGCCGGTCGAGCGCATGATTCGCATCGGCGACAACAAGGGCGCGCCTTACGCCTCCGATAACTTCTGGACCATGGGCGATACCGGCCCATGCGGCCCGTGCACCGAGATTTTCTACGATCACGGCGCCGACATCTGGGGCGGCCCACCGGGCTCGCCGGAAGAAGATGGCGACCGTTACATCGAGATCTGGAACAACGTGTTCATGCAGTTCAACCGCACCGCCGATGGCGTGTTGCATCCGTTGCCAGCCCCGTCGGTCGACACCGGCATGGGCCTGGAGCGGATCAGTGCGGTGATGCAGCACGTTCACTCCAACTACGAGATCGACCTGTTCACCAACCTGCTGAGCGCTTCGGCCGCCGCCATTGGCTGCGCCAACGAAGGCCAGTCGTCGCTCAAGGTGGTGTCTGACCACATCCGTTCCTGCAGCTTCCTGATCGCCGACGGCGTATTGCCATCGAACGAAGGCCGCGGCTATGTGCTGCGCCGGATCATCCGTCGCGCCTGCCGTCACGGTAACAAGCTGGGCGCCAGCGGCAGTTTCTTCTACAAAATCGTTGCTGCGCTGGTGGCCGAGATGGGCGATGCCTTCCCGGAACTCAAGCAGCAACAGGCCAACATCGAGCGCGTGCTCAAAGCTGAAGAAGAGCAGTTCTCCAAGACCCTGGAACACGGCCTGAAGATTCTGGAGCAGGACCTGGCCGAGCTCAAAGGCACCGTGGTGCCGGGCGACGTGGTGTTCAAGCTGTACGACACCTACGGTTTCCCTATGGACCTGACTGCCGACATCGCCCGCGAGCGCGAGCTGACCGTCGATGAAGCGGGTTTTGAGCGTGAGATGGAAGCCCAGCGCGTGCGCGCTCGCTCTGCCAGCTCCTTTGGTCTGGACTACAACACGCTGGTCAAGGTTGACGTGCCTACCGAGTTCATCGGCTACAAGGCGACCGTTGGCGCGGCGAAGATCGTGGCCATTTATAAAGACGGCAAATCGGTCGACGTGCTCAATGAAGGCGAAGAGGCTGTTGTGGTCCTGGACCAGACGCCGTTCTACGCCGAGTCCGGTGGCCAGGTGGGTGATTGCGGCTACCTGAGCTCGACGTCCGGTCGTTTTGAGGTGCGCGATACCACCAAGACCGGCGGCGCATTCCTGCACCACGGTGTGCTGGTGTTGGGCAACTTGACCGTCGGCGCGCCGGTAGACACTCAAGTGGATGCCGACGTGCGGCATGCAACTGCTTTGAACCACTCCGCCACTCACTTGCTGCACGCCGCCTTGCGCCAGGTGCTGGGTGAGCATGTGCAGCAGAAGGGTTCGTTGGTTGATAGCCAGCGCCTGCGTTTCGACTTCAGCCACTTTGAAGCGATCAAGCCTGAGCAGATCAAGGCGCTGGAAGACATCGTCAACGCCGAAATTCGCAAGAATACCCCGGTGGAAACCGAAGAAACCGACATCGAAACCGCCAGGAACAAAGGCGCCATGGCGCTGTTTGGCGAGAAGTATGGCGACGAAGTACGCGTACTGAGCATGGGCGGCAGCTTCTCGGTGGAGCTGTGTGGCGGTATCCACGCCAACCGTACCGGCGACATCGGTCTGCTGAAAATCATCAGCGAGGGCGGTGTGGCTTCGGGTGTACGCCGTATTGAAGCGGTCACCGGTGCTGCGGCCCTGGCCTACCTCAATGCAGCCGAAGAACAACTCAAGGAGGCGGCCAGCCTGGTCAAGGGCAGCCGCGACAACCTGATCGACAAGCTCTCTGGTGTACTGGAGCGCAACCGCCAGCTGGAAAAACAGCTGGAGCAGTTGCAGGCCAAGGCGGCCAGCGCAGCGGGCGACGATCTGTCGGCCTCTGCCCTGGACGTCAAGGGCGTGAAGGTCCTGTCCGTGCGCCTGGATGGTCAGGACGGCAAGGCGCTGTTGGCCTTGGTCGATCAGTTGAAGAACAAGCTCGGCCGCGCAGTGATCCTGCTCGGCAGTGTCCATGAGGATAAGGTTGTTCTGGTTGCCGGTGTAACCAAAGACCTGACTGGCCAACTCAAGGCTGGTGATTTGATGAAGCAAGCCGCCGCGGCAGTGGGCGGGAAGGGCGGTGGTCGTCCGGACATGGCGCAAGGCGGTGGTGTAGACGCCGGTGCCCTGGACGCGGCCCTGGCCCTGACCGTGCCGTTTGTCGAGGCCGGTATTTAAGGCACTGTTAATGAGCCCATGGTCTAGTCATGGGCTTGCTCAGCTGCTGGAAAATTTGTTTATTGGGCGCCCCTTTACGGGCTGAGGCGGCTTAGAAATGGCTTTGATCGTACAGAAATTCGGAGGCACCTCGGTCGGTTCTGTCGAAAGAATCGAGCAGGTCGCCGACAAGGTTAAGAAATTCCGCGACGCCGGCGACGACCTGGTAGTGGTGCTGTCGGCCATGAGCGGCGAGACCAATCGCCTGATCGATCTGGCCAAGGCGATCAGCGGTGATCAACAGCCGCTGCCGCGTGAGCTGGATGTGATCGTGTCCACCGGTGAACAGGTCACTATTGCCCTGTTGGCCATGGCGCTGAACAAGCGTGGTGTGCCGGCGGTGTCCTACACTGGCAGCCAGGTGCGCATCCTGACCGACAGCGCACATACTAAGGCGCGCATCCTGCAGATTGATGATCAGAAAATCCGCACAGATCTCAAAGCCGGGCGCGTGGTAGTTGTAGCCGGTTTCCAGGGTGTGGACGAGCAGGGCAACATTACAACCCTGGGGCGTGGCGGTTCAGACACCACCGGCGTAGCGCTGGCAGCGGCCCTTAAGGCTGACGAGTGCCAGATCTATACCGATGTGGACGGCGTCTACACCACCGATCCGCGTGTGGTGTCCGTGGCCCAGCGCCTGGACAAGATCACCTTTGAAGAGATGCTGGAAATGGCCAGTCTCGGTTCCAAGGTGCTGCAGATCCGCGCGGTGGAGTTCGCCGGCAAGTACAACGTTCCGCTGCGCGTATTGCACAGCTTCAAAGAGGGTCCGGGCACCCTCATTACTATTGATGAAGAGGAATCCATGGAACAGCCGATCATTTCCGGCATCGCTTTTAACCGCGATGAAGCCAAGCTGACGATCCGTGGCGTGCCGGATACTCCGGGCGTGGCCTTCAAGATCCTCGGTCCTATCAGTGGCGCGAACATTGAAGTCGACATGATCGTGCAGAACGTTTCGCACGATAACACCACCGATTTCACCTTCACTGTGCACCGTAACGAGTACGATGCGGCGGAGCGAATCCTGCAGAACACCGCGAGCGAGATTGGCGCCCGTGAAGTGGTCGGCGATACCAAGATTGCCAAGGTGTCGATCGTGGGCGTGGGCATGCGTTCCCATGCCGGCGTTGCCAGCCGCATGTTTGAGGCGCTGGCCAAGGAAAGCATCAACATCCAGATGATCTCCACCTCGGAAATCAAAGTCTCGGTGGTGATCGAAGAGAAGTACCTGGAACTGGCTGTACGCGCGCTGCATACCGCTTTTGAGCTGGACGCTCCGGCCCGACAGGGCGAGTGATGCGATGCCAGGAAGGCGCGGTTTACCGCGCCTTTCATTTTTTTGTGGGGCGCATGGTCTTTTGCGTGTGCTCGACAATACTTAGGCCGTTAGGGCTACGGCTTTCATGTCGTAGGTCGAACGCCTTTTTTTTGCAGACTGTTGTTCCTGAACTGAAATGCGTGAGGAGAAAGGTATGCTGATTCTGACTCGTCGGTGCGCAGAAAGCCTGATTATCGGTGATGGCGAAATCACCGTGACCGTGCTCGGCGTCAAAGGCAATCAAGTACGTATCGGGGTTAACGCTCCGAAAGAGGTAGCGGTCCACCGCGAGGAAATTTACCTGCGGATCAAGAAAGAGAAGGACGAAGAACCAAGCCTTTAATTTTTATCGTTTTTTATGTTTGCAAACGGGGATGAACGTGGTTAATATACGCCCCGTGTTGCGGAGAGCTGGCCGAGTGGCCGAAGGCGCTCCCCTGCTAAGGGAGTACACCTCAAAAGGGTGTCGGGGGTTCGAATCCCCCGTTCTCCGCCATTATTTGCTTAGTACGTTGCAATCTGGTTTTTTCGGTAAGTTGTTGAAATTACTCGAAAAAATAGCTTTACATAGAGATTGAACGGCCTATAATGCGCATGCAACAAATGCACTCGTAGCTCAGCTGGATAGAGTACTCGGCTACGAACCGAGCGGTCACAGGTTCGAATCCTGTCGAGTGCACCATTTAAGAGTCAGTTGCAGCAATGCAGGTGACTCGGCTTAAACCAGTTGTGATCTGGTCTAAAAACACAATCTGCACTCGTAGCTCAGCTGGATAGAGTACTCGGCTACGAACCGAGCGGTCACAGGTTCGAATCCTGTCGAGTGCACCATACAAACAAAAAGCCCGCCTAGTGCGGGCTTTTTGCCGTCTGGGGTTTGTGTGGGATTTTATCTTTTTCTCCCGCGCCATGTGTTTTCCTTATCCGCTGCGTCGTCGCAGTTCATAGATACAGCCAAAGCTCAGCTTTGGCTCGCAAGCGCTTGTTCTTTCCAGTTTTTTAACGTTTAAAACCGACGCAAGGTGTATCATTGCGCCCGTCAGCCCCGCCGGGGCTTGTGGAATACCTCCATGGACTTACCCAGTAGTTACTTAGTACCCCGTTTTACCAATCATGAATTGACTGATTGATCCTTCCGGCGTGCCCCGCTGCTGGGAGTGGAGTTCGCCTATGACCGAAGTAGAAGTAAAGAAAACGCAAGACAGCCTGCAGGATCGCCTGGCTCAAGTCATCGAGCTGCTGCAGCGCCAGCGCGTGGTCGAAGACCTCACGCACCGCCAGGAAGGTCCGCATCACGACCGCGTCGAAAACCTGGTGCACCGGCAGAACCTCGTCGAGCTGCAACGCAAGCTCGATGACCTGCACTCCGCCGACGTTGCCTATATCCTCGAAGCCTTGCCGCTGGATGATCGACTGACCCTGTGGCAGTTGGTGAAGGCCGACCGCGACGGCGATATTCTCCTCGAGGTATCCGACTCGGTCCGTGAAACCCTGATCGCCGACATGGACGATCATGAGCTCCTGGCAGCAGCCAGGGAGATGGACGCCGACGAACTGGCCGACCTGGCCCCCGAGCTGCCCCGTGATGTTGTCCATGAGCTGATGGAAGCGCTCGACAGCCAGCAGCGTGAGCGAGTGCGCTCCGCGCTGTCCTACGACGAGGATCAGGTCGGCGCATTGATGGACTTCGAGATGGTCACCATCCGCGAAGACGTCAGCCTGGAAGTGGTACTGCGTTATCTGCGTCGCCTGAAAGAGTTGCCTGGTCACACCGACAAATTGTTTGTGGTCGACTACGAAGGCATTCTCAAGGGCGTGCTGCCAATCAAGCGTCTGCTGGTAAATGATCCGGATAAGAAAGTTGCGGATTTGATGGCCAGCGACACCGTGAGCTTTCACCCGGATGAGGACGCCTACGAGGCGGCGCAGGCGTTTGAGCGTTACGACTTGATCTCGGCGCCGGTGGTCGACAAGAACGGCAAGCTGATTGGCCGTTTGACCATCGACGAAATGGTCGACCTGATTCGTGAAGAAAGTGAAACCGAAGTCCTCAACATGGCCGGTTTGCGTGAAGAGGAAGACATTTTTGCGTCGGTCTGGCGCTCTCTGCATAACCGTTGGGCCTGGCTGGCGATCAACCTGATCACAGCCTTTATCGCCTCGCGCGTGATCGGGCTGTTTGAAGGTTCGATCGAGAAGCTGGTGGCCTTGGCGGCGCTGATGCCGATTGTGGCGGGTATCGGCGGCAACTCCGGTAACCAGACGATCACCATGATCGTGCGTGCGATGGCACTGGATCAGGTGAGTACGGCCAATTCCTCGCGCCTGCTGCGCAAAGAGCTGGCCGTGGGCCTGATCAATGGCCTGGTGTGGGGTGGCGTGATCGGCGTGGTGGCTTACTTGCTGTATGGCAGTTGGTCGCTTGGCGTCGTGATGACCGCCGCCATGACCCTCAACCTGCTACTGGCGGCGTTGATGGGGGTGTTGATCCCCATGACTCTGGCGCGCCTTGGGCGTGATCCGGCGATGGGTGCCAGTGTGATGATCACTGCCATGACCGACAGCGGCGGCTTCTTCATCTTCCTGGGTCTGGCGACGATCTTTCTGCTCTGATCCCCTCAGCGGGAGCACATCTGCTCCCGCTTTGCCGTCTGTTCCCGGCACTCATTTATCAAATCGCAGGCAAAAAAAAGCCAGCACATGGCTGGCTTCGGCTTTCAACTGCAGATCAATTGGCTTCTGCGGCCGCCTCAACGTCGTGCGCAATAAGCGAGACGAGAGCATTTTGCTGGCGGTGGGAGAGCTGACGAAAACGCTGCAGCAGTTCGCGTTCGTGCAGTGACAGCTCAGGGCTGTCCAGGCGCATGCTCAACTCTTCGCCCAGCGCACCTTCCTGAATAAGGCTCTGTTCCAGGCGCGCGATGATTTCGGAGTTCATGCTGCGGTGATGATTGCGAGCCACCTCGGCAATGCGTTCCCGCATTCCGTCTGGCAGACGTACGACGAACTTGTCAGCCGTACGGCTGGAATAAATTGCCTGTTTCAATGGGCGCATATATTTAACCGGTTAGTTCAGGGGAGCGGTTTTTGGAATTGGCCGCAAGATGAGTCTTAAGACAAGGCTCACGACCAAAGTTCAACCCGAATTACAAAGAGGCCGCATCATGCCTCAGATTTGACAGTTCCTTGGCGTCAATTCTGTGACAAATATTGAACTGCCTAAAGGCTTTATGCCAGCACTCATTTGCATTTTTGCGGACTGGTTTGAAAACTTTTCAACGAGTGATTCCGCAAAGGAACTTCTCGCAAGTCCAGGCCACGGCGGGGTTTGAGGCCGCACATCCTATAGCAATATGGCCTTTTGCCCTCGCGTTTAAGACTAGTGGCAATTTGCCGATTTACTAGCACGAGGCGACATAAGGTAGGGGGACAAGCAGGAGGGAGGGATCAGCGTAAGACGGGGTCGAATTTGATTCTGCGGCCCATGATGAGCGTCAGCAGCAGAAGGCTTGCACATACACCGGCAGCAACAAAAGCGGTGGTTTGCGTATCCTGGGCATCGGCGCCAAGGCCTGCGATGCCAGTTGCAACGGTCAGGCACAAAAACAGCCAGGCAGATTTAGTCATTCACGATCCCTCAGAAAACCCAGTGTTCAGATGCTGGCGCGGCCTGACTGCCCTGGGTCAGGCGTACCGGCGATTGTGCGTTGGGCGTCATCACCGCCAATTGCGGGCGTTGTTGCAAATGGTGCGGCACCGCCTGGCTGATCTGTGCGGGATCATTGCTGCCAGTCGATTGAAAATGGAAAGTCACCAATGCAGCAAGGGCTACGGTGTTGAGGGCTAACAGAAGGGCACTGTTCATGGTCATGTTCTCCGCTTAACGCCGTGGCCGGTTAGGTTTTGTAGGAGAAGTATTGCAGGTCTCGTGCCAAACTATTATTTCAATAAAATCAGTGCCTTAAGTCTACTTTAACCGCCTGTAAGGTTGCAATTTGCAATGCTGGCATTTTGGGGGAGTGCATTTTGCACGACGGTGATGGATCCCCCGGTTTTACGGGTTCAAACCGCGCTCTGCAGAACAAGGACAGGCCTACGCTCAAAAAGCCAACGGACGACATGACAAAACCTACCTCGGCCGTTAACATGCACGCCGTCCGTCGCCGCGCCTCTTGTCCGGTGGCCGTCACTTTGTCCCAGTAGCTCAATTGGATAGAGCATCCCCCTCCTAAGGGGAAGGTTGGCCGTTCGAACCGGCCCTGGGACACCAGATTCAGCACCTGTGAAAAAGCCCCGTCCAGAGCGCTCTGGCGGGGCTTTTTTGTGCGCGCTTGGTGAACACCGGTCGAACCTTGCAGCCGTTGAGGGTTCACAGCAGGTGCGCGGTGTATTTATCGCAAACTGTGTACCTTGCACATGGTCAGGCAGCGTCTGAGCCATAAGCAAAATATTCCCCGGATACAGCCGATATCGCCTGTCCGGACCCGGCAACCCCGGACTATCATGCCGATAGCCCTGACTCTCACTGCAAGGAGCCGCTCGGAACGCCGATGCGCCAGATCTGGAAATCTTTTCGAGCCCTTTATTTCGCCTCCTTGATGATGTTGATCGGGTCCGGCCTGCTCAGCACCTATCTTGCCTTGCGCCTGGCAGCCGACCACGTCGACAGCCTGTGGGTGGGTGCGCTGATGGCGGCTAACTACTTTGGCCTGGTGTTGGGCGGCAAGATCGGGCACCGCCTGATCGCCCGTGTCGGGCATATTCGCGCCTATGCCACGTGTGCCGGGATTGTCGGGGCTGCCGTTTTGGGCCATGGCCTGATCAACTGGCTGCCCGCCTGGATCGTACTGCGGATGATCGTGGGCCTGGGGATGATGTGCCAGTACATGGTTATCGAGAGCTGGCTCAATGAGCAGGCGGACGCCAAGCAGCGTGGCGTGGTGTTCAGCGGTTATATGATTGCCTCCTACCTCGGGCTGGTGCTGGGTCAACTGATCCTGGTGATGCATCCGGAGCTCGGCCTCGAACTGCTGATGTTGGTCGCGCTGTGCTTCGCCCTGTGCCTGGTGCCGGTCGCCATGACCCGGCGCATTCACCCGGCGCCTTTGCATCCTGCGCCGATGGAGCCGCGCTTCTTTATAAAGCGCGTGCCCCAGTCGCTTAGTACCGTGCTGGGCGCAGGGCTGATCGTAGGTTCGTTCTATGGTCTGGCACCGCTCTATGCTTCGCAGCAAGGCCTGACCACCGAGCAAGTGGGTCTGTTCATGGGGAGCTGCATTTTCGCCGGGCTGGTGGTGCAGTGGCCTTTGGGCTGGCTCTCAGACCGCTATGATCGCGCCTTGCTGATTCGGTGTTTTGCCTTATGCCTGGCAGTGGCAGCGTTGCCGTTGGCGCTGCTGACCAAGGTGCCTCTGGAAGTGCTGTTCGTGGCCGGGTTCTTGTGTTCCTTGGTGCAGTTCTGCCTGTATCCGTTGGCGGTGGCGTTTTCCAATGACCACGTCGAGGGTGATCGGCGGGTGTCGCTGACCGCGATGTTGCTGGTCACCTACGGCATAGGCGCCAGTGTCGGACCGTTGCTGGCGGGCGTGGTCATGAAGCTGTTCGGCAGCCATATGCTGTATGCGTTTTTCAGCCTGTGTGCGTTGATTCTGGTGTGGCGTATCCGGCCGAAGGCGGTGACCAACCTGCACCAAGTGGACGATGCGCCGCTGCACCACGTGGCAATGCCTGACAGCATGTCCAGCTCGCCGCTGGTGGCATGTCTGGACCCTCGGGTGGATGAGGCGGTGGTGCAGGAGCAGATGCAGACTACCGTGCCGGATCCTGAGCCTGACACTGATCCACAGCCGCCGGCAGACGAGCCAGCTTTCGAAGGGCCGCCGGAACCTCTGGGGCCGGAGGAGCATCCTCACGACTTGAGCAGGGCGCGCCCCTGAATGCAAAAACGGGCAGATCCCATCAGGGTCTGCCCGTTTTTTTTGTCGCGATCCTTAACGCTTAAAGATCGTCGTCTTTGTCAAAGCGTCGCGCCTCGCGCTGCAGCTGATACACAAACCGCTCCACCTGGCGCTGCACCAGCCCGCTCATGTTGTGAAAGCGCACGCCGGCGAAGGTGGTGTTGATCTTGTCTTCGAAGTGCAGGTAACGCAGCTCGACAGAGGTGGTCATGCTGCCAAAGGGCAGGGCGGCAATAAAGCGGTCATAGACCTGGCCCAGTTGCAGGCGCTCGGAAATGTCGCCTTCAAAGCGCAATTTGCAGCCGGTGGCGGAGATGTCCAGAAGCTTGCCGCTGATCGGCGCCTTGAGCTTCTCGCCGCCCAGTTCGATGCTGACCAGTTGCGCCAGCTTCAACGCCGCGCGAAAGGCATTGCGGCGTTGGTGGTAAACCACCTCGTCGGGCATGCTGCCGGTGTAGATGCGGTGGCCGTCTTTTTCACTGATTGTCAGTGTGCCGTTGCTTTCCCAGGCGACGCGTACGCCATCGTGGAAACCTTCGATACGAAAGGGTTCGCCATTCTCGAGGTAGCGTTCACCGTCACGCGGAATCATTTCGTCCAGGATCAGCGTCTTGCTGTCCCGGTCAACGTCCACCAGGTAGCTTTGAAAGCGCTGGCTGCGTTCATGGAAAGTGATGATCAGTGGATCATGGCTTTCTTGCAGCATCCGCAATGTGCTGGCGATTTCCAGAGGCGTGGTGAGCACCTTGGGTGGCTGCGGAGCATCTTCCGCATTAAGGGCGTTGAACACGGTTCTTCCATCTCCAGACAAAATACGACTACACGCAAGAACCGGCATTTTGCCAGCATGTAGCGCGCCTTGGATAGGGCGCGCTGTAAACCACTGTCAGGCTTGGCTGCGGGTGCTTGGCTTGACCAGACGCGAGGTGGAACCCTGGGCGTTATACAGCGCCGGGGGTTCTCCGCCGTGAAGGATGCGCAACTGATTGGCCGTCGTCGCTTGCTGCAGCTGGATCGACTGACCGTTGAGCAGGTTGGCTTCCTGGCACTGGGCAAGTAATTGATTAAGTGCGGTGCTCTGCGCCAGCAACTGATCGCCAACCGAAGAGTGGCTGGCCAGTTGTGCGAGGCCGTCGTGATCAGCCGGGAGGCCCAGGCTGAGAAGAATTTCGCTGCGCTTTTTGCCATGCTGCTCAAGCAGCACAATCAGCGACTGCTTGCGCGCCAGAATTTCTTCCAGCAGGCGCATGTCCCGGCCGTACAGGGCCAGGGATTCTTCCTTTAGCAGCTCGAGCAAATGTTGCGTCGGCGCCAGATCATCAATGATCAGTTGAAGCAAATGTTCGTCGTGGTGCATGGCTGGCCTTGGGTTTTAAGCGTCCAAAAGCCCTGCGCAGGCCTTTGCCTAGCGCTCGGCTTCGAAGTTAAGCAGCTTGCTGGCTACACGGCTGCTGTCGACTTTGTAGCTGCCATCGGCGACGGCCTGTTTCAACTCGGCCACACGGGCTTTATTGACAACCGGCTGGTCGCGCAGCGAGTCAGTGACCTTTTGCAACTGTTGAGCCTCATTGCTCAGGTGAACCGATTCCCCGCTTTGGCTGGCGCTGGCCTGTTCGGTCTTGGCGGGCGCTGGCTGGGCCTTGGCTTCTACGCTGTCCTTGGCACCGCTGGTGCGCGTATTGCCGGGCAATGCCGGGGTGTTATTCAAACGACTGAAATCGATGACCATGATAAAAAAACCTCTGGGTATTTGGACGCTTGCCATGTTTTCGGCCATACCCGGACAAACTTTAGGCTCGATTGACAATAAACCTGTACAGGTCGACATCCAGAGCACAGTGTAGGAAAAGCTGGCGCTTGATACCAGTGATCTATAAAGCGACCTCGACTTGGCCTGGCGCCATCACCTGTGCCTTGATCACGCGATTGGAATTGAGGTTCTTCACCCGGATCTGTTCGCTCATGCCGCCATTGGACAGCGCCTCGCCGGGCATCTTTACCGTCAGCCCGCCGCTGCTGGCGGAAATCACCACTTGGTCGCCCTTGCGAATCACTTCAGCCTGCTCCAGATGCACCAGCGTAATCACCTGGTCGGCGACCATTGGTCGGGTAAGTTTTTGCCCGACGGCCTGGTCCACAGAGGTGAGATAACCCTGGCTGATCGAGCTGATATCCCGTTCACGCAGCGCAACGTCTTCAAACCCGATGATGCCCGTCCGTTTGAGCGGGCGTGTGACAACCACTACATCACGAAACAGTTTGACCTGCGCCGGGACGAACACAGTCCAGGGCGAGGCGCCGTCGCAGCGTACTTTGACCGTCACGCGGCCGATGGGCTGGGCGGGACTTTCCAGGGTGGCTGTCAATTCCTTGTCGCACATGGGCATGCGCAGGCGCGGGTCCAACTGGTTCACCTGAATTTCATAACGTCCCGGCGTCTGCGTGGTCGCCAGATAATCTTCTACAGTGAATTCAAGAAAGCCTTGAGTGACGCCGATAAGGAGATCAGGCAGGGTGACATTATCTGCACGGGCCATGGTGCCCGTGCCCAAGGCAAGCAACGCCAGCCAGACGCAGACAACTCTGCGGTAGCGTGGGATGCGTCGGGAAACTGTCGTTTTAAGGTTCATAAATCTATAAATAGCAAAGCTCGTGCCGTTTAGTGTTGGGTACGCGTCGTACCCCTAAGGTTTTTGCGTAGGAGTCTGGGCATGGCAGGAGTAATGGATTCAGTAAACCAGCGCACACAGCTGGTAGGGCAGAATCGCCTGGAGTTGTTGCTTTTTCGCCTGGACGGCAAGCAGCTGTACGGCATCAACGTGTTTAAAGTGCGGGAAGTGCTGCAGTGTCCCAAACTGACGATCATGCCCAAGTCCAGTCCGGTGGTGTGTGGCGTGGCCAACATTCGTGGTGCGACCATTCCCATTCTTGACCTGGCCTTGGCCACCGGCTCTGCGGGGCTGCAGGACCGTCAGAATCCGTTCGTGATCATTACCGAATACAACACCAAGACCCAGGGTTTTCTGGTGCGCTCGGTGGAACGCATCGTCAACATGAACTGGGAGGAAATCCACCCGCCGCCCAAGGGCACGGGGCGCGATCACTACCTGACGGCGGTGACACGGGTCGATAACCAGTTGGTGGAAATCATCGACGTGGAGAAGATCCTCGCGGAAGTGGCACCGACCTCCGAGTCGATTTCGGTAGGCGTCGTCGACGCCGAAACGGCGCACAAGGCAATCTCGCTGCGCGTGCTGACCGTGGACGACTCCTCGGTCGCGCGCAAGCAGGTGACCCGTTGCCTGCAGACCGTCGGCGTGGAAGTGGTGGCCCTCAACGACGGTCGCCAGGCCCTGGATTACCTGCGCAAGCTGGTGGACGAAGGCAAGAAGCCGGAAGAAGAATTTTTGATGATGATCTCCGACATCGAGATGCCGGAAATGGATGGCTACACGCTCACGGCCGAAATACGCAACGATCCACGCATGCAAAAATTGCATATCATCCTGCATACTTCGTTGTCGGGCGTATTCAATCAGGCGATGGTCAAGAAGGTCGGTGCCGATGACTTTCTGGCCAAATTCCGCCCTGATGACCTGGCATCCCGGGTAGTCGACCGGATCAAGGCAGCAGATCACGGCTAAGGGGAGTTCCCCTGGCGGTCACACGATTTAAGAGGCGGTATCATTGTCTACGGGTAATTTGGATTTCGAACAGTTCCGGGTCTTCCTGGAAAAAGCCTGTGGCATATTGCTCGGTGAAAACAAGCAGTACCTGGTATCCAGCCGCCTCAACAAACTGATGGAGCAGCAGGGCATCAAGTCGCTGGGCGAGTTGGTCCAGCGCATTCAGGGCCAGCCGCGCAGCGGGCTCAAGGAAATGGTGGTGGATGCCATGACCACCAACGAAACCCTGTGGTTTCGGGATACCTACCCCTTCGAAGTGCTCAAGAACAAAGTGCTGCCGGAGGCCATCAAGGCCAGCCCGGGCCAGCGCTTGCGTATCTGGTCGGCCGCTTGCTCCTCGGGGCAGGAACCGTACTCGATCTCGATGTCCATCGACGAATTCGAGCGCACGAACATGGGCCAGTTGAAGGCCGGGGCGCAGATTGTCGCCACTGACTTGTCCGGCACCATGCTCACCAATTGCAAGACCGGCGAGTACGACAGCCTGGCCCTGGGCCGTGGTTTGTCTCAGGAGCGCCTGCAGCGTTACTTCGACCCCAAAGGGGCGGGGCGCTGGGCAGTCAAGGCACCGATCAAGAGCCGGGTGGAGTTTCGTTCGTTCAACCTGCTCGACAGCTACGCCAGCCTGGGCAAGTTCGACATGGTGTTCTGCCGCAACGTGCTGATCTATTTCTCGGCCGAAGTGAAGAAAGACATCCTGTTGCGCATCCACGGCACGCTCAAGCGTGGTGGGTACCTGTTCCTCGGTGCGTCCGAGGCGCTGAACGGGTTGCCGGATCATTACCAGATGGTGCAGTGCAGCCCCGGTATCATTTACCAGGCCAAGTGATCGGCACATGAGCATTAAAAAACGGGAGGCCCGCAAAGGCCTCCCGTTTTTTATGCGCGCGATTCGGCAGGGTTCAAGCCCAGGCGACGCAATATTCAGTGTTCAGGCCGTTGCATTGAAGGGCTGCCTGCTGAACCTGTCGTCCAAGCAGCCGTGTCACTGCCGGCAGTTTGCATAAAAGCGGCAACCGGTATTGCCGCTTTACTGGCGCCACGCGGAAGGCCGTTGCCGCTTTTCTGGCATTGCCACCGGCAAACTCCCCGCAAACCCTTGAATTACGGGCCCCGATGGAATTGGCATGCGCCTTGCTATAACCCTGTTACGAAAAGCAGGTCAGCCTAAAGGTTTCCGCCATGAGCATCAGCTTCGATAAAGCGCTCGGTATCCACGAACAAGCCCTGGGCTTCCGCGCCCAGCGTGCCGAAGTCCTGGCCAACAACATTGCCAACGCCGACACCCCGAACTACAAGGCTCGGGACCTGGACTTCTCTGCCGTGCTCGCTGCACAGCAGGACAAGACCAAGAACGGCACCTTCGCCTTGAACATGACCAACAGCCGTCATATTGAAGCGCAAGGCTTGAGCAATGGTGACGAGTCGTTGCTGTATCGCACGCCGATGCAGCCATCGATCGACCAGAACACCGTCGACGCCCAGCTGGAGCAATCGGCCTACGCCGAAAACTCGGTGAACTTCCAGGCCAGCTTCACCCTGCTCAACAGCAAATTCAAAGGGCTGATGTCAGCCCTGCGTGGAGAGTAAGCCATGTCCTTAGCCAGTGTTTTCAATATTGCCGGCAGTGGCATGAGCGCGCAGACCACGCGCCTGAACACCGTCGCCAGTAACATCGCCAACGCCGAAACCGTGTCTTCGAGCATTGACCAGACCTACCGTGCCCGTCACCCGGTGTTCGCCACCATGTTTCAGGACGGCCAAAGTGGCCAGAGCGGTAGCGGCGACTCGCTGTTCCAGAACCAGGACGCCGCAGGCCAGGGCGTGCAGGTGCTTGGCGTGGTCGAAGACCAGAGCAATCTGGAAGCCCGCTACGAACCCAACCATCCCGCCGCGAACGAAAAGGGTTACGTGTACTACCCCAACGTCAACGTGGTCGAGGAAATGGCCGACATGATTTCCGCCAGCCGCTCGTTCCAAACCAACGCGGAAATGATGAACACCGCCAAAACCATGATGCAGAAGGTCCTGACCCTGGGTCAGTGATAAGGGGCGCCAAATAATGGCCATTGTTGATAGCACTTCTACGACAACCAACACGCCGGTTCAGGACCTTTTCAACTCCAAGGTCAAGACCTCGACGGACAACAGCGGCCTCGCTTCGGTGGCCACGGCGGCCACCGGTAACCAGGCGCTGGGTAAAGATGCATTCCTGCAGCTGCTGGTAACCCAGCTGAAAAACCAGGACCCGCTGTCGCCACAGGACAACGGCGCCTTCGTGGCCCAGCTGGCTCAGTTCAGTAGCCTGGAAGGCATCAACACCCTGAACGACTCGGTGAATGCGATCTCCAGCAACTTCAGCTCCTCGCAAGCGCTGCAGGCGTCGTCGATGGTCGGGCGTTCGATCATCACCCAGACCGACAAGGCCATGGTTGATACCAGCAAGAGCATGACCGGCTCGGTGGCGGTGACCGCGGCGACGGGCAACGTCTCCGTGAAGATCACCGACAAGGACGGCAACGTGGTCCGCACCCTCGACATGGGTGCCCAAAGCGCCGGTGATTCCAGCTTTATCTGGGATGGCAAGGACGATAACGGCGAGGTCGCCCCCGCCGGGACTTATACCTTCGCGGCCAGCACCAAAAATGATACGGGCGACTCGGTTGCCTTGTTGACCTCGCTGCCGGCAACAGTGACCAGCGTGACGTTGAGCCAGACCGGCGGCGAAATGCTGCTCAACCTTGCCGGCGGCATGGGCAGCGTCAAGCTGTCGCAAATTCAGACTATCGGTACATAGAGCCGGCTAAATACGGCAGAAGGAGAGAAACATGTCTTTTAACATCGGCCTTAGCGGCCTCTATGCGGCCAACAAACAACTGGACGTGACCGGCAACAACATCGCCAACGTCGCGACCACGGGCTTCAAGTCGTCCCGTGCCGAGTTCTCGGACATCTACGCCGCGTCCAAGCTGGGCACCGGCCAGAATAGTGTCGGCAGTGGTGTAAACCTGGCGGCCGTTTCCCAGCAGTTCACCCAGGGTGACGTCAACAACACCGGTGGTCTGCTGGACATGGCGATCCAGGGCGGCGGCTTCTTCGTTCAGAAGGGCAGTGACGGCTCGCTGGAATACACCCGCAGCGGTGCCTTCCGTTCGGATAAAGACGGCTACATCACCAACAACACCGGCACCTCGCGTCTGCAAGGCTACGCGGCGGACGCCGACGGCAACATCATCAAGGGCGCGCTGACCGACCTGCAACTGAACCTGTCGAACCTGCCGCCCAAGGCGTCCACCAAAGTCGATTCCACCAGTAACCTGAACTCGTCTTCGCCGGTGATCGATCAAACGACCAAGCCGTTTGATCCAACGGACTCCACCACCTTCAGCACCCAATACAACACCACCTTGTATGACACCCAGGGCAACGCCCACCCAATGGTGCAATACCTGGTGAAAACAGATTCCAACACCTGGAAATCCTACACCCTGATCGATGGCCGTAACCCTGACGGTTCGGCGCCTACCGGCACAGGCTCGACGCCGCCGGTCGCCTCGACGTTGAGCTTCGACGGTTCCGGCAAGCTCACCGGGATTGTCACGGGCACCACTTCCAGCACCACCTTGCAGCTGACCGGCTGGGTGCCAGGCACAGTGACCGACGGCGTGTGGACCCAAAACGGTGCGAACGCCAACCCAGGTGGGATTGCCATC
Source organism: Pseudomonas sp. TREG-RG-20F-10-E-6-01 (assembly GCF_022662455.1). NCBI lineage: Bacteria > Pseudomonadati > Pseudomonadota > Gammaproteobacteria > Pseudomonadales > Pseudomonadaceae > Pseudomonas > Pseudomonas sp. TREG-RG-20F-10-E-6-01. Next base: position 690,199 of record NZ_JAKNQP010000002.1, on the reverse strand, counting down.
AACATGAGCAACATCACCCAGTACAACTCGGCCACCTACCGTAACCCCCCGGTCACCGATGGCTACGCCACCGGCCAGATTACCGGCCTGAACATTGACGGTAACGGCGTGTTGTTCGCCACCTTCAGCAACCAGCAGAGCAAGTCCATCGGCCAGCTTTCCCTGGCCAGTTTCAACAACGAACAAGGCCTGCAGCCGGCGGGCGGCACCACTTGGAAAGAAACCTATGCATCGGGCCAGCCGGGTTACGACACCCCGCAAGCCGGTACCCTGGGTTCGATCGTGTCCAAATCCCTGGAGAACTCCAACGTCAACCTGACCAACGAGCTGGTGGACCTGATCAAGGCCCAGAGCAACTATCAGGCGAACGCCAAGACCATCTCCACTCAGAGCACCATCATGCAGACCATCATTCAGATGACCTGATGCTGTTGGCCTGACGCGCACGCGCAACAAAAGCCCCTCGATCGAGGGGCTTTTTTTTGCCTGCCATTTGGCATCGGGGAGTATTCCCACCTCTCGCCTGATTACAGCCGACAGGCCCGTGTTGGAACCGGCCACACGGTTCTTCCCACTCATCAAGCCTCAACGTGTTCGATCACAAGGTGGCTCGGTATGGGAAGTTCGTCGATGTCCGGCCAAGGGGCTGGAGGTGTGCGTTATGGCGTTGGGTGGGCAGGGCAGTTCCTGAATGGCGTCAGCCGATCAGAGGGCAACCGGGATGCGTTCGATGCCGATAAAGAGGCGGTCACGCAGCTTCTCAGGCAGTTGGATGACGCCGAGAAAACCTCCAAAAACCAGACGGTCCAGGACCTGCGCGACAAGCTCAATGACAAGCGAAACGCGCTGGGAGAGGAAAAATTCAAAGCGATCCTTGAGCAGCTGAAGCGCGATGCGGTCACAGATTTTCTTGCGCTGTTGAAGAGGCTGTTTCCGGAGCTGTTTGCAGATGACGCGACTCCGTCTCCAACACCGCGTCCCACACCGTCGCCAGACCGCGGTGGCGGTGGCGGTGATGGCGGCCGGGTTAATCCAAGCGATTTTGGCGGCAGTGAGCCCATGAGTAATCTGCCGATTACCGAAGGCTCCAAGCATTTCAACTACAAGCCGGACGCAAGTAACCCGGGCAAGAAACCGGACAATATCTGGAGTGGATTCAGCCAGGGGCCTGATGGTAATTGCGTCACGGTTGCCGCGATAAAGGGGGCGATGATGAAGTTTGGGCAGAAGCCCACTGATGTTTTCGCTGAGGTGCATGAGACCGCTGGTGGCTATCACGTCAAGATGCGCGATGGGTTCGAACTGGATTTATCCAAGGCTGAACTGAGGTACGCCGCCAGTTACGCGCAGTTCAAGGGGGATAACCCCTCGATGATGACCGACGCCAACTTCATGTACGCGGTGAGTGCCAAGCGTGCACAGATGGAAGGGAATGGTTTTGATGACAATCCCGAGGCTTCAAAACAGAGTTTTGCGCATGCGATGCAAAGCTTGAACAACGGTGAGATGGGGCAAGAGGCGCTGGACCGGCTTGGGTTGAAGGGCCTCTACAAAGCCTCTTCGAGTTCGGAGCTGGCAAGCGGCACACTGGGCGTTGTCGACTATGGCGGCCATTCAATGGCGGTAATTGGCGGGCGCGTGGAGTTGTGGGGAGGGCGGGGCGGCGCTCCCCAGGAAGGCAACGCCTACGAATTCGTTTAGCGTAAAAACAAAAAACCGATAAACCCACTGCAGCAGGGTCTATCGGTTTTTTTCAACCCCGGGCAATCAAGCCCGGGATCAGCTCAGCTTATTGGCAAGCTTCGCAATCCGGCTCATCAATCGCGCAGGCCTTTGGCACTGGCGCTGGACCGGCTGGTGCTGCGAGAACCGAATCATCACCGTGGTTGCCGCCGCTGGAAACAGCGTTCAGCTTGCCGGTGTTGATGGTCGACTTCTCGGTGCTGGTCGCGGCCAGGGCACGGAGGTAGTAAGTGGTTTTCAGGCCACGGTACCAGGCCATGCGGTAGGTCACGTCGAGCTTCTTGCCCGATGCGCCAGCGATGTACAGGTTCAGCGATTGGGCCTGGTCGATCCACTTCTGACGGCGGCTGGCGGCGTCAACGATCCACTTGGTGTCCACTTCGAACGCAGTTGCGTAGAGCTCTTTGAGTTCTTGCGGGATGCGCTCGATCTGCTGCACCGAACCGTCGTAGTACTTCAGGTCGTTGATCATCACCGAGTCCCACAGGCCACGAGCTTTCAGGTCGCGAACCAGGTACGGGTTGATCACGGTGAATTCGCCCGACAGGTTCGATTTCACATACAGGTTCTGGTAGGTCGGTTCGATCGACTGCGATACGCCAGTGATGTTGGCGATGGTGGCGGTCGGTGCGATGGCCATGATGTTGGAGTTACGAATGCCTTTCTGCACACGGGCACGTACCGGGGCCCAGTCCAGGGACTCTTCCAGGTCAACGTCGATGTACTTCTGGCCACGCTGCTCGATCAGGATCTGTTGCGAATCCAGCGGCAGGATGCCTTTGGACCACAGCGAACCCTGGAACGTCTCGTAGGCACCGCGCTCGTCGGCCAGGTCGCAGGAAGCCTGGATGGCGTAGTAGCTGACCGCTTCCATCGACTTGTCGGCGAACTCGACCGCAGCGTCCGAACCGTAAGGAATGTGCTGCAGGTACAGCGCGTCCTGGAAGCCCATGATGCCCAGGCCGACCGGACGGTGCTTGAAGTTGGAGTTCTGCGCCTGTGGTACCGAGTAGTAGTTGATGTCGATAACGTTATCGAGCATACGAACGGCGGTGTTCACGGTGCGTTCCAGCTTGGCGGTGTCCAGCTTGCCGTTGACGATGTGGTTCGGCAGGTTGATCGAGCCCAGGTTGCAAACGGCGATCTCGTCCTTGTTGGTGTTCAAGGTGATCTCGGTGCACAGGTTCGAGCTGTGGACCACGCCCACGTGCTGCTGCGGGCTGCGCAGGTTGCACGGGTCTTTGAAGGTCAGCCATGGGTGGCCGGTTTCAAACAGCATGGACAGCATTTTGCGCCACAGGTCTTTGGCCTGGATGGTCTTGAACAGCTTGATCTTGCCTGGGTACTGGGACAGGGCTTCGTAGTACTCGTAACGCTCCTCGAAGGCCTTGCCGGTCAGGTCGTGCAGGTCTGGTACTTCGGATGGCGAGAACAGGGTCCACGGGCCGTCATCGAAGACACGCTTCATGAACAGGTCAGGGATCCAGTTGGCGGTGTTCATGTCGTGGGTACGACGACGGTCATCACCGGTGTTCTTGCGCAGCTCGATGAACTCTTCAATGTCCATGTGCCAGGTTTCCAGGTAGGCACACACAGCGCCTTTGCGCTTGCCACCCTGGTTCACGGCTACAGCGGTGTCGTTCACTACTTTGAGGAACGGTACAACGCCCTGGGACTTGCCGTTGGTGCCCTTGATGTACGAACCCAGTGCACGCACAGGGGTCCAGTCGTTGCCCAGGCCGCCGGCGAATTTGGACAACATGGCGTTGTCGTGGATCGCGTGGTAGATGCCCGACAGGTCATCCGGCACGGTGGTCAGGTAGCAGCTCGACAGCTGTGGACGCAGGGTACCGGCGTTGAACAGGGTCGGGGTCGACGACATGTAGTCGAAGGACGACAACAGGTTGTAGAACTCGATGGCGCGGTCTTCTTTGTGCTTCTCTTCGATCGCCAGGCCCATGGCCACGCGCATGAAGAACACTTGCGGCAGTTCGAAACGGATACCGTCCTTGTGGATGAAGTAACGGTCGTACAGGGTCTGCAGGCCCAGGTAGGTGAACTGCTGATCGCGCTCGTGGTTGATCGCCTTGCCGAGTTTTTCCAGGTCGAAGGTGGCCAGGATCGGGTTGAGCAATTCGAACTCGATACCCTTGGCGATGTAGGCAGGCAGGGCCTTGGCGTACAGGTCAGCCATCTCGTGGTGGGTGGCGCTGTCGGCGACTTTCAGGAAGCCCAGGCCTTCGGCACGCAGGGTGTCCATCAGCAGGCGCGCGGTCACGAACGAGTAGTTCGGCTCACGTTCAACCAGGGTACGGGCGGTCATCACCAGGGCTGTGTTGACGTCGGTCAGGGCCACGCCGTCGTACAGATTCTTCAGGGTTTCGCGCTGGATCAGGTCACCGTCGACTTCTTCCAGGCCTTCGCAGGCCTCGGTGATGATGGTGTTCAGGCGGCCCAGGTCCAGCGGTGCAAAGGTGCCGTCAGCCAGGGTGATGCGGATCGACGGGTGAGCTTGTACGGCAGCTTCTTCAGCCGGGGTGCGTACAGCGCGCTCTTTGGCGCGGGAGTCACGGTAGATCACGTAGTCGCGGGCAACTTTCTGCTCGCCGGCACGCATCAGGGCCAGTTCGACCTGGTCCTGGATTTCTTCGATGTGGATGGTGCCGCCCGAGGGCATGCGACGCTTGAAGGTCGCAGTGACTTGTTCGGTCAGGCGGGCAACGGTGTCATGGATGCGCGACGAGGCAGCAGCGGTGCCGCCTTCAACTGCAAGAAACGCTTTGGTGATGGCGACGGTGATTTTGTCATCGGTGTAAGGAACGACAGTGCCGTTACGCTTGATCACTCGCAGTTGGCCAGGTGCGGTGGCGGACAGATCCAGGTTCGAATCAGCGGCCTGCGGCACGGAGCCCTGCGGGTTCTCGCGAGTTGTGTCGGTTTGCATGGGGGGTTGTCTCCACATTCTATATTTATTTGGGCACCATCACGGTGCCCACCGTTCCGTCCTGAAGCACTTACAGCAGGCCTGGGCCTGGCATAACAACTTCGGGACAGGAGGAAGGGAGCTCATCGCGCCGCTTCCATGCCGAAGTCTTCGGTTCGGGCCATGAGGCGCCCTTCGCCGTATTCCTGGTGGGTGACAGTTGCTCGCTTCAAGCACTGCAACACCCGTACCGCTTTCTGCCCTGGAGGCTGGAAAACGGCTGCCATCCGCGTGCGCGGTTTGGGCTTTTAAAAAATGCGTTGGTTCCAACCAAACGGGAGCAAGAAAGCGCTTGAGTTTCTTGTCTGATCTGTGTTTGGTTTTTCGCTTAAAACCCTACATGTAGGGTTTTTTTAGCGCCGAGGTACAAGATAATGCGTTTTGGGGGGCTTAGCAACGCACTACCTGTGGATAACGCTGTGGGTAAAATGTGTATGAATCGTAGAACGCCCGTGTAGGCCGCAGTACTACTGGATCGCGCCGTTTGTCACCGAATATTCCAAGGTAAAAACAGCCGATTGGAATTTTGAGGGCGCGAACCCTACCACAAAAAAATGCGATCACCGAATGGATTTCCCGGCTTGTGCCAGAGGGCTGGCGCATGGCTACAATCGGCCTTCAATAGAGGCAGCAGTGTGTGCCCCGTAGATGACAATAATTAGAACCGAGGTAGCGCATGGAGCAAGAAGCCTGGCAGATATTGATCGTCGAGGACGACGAGCGATTGGCCGAGTTGACCCGTGATTATTTGCAGAGCAACGGCCTGCGGGTGGCGGTGGAAAGCGACGGCGCCCTGGCGGCGGCACGCATCATTGCCGAACAGCCCGACCTGGTGATCCTCGACCTGATGCTGCCCGGCGAAGATGGCCTGAGCATCTGCCGCAGTGTGCGCGAGCGCTATGACGGTGTGATCCTGATGCTCACTGCACGCACCGATGATATGGACCAGGTGCAGGGCCTGGACATGGGCGCCGATGATTACGTGTGCAAACCCGTGCGCCCGCGCCTGTTGCTGGCGCGTATCCAGGCCCTGCTGCGGCGCAGTGAGCCGGCCTTGCCGATCGCCGTGGAAAACCAGCGTCGCCTGCAATTTGGCCCCTTGGTGGTGGATAACGCCCTGCGCGAAGCCTGGCTGCACGAAGGCGGCATTGAGTTGACCAGTGCCGAATTCGACCTGCTATGGCTGCTGGTGGCGAATGCCGGGCGCATCCTGTCGCGCGAAGAAATCTTTATCGCCCTGCGCGGCATCGGCTACGACGGCCAGGACCGTTCCATCGATGTTCGCATCTCACGCATTCGCCCCAAAATCGGCGACGACCCGATCCACCCGCGCCTGATCAAGACGATCCGCAGCAAAGGCTACCTGTTCGTCCCCGAAGCCGCTGCCGATATGCCGCTGTGAACTCAATCTTCCTGCGCATCTACGGCGGCATGTGCGCGGCGCTGATCCTGGTGGCGTTACTCGGCGTACTGGCCCTGCACCTGCTCAATGAAGTGCGCAGCGGTCAATACCGTGAACGCCTGGCCCACGGCACCTTCGCGTTGATGGGCGACAACCTGCAGCCCATGAGCGCCATCGAACGCCAGCGCGCCCTGGCGGTGTGGGAGCGTTTGCTGGGCATTCCCCTGGAACTGCGCACACTCACCGATGCGCAACTGGACCTGAGCCAACGCAACCGCCTGCAACGCGGCCAGGTGCTGGTCGAGCAGACCGGGCCGCACGCGGCGCGGGTGCTGCGCCTGGTCAGCGAGCAGGAACAACTGGTACTCACCGGCGAAGTGCAACAGATCAGCGAACAACTGGCCCGCGCGACGATTTACCTGCTGGCGGACGAACTGGTGCGCTTTCCGGTCGCCGAGCAGCCGCAAAAACTCGCTGACATAAAAGAAGCCAAGGGCTTTGGTTTTGACATGCACCTGATGACCCTGGACCAGGCTGACATGGACGACGACCAGCGCCGACGGGTCTCGGAAGGCGATACGGTGATGGCCTTGGGCAAGGGCGGCGATTCGATCCGCGTGTTTGCCGGCATGGTCGGGACGCCATGGGTACTGGAAATCGGCCCGCTGTACCAAATGAACCCTTACCCGCCGCAGTGGCTGATCCTGATCGCCTTGATCAGCCTGACCTTGATCGGCTTGATCGTGTATTTGTTGGTGCGTCAGCTTGAGCGGCGTCTCAAGGGGCTGGAAGCGGCGGCCACACGCATCGCCAAAGGCAATCTGGAGGTCCGCGTGCCGGCACGTGGCGCCGACTCGGTGGGGCGACTGGCGGCGGCCTTTAATGGCATGGCCGAGCACTTGCAGCAGTTACTGGCGATTCAGCGTGAGCTGGTGCGGGCGGTGTCCCACGAATTGCGCACTCCGGTGGCACGCCTGCGCTTTGGCCTGGAGATGATCGGCGACGCCGCCAGCCCCGAGGCGCGGCGCAAATACATGGACGGCATGGACAGCGACATTCAGGACCTGGATGGCCTGGTTGACGAAATGCTCACCTACGCCCGCCTGGAGCAGGGCGCGCCGGAGCTGAATTTCCAGCGGGTCGACCTCAGCGCGTTGCTCGATCAGGTGATCGGCGAATTGTCGCCACTGCGCCCTCAGGTCAACGTGGCCCGTGGTATTTGCTTGTCGTCGGCGCATTGGGACGACGCCTGGGTCGATGCCGAGCCGCGCTACCTGCACCGCGCTGTGCAAAACCTGGTGAGCAATGCGATGCGCCACGCCCAGGGCCAGGTGTTGATCAGCTACCAGGTCGGGCAGGTGCGTTGCCGCATTGATGTGGAAGATGACGGCCCCGGTGTGCCGGAAAGCGCCTGGGAGCGCATTTTCACGCCGTTTCTGCGCCTGGACGACAGCCGCACCCGCGCCTCCGGCGGGCACGGCCTGGGTTTGTCGATTGTGCGGCGGATCATCTATTGGCACGGCGGGCGGGCGCTGATCAGCAAGAGCAACAACCTGGGTGGGGCGTGCTTCAGCCTGAGTTGGCCCAGGGATCAGGAGAAGGCTTGAGATCGCTATCGCAGGCAAGCCAGCTCCCACAGGGGGAATGCATGCAAAAATGTGGGCGCTGGCTTGCCTGCGATGGCGTCAGATCAGGCCCTGACGGCCACTAGACTCAACAATTGCTCACCTTCCACCGCAAACTGCCCCTCCAACTCCGTGCCATGGCACCACTCGGCAGACAGGTCGGTCAGCAGCCTTAGTCGCACCTGTCCGGTCTCGGACCACGCCACCACCTCGGCATGTTCGAAGTAAAAGCGCTTCTGCACGATCGGGTAGAGCGCCTTGAACAGGCTTTCCTTGGCCGAAAACGTCAGCGTCACCAACAAGGCGACCTGCTCGCGCGGCACGCTTGCCATGCGCTGCATTTCTTCAGCCGTCAGAATCTCCCCGGCCAGGCGTTCGGCCCGGTCCAGTGCCAGCACATTCTCCAGGTCCATCCCCAGCCCACGCCATTGCGCCTTGTGCCCGACAATCGCCGCAGCGTGCCCGGTGCTGTGGGTGATTGAGCCGCTGATGTGTTCAGGCCACACCGGCGCACGGTCTTCGCCGATGGGCGGCACGCAATCAAGGTGATCGAGTTGTTGCAGCGCCGCGCGGGCGCACAGGCGGCCAGCGAGAAACTCAGCCTGGCGCTTGGCCACCGAGCGCTGGATGCTGGCCGGAGGCGGCACCGCGCAGCGCTGGAAATCACCGGCAGCTAATAAGGCTGGATCGAAACGGGTGCTCAGAAACACCGTGCCCGGCAACGGAGCGGGCAGCGGCCAATGGGCATCAAGTGGGGTGCAGCAAGCGGGTAGAGGCGTCATGCGCGGTATTTTGCGTCAGTTGGCGCGCCAGTGGATAGCCCGTCACGGTTCAGGCCCGGTTCAGAGCCCGTTCAGGGGGAGTTCAGGGGCGCCTGCGTAGTCTGGGCTCAACAGCCAAAACGCGTAGAGGTAAGCACCATGACTGCGATCAAAAAGCTGATGTTGGCGTTAACCATGCTCAGTGCCACTGCCGGCGTCCAGGCGTCGGACGGTGCATTTGCGGCCTTTGGTGGCGAGAAAACCAAGAAGTCCAGCAACCTGATCCATCGTGTCAGCTTCGAAGACGCGGGCACCCAGGCCGCGCCGTGGGGCCAGTCCCTGGGCCTGAGCGCCCCGCAACCTGCCTACCGCACCGGTTACGAACACCTGACGGGCCAATACAATGGCATTAAACTGCGCCCGCAAGACTTGCAGGGCCGCTATGATATCCCCCTGTCGGACAGTTGAATTGCCTTGGAGAGCCTTATGAAATTGCTGGTCGTGGAAGATGAGGCGCTGTTGCGTCATCACCTGTTCACCCGCCTGACCGACAGCGGGCACGTGGTCGAGGCCGTGGCCAATGCCGAGGAAGCCCTGTACCAGACCGGGCAATTCAACCATGACCTGGCCATCATCGACCTGGGCCTGCCCGGCATGGGCGGCTTGGACCTGATCCGCCAACTGCGCAGCCAGGCCAAAACCTTCCCGATCCTGATCCTCACCGCCCGCGGCAACTGGCAGGACAAGGTCGAAGGCTTGGCGGCCGGCGCTGACGACTACGTGGTCAAGCCGTTCCAGTTCGAAGAGCTGGAGGCGCGGATGAACGCCTTGCTGCGCCGCTCCAGCGGTTTCACCCAGTCGACCATTGTTGCCGGGCCCTTGCTGCTGGACCTCAATCGCAAGCAAGCGTCCCTGGATGAACAGCCGCTGGCGCTGACCGCCTATGAGTATCGGATTCTCGAATACTTGATGCGCCACCATCAGCAAGTTGTCGCCAAGGATCGCCTGATGGAGCAGCTTTATCCCGATGACGACGAGCGCGATCCGAACGTGATCGAAGTGCTCGTCGGCCGCCTGCGCCGCAAGCTGGAAGGGCCAGCCGGGTTCAAGCCGATCGACACCGTGCGGGGCCTGGGTTACCTGTTTAATGAGCGCTGCCGTTGATACGCTCGTTACGTGTGCGCTTGATGCTGGCGGCCACCACCCTGGCCGTGTTGTTCATGCTGGGCTTATTGCCCGCCATGCAAGGGGCATTCAGCCTGGCGCTGCAGGATTCCATCGAGCAGCGCCTGGCGTCGGACGTCACCACCCTGATTTCCGCTGCGCGCGTCGAAAACAATCGCCTGCTGATGCCTGCGCAGTTGCCGGACGAGCGTTTCAACCTCACCGATAGCCGTCTGCTTGGCTATATCTACGACCGTGAAGGCCATCTGGTATGGCGCTCACGCGCTACCCAGGAAGAAAACATCAACTACAAGCCGCGCTACGACGGGCGCGGTAATGAGTTCGCGCGCATTCGCGAGGCCAATGGTCAGGAATTTTTCGTGTATGACGTCGAGGTCAAGCTGCTGGGCGGCAAGAGCGCGGCGTTCAGTATCGTGGCCCTGCAGCCAGTGCGCGAATACCAGCTGACCCTTGAAGGCCTGCGGGAAAACCTCTATCTGGGGTTCGGCGCGGCCTTACTGGTGTTGCTGACGTTGCTGTGGCTGGGCCTGACGTGGGGCCTGCAAGCCCTGCGGCGCCTTAGCCAGGAACTTGACCAGATCGAAGGCGGCACCCGCGAAAGCCTTTCCGAGGAGCATCCACGAGAATTGCTGCGTCTGACGGGCTCTCTCAACCGGTTGCTGCACAGCGAGCGTGAACAACGGGCGCGCTACCGTGATTCCCTCGACGACTTGGCCCATAGCCTGAAAACGCCGCTGGCCGTGTTGCAGGGTGTGAGTGAAGACATGGCCCAGCGCCCGGAAGATCGCGGCCAGGCCTGGGTATTGCAGTCGCAGATCGAACGGATGAGCCAGCAGATCGGCTACCAGTTGCAGCGTGCCAGCTTGCGCAAAAGCGGGCTGGTGCGCCACCAGGTGCGCCTTGAGCCGGTATTGCAAAGCCTGTGTGACACGCTGGACAAGGTCTATCGCGATAAACGCGTGACGGTGACTTTTGAGTTGCCGGCCGAATGCGATGTGCCGATCGAGAAGGGCGCGTTGCTCGAAATGCTCGGCAACTTGCTGGAAAACGCCTATCGCCTGTGCCTGAGCGAAGTGCGCATCAGCCTGACAGAAAGCCTCGAAGGCACCGAGCTGTGCATTGAAGATGACGGGCCTGGTGTGCCGCCTGATCAGCGTGCGCGGATTCTGCAAAGGGGCGAGCGGCTGGACCGCCAGCATCCGGGGCAGGGCATTGGTCTGGCGGTGGTCAAGGACATTATTGAAAGCTACAGCGCGCGGCTGACTTTGGGCGACTCACCATTGGGCGGCGCGGCGTTCAAGATTCACTTTCCGGCCTTGTGATCTCTGTTGACTCCACTGGCCCCTTCGCGAGCAAGCCCGCTCCCACATTCGATCGCATTCCTACAGGATAAACGCGGTTAAATGTGGAAGCGGGCTTGCTCGCGAAGGGGCCGGCAATGGCACCACACCGCTAACTCTCCTGCGCCCGATACGCCCCCGGCGTCAAGCCCGTCCACTTCTTGAACGCCCGATGAAATGCCGACGGCTCGGAAAACCCCAGCTGCTCGGCAATCTCCTGCAACGACAAATCCGCTCGTCCCAAATGATAGATGGCAATGTCCCGTCGCAATTCATCCTTGAGCGCCTGAAAACTGGTGCCTTCCTCACGTAAATGCCTGCGCAGGGTTTGAGGACTGATGTGCAGGTGCTGCGCGACCGCTTCCAGGTCCGGCCAGGGCGTGCGGTCGCGGCTCAACAGGCGGCGCAGCTGGCTGCTCAGGCTGTCGCCTTCATCCGGCCGCGACAGCAGGTCGGCGGGGGAGCGCTCGAGAAAATGCTTGAGGGTGCGTTCGTCCTGCAGCAGCGGCAAGCTCAGGTAGCGGCTGGGAAACACCAGGCTGCTGTGTGGCGCGCCGAATACCTGAGGGCAGGGAAAGAGCAGGTCGTATTCGCCGGCATGGGCCGGCATCGGGTAGCTGAACGTTGCCTGTTGCAGGCGGATACGCTGGCCGATCAACCAACTGCCCAGGCGATGCCAGATCACCAGCAGGCATTCACTGAGGAAGTGATCCGGGTCCCACAGCTGCGAATCGTCCAGGCTCAGCCGGGCCATGTCGCCTTCTCTCGTCAGCTGCCAGCGCGGACCCTGTGGGAATAGGCTATAAAATAATAAGCCGCGTTCCAGAGCCTTCTCCAGGGTGCGGCAGTGAATCAGCGCGTGGCACATCATGGCGAAAGTGCCGCGCTTGCTCGGGCCTTCGGCAAACCCCAGGTATTCGTCGTCCAGCGCCAGCCACAACCTCTGCAATAGCCGGGTAAATTGCTCGGGGGCGATGCGGGCGCGGGGTTCGGTCAACAGCTCGGGGGTGATGCCCACCTGCAGCAGCAGGCCCGAGCAGTCGTAGCCCGCCCGGCGCGCACCGCCGAGGGCGGCCCGGGCGTAGTGGCTGGCGATGGTACGTTCACGCATGTGAGGGCCTCGTCCATGGAGTGGCGGATGTTAGCCATCACCGAGAGGGGCGACAAGGCGGATATCCGCCAAATTGTAGGACGAGACCGGGCGGCCTGGCGGAATTCCGCCACATCTTCCAGGGTGTACAGGGCCGTCGTCTTGCCCCCAGCCCTGATGTCTAAAGGCCTTCAGCATTTTTTAAGCGAAGTGGCACGACGTTTGCGATACAGAGAACAGCGCAGGCCTGTTTCAGCAGACCTCGCAAACAACAAATCCCTCCAGTGCAGGAGGGTTCGCAATTCAAGTGTCGTGGGCAATGGCGGATATTTGCCACACGGTGCGATTGAGGAACTTTGCAATGACGACTCGTCAGCCACTGTACAAATCCCTGTATTTCCAGGTGATCGTTGCAATCGTTATCGGTATTTTGCTCGGTCACTTCTACCCGCAGACCGGCGTGGCGCTCAAGCCACTGGGTGACGGCTTCATCAAGCTGATCAAAATGGTCATCGCTCCGATCATCTTCTGCACCGTTGTCAGCGGCATCGCTGGCATGCAAAGCATGAAATCGGTGGGCAAAACCGGTGGCTACGCGCTGCTGTACTTCGAAGTTGTTTCCACCATCGCCCTGTTGATCGGTCTGGTCGTGGTTAACGTCGTGCAGCCGGGCGCCGGCATGCACATCGACGTGGCTACCCTGGACGCCTCCAAAGTCGCGGCCTACGTGACTGCCGGTGCAGACCAGAGCGTGGTTGGCTTCATCCTTAACGTGATCCCGAACACCATCGTCGGCGCTTTCGCCAACGGCGATATCCTGCAAGTGCTGATGTTCTCGGTGATCTTCGGTTTCGCCCTGCACCGCCTGGGTGCCTACGGCAAGCCGGTGCTGGACTTCATCGATCGCTTCGCGCACGTGATGTTCAACATCATCAACATGATCATGAAGCTCGCGCCACTGGGTGCCCTGGGCGCCATGGCGTTCACCATCGGCGCCTACGGTGTAGGCTCGCTGGTACAGCTGGGTCAGCTGATGATCTGCTTCTACATCACCTGCATCCTGTTCGTGGTCGTGGTGCTGGGCGCCATCTGCCGCGCACACGGTTTCAGCGTATTGAAGCTGGTTCGCTACATCCGTGAAGAGCTGTTGATCGTACTGGGGACTTCCTCCTCCGAATCGGCACTGCCACGCATGCTGATCAAGATGGAGCGTCTGGGCGCGAAGAAATCCGTAGTAGGCCTGGTGATCCCGACCGGCTACTCCTTCAACCTCGACGGTACCTCGATCTACCTGACCATGGCGGCCGTGTTCATCGCTCAGGCGACCGACACCCACATGGACATCACCCACCAGATCACCTTGCTGCTGGTGCTGCTGCTGTCCTCCAAAGGCGCTGCAGGCGTGACCGGTTCGGGCTTCATCGTGCTGGCGGCCACCCTGTCGGCTGTTGGCCATCTGCCGGTTGCCGGCCTGGCGCTGATCCTGGGTATCGACCGCTTCATGTCCGAAGCCCGCGCACTGACCAACCTGGTCGGTAACGCCGTTGCCACCATCGTTGTGGCCAAGTGGGTCAAGGAACTGGACACCGACAAGCTGCACAGCGAGCTGGCGTCCGGCGGCACTGGCATCTCCGACACCCGTCCGGAAGATGACCTGGGCGTGGCTGAAGGCCCAGCTCCTGCGGTCAAGTAACATGCCGAAGGCGTGAATCGCGCCAGACGCTCTGCAAACGCCCCGACCTGATCGGGGCGTTTGCGTTTCTGCGGGGTCACTTTTCGGTGCTTTTGATTTACAGTCAGTCACCGCTTCATCAAATCGCGATGAGGCTCGTATCTGCCTACGTCCGTTGGCCCTGACCGGACGATGCTGATGAAACTCACGCCGGGGTGTCCGCTCTAAAACCCATTAGCCAGCCGCATGTTTGCGCTGCAATCGCTTGCAGGAGTTTTGATGGACAGTGTGGATCTGAATGTCTTGCGCAGCGTGCTCGATTGGCGCCGCGCGGGGCACCGAGTGGTGCTTTACAGCGTGGTCCAGACCTGGGGCAGTGCACCGCGCCCGCCTGGGGCGATGTTGGCCTTGCGGGGCGACGGTGTGGTGATTGGGTCGGTGTCCGGTGGCTGCATCGAGGATGACTTGATCGCGCGCTTGCAGGACGGTCGCTTGCCGGACGACGGGCCGCCGGTGCAACTGGTGACCTATGGTGTCACCCGGGATGAGGCTGCGCGTTTTGGCTTGCCCTGCGGCGGTACATTACGCCTGACCGAAGAGCGCGTGGACAACTGGGCTTGGGTCGCCCAATTGCTGGCGCGGTGTGAGGCGCATGAAATCGTTGCGCGCGAGTTGGACCTGGCCACTGGCGAGGTGAACTTGAGCGGTGCGAGCAAGACCGATGTCGTGACCTTCGACGGTGAACGCCTGCGCGCGATCTATGGCCCCCGCTGGCGTTTGTTGCTGATCGGTGCGGGCCAGTTGTCACGCTACGCGGCTGAAATGGCGCGGTTGCTGGATTTCGAAGTGCTGATCTGCGACCCGCGTGAAGAGTTCGTCTATGGCTGGGAAGAACAGCACGGCCGCTTTGTACCGGGCATGCCGGATGAAGCGGTGCTCAATATCCAGACCGATGAACGCACTGCCATCGTCTGCCTGACCCACGATCCGCGCCTGGATGACATGGCGCTGCTGACGGCGCTCAATTCCACGGCGTTCTACATTGGTGCCCTTGGTTCACGGGTCAACAGCCAGAAGCGCCGAGAGAACCTGGCGGCGCTGGGCCTGTCGGCGGAGGCCATTGCCCGCTTGCATGGGCCGATCGGTTTGCACATCGGCAGTCATACACCGTCGGAAATTGCGTTGTCGTTGATGGCCGAAATCGTTGCGATCAAGAACGGCGTGGCACCACTGCAGAAAAAGCCGTTGCCGGTAGCAGCTCAATGACCGTTGCCGCGATTGTGCTGGCGGCAGGGCAGGGCAGTCGTTTTCGGGCTGAGGCGGGGGCTGATAAAGACAAGTTGCTGGCCGATTGCGTGGGCCTAGATGGTGTGACGCGACCGGTGATCGAGCAGGTGCTTGTGAATCTGCCTGAGCGTGTTGTAACGCGCTGGGTGGTGACTTCGCCGGACCGGCTGGAGGTGATTCGCCTGGCACAGGCTTACGGCTGTGAAGTCCTGTTGCTGCATTCTGCCGGCATGGGCGACAGCCTTGCGGCGGTGGTTGCCGCCAGTGGCGCGGCAGACGGCTGGTTGGTGGTATTGGGCGACATGCCGTTTATTCAATCATCGAGCATTGAACAGGTACTGGATGCGCTGCCGGAAGAGGGTATCAGCGTGCCGGTGCATGCGGGAGCATGCGGCCATCCTGTGGCGTTTGGTCGTGCGTTCGGGCCAGGCCTGATGGCGTTGACCGGGGATCGTGGCGCCAAGCCTCTGTTCGCTCAGGCGAAGGTAGCGCAGGTTCACGTGAATGATCCGGGTGTGCTTTGGGATGTGGATCTGCCACAGAGGCTGAATTTCAACGCCGACTGAATGTGGGAGCGGGCTTGCTCGCTCCCGTGTTGGAACTGCGCAGGTCTCAAATCAATCGCCCATAAAAAAGCCCCGCCTGATCACTCAGGCGGGGCTTTTTAGTGGCTGATGGCATCAGACGAGAGGTTTAGGCTCGTGTTCTGCTTCCAAGGCCTTTGGGGCGTGCTCAGTAGTAGCCGGGGCTGGCGCCTCGACCACTTCAGCAGCAGCCGGTGCGGCAGCGGCTGCCGCGGCGGCGGCCTCAGCTTCCCTGCGACGGCGACGCACTTCACGTGGGTCGTTCGGCGCGCGGCCATTTTCAGTCAAGGCGCTGGCAGGGGCTGCTTCAACCACCGGGGCGGCGACTTCGGCTACCACTGGTGCTTCAACCACTGGCGCAGGCTCGGCAACCACCACCGGAGCGGCTTCAACCACTTCGGCAACCGGTGCTGGCGCTTCTTCTGCCACAGGGGCAGGGGTCGGCGCTTCAACCGGAGCGGCTGGCTCGGCAGTCCATTGGAAGGCGGTCTGTTCTTCGCGAACTTCACGCACTGCCGGGGCGGCCTCTTCAACAGCCGGCGCTTCAACCACGGCTTCAACCACTGGCTGAGGCTCAACCACCGGTGCAGGCTCGACAGCGGTGACTTCCACTGCTGGTTGGGCTTCGCGAACCGATGCAACTTCCACTTCCGGCACCACTGGGGCTTCGATCGGGGTGGTTGCTTCGACGACTGGCGCTTCAACTACCGGCGTTTCAACTGCCGGGGCCTCAACCACTGGCGCTTCAACCGCTGGCGTTTCGGCGACTGGCGCTTCTACAGCAGAGGTGTCTTCGACGGCGGCAGTGGCGCGTTCAGCTTGCTCGTGAGCCTGGGCTTCAGCAGGTGCGCTGATCACCGAGGTGGCTACGGCGGCTGTCACAGCCAGGCCGGCAGCCAGTTCGGCGCCAGTCGGTTCGGCGGTAGCGGCTTCTCCGTTTTCGCCAGACTCTTCCGAGCCTTCGATGACATTGCCGTTGGCGTCACGTTGACGCTCGCGACGGTTGCTGCGACGACGCTGGCCACGGGAGCGGCGACGTGGACGATCGCCTTCGGCGTTGTCCTGGCCGTCTTCCTGCAGTTGCTCTTCGCCCGTCAGCACTTCTTCTTCGCTGGCGGCAGCGGCTTGCTCGGCGCGTGGTTGACGCTCTTCACGCGGTGGGCGCGGCTGGCGCTCTTCACGTGGGGCGCGTTCTTCACGCGGCTGGCGAGCCGGGCGTTCTTCGCTGGCCGCTTCGGCAGCCACGGCTGGAGTTGCGTCCAGTGGCTCGCGCAGTTCACGCACACGTTCTTCACGCTCGCCACGTGGCTTGCGGTCTTCACGAGGGGCGCGTGGGGTACGTGGTGCGCGCTCTTCACGCGGTGCACGTTCTTCACGGGCTACGGTCGGGGTTTCTTCGCGGGCTTCGCGAGGTGCACGCTCTTCACGTGGCGCGCGTTCTTCACGCGGTGCACGTTCCTCGCGCGGCTTGCGCTCTTCATCACGGCGACCGTTGCGGTTACGGCTTTGCTGGCGACCGTTGCGACGTTCTTCGTTACGGGCCGGGCGCTCGGTGGCAGGTTTTTCAACCACTACCGGAGCAACAGGCTCTTCCTTGGTGGCGAACAGGCTGACCAGCGACTTCACCAGGCCTTTGAACAGGCTTGGCTCAGGCAGGGCGGCTGGCGCGGCAACCGGGGCGGCTACCTCGGCAGGTACCGGTGCGTTGGCACGCGCCGGCGCGGTCTTCACGGCAGCTTCCTGGCGAACCAGGGTGCGGGTTGCGGCAGCTGGCTGGACTTCTTCCACTTCAGCCGCGGCAGCAGCGATTTCGTAGCTGGACTGGCCGCTGTGCGCTTCCGGGCTGTCATCACGCAAGCGCTGCACTTCGAAGTGCGGCGTTTCGAGGTGATCGTTCGGCAGGATGACGATACGGGCACGGGTGCGCAGTTCGATCTTGGTGATCGAGTTGCGTTTTTCGTTGAGCAGGAAAGCTGCAACCGGGATCGGCACTTGCGCGCGGACTTCGGCGGTGCGGTCTTTCAGGGCTTCTTCTTCGATCAGGCGCAGGATCGCCAGGGACAGCGATTCAACGTCACGGATGATGCCGGTGCCGTTGCAACGCGGGCAGACGATGCCGCTGCTTTCGCCCAGGGATGGACGCAGGCGCTGACGGGACATTTCCAGCAGGCCGAAGCGCGAGATGCGGCCGACCTGTACGCGGGCACGGTCAGCTTCCAGGCATTCGCGGACTTTTTCTTCCACGGCGCGCTGGTTCTTGGCCGGGGTCATGTCGATGAAGTCGATCACGATCAGGCCGCCGATGTCACGCAGGCGCAGCTGGCGAGCGATTTCTTCAGCCGCTTCCAGGTTGGTCTGCAGGGCGGTTTCTTCGATGTCGCTGCCTTTGGTCGCACGCGCCGAGTTGATGTCGATGGACACCAGGGCTTCGGTCGGGTCGATCACAATGGAGCCACCGGAAGGCAGTTCGACGACGCGCTGGAAGGCGGTCTCGATCTGGCTTTCGATCTGGAAACGGTTGAACAGCGGAACGCTGTCTTCGTACAGCTTGATCTTGCTGGCGTACTGCGGCATTACCTGGCGGATGAAGGTCAGGGCTTCGTCCTGGGCTTCAACGCTGTCGATCAGCACTTCGCCGATGTCCTGGCGCAGGTAATCGCGGATGGCGCGGATGATCACGTTGCTTTCCTGGTAAATCAGGAACGGCGCGGAACGGTCCAGGGACGCTTCTTTAATAGCGGTCCACAGTTGCAGCAGGTAGTCGAGGTCCCACTGCATTTCTTCGCTGCTGCGGCCAAGGCCGGCAGTGCGCACGATCAGGCCCATGTCGGCTGGTGCAATCAAGCCGTTCAGCGCTTCACGCAGTTCGTTGCGCTCTTCGCCTTCGATGCGACGGGAAATACCGCCGGCACGCGGGTTGTTCGGCATCAGCACCAGATAACGGCCGGCCAGGCTGATGAAAGTGGTCAGGGCGGCGCCCTTGTTGCCACGTTCTTCTTTTTCGACCTGAACGATGACTTCCTGGCCTTCGCTCAGGACGTCCTTGATGTTCACGCGGCCTTCTGGGGCTTTCTTGAAGTATTCGCGGGAGATTTCTTTGAGGGGCAGGAAGCCGTGGCGCTCGGAGCCGAAATCGACAAAGGCAGCCTCAAGGCTTGGTTCGATGCGAGTAATACGGCCTTTATAGATGTTGGCCTTCTTTTGCTCGCGTGCACCGGATTCGATGTCCAGGTCGTAGAGGCGTTGGCCATCTACCAGTGCAACACGCAACTCTTCGGGTTGAGTTGCGTTAATCAGCATTCTTTTCATGTTGTACCGTCGGTTTCCGGGCTGCCGGAAACGGCGTTCGGCACACACGACTTCTCACGGTCGGTGTCAGGTGCGTCAAGAGTGGTTGGCCACTCCAGTGTCCAGCAATAACGAGCCAATTGGGCCGGTATCGCGACGGACGCGTCCTGCTTGTTAGCGGTGGTGACAAAGGCACCACTTCAACAAAAGCTAAGGTCAGGAGGAGGAATCAACCGGCGACTGTGGACGAGATGAAGCGTCTAAATATAAGCCTAGTGCTACACGGTCCGACGGTTGTGCATCTCCACCCTACACGTATCCCTGATAATTCGGGTGCTGCCGCGCGCAGAATCCGCAGCGGGTTGGCATTTACCGTGTTCTCCAATGGGGAGTCCACGCTCATGGCTAAACAAGACTAGGTGTGGGCGACTGCGCTCTCACTCAGCTCTTAACAGGCGTTGTTTCCGAAGCTTTCGCCATGGTCTGGCTCAAGACTGACTGCACTTTGTGAACTGGCCGTAAATATCGGCGCAGAACGCGAGTATTCACTCTGCTTTCTGCACTCGCTTCAGGCCTCATGTCACCTGCGCTTGTTACAATCTCGAGCCTTCCAAGGTGGCAAAAGCCCCGTAGGACGGCCTCGCGTCCTGATGAATTGCGATGGTCAGGGCCGGCAGTTTGCCGCAAGTCCTCTGTCCAGGCCGCTTTTGGCGGCGTTCGCGACTATAGCAGCAATGATTAAGTGCTTCAATTCCATAAAAAATTGTTATCATCGCCGCCATGACGACTACCGCCCCCCAGACCCCCAGCGTCCAGCTGCTCGAGGTCTCGCCGGAATATGCCGGCCAACGCATCGACAATTTTCTCCTGGCCAGGCTCAAAGGCGTGCCCAAGACCTTGATTTACCGCATCTTGCGTAAAGGCGAAGTGCGCGTGAACAAAGGCCGCATCAAGCCCGAGTACAAGCTGCAGGCGGGCGATATCGTCCGTGTGCCGCCGGTTCGCGTGCCTGAGCGTGACGAACCCGTGCCGCTGGCCCAAGGCCTGCTGCAGCGCCTTGAGGCTTCAATTGTTTTCGAAGACAGCAAGCTGATCGTGATCAACAAGCCGTGCGGCATTGCGGTGCACGGCGGCAGCGGCCTGAATTTCGGCGTGATCGAAGCGTTTCGTCAGTTGCGCCCGGATGCTAAGGAGCTGGAGTTGGTCCACCGCCTGGACCGCGACACCTCCGGTCTACTGATGATCGCCAAAAAGCGCAGCATGTTGCGCCACCTGCACACCGCCCTGCGTGGCGATGGTGTCGACAAGCGCTACATGGCGCTGGTGCGTGGCAACTGGGCGAGCTCGATCAAAAGCGTTCGTGCGCCGCTGCAGAAGAGCAACCTGCGCTCCGGCGAGCGTATGGTCGAAGTGGACGAGGAGGGCAAAGAAGCCCTGACCCTGTTCAAGGTGCTGCGCCGTTTCGGTGACTTCGCCACCATGGTCGAGGCCAAGCCAGTGACCGGGCGTACTCACCAGATTCGCGTGCATACCCTGCACGCAGGCCACTGCATCGCCGGTGACACCAAGTACGGTGATGAGGAATTTTCCAAGGAAATCCGCGACCTGGGCGGCAAGCGCCTGTTCCTTCACGCCTACATGCTGACGGTTCCGCTGCCTGATGGCGGTGAGCTCAAGCTGCAGGCGCCGGTCGACGAGATGTGGGCCAAGACCGTGGAGCGTTTGAGTGTCGCACCTTGATTACAAACTGCTGATCTTTGACTGGGACGGCACCCTGTGCGATTCCATCGGGCGGATCGTGGAATCAATGCACGCAGCTTCAACCCGCTCGGGCTTTGCGTTGTGCACCGATCTCGCGGTCAAAGGCATCATCGGCCTGGGCTTGCCTGAAGCCATCCGTACCTTGTACCCGCAGATCAGTGACGCTGAGCTGGTGACCTTTCGCGACCATTACGCCGAACACTACATCGCGCTGGAGGCCACGCCTTCGCCGCTGTTCGACGGTGTGGTGCAATCGCTGGAGGCCTTTCGTGCCCAGGGTTATCACTTGGCAGTCGCCACCGGCAAAGCCCGTCGCGGGTTGGACCGGGTCCTTAAGGCGCACAACTTCGAAGATTATTTCGACATCACCCGGGCGGCGGATGAAACCGCCAGCAAGCCTCATCCTCTGATGCTTGAGCAGATCCTTGCCCATTGTGGTGTGTCGCCGCGCCAGGCGTTGATGGTGGGCGATGCCTCCTTCGACCTGATGATGGCGCGCAATGCTGGCATGGACAGTGTGGCGGTCAGCTACGGCGCTCAGGCTGCCGAGGCCTTGCAGCAGTACGAGCCGAGGCTGACGATTGATCATTTTTCCGAACTGCAGGCCTGGCTCAGCCGGGCCCAATAAGTCTTTGCTGGGGTTAATGGCATGAGTGACGAGTGGAAGGCGCCGGAAAAGGCGGATAGCAGCGATGATAAAAGCTGGAAGCTGCTGGAGAAGACCCTCCTGGCCAGTGTTCAGGAACAGCGCCGTGCGCGGCGTTGGGGGATTTTCTTCAAGCTGCTGACCTTTATCTGGCTGCTCGCGATGCTGGTGCTGTTCAGTCCACTGATGGACATGGAAAAAAGCGCCACCCGTGGCAGTAACTACTCCGCCTTGATCGAAGTGCGTGGCGTGATCGCCGACAAAGAGTCCGCCAGCGCCGACAATATTGTCAGCAGCCTGCGCGCGGCGTTTGAAGACCCGAAGGTCAAGGGCGTGATCCTGCGCATCAACAGCCCAGGTGGCAGTCCGGTGCAGTCGGGTTACGTGTATGACGAGATTCGCCGTCTGCGCGGCCTGCATCCGGATATCAAGGTGTATGCGGTGATTTCCGACCTGGGCGCCTCGGGCGCCTATTACATCGCCAGCGCCGCTGACCAGATCTACGCCGACAAGGCCAGCCTGGTCGGCTCCATTGGCGTGACGGCGGCCGGTTATGGCTTCGTCGGCACCATGGAGAAGCTGGGGGTTGAGCGTCGCACTTACACCTCGGGTGAGCACAAAGCATTCCTCGACCCGTTCCAGCCGCAAAAAGCCGATGAAACCCAGTTCTGGCAGGGCGTGCTCGATACCACTCACCGTCAGTTCATTGCCAGCGTGAAGCAGGGGCGTGGCGATCGTCTGAAGGATAAAGACCATCCGGAGCTGTTCTCCGGCCTGGTGTGGTCGGGTGAGCAGGCGTTGCCGATGGGCTTGATCGATGGGCTGGGCAGTGCCAGTTCGGTGGCGCGGGACGTGATTGGCGAGAAGGAATTGGTGGATTTCACCGTTCAGGAATCGCCGTTTGATCGCTTCTCCAAGAAGCTGGGTGCCAGCGTGGCCGAGAAGCTGGCGATGTACATGGGCTTCCAGGGCCCGACGTTGCGCTGATACCTCGAAAGCGACAGGGTTCAAACTGTGGGAGCTGGCTTGCCTGCGATAGCGTCACCTCGGTTCGACTGATGTTCCGAGGTGTGTGCATCGCAGGCAAGCCAGCTCCCACATTGGTTTTGTGGTGGGCTTAGGGGATCTGTACGCCTTCGGCCAGCAGCATGTCCACCAGGCGAATCAGTGGCAGGCCGATCAGGCTGGTCGCATCCGGCCCTTCGGTGCTCTGGAACAAGCTCACGCCCAGTCCCTCGGCCTTGAAGCTGCCGGCGCAGTCATAAGGTTGCTCGATCCGAAGGTAGCGCTCGATGCGTTCAGCGCTCAGTTCGCGCATGTGCACCGTAAACGGTACGCAGTCGACCTGGCAGTGCCCGGTCTCGCTGTTCAGCAGCGCCAGCCCGGTAAGGAAGCTGACGCGCTTGCCGCTTGCTGCCAGCAGTTGTGCGCGCGCGTTCTCGAAGGTGTGGGGCTTGCCGATGATTCTGCCCTCCAGAGCGGCGACCTGATCGGAGCCAATGATCAAATGCCCCGGATGGCTGCCGGCGAGGGCGCGAGCTTTCTGTTCGGCCAGGCGCTTGACCAGCTCAATGGCGGATTCATTTTCACGGTGGCTTTCGTCGATATCCGGCGAGCTGCAGATGAACGGCAGGTGCAGGCGGCTCAGCAATTCCCGGCGATAAACCGAGCTGGATGCAAGTAATAAAGGCAGCATAGGCGTCTCCTCAGAGCAGCCGGGGATTCTAGCGGGGTGACCGGCTGACGCACAGGGCTGAATTTCCTTTGACATGGCCGGGTGCATCCCTATAATGCTGCGCCTATGTTGAATGACCCGATTCCACCTCACGTTGACCCGCGCAAATTGGCAGATCGTGGCACTTCCCTTCAAGGTGAATTGCTGCTGGCCGATTTGGAGAGACTCTGCGACCCGCTTTCCGACACTGTCGGTACGGTGCAGGCCAAATTTGTTTTTGAACGAGATGAACGTAAGTCTGTGGTAATCCACAGTTTTATCGACACCGAAGTCAAAATGGTTTGCCAGCGTTGTCTTGAGCTGGTCACCCTGCCGATTCACAGCGAATGCAGTTACGCTGTGGTGAAGGAGGGTGCGAATACCCAGTCGTTGCCGAAAGGTTATGACGTGCTGGAACTGGGCGAAGATCCTTTGGATCTGCATGCACTGATCGAGGAGGAGCTTTTGCTCGCCTTGCCCATTGTGCCTGCTCATCATCCGGAAGAATGCCAGCAGCCGGAGGGTCTCGATGACGAGGCCGAGCCGAGCGAGGACGAGGTAACGCGGTCCAACCCGTTCAGTGTATTGGCGCAGTTAAAGCGTGACCCAAACGTTTAGGAGTTAATCAATTATGGCTGTTCAGCAGAACAAAAAATCCCGCTCTGCCCGTGACATGCGTCGTTCGCACGATGCCCTGACGGCAAGCACTCTGTCTGTAGAAAAAACCACCGGTGAAATTCACCTGCGTCACCACGTATCGCCAGAAGGCGTATACCGTGGTCGTAAAGTGATCGACAAGGGCGCTGACGAGTAATCACTTGTCTGCTCAAGTCATCGCGATTGACGCAATGGGCGGGGACTTCGGTCCCCGCAGCATTGTTCAGGCTTGCATTGCCAGCCTGTCTGCTACGCCCTCGCTGCACCTGACCCTCGTCGGTCAACCCTCCCTTCTTGAAGAATTGATTGCCAGCCATCCGGCGGTGGATCGCGCGCGCCTGACGATTACGCCAGCCAGTGAAACCATCAGCATGGATGACAAGCCGGCGGCAGCCCTTCGTGGCAAGCCCGACTCTTCGATGCGGGTGGCGCTTGAGTTGTTACGTGATGCCAAGGTGCAAGCCTGTGTCAGTGCCGGCAATACCGGAGCCTTGATGGCGTTGTCGCGGCATGTGCTCAAGACACTGCCCGGGATCGATCGCCCGGCGATGGTCGCGGCCATCCCCACACAAAAAGGCTACTGCCAACTGCTGGACCTGGGTGCGAACGTCGATTGCAGTGCCGAGCACCTGTTCCAGTTCGCGGTGATGGGCTCGGTGGCCGCTGAGGCGTTGGGCGTGACCCGGCCGCGGGTGGCGTTGCTGAATATCGGCACCGAAGACATCAAGGGCAATCAGCAGGTCAAGCTCGCCGCCACCTTGCTGCAAAATGCGCGGGGGGTGAACTACGTCGGGTTTATCGAAGGTGACGGTGTGTACCGTGGCGAAGCCGATGTGGTGGTATGCGATGGGTTTGTCGGCAATATCCTGCTCAAGTCCAGCGAAGGCCTGGCAACCATGATCGCTTCGCGTATCGAAGCCTTGTTCAAGCAGAGCCTCGCCTCACGCATGGTCGGCGCCCTGGCGCTGCCGTTGATGCGCCGCTTGCAGGCCGACCTGGCGCCGGCGCGGCACAACGGTGCGAGCTTTCTGGGGTTGCAGGGCATTGTGGTGAAAAGCCATGGCTCGGCAGGGGTGCAAGGTTTTCAAAGTGCGATTGCGCGGGCGCTGATCGAGATCCAGGAAAACCTGCCGCACCGCTTGCACGGCCGTCTTGAGGACTTGTTGCCTTAGGCGAATTGGCTCGGGAATGCTTAAATGTGACCGGCCAGTTCAATTGACCATCCAATCTGTCAGTTTCGTGCGCTCCCACCCGTGGATTTATCTCAAAATCGGGAGCGTTCATTTTTGACGACCAGATCATTAGGGGCTTGTTACATGTCTACATCCCTCGCATTCGTCTTTCCAGGGCAGGGTTCGCAGTCCCTCGGCATGTTGGCCGAGCTGGGCGCGCAACATCCGTTGATCCTGGACACCTTCAAGGAAGCTTCCGAGGCCCTGGGTTACGACCTGTGGGCGCTGACCCAGCAAGGGCCGGAAGAGCAACTCAATCAAACCGATAAAACCCAGCCGGCCATCCTCACCGCGTCGATCGCGCTGTGGCGCCTGTGGCTGGCTGAAGGTGGCGCGCGCCCGGCTTACGTGGCCGGTCACAGCCTGGGCGAATACAGCGCCCTGGTGGCGGCGGGCAGCCTGACCCTGGCTGAAGCCGTCAAGTTGGTCGAGCGTCGTGGTCAGCTGATGCAAGAAGCCGTTCCGGCCGGGCAGGGCGGCATGGCCGCTATCCTGGGTCTGGACGACGCCGTGGTGATCGACGCCTGCGCCGAAGCGGCCCAAGGCGAAGTGGTCAGCGCGGTGAACTTCAACTCGCCTGGCCAGGTGGTAATTGCCGGTGCCAAGGCTGCCGTTGAGCGTGCCATCGAAGGTTGCAAGGCTCGTGGTGCCAAGCGCGCCTTGCCATTGCCGGTCAGCGTGCCGTCCCACTGTGAGCTGATGCGCCCGGCTGCCGAGCGGTTTGCCGAGTCCATCGCCGCCATCAACTGGCAGGCGCCGCAGATTCCGCTGGTGCAGAACGTCAGTGCGGCCGTTGCCGCCGACCTCGAGACCCTCAAGCGCGACCTGCTGGAGCAACTCTACAAGCCTGTGCGCTGGGTTGAGTCGGTCCAGACCCTGGCGGCCAAGGGGGCCACCGAGCTTGTCGAGTGTGGCCCGGGCAAGGTCCTGGCTGGCTTGAACAAGCGCTGCGCCGACGGCGTCTCGACTGCCAACCTCAATACCCCGGATGCCTTCGCTGCCGCCCGCGCGGCACTGGCCTGAATCCCTGATCCCCGAACTTAGGAGAAGCCTGCATGAGTCTGCAAGGTAAAGTTGCACTGGTTACCGGCGCGAGCCGTGGCATTGGCCAGGCGATCGCCCTGGAACTGGGCCGTCAGGGCGCCGTAGTCATCGGCACCGCGACATCCGCCTCGGGTGCCGAGCGTATCGCCGCCACCTTGAAGGAAAACGGCGTTCAGGGCACTGGCCTTGAGCTGAACGTGACCAACGATGAGTCGGTTGCCGCTGTGCTGGCGCAAATCACTGCACAATTTGGCGCACCGGCTATTCTGGTGAACAACGCCGGTATCACCCGCGACAACCTGATGATGCGCATGAAAGACGACGAGTGGTACGACGTGGTCGATACCAACTTGAACAGTCTGTTTCGCCTGTCCAAGGGCGTTTTGCGTGGCATGACCAAGGCGCGTTGGGGCCGAATTATCAATATTGGCTCCGTAGTGGGTGCCATGGGCAACGCAGGCCAAGTAAACTACGCGGCGGCCAAAGCCGGTCTGGAAGGTTTCAGCCGTGCATTGGCGCGTGAAGTCGGTTCGCGGTCGATTACGGTCAACTCGGTGGCCCCAGGGTTCATCGACACCGATATGACCCGCGAACTGCCGGAAGCACAGCGTGAAGCGTTGCTGACGCAGATTCCGCTGGGCCGTCTGGGCCAGGCTCAAGAGATCGCAAATGTGGTCACTTTCCTGGCATCCGACGGTGCGGCATACGTGACTGGGGCTACAATCCCGGTGAACGGCGGGATGTACATGAGTTAAATTGTGACGGATCGCTTCAAAAAAATGTCATACGAGCTGTCTAAAATCCGTTATAAAGCTGCAACTTAATTTATAGGCTGGTGGCCGACCGGGTACAGGGTGAAGCTTTCAGTTGAAAAGCTGAAATGGCTTTCTATACACTTACCCACTGGCCAGCTGCCTGAATTTGTCCATTAGGAGTTAAACAAGGTATGAGCACCATCGAAGAACGCGTCAAGAAAATCGTCGCCGAGCAACTGGGCGTTAAAGAAGAAGAAGTGACCAACAGCGCTTCCTTCGTAGAAGACCTGGGTGCCGATTCCCTTGACACCGTTGAGCTGGTGATGGCTCTGGAAGAGGAATTCGAGACCGAAATCCCGGACGAAGAAGCTGAAAAAATCACTACTGTTCAAGCTGCTATCGACTACGTTACTGCCCACCAGGCGTAATAGTTTGTAGTCGTCGCTTGCTGTTAGGGAAAAACCGCACTGCTGTAACGGCGTGCGGTTTTTTCTTTAGCTCTGATGAAACTTCAGCGCTGATAAAATGCGTGCTGAAGCGAAGTGTCGCCATCAAGAAAAAAGGAGAGTGCTGTGTCGCGTAGACGCGTCGTAGTCACCGGTATGGGTATGTTGTCGCCACTGGGTACGGATGTGCCAAGCAGTTGGCAGGGCATTCTGGCTGGCCACAGTGGTATCGGTCTGATCGAGCACACGGACCTTTCTGCCTATTCCACCCGTTTTGGCGGCTCGGTAAAGGGCTTTAATGTCGAGGAATACCTCTCGATCAAAGAGTCCCGCAAACTCGACCTGTTCATTCAGTACGGCCTGGCAGCCGGTTTTCAGGCGGTGCGTAATGCCGGCCTGGAAGTCACCGACGCCAACCGTGACCGCATCGGCGTGGCCATGGGTTCGGGTATTGGCGGTTTGACCAATATCGAAGAAACCAGCCGCACGCTGCACGATTCCGGCCCCCGTCGAATTTCACCGTTCTTCGTACCGGGCTCGATCATCAATATGATTTCCGGCTTCCTGTCCATCCACTTGGGTGCGCAGGGGCCTAACTACGCCATTGCTACGGCGTGCACCACGGGCACTCACTGCATCGGCATGGCGGCGCGCAACATCGCCTATGACGAGGCGGACGTGATGATCGCCGGTGGCGCTGAAATGGCCGCCTGCGGCCTGGGCATGGGCGGCTTCGGCGCGTCCCGTGCGCTGTCGACGCGCAATGACGAACCGACCCGTGCCAGCCGTCCGTGGGACAAGGGCCGTGACGGTTTTGTACTGTCTGACGGCGCCGGTGCCCTGGTACTCGAAGAGTTGGAGCACGCCAAGGCGCGTGGCGCCACCATCTACGCCGAGCTGATCGGCTTTGGCATGAGCGGCGATGCCTATCACATGACGTCGCCACCGTCCGACGGTGCCGGCGCTGCGCGCTGCATCACCAATGCGTTGCGCGATGCGAAGGTGAATCCCGACCAGGTGCAGTACATCAACGCCCACGGCACCTCGACCCCGACCGGCGACCTGGCGGAAGCCGAGGCCATCAAGTCGGTGTTTGGCGAGCACGCCTACAAGCTGGCGGTCAGCTCCACCAAGTCCATGACCGGCCACCTGTTGGGTGCGGCAGGCGCGGTCGAGGCGATCTTCAGCGTGATGGCCATCAAGGATCAGGTCGCTCCGCCGACCATCAACCTTGATGAGCCGGACGAAGGTTGCGACCTGAACTTCGTGCCCCACGAAGCCCAGCCGATGCCAATCGACGTGGTGATCTCCAACTCCTTCGGGTTTGGTGGCACCAACGGCTCCCTGGTGTTCCGCCGGTTCGCCGAGTGATGCACAGCTGGGTCGACGGTCAGCCAGCGGACAGCGTGCCCCTGAAAGATCGCGGCCTGGCGTACGGTGATGGGCTGTTTGAAACCATCGCCGTCAAGGCCGGGCAGCCCGTGCTGCTCGACCGCCACCTGCAACGCCTCGAGGAGGGCTGCCGGCGCCTTGCGTTGATCACGGATCACGCACTGATCCGCAACGAAGTCTTGGCTTACGCCGCCGCTCTTGGCGACGCAGTGCTTAAGTTGATCCTCACCCGCGGCGACAGCCAGCGCGGTTATGGCATCAACCCCGGCGCCCCGGTGCGCAGTATCTTGCAGGGCAATCCGCCCGCGACCTATCCCCACGCTCACGCAACCGACGGCATCCGCCTGTTTGCGTGCGCCACCCGTTTGGCCGAGCAGCCGTTGCTCGCCGGTCTCAAGCACCTTAATCGTCTGGAACAAGTGATCGCCCGCGCCGAGTGGCAGGATGCCGAGCATGCCGAAGGTTTAATGCTGGATATGTCTGGTCGCGTTATCGAGGGCGTGTTCAGCAACCTGTTCCTGGTTCGCAATGGCGTGTTACTGACCGCTGATCTGAATCGTTGTGGCGTTGCCGGGGTCATGCGCGCCGAGATTCTGGCCCAGGCACATGCACTGGGTATCCCGCTGGCCGTGGCCGACATCAGCGTTGAGCAGTTAAAGCAGGCCGATGAAGTCTTCGTGTGCAACAGCGTTTATGGCATTTGGCCGGTGCGCAGTTGCGCTGCGATGAGCTGGTCGGTTGGGCCGCTCACCCGTAAACTGCAGGGTATTGTTCGCGCGCTATTGGATATTTGAGTTGATACGAAAACTGGTTTTACTGCTGCAGATCGGCCTGGTCTCGGCAGGCTTGCTGCTGGGCTTCTCGGCCTGGAAGCTCGATTCTGCCTTGAAGCAGCCCCTGAATCTGACCCAGGAACAATTGCTTGATGTGCCTGCCGGGTCGACCCCGACGGGCACCTTCAATCGCCTCGAAGCCGAAGGCGTGCTGGATGATGCTTTCTGGTTGCGTCTGTACTGGCGCTTCAACCTCGACGGCCAGCCGCTGCACAGCGGCGAATACCGCATGACCCCAGGCCTTACCGCCGAAGGCTTGATTGGCCTGTGGCAGCGCGGCGAAGTGGTGCAATACAGCCTGACGCTGGTCGAAGGCTGGAACTTCCGTCAGGTGCGGTCGGCCCTCGCCAAGCATGAAAAGATCGTGCAGACCCTGTCGGGCCTGAGTGACAGTGAAGTGATGGAAAAGCTGGGTCATCCCGGCGTGTTCCCCGAAGGGCGGTTCTTTCCTGACACTTACCGCTTCGTGCGCGGCATGACCGACGTCGAATTCCTCAAAAAAGCCTACAACCGCCTGGATGATGTACTTGCCCAGGAGTGGAGCAAACGCGCCGCCGATGCGCCCTACACCGACCCTTACCAAGCGCTGATCATGGCCTCCCTGGTCGAGAAAGAGACCGGTGTGCCGGAAGAGCGGGGGCAAATCGCCGGCGTGTTCGTGCGGCGCATGAAGATCGGCATGTTGCTGCAGACCGACCCGACAGTGATCTACGGCCTGGGCGAGCGCTACAACGGCAAGTTGACCCGCGCACATCTCAAAGAAGCCAACCCTTACAACACCTACATGATCGCCGGCCTGCCGCCGACGCCGATCGCGATGGTCGGCCGCGAGGCGATTCATGCGGCGTTGAACCCGGTGCCGGGCAGCAGCCTGTATTTCGTCGCCCGTGGCGATGGCAGCCATATTTTCTCCGATGACCTGGATGCGCATAATGCCGCCGTGCGCGAGTTTCAGCTCAAGCGCCGTGCCGATTACCGTTCCAGCCCTGCGCCGGCGGTGAAACCGGCGGAAGACGCGGCGCCTCCTGCCGAAGCACCGACCGAAGCGCCGGTTGAAAAGCCCGTCGAGGCTGCGCCGGATACCGCCGCGCCGCAAAGCCCGCAATGACTCTGACTAAGGACTGCCTGTGACTGGCTTGTTTATTACCCTGGAAGGCCCGGAAGGCGCCGGCAAAAGCACCAACCGCGATTACCTGGCCGAACGCCTGCGCGCGGCGGGCATCGAGGTGGTATTGACCCGCGAACCCGGCGGCACGCCGCTCGCCGAGCGCATCCGTGAAGTATTGCTGGCCCCGGGTGAGGAACCGATGAACGCGGACACCGAGCTGCTGCTGGTGTTTGCTGCACGCGCTCAGCACCTGGCCGAGGTGATTCGCCCAGCCCTTGCGCGTGGCGCGGTGGTGATTTGCGACCGTTTTACCGATTCGACCTACGCCTACCAGGGCGGCGGGCGCGGCTTGTGCCTGGCGCGTATCGCCACGTTGGAAACTTTCGTCCAGGGCGATTTGCGTCCAGACCTGACCTTGCTGTTCGACCTGCCGGTGGAAGTGGGGATGGCCCGCGCCAGTGCCCGGGGTCGCCTGGACCGCTTCGAACTGGAAGGCCAGGTGTTTTTCGATGCGGTGCGCAGTGCGTTCCTGCAACGCGCCAAGGCGGAGCCCGCGCGCTACCACCTGCTGGACGCGGCCCAGCCGCTGGCGCAGGTACAGCGCGCCATCGACGCCCTGGTGCCGACGCTGCTGGAGCGCGCCCGTGGCTGAAGCCTATCCGTGGCAGGACAGCCTCTGGCAGCAACTGGCCGGGCGTGCCCAGCATGCGCATGCGTATTTGCTGCATGGGCCAGCGGGTATCGGCAAGCGTGCGTTGGCCGAGCGCTTGATGGCCAGCCTGTTATGCCAGCGCCCGGTCAATCTGGAGGCTTGCGGTGAGTGCAAATCCTGCCTGCTGCTCAAGGCCGGCAGCCACCCCGACAACTACCTGCTGGAGCCCGAGGAAGCCGACAAGGCGATCAAGGTCGACCAGGTGCGTGACCTCGTCAGCTTCGTGGTGCAGACCGCGCAGATGGGCGGGCGCAAAGTGGTGCTGATCGAGCCGGTGGAGGCGATGAACATCAACGCCGCCAACGCCTTGCTCAAGAGCCTGGAAGAGCCGTCGGGCGATACGGTGCTTCTGCTGGTGAGTCACCAGTCCAGCCGCCTGTTGCCGACCATTCGCAGTCGTTGCGTGCAGCAGGCCTGCCCATTGCCGAGCGAAGCGATGAGCCTGCAGTGGCTGGCGCAGGCACTGCCCGAGTGCGGCGAAGACGAACGCGTCGAGTTGCTGACCCTGGCCGCGGGGTCTCCCTTGGCGGCCGTGAAGCTGCACGCCCAGGGTGTGCGTGAACAACGTGCGCTGGTGGTCGATGGCGTGAAGAAGCTGCTCAAGCAGGAGCTGTCCGCGACGCAACTGGCCGAAAGCGCGTGGAAGGATATTCCGTTATTGCTGCTGTTCGACTGGTTCTGTGACTGGTCGAGCCTCATCCTGCGCTACCAGTTGACCCAGGATGAAACCGGCCTGGGCCTGCCGGACATGCGCAAAGTGGTGCAGTACCTGGCGCAGAAAAGCGCGCAGGACAAGGTGCTGAATATCCAGGACTGGATTCTGGCCCAGCGCCAGAAGGTGCTCGGCAAAGCCAACCTCAACCGCGTGCTGTTACTCGAAGCATTGCTGGTGCAGTGGGTCGGCTTGCTCGGCCGGCGTTAATTTCCGCGGCCGACGGTGTATCGTCGGCCAGACACTTTCCGTGACTCAAGTTGTACATTCCTATGCTCGTAGATTCCCATTGCCACCTTGATCGCCTCGACCTTGCCCAACATGGTGGCTCCCTCGACGCTGCCCTTGAAGCTGCCCGCCAGCGTGGAGTAGGGCACTTCCTGTGTATCGGGGTCAGCGCTGAAAATGCCGCCGACGTCAAAGCGCTGGCTGATCGTTATGCCGATGTTGACTGTTCGGTGGGCATTCACCCGCTGGACCTCAAGCCCGGCGAAGCCCCCGCCCTCGATTGGCTCCTGGGCGAACTCAATCACCCACGCGTGGTGGCGATTGGCGAAACCGGACTGGATTACCACTACGAGCCCGAGGCCGCTGAGTTGCAGCAGGCGTCGTTCCGCCTGCACCTGCAGGCCGCCCAGCAAACCGGCAAACCGGTGATCGTTCACACCCGTGGCGCCCGCGCAGACACCCTGACGCTGCTGCGCGAGGCCGCGTTGCCCCAGGCCGGCGTGCTGCATTGCTTCACCGAAGACTGGGACATGGCCAAGGCCGCACTGGACCTGGGCTTCTACATTTCCCTGTCGGGCATCGTCACCTTTCGCAACGCCGACGCCCTGCGTGATGTGGCGCGCCAGGTGCCGGCCGACCGCCTGCTGGTGGAAACCGATTCGCCCTACCTGGCGCCCATCCCTCATCGCGGCAAGCCGAATCTGCCGGAATACGTGCGCGATGTAGCGGATTACCTGGCAATGCTGCGGGGTGAGTCGTACGAACGCTTCGCCGAGCAGACCACCGAAAACTTCAAGCGCCTGTTCCCACTGGCCCACGTCGGCGGCTGATAGGGCCAAATTGCAGGCAAAAAAAACCCGGGTTCTGGGGGGTGAATCCGGGCTAAGACCATTAGGAGTAAACAAGGGTACACAGTCCGTCGGTACCCAGGTCGACGCGTCACTTGGGGGAGATGCCACGCCGACAGTTCAAGTATTGATCAGGATCCCATTCAGTCCAGTCGCATCTGATCGTTTTTTAAACAGATTTGGAATACGCGCGCTTCGCTTGAGTTCTCATTGCGCAGGTGCACGGGTGTCATTACTGCGTATTGTTTCTGACTGATAACGGCGAAA
Organism: Pseudomonas sp. TREG-RG-20F-10-E-6-01; assembly: GCF_022662455.1. Taxonomy (NCBI): domain Bacteria; kingdom Pseudomonadati; phylum Pseudomonadota; class Gammaproteobacteria; order Pseudomonadales; family Pseudomonadaceae; genus Pseudomonas; species Pseudomonas sp. TREG-RG-20F-10-E-6-01. The sequence continues at coordinate 656,884 of NZ_JAKNQP010000002.1, read as the reverse complement.
ACGTTGGCGTGCTGAAAGTTAAGTGCATAACGGGTTCACATAGGCGTTGCCCAACGACTGTTCAGTCGGGATAATCCCTCGCACTGGGTAAATCGTATCGCCACGTATCAATGGCCCTGCGCAACCCTCCCACTTTGACCTCTGCAGACTTCTCCCTCATGCAAAAAGAACCCCGTAAGGTCCGTGAGTTTCGCCGCCGTGAGCAGGAAATTCTCGACACTGCACTCAAGCTGTTCCTCGAACAAGGTGAAGACAGCGTCACCGTCGAGATGATTGCGGATGCCGTGGGTATCGGCAAAGGCACGATCTACAAGCACTTCAAGTCAAAGGCCGAGATCTACCTGCGCCTGATGCTCGACTACGAGCGCGACTTGAACGAGCTGCTGCACTCGGCCGATGTCGATAAAGACAAAGAAGCCTTGTCCCGCGCCTATTTCGAGTTCCGCATGCGTGATCCGCAGCGCTACCGCCTGTTCGATCGCCTGGAAGAAAAAGTGGTCAAGGGCAATCAGGTTCCGGAAATGGTCGAGGAGCTGCACAAGATTCGCGCCTCGAACTTTGAGCGCCTGACCCTGCTGATCAAAGGTCGCATCAGCGAAGGCAAGCTTGAAGATGTGCCGCCTTATTTCCACTACTGCGCCGCCTGGGCGTTGGTGCACGGCGCCGTGGCGCTGTACCACTCGCCGTTCTGGAGCAACGTGCTGGAAGATCAGGAAGGTTTCTTCCAGTTCCTGATGGACATCGGCGTGCGCATGGGCAACAAACGCAAGCACAGCGCTGAACTGCCGGGCGCTGAGCCCAAGAGCGGTGAAACCCCCGCTGCTTGAGCTATTCCCGACAGTGATGGCGCAATGATTTACTGCCAGTTGCAGTACCCCAGGAATATACTCAGGCAAGGACCTTGCTAAAAGTTGATTTATAGGTCAGCTTTTAGCGCGCCCGAATCATCCTCTGCCGGAGTGATCCATGATCGTTGATCGTCAAGGCAGGCGATTTCGCAACTTGCGAATCAGCCTGACCTCAGCCTGCAACTACGCGTGTACCTACTGCGTGCCTAACGGCAAGCGGCTGGTGGCTGCCCAGGACGAACTCTCGGCCGAGGCTATGGCCCGTGGGGTGGCGTACCTGATCGAAGCGGCGGGCATCGACCGCCTGCGCATCACGGGCGGCGAACCGCTGGTGAGCCCCAAGCTGGAAGCCTTCATGAGCGCGGTCGGCGGAATGGGCCTCAGTGATATCAGCCTGACCACCAACGGCCAATTGCTGGCGCGTAAACTGCCGCTGCTGGTGGATGCCGGCATTCGGCGCATCAACGTCTCCCTCGACACCCTGGACGCCGACGCCTTCCGCAGCATCGCCCGTGGCGGCGACTTGGCCACCGTGCTTGATGGCATGGACCAGGCCCGCGCCGCGGGGATCAAGATCAAAGTGAACATGGTGCCGTTGCGCGGGCAGAACCTGGACCAGGTCATGCCGCTGCTCGACTACTGCCTTGAGCGTGGCTACGAGCTGCGCTTTATCGAACTGATGCGCATGGGCCATCTGGCCAAGGATTCCAACGCCTTCCTGCAGCAATTCGTCAGCCTGCAGCAACTGCTCAGCCTGATCGGTGAACACCACGAATACCTGCAAGCCAACGCGCCAGTAGACGCCACCGCAGTGCGCTACGAGGTGCCGGGCCAGGGCTTCTTTGGTGTCATCGCCAATGAAAGCGTGCCGTTTTGCCGGACGTGTTCGCGTCTGCGTTTGTCGTCTACCGGCTGGCTGCATGGCTGCCTGTCGTCGAGCAACCGTCATTACGTCGGCGACCTGCTCGACCTGCCGCGCCATCAGGCGCTGCCAGCGTTGCAAGGCCTGCTGATGAAGGCCCTGGGCGACAAACAGGAAGTGGCCTTCTCCGGCGGTGCCACCATCATGAAGATCATCGGCGGCTAGCCCATGCACGCTCCTCCCACATTTCATTTGCGGCGCTGCCGGATGGCGCGGATTCTGCATCTCACGCCCATTCGCCGGTTTTCCGTCACCGGCTTCTGGAGGATTAGGATGCGTAGTCTGGTTTTGTTGCTGGCGTCGTTGACGCTGAGTGGTTGCATGACCGTCAGCGATATGGCCGAAGGCACCCGCTATCAGATGAGCGACGCCGGCTTGCTGGACCACAGTGATACCCGCCGCACTGCGTCGATTCGCATACAGCCGGACTCTTTTGTCTTTATCGCCCAAGGTGCGTTTGTGCCGCCGGGCAGCGCTTATCCGCGACCTAACGTGGTGGCCGAAGAAGCCTTCAACGGCTTTGTCGAATACTTCCCGATGGTGCGCCGCGCGCGCAAGCCCGAAGGCCTGGAGCAGGCGATGGCCGAAGCCCGTGGGGCGGGTGCGCATTACCTGTTGTATTGCCGCTTCGCTGCAGCCGATGACCGCATCGGCAATGCCGATGAATGGACGGACCAACAGGCGCTGGACCGCGTCGGGCTGGACAGCGGCGTCATCCAGATCATGTTGATCGAGACCAGCACCCAGTATTTGATTGATACTGCACGTATTCGCAGTCGTGGCGGTTTACTGACGTTCCACGACAACAAGCCAGAAGATCTGATTGCCCGCCCCCTGGCGCAGTACGCCCGCGGCCTGCTGGGCATGGGAGATCAGTAAAAAACTCAAGGAGAACTGCATGTCCGATTCCGCCAAGGCCAATGACCTGTTGGCTCAATTGCCCAAGGGCAAGGGGCCGGCACCGGTGCACCTGTGGAATCCGGATTTCTGCGGCAACATCGACATGCGCATCGCCCGCGATGGCACCTGGTTCTACCAGGGCACGCCGATCGGGCGCAAGCCGATGGTCAAGTTGTTCTCCAACATCATTCGCCGCGACGGTGATGATTATTTTCTGGTGACGCCAGTAGAGAAGGTCGGCATCACCGTCGATGACGCACCGTTCGTGGCGGTAACCCTTGAGGTGCAAGGGCAGGGCGAAAGCCAGGTGCTGCACTTCACCACCAACGTCGACGAGCACGTCGAGGCCAGCCTCGAACACCCGCTGCGCGTCGAAATCGACCCCATCACCCAGGAGCCCGCGCCCTATTTGCGTGTGCGCACCAACCTCGAAGCCCTCGTGCATCGCAATGTTTTCTACCAACTGGTCGAGTTGGCGGTCAGCCGTCCGATCAACGGTCAGAACTGGCTTGGCGTATGGAGCGCCGGGGAGTTTTTCCGCATTGGCCTGGAGCCCTGAGGCCGGCTTTTTCACCTTCCTGAAATAATTCGCTTGCTGTCATCGGGCGCTATCGGTTATCAATTTGTACATGATTAGACATGTCCGATTTGATAAGAAAAAACGCGTCGTCGACGAGCTTATCCGCCGTATCGAGGCGGGGGTGATGGCCGACGGTTTCCTGCTGCCAGGCGAGCACCAGCTGGCCGAAGAGTTTGCGGTCAGCCGTGGCACGTTGCGCGAAGCCCTGGCCGAGCTCAAACGCCGCAACTACATTGCGACCCAGAGCGGCGTCGGCTCCATCGTCACGTTTGACGGCATGGTGCTCGACCAACACAGCGGCTGGGCCCAGGCCCTGGCGGACACGGGGGCGCTGGTCACCACCGACGTCCTGCGCCTGGAAGCCGTGACCCGGCCCGACCTGCTCAGCCGTTTCGGCAGCGACCAATTCATCGCCCTCGACCGTCGCCGGCGTACCACCGATGGCACGGCGGTGTCGCTGGAGCGCTCGCTGATGCCCGCCTCCGGTGGCCTGGAAGGCCTGCCCCGCGTCGGCCTGATCGACAATTCCCTGACCATCACCTTGGCCGCCTACGGCTACGTTGGCGCCGAAGGTGACCAATGGATCGGCGCCGAGCCCCTCAGCGACGAAGACGCCGAGCTGCTTGGCCGCCCCGCTGGCACGGTGTTTCTCAAGGCCTCGCGCACCACCTACGACCGCCGCGAGCGCTTCATGGAGTACGTCGAAAGTTTGCTCGACCCTCTGCACTTTCGCCTGCACCTGCAGTTTGGAGCGTCAAAATGACCCCGCAAAACCGCGCCCTCGGCGCCTTCTACGGCCTGGCGTTGGGCGACGCATTGGGCATGCCCACCCAGTCCTTGAGCCGCGAGCAGGTGCAACAGCGCTTCGGTGCCATCACGGGTTTGGAAGACGCCGACGCCGACCAACCCATTGCGCCAAACATGCCGGCCGGTTCGATCACCGATGACACTGAGCAGGCGATCCTGGTCGGCGAGTTGCTGGTTGAAGGCCACGGCAAGATCGAACCGACCGTGCTCGCCCAGCGCTTGATCGACTGGGAAGCGGCGATGCGCGCCAAGGGCTCCCAGGATTTGCTCGGGCCATCGACCAAGCGCGCCATCGACATGATCCTCGCCGGCCACACCCCGGAGGAGTCCGGGCGCTATGGCACCACCAACGGCGCCGCCATGCGGATCACGCCGGTGGGGATCGCCGCCGATGTCAGCGACCCGACACCGTTCATCCAGGCGGTGATCCAGGCCTGCCAGGTCACCCACAACACCACGTTGGGCATCTCCAGCGCGGCCGCTGTTGCAGCGGTGGTCTCAGCCGGTATCAACGGCGTGGACCTGGGCGAAGCGCTCAACATCGGCACGCAGATCGCCCAGCAGGCGGAAAACCATGGTCACTGGATTGCCGGTGGGCGTATTTCCACGCGCATCAGCTGGGCGCGGACCTTGAGCGTCGGCAGCGGCGACAAAGCCCTGTTTGCCGACCTGCTTTACGAACTGATTGGCACCTCTGTCGCCTCCCAGGAATCGGTGGTGGTGTCGTTTGCCCTCGCGCAGCAAGTGGCGGTGGGCGCGATGAATGCTTTTGAAGCCGTGTGCCTGGCCGCCAGCCTTGGCGGCGACACCGACACCATCGCCGCCATGCTCGGCGCGATGTTGGGCGCGTGCCTGGGCATGCAGTGCTGGCCGCCCGTGATGATTGAACAGGTCAAGCAGGTCAATGGCCTGGACTTGCAGCCGCTGGTGCAGGGGCTGCTGCAAATTCGCTAAGCGCCGCAGGCATTGAACTCGCAGAGTCAGGAAGACCGAGAGTCGATTCACCTTGAGTATCTGCCACAACCACAACAATACAGGCACCAGGAGCACCCCTCATGAGCAGCACTTCTTCCGGCCAAAGTGCCGGGCAATTGGAAACACGCGGTATCGAACCGGTCCCTGAAGGCGAGTGCAACGGTCATCCGCTGCAACTGTTCTGGGTGTGGTTCGCGGCCAACATCAGCATTCTCGGTTTGCCGCTGGGCGCAACCCTCGTGGCGTTCCGTGGCCTGGCGATCTGGCAGGCGATCATCGTCGCAATCCTCGGCGCCGCCGGCTCGTTCGCCGTGGTGGGCATCATCTCGATTGCCGGCCGCCGCGGGCGTGCACCGAGCCTGACGCTGTCCCGCGCGATCTTCGGCGTGCGCGGCAATATCGGCCCGACCCTTGTGTCGCTGATGTCGCGACTGGGCTGGGAAACCGTCAACACCACCACGGCAGCATTCGTGTTGCTGTCGTTGTGTTCGATCCTGTTCCACTCGCCGGTCGAAGCCAAAAGCGCGCCCGTGCTGACACTGATCTTCATCGCCATCTTCGTGCTGCTGACCCTGTCCGTCTCCGGTCTGGGCCACGCGACCTTGCTGGTGATCCAGAAGTGGGCGACCTACGTATTTGGCGCCTTGAACATCCTGGTGGGCGGCTTCCTCTGCGCCACCATCGACTGGAGCGCGGTGTTCAACGCCACGCCGGCGCCGCTGAGCGCGATGATCATCGGCGTCGGCACCATGGCTGCCGGCACCGGTATCGGCTGGGCCAATGCCGGCGCCGACATGTCGCGCTACCAGCACCGCAGCGTCAAGGCCGTGCGCCTGGTGGCCTCCGCCGCGTTTGGTGCGGGGATTCCGCTGGTGTTGCTGATCACCCTCGGCGGCTTGCTGTCGGTGGGCAACAACGATTTGGCCTCGGCCACTGACCCCATCATCGCGATCCGCGACATGCTGCCCACCTGGATGGCCGTGCCGTACCTGATCACCGCGTTTGGCGGCCTGCTGCTGTCCAACAACCTGTCGGTGTACTCGGCGGGCCTGACCACCTTGACCCTTGGCTTGAAGGTCAAGCGCGTGCACGCGGTGATCGTCGACATCGTCGCGATCTTCGCCGGTTCGATCTACTTCATGCTGATTGCCGACAGTTTCTACGGCCCGTTCATCACGTTCATCTCGCTGCTGGCGGTGCCGATTACGGCGTGGGTCGGGATCTTCGTGGTCGACTTGCTTCATCGCCACTACTACAGCCCCAAAGACTTGCTGGACGTGAGCCCAAGCAGTGCCTATTGGTATCGCGGCGGCGTGGAATGGCGTGCGTTCGGCGCCTGGGCCGTGGCCATCGTGCTGGGCTTCAGCTTCACCACCATCGGCACCACAGCCGAAAACATCTGGTTCGCCGGCCCGCTGTCCGACTCATGGCTGGGTCACAATGGGCTGGGCTGGATCGTCACCTTCCTGGTGGCCGGCGGAATTTACGCAGTACTGGGCGGCGCAGCTGACCGTCGTCCGGCTTTAGTAGAGAGCCCCAATGTCTAGATTGCTGCACACCGGCCAGGTCATCGTCGACCTGGTCATGGCCCTCGACACCTTGCCTGCAACTGGCGGCGATGTGCTGGCGCGGTCTGCCAGCTTCGAAGCCGGCGGCGGTTTCAACGTGATGGCCGCCGCCCGACGCAATGGTCTGCCAGTGGTTTACCTCGGCCGCCATGGCAACGGCCGTTTCGGCGACCTGGCGCGCGCGGCCATGCAAGCCGAGGGCGTAGAGATGGCCCAGGCGACCAGCGACGGCAAGGACACCGGCTTATGCGTGTCGCTGACCGAAGCCACCACCGAACGTACCTTCATTTCGCATATCGGCGCTGAAGGGGATTTGAGCGCCGAGGACCTGGCGAACGTCGTGCCGCGCGCGGACGATTACGTGTACGTCAGCGGCTACAGCCTGTTGCTCGAGGGCAAGGCCCAGGCATTGCTTGATTGGCTGCTGGCGCTGGCGCGTGACATCACGGTGGTGTTCGACCCGGGGCCGCTGGTCAAGGCGCCGGACTCGGCGCTGATGGTGGCCTTGCTGCCGCGCATCGACATCTGGACCAGCAACGGCCCGGAAGCCCTGGCGTTTACCGGCGCCGGTACCCTGGCCGAGGCACTGCTCGAACTCGAACGGCACTTGCCTGCCGATGCGTTGCTGGTGGTGCGCGATGGGCCGAACGGGTGCTGGGTCAGCCTTCAAGGCGAGGCCAGGCATGTGCCCGGCTTCAAGGTGACCGCCGTGGACAGTAACGGCGCCGGCGATGCGCATGCCGGTGTGTTTCTTGCGGGGTTGGCCAAGGGCTTGAAACCGGCTGATGCGGCACGCCGTGCCAATGCGGCCGCAGCGCTGGCGGTCACGCGCTGGGGGCCGGCAACCTCACCTGGGGCTGCCGAAGTGGATGCGTTGTTGGCAGAATAGGCGCCACTCAGCACGGAGCGACGCCATGACCCAGAATATCTACGACACGCCAGCTTTCTTCGAGGGCTACAGCAAAATGGGCCGCTCGGTCGAAGGCTTGGCCGGCGCGCCGGAGTGGCCTGCCTTACAGGCAATGTTGCCGCCGATGGCTGGCTTGAAAGTGGTGGACCTGGGCTGTGGCTATGGCTGGTTCAGCCGCTGGGCGCAGGAGCAGGGCGCGGCTCATGTGCTGGGCTTGGACGTGTCGCAGAAGATGCTGGCGCGGGCCAAACAGATGACCTCTGCGGCGACTATCACCTATGCCATCGCCGACCTGGAACAGCTCGACCTGCCTGCTGCCTCGTTCGATCTGGCCTACAGCTCGCTGGCCTTTCATTACATCGTCGATCTGAAGGGGCTGTTCGAGCGTATTCACCACGCTCTGGTGCCTGGCGGCCGACTGGTGTTTTCCATCGAGCACCCGATCTTGATGGCACCCCGCAACCCGGGGTGGCTGGTCGATGATCAAGGCCGCAAAAGCTGGCCGGTGGATGGCTATCAATTGGAAGGGCCGCGGGTGACTCACTGGTTGGCCGAAGGCGTGATCAAGCAGCACCGTACGCTGGGCACGTTGCTCACTCTGATGATTCAGGCGGGGTTCACGCTCAGTCACGTGGAGGAGTGGGGGCCAAGCGAAGCGGACCTCATTGCTCGGCCAGCATTGGCCGAAGAACAAGAGCGCCCCATGATGCTGCTGGTATCGGCTCACCGCTGACCCTGAATGTGCAACACAAAACACAATGTGGGAGCTGGCTCCCACATTGTGTTTGTTGTGTCGGCAAGGCCGGCGTCAGCCAGCCTTGCGCAGCGCTTCGATCAGCTCATCCTTGCGCATGCTCGACCTGCCCGGAATATCCTTGGCCCGAGCTTCTTTCAGCAAGCTTTCCTTGGTCTGCGTCGCCAGCGAAGTGCGGCCGGTGCGAGGGTGACCCTCGCGGCTGGCGGCAGCGCGCTTGGCCGAATCACTGCGTGCCTCGGCTTTTTTCTGCGGCGCTTTGCGCTGGCCCGAACCGCCGGCTTTGTCGCCGCCGCCGGACTGCTTGTTGACGGTGGCCCACGCGCGGGCTTCGGCTTCTTCCGTGGGCACGCCTTTGTGCTCGTAACTGTGTTCGATACGGGCAGCTTTGCGCTTCTGTGCGGCGGTGTATTTAGCTTTGCTTCCAAGAGGCATTGCGATACTCCAACTGGCCCTGTTGTCAGGGCCAGACCAGACAAAATGGATTACTGGGTGCTTTCGCCTTCCAACTTGCGCGCCTCGTCAACGCCTGACGCGGTCAGCTTGATCGGCAGGTTCAACGAGTATTCACCGGCGTCGTCGGTGGTCACATGCCCATCCTTGATAAATCCACGGTCCTGCAGGAACGCCAAGACACTGGCAACCTCCTTCCCGCCGCGGTAGTTATCCAGCACCTCCTTGCCCAGACCGTTCGGGTGGGCGTGCAGCAGGCGGGTGAGGACTTCTTTTTCAAGGTTTCTATCGACGTTCATGCGTACCTCTTCACTGGGAATGATCGGGTGTCGGTGTCGTTATGGACGCTTCAAGGCGCAGGTTGTTTTGGGGCGCCAGGGATGTTCGAGTCGTCGCCTTTATTGACCTTCGGCTCATTGCTGATGCCAGGGCCCATTTTGCCGTTGCCGACCGCAGCCGGTGCCTGGCGTTGGGTGTCGTTACCCTTGGTGCGAGGGTCAGCGCCAGCGCCGTTGTCGATGATCGCGCCGCCATTGGTGTCCAGGCCGGTGCCCATCGAATCCTGGGATTCCTGGGTGGCTGGGCTTGGCGGGCTGCCGACCGGGTCAGTCTTGCCAGTCGAGGAAGTGGCGGCAAAGGCGTTCAGCGATGCGGCAGACAGCAGGCCGGTGAGGGCGAGGGCGGCAAACTTGGAATTCTTCATGGGGGTGTCTCCATATGATTAATGTCCTTACCCTTTATTGGTCAGCCCCCGCTGGCGGTTCGTGCCTTGATGGCGACGAACGGTCTTAGCTCACCTGTAAGATTTTGTGTGCAGAGGCTTTGCGCCACACCAGCCGCGCCACCGTGATCAGCCAATTCAACGACGCCACGCCCACGACAATTGCCATCAATGTCGGCAGGCCGTAATCGACGATGATCCTGCCCGCCAGCCAGGGAAACCCGAACACGCCGACAAAGTACGCCAGGCTGAACAGCAGCAATGTCTGGGACGTGGTGCCGGGCGGTGCTTCGTTGGCCACCAGCCCGTTGATCACCGAATACGTCAGGCCGTAACCCACTCCCAGCGTGGCGGCGGCCAGCAAGTAGCTGAAATTGCCGCTCACGCCCACCGCAAACAGCACGATCGACCCGAGCATGATCCCCGACAACACACACGCCGCCCGGTAGGCATCACGTTTGACCACGTGGCCTGCGATCAACAGACGGCTGGTGATCGCAGCGCTCAGAAACCCGGCGAAGAACAGCGAGTAGTCCAGGCCATGCGCGGCCGCATAGCTGGTTTGAAATGACGAAAGCCCGCCAAACACACACCCTCCCAGGCCGACCATGAGGATTGCGAACCCGGCCTTGGATGACAGCACTCGACGGCTGGCGGCCCAGGAAATCCTCGAGGCCGGCACATTCGCGTGCTGTTTGAGGCGGGCGCCCATGCGCCAGAACATCAGCACCCCGGCAAAGCTGGCCAGCCCGGCAATATAGAAGGCCGTCGTCAGCGGCAGGTCCAGCGCACTGGCGGCTCGGCCGAGCAACGGGCCGGAGCCGATCCCGCTCAACATGCTGCCCGACAGCAGGGCAAAGTATTTGGCTCGCTGCTGGGGCTCCACCAGCAGGCTCACGATGATCGGGCCCAAGGTGTAGAACACGCCCCAGCCCAGACCAAGGGCCAGCCCGAACACCATCAAGCCTTGGCCGAACCCCGGCGTCAGGGCGAAACCCAGGCAGGCCACCACCAGCAATACGCCCATCCCCGCAATAGCCCGCGCGGCCCCGACCGCATCGGCCAGGTGCCCGGAAAACACCACGGCCACAAAGGTACTGAGCATCGCCGTGGAGATCACACTGCCCGCATCATGCTCGTTGCCACCGCGTGAATGGATCAGCAGTGACAGCAGAAACGTCGAGCCGTACGACAGCGACAACAGGAAGCTGGCCAGGCAGAACAGGGCGAAGAGCGTCGCGCCTTGCTTTTTTTCGGGTGCAGTGGCGTGCATGGGGTAAGCCTTGGAATAGTTGGAGTTGTGGCCAACTTTTACCACGCACGCTGCGACCGATTGTTCTGTGCTTGGTGGTGCTTGCTTTAGCACCCGCTGGAGTAAGCCTCCCTGGCCTGCACGAAAATGCGCTGCAATCAGTCATGAAAGCGCCTTAGTATGTGGGCTTTAAAATTGCCCAAGGCCCGCCCATGACCATCGAGATTCGCCCTGCCGTGCCCAGCGATGCTGCGCAGATCCTGACCTTCATCACCGAGCTTGCCGAATACGAAAAGGCCCGGCATGAAGTGATCGCCAGTGTGGCGGATATCGAGCGCAGCCTGTTCAGCGAGGGTGCCACCGCCCACGGCCTGATCTGCTCGCGGGACGGCCTGCCGATTGGCTTTGCGGTGTTCTTTTTCAGCTATTCCACATGGTTGGGCAGCAATTGCCTGTACCTCGAAGACCTCTACATCAACCCCGAACAGCGCGGCGGCGGGGCGGGCAAGAAATTGCTGCGCCACCTGGCGAAGATCGCCTGCGACAACGGCTGCGGACGTTTCGAATGGAGCGTGCTGGACTGGAACGAGCCGGCGATCGCCTTCTACAAGTCCATCGGCGCACAACCGCAGGAAGAATGGGTGCGTTACCGCATGGAAGGCGACGCACTGCGCGATTTCGCCCAAGGCTGAAGCCAACGCGCTGTAACCCCAGAAGCTCAAAGGTGGGAGCGGGCTTGCCTGCGAAGGCGGTGTATCTGTACCAACCAAACCACCTGACCCACCGCCATCGCAGGCAAGCCAGCTCCCACCTTTATTGGTGACAGACCAAAATCTCCGCACCCCCCGCAATCCAAATGTGGGAGCGGGCTTGCCCGCGAAGGCGGTGTATCTGTACCAACCAAGCCACCTGACCCACCGCCATCGCAGGCAAGCCAGCTCCCACACTTACTCTGCGACAGACCGAAATCTCGCACCCGCCGCAGCCCAAATGTGGGAGCGGGCTTGCCCGCGAAGGCGGTGTATCAGTAACAACCAAGCCGCCTGACCCACCGCCATCGCAGGCAAGCCAGCTCCCACCTTTATTGGCGACAGACCAAAATCTCCGCACCCCCCGCAATCCAAATGTGGGAGCGGGCTTGCCCGCGAAGGCGGTGTATCTGTACCAACCAAGCCACCTGACCCACCGCCATCGCAGGCAAGCCAGCTCCCACCTTTATTGGCGACAGACCAAAATCTCCGCACCCGCCGCAGCTCAAATGTGGGAGCGGGCTTGCCCGCGAAGGCGGTGTATCTGCACCAACCAGGCCGCCTGACCCGCCGCTATCGCAGGCAAGCCAGCTCCCACACTAATGAGCGACAGAGCAAAATTCCGCATCCACCTCAGCCCAATTGTGGGAGCCGGGCTTGCCCGCGATGGCGCTCGTCCGGCCAACCCTTCACCTCTGACCCACCGCATTCCCAAGCAACCCCACACCCGCACTTCTCAGCTTTTGTTTCACTATATGGGATGCAAATTTATATATTGAGATATTTCAAAAGATGGGTTTATAGTCGCCTGCATCAGCACTCACTACCAAAAATAAAACAGGTGAAGCGATGCAGCCCCAACCGTTGTCATTACCCGCCGTGCCGGAACCCACCTACGGCGAGCGGCTGAAAAACAAAGTGGTGATCATCACCGGCGCCGCTCAAGGCATTGGCGAGGCGATTGTCGCTTGCTTCCAGGCCCAGCAGGCCCGTCTGGTGATCGCGGATATCCAGGCTGAAAAAGTCCAGAACGTCGCCGCCCACTGGCGCGAACGCGGTGCCGACATTGTCGCGCAGGCCGTCGACATCACGTCCAAAGAGCAATGGCAGTCGCTGGTTAACCTGGCCATCGAGCGCTTTGGCCGTGTGGATGTGTTGGTAAACTGCGCCGGCGTCAACGTGTTCCGCGACCCACTGGAAATGACTGACGAAGACTGGCGCCGCTGCTTCGCCATCGACCTCGACGGCGCCTGGTACGGCTGCCGTACGGTGCTGCCGCACATGATCGAGCAGGGCATCGGCAACATCATCAATATCGCCTCCACCCATTCCAGCCACATCATCCCCGGCTGTTTTCCTTACCCGGTCGCCAAGCACGGCCTGCTCGGCCTGACGCGCGCGCTTGGCATCGAATACGCGCCCAAGGGCATCCGCGTGAATGCCATCGCGCCGGGCTATATCGAAACCCAGCTCAACGTCGATTACTGGAACGGTTTTCCCGACCCGCATGCCGAGCGCCAGCGTGCCTTCGATTTGCACCCGCCCAAGCGCATCGGCCAGCCGGTCGAGGTGGCGATGACGGCGCTGTTCCTGGCGACTGACGAGGCGCCCTTTATCAACGCAACCTGCCTGATGATCGATGGCGGGCGTTCTGTGATGTACCACGACTAAAATTTTTCGATAACAAGAAGAGGTGGTTCATGTTCAAGAAAACACTCGGCGCCCTGACGCTCGCCGCAGCCTTCAGCGGCTTCGTGTCTGCCGAAGAGGTAAAGATCGGCTTTTTGGTCAAGCAGGCAGAAGAACCCTGGTTCCAGACCGAATGGGCCTTCGCCGAAAAGGCCGGCAAGGACCAGGGCTTCACCGTGATCAAGATCGCCGTGCCCGATGGCGAGAAAACCCTGTCGGCCATCGACACCCTCGCGGCCAACGGCGCCAAAGGCTTTGTGATCTGCCCGCCGGACGTGTCGTTGGGCCCGGCGATCATGGCCAAGGCCAAGCTCAACGGTTTGAAAGTGCTGGCGGTGGATGACCGTTTCGTCGACGCCAAAGGCAAGCCCATGGAAGACGTCCCTTACGTCGGCCTGGACGCCTACAAGATCGGCCAGAAACAGGGTGAAGCCATGGCCACCGAAGCCAAGCACCGCAACTGGGACTGGAAGGAAACCTACGCCGTCATCAACACCTTTGACGAGCTGGAAACCGGCAAGAAGCGCACCGACGGTTCGGTAGAAGGCCTCAAGGCCGCCGGCTTGCCCGCCGATCACATCCTGTTCAGCGCACAGAAAACCCTCGACGTACCGGGCAGTATGGATTCGACCAACTCGGCACTGGTGAAACTGCCGGGCACCGCGAAAAACCTGATCATCGGTGGCATGAACGACAGCACCGTGCTCGGCGGTGTGCGCGCCACCGAAAGCGCCGGGTTCAAGGCGGCCAATGTGATTGGTGTGGGCATCAATGGCACCGATGCCATCGAAGAGCTCAAGAAATCAGACACCGGTTTCTACGGCTCGATGCTGCTGAGCCCGGACGCTTCCGGCTACAAAACCGCCACGGCGATGTTCGAGTGGGTGACCAAAGGCACTGAGCCGGCCAAGTTCACCGCCCTGGACAACGTGACCCTGATCACCCGCGCCAACTTCAAGGAAGAGTTGAGCAAAATCGGTCTGTGGAAATGACCGGCGCGGCCTTGCGCTTCAACGGCATCGGCAAGGATTTTCCCGGGGTCAAAGCCTTGGCGCAGATCAGCTTTGAAGCGCGACCGCACTCGGTGCACGCGCTGATGGGCGAGAACGGCGCGGGCAAATCGACCCTGCTGAAAATCCTCGGCGGCGCCTACATTCCGAGCAGCGGCACGGTGCAGATCGGCGAGCAGACCATGGACTTCAAGTCTGCCGCCGACAGCATCGCCAGCGGCGTCGCGGTGATCCACCAGGAGCTGCACCTGGTGCCGGAAATGACCGTCGCCGAGAACCTGTTCCTCGGGCATTTGCCGTCGCGTTTCGGCGTGGTCAATGGCGGGTTGCTGCGCAAGCAGGCGCTGGCGTGTCTCAAAGGCCTGGCCGATGAGATCGACCCGCAGGAGAAGCTCGGCCGGCTGTCGCTGGGCCAACGTCAGCTGGTGGAAATCGCCAAGGCGTTGTCCCGTGGCGCCCATGTAATTGCCTTCGACGAACCCACCAGCAGCCTCTCGGCGCGGGAGATCGACCGTTTGATGGCGATCATCACGCGCCTGCGCGACGAGGGCAAAGTGGTGCTCTACGTGTCGCACCGTATGGAAGAGGTGTTCCGTATCTGCGACGCGGTGACGGTGTTCAAGGACGGCCGCTTCGTGCGCACCTTTGACGACATGGCCACGCTGACCCACGACCAATTGGTGACGTGCATGGTCGGCCGGGATATTCAGGACATCTACGACTACCGCCCGCGTGAGCGCGGCGAGGTGGCGCTCAAGGTCGAGGGCTTGCTGGGCCCGGGCTTGCGCGAAGCGGTCAGCCTTGAGGTGCACAAAGGCGAGATTCTCGGCCTGTTCGGGTTGGTTGGCGCGGGGCGTACCGAGTTGTTTCGGCTGCTGAGCGGATTGACGCGTTCCACCGCCGGGCAGCTGCAGCTCTTTGGTGAAAACCTGCACCTGCGCTCGCCGCGTGATGCCATCGATGCGGGCGTGCTGCTGTGCCCGGAAGACCGTAAAAAGGAAGGCATCATCCCGCTGTCCAGCGTCGCCGAGAACATCAACATCAGCGCACGCGGCGCCCATTCCACGTTTGGCTGGCTCTTGCGTGAGGGCTGGGAGAAGGGCAACGCCGACCATCAAATCAAGGCGATGAAAGTCAAAACGCCGAACGCCGAACAGAAAATCATGTACCTGTCTGGCGGTAACCAGCAGAAGGCCATTCTCGGCCGCTGGCTGTCGA
The DNA here is from genome assembly GCF_022662455.1 of Pseudomonas sp. TREG-RG-20F-10-E-6-01. Classification (NCBI taxonomy): domain Bacteria; kingdom Pseudomonadati; phylum Pseudomonadota; class Gammaproteobacteria; order Pseudomonadales; family Pseudomonadaceae; genus Pseudomonas; species Pseudomonas sp. TREG-RG-20F-10-E-6-01. The sequence goes on along the minus strand of NZ_JAKNQP010000002.1, from coordinate 641,528 downwards.
TGCCGATGAAGGTGCTGCTGCTCGATGAGCCGACGCGCGGCATCGACATCGGCGCCAAGTCGGAGATCTACCAGATCATCCACAACCTGGCTGCCAGTGGCATCGCGGTGATCGTGGTGTCCAGCGACTTGATGGAAGTCATGGGCATCTCCGACCGCATCCTGGTGATGAGCGAAGGCGTACTGACCGGCGAGTTGAACCGCGATCAGGCGGACGAAGCACAGCTATTGCAATTGGCACTTCCGCGTACGCGGGCTTGAAGAATTCGAGGTGAATGATGTCGCAAATAAAAACTGCAAAGAGCTTCTGGCCGGGTTTTAACCAGCGCAAGTTTCTTGATGATTGGGTGATGCTGCTCGCCGCGTTGAGCATTTTTGTGCTCAGCGCGTTGTTTATCGACAACTTCCTCTCACCGCTGAACATGCGCGGGCTGGGCCTGGCGATTTCCACGGTGGGTATCGCTGCGTGCACGATGTTGTTCTGCCTGGCGTCGGGGCACTTCGACTTGTCGGTGGGTTCGGTGATTGCCTGCGCCGGCGTCGTGGCGGGGATTGTGATTCGTGACACCGACAGCGTGGTGCTCGGCGTGTCGGCGGCGTTGGCCATGGGCCTGGTGGTGGGACTGATCAACGGCATTGTGATCGCCAAGCTGCGCATCAATGCGTTGATCGCCACGTTGGCGACCATGCAGATCGTGCGCGGCCTGGCCTATATCTTCTCCAACGGCAAGGCCGTCGGCGTGATGGACGAACGCTTTTTCGTGTTCGGCAACGGCCAATTGATGGGCGTGCCGGTGCCGATCATCATCACCGTGCTGTGCTTTGTGTTCTTCGGCTGGCTGCTCAACTACACCACCTACGGGCGCAACACCATGGCCATCGGCGGTAACCAGGAAGCGGCGTTGCTGGCTGGGGTGAATGTTGATCGCACCAAGATCATCATCTTTGCCGTGCACGGTTTGATCGGCGCGTTGGCGGGGGTGATTCTGGCCTCGCGCATGACCTCCGGCCAGCCGATGATCGGGCAGGGCTTTGAGCTGACGGTGATTTCTGCCTGTGTGCTGGGCGGCGTCTCGCTGAGCGGCGGCATCGGCATGATCCGGCACGTGATTGCCGGGGTGCTGATTTTGGCGATCATCGAGAATGCGATGAACCTGAAGAACATCGACACCTTTTACCAGTACGTGATCCGCGGTTCGATCCTGTTGCTGGCGGTGATTATCGACCGCATGAAACAACGCTGAAGCCTTGCCCTGTGGAGATCCAAATGTGGGAGCTGGCTTGCCTGCGATAGCGGTGTGTCAGCCTGCACATTGACTGCCTGACACGCCTCATCGCAGGCAAGCCAGCTCCCACAGTGGATCTCCTCTGTTCAGGAGGGCTGCTTTTGCCATAATGGCGCCGTTTTCGTACTTCCCAATAGGCCCGATATGCAGGAAAACGCCCACATCCCCGTCAAAGACGCCGCGCCCACCGGCACCCAGACTCTGTTGCGTGGCCTGGGCGTGGTGCAGGCAGTGGCGGGCGGTGCGCGGGATCTGAAAGAGATCGCCCGGCGCATCGGCACCACCCGCAGCACCACCCACCGCCTGGCCAGTTGCCTGGTGGAGGAGCGTTACCTGCGTGTGGTGCCGCAAGTCGGTTACCTGTTGGGGCCCAAGCTGATCGAGTTGGGCTTCCAGGCCCGTGAAGAATTGCCGTTGGTGAGCCTCGCGGTGCCGTATCTGGATGAGTTGTCGGCGCTGACCGGCGACACCATCCACCTGGCGATTCGCGAATACGACGACGTGCTTTACCTGCACAAGAATCCCGGCCGTAACGGTCCGGAAATGCGCTCGCGGGTGGGCCATCGCATGCCACTGGCGCGCACGGGTGTGGGCAAGGCGATGTTGCTGGACGACTCGGTGCAGGAGTGGCAGCGCCTGTATGAAGCCAGCCTTCCGGCCGGTGGCAAAAGCCAGCAGTGGCCGCAGCACCCGGAGCAATCCTGGGCGCAGTTCGAGCAGCGCATGCGCGAATACGTGGCGGGGGGGTATGCCTTCGATCTGGAAGACAACGAACCGTCGATCCGTTGTGTGGCGGCACCGGTGCGCGATGCCAGCCGGCGAATCGTCGCCGGCATCAGCATCGCCAGTACGGTGCCCTACATGCCGCTGGAAAAAATGGCCGAGCTGATCCCTGTGATCAAACAGGTCGCAGCGCGGCTTTCAGCGGAGTTGGGTGCGAAGGCCTGATCAGGCCTTCAAGGTCGCCATGTCGATGACAAAGCGGTACTTCACATCACCGGCGATCATGCGGGTGTAAGCCTCATTGATCTGGCGGATGTCGAGCATTTCGATGTCGCAGGTGATGTTGTGCTCGGCGCAGAAATCCAGGACTTCCTGGGTTTCGGCAATACCGCCGATCAACGAACCGGCCAGCACTTTACGGCCCAACACCAGCTTGGCGGCGTTGACCGGCGGATCGACCGGCTCGATCAGGCCGACCAGAATGTGCACGCCGTCAAAGCGCAGCACGTCGAGGTAGGGGTTCAGGTCGTGCTGTACCGGAATGGTGTCGAGCAGGAAGTCGAAGCTGCCGGCGGCGGCTTTCATTTGCTCGGCGTCGGTGGACACGATCACGTGATCGGCGCCCTGGCGACGGCCTTCTTCAGCCTTGCTCGCGGAGCGGGTAAACAGCGTGACTTCTGCGCCCATCGCCTTGGCGAACTTGATGCCCATGTGGCCCAGGCCACCCATGCCCAGCACGCCGACTTTGTCGCCCGCTTTCACGCCGTAATGCTTGAGTGGCGAGTAGGTGGTGATGCCGGCACACAGGATCGGTGCGGCGCTGGCCAGGTCGAGCTTGGCCGGGATTTTCACCACGAAGTGCTCGCTGACCACGATGCTGTCGGAGTAGCCGCCCATGGTGTTGCTGCCGTCGACCCGGTCCGGGGTGGCGTAAGTCATGGTCGGGCCTTCGAGGCAGTATTGCTCCAGGTCCGCGTGGCAGGCGTCGCAGTGGCGGCACGAATCAACCATGCAGCCCACGCCGACCAGGTCGCCGACTTTGTGCGCGGTGACGCTGGCGCCGACGGCGGTGACTTTGCCGACGATCTCGTGGCCCGGCATCAGCGGGTACACGGCAATGCCCCACTCGTTGCGCGCCTGGTGGATGTCGGAGTGGCACACGCCGCAGTAGAGAATCTCGATGGCCACGTCATCGGCGCGCGGGCTGCGACGTTCGAAGGACATGGGGGCGAGGGGAGTGGTCGCCGACTGGGCGGCATAACCGATGGCGGTATACATGAGGAAACCTCGCAACAGGAATAACTAGGGAGGCGGCGCATTTTCCGCGCCGCGCCCCGATGCGGCCATGGCGATTGCTCCGAGTCTCATGCCTATTCGTCCGGGAGTGCCCCTTGTTTGGATCCATGTGCCCTCAGACCTGCGATGATGCTCTCATCCCTTTTTCGCGAAGTTTTTTGCCATGTTGTTGACCCGCCATCTCGACGCCAACGCCACGTTGGTGGCCTTGATAAAAGGGCTTACGCCCTGCGACGGATTTTCGCCGACGAACCTTCCCGGCGTGCAGGTCCTGCGCGCCAGCTGCGACGTGGCGCGCGGCCCGCAGATCTACGAGCCGAGCCTGATGATCGTCGCCCAGGGCAGCAAAGTCGCCTACCTGGGCCCGCGTACGCTGGAGTATGGCGCCGGGCATTATTTGATCCAGGCGATGCCGGTGCCGTTTGAATGCGAGACCTTCGCCCTGCCGAACGCGCCGTTGTATGGCGTGACGGTGGGTATTGATCGGGTGGTGCTGGGCGAGTTGGTCATGGCCATGGGCATTCAGGCCGGGCCGCCGCCGGCAGCGCAGACGCTGGAATCGATGAGTTCGGTGGTGCTCGATGATGCGATGCGTGGGTGCGTGGAGCGGCTGTTGCAGTGCCTGCACGATCCGCTGGAAAGCCGGATCATGGGCCCGGCGCGGGTGCGCGAATTGTTGTTCACCGCGTTGCGCGGGCCGCAGGCGGATGTGTTGCGGGCATTGGTGGAGCAGCAGGGGCAGTTTTCGCGCATCGCCACGTCGTTGAATCACCTGCATGCCCATTACGCCGAGCCGCTGAATATCGAGACGCTGGCCGGTTATGCGCACATGAGCGCGTCGACGTTCCACGAGCATTTCAAGCGCTGTACGTTGTTGTCGCCGGTGCAGTATTTGAAGCGTTTACGCTTGCTCAAGGCGCAGCAGTTGCTGCTGGTGGACGGCCTGAGCGTGGCGCAGGCGGCGCACAGTGTGGGGTATCAGAGTACGTCGCAGTTCAGTCGTGAATATAAGCGCTATTTTCTGCGTAACCCCGGTGAAGAGCGGGCTGCCTGATCACACCTCGCTCAATGTGGGAGCTGGCTTGCCTGCGATGGCGATGGGTCAGCTAAAGATTGGTTGACTGAGACTCCGCTATCGCAGGCAAGCCAGCTCCCACAGTTGATATATGTTGCCCATAAAAAAGGCTCCCATTTGGGAGCCTTTTTGTTCAAGCCAATGACTTACATATTCGGGTAAGTCGGCCCGCCCGCGCCTTCCGGCGTCACCCAGGTGATGTTCTGCGAAGGGTCCTTGATGTCACAGGTCTTGCAGTGCACGCAGTTCTGGGCGTTGATCTGGAAGCGCTTCTCGCCGTCTTCCTTGGTGATCACTTCATACACGCCGGCCGGGCAGTAGCGCTGCGCCGGTTCATCGTAGAGCGGCAGGTTGGTGCCGATCGGGATGCTCGGGTCCTTGAGCTTCAAGTGGCACGGCTGTTCTTCTTCGTGGTTGGTACCGGAGATGAACACCGAGCTCAGCTTGTCGAAGCTCAGCTTGCCGTCGGGTTTTGGGTAATCGATCTTCTTGCTGTCCTTGGCGAGCTTCAGGCAGGCGTAGTCCGGCTTGGTGTCGTGCAGGGTGAACGGCATTTTGCCGCCGAGGATGTTCTGGTCGAACCAGTTGAAGCCGGCGCCGAGGATCGGGCCGAACTTGTGCATCGCCGGGCCGAAGTTGCGGCTGGCGAACAGCTCTTCGTAGAGCCAGCTGGCTTTGAAGCTGTCGACGTAGTTGGTCAGTTCGTCGCCGCCTTCAGACTCGGCGAACAGGCGTTCGGCCACCGCGTCGGCGGCGAGCATGCCGGACTTCATCGCGGTGTGGCTGCCTTTGATCTTGGCCACGTTCATGGTGCCCAGGTCGCAGCCGATCAGGGCGCCGCCTTTGAAGACCATCTTCGGCAACGAGTTGATGCCGCCTTTGGCCAAGGCACGCGCGCCGTAGCTGACGCGCTTGCCGCCTTCCAGGTACTGGGCCAGCACCGGGTGATGCTTGAGGCGCTGGAACTCATCGAACGGCGACAGGAAGGTGTTGCTGTAGGACAGGTCGACGATCAGCCCCACGACCACCTGGTTGTTTTCCAGGTGATAGAGGAAAGAACCGCCCGTGTTCTCGTTGCTCATGATGTCCAGCGGCCAACCGGCGGTGTGTACCACCAGGCCAGGTTGGTGCTTGGCGGGGTCGATTTCCCAGATTTCTTTGAGGCCGATGCCGTAGTGCTGGGCGTCTGCGTCGCTGTCCAGGTTGAAGCGCTGGATCAGTTGCTTGCCGATGTGGCCACGGCAGCCCTCGGCGAACAGCGTGTACTTGCCACGCAGCTCCATGCCTGGGGTATAGACGCCTTCCTTTGGATGGCCTTCGCGGTCGACGCCGAGGTCGCCGGTGATGATCCCGCGGACCACGCCGTTTTCGTCGAACAGTGCTTCTTGGGCAGCGAAGCCTGGGTAGACTTCAACACCCAGATTCTCAGCCTGCTGGGCCAGCCAGCGGCACAGGTTGCCCAGGGAGATGATGTAGTTGCCTTCGTTGTGCATGGTCTTGGGCACAAAGAAGTCGGGAACCTTGGTGGCGGCTTCCGGGCTGCGCAGTACATAGATGTCATCGCGCACCACGGGAGTGTTGAGCGGGGCGCCAAGTGCTTTCCAGTCCGGGAACAGTTCGTTCAGGGCGCGGGGTTCAAACACCGCACCGGAAAGGATATGCGCGCCGACTTCGGAGCCTTTCTCGACCACGCAGACGCTGATTTCTTTACCGGCTTCGGCGGCCTTCTGCTTCAGTCGGCAGGCGGCAGACAGGCCTGCCGGGCCAGCGCCGACGATGACCACGTCGAATTCCATGTATTCGCGTTCCACAGGCTATCTCCTACTCAAGGCTCAACAGGCTTTTTTTTTAATGGGTGGAGGTTCGGTGTCGCATCCGTCATCAGTGCATTCGGAGCACGGGATGACCCACCTTTCTCTCTAGGTGGCGCATTATATCTACACCACTGGCAGCGTCCAATACAAACGTTTGTTTGAATTGCTTGGAAGCTAGGTAAATCAAAGCAACGCGGCTTATGACTGGCTATTTTGGCGTATTGACCAGAATAGGCGTTCCGGTCAATATACGGTCGGTTTTGCGCATACCGTAGGCATACCGCAGGTTTCAAGAGCACGTCCAAAAGCAGGGCCAAGGCAAAACAGGTGACGCGCGTTTCATTGATGGCGCGCAGTTTACACGCCGCGATAAAGAATGACCTCTCAGTCACCACTGACGAACGGTCATCATTTCCCGTGAGTAAGGTCATCCGCCGACGTTTTTGGAGGTGCCCTTGTGTGCCGATGAGCATCAACCGCCAGGTTCGCCTAGGCGACTTTCTTTTCACCGGAGAGTAACGAGGAATCCATGAAGGTTCTTGTAGCTGTCAAACGCGTTGTCGATTACAACGTGAAAGTTCGCGTCAAGGCGGACAATTCCGGCGTCGACCTCGCTAACGTCAAGATGTCGATGAACCCTTTCTGCGAAATCGCTGTGGAAGAAGCCGTACGCCTGAAAGAGAAAGGCGTGGCGACTGAAATCGTTGTGGTTTCCATCGGTCCTACCACTGCCCAAGAGCAGCTGCGTACCGCCCTGGCACTGGGCGCCGACCGCGCCATCCTGGTTGAATCGGCTGAAGAGCTGACCTCCCTGGCCGTGGCCAAGTTGCTCAAAGCCGTTGTCGACAAGGAACAGCCTCAGCTGGTGATCCTCGGCAAACAGGCCATCGACAGCGACAACAACCAGACTGGCCAGATGCTGGCTGCACTGACCGGTTACGGCCAGGGCACCTTCGCCTCCAAAGTCGAAGTGAGCGGCGACAGCGTTGCGGTTACCCGTGAAATCGACGGCGGCGCGCAGACCGTTTCGCTGAAACTGCCGGCCATCGTCACCACCGACCTGCGTTTGAACGAGCCGCGCTATGCGTCCCTGCCAAACATCATGAAAGCCAAGAAGAAGCCGCTTGAGTCGCTGACTCCAGAAGCTTTGGGCGTTTCCACCGCCTCCACCAACAAGACCGTCAAGGTTGAAGCGCCGGCTGCACGCAGCGCGGGCATCAAGGTCAAGTCGGTGGCTGAACTGGTCGAGAAACTGAAAAACGAAGCGAAGGTAATCTAATCATGACTATCTTGGTAATCGCAGAACACGACAACAAGGTGCTGGCCCCGGCCACCCTGAACACCGTGGCTGCCGCTGCGAAAATCGGTGGCGACATTCACGTGCTGGTAGCAGGTCAGGGCGCTGGCGCCGTGGCTGACGCCGCGGCGAAAATCGCTGGCGTGAGCAAAGTACTGCTGGCCGACAACGCCGCCTACGCTCACCAACTGCCGGAAAACGTTGCTCCTCTGGTTGCAGAGCTGGGCGCTGGCTACAGCCACATCCTGGCTGCCGCTACTTCCAACGGCAAAAACATCCTGCCACGCGTTGCCGCGCAATTGGACGTTGACCAGATCTCCGAGATCATCTCGGTTGAAAGCGCTGATACCTTCAAGCGCCCGATCTACGCCGGTAACGCCATTGCCACCGTGCAGTCCAACGCGTCGGTAAAAGTGATCACCGTGCGTGCCACCGGTTTCGACCCGGTTGCTGCTGAAGGTGGTTCGGCGGCCGTTGAAGCCGTCTCCGCCGCCCACGACGCGGGTACGTCCAGCTTTGTTGGCGAAGAGCTGGCCAAGTCGGATCGTCCTGAGCTGACCGCTGCCAAGATCGTCGTTTCCGGCGGGCGTGGCATGCAGAACGGTGACAACTTCAAGCACCTGTACGCCCTGGCCGACAAGCTGGGCGCTGCGGTGGGCGCGTCCCGCGCGGCCGTCGATGCAGGTTTCGTACCCAACGACATGCAGGTCGGCCAGACCGGCAAAATCGTTGCGCCACAGCTGTACATTGCCGTCGGTATCTCCGGCGCGATCCAGCACTTGGCCGGTATGAAAGACTCCAAAGTGATCGTTGCGATCAACAAGGACGAAGAAGCGCCGATCTTCCAGGTGGCTGATTACGGCCTGGTGGCGGACTTGTTCGAAGCCGTACCTGAGTTGGAGAAGCTGGTCTAATCCAGCCGCTTCACTTATAAAGAGCCCGGTCTTTGGACCGGGCTTTTTTTTGCGCGCCCCTTTTTAATCTGGAGAACCGCCATGGATCTGCGTCCCGTAGTGCTGGCACTGACACTTGGATTGGCGCTGCTGCCGAGCCTGGCGCTGGCCGCTGGCAAATGTGAGCGCCTGGTGATCACCGGCAGCCCGGACGCGCCGCCCTTGTTATGGCGTGACCCACAAGACCCGACGCACCTGATCGGCGCCACCGCCGATGTGCTGCAACAAGTGGCCAAGGAGCTGGGGCTTAAAATCGACCTGCTCTATGGCGGCAAACGCGCCCTGGCCCTGGATGAAGTGCGCAGCGGGCGCATGGACATCCTCGCCGATGCGCCGCTGAACCTGGGCGAGTTGGAAACCCTCGACTACATCCACCCGGCCTTGATGCAGATCGACTACCTGGTCTGGACCCGCAAGGATTCGGCGCTGGTCTACGCCACGGCGGCCGACCTGCACGGCCAAAAGGGCGCAGTCTCGGAACGCGCACGCTTGAGTGCCGATTTCGACACCTTCGCCAGCCAACAGCTCAACCTGCAACGCTTCCCCACCTTGACGCCGGCCTTTCAGAAACTGCTGCTGGGGGAAGTGGACTACGTGCTCGCCGGGCGTTATTCGGGTATGGCCATGGCCCAGACGCTGGGCATGAGCAACGACTTGATCGCGCGTGAAGTGCCTGTCGATCAACCCGGCTTGTACCTGGCGATTTCCCACAACTCGGCCTGCAATGATCCGTGGCTGCGCGGACAGCTGGCCAAAAAGATGACAGAATTGCCCGCGTCCGGTGTGGTGCAAACAGCAATGCAGCGCAACCTCGAGCGCTGGAAAGCGCAATTGCAGCAACCCGTCGGCACCCCAGCAAAGTAAGGATTTACAGTGACTATTCGACCTCTTTTCGCGGCCCTCGCCGTTGTCGCTTTGGCGGGATGTGCAGCCGATCCTGCGCCGAATGAGCAAATACGCCTCACCCAGCAAGCCCTGGAACAAGCCAGCGCCGTGGGGGCCAGCGTCGACGATTCGCCTGAGCTGAAACTGGCCGAAGACAAGTTCGCCAGGGCCAAGGCCGACATGGCCGATGAGTCCTACAAGCATGCGCGCATGCGGGCCGAACAGGCCGAGTTGGACGCGCGCCTTGCCGAAGCCAAGGTTCTGACCCAAAAGAGCCAAGAGCAACTGAGCGTGCTCAACACCCGCATCACCCGCCTGCGCAAGCAATTGCAGTTGGGAGAAGCCCAATGAGCCCGATGATCCGTGGTTTGAGCTGTGTCGTGCTGCTGGGCAGCGCCGCCCTGGGCGGTTGCGCCAGCCAACCGAGCAGCGAGCAGGCCTTGCAACAGGCCGGCACTGATTTCCAGAAGGTCAAGGAAGACGCCAATGTGCTGCGCTTTGCACCCAAGGACGTCATTCGCGCCGGTGAATCCCTGGCGCGCGCCGATCGTTTGTCCAGCTACTGGGGCAGCGGTGCCGACGTGGTGCATTACGCTTACCTGAGCCAGCGGTACAGTGCGATCGCCCGCGAACACACCGAACAGGGCCTTAACGCCGAGCGCGGCACCAAGCTCGAGTTGGAACGCCAACGCCTGCAACTGGCCCTGCGCGAAAACAAACTCGCCAGCGTGCAGCAACAGGGCAAGTGGCTCGAAGAGCAAATCGCCAGCCTGACCACCACCCAGACCGATCGCGGCCTGGTGATGACCCTCGGCGATGTGCTGTTCGACACCGGTGATGCGCAGCTGGAAAACTCGGCCAATCGGACGGTGCTGAAGATCGTGCAGTTCCTGCAACTGAACCCCAAGCGCGTGGTGCGCATCGAGGGTTACACCGACAACACCGGTGGCGAGCAGGAAAACCTGAAGCTGTCGCGCGACCGTGCGCAATCGGTGGCCGATGTGCTGATGGACCTGGGGATCGATGAAAAACGTATCCAGGTCGAAGGCTATGGCGACCAGTACCCGGTCGAAGCCAACGCCTCCGAGCGTGGCCGCGCGCAGAACCGTCGGGTGGAGATTGTGTTCTCCGATGAAAAGGGCCAGCTGGGCGCTGCGCGCTGACGCCCTGCGCGGTCCTCTGTGGGAGCTGGCTTGCCTGCGATGCGGGCACCTCGGTGGATCTGGCTAACCGAGGTGATGCCATCGCAGGCAAGCCAGCTCCCACCCCAAGCAAACCCGATCGCTGATCGGGTTTTTCATGTTCAACACCCGCACAGTTTTTTCTATCACTGCCGCCCGAGCTCGACTATTCTCGCAACTGTCCCCGTACACTTCTAAACTGTGCCGGTATGTTTCACACAAAAATAAAATACCCGTGAAATCGAGTGCTGCGTCATGACCAATCTGTTGCTCTACCAACGTATCGCCCAGCAACTGGCTGAGGACATCCGCCGTGGTGTCTATCAACCCGGTGAGCGTGTGCCCTCGGTGCGCAAAATGAGCTCCCAGCTCAACGTCAGCCACGCCACGGTGTTACAGGCCTATGCCAACCTGGAAGACCAGGGGCTGATCCGGGCGCGGCCGCAGTCGGGCTATTACGTGCACCAGACACCTGCGTTGACGGCACCCACGCCGGACATCGCGCGGGTCGAGCGCCCGGGTTTGGTCACCCGCAGCAGCATCATCCAGCAAGTCTTGGTCGAGTCGCGCCGCGAAGGTGTGTTCCCGTTGGGCGCCGCCGTGCCGAGTGTGGATTACCTGCCTGTGCGGGCGCTGCACCAGCAATTGGCCAAAGTCACCCGCTTCCAGAGCCCGCGCGCATTCAGTTACATGTTCAGCCCGGGCTTTGAGCCATTGCGCCGCCAAGTGGCGATTCGCATGCGCGACGCCGGCGTAGTGGTGGATCCCTCCGAAGTGGTGATCACCCACGGTTGTGTCGATGCGTTGCAGATGTCGTTGCGCGTGCTGACCCGCCCGGGCGACCTGATCGCCGCCGAATCACCCACCTATTACGGTTTGCTGCAATTGGCCGATCTGCTGGGCCTCAAAGTCATCGAGATCCCCAGCGACCCGTCCACCGGCATGAGCCTTGAGGCCTTGCAACTGGCGGCCAACCAGTGGTCGATCAAGGCCCTGGTGCTGACCACGCGCCTGAGCAATCCCCTGGGCGCGACCATGCCTGAAGAACGCCAGAAACAGTTGCTGCGCCTGGCCTCGGATTTCGATATCCAGATCGTCGAGGACGATATCTACGGCGAACTGATGTTCGAACTGGGCCGCACCAAGGCGCTGAAAGCCTATGACCGCCTCGACCGGGTGATCTACTGCTCGAGCTTTTCCAAGACCTTGTCTCCCGGCGTGCGCATCGGCTGGATGATTGCCGGCAAATACCAGCAGGAAATCCAGCGGCTGCAGATGTTCAGCACCCACTCGGCCTGCAGCGTGACCCAGATGGGCGTTGCGGCCTACCTGGAAAACGGCGGCTATGACCGCCACCTGCGTTATATCCGCCAGGAGTACCGCAAGAACCTCAGCGCTTTTCAGCTGGCGGTGCAGCAGTATTTCCCGGAAGGCACACAGATGACGCGTCCCAACGGCGGCTTTATCTTGTGGGTCAGTTTGCCGGGGCGGGTCAATACCCAGGAACTGCACGTGCGCGCATTGCAGCAGGGCATCAGCATTGCGCCGGGGGTGATTTTCAGTAATACGGAACAGTTCAACCACTGTATTCGCCTCAACTGCGGCACGCCGTGGAACCGCGAGGCAGAGCGGGCGCTGATGACCTTGGGGATGCTTGCCAGCCAGCTGTGCCAGGAAACTGCAGCCGGGCTTTGAGGCCGGTGGCTGAGGCGTGTAATGGGGACAGTACCGATAGCTGGCTAATCACCAGACTTGTCATGCCGCGCACAACAAGCGAGCATATGGCCCTCTGCCGTTAATGCTGTTGGCGATATGACATCTATTTTTCGCGCTGCTGTAGTGGTTGGCCTGTTAAGCCTGTGTAACGTCGGCACCGTGCTGGCGGCAACGCCTGTGGTGTCTGAAAGCAAGCCCGCCGCCAGTACCGAGCAGGCCACTCCCGCGAAAAAACCGGCGCCCGCCAAAAAGGCTCCGGCGGCCAAGAAGAAAGCCGCCACGGTGAAAAAGCGCGCTCCCGTCGCGAGCAAATCCAAGTCAGCCCATGAAGTGGCACAGACCAAACTGCCACCGGCACAGTTGGACCTGACATTGCCTACGGAGATGGTCAGGCACTTGCAGCCCATAGGCACCATGCCCAAGCCCAAGAGCGTGCCCTTGCTGCCGCCGATGTTTGGCGAGAAACCTACCGACAACAGCGCGTTCCAGATCAACGGCCGCTTGCTCAGCAACGAGATGAAGCTGCAGTTGCGTAACGATGAACGTCGAGATATTGAAGGCGCGGCGCTGGATTTCGAGTTCAAACAATAAATTTCGCGCAAAGGTGACGCCGCTCATCGACCATCTGTCGCAGACTGGTCAGTCACTTTTGTTTTGTGCGAAAAACCTCTGTTAGACCATTTTAAAACGGCTGTTTAAGGGCGTACTCTAGCCCGGCCACCACATTGAGTCGTCGAGGACCTGTTGGTCATGAAATGCCGTGAAGGCTGTGGCGCATGCTGCATTGCCCCCTCCATCAGTTCGCCATTGCCGGGAATGCCGCACGGCAAACCTGCGGGCGAACGCTGCCTGCACCTGTCGGTCGAACAGCTATGCCTGCTGTTTGGCCAACCGGAACGCCCAGCGGTGTGCAGTGATTTCAAAGCAGATCTGGATGTCTGTGGCAACGACCAGGCCGATGCGATCCGGTTGATCGGCTGGTGGGAGCAGATGACGGCGGCTTGATGGGCTTTACTATCGGAATTTACTTTCAGAACTTACTTTCAGAACTTCGACAATAAGGAATACAACAATGGGTTCGCTGAAACGAATGGCTGTGTTGTGCGGTTTTACGGTGTTGTTTGCTGCCACTGCGCAGGCTGAGGATTGGCAGGTCGCCAAGGACGAAGACGGTATCAAGGTCTCCCTGAGCGAAATTGCCGGCTCCAAATACAAGGCCTACCGCGGTGTGGCGCTGATCAAGGCGCCTGTCGCCAAGATCCAGGCCCTGCAGGAAGACGTGGCCGGTGCCTGCTCCTGGATCCACGAATGCAAATCGCAAAAACTGCTCAAGACCGAAGGCGACAAGAGCTGGACCTACACCCAGTTCAAGGCACCGTTCCCGGTGACCGACCGCGATTCGATCCTCGAAATCACCACTTCCAAGGCTGCCGACGGCACCGTGACCCGCAAATTGCTGGAAGTGCCGACCTATCAGCCAGAAGTGAAAGGTTACGTGCGCGTTGCCCAGGTAGACGGCTACTGGAAGCTGGTACCCAAAGGCGACAACCAGACCGAAGTGACCTACCAGGTGCACACCGAGCCAGGCGGCAGCGTGCCATCGTGGCTGGCCAACAAGTTCGTGGTGGACGCGCCGTTCAACACCTTGAAAGCCTTGAAAGAACACGCTGAAAAATAAGTGTCATTAATCAGGTGCCTCCTGACTTGAGTGGAACGTTTGCCGAGCCCTCAAGGTCCAGATAGTTGTAAGCCCACACATGGGTTTTATCGAGGAGGCACCGATGCAAAAGTGGCAGATTACCTTCGTTGATGATCACGGCGTTCAGTCCGTCGAGCAGTTCAGCTGCGACCAGAAGCCCAGCCTCGAAGATGCGGCACACATGATTCGTAACAAGCTGGTGCCAGTGGCCGCCGAACTTGACCTGAATGACTTGGAAGGGCGCAAACCCGAGCCTACGGTCAAGATTCTTAAAGACCAGAACAGCATTCAAATCCTCGACATTTCGCCCGCCGCCTGAACATTGCCTGTATGCCCTTCAAGCGCCTCTGGTGGAGGTGATAGCTTCGCGCTACTCTGCAACCGAGATCAGCGAATGAATCGCTAAGGTCTGGTCTTGTCAGCTACATGCTTGTTTTCCCGCGGTGTCGTTAATGCCGTAGCACCCGCGCCAGCAGGGCGCGGTCTTCGGGAAGCACGGAAAGTCTATCCATCAGTTTGAGGAGGACGTTTCATGAGCACAGCCTATCAAGAAGACATCAGCACCAACGTACTGCGCCGCATGAAAGAAGGCGGTTTCGACTTCTCACGTTTTCACCCCATTGAGTTCTACGCCATTTTCCCGGATGAGGAACGGGCGCGCAGGGCTGCGGGTCGATTTCGTGGGGAATCCCTGAATGCCCAGGTCAGCGCGCGCGATGATGGCGCCTGGTACCTGGAACTGAGCAAAATCATGTTCGCAACCTACGACGGCATAGGAGACTTCGAGCAAGACTTTGAAGCGGTGGTCGAGCCTTTGGGCGGGATCATCGAGGGATGGGGCGTCAAGCAGGAGGTGCGTGGGTTACCCATGTAGCGGCATTCGATGAGCAACACAGCGTATCGGCTGACCTTTGGGTCGGCCGATTTTGTTTGTGCACTCCCCACAACTGCATCCTTAACATCGCCACCCACTACGAGCCCGGCCTGCTGCCGATAGCGTCTTTAACGTCGCGATCGCCGGCAAATCGGGCTCTTGGCTTTCTACGGCGCAAAAAAAACCACCCAAAGAGGGTGGCTTAAAGGGAAGAGCGGTTCGCTGACATCTCAGGAAACATCCTGGTCAGCCGATGTGGGGATTATCCGCAAGCGAGGCCGGGCAGTGAAATCAACTCTGACTATGCTGTTGATAGTCAAAGACCGCATTGCGATGAAGCGTGGTACAGGACAGCAGGCGTTCTGCGCACCAGGACGGTGCGCGCAAAACTTGAAGGTTATTTAACTCACTGATTTTTAAGTGTTTATGCCGCTGGCACGGGCCTTGCGACGGTTCTCGCGCCCGGGGGACAAGGAGTACGGCATGATCCGCACTTATTACGATGAAATGTACGACGGGGCAGGGCAGGTCCGCCCCCATTACCGCGAGTTCGCCCGCTGGTTAGCTGAAACTCCCGCCGAACTGCTGGCCCAGCGCCGGCGTGAAGCCGATTTGCTGTTTCATCGCGCCGGGATCACCTTCACCCTTTACGGGGACGAGCAGGGCACCGAGCGCCTGATTCCTTTCGACACCATCCCGCGCAGCATTCCGGCGAGTGAGTGGCAAATTGTCGAGCGCGGCTGCATTCAACGGGTCAAGGCGCTGAACCTGTTTCTCGCCGACCTCTATCACGAGCAACGCATCATCAAGGCCGGGATCATCCCCGCCGAACAGGTGTTGGCCAACGAGCAATACCAGTTGGCCATGCAGGGCCTGGACCTGCACCGCGATCTGTATTCCCACATCTCCGGTGTCGATCTCGTACGCGATGGTGATGGCACCTACTACGTGTTGGAAGACAACCTGCGCACACCGAGCGGCGTGAGTTACATGCTCGAAGACCGCAAGATGATGATGCGCCTGTTCCCCGAGTTGTTCGCCGCCCAGCGCATCGCGCCCATCGACCATTACCCCAACCTGTTGCTCGACACCCTGAAAAGCTCGAGCCCTCTGGATAACCCCAGCGTGGTGGTGCTGACCCCGGGGCGCTTTAACAGCGCGTTCTTCGAGCACGCCTTCCTTGCGCGGGAAATGGGCGTGGAACTGGTGGAAGGCGCCGACTTGTTCGTGCGCGATGACCGCGTATTCATGCGCACCACTGACGGCCCCAAGGCCGTGGATGTGATCTACCGTCGCCTCGATGACGCATTTCTCGACCCACTGGCCTTCAACCCCGACTCCATGCTCGGCGTGCCCGGCCTGCTCGCGGCCTATCGCTCGGGCAATGTGGTGTTGGCCAATGCGATTGGCACCGGGGTGGCCGATGACAAGTCGGTGTATCCCTTCGTCACCGAGATGATCCGTTTTTACCTGGATGAAGAGCCGATTCTGAAGAACGTGCCTACGTTTCAATGCCGTAAGCCCGACGAATTGTCCCACGTGCTGGCCAACCTTCCGGACCTGGTCGTCAAGGAAACCCAAGGTTCCGGCGGCTACGGCATGCTGGTGGGCCCGGCGTCGACAAAAGCGGAAATCGAAGCCTTCCGCGCGCGCATCAAGGCCAAGCCCCACGCCTATATCGCGCAGCCGACGCTGTGTTTATCCACGTGTCCGACCTTCGTCGAAAACGGCATTGCGCCGCGCCATATCGACCTGCGGCCGTTCGTGTTGTCCGGCAAGGAAACCCGCGTGGTGCCCGGCGGTTTGACCCGCGTGGCCCTGCGCGAGGGCTCGCTGGTGGTCAACTCGTCCCAGGGCGGCGGCACCAAAGACACCTGGGTGGTCGAGGACTGATGCCATGTTGAGTAGAACTGCCTCGGATTTGTACTGGATGTCGCGCTACCTGGAACGCGCGGAAAACCTCGCCCGCATGCTTGATGTCAGCTATTCGCTGTCGCTGATGCCTCAGGACGGGCGCGGTGATGGCCTGCACGAATTGGCCATGCCGCTGCTGATCACCGGCACCCTGGAGGATTACCACGAGCGCCACGGCGAACTGCATGCCGAACGCCTGCTGCACTTCTTCGCGCTGGACGCGGCTAACCCGGCGAGCATCTACAGTTGCCTCGGCGCCGCGCGCGCCAGCGCCCATGCGGTGCGTGGGCGAATCACCGCCGACATGTGGGAAAACATCAACGCCACCTGGCTGGATATCCGGGATATCGCCCAGCAAGGGCTCAGCCGCTACGGCATGAGCCGGTTCTGTGAGTGGGTCAAGGAGCGGTCGCACCTGTTCCGTGGCGCCACCTACGGCACCATCATGCGTAACGACGCGTTTCGTTTTATTCGCCTGGGCACCTTCATCGAACGTGCCGACAACACCCTGCGCCTGCTGGATGCGCGCTACGAAATGGCCGGCGACCAAGCCGCTGCGGTCAGCGACGGCACGGCTCATGCCTACTATCAGTGGAGTGCCTTGCTGCGCGCGTTGTCGTCGTTTGAGGCCTACACCGAGATCTACCGTGACGCACCCGGCGCCCGGCAAGTGGCCGAACTGCTGTTGTTGCGCGCTGATGTCCCACGCTCGCTGCGTGCCTGCAGCGAAGAGATCGACCAGATCCTTGCCAGCCTGCCCGGCCTCAACGGGCGCCCGGCCCAGCGCCTGGCCGCCGAGATGGACGCGCGCCTGCGCTTTACTGCCATCGACGAAATTCTCAAGGAAGGCCTGCATGCCTGGCTGACCGACTTTATCCCCTTGGTCCGCCAGTTGGGCGACGCCATCTACAGTTCCTACCTGGAGGCGGCATGAGACTTTCCATCAGCCACGAAACCACCTACCACTACGAAGACCAGGTGCGCGCCAGCATCCAGTACCTGCGCCTCACGCCCCACGACAGCGAACGCCAGCACGTGCTCAGTTGGCAGCTCGATCTACCGCGCCCGGTGCGCGCGCAGGTCGACCCGTTTGGCAACATCCTGCACGTGCTGACCCTTGATGAGCCCCACGACGCCATCATCATCGGCGCCCGCGGCCAAGTGGACATCGATGAATTGCGCGAGGCTGAGCACGAAAGCCAGTCGGCGTTTCCGTTTTTGCGCAGCACGCGACTGACCGAGCCGGACGACGCGTTGCGCGGTTTTGCCGACCAGCATTGCCGTCAACGCCGCGACCGCTCTGCGTTGATCGACCTGATGCATGCGCTCAACCAGTCGATGGTCTACACGCCGGGCGCCACTGAAGTCGACACCTGCGCCGCCACGGCATTCGCGGGGCGCGCAGGCGTGTGCCAGGACCACACCCATGCATTCCTGGCCTGCGCACGCAGCCTGGGCATTCCAGCGCGATATGTGTCGGGGTATTTGTACACCGAAGACAGCACGCACCTGGCCAGCCACGCCTGGGCCGAAGCCTGGCTGGATGACGCGTGGTACAGCTTTGATGTGACCAACCAATTGGCGCGGCCCGAGCGGCATTTGAAGTTGGCGGTAGGCCTGGATTACCTGGATGCCTGCCCGGTACGCGGCATGCGCCGAGGCGGCGGGCATGAGCAGATGCACGCCAAGGTGTTCGTGGCGCCGACGCCGGTGATTTCGGTGCAGCAGCAATAATCTCCCGAACGGAGCAGCTCAAACCTGGGCGCGGGCTTGTCGTGGCGGACGGGCTTGTCGTGGCGAGCGGGCTTGCTGTGGCGAGCGGGCTTGCCCCGCGTTGGGCTGCGAAGCGGCCCTAATAAAGCAGAATGCTGTGTGTCAGGCACTCCTCAGCGTCTGGTTTTGGGGCTGCTGCGCAGCCCAACGCGGGGCAAGCCCGCTCGCCACAGCAGCCCGTTGAGCAAGGGAGCTTGGTAAGGCTTACGGCTGCTGCTTACGCCCCGCCATATGCTTCAAATACCCCACCAGCAAATCCAGCTCGCCGTCCGGTAACACACTGGCTGCGAACGCTGGCATCTTCGCCTGGGGCCAGTGCCGCAGGCTCTGCGGGTCGCGGATATAACGCTTGAGGAAATCCCCGCTGAAATATTCCGTAGGGTTGTAGGGAATATTCAGGTCCGGCCCCACCTGCGCATCGCCGGCGCCGTTGAGGCGGTGACAGGCCAGGCAGTTTTTCTGGAACAGCGCAAAGCCCTGATTGATCGGGTCATTCGCGGCGAGTTTCGGGTCAGGCAACAGGGCTGGAAAGCGCTCGGCCACCGTCTTCAATTGCTTGATCCCGGACATCTGGAAGGGCCACTGCTCAGGGCTGATGTTTCCGGCTTGCGGGTCGGTCCACACCAGATAGAACGGCCCGGCACTTGGCTTGCCTTCGGCCAGCGCGGGCCACGGATGAGCCGGGTCTTCCACCGCCAGCCAGGCACGGGCACCGTGTTTTTGCAGCAAAGGCGCCGCCGTCAGCTCGGCGGCGAAGCCGTCGAGGGCGACGGCTTGCAGATGATTTTCCGGCGAGAGGCCCGGTAACAGAGCCGCCAGCGGCACCGCGCGATAAGTCATGTCGCGCTTGTAGGAAACGTCATTGACGATATGCACCGTCTGCGCCTGCGGGTGCTTGAGCAGGTCTTCGGTCCGCCAGGTTTTGCTGGCGCGGTCCAAGTCGATGGTCAGCTGGGCGGCCGCAGCGGGAAGGGCCAACAGCGCGGCGAGAAAGGCGAGGATCAGTTTCAAGAGTGAGCCCGGTTTGAAGTGGCGATGGCGCCCACGATACCGGAAATCGGCACGCAAAAAGACAGCCCCTGCAACAGGACCGCTATGCGCAATGTCCCGGCAGGTGCTGCCAAAAGCTGCAGTCCTGATGCAATGTGTGCACGGAATGTGAGGATCGAGTCGTCACCCAATAACCTTGGTTAAATTGGGCAAGATCAGAATCAGTGTGGTGGCGAACAGAATAAGTCCCGCCTGACGTACTTTCGAATGTTTGAACATGGCTGACTGCCTTTTGTTGTTATTCCTGAGCGTCAAATGCGTGCCGGTCAATTTCAGTATCGCAACGTGACGTGTCGCTTTTCTTACAGCTGCTCCAGCAAAACCCGGCAGCAACTTCTTACTGATTGAACCTTAGAGCCCTCGTTCTGCGTCGCTTAGATCCATTTAATATCAGCTAATCAGCATTTCTACTTAAAAAGGCATGAGGCATATCGCCATCTTGGCGCCAATGCCTTGGCTAGACCGCTAAAACGATTAACCCGCGCTTTCCCATAGCACCCTACCGTTCGTCCGAGCGTGAGGGTCAAAAGCAATGAGCGCATCCGTCATTGAAACCGTGTCAATCGGGCCTAAGGTAGGGGCACACACGCACTGCGTTCGAGGATGTCATGACCCAAGCTTTGATCTTTGATGCCATACGCACGCCCCGGGGCAAAGGCAAGGCCGACGGCGCCCTGCACAGCGTCAAACCAGTAAACCTGGTGGCCGGTCTGCTCACCGCGCTGGCGCAGCGCAGCGACCTCGACACACGCCAGGTGGATGACATCGTGCTCGGTTGCGTCACCCCGGTGGGCGACCAGGGCGCCGACATTGCCAAGACCGCCGCACTGGTGGCGGACTGGGACATCAGTGTCGCCGGCGTACAAATCAACCGTTTCTGTGCCTCGGGCCTCGAAGCGGTGAACCTGGGCGCGATGAAAGTGCGTTCCGGCTTTGAGGACCTGGTGGTGGTCGGCGGCGTCGAATCCATGTCGCGCGTGCCCATGGGCAGTGATGGCGGCGCCTGGGTGCTCGACCCGCAGACCAACATGCACAGTCACTTCACGCCCCAAGGCATCGGCGCGGACTTGATCGCGACCCTGGAAGGCTTCACCCGCGAGGACGTCGACGCCTTCGCCCTACATTCCCAGCAGAAAGCGGCCAGGGCGCGTGCTGACGGTTCTTTCAACAAGTCGCTGATCGCGGTGCAGGACCAAAACGGCATCGTGCTGCTGGACCACGACGAGTTCATTCGTGGCGACTCCAGCCTTGAAGGCCTCGGCAAGCTCAAGCCAAGCTTCGAGATGATGGGCCAGATGGGCTTCGATGCCACCGCCCTGCGCGTCTACAGCCATGTGGAACGCATCCATCACGTGCACACGCCAGGCAACAGTTCCGGTATCGTCGACGGCGCCGCGCTGATGTTGATCGGCTCCGAGGCCAAAGGCCGCGAACTGGGCTTGCAACCGCGGGCGCGCATCGTCGCCACGGCGGTCACCAGCACCGACCCGACCATCATGCTCACCGGCCCGGCACCGGCCACGCGCAAAGCCCTGGCCAAGGCCGGTTTGCGCGTGGAAGACATCGACCTGTTTGAAGTCAACGAGGCGTTTGCCTCAGTCGTCCTCAAGTTCATCAAGGACATGGGCATCGACGCTGCGCGGGTCAACGTCAACGGCGGCTCCATTGCCATGGGGCACCCGCTCGGCGCCACGGGCTGCGCGATCCTCGGCACCCTGCTCGACGAACTGGAAGTGCGCCAGCAGCGCTACGGCCTGGCCACCCTGTGTGTCGGCGGTGGCATGGGCATCGCCACCATCATCGAACGCCTCTGAGCCCAAGGAACCTGTCATGACCGACGCCATTCGTTACGAAAAAGGCCAGGACCATATCGTGGTGCTGACCCTCGACATGCCCGGCCAGAGCGCCAACACCATGAACGGCGTGTACCGCGAGGCCATGGCGGCCGCAGTCGCGCGCCTGGAGGCAGAAAAGGACGGCATCGCCGGTGTGGTGATCACCTCGGCGAAGAAAACTTTTTTTGCCGGCGGTGACCTCAATGAATTGATCAAAGTCGATAAGGCTCACGCCAAGGAATTTTACGACGGCGTGTTGGTGTTGAAGGCCCAACTGCGCCGTCTGGAAACCCTTGGCAGGCCAGTGGTGGCCGCTATCAACGGTGCGGCGTTGGGCGGCGGTTGGGAGATTTGCCTGGCGTGCCATTACCGCGTCGCGCTGGATGACAACTCGACACAGCTCGGCTTGCCTGAAGTCACCTTGGGCTTGTTGCCGGGCGGCGGCGGGGTAGTGCGCATGGTGCGCATGCTCGGGTTGGAAAAGGCCCTGCCGTATTTGCTGGAAGGCAAGAAGGTGCGGCCGCAGCAGGCGCTGCAAGCCGGGTTGATCAATGCGCTGGCGATGGATCGCGATGAGCTGCTGGCCAAATCCCGCGCCTGGATTCTGGCCAATCCCGAGGGCAGACAACCGTGGGACAACAAGGCTTATCAGATCCCAGGTGGCACGCCGTCGAACCCGAAGGTGGCGCAAATGCTGGCGATTGCGCCGTCGATTTTGCGCAGCAAAACCCATGGCTGCTTCCCGGCTCCGGAGAAAATCCTCTGCGCTGCCGTGGAGGGCGCCCAAGTGGATTTCGACACTGCGCACTTGATCGAAACGCGCTACTTCACCGAACTCGTCACCGGCCAGGTGGCGAAAAACATGATCGGCACCTTTTGGTTCCAGCTCAATGACATCAACGCCGGCAGCTCACGGCCACAAGGTTTTGCGCCGTACGTCACGCGCAAAGTCGGCGTACTGGGCGCGGGGATGATGGGCGCGGGCATCGCCTATGTCAGCGCCAGTGCGGGCATCGACGTGGTGCTCAAGGACGTCAGCCTGGCCGCGGCCGAAAAGGGCAAGGCGCATTCGGCCGCGCTGCTGGACAAGAAGATCAGCCGTGGGCAACTGACGGCCGAACAGCGCGACACCATTCTGGCGCGGATCCATCCTACGCAAGGCGACGCCGACCTGGCCGGCTGCGACCTGATCATCGAAGCGGTGTTCGAAGACCGTGAGCTCAAGGCCAGGGTCTCGGCCGCCGCGCAACGTGTGGTCGGCAGCGACGCCGTCATCGCCTCCAACACCTCGACCTTGCCCATCAGCGGCCTGGCCAGCGCCGTGCCCGATCAAGGCAAGTTCATTGGTCTGCATTTCTTCAGTCCGGTCGACAAGATGCCGCTGGTGGAAATCATCAAGGGCGCCCATACCCGCGACGAAACCCTGGCCCGTGGTTTTGATTTCGTCCTGCAAATCAAGAAAACTCCCATCGTGGTCAACGACAGTCGTGGTTTTTTCACCTCGCGGGTGTTCGGCACCTTCACCAACGAAGGCATTGCCATGCTCGGCGAAGGCGTGGCCGCGCCGATGATCGAAACCGAAGCGCGCAAGGCCGGTATGCCGGTGGGGCCGTTGGCGGTGTCGGATGAGGTGTCGCTGAGCTTGATGAGCCACATCCGGCAGCAAACCGCGAAAGATCTACAGGCTGAAGGCAAGGCGCCGCCGACGCATCCCGCGACCTTGGTGATCGACCTGTTGGTGAATGCGTACAAACGCACGGGCAAGGCGGCGGGCGGTGGTTTTTACGACTACCCCCAAGGGGCGCAGAAACACCTGTGGCCGGAGCTGAAAGCGCGCTTTGAACAGCCCGATAACCAAATTTCGCCACAGGATGTGCGCGACCGATTGCTGTTCATCCAGGCCATCGAAACCGTGCGTTGTGTGGAGGAGGGCGTGTTGAGGTCGACGGCTGACGCCAACGTCGGCTCAATCTTCGGCATAGGCTTTGCCGCGTGGAGCGGCGGTGCGCTGCAGTTTATCAACCAGTACGGCCTGAACGACTTTATCGCCCGGGCGCGCTACCTGGCCGAGCAGTACGGGGAGCGCTTTTCGCCCCCGGCTCTGCTGCTGGAAAAAGCAGCGCAGGGAGACATATTCGCCTGACCGAAACACCTTAGTCTGAGCGATATAAAACCCATGTGGGAGCGGGCTTGCCCGCGATAGCGGTGTGTCAGCCAATGCATATGTCGGCTGATATGACGCCATCGCAGGCAAGCCCGCCCCCACACCGAGGCACTTGGCGAGACTTGCTTTGCAGGGGTGTTTCAAGGCAGGCTCTGGGGTGTGCATTATTCCCACCACCGTGTCAGGTATTTTTTATGTCGCTACGCGTCTGTATCCTGGAAACCGATATCCTGCGTCCAGGCTTGATCGATCAATACCAAGGGTACGGGCAGATGTTCAAGCGCCTGTTCTCCAAGCAGCCGATTGCTGCCGAGTTTGTTGTGTACAACGTGGTTCAGGGCGAATACCCGCCGGATGACGAGGCGTTTGACGCCTACCTGATCACCGGCAGCAAGGCCGATTCCTTTGGCACCGACCCGTGGATCCAGACCCTCAAAACCTACCTGCTTGAACGCTATGAACGCGGCGACAAGTTGCTGGGCGTGTGCTTCGGCCACCAGTTGCTCGCGCTGCTGTTGGGCGGCAAGACCGAGCGCGCCAGCAAGGGCTGGGGCATGGGCATCCACGACTACAAACTCAACGCCAAGGCGCCGTGGATGAGCCCGGTGGTGGAAGAGCTGACCTTGTTGATCAGCCATCAGGACCAGGTCACCCGCCTGCCGGAAAACGCTACCGTGATTGCCTCCAGCGATTTCTGCCCGTACGCCGCTTACCACATTGAAGACCAGGTGCTGTGCTTCCAGGGCCACCCGGAATTCATCCACGACTATTCACGCGAGCTGCTGGAAATTCTTCAGACAACGTTGGGCGAAAAGATCTACACCAATGGCGTGGCCAGTCTGGCGCGTGACCACCACGGCGCAACCGTGGCGGAATGGATGATGCGTTTTGTGGCGCACAAGCCAGAAGCCGACGTGGCCTGAATCACGCTTGAGGCGGGGCCGGCTGGCCGGCGATGGTTTACAACCAGCCCGACCGCTTGAAGCTGGCCCACAAACTGGTGCAGCCCACCGCAATAAACCCGAGCACCGCAAAGTAGCCGTAATGCCATTGCAGCTCGGGCATGTTCTGGAAGTTCATCCCATAAATCCCCGCCACTGCGGTGGGGAACGCCAGGATCGCCGCCCACGCGGCGAACTTGCGCTGCACCACGCTCTGACGCGAGGCTTCGAGCAACACACCAATCTCAATCGTCTGGCTGGCGATATCGCGCAAGGTGGTGAGGTCTTCCATCTGCCGTGTCACGTGGATCTGCACGTCACGAAAATACGGGCGCATGTTTTTGTCGATAAACGGGAAGCTCAGTTTTTGCAGTTCCTGACTGATCTCCACCATCGGCGCCACATAGCGTTTAAGCCGCAGCACGTCGCGGCGCAGGCCGTGGAGGTTCTGGATATCACGCTCGCTCAGCGAGCTGCACAGCACATTGCGCTCCAGCTCATCAATTTCGGCGTGGATCGCTTCGCTCACCGGCTGGTAATTCTCGGTGACGAAATCCAGCAGCGCATAGAGTACGAAATCTTCCCCGTGCTCCAGCAACAACGGCCGCGCCTCACAGCGCTGGCGCACAAAGCCGTAGGACGCGGAATGGCCGTTGCGGGCGGTGATGATGTAGCCGTTGCCGGCAAAAATATGGGTTTCGATAAACTCCAGCTTGCCGTTCTCGCGCACCGGTGAGTAGGTGACGATAAACAGCGCATCACCGAAGGTTTCAAGCTTGGGGCGGCTGTGTTTTTCGAGGGCGTCTTCGATGGCCAGTTCGTGCAGATTGAACTGGCGTTGCAGGTTGGCCAGCTCTTGGGCGCTGGGCTCTTCCAGGCCGATCCACACAAAGTGATCGGGCTTGGCGGCCCAGGCTGCGCCTTCATCGAGGGTGATATCAGTGACTTTCTTTCCGGCGCTGTAGACGGCCGCCGCAACAACTCTACCCATGGTGCTGATTGCTTCTTATTGGGAGGACAGGTGTTGGGCAGCTTAGCGTGAATGGCGTTCCCTTGTTGCTCATGCAGGCACGCTTTTTGTGGCGAGCACGCTCGTTTGTACGGGGGGCAAAGCGCCCGCAAAAAATCACAAAGGCGCAGGTGCCCAAGCGGCCTGCAGTTCACGGTCCATCTGTGCAATACACTCATCCATCTGCTTCTGACACGCCTGCATCAACGCCGGGATGTCATCCGAAGTCAGTTTTACGGTAGGAATCGGCGGCAGCGAGCGTATGAGCACATCACCGCTGTCCCAGCGATTAAGCTGCATGTGCGTGACATAATTGCTGACACACACCTGCACGATGGGCACACCCGCCGCAATCGCCATATGAAACGCGCCTTTCTTGAACGGCAGCAGCCCCTTGCCCAAGTTGCGTGTACCTTCCGGGAACACCCAGATCGATGTGTCTTCATGCTGCAAAGTGCGCGTTGTGGTGAGCATCGCGCGCCGCGCCTTGTGCGCGTTGCCCCGGTCGATCAGCACATTGCCCGCCAACCAGAACAACTGGCCGAACAGCGGCACCCATTTCAGGCTTTTTTTGGCAATGCACACCGTGCGATGCGGCACCACAGTGCCCAGCACAAACAGGTCGTAGTTGGACTGGTGGTTGGCGATGATCACGCACGTGCCGGGCTTATTACGCAGCGAGTCGACGTTCGCCCTCACGTTCAGTCGCAATATCCACATCGCAGGCAACCCATACAGGCGAGCGCACAAGCGACTGTTATCCGGGTTGAACGGCCGACAGATGCCCAGCAGCACGCCCAGCACTCCGGCGACCATAAAGTGCAGGCCCATCAACAACATACGTAACAGAAAAAGCATCGACACAGCCCATCGGGACAAAAGGTGGCGCAGTGTACGGATGTGCACTGTATTCGGCAATTGCCCCTACAGACGTGGGAGATAGGCGATGTTTAAGCACATGTTTCAATGTGTGCCGGCAGCGCCCAGCTAGAGCGGTTTAAGACGTATCCCCATTTTTTGTAAGAAAAAGCCCGACTCAAGGTCGGGCTTTGGCACAACATGGGTAAGGCATCAGATCAGGTTATGCCCTTGATCCTGGATGATGGCGTCATCCAAGGCTTCCAGCAGTGCCTTACGCACCTTCAATTTGGTGTGCTTATGGGCGTTCATGTTGATCTTCTTCAACTGGCGCGCCGCTTCCAGGGCCGCCGCGTGCAACTCTTCTGGCGCAACCACTTTATCCAGGAAGCCGGCTGCCAAGGCACCTTGCGGGTCAAACATTTCAGCATTGATGACCGAACGGTGAAACGCCGACTTGCGCAGACGATCCCGCGCCAACTCAATACCGGCGTGGTGCATGGTCATGCCGATCGCCACTTCATTCAGGCCAATGCTGAACGGGCCTTCCACACCAATGCGGTAATCGGCCGACAACAGCAGGAATGCACCTTTGGCCACCGCGTGCCCAGGGCACGCCACAATCACCGGAAACGGGTGCGACAGCAGGCGACGCGCCAACGTCGAGCCCGACGTCACCAGGCTGATGGCCTCTTTAGGCCCGGCTGTCATCACCTTCAAATCATAACCACCCGACAGAATCCCCGGCGTGCCGGTGATGATCACCACCGCGCGATCCTTCTCGGCCTGATCCAGTGCAGCATTAAACTCACTGACGACGGCCGGAGAAATGGCATTCACCTTGCCGTTGCTCAAGGTCAGGGTCGCGATACCGTCTTCGAGGTGGTAGGCAATCAACTCACTCATGACGCGGTTCCTTGTAGGATTTGTTATAGATAGGCTGTTTATAGAAGCGCATGCGCAGACGTTACCCACCACACCCGCCCCGGTAAAGCGCCGTGACTGACTACACAGTCAGACTTTTCCTGCATCCCCAAGGGTAGACGGCCCGGAGCAGGGCGCAGCAGCCCTACCAAACGCGTACCGCCGATGCCCGAGAATGGCAGATTCACCGTCCCTCGCTGGGTGGGTAACGGCATAACCGTCTAAGCGCATGAAAATTCTGAAAAAAACCTTTGCCATCAGAAAGGCTTTCGACTACATTAGCGCGCCTCGACAGACTGAACTGGTTTGACGAGATACGGTGAAGTGTCCGAGTGGCTTAAGGAGCACGCCTGGAAAGTGTGTATACAAGAAATTGTATCGAGAGTTCGAATCTCTCCTTCACCGCCACATTCTGAAAACGCAAGCCCCTGATTTTCCTAGAGAAAATCGGGGGTTTGTGGTTTTTAACATCTAAAAAATGGCCCCATGGGACCACCATGGGACTGGCGCACTATCCTGGTGCAGAAAAGAGGCCCGCGAGTTGAAGGGGTTTCCTTGCGTTGTTCAGCCTGGCCCACCCGCCATCCTCTCGGAATCTGACATGCCTGATATGTTGCTAAAGCCAGCCTTGCCTGGCGTTGCTCTCAGGCGATGGCGTCTGTTGCATAGAGTTAAACAATCCCATGCCGCGGAGTTGTTTAAAGTCACCCAGTCAACCATTTCTCGCTGGGAAAGTGGTGTACTGGCAATCGATCCCATCGCGCACGAAAAGCTTGAGCAATTGCTGGCTGCTCGCCTCGATGCAGCCGCTGATCAAGCCTTGGCTCGTCTGGTTAAGGAAAGCTCGCGGCCCGTTCATCTCATATGTGACCTAACGCATCGTTTGCTGGCGTGCTCTCCCGCGCGTGCCGCGCAGTTCGCCAGCCCGATTAGCGACTTGCTTGGTCATTCGCTATGGAGATTCGCGACGCCAGAGATCATTGGCAAGGAATACGCGCTGAATAAATCGGGATGGCGGGAAGCGTTCGCGCCGCCCGCGCTGGAGTTTGGAACTGGTAACAATGACTCTTCCCTTATTCCGATCAGGGAAAGTATGTGTCGCTGGACACGTATCCCCCTCTCGGACGGAACTGCAGCACGTTTGGTAGAGACGCTCTGACGCCCACACCTGCGTCGGCGCGCATATTTTATGCGTGGACGCCGACCATTTTGAGTTCTAGTCTGGCTTAAATATGGTGATTAGCATGCTGTTCACCGA
The DNA here is from genome assembly GCF_022662455.1 of Pseudomonas sp. TREG-RG-20F-10-E-6-01. NCBI lineage: Bacteria > Pseudomonadati > Pseudomonadota > Gammaproteobacteria > Pseudomonadales > Pseudomonadaceae > Pseudomonas > Pseudomonas sp. TREG-RG-20F-10-E-6-01. The sequence goes on along the minus strand of NZ_JAKNQP010000002.1, from coordinate 613,004 downwards.
CTGAGCCAGAGGGGTTTATGGACATCGAAAAAATCAAAGGGCGTCTCGAGTTCTTACGCGAGGCGGAAAAGCTTAAAGATGTACTTAGAAGCGCGCACACCTCTTCCGGGCGCGCTGAAAGCACGGCAGAGCATAGCTGGCGTCTTTGCCTCATGGCGATTGTCTTTGGGGACTATCTGACCAGCCTCGATAGGCTGAAAATGCTCAAGATGTGTGTCATCCATGACTTGGGAGAGGCTATCAACGGCGACATTTCCGCCGTCAATAAAGATTCGTTTCCCAACAAGAGCGAGCAAGAGAGAACCGATCTCCTTCAGTTGACCAGCGCTTTGGATGAATCGTTGAAAGCGGAGATATTGGCACTTTGGGATGACTACGAAAATGCTCTATCACCTGAGGCGGTAGCCGTTAAGGCGCTAGATAAGTTGGAAACAATGCTTCAGCACAACCAGGGCAAGAATCCACCGGACTTCGATTACGAATTTAATCTTGCCTATGGCAAAAAATACACAGATGCCGCCCCTCTGTTTGAGGCGCTTCGCAATATCATCGACCAAGACACCAAAGAAAATATTCTGGCTAATCCTAAATGAACCAGCTCACAACACTGCTAGCGCAACCTATTTTTTCGCGGCTGCAGGCGAGCGCCCCAGGCAGGTGGTCATCGAAGTTCAAATAACGCCGCTTATGTCAAAAAGGCCCCCACACTTACGCCAGGTGTGGGGGCCTTTTTTTGTGCACTCGGAAACCAGCACCCCCTAGACTGGTACACCAGCCCCCCCTAGACTGGTTTTACGCACTGACTCTCACTCACTCGGACAAAAGCGATCACCATGCACACACTCACCCGCGGCGCACAGTCATGAGCGAACCATACGACGAAGCGCCCATAGCTGTACGTGGCCCTATTAACGTGGTCCTGGATGACTGGCGCAGTCGCTGGGTCATGATGGGGCAGTCACTTTACTGCGTAGACTGTCATGCCGGACAAGATGCGCTGTATGCAGCCCAGGCCTTTGTACACAAGCAAAGCTGCACCTTAATCGTGCCCACATTCCAATACCCATGGTATGAACTGCGCGGCGCACTGGGGCACCTGCCGAAGGTTAAACTGTGATCCTTGATCATTTCCTAGCCTCACAGCTTCCTGCGTCTAGCGCTGTCGGCGACTTTGCCCTGGGCCTGTGGAATGACCACTGGCTCATGAGTCATGAGGCTGTGCGTTGCCGCTCCTGTTTGGCCGCTCAAAAGCCGAGTAACGCCAATGAACCGCTTCACCACTGCCCGGGCTGCGACATTAGCGAGGAGCATTACCCGTTACGTGACCTAGCTAAAATCCTGGCCAATCTGTCGGCGGTGCCGGCATGAGCGTCAGTCAACAGCTGGACGCCATCAGCCTGCCGCCGGGACTGCGCACCAAAATGCAAAACCATTTCTCGCGCCTGGCCCATGCGGAGGATCTACACGCCCTGGAGCTGGCCCAGGCGCGCGCCCAAGGTTTTGTCGAAGGGGTAGAGACAGCGCGCGCGCTGACCCCGGCCACCATCGAGGCGCTGTATATCGCCGTTGAAGACGCGGCCGCCGCGCGGCACCGGGAGCTGAGGCCATGATCGGGGAGGCCATCCAGTCGGACACGCTAAAAGCCCTGATCAGTCAGCACGCGATCCGTGAAGCGGTAGTAGGCCGCGTGGCCGGCGACGATGCTAAGTGGACGCTCTCTATCCGTCTCGGCGGCCCCACCGCGCGCCTGGTGCCGGTGCGCTCCCGGCGGGAGCCCTTGCGCACCTGGGCCAGCCTTACTGCGGTGGGTCGTTTCGCCGAGTCGTTGGGCATTACGGCGTTCAGTGTAGAACTGTGACCGGCGAGAGCTTTAGTGCCAGCTGTAGCATGCCAACCACGTCCGGCCCATCCTCGTTGATCCATGTTCCATAGTGCTGGCGAATCATGTTGCCGTTGGTGTGCCCCATCTGTTCGGCGATCCAGTCAATTGAGGCAATGCCCGTCGTCAGCAGCTGGCTGGCGTAAGTGTGCCGGCACTGCCCTGGACCGCGATAGCGGACCCCGGCGGCGAACAAATGAGCTTTGAAAAAACGATCACGCACGACAAAATCGTTGGCGTGTGGCAAACCGCTTTTGGTGTTTAAGAACACAAAATGCAACGTGTGCCGGCGTGCGGTTTTATTGTCCCGCTCGACGATTTCAACGGTTTCGGCTTTTCTTTTGCGTGTCAGTGCCTCGACTTTGCGCAGCGCATCCCAGGCCGGCGCCAGTAAACGAACCTTGCGCATCGAGCGCCGAGTTTTCGTGACGCGATAAGCGCCGCGCACCTTCGATCGACGGAAGGTCACCGTGCCGTGTTCCAGGTCGACGTCTTCCCACGCCAGGGCGATGGTCTCGGATACCCGGGGCCCGGCCCAAATCATGAACTGCACCATCAGCAACTCAAGCGTGCGGGTGGTCGGTGTTTCCAGGATCTGTTTGATTTCCGCCCGGGTGAACGGGTCCGGTGCTTCGGGATCGGGCAAGCGCACCATTAAGCCTTCGGTGGGATCGTGCGCGACTTTCATCCTCGTGCGGTACAGCCGGAACACCTGACGCACGTTGCTGATGATGTCGCGGATGGTCTTGTTTTTGAGGGTTTTGGACAGCGTGCCCTGGATCCACTCTTGCAGGTCCAGATGATCGATCGCATTGATCTGCACTTTGCCCCAACGAGGCCGCACATGCACTTCGGCCTTGTTGGCGTAACCCCTGTAACTCGATGCAGCCACGCTGTTGGCTTTGATCCGCAACCATATGTCCAGGTAATGCCCGAAGGTGTTCTCCACCAGCCTGGCTGATTTGGGGAAGTGGCGCGCGTAGTCAAAGGTGCCGGCTTGGATTTCGTATTCGATGATGGCGAGCAAGCGTTTAGCCTGGGCGACGTTCACCGGCGTGTTTCCTCCTGGTAGCGATTCGCGGCATTTACCGCCGTCGTATTGAAAATAGATTCTCACGGAATTACCGCGAGCTTCGACCCCACTCATGTAAACCCCTAACGCTGTACTCATATAGCGACAGTCTGACGATCGGAAACAAAAAGGCCCGTTTCCGGGCCAAGTATCTAGAAGCGCATCTTCTGGTGGACGCGGCTTATGGCTTGGGCGTGTGGTTGCGCAGATGGGCATTCAGCCGTTGACGTTGCCGGCTACATTGCTCGTGGTTGCCCTGGGCCCGCCACCGGCCGCACAGGTCGCAAACGCTGGTGTAATCGATGTTCCAGGGAAAGCGTCGTGCCCGAGTAGCATGGGTTTGCTTAGGCATGGCGCGCCGTCCCCCGGGTAGCGGTGTTGGCGAGCAACTGCGCGACGACAGCCGCATCCGTTTCGCTCAGTTCGCCCAGAGTGCTGGCCATCTGGCTGAGGCTCTCGAGGCGGGTGCGTGATTCAGGGGTTTTGTGCACCAGGTAGCCAATGACGGCCGCGCCGATAATCGCGGTGGCCACCAGGTGCCGAGCTGGTGTGGTAGCCTTCGCGGCGCTGCTGCTTCGGTTCTGTGCTTGCATGGTATAGCCCTCTGTTGCGGTCGGGTGTCGAGGAGCTGCAACTCCTCGGCACTGTTTTTTAAAGGTCAGTCCTTGCGGGCCAGGTGGATCACCAGGCCATCAAACTTTGGTTCATGCTCACTGCATGATTGCCATTCCAGCACCCTCAAAATCTGTTGGCGGCTGCAGTCGTCCACCAGAATTTCGCGTTGGCCACCGGCTGCGCGAACTTCCAAAATCTCCAGCAAGCCATCCTCGCCATAGGCCTCGGCCTGGATGATCGGCGCGCTTTCTCCCGTGAAGTGCAGGCGGTCCTGAACTGACTGCAGCTTGCTGGTTTTGCCATCTCCGGCACTGCCCATAAACACTTGGATTTGCATAGGTCTTGCTCTCCTTTACGCCTTGAATGTCCAGCACTTAACTGTCGTCGGCCGGGGTTGTGAACACGGGTTGCGGGTGTTGAAGGCAGCACGAACAGCGCTGTGCACCGCTTTGTTGCTGTCCAGAAACTTGCGTGAACGGGATTCCTTGAGCAGATCGCGCAACGTGGCCACGTCGGCCAACTTCTGTTTGTGTTCGGCGGCGCGCTCACAGAATTCGTTGAGGTTGATAGCGATCACGGTTGGGTCGCTGCTGTGGTCGACCACCGGGTCTTCGCTCAAGGATTCGAGGTAGTCGTAGACTTCCCAAAACTCGGCCACGGCCGAATGGTCGGAACTGATGGAGGCCTGGCGCTCAATGGCCATCCGCACGATCTGGCGCTGCGTGGCAGCGACCTGGGGGTCACTCAGTTTCAGCACCAGGCGCAGGCAATCCAGCAGCGAGAGCAGTTGCGCGTGGTTTTTGCTGATTCGCTCGACACGGATGTACCCGCGCAAGTCATAACCGCAACTGCTGCAGTTGCCCTGATCGCTGGCGTAAGCCGTACCGCACGCAAAACATTGGGTATGCAGGCGACGCAGCTTCGCTTCGTGTTCGGGCATACGCTGGGCGAACAGCTCAAGCACCGAGGACTCTTTGCCTACAGCCCGTAATAGAAAGTGGCTGAGGGTGCCGCCGTCCAAAGCGTTTAACTGATCAGCTGCAGCGCGACTTTCCGGTGTGACTATAGGGCGTACAAAGTGCAGTTTTACGATGCGCGTCATGATCGCTTCGTGGGCAACCACGGCCGCGTTTTGACTGATCGCTATCGTTCCTCGGAATGGCGGTTCATACGTTTCGTTGCCCGCTGTCTTGACGCCTTTGGTGGCCAAGGTGCCGCCGCCGTAGAAGTCTTTTAGCTCATCCCATTCGAAGGTTTTAGCGTGTGCCCGATCATCGCTGTGACGATCGGCTTCCAGGAACACAACCGGCATGCCAGAGACTTGGCCCATCAGGCGCGAGCGTCCGGCCTTGGTCGATTTCATGGGGTCGAAGCCCTCATAGCCTTCGCGGCCGAGTAACTTCCAGAGCAGGTTCAGCAGAGTGGTTTTACCGGCGCCGGCCTCACCGGTGGCCTCTAGGAACGGGAAGGACTGGTAACGAGCGCGGATCTGCTCGCAGAACAGCGAGCCGAAGAAGAACACCAGCGCGACGAAGCCCTGGGCGCCGAAACAGGTCCACAGTAACTGCACCCACTTTTCATCAAAGCCCTTTGCTTCGCGCTGCAGCTTGATGGGTACGCCTTTCTGCAGCGTTTTTAGGCGCAGCTTGCCGAACTCAAAATAGTCTTCGCTGTTGACCTTGTAGGTGGTGCCGTCCTTGATCGCGATATCGCCGTAGACGTAACAGGCGTATTCCTTGCTGTAGCCCACGTAGTCGATGGTCGACACAGTTTTGATGCCGAACAGTTGATCCTTCATGAGCTTATCGAGCTGCTGGCCACTGCCGGTAAACATCGCACCTGCCGCCATGCCGAGCAGCCGCTTTTTGAATTCGCTCGCGGCAGACAGCTGGCCACTGGTGAAGGTGTTTTTCACGCTTTCGGAGTCGTGCGGGAAGTCCACGCGCAGGTAGTACCAGGATTCGTCTGTTACCTCGTTACGCTGGAAGTACAGGGCTTGTGGGTAGCAGTTGGCAATCTCCACAACACTGCCGGACTGCTGCAGGGCTTTTTCGCGTTGTTGCGCCTGGTTGAGCAGTTGGTCGTCGTGGTTCTCGCTGTCCTCGATGTCGGACATGGCCCGGTTGAATTTCTCCATGTCCAACTTGAACCAGTACAGACGGCTGGCGAAGCCCAGGTGAAATTCCCCGCGCTTGTTCCAGTCGTACATGAGCAAGGCTTTTTCCGCCGCGCTCTCAGCCAGCAGTAGGGCGCCCTGATGGCGGGCTTGCTTGAGGTCAGTAGTGATCTGTTCGGCGCGCTTGGTGTCGTCCTGGATGAAGCTCCAGCGCTGATGGAGATCGTTCCAGTCTGACTTGCGGCCGTCGCGTTGCGGGATCTGCGCAGACTCACAGACGAAGCCCAGGGCACGGGCTTCGCGCACCCAACGTCGTGTGTAAGCGTTGGCGCTAGGCTCGTTATCAAGCGCCCAAACCAGCTTGGGCAACTTCCCGCCATCGCGGGTCTTAATCAGTGCCTTGAGTGAGTCACCAGGGAACGCATTGGACGACATGGCCGATACGGCCGCGATGTCGTTGTGCACCAGGGCGATGGCGTCGAAGATGCCTTCAACAATCCAGATTTCCTTGGCTTCAAGAAGGTCGACGCAGGGCGGGCACCACCATACGCCGCGATAGCTATCCTTGGATTTGAAGCGGGCTTTCATCTTGCCGAAGCGGTGTGGCTGATCGATCAGGCGTTCCCACCAACCGCCTTTTTCCAAGGCGAAGCGCACCGTTGCGCTGCCGGCGTTGTGTTCAGCGGAGTAGAACGTTTCCTGGGTAAACCAGCCCTGGATCAGCTCAAACCGAAAGCCCCGGGCGAACTCCAGATAGGCGCGTGCCGTTGCGTTGGGATGCTGGTCTGTCGCCGGCGCTCGCTTGCTCCAGTCTTCGAACAGATCGTCGTACAGCTCTTTCACGTGCAGGGTGTGGCCACACTTTTCGGGGCGACCACAAATCACCATCCATGGCGTATCAAAGCGGGAATACAGCTCTTTCTTTTTGCACTTTGGGCAGGTGCCGCCGCGCATGTAGTCGGTGCCCGTGCGGTGCTTGAGCCCGAAGTCGGCCTGAAGGCGTTGCAGCACGTCGTGACGAAGATCTTCTTTCATGGGGTTACTTCACTGCTTTGAGGCTGTGGGACAGGGCTGCCATGAGGCGTTTTTGCGCAGCCATGACCGGGATGTGGGCGAGAATTGCGCCATGGCGCAGACCGGCCGCAACAAGGCGGAATTGCTCGGCGTACCAGTGTTCGTTGAGGCTCAAGCGATACTGTTCACGCAGGTTGGCCAGCAACGCTTCGGCCTCGGCTGGGGGCAGTTGTGTGGTGACAATTACGGCGTTTGTCATCGTTAAACCTCAATTTCGGGCGCAGCTCACCCAAACCCACGGGACGTGGGCCGGCGATTGGTAGGGTTAGGTGTTACGAGTTCGCGGAGCGTTGGCGGTGTGCCAGGTCCAACAACTCAATGTGGGCAAGGTCGGTCAGTTTGGTTGCTACCGGTTCGGCCACATCGAGGTTCTCAACCAGATGAAAGATTGCCCGTTTGCGTAGCGCCGATAGGTCGCCCAGGTGTTCGGCTTGATGGCGCTCAAGAAACGCCAGTGCAGCGTTCTGCATGCACTGCTTGTAGTCCAGGGTATTGGTTTGAGTGTTCATTGGCCTTTACCTGACTTGGCGCGGTAGAGATCGATGGCGGCATGAATTTCGGCAGTACGGGCAGCTATGTGCAAGACGTGCGCGTTCAGGATCAATTCGGCCTCGTCTTCGGTGATTACGCCGTCCTCGATCGCCTGAGCGATAACCTGATCGACCGTGCCCTGTTTGGCCGACGTCTGTACGGCCCGCGCATACATCTCAACGTTGTCCAGGTTCTCCGGTTGGATGACCGGCACGAACATGCCGCCGTACATCGCTGCAACGTAGTTGGCCAGGTGCTGGGTTCCTGTGACCTGCTCCAGTTGAAAGATTTGCAGGTCCGTCAGCGGGCGGCAGTTGTTGTTCTCGTAAGCGTGGTTATCGAACTTCTTAAGTGGTAGGCCGATGCGAGCGGCGGCGCGTTCGCGGCCACCTTCGAAGGTGCAGATAATTGCACTGACGACTTCACGGCGTGTTTTCAGAACCTGACTTTTCATCTTCTGCTGTTCCCTCAGAGGCTTGGCCATTACTGTTCGATCACGCCGTCTTTGATTCCGAGTAATACGGCTGCGCGATGAGCCTCCCCGCGACGGCATTGGCTTTGCCCGCTCAGTACCGCATAGACGGTGCTGGGGTTGAGTTGATGTTGGGCTGCGAAGTCTTTGGCTGACTGGCCCCGTTTTTCTAATGCTTCCCGTGCTTGATGACGGGCTTGCTCGGTAACGCTGGTGTTCGGCATAGTGCAGATCCGTGCAATTTCATGTGGTGTGAGATGCACAATGATGCACTTAGGTGCACTTGTAAATAGTAAGGATGAAAAAAAGTGCATCTTTCTGAAGATATCGGTTTTCGGCTGCAAGAAGAACGGAAGCGAAGCGGCATGACACAGAACCAAGTCGCGGAAGCACTTGGGATTGCAAAGCGCACACAGGCGAACTACGAGGCGGGATCTAGCGATGCTACGGCGTCCTACCTGAGTAAGGTGGCGGTCCAGTTCGAATTCGATGTGCCCTACATCCTCACTGGACGGCGTAGCACCCTGGCCGTTGATTCGCTGAATGAGATTGAGGACAGAATTGTTCAGCAATACCGCAGTATCCCTGCGGATGATCAAAGAGCGATTCGGCGGTTTATTCAGGCCATGGCTGACGATGCTGCCAAAGGAATGAGCTAACCCCTTTGCTCGCGTCTTACTAGCGGCTTGCCCCCATATCATTGCTACAGCAATGGATTTTATGGAGTGGTAAGCATGTTGGATCGCACAAACGCGGATGTTGTTTACGTTGAAATTGCGGCATCTGCGCGGTATGAGCTTTCGCACATTGAGCGACGTCTGATTGGGTTGTATCGTCAGTTGAGCCCTCGCGACAAAGAGCAGTTGAGCAGACTGACCGAAGCGCTGATAAGCAACCCGGATCATTCCGACGAAGACTGAATCCAGCGCCGCCGGCACTCGATTGTCGGCGGCGCGCGTCATGCGACGGCCTGCGATCCGAGCTTTTCAAACAGCTCCCGCTGTTGGGCCCTGGGCATATCTCTCAGCCGATCCATCAACAGCCTGTCGAACGTCTGAGCGGAGGGGCTAAGCGTATGAGAAAACGTGAGATTCGCAACCCAGGTGTGCCCACACTTCGCATCGAGGCACTGGCAGTAAAGTTTCGCAAAATCGGCTGAAAGTACCTCGCGTGATGCAATTCGCCCTTTGTGTCCGCATTTGCAAGTAACTCTCATATCCCCTCCCCAGGGTGCAGCTTATTGCCACTATGTTCGCACGTAGTGCAGTATATTTCTCTATCTTTGAGGTGTCAGGTAGAGGTTTCCCCTCCGTTATCGATCTTTTTCCAGTTGATGCGCCTGTCCCGTCGAAGTACCTCATTGAGCTGGCTGAACAGCTGACAGATCGGCCTAATCTCGTTGCTGGTGTAAACGCGATCGATCTTTTCGATATCCCCAAACCCGCCGTTGTTTTCCGGGATGATCCCGGCCAAAGCTGGGTTCATCCGCCAGGCGGCGATCACGTCGTTGCGGGTGATGTTCTTGACCTTCTCAAGCTCGTCCTTGGCTTGGAAGTCCCCCACGGGAATGATCTGAATCGCGTTTTCCTTGCCGTTGGGGATGTTGACGAACATCGAGCGGAAGTTGCCCACGCCCTTACTAGCGCTGATCTGGGCGCGCAGGTTTTCTTCGTCTTCCTCGGTCAGGTCCGGGTCGTTGGTGTAGAAAATGTATCCCGCGTGCGCGCCGTTGCTGTAATAACGCCTTCGGAATAGGGTCGCGGCTTCGTTGAGCAACAGCGCCTGCATGCCGCCCAGGTAGTCAGGCACACCGTAGATGTTCTGTTCCACGTCGTAGTCCAGGACGTGTTCTATTTCGTCCTGGTCGAAGTCCATGTATTTGCTGTCTGGCAGCAACATCCTGAACCCACCGTCGACCTTCACCCGCATGTTGATCGCCGGCAGGTGCTGCATTTCCAGCACTTCGCCAAAGGCGTTGGTATCGCGATAGAAATAGGCCTCGCCAAACACCATGTAATCCAGGCTCGCACGGCCCATGGTCTGCGTGCTGCACCCCTCGGACGGAATGAACTCACGCAGCAGCAGGTTGCGTTTGAATTTTGGAATGGCACCGTGGTGTGCGTTGGCGCGTAGCAACTTGGCCAGGCCCGCCCGGGACACCGGCGGCTTGTAGATTTCGCCGTCGTCGCTGAGAAACACCCCGAGGTACTCGCCGATGTTGCCGGACAGCACCTGTTCGGGTTCCCCGAACGTGAACGCCCGCATGGGCTGTGGCTGTCGCGCCGGTCGGTTGGTTTGGGGCTTTTTGTGTCGTTGCTTGGGCATTGTTTCCGCTCGTGACGTAGCGGCTACGGCGCCGCTTGTTGGTGTTGAGGGGTTCGTTGAACAGGGCGTGCATGATCGACCAGGCGATGTCGGCGTGGCCGGTGGCGTCAGTGCGCGAAGCGCTGTAGGTGACCTGGCCGCTGGTTGTGGTGCCGCGCTTGATGGTCAGGAACGCTTGGGCGATATCGGTCCAGCCGGCGTCCCATTCGATGCGGCTCCCCTGGATCGTGTCTTGGGCCTTGAGTACCAAGGTGTTTTTGGTTTCTAGGCTGTAATGGATCGCGGTCGCACGCGGATAGAAGTCGCGCACCAGGTCAAACACGCCGTAGCCTATACCGGTCGTGTCGATACCGATGTGCTGCACGTTGAAGCGCTCGGTAAGTTTCTTGACTTGGTCGGCCTGGTACTTGAACGACTGCCCACGCCAACTGTGCTTTTCCAGGATGCGGAATTTTGCCCCGGGTTCCAGTGGCGGAGCGACCACCACGCACGTGGCGTCGTCGCGGGTGCGGCTCGGATCGTAGCCAAGCCATACCGGGCTGTTGCCGAACGGCCGATCCAGATCCGGGTTGAAGTCTTCCCACAACGATAGGTCGGAGTAGCACCGCTCCAGGTCTTTGAGGCCGAACGCGCTCTGGCTGCTGTCGATGAACTTGCAGTAGAACAGCTGCTGGAATTTGTCTTCGTCGTACTCCAGCTGCAGCTGCTCGACGTCGAACAGATCGCAGCCGCCGGCGATGGCGTCGTCCAGTGTGATGGTCTTGCGCCATTGACCGTCGGGGCACAATGCGCCCTGGGTGTATGACGCCTCGGTGGGCCAGGTGCCGCCGGCCTTCTTGCCGCGCTCGCTGTTGCGGAATTCCTCGCCCGACCAGAACGGGTACGCTTGGTGCGAGACCGCGCTGGGCGTCGAAAAGTAGGTTTTTCGCCACTTCTTGTGGGTGCCCATGGCACTGGCCACGGTGCTGAGTTTGTCGAAGTCACGTATCCAAAAATACTCATCGACGTAGACGTGGCCATGGTAGCCCTGGGCGGTGCTGCTGTTGGTCGACAGGAAACGCAGCTCGGCGCCGTTACTGAGCGTGATGGGGTTGCCGGTCAGCTCGATGTCAAACCACTGTTTGGCAAACTGGATGATGTAACTGCGAAAAATCTCAGACTGCGAACGGCTGGCCGACAGGAACACCTGGTTGTCGCCGTTCAGCACGGCGTCCATGAATGCTTCGCCGGCGAAGTAGTACGTCAGGCCCACCTGGCGGCTTTTCAGGATGTTGCGGATTCGGCATGTCAGCGGATTTTGCTTTGCGGCAAACAGCTCCTGCTGATAGCGGTACATCTTGCTGATGAACTTATCCAGGAAGTCGACTTCGGTCAGCCCGCTAATGTCGTTCTTTGCCTTCTTTTCGCGTTTCTTCCCTCCGCTATCCCCACGGCCCGAACGTTCGCCACGCGCGCCCTGGCGGCGTTCCTGCGGTTCGCCTGCAGCTTCACCGGCCGGTGCCGGCAACGGTTTGACTGCTTGCTTCAACAGGCGCTCGCGAACGGTGGTCAGTCTGTCCAGCTCGTTCAGTTCGTCCTTGGTCAGGCTGCTGGCTTTGTCCAGGAGCAGGGTGATTCGCCGACCGACGGCGGTTAGCGGTTCCTCGTCCGACAGCATGTCTTCCCACCCGCCCTGGCGTATCCAGTAGTAGACGATTCGGATGTTGGGCAGGTTGAGCTGCGCCTGAATTTCCTTCGCCTTACAGCGGCGCAGAAATAGACGTTTGGCGGCTTCTTTAACTTCGGTCGAGTAGTACATGGGCCGCAGTCTATGCGGCGAAAACGCTGGAAACGCGGGGTTAAATTCCGCGTTTCTCCTATATGCCGAATCTAGGAGAAACGCGCATTTGAACCGTTTGTTTGAGGCTTGGCGGCTCCCTATCGTGGCGGTTCATTCAGTGATTGAGCGCAGTCAAACCCATGCCCCGTTCCCTTGTTTCGTTCTGGAAGCGTGTCGCCACCAGCGGAGCCACCGTTGATGGGCGCGTGATCCTTCCCCAGGAACTGCGCGACATCGCTGAAACCTACAAGCCGTCTTTTTACACGGCTGTGATCTGGTGCGATCACGAACGCTTGCCAGGCTCCCACGGCACCGTTTACGCGGTGCGTCTGGTGGAAGACGCCGAAGACCTGGAGCCAGGCGAAGTGGCATTGGAAGCGCAATTGAAGCCCAACGACCGGTTGCTGTATCTGAATGACCAAGGCCAGAAACTGTTCACCAGCATTGAGATCACCCCCGATTTCCGTGGCAAAGGTAAAGCCTATCTGACCGGCTTGGGCGTTACCGACCAGCCGGCAAGTGTCGGCACCCAGGAACTCTACTTTTCGCACAAGAACAACCGCGCTTCCTATTACGCCGCCTCGGTCGAACTCGGCCGCCTTCAGGACGACAGCCTACCCACCGCCGAAACCGGACTGATCAATGCCCTGACCGGCTTTTTCAAGCGTTTCGCCGCCGACGTGCTGCCCACCGAAACCACTCCACCCCAAACAGAGAGCAAACCCCCAATGGATGAAGCTACAGCAACGGCTTTGACGGCCCTGGTGGCCCAATTGCTGGTTGTCGCTGCCGGCCTGCAGGCCGTCATTGAACCAGCCGCCGAAGATGCGCCCGCGCCAGATTCGGACCTGATCGACGACGTGAGCGCAGCAGTGGACGAGATTGTGGCCACTGCCGAGGACGAACGCGAATTCCGCCGCAAGAACAAGGGCAATCAGGCTGTACTTGCCAAGCTGGATGCGCTGCAGAAGCAGTTCAGTGCTTTGCAGAACAACCCCATCGGTCGCCAGTTGCCGCGCAATCCCGGCCCGGTAACCAACGTCAAAAAGCGGGTGCTCTAACATGGCCTACTCCCTGAGCGCTTTCGGCGCCCAAATGTTCGCAGAACTGCAGGTAGCCATTGCGGAAAGCTACGGCGTTGACCTTGCCACCAAGATGTTCAGCGTCGATCCGACGATTGCCCAGGAACTGAACGACGCTATTACGGCCAAGTCGGACTTCCTGGGACGAATCAACGTCATTCCGGTGACCGAGATCAAGGGGCAGAAAGTCTTCATCGGTGTGTCGGGGCCAGTCACCGGTCGCACAGACACCACGTCCAAGGACCGCGAAGCCAAAGACGCATCGGCGTTGGATCAGTCCACTTATGAGCTGTCTTCCACTGAGTCCGATGTGGGCCTGCCGTACGCCAAAATCGACGCCTGGGCCAAGTTTCCGGACTTCCACCAGCGCTATTCCGCTGCCGTGCAAAAGCAGATCGCGCTGGATCGCATCATGGTCGGCTTCCATGGCACGCACGCTGCCAAACAGACCGACATCAAGCAGTATCCAATGCTCCAGGACGTCAACAAAGGTTGGCTGCAGCAGGCCCGTGAGCAGATCCCGGCCCAGGTACTCAAGGAAGGTAAGGCTGCGGGCAAAGTCACCCTCGGCGCCGGTGGCGACTATGCCAACCTCGATGCCCTGGTGCATGACACCAAGCAACTGGTTGACGAGCGCCTGCGCGATGCCGGCGACCTGATCGCAATCATCGGCACGGATCTGCTGGCCGCAGACAAAGCCAAGCTGTATTCGAAACAGGGCGATACCCCGACCGAAAAAGAGCGCATCGAAGAAGCCCAGGTGATCGCCACCTATGGCGGCTTGCCGAGCTTTAGCGTGCCGTTCTTCCCGGTCAACGGCGTGGTCGTCACCAGTTGGGACAACCTGTCTATCTATTTCCAGGATTCCAGCTGGCGTAAACAGACCATCGACAACCCCAAGCGATCCCGCGTCGAGGACTACAACAGCCGCAACGAAGGTTATGTGATCGAGCAGCTGGAAAAGTTCGCCATGACCGAGAACGTGGAGCTGGTCGCGTGAGTCTGGCCCTCGCGCACAAGCGCCGAACCATCGCCCTGGGAGGCGCCGCCGTTGTGGCGGCTGCCGCTTCCGCAGCGCTTCCTTACTCGCCGGCGGAAGCCCTGAGCAGCCCTGCCAATGCCCGCAAGCACCTGCTGCTGCAGGAAGCGGCGTTGGACCAGGACCTGGCGCGCCTGAGTGATCTCAATAACCTGGCCAGTAAACAGTCGCTCAAGCGCGACGAGCTGCTGCCCAAGTACCAGGAATACGTCCAGCGCTACTGCGAGTCCGGCCTGAATTTCCCGAATCGTGTTGCGGTGCAGGTCATGGTCTGGCTGTTCGATACCGCGCAGTTCGAAGACGCCCTGGAGCTTGCTGACTTCCTGATGGAACAGGGCCAGCAGATGCCGGAGCGCTTCAAGCGCCGCGACATCCCGACCTTTGTTGCCGATGCCGTGTGCGAATGGGCCTACGCCGAATACACCGCCAAGCGCAGCCCGGAACCTTACCTGTCCGACCTACTGCCGCGAGTTGATGGTGAGTGGAACCTGACCGAGCAGATCCCGAGTAAGTACCACAAGTTGATCGGCATGCGCGCCATGGAGGCCGAGCAGTGGGAGACCGCGCTCAAGCACCTGGAGCGTTCGACGGAGTTGTACGCCCAGGCCGGCAACAACACGCGCATCAAACAGATCCGCAGAACCTTGGAAAAACAAACGGCCGCTAACCCGGCCACCGAATAACCGACTACCCCCCCCAGCGGGGATCTGTGGAAGTGAGCCGCCCATTTATGGACCGTCCCACTGAAAACAGACTCCCCGCCCTATTTGAGCGGCCAGCAATGAGTTTTTCCGGGAAACCCACCACCTTTGTGGAACTGACGATCGAGAACGACGGCTTTTGGCCAGACCTCTCTGTGTCCGAATTCCAAAAGGAACAACGCCTGCCGGCGGAGTACCTGGTAGAGCTGCTGGCCGACGCCTTGAACACAGCCATGGTCGAGGTCAATACGGACCTGGCCAGGTGCAAAGCACGTTGGAAGGCCAACGGCATGACGCGTGTCGAGTCCGCAGATTCCACGCTGCTGCCAGAACGTACCTTCCAAGTGAAGCTGTACAAGCGCGCCGTGTACTGCCGCGCTAAGGGCAGTTTGCTGCCACAGTTTGCAACCGTCACCCGCCGCGAGAGCGCCGAAAACACCGGCAAGGAAGCGCCTGAGCGTGCCGAAACCTTCCTGGCGTTCAGCCAGCAAGCCGTGCGTGCCCTGCAGGGCCGTGGCCGCATCACGGCGGCGTTGCTGTGATCCAGCTGCAGGCGCTGACCGCCTATCTGATGGCCCGCAACCTGGTGGAGCCTGAGCAGTTCGACAGTTGGACCGAGCAGGTCAGCCTTGAGCTGATCTGGAAACCCGACCGCGACGGCCTGCACATGGCTGACATGCGCTATCGCGCTGTGTTCTCCCTGGAACGCTTCGCCGGCAATCCGGCCAGGCTGATGGCCCTGGTGGGTAGTTGGCTGGAAACCCACGATCCTGACCGGAACCGCCACGAACTGCCGGCGCCCCTGTTTGCCGTTGAACCCCTCGACCAGGACACCTTCGACGTGGACTTGTCCCTGGAGTTCGTCGAGCCGCAATACCTCGCCCAAGACCCTGCCGGCGAGATCGAGGCGTTCGGCAAGACTTGGGCATTCGTGCCGTTCGATCTGTGGGTTGCCGAGCATGGCGAGGTGGGCAGCAATGGCCGCTAACCCGCTCGACCTCGATATCAGGGGCTTGCTCGACGTCGACGCCCAGTTGGCATTGCTTGAACTGTCGCCACAGTTGCGCCGGCGACTGTTGAACCGGGTAACCACACGCGTGCGGACGATGAGCCGTAAGCGGGTGCGTGAGCAGAAGAACACCGACGGCTCCCCGTTCGCTGAACGCAAGGGCAGCGCCAAAGGCAAAAAAAAGATGGAAGCCGGCCTGGCCAAGCTGCTGCAGGTGACCCGCGTCAGTTCGGACGAAGCCGAACTGGGCTGGAAAAACGCCTTGACCCGTTGGGTCGCCGCCCAGCAGCACAACGGCGTCAGCGAGCGACGTACCGCTGCGCAGATGCGCCGCTGGAACAAAGTCCCACCAGGCATTGCATGCACCGACAAACAGGCCAAGCGCCTGCGCCGGTTGGGCTTTCGTGTCCGGCACAAAGGCAAAAGAGCGCTGGCCAGGCCGTCGGTGGCTTGGATTCAGGAGCATGTGAATTACGCCAAGGCCGGCCTTTTGATCCGCATTTTGAACGATGAACGAACCGAGAAAACGGGCGCGCAAAGCTGGGACATCACCCTGCCAAAACGCCAGTTCCTGGGCGTGGAAACCAGCGGCGAAACCCGCGAGCTGGTTAACCAGGTCTTTGAACAAATCCTTAATTCACCCCGCTAACGAGGCACAGCATGGCACTTGGCAAAGTCAGCGTTAACAATCTCAATCTGGGCCAAGGCGCCGTGACTGAGATCGAACGCTATTTTCTGTTTATCGGGCCTGGTCCGAAAACCGCTCCCAAAAATATCGGCAAACTGGTGCCGCTCAATACCGAAAGCGACCTCGATGCCGCCCTGGGTATTGCTGCCAGCGACCTGAAAACCCAGATCACTGCCGCTCGATTGAACGGCGGCGATCGCTGGGCCTGTCTGGCGGCGCCGATCGTGGCCGATACCGACTGGCGCGCCTCTTTGGAGACCTGCCAGCAACAGGGCTATTCGGTTGAGGCTGTCGTTATCACCCAGCCTGTGACCAAGGGCGACGACCTGGCGGCCATGCACGACGCGGCTGTGCTGGTTAATAACGTCTACGGCCGCCGCTTGTTCGTGATGGCCGCAACTGCCAGCCCGACAGTGCTGCAGTCCTGGGCGGAATATGTGGCCGAGCAAAAGGCAATTACCGCCAACGTGGCCGCGCCGCGCGTGATGGTGGTGCCGCAGTTGCACGGCAATGACCTAGGCGTGTTGGCCGGTCGTTTGGCCAACGCTGCCGTGAGTATTGCCGACAGCCCAATGCGTGTGGCCACCGGTGCCGTAACCGGTCTGGGCAGTGTGCCGGTCGATAAAGAGGGCGTGCCGCTGCCGTCTGCAATCCGCGCCGAGTTGGACAAGTCTCGCTTTTCTGTTTCCCAGACCTACCCGGACTACCCGGGTGTGTATTGGGGCGACGGCAACATGCTGGACACCCCAGGCAGCGACTACCAGGTAATCGAATATCTGCGCCTGACGGACAAGGCGGCGCGCCAGGTGCGGCCGCTGCTGATCCGCCGTGTGGCTGATCGTCGCTTGAACAACACCCCCAACAGCATGGCCGTGAACGTCAACGCACTGATGGCGCCACTGCGCCAGATGGCCAAGTCGGTCAAGTTCGCCGGCCAGGTGTTTCCGGGAGAGATCGAGACGCCGAAAGACGGCGACATCGTGCTGACCTGGAAGAGCAAAACCGCCGTCGAGGCGTACATCAAGCTCAAGCCCCACAACTGCCCGAAAGACCTCACGGCGAACATCGCCCTGGATCTTTCCAACGACGATTCGGAGTAACCCCCATGTCACGTATTGGCGGCAAGAACTTTGACGTGAACCTGGGCGATCTGCAGGTACACGTCGAAAGCTGCACCCTGGATATCACCGACAACAGCAAGACCGCGCAAACCCGGGGCGTGCCTGATGGCTACGTCGACGGCGACGTGGCGGCGGCAGGTGAAGTTGAGCTGGACTCGACCAACTTTAACCTGGTGGTCGAAGCGGCGCGCACTGCCGGCAGCTTCCGCAAGCTGGATGCGTTCGACGTGGTGTTTTTCGCCAAGGCTGGCGACGACGAGCTGCGCATTGAGGCGTTCGGCTGCAAGTTGAAGATTTCCAGCCTGCTGAGCATTGATCCGAAGGGCGGCGAGAAGACCAAGCACAAGGTGCCGTTTGAGGTCACCAGTCCGGACTTTATCCGTATCAACGGCGTGCCTTACCTGGATTCCACCGAGATCGAGGGCATTAGCTGATGGTATGCCCGTTCGATCGCGCTCAAGCCCTGGAACAACGTCAGCGGGACCAGGCTATCAACGCCCAGTTGGCCCAGGCCCGGCGTGAGTCAACGGGCCCAAGCCTTACTCACTGCCAGGACTGTGATAACGAGATTCCGGCAGCGCGCCAGGCGCTCGGCGGCAAGACCCGCTGTGTCCCGTGCCAGTCTTTTTTCGAAAAAGGAGTGCAGCGATGAGCACTAATCAGGCGGCCCAGGACACCGCCATCGCACTGGCGAAGGCTTCACCTGCGATCGGTGTAGCCGCCACTGGGGCGACAGGGGCCGTCGACTGGTCGGCTGTCGCCTACATGCTGACTGCCGTTTACATGGTGCTGCAGATCCTGCTGTTGGTTCCCAAGTATCGCCAGATGCTGCGTGACTGGAAGGTGAAGCCATGAGCCTGCGCGGCAAGATCGCCGCCGGCGCTATCACGCTCTGCAGCTCTGCGCTGGTCGTTTTCCTGGGCACCTGGGAAGGCAACGCCCAGAACACCGTTTATGCGGACAAGCTGTCCCGTGGCCTACCCACCGTGTGCAAGGGCATCACCCGCCATACAAGCCCCTACCCGGTGGTAGTAGGCGACTACTGGTCGGATGCGCGCTGCAGCGAGGTGGAGCAGTTGGTGATCAGTAAGGGCCAACTGCAGCTGGCCGACTGCATCACCAACCAGGACGTGGGCCAGAACACATTCGATGCCCTGAGTAGCCATGGCCACAACTTCGGCACCGCCAGCACGTGCGCGAGCCGCGCCGTGGGATTGATCAATGCCGGCCGTATCAAAGAGGGCTGCCAGGCGCTGGCCTGGGCGCCTGACGGCAAAACACCGGTGTGGGCCTTCATCACCACCGCCGATGGCAAGAAGGAATTAGTCCCAGGTTTGCATAAACGCCGATTGGCCGAGGCCGAGCTTTGTAAGGCGGGCCTGTGATGCGCGAAGGCACTTTCATCCTGGTGCTGTGCCTGGTGACCTGGTTCGGCTTTGACCTGCTGCAGGACCAGCGCGACAACGCACGGATCGAGCGTGACGCGGCGCTGTTTGAAGTGAACGGCCTGCGAGAGGCCGCCCGGATCAGCGGCGAAATGCTGGCTGAGCGTGACGCTATCGACCTTCAACGTACCCAGGAACTGAACCATGAACGGGCTGAAAACGATGCTCTGCGTCTCGATGTTGCCACTGGCCGTAAGCGGTTGCGGCTCAACGCCACCTGCAGCGCCCCAGTGCCCGCCAGTGCCAGCGCCGGCGGCGTGGCTCATGCAGCCACCGCCGAACTCACAGCAGACGCTCGATCGGATTATTTCACCCTCAGAGATCAACTCGCCCTCAGCCGGCAAATGATCTTGGGCTTGCAAGACCACGCGCTGCGGGTTTGCCCGCAGCAACCATAACTGACACCCAACCTCTGTACGGAGCAACACCCATGACCGATACACGCGATATCACTCTGGAAGTAGGCGACAAGGAATTCACCTTCGCCCTGACCCCCCAGGACGTGACGAAGTACTTCAACGCCGTGACCCAGGCCAACAAGGTCTCGCCGGCGAATAACCTGCTGGTGACCACCGTTAAGCAGGAAGAACGCGCCACCCTCAAGCCTCTGTTGGGCAATCCGGTGCTGGTCATGCAGCTGGCCGGCGCGCTCCTCGAGGAGTACGGCCCGGACGTTGAAATCACCGTAAAAAAGCTCTCGACCACGCCGAACGACTGACCGAGAACGGCCTGGGCCAACTGGTGGCCCTGGCCGGTCGCTGGCTACCTGGTGCCGAACCCACCGCCGAGGTGATGGGAACGGCCAAGTGGCTGGAGGACGAGCATTGGCGCCGTATGGAAATCGCCATTGCCAATGGCATTGCCTACGCACTCAACGGATAAACACTGATGGCTGACAAAAGCGCCCGCCTGGCCTTCATATTGAGCCTGACCGATAAGGTCACGGCGCCAATGGGCAAGGTCAAAACCGGTTTTTCCGACCTGGCCGAACAGAGCGAAAAGCACATCAAAACCATGGGTTTTGGTCTGGCGGGCATCACGGGCGCCTATGTCGGTATCACCCAATCCATGGAACCCGCTTTGGAGATGAACCGCGCCCTTGGCGAGGTCCGATCGCTGAACGTGGCCGAAGACGCCTTGAACTCGCTGAACCGTAAGTCACTGGAGTTTTCGGTGGCCTACGGCGAGAACGCCAAGGATTTTGTCGCCTCGGCGTATCACATCGAGGGCGCCATCAAAGGGTTGGTCAGCAGTCAGCTGGCCACCTTCACCAATGCCAGCAACGTGTTGGCCAAGGCCACCAAGTCCGACGCCGACACCATGGGCACCTACGTCGGCACCATGTACAACCTGTTCAAAGGCCAGGCCGACGCCATGGGCAAAGGCCAATGGGTTGAAACCCTGGCGGGCCAGACGGCCACGGCCGTGCAGCTGTTTCGCACCAGTGGCGAGCAGATTGGGGAGGCGTTCAAGGCTGCAGGTGGCTTGGCCAGCACCGCCGGTGTAAGCCTGGCCGAGCAGATGGCAGTGTTGGGCACGCTGGGCAGCACCATGGACGGAGGGGAGGCCGGCGGCCTCTACAAATCGTTCTTTGAAAACGTCAGCGCTGCCTCTGAAAAACTCGGCATGAAGTTCGTGGATCAGCAGGGCAAATTGCTGCCGATGATAAACATCCTGGACAAGCTCAAAGGCAAGTTTGGGGATCTATCGATTGAGGCCAACGGCGCGAAGCTGCGCGATGCTTTCGGTGGCGAAGCGGCGCGGTTGATCAGCAGCCTGATGGGCGACACCGACCGCCTGAAAAACGGCATGGAGCGACTGGGCAATGTGCGCGGGCTGGAGAATGCCGAGCGGATGGCCAAGAACATGGTGGACCCGTGGCAGCAGTTCAGCTCCGCTGTCGAGGCGTTGCGCATCGCCTTTGGCCAGGCGTTGATCCCAATCTTGACCCCGCTGATGGAGCGCCTGGTGGGGATTGCCAGCACGCTGACCCGCTGGACTCAGTTGTTCCCCAACATCACGCGCTTGATTGGGATCGTAACCCTGTCGTTCCTGGCGATTACCGCCGCCATGTCGTTGCTTACACTGACCGTGGGGCTTTCGAAAATGGCGTGGCTGGGGGCCGTTGTGGTGTGGAATGCCCTCACCTGGTCGGGTTATCGCAGCATCGCCATGTTCCTTTACCACACCGTCATGGTGGTGGGGTTTGTGGCCGGCCTGGTGCTGATGGTCGCTTGGATGGGCCTGGTCAAAGGCGCGATGCTGCTGTGGCAGGGCGCGATCTGGCTGGTCAACACCGCGTTGCTGGCCAACCCGGTGGCCTGGATAGTGATCGGCATTGTGGCCCTGGTCGCGGCCGTGGCGGCGGCGATTATCTATTGGGACGACTGGACCAGCGCGCTACTCAACAGCGAGGCGTTCCAGTGGGTTAGCGGGCAACTTGCTGCATTGTCGGAATGGTTCGACTCGATGGGCGGTTGGTCGAACATGGCCAGCGCTGCGTGGGACGCCATCGTCAACATTTTCAAAAGCGCCATCAGTGGCTTGATTGAGATGTTGAACAAGATCCCTGGCGTGAACATTGAAGCGGCGTTCGGGGACATGCCGGCGGCACCGGAGCTTCCAACCATCAGCGCCCCGCAGGTCGAAGCGCCGTTACTGCCTCAACTGGTAAGCGCGCCCCAGCAGCCGATCCAGGCACCGCCCCTGGTGCTGGCTCCCATGCCTAAAGCACCGGCGCCGGTGATGCCGACGCTGGAAGCGTTGCAGCCCCCAGCGAAGGCGCCGGCACTGGTATTGGCCCCGGCCCCGATGGCAGTAGCACCGGCAATCGCTACACCTGCAGTGTTGCAGCCGCCGGCACAGCTTCCGGCCCAGGTCCTGGCACCGGTGCCGAAAGCGCTGGCACCGGTGGCACAGCCCCAAACGCCCAAGGAATTGCCGCGCACGTTGCCCAAGCTGGTGGCAGTGCCACCGGTGCAAACCCCGGCGCCGATCGGGCCGCAGTTGACCATCCCGCAGCCGCTGCAGACGCCGCCCCTGGTCACCGCTCCCGCTCCCACGGAGAAGGCCGAGCAAAGCCAGCAGCGCATCAACGGCTCGGTATCAAGCTTGTCTCCGAAACGGCCTGACGCCGTGCCCCGGGGCGGCTTCCTGGCCAGCATCCAGAACAACAATCAAACCCAGAACAAGGGCACTCATGTGGAGAACGTCAACATTCACACCGCCAAGCAAATGACCCCGCTGGAACTGGAAGGCATGTTGGCCATGGCGGTGGGCGGATGAGCGAGTACATCGACCTGTTGATCATGGACAACGACCTGGTGCTGGACCCGTCGCGTCAGCCGCTGCTGATCGAGGACCGGGCCAGCATCGCCCAGGACATCGCGCACATGATCCGCGAGAGCGGTTTGCTGGTCACGCTGGTGGCTGAGCGTAGCCGTCTGCGTCAGCGCGACTGCATCCAACAACTGGAACTGCTGGTAGAGGCCGACGCGCGACTGGTGCCGGGCACGGCGTTGATTAAACAAGTGGAGTCTGGCCGCTATCTGGTCACGGCGAAAACGCTGAAATTTGGCGATATCGAGGTGACGCTGTGAGCGACGTAGATTTTAAACAGGCGCTGGCAGACAGCGGCATTCCAGTGACTGAGGACGGCTTGCGCAAGGCCTGGGAAAGCGAAGTTGCCGCGCAGGGTAGCAAGCTGAGCAACACCAGCGCCTACTCGCCGTTCTGGCGACTGATCACCGCGCTGGTGACCAAGCCGGTGCTGTGGCTGATCAACTTTGTCAGCGGCACGGTTCTGCCCAATTTCTTCGTTAAAACCGCCGTGGGTATGTGGTTGGACATGCTGGCCTGGGCGGTCAACGTCGAGCGCAAAGGAGCGACCAAGGCCCAAGGCACGCTGTTGTTTACCACGGACGTCGCCGGCGGCGTGCTGGAGTTGCCCGCCGGCATCCTGGTGCAATCCGCCGCTATCAACGGCCACATTTATCAGCTGATCACCACCCAGGCGGCGACCTTTGCGGATGGCGTGCTGCAGCTGGAAGTCCCGGTGGAAGCGCAGGAAGTGGGCAGCGGCTACAACTTGGCCCCGGGCTACTACGCAATCCTCCCCGTGCCCATTGCCGGCATCGCCCAGGTGGTGAACGCGGACGGTTGGCTGATTGCACCAGGTGCAGACCCTGAGCCGGACGATCAGCTGCGTTTGCGCACACGCAACCAGTTCTCGGCGGTCAACCAGTGGCACACCGACTCGGTGTACCGCGCCATGATTTCCGCCTTCCCAGGTGTGCGGCCGGACGGGGTGTATTTCCTGCATGGCGCGCCACGGGGCCCCGGCAGCGCAAATGCCTACGTGTTGTTTGATGCAGACGTACCGGCGTCGACGTACCTGGAGCAAATCAACTCGCATATACGTGACCAGGGCAACCATGGCCACGGTGATGACATGCTGGTAATGGTCATGCCTGAGACACAACACGCGCTCAGCCTCACCTGGTGGCCCCGGCCGTTACTGACCATCGAGCAACGCGAAAAACTGCAGGCGGAAATTGGGCAGTTCATCCGCGCGGCCTTTCGGGAGAGCGGCACCGGCGACTATCAGCCGACGCTGACCTACCCCCAATCGCGGTTCTCGTTCAGCCGCCTGGGCGAAGAGCTTCACCAGCAATTCGCCGGCATTGAGTCGCTGCATTTTGACAATGCCGACATCGTGTCAGAGCTGACCATTCCCCGGATCAAAACCCTGCAGGTGGTGCAGGCATGATCAAGCTCAGTTTGCCTTTCTGGCTGGACGGCCCGCAGTTGGCCAAGTTGAAAGCGGCCGCGCAGTCCTGGTGGGAAAAGGTCGAAGGCTGGCTGCAATGGCCGCTGCTGCAGATGGACGCGGACACCTGTCACATCACGGTGCTGGATCTGTTGGCCTGGCAGCGCGATATCAGCCGCTTCAAAGACGAACCAGAAAGCCTCTACCGGCTGCGGGTGAAGTTCGCCTTCATAAACGCGGTCGACGCCGGCAGTACGGCCGGGCTCAAACGCATCCTGCAGCGATTGGGCGTTGGCTATGTCGAGATCAACGAACGGTTGCCCGATCGGGACTGGGACGTGGTGCTGCTGCGCCTTTCCGATTCCCAACTGTCGCAAAACCCGGAGCTGATGCGCGTGCTGATTCAACAGTACGGCCGCACCTGCCGGCGCTATGACTTTGTGACCATCACCCCCGTATCACTGCGCATCGTCGCGGTGGACTTCAACGACGACCAGCAAACGCTGGTCGCCAGCCTGTAGGAGCCCCCCATGGGAGCCAGCATTACCCTTGCAGGTGAAAGCCTGATCGCGCAGAAAGTCGGCGCACAACAATCTCTAAACGTTGCTCGATTTGTCCTGGCCAACGTGCCCGGGCTTGACCCGAACGCTACTGTTGATCGAGCGGCGGGCAAGCCGGTGCCGGCGCAAGTCGTCGGCACCTATGAGGTGACCCAGAAAGGTTTCGTGAATCCGAACCAGGTGGTTTACAGCCTGATGCTCGGTAGCGACATCGGAGATTATGACTTCAACTGGATCGGCCTTGAGACCAGTGAAAACGTGTTGCTGGCCGTGGCGTATCTGCCGGTACAGCAAAAGCGCCGAAACATCCCGCCGCGCCAGATCGGCAACAACGTAACGCGTAATTTTTTGGTGGTGTTCGACGGCGCCCAGGCGCTGACCGGGATCAAGATCGATGCCAGCACCTGGCAGCATGACTTTACTGTGCGACTGAGCGGCATCGATGAGCGCGAACGCTTGAGCAATCGCGATGTTTACGGGCGTGCTTGCTTCCACAGCAGTGCGCTTGCACTGCAGAAGGTGGGCAATGCGTACAGCCTGAAACCCGGCATTGCCTATGTTGAAGGTGTTCGGCTGGAGCTTAAAAGCGCGCAAGCTGTCGCTGTCCCGTCAATCCCTAACGTGGCCTGGCTTGACGTACGCCTGCAGCGGGAATTAAGCGATGCGGTCGGTACGTTCCAGGTCGTGTTTGGTTGGGATAAGCAAGACTACACCGACAGCACCGGTGTCCGGCACTACCTGGTGCCCATTGCAGAACTGCCTACGATCGCCTCGATCAACGACCTGCGAGCCGTGGAGCCGATCACCAGCGAGCTGATCAAACACCTGGCAGCCCGGAACGGCGATTATCCCGGGCTACGCGCTCGATCCACGACGAAAGGCGACGTAGGGCTGGACCAGATCCCGAACGCCATCAGCAGTGATTCAAACGCGAATGACCCTTGGATACTGGCCACCACGCACATGGTGCAGTTGGTGCGTAACACCCTAAACGCCAGCATCAACGCGCTGGTGACCGGCACCACTGCAGCCGGCAAAGCCCTGAAACTGGCCACGGCACGCACGTTTAAATTTAGTGGTGCGGCGACAGGTAGCGCGAAGTTTGACGGCACCGCGGACCCGGAAATTGCGCTGACCCTGGCCGACAGCGGAGTGGCGCCCGGTTCCTATACCAAAATGGCTGTCAACTCTAAAGGCGTGGTCTACGCAGGAAGTAACCCAACGACGCTTGCTGGGTATGGCATCACCGATGGATACACAAAAAATGAGGTGGCCAACGGGTTTGTGAAGCAGGGTGGGGGTATCGGTCAATTATTCAACCGGGTTCACATTGGTTGGTCCGCAACCGGTTTGAAGGTCACTGTAGACGAATCCGATCTAGGGCGGATCTGGACTGAACATCTCTTCAACCCCAATAGCAAGGCTGATAAGGCCACGTCCCTCAGCGGTTATGGCATCTCGGACGCCTATACAAAGGCTGAAACTAAGCTTGGATTTGTGAAACAAGGTGGTGGCATCGGCCAGAATTCAAACGATCTTTCTATGGGGTGGAGTGGAAATAAATTAAAAGTCACAGTCGATAACTTAGATTTGGGAGGGTTGTGGAGTGAATACAATTTTGATCCCTCTCAGAAAGCTGATGTGGCCGCCGTTTACAACAAAGAGACAGTTAATCAATTGTTGGTGGCGAAAGTTAACACCGATACATTGTCCTTTGCGGGATTTGCAGGCGGATACGCCACGCAGCCGTACTTTCGGCATTCACTAACCAACGCTGTCGTAAGACTTGGCACTTATGAAGATGTTCAGACGCGTGCGCTTAAGGCTAATACGCTAGCAGGCTATGGCATCACAGATGGCTATACCATCGACCAGACCAACCAACAGCTTGCTTTGAGGGTTTTCGGTGACAGCATTTCCCATGTAGGACTTGCAAGTGGCAATCCTGACTACCCATATGTTCGGGATCAGGTCACCCGCGAGGTTCTCTATTTGCAGCGCCGCCTGGGTTTCGTGCCCACTGAGCAGGGCGGCGGCGTAGGTCAGTCCTCAAATAAAATCAAGTACGGTTGGGATACCCAAGGTCGTGGGATGCGTGCTCAAGTTGATACCACCGACTTGGGTATTCAGTGGGGAGAGGCAAACTTCTATCGGCCCGACACCACCAACTTTATGCCGATAGGCATCAATGGCACGTCTTTCCAGCTGCCTCCAGGTGGATCATGGTGTTATTCGGTCATGCATTATTACTTAGCAGGCCAAGGTGTTGTCGGTAAAAGTGGCCACGCACCTGGTGGAACAGTGATTTCTTTTAGCGGCGGGGCAACTATTTATGGTTTCGCTTGGAGGTATGCACCGTGAGTAACGAAAATAAATCTGAAGTGAATGCGGCAATTGCGCCTGTGGAAGCGTCGCTGGAAGCGCCATTGGCGGAGGTGTTGGTTACGTTCAGTGATGTGTCAGTAAAACCTGACAAATCGTTCGTGGTTACTGTTGCAGGTAACCGATGCCATGTTACCCAGGACTATAACGCCTCGTTGTATCAAGCTGTTCGCACTTACTTGGACGAGGGGGGCAAGTTTGAAAAATATTCTGAGGACATTTTTGTAGAGTCCGACCCGCTCGTGATTGCTCGGCTCTGGGCTGAAACAAGTTTGCAGAATACGGAAACGCTCGTTGCCCAATACCGCGACGCCCGAGACCTGGGCGGCATTACGCCAATTACGGCTGAGCAGTTCACGGCCCTGCTGACCTGGCGCCAGGCGGTGAGGGAGTGGCCCAAGGCAAAACGGTATCCGGCTGAAGCGAGCCGGCCCACTGCACCTGAATGGCTGAGCGCGGTTCTGAACAATGATGAGTGAGTGGACACCGGTGACCATGCGTTGGCCCGCCCAGGCTACCCAATGGATGGGCCAACTTTCAGCGGCCCAGGGGCTTGCCGGCAGTGAGTTGGTCGGCACGGCTAAACGCCTGGCAGACCTGAGCGGGAAAACCTCCACAAGCCCAGGGCCGGTGGGTGGTGCTGCCCAAGGCGCGATTGCGGCGGGCCGTGCTGCGCTTGCTGAGCAAATGGGCGACATTCCTACGTGCTTGGTGGTGACGCCATTTCAAAGCGGGATTGGCCAGGGCCGTGGCTACCAGCGGTTCCTTTCCGCGCCGAACTTGCTGCAGCAGCTCGCCGGCAAATTGGTGGACGTGAGCGACACCGGCCGGCCGGACGGCCCCCAGTTCGCCCTGTGCTTAATGTTCCTGTCGACGCGCTTTGATCAGTTGGCTGCGAGCCTGGCACGCTTCAACGCTTTGTTGCCGTTGCCTGACCTGGTGCGAACTGAACGCCGCGCACGTCACCTGTCGAAGCTGGAGACGGAAAAGTGGGAAATTCCCGCCGCTGGCACCTTGCCGCGTTGGCAGGCGTTGCCCTTGGAGCGTTGCACCGTAGTGAAGGCCGCGCAGCAATCCATGGCCGGCCAGCTTGCCGTTCTGGAGGGTTACGCCGCCGACAGTTCGCCCATGGCAGACCTTGCCGCGCTGGCCAGCCGCAAGGCCGCCCAGCAGAGGGGCCGGGATCAGCAGCTGGCCGACCTGAAAGCGCTGTTTGCCGATGGCAACCCGGACAGCAGCATGTGTGCCCGCATGATCGGCCCTGGCAACGCCACCGAGCTACGCCAGGCGCTGTTGGCGGGCGATGCCCCGGGGCATGAGTGGGTACTGTGCGCGGGCGCGCTGCTGGTGGGATCTGAGAAGGGTTTGAGTTTCGTTCGCGAGCTGGTGGGCCTATGACTCTGCTACTGGACGGGCAACAGGTGCGCGGGAAAAATCTAAAGGTCACGGGCAACCTGCGCATTGAGAGCGACGACCTGTCAGGTCAAACCAGCAACACCGACAAGGGGCACAAAGGCTTCAAACCCAAGACCCTAACTGTCAGCCTGATGATTCCGTTCGTTGACCAGGAGCAACTTCGCGACCTGATGCGTCTAGTGGAAGCGACCGCCGGCGGTGGCCAGCTCAAGACCTACCGAATCGTCAACGACACCGCCGCCTCGTTCGGCATGCGCCAAGTCACGTTCACCGAGGGCGTGAGCGCCCGGGAAGACGACAACCTGCGCGCCTGGCTGATTCAGTTCACCTTGGCTGAAAAACTGTCGAACCCTGAAAAGGTCGAGGGACGGCGATCGGGCAACGCGGTTACCGCGCAGTCTGGCCCTGGCGGGGCGGTTGGCGGCGCCGGTGGCCAGTCACCTGATGGGGCAGAGGAACTGACCGGCTTTGAAGCAACTTTGAAAAAAGTTGACACCTGGCTGGGCGGGGGTGCCAAGGAATGAAGCTGCACAAGGAGTTGGCCATCAACGGCAAGCCGTATGCCCTGGTCAAAAACGAAGTTCGGCTGGACGCAAAAAGCCCCGGCCGGGCGACGTTTACCGTTCAGGCCTCTGCACCGGTCAAGGGTTTGGTTACGCTCGATATCGGCTACAACGACAGCCGACTGCAGCGACACTTCATTGGCTACGTCGAACGCTCCACCACGGCCAGCAGTGGCCAGCAGGTGCTGTTCTGCCGCGAGTTGGCCGCGATCCTGGCCAACCCGCTGCCGCTGAACCTGCGTCACGTCGACCTGCGCGCGGTCCTGGTCGAGATCGGCCAGCACACCGGTTTGCGCTTTCGCGTCCCGGAAAAGCCCTATGCGAGCGTCAAGGCGCCATTTTTCTACAGCCTGGCCGCCGGCTACCAAGCTATGGACAGCCTGGCCCGGGTTTTCAACATCCCCGACTTCATCTGGCAGCAACAGGGTGACGGGGAAGTGTTCGTGGGCAGTTGGACTGACAGCTTCTTTGGCGTTCGCTCGCCGCTGCAGCTGCCGGTGGAACTGTTCGACGACTACCAAGGCAACCAAAGCGCGATGATTGCGGCCCTTCCCGGGTTGCGACCAGGTGCAACAATCAACCACGGCGAGCGCATCACCAGTGTGGCGCTCATCGACAATCAGATGGCCATACGATGGACGACGCAATCCGCCGCAGCGTAGAACGACAATTCCCCGAACTCACCGGTGGTTATCACCTGCCACGCTTTGCCCGTGTTGTCGCTGTAGCCGACGCCCCGGCAGGCGCCGGCATCTGCGATGACTTCCGGCCGCGCTATGCCGTCGACATCGAGGTCATGGGGCCGGACGGGGAGCCAGACACCAAGCTGCCAATCCTGGCCGGCGTGCCGTTGCCACTGCCCACCGGTGGCGAGGAAATGGGCATCTATGCGTTCCCCGAGGAAGGCACCCAGGTCGTGGTGTGCTTTGCCTACGGTTTGCCGCACAAGCCCTATATCCAAACCATTCTGCCTCACGGCCTGAGCATGCCCAGCGTCCCGAAGGGTGATCAGGTGTGGCAGCACAGCGAAGCCTGTCAGCAGCGTGTCGACGCGGACGGTAATTGGCTGCGCCAAACCGACGGCAAGATCCTGGACAAGGCGATTGAGCGGGAAGTGGAGGCGACGGGCAACACCGAGCGGTACCAGAGCCACACCAGGACCGTGGACGATCATTCAATCGAATCGGTAGGGGGCATCAAAACGCTTGAAGCCTTGGGCGCGCTCAAGCTGCTGTCGGGCGGATCTGCGAGCCTGGCGGCTGTGGATGATATGCACCAGGCAACCGGGCGAGACTTGAACATGGTGGTTGGGCGGAAGCACAACGTCACGGTTGGTGGGGATTTGGAGGAAAGGGTAGAGGGGCTGCGTGAAAGTATTTCGGCGATGAGCCAGCGGCTGCAGGCCCCAAAGACTTGGCTTGGTTCGGAGGAGATAAACTTGCTAGAGGTACTTTCGGACCTAATGGAGTTAGTAAGGCGCATGAATATTCAGTTAGCAGCGCACACCCATCAGCCTGCTCAGACCCCAAGTCCATCCGATGTCACCACTTTTATGGCACGCTCAATCGAGGTTTCAATCCTAAATGACAAGGTGAAGGAAATTATTTTCTAAACAGGTTTAAGTAAGACCTATAAAAAGTAGCAGAAGGCTTTTTTTTTCGGCAATATCACTTGCTTATGGAATTGGACGAGGCATCAGGAAATGATCGTAACAGGGGCGATGGTGACTGCTTTTTTCTCAAAGAATTTTGAGAAAATATTTGGTTTGGCGAAAAAGGCATATCAGGCGGTTGATGAAGACATTCAAATAGCATTGAAGACGGCTTACGATGAGTACCTTCAGAAAACATCTGACAAGTACTCAAAGTCGAAATCTTTTTTTATTCGAAATGAACCCACCAATCTATACAGCTACTATGTACCAATCGGTATATCTTGTAATGGACAGCGTATAGTGGAGCCTGATGTCGATAACTGTATTGTCAAATCTAACAGGCTTATTATTTCAGGTTCTGGTGGGAGTGGTAAGTCAGTTTTACTTAAGCATTTATTTTTGAATTGTATTGCTAGTGGGTCTTACGTTCCTATTATGATTGAGCTTCGAGATCTCAATGGGGCTGAAACGACACTTAATGAAATAATCACTGAAATACTTTCTGATTTTGGGTTTAATGTTAGTGGTAACTATATTGAAAAAGCAAAAAAGGCTGGGCATTTTTGCTTTTTCTTAGATGGTTATGATGAGATTACCCATGTGCATCGTAAACGCTTATTAAAAGAAATTAAAGCCTTGTCCAAAAGATACCCAGAGTGCCCGGTCATAATTTCTTCTCGTCCAGATGAGGCATTTAATGGCTTGGAGGAATTTTCCAATTACCATGTCTTGCCCTTAAATATAAATACCGCATCAAAACTTGTCGAAAAGCTTCCTTTTGATGAGGAAATAAAAAGCAAGTTTCAAAAAGATTTGCATGAGAGGTTGTTTGAAAGTCATAGGTCTTTTCTTTCCAATCCTTTACTGCTTTCGATAATGCTTTTAACTTATGGGGAGAACTCTGAGATACCATCTAAGCTTAGTATTTTTTACAATCAAGCTTACGAGGCTCTATTTTTAAGGCATGATGCATATAAAGGTGGGTTCAATAGAGGTAGGTTAACAAAACTTGATATTCAGGACTTTTCGAGAGTTTTTTCCGTATTTTCACTCCTTACCTATGATCGTCGCGAATTCAAAATGCCTCGGACAACATGCCTAGGTCATATAGATAAAAGTCGCCAAGCCTTGATGTTGGATTTTACCATTGAGGATTACTTAGACGATCTTCTCAGTGCCGCATGTCTACTTACTGAGGAAGGCCTTGAAATTGCGTTCTCTCACAGATCTTTTCAAGAGTATTTTGTTGCGATGCATATTTCTTCAGCAACCCCTGAAATTCAAGAGCATCTCTTGGATAGATATTGGAAAAACATGAATTCGGATAGCGTAATTTATCTGCTTCATGAAATAAATCCTGACTTGGTGGAGCGTGTTTTACTTGTGCCAAAGCTATCTAAAATGTTCGAGGATATAGGCGTAAAAAGAAAAGTGGGCATTACTCATGTGATGCGCTTTTTTAAAAAACAATTCATCACCTTGAATATAGAACGTTCGCGGATCACTGCGTCTGCGGCAGAGCTTGAAGCAACTGTTTATGAATTGGCTGGTTTGGTTGCAAGAAATTATGGCGGCTACGTATTTCCTGATCAGAAGCTGTTTGATGAGAGAGAAGCTAAATATGTTGAGGAGTTTGGCGTTAAAAATGAGATTGTTAGTATTCCGATTGCTAAGCTAACTAGTAATCATCCTATTTTAAAAGAGTTTATGAATTGGGAGGGTAACTTTTCAATTAAGCATTTACAAGCAGCATATGACGGATTCAAAAAGCTGAAAGCGAAACACGAGAATAGATTGCAAAAGTTAGACAGCTTGCTTGGTATTTCCTGAGTTTCAGTAGTATGTGCCAAGAAAGTTTCTTGGCATTTTTATCCCTTTTCGGGGGGATGCACGAAATTCATCCCGATTAAAAAAAAGACTGAAAAAAGCACTTATCCCCCTCCCGCCGACGGGGTTTGCGTCCTTTTTTTGTGCAAATCCAGATGTAGTGCAAACGAACCGGCAGCCTAGACGGGCCGGGGGCCTCTTCAGGGTGCCGGCAGTTTCACAGATTGCAAAATTTTGAAGAGAAGTGCAGGGCGACTGCACGGAGGTGCAGCTGACGATCATGGACGGGGCAGAGCTGGAGGCCCCGGATTCATTGGTCTGTGTACAGAAAAATACAGGAGTAAGGGTATTTTCCAAAACGAGATAGTTCTTTTTTCTCGCCGACCGTGGCTGCCGTCGATGAGGTCGAAAGCTGTCATAAGCCATGAATCTTGTGTGCTTGCCGAGAATGTGGCATTTCACAATTTGTCTCGATTCATTAGCTGGCGCCTTGCCTTCTCAATCTGGCCAAACCTTGCTTGATATGCCCCGCGTTCTCACCGATTGCCTCTAAGGCACCACGCACGTTTTCACCCACTTCTACGGAGCCATGTTGTTCTAGGCGTAGCGTGAGTTCCATCAAAGCGGCTTCAAGTGCCAACTGATTTTCATACATCCTTTCAAGCACATCTGAGAGCGAATATTCATGCGCCATACAAGGGGTTCCTATTGTGAACGCTCAGACTAGCCCCAAGCTGAAGAAATCGCCAAACAGATGGCGATTTTGGAACCAGGGCTGGGAAAAAGGTAATTTTGGTTAGGAAAGCCATTAAATCTGCTGCAGCCCGCGTAGTACGTGGGTTTGACGCATTACCTTGAGGGGTAATATTTGGTAATAGCGAAGGTAATATTCGTCCAAGTCCCCGGTTTTGTTGGGGATTGAGCCTGTCAGTAATTACCTGATGAAAAGGTAATGACCTAACCTATAAATTACCAAATTATTACCTTTCTAAATATCTATCAAGCTACTGAAATCAAAGGGTTTTATTCTGCTTTATCAAGCGTATTACCAATATTACCTTTTTCCCATGCCTCAACATAAATCGGGCGACACCCCGTTTTTTACCCCCTTTCGACCCTCATGCACTAACTTGGTGCAAAACCCATGGGACCACCATGGGACTGAGAAAGCCGATTTTTTAGAGCGAGAGCATCGCTGCAGCCCGCGTAAACCGGGCACTTGCATAATGAAAGTGACTTTGCGGGTAGTTTCGAATCTCTCCTTCACCGCCAAATTTGAAACGACAAAACCCCTGAAAACGTTAAGGTTTTCAGGGGTTTTGCGTCTTCAGAGGATTAAAAAGGCCCGTATGGGAACATCCATGGGAACACCTGAGCTTTTTGCCAAGTCCGACCTAACACCGAATCTCTGTGTTTAAGCACTGTCGGCTCCCGGGGAGCCAGGCCTAGAACTTCTACAGAGGGAATGATGGGTGCGGAAAAACTGGCGCAACTATTCGTAGCATTGAAATGCTATTACTCTTCCTCGTTTGACCGACAAACTGGTCATCTACGCACGAGGTAGCAATGACAGTGTCCAATTTAGAAAAGTACCGGAAAGACCTGACGGCATTACTTCACGAGGGGGGCGCAGTTCTTCAAGCGCTTCGCCGAAGTGCAGATGGTAAGAGTGTATGGCGAGCCCGTTTGGCTAAGGGAGGGTGGACCAAAGAAGAAATTGAAAACTACGACCAAAAACTCAAACCTTTTCATATTTGCTATCACCACTGGTATTCGGAAGCTCTGGTCGTTGTAAAACAGCTACTTCCCTACCGGTATGCGGATTTCGTAAAATTTTACGAGCGACCAAAAACTCGAAAGTCATTTGATATGGAAACTTATCGAATTGAGGACGCGTGCCAATCGCTTTTGTCAAAAGCGTATAACGGGGACGTTATCGTTGATACATCTGCAGCTGTTCGATTGCTGCAGCAGCAGATAGCCATTCTTGAGTCCATAGAGAAACGTTTTGAGAGTTCACTCTTTGACATCAAGCAATTGGTACAGGCGGATCTCTTCGACTCCGAGCTTGATGTTGCCAGAGAGCTGCTGAAAAACAAATTTGCTCGTGCTGCGGGGGCCGTAGCCGGAGTTGTGCTGGAAGGCCATTTGAAACAGGTGTGTGATAACCATACCGTTCCTAAAAAGTCTGGAACTATCTCAGTCCTCAACGACGCGCTTAAAGCTGCGGGCGTTATAGAGCTTTCGCAGTCTAGACATATCCAATATCTTGGCGACATTCGTAATAAATGTGGGCATAAAAATGCCGCTGATCCAACCGTAGAGGAGGTAGGCGAACTGATTTCTGGGACCGATAAGGTTATAAAAACTGTATTCTGAGCCACTAATTGGGGCCAGTTTGGCGCCTTTGAGACGATGCCTAGAGATTCAGCGCAAGTTAAAGCATGCTGATGACGTCTGGCCCATCCTAATTAATCCACGTTTCGTAGTGCTGCCGGATCATGTTGGCACTGGTGTGGCCCATCTGCTCCACAATCCAATCAACCGAAGCCACGCCGGTGGTGAGCAACTCGCTGGCATAGGTGTGCCGACACTGGCCAGGTCCGCGATAGCGAACGCCGGCCGCTTTCAAGTGCGCTTTGAAAAACCTGTCCCTCACGACAAAGTCGCTGACGTGCGGCAGGCCGCTCTTAGTGTTCAGGAAAACAAAGTGCAGCTTGTGCTTACGGACAGTTTTGTTGTCCCGCTAGACCACATCGACCGTGTCCACTGTTTTCAGCTGGTTGATGGTGTCCAGTTTCCGCAAGGCATCCCGCTCCGGTTTCAACAGGCGCACCTTGCGCGTCGAGCGCCGGGTTTTGGTCACTCGGTAGGCACCGCGCACCTTGGAGCGCCCGAAAGTCACTGTTCCTAGCTGCAGATCGACGTCCTCCCAGGCCAGTGCGATGGTCTCTGACAATCTCGGGCCTGAATGCGCCTGTACGACGATACCGTTGGCAAGCTGGCCGGATGGGCTGAGCAGAATCACCTGCTCTGCTAGGGTGGGCGGGTACCATTCGCGGTCGTCCTCGGCGCGCCACGCGAGCCATGGAAGTTAAACGGTTGTCAGCGTTCCGATTTTTACCTCCACGCGCGGGGCTCCATCTGCACGGCGGCGATGACGCCGAAGTGGATGAGGTTTTCGAGCATGCGGGCGAGGGCAGCTAAGTCGTTCATGGCGCCGATGTTGGCGCCATGTGTGAGTAGGTGCAGCTTGCGGGAGTCGTAAGCGGAGTTTTTACAAGTCGCTAAATTATCAAAGAATTAATGCGGGGAAGTATAGCGAACTATCGAATAAAAATAGCTACTGCCAGAATTATGACAATCATGCCTAATGAAGCGATCGCCATGATAATGGAGTTTAGTTTTTTATGAAGTTTTTCAATTGTAGTGGTTAGCTTTTTGATTTCTACGTCATGGCAGGTATGTTTTTCGCTGGAGGCGGCCGAGTCATTATCTAGAGAGCTTTTGTCCGCGTGAGCCGCAATGATACTTCCGCCTGCTCCTGAGCAAGCAAATAATAATACTTGCGAGTAGATGTCTAGGTAATCTTTGTAATGCTCCGGAATAGTGTTAAAAGGAACAAATATGTAAATTATTTTTAAGTATAGAGTTTGAAATAATACGCCAAACATTATGATGAATAAGCCCTTGATCACTCTATCTTGCTTGAGGTCAAGTATCATAATGAGAGCCAAAAAGACTCCGAGAATCAACGTCGATATAGCTATTTCTGGTTTGCCGAATATACCAGCTGTGATAGGTGATACAAACGCTAGTATGAAAGCGGCCACCCACAAGGCTACGATCATTTTGTAGTTTGGCTTTGCCATGTTTTGCTTTCCTTGCATTTTAGTTCTCGATCAAAAAGAGTTTATTGAGTTGGCTTTGTCAGTACAGCGCCGGGAATTATATCAAACTCCATGTCTGTGAAGCCTAATAATTCACGTTGCTCGTAACGGATCTCTGGTGCACTGCGCTCAGTACGGTCTTTAAGACCGAATTGGTGAACGCCGGCGATTCGGGCAATGCGCCCGCTGAAACTCACGGTCAAGGCGTTGCTGTCGCCTCGGGCTTTCATGTAGGTCGCGGTGCGTAGTTTTTTGAGCATCTCAACGGCCTTGCCTGCCGCGCAAGTCCCGTTTTTTCCGGGGTGCGAATTTGCTGCCGTCCGGGTTTGGCTGGGTCAATATATGGGAAGTATGTCTGGTGCGCTCATATTGATCAGCAATGCTCAGAGCCTTACCCCGGGGCAAGCCGTTCAGGCTTTTTCGGTACGGACTCGCAAATGGGTGTTTTTTGATGTGCTGGGTTTGGCGGGCATAGCACCCTTTAAACGCTGGGCGCTGGCGCTTGAGATATATCGAAGTTAGGAAGCTTCTGACAAACCGCAATTGACGGCATTAGACCTTGGCCATGCGCCGCCCTTCGATTTGTAAACGGCAGGCCGTTATCAGCAAGGCGATAAAAGAACTTTGTAGTGGCTGAACCCTGAATTCGAATAACGCCACTTATTTAATACAGGCCCTCATACGCTCGCTCGGTGAGAGAGCTTGTTTTGCGAGGGTTATCCACATTTACTTGGTAAATGACAAAGTAATTGATACTTGGATTACTGTTTAAAAAGCATCATTTTTTAAAATAGCGCCACTCATATATTGATTCAAATCACGAAAATCATTAACCGTCCAGGCATGTGGCGGCACCTTCACACCATTCTCTCGCAACGTTCTCGGAATCAAGTCTCCATTCGGCCGAAGTATTACCGACGATACAATAACGCCCGGATAATCACTCAGTCGTTTCTTGAAAGCAGGCGTTGTCAAATCAGGCGTAGGCGGATTGCTCCTATGCGCTAATGGCCCTGTTCCCTTGAGATCAGCGCCGTGGCACATGGCACATCGCTGTAAGAAGAGATTTTTTCCATTGGCGTTATCCGCGAAGGACAGTGATGGTTGAATCAGCGATAACATTCCCAGCGTAGCGATGAACACTATTTTCATTTTTATAGGGTCTTGTTGTATGAGTCAGGTCTGAATCGAGAGGGATCCGGCAGGTGCCATTGCAGCTCAGTGTATAGGCGTGCCCTTAAATTCTAAAGCGAGGGACGTGGCGTCAAATACGAGAAAACAAAGCCCCCAGGTTTCGGCAGAGACCTAGGGGGAAGTTTGAAAGCGTAGCGTTCTTAGATCATACGCGTGGTATATCCATCCGCCGCGCGATGACATCCAGCAAATCGCACCCATCGCGCAGCGGAATTGAGCAAAGCAACGCAAAATCGCTGAGCACAACTGCATCACTGCTTATTTCACTACGTAGGGCAAGGTTCTCAAGAACTTGGGTGACAGCCCGAAGCCGACAACTTGCGGCGTCGAGGAGGATTTCCAACGGCACGGTGGTATCGATAAAAAGGGCAGGGGTGGCGCTGTCGTTGCTGGTGAGGGCAGTGTATTGGTTCATGTGTGAAACTCCGGTTGTCAGAGAATAGCAACCACACATTTGTCGCCAAACAAAAGGGTGGCAGCTGTACGCAGGTTGGCGAACCGGGACAATCGGAAAAACCGGCAGACCCGAAGGTCTCCCGCGCACAGCTACCGTTGAGCAGCTTATTGCGCGCAGAAGCATCCCGCAAATACGCGTGGATGTTTCTTTCGATTTATCGTCGAGTCGCCAAACCCGATCGCCATGTGGGCGACCGAGCGACTATAGGCTTGGCGATTTTGAAGCGGTAGGTCGACGCTTCCCAATGGGCTGTAGGACGTTGCCTAGGTAATCTATCTCGATCAGATCCACGCAACTCCTTTGAATGATTGGGGCAGGTGATCAGCCAGAACCTGCAATCGTAGGAATTGGCCTCGATTGAAGTGGCCTGTTTCTGAAACATCAAAACCACCCCTATACGCGTCTTACCTCGGCAGTAGCGCCTTCTTATAGTCGTGCGCCTCAGTCACTTGGAAGTGCACGCATGCAGGGACCGTACGCATTTATCAACGAACGACCGCAGCCTTATCCCTTGCTCAAAATGAGCTTGGCGCTTGATCCGCATACTCACACCAAATTCGACGCCCTGAACCAGCACATCCGCAACACGCTGGTGTTGCCTGGGCAGTTGGTGATCATTGGCGATAGCCGAACTGCCGATTGCACCGCTGCAGAGGCACAGCTGATGCGCTCGGCGCAGAATATAAAGCTCGCCCTGTTGGCATACTCCGCAACTGACCAATTTCTGATCAAAAACCATGATCAATTGCAGTCCATATTGTCCTATTCGTCTGTTGGCATCGGCAGTGCCAGCAGTGCCTGGAGTAAGCATCTAGCGCAGGTCGAGAAGACCCTTATGGAAATCGAGGATTTGCATAAGCAGTACTTGAGAAAGGGCACCACGGGGGCAAGGGAAGAGTTTCTGGTTAAGCGTAGGGCGCTGTTTGCAAGGTTGGATACTCAAATTTCGGGGATGGCGCGTTTGGGTACGGGCTTGAGAAACGAAGGTTCGATTAAAAAAATGCTCGGGATTTCCAGTAAAAGCTACTGGCATTATGGAGAAATCAGTGGGTATGAGGAGAGGGTCAAGCGTTTAGCCAAGGCTTCGCAGATGTTAAAGGCGGGGACTTATATTGGTATAGCACTGGATGTTGGGGCCACGGCGCTGGAGATATCGGAGGCGTGTTCCACGGGCCGTGAGCAAGAGTGTACGCAGGCGAAATATGTTGAAGCAGGCAAGTTGGTGATGGGAGTGGGCGGCGCATCCATAGGCGGGACACTTGGTACTCTTGTCGGTACCAGTGCTTGCGCCATCGTTTTTGGCATACCTACAGCGGGCGCCGGAGCTTTGGCATGCGCCATCGTCGGCGGTGCTGCGGGCGGCCTCGCCTCAGGTAAGCTCGGAAGCAGCGCTGGAGAGTTCGTAGGTAAATTTCTCTATAAGTCCGTGGAGAATTGAATGTATCTGGAATATTTTGTATTAGGCTCATGCGCCCTCTTGCTACTAAGCTTCCCAATCATGTTTTCTGCCATGTTCAAAAAACTCGATGCCGCGGAGCGCTATCTGCAATACAGCAGCTATATAGTCGGATGCAGGCACACTTTTCGTAATGCGCCCTTTCAGGGAAGGCCTCAACGCGTATACGCCATGGCTACTGTCATTCTTATCCCAAAAGTCATTCAGTGGAGAGGCATGGTACTTGTTGAGGATGTTGAAAAAATACCTCGGCATCTAAAGTACTGGATGGTCATACCAACTTTCGTGACCTGTCTCTCCCTCTTCGGTCTCATCATCAGCTGGTTTTTTATTGACGATTGGCCTTGAAAAGAAGGGCGACTCTACCTCGCCCTTTCCCATAATGCCCGGTCGCTTTGCCGTCAGTGCCTCAATGCCGATGCCGATGATGCACATCCGGAAAGTGCGCATGGCTATGCTTCATCACGCTGTGAACATGCACATGACTGTGCGGCTGCGTCGGGTCCCACTCGAACCCATGCTCATGCTGATGATGTTCATCATGTACGTGCCGATGCCCGTGTTCCGTCGCGTCATGCAGATGTTCATGCGCATGCCGCTCTGTCAGGTGCAACCACACGCCCACGGCCATCAGCGCCGACGCAATCCAGAACGCCACCGTCATCGACTCCCCGAACGCCAGCAAGGACACCGCCGCCCCAAGGAACGGCGCCGTCGAGAAGTACGCTCCGGTGCGCGC
The DNA here is from genome assembly GCF_022662455.1 of Pseudomonas sp. TREG-RG-20F-10-E-6-01. Classification (NCBI taxonomy): domain Bacteria; kingdom Pseudomonadati; phylum Pseudomonadota; class Gammaproteobacteria; order Pseudomonadales; family Pseudomonadaceae; genus Pseudomonas; species Pseudomonas sp. TREG-RG-20F-10-E-6-01. The sequence goes on along the minus strand of NZ_JAKNQP010000002.1, from coordinate 573,110 downwards.
ACTGCCCAACCCGCGCAAGGCCAAAACAAACAGGACCAGGCTGATGCCGTACCCCAGAAACCCCACCAGCAAGATCGGCGCCAGCTGCGCCACACCCGGCATCTGCGCTCCGAGGTACAGCGCGAGGCTGCAGTTCACCGCCCCGGCAATCAACCCTTTGGCGCCGGCGATGAACAATGCGTCCGCCGCAGACACCTTGCGCGTCAGGTTGTTATCGATGCCCCAGCACAAACAGGCCACTGCCACGGCCGCCGGCCCGAGCCAATCGTGGCTGGCGCCGCCGGCGTCGGACCAGGACAGCACTACGCCGCCCAGCACAATGGCGATCATCCCGAACACAATGCGCCGGTCGGCATTTTCTCTGAACACCCGCCAGGCGATGACGGCGGTCAACACTGATTCAAGGTTGAGCATCAGTGAGGCGGTCGTGCCGGCGGTGCGGGTCAGGCCGAACATCAGTGCCACCGGCCCGAGGATGCCGCCGAACGCGATGGCGCCGATCAGCCACGGCCATTCAGCCGGGGTGAGCCCGGTGGGTTTCCAGCCACGATCACGGATGAGGCGCACGCCTGCGAGGCCGATGCCGCTGCCGAGGTAGAGCAGGCCGGCGAGCAGTATGGGCGAGAGGCCCAGGCCGAGGCTTTTGGCGAGCGGGGTGCTGGCGCCGAACAGCGCAGCAGCGGCGAGTGCGTAAAGGATACTGAGGTTCATGGGCCGTCCTCGAAGGTCTGGCCCATGATACGTCGCTTGTCGGGCTCAATGCCCTGGCAACTTCCGGCTTATTGCGCGGTTTTCAGCTTGATCACATCACCGGAGATTTTGGTGGTGTAACCGCTCAGCACCCAGGCCCAGAACCAGTTTTCCTGCACTTGGGTGTTGATCAGCGCGTCGCCGCCTTTGGCCTTGATGGCCGCAGTCTGGGCGCGCACGAAGCGGCTGTTCTGACCGATCGGGATGACGCCGAACAACATGATGCCGGTAGCGCTGGCTTCACTGTGGCCCAAAACGGTGTATTGGCTGCTGTCGTACTGCGGGGATTTGATGGCGGTGCCGGTGCAGCCTGCGAGGGTAAAACCGAGAACAGCTGCTGCAACCACTTTACTGACGTACTTCACTGTGTAACTCCATGGACTGACCCTCGAGATTCAATTCTCGAGGGGGCGCCACTTTAATCTGAGCACTGGCAGATTGAAATCAATTGCCCGCAATTTCATCTTCAGGCTTGCACGTAGACCCACGCTGTCAGGCCCGAGGCCAATGCCACTGACACACGCTTGTAGTCCGACACCTCGTAGGCATCCGCCGCGGCCAGTTCCTGCTCGTTGATCTGAAAGACCATGCCTTCAACGCTGGCAGCCTTTTCTTCGGTCGGCGCGACAATCGGGTGGTGGGTCTTGCCGCTGGTGGCCAGCACTTCGGGGTCGGTGATTTCGACCCAGCTTTGCGAATAGCCGAGCATCGCGTCGTGCTGGCCGACCAGTTCCCGGCCAAAGTTGGCGAGTTGCACGGCCTTGTCTTGCAAGGTGCCGTAGGAAAACAACAGCACGGGGAATTGGGTGGAGTGTTCCATGGGTATTCCTTAAGCGAGTAGGTCTTCGTAAAAAGCGCCGTAGGGCTTGCTCGGGTGGGCAATCTGAATTTCCAGGATCCACAGCCCGGCGTTCGGGCAGTGCTCGAAATCCCCCAGGTCGCCGCCACGGTGGATCGCGTGGGGGAAGTCGCTGACGCGGTGGCCCTTGATGTCCAGGTTCAGTTGCCAGCCCATGGCCTTGGCGTGTTCCTCGGCGTAGCGGTACAGCTCAAGGCCTACGACCTGGCCATTTTTCCAGCGCGATTGTACGCGCTCGAACAGTACTTTGGCGGCGCTGGCGCAGGCGATCATTTCAGGGTCGTTGCCGGTGGCAAAGGTGGCGCCGGCGTCACCTTCGTGGCCTTGCCACACGGCGCCCATGTCGATAAAGAAGATATCGTTTTCACCCAGCACCGGGTCGCCGTCCGAGCGCTGGTTGAAAGCCTTGAGGGTATTGGCGCCAAAGCGCACCAGCAGCGGATGCCAGATGCGTTGCATGTCGAGCTCGGCGAGTACCTGTTTGCCCAGCTCACGCGCTTGGGATTCGAGCATGCCGGGGCGAATGCGTTGGGCGAGGTGGTTGATGGCTTGCCAGGTCATGGCCTGGGCGTAGCGCATGGCGTCGATACTGTAGGCGGCGCCCACGGCTTCTTTGGGTTGTGCAGTCACCGGTTACCCCTCGCGTTGAACAGCATCAGGCGTTATGCGTTTTACTATATAGCGATGTGATGGCGAACCCAATTCCGAAAACACCGCAGAACCAATGTGGGAGCTGGCTTGCCTGCGATAGCGGTGGCACAGCAAACATTAATGTTGTTTGACCCACCGCCATCGCGGGCAAGCCCGCTCCCACATTTTTGACTGTGTTCAGTCTGTCAGAGGTGTAGCCACGCCAAGGCGCCCAGTACTACGGCCACACCGCCAGCGGTGTAGGACATGCGTTTGAGCCATTCCTTGCGTGTCAGCAACGTAATCGCCGCCAACGAAATCGCGATCTGAATCGCCGTCATCGCCTGCGCCCAACGGTGATGCTGGTGCAGCGCCTCTTCGGATTTCTGATCCCATTCCTTGGAGGTCGCCTCAAGCTTTTCGGCCTGTTTGCGCACGTCTTCCTTCTGGCTCTTGTAACGCTCGATCTCATCCTTGTAATGCGCAGCGTCCACGCCGGGAATATGCGTGGCCAGTTCGGCCAGGTTCTGCCGGCTGGATTTGGCCTGGTAGTAGTTCCACTGGTTGGCGGCTTCGGTCTTGATGATGGCGGCGTTGTTCTTGTCCATCGCCGCTTCGCTTTCGGTGGAGCCGGCCTGGTAGCTGAGCATGGCGCCGAGGGTGGCCATCAGCGCGGTCATCACGGCGATGCGGCTGGCAAAATTGTCACCGCGCCCGTGCGCATGTTCGGTGGTGTGTTCGATGTGTTTTTCGTGGGGGCTGGGGACTTCGAAGGCTTCGGACATGGGGGCGTCTACGAACGGAATGAGGGAGACTGATTCTTTACCAACCAAGCTGTCTCAAGCCTGTACGTAACGCTGCAAACCCGCCACTAACGCATCAAAGGTCACCCGGCAGCGCGGGCTGTTGCGCAGGTCTTCGTGCATGGTCACCCAGGTGTCCATCTTGAACGCGAACGCCTGCGGCAATACCCGTTGCAGGCGCGGGTTCTGTTTGGCCAATTGCACCTGGCACCCGCCGATGCCGGCGCCGGCGCGGATCAGCGCCAGTTGCGCCAGGTCACTGTCGCTGCTGATGGCAAAGGCGCTGCGTTCAAAGCCCTTGAAGGCCAGGCTGCGGATAAACGCGGTTTCCTGGTCGAAGCCGATCACTGAATGACCGACCAGGTCCTGCATTTGCACAGGCATGCCGCGTTCTTGCAGGTAATCGTCACGGGCGTGCAGGCCGACTTCAATCAAGCCGACACGCCGCGCCAGCAGTTGCTCCTGGCTGGGGCGGACCATGCGCACAGCGATGTCGGCCTCCAGTTGCAGCAGGTCGATCAGGCGGTTGGTCAGGATCAGTTCAACCCGCAGGTGCGGGTGCTGGCGGCGCAGCGCGGTGATGATCGGCGGCAGCACTTCCACGCCGATCACTTCACTGGCCGAGACCCGCACCACCCCGCGCACTTCATCGCCTTGAGAAGACGCCGCGCGTTCCAGGGCGGCGGCGGTGCGCTCCATGGTTTCAGCATGGGCGCGCAAGGTGTGCGCCACGGCAGTTGGCAACAGCCCCGTGGGTGAACGGGTAAAAAGCACCACGCCCAGCGCCGCTTCAAGCGCGGCAATGTGCCGGCCGACCGTGGGCTGTGTAATGCCAAGCTGCCGTGCGGCCCCCGACAACGAGCCTTCCTTGAGTACACCAAGGAACGATCGGTAAAGCTCCCAACCAATATGTGTAGCCATGCATAAATGTATAGCGGCTGGATGCTCTTCGGCAATTTATCTATAGCGACGCTGCACACAAAATGACCTCGCCGACAACATGGGAGCAGGTCATGAGCAAAGTTCTGGTACTGGGTGCAACGGGCGGGATTGGCGGTGAAGTGGCACGGCAGATGCGCGCGGCGGGTTGGCAAGTGTGTGCGTTGACCCGGGATGTGGACAAGGCCCGGCGTGAGAACTCGTCCTTTTCCTGGATCAAGGGCGATGCGCTCAATCGTCAAGACGTGCTTGCCGCCGCGCGTGGCTGTGCGGTGATCGTGCATGCGGTCAACCCGCCGGGCTATCGCAATTGGGCGGAACGGGTGGTGCCGATGATCGACAACACCATTGCGGCGGCCATCGCCGAAGGCGCGACGATTGTGCTGCCCGGCACGGTCTATAACTTCGGGCCGGATGCGTTTCCCGTGTTGCACGAAGACTCGCCTCAACACCCGCAAACCCGCAAGGGCGCGATCCGGGTGCAATTGGAGCAGCGTTTGGAACAGGCGTCCCGCCAGGGCGCTCGCGTGTTGATCGTACGGGCCGGGGATTTCTTTGGCGCCCGTGTCGCCAACAACTGGTTTGCCCAGGGCCTGGTCGAACCCGGCAAGCCGGTGCATGTCGTCAGCTATCCGGGCGCGCCGGGTGTGGCGCACCAATGGGCGTACTTGCCGGATGTGGCGCGCACCATGCTCGCGCTGATTGAACGCCGCGAAACGCTCGAGGCGTTCGCGCGCTTTCATATGGCGGGGCATGAGGATATGGATGGCACGCAGATGACTCAGGCGATCCAGCGGGCAGTCTTGCGCAGGACCGGTCATCAACCCCGCGCAGGCCGCTTCCCCTGGTGGTTGATGCGAGTGATCGCGCCCTTCGTGGTCACGGTTCGCGAGATGCTGGAGATGCGCTACCTGTGGCAAACCCCGCTGCGGATGGATAACCAGCGTTTGCTGGATACCTTGGGCCGCGAACCACACACGCCGCTGGATCAAGCGGTCGAAGCCACCCTGGCTGACCTGGGTTGCCTGCCTACGCCTGCCTGACCAGGCGCACATACACCGCGATATTGATCAGCAACACCAACGCGCCAAGCATCAGTTGAATGTTCGGAGTCAGCCCGGCCGGGTAGATCAGCGTGAGGAGGTAATGCTCGATAAACCCGCCGCCATAACCGTCCTGCCCGGCGAGGTGGCGAAACAGGTTTTCCCAGCGGGTGAGCGGGCAGGGCAGGTGGAACACTTCCACGGCCACGCCCCAGGCGGCAGCGGGCAAGTGCAGCCACATGACCGGCCGCCACTTGAGCGCCAGCAGCCCGCCGAACAACACGAACAGGATGAAACACAGGTGAAACAGCACCAGGCTGTCGGCGGCTACGCGATAGAGCATGTCGGGTTCGCTTTTAAAAGTGAGTCACAGACAGAACAGGCAACACCTCAGCATAATGACAGTGTTGGTCCTTAACCGAGTTGTTTTTGCGGGTAGTCGATAAGCTCGGCAGTTTTTTCGGTGTGTTCAGTAAGGCAGGAGAGGAAGGGCGGATTGCTCATCGCAACGGTTGCTTGCAGGCAACCATGACCGTTATTGTGCTGAACCCTTTTAGTCCTTCCCCCAAGGTTCTGTTGTGATGAATGCACCGCGTATTGCAGTCGGTCCAATCAAGGCCGTGATTTTCGATATGGACGGGTTGTTGCTGGACACTGAAGGCATCTACACCGAAGTCACGCAGATCATCGCCGAACGTTACGGTCGCACCTACGACTGGGGGATCAAGCAGCACATCATCGGCCGAGGTGCCCAGGACCTGGCCGACTATGTGGTGAAAGCGTTGGACTTGCCGATCACGCCGGCTGAGTTTCTGGAAATACGCGAACCGCTGATGAGCGAGCGTTTCCCCAAGGCCTTGGGCATGCCCGGCGCCGAAGCGCTGGTGCGGCACTTGAACGCGCATAACATCCCGATTGCGGTGGGCACCAGCTCGTCGCGTCATTCATTTGGCCACAAAACCACATTGCACCGCGAATGGTTTGGCCTGTTCGGCACCATCGTCACCGCTGACGACCCGGAAGTCGGCGCCGCCAAACCGTCACCGGATATCTTCCTCACCGCTGCACGCCGCTTGGGCGTAGCGCCAGAAGATTGCCTGGTGTTCGAAGATTCACCGTTTGGCGTGACGGCCGCAAAAGCTGCCAACATGACGGCCATCGCCGTGCCGGATGAAGCCATGGCCGACAGCAAGTACGCGCATGCCGACCAGATCATCCGCAAACTCGCAGACTTTGACCTGGCCGCCTACGGCCTCCCTCCCATGCGCTGACTCAGCACAGGCCAAAAAATGTGGGCGCTGACTTGCCTGCGATAGCGACCTTGAGGACGCCATCGCAGACAAGCCAGCTCCCACATTGGGTTTTGCTGTTCTCCAGAACCCTCAGGCGCTGAAGCCACCATCGATGGTCAAGCTGGCACCCGTGATATACCCGGCTTCCGGCCCCGCCAGATACGCCACGAAACTGGCAATCTCCTCCACGCGGCCATAACGTCCCACTGCCATCAACCCGATCAATGTTTCGGCAAACTCGCCGCTCGCCGGGTTCATATCGGTGTCCACCGGCCCAGGCTGCACGTTGTTAATCGTGATGCCGCGCGGCCCCAGGTCCCGTGCCAAGCCCTTGGTCAGCCCCACCAGCGCCGCCTTGCTCATCGCGTACGGCCCGCCGCCGCCGAACGGCATGCGCTCGGCATTGGTGCTGCCGATATTGATCACGCGGCCGCCTTCGCTCATATGTTTGGCCGCTTCCTGCGTGGCAATGAACACGCTGCGCACATTGATCGCCAGGGTCTGGTCGAAGTCTTCCAGCTTGAAGTCTTCCAGTGGCGCGATGGCCAGCACCCCGGCGTTGTTGATCAGGATATCCAGGCGCCCGAAGGCGTCGACGGTGGCGTTGACGGCAGCGCGAATCGCTGTGGCATCGGCGCTGTCGGCCTGTATCGCCAGGGCTTGGCCGCCTGCGCTGATCACGCTGTTTTGCAACGCTTCGGCTTTTGCGGCCGAGCTGACGTAGGTAAAGGCGACGGCTGCGCCCTGCGCGGCCAGGCGTTTGACGATGGCGGCACCGATGCCGCGGGAACCGCCTTGAATCAAGGCGACTTTGCCAGTGAGGTTGTGTGCAGTCATGTCGATCTCCAAGTAGTTGATGGGGTGAGTATCGACCTCGTCCCGCCGACCCGGTAGACCGTGATTGCTATAGTCTGTGTAAACCAAAAGTTTGCAATGAGGCGATATGGAAAGCTTTGGCGGTATCGAATGTTTTGTACGCAGCGCCGAAGGCGGCAGCTTTGCCGAGGCCGCCAGGCACTTGAGCCTGACACCGGCGGCGGTGGGTAAAAGCGTCGCCAAGCTGGAGGCACGCCTGGGTGTGCGGCTGTTCCAGCGCAGCACCCGACGCCTGACCCTGACCGAGGCCGGCAAGCTGTTCCTCGAGGAGGTCAGTGGCAGCCTCACCACCATCCAGAACGCCGTGGCCAACCTGGCCAGCGCCGAAGGGCGGCCGGTGGGCACGCTTAAAGTCAGCATGGGCACGGTGTTCGGCAATCGTTATGTGGTGCCGTTGCTGGCGGAGTTTATGCGGCGCTTTCCGGACATCAGCCCGGATTGGCATTTCGATAACCGTCAGGTCGACCTGGTCGGTCAAGGCTTCGACGCTGCCATTGGCGGTGGTTTTGAACTGCCCCAGGGCGTGGTGGCGCGCAAGCTGAGCCCCGCGCATCGAGTGCTGGTGGCCTCCCCGGATTACCTGGCGCAACGCCTGCCGGTGCACGCGCCCGAAGATTTATCGCGGTGCCTGGGCATCCTGATCCGCTCGCCGCAAACCGGCCGCGTGCGTACCTGGCAACTCACCGGCCCGGACCGTGAACAACGCCCGCTGGTACTCAAACCGCGCATGACCATGAGCGACTCCGAAGCCGCCTGCTGCGCCAGCGCTCAAGGCCTGGGCATTGCGCTGGTGAGCATGCCGATGGCCGTGCCGTTTCTGGACAGCGGTGCGGTGGTGCGGGTGTTGCCCGACTGGTACGTCGACGACGGCAACATCTCCCTGTACTACGCCGAGCACAAACTGCTGCCCGGCAAGACCCGGGTGTTTGTGGATTTCATCATTGAGCAGTTTGCCGAGCAGCAACTGGGGCGACGGTTCAGCGCCATTTGATTCCGGCGGCCTACCGAGGCGCGGCCATCGCGGGCAAGCCCGGCTCCCACTTTTAATCGCATTCCCCTGTGGGAGCCGGGCTTGCCCGCGATGCAGGCGACGCGGTCTACCGGCCGAACTGACCCGGCCAGCCAATGACTTTCTTCGGCCTCGGCGTGGCGTAAGTCCTGATCTTCGACGTCGACAACCCCAACCGCACCAGCGATTCGGCAATGGTCACCGCGGCCGTCACCCCATCCACCACCGGCACGCCGGTGCGCTGGCGAATCTGTTCATCCAGCCCGGCCATGCCGCCGCAGCCCAGGCAGATCACCTCGGCCTTGTCGTCGTGAATGGCCCGTTCCGCCTGACGCACGATGGCTTCCATCGCCGCCAGCGGGTCTTCTTCCAGTTCCAGCACTGCCATGCCACTGGCGCGTACCGAGGCGCAGCGCTGGTACAGGCCGGCGAGTTTCAAGCGGTCTTCAATCAACGGCACAGTGCGATCCAGGGTGGTGACTACTGAATAGGCGTGCCCCAGGAACATTGCTGTGCTGGCGGCTGCTTCAGTGATGTCCACCACTGGCACGTTCAACAGCTCCTGCAACCCTTCACGGCCATGTTCGCCATAGCCGGCCTGGATCACCGCATCAAACGGCTGGTCGTAGGCTATCACGCGGTCCATCACCGCGATGGCGGCCAGGTAGCTTTCGAAATTGCCTTCCACTGATTCGGCGCCGAAGTAAGGCGTGAGCCCGACAATCTCAGTGCCTGGCGAGGTGACGGCCCGCGCCTGCTGGGCAATGGTTTCAGTGATGGATTCGGTGGTGTTGACGTTGACCACGAGGATACGCATGGAATGTCCTTGATTAATGACTGACGTTATCGACTGCAATGCTTTCGCCACTGACATCGGCGTAGTGCGGCCGACGCTTGGCGATCAAGAGGTACAACAGCCCTGCAATACCGGCGCCAAACAGCCAGGAAAACGGGGCGACGCTGGCAAAGCCGGGCAACAGCGCCAGCAGAATTGCGATCACCGCTGCGGGAATAAACGCCGCGACCGCACGTAAATTGACTCCGCGGCTGTAGTAATAAACGCCATTGGGGTCTTCGCTATACAGCTGCAATACGTCCACCTGGCTTTTACGGATCAGCCAGTAATCGACCATGATCACCCCGTACAGCGGCCCCAGCAGTGCGCCCAGGCCCGAGAGGAAATACACGATCACCAGCGGGCTGTTGTAGAGATTCCACGGCAGGATCAGCACTGCCAGCGTGGCGCTGATCAACCCGGCGCGGCGAAAGTTCAGGTACTTGGGCGCCAGGTTGCTGAGCACAAACGCGGGGGCAACGAAGTTGGCCATGATGTTGACCGCTACGGTAACAATCAGGAAGGCCAGGCAGCCGAGCACCAGGAAGAAGGTATTGGGAATGGCCGCGATGATTTCGGTCGGGCTTTCGATCACCCGGCCATTGAGCTGGAACTGCCCGCCGCAGAGCAGCACGGTGATTGCGGCAAACACCAGGATATTTACCGGCAAGCCCCAGAAGTTGCCGACCAGGATGGTCTTGCGGCAGGGCGAGGAACGGGCGAAGTCGCAGAAATTGAGGATCAGCGTGCCGTAGATCGTCAGCCACAACGCGCCACCGGCAAAGATATTGCGCCACATCTCGCCGCCGCTCAGCGGTTCGCGGATCGACCAGGCAATATTGCCGCCGACCTGGAAGTACATCCAACCGGCCAGCGAAGCCACCGTCACCAGAATCACCGGCCCGGCGAACGCCTCGTAGCGGCGCACCATTTCCATGCCGTAAGCCAGGATCATCAGCTGCACAAACCAGATCGCCACGAAACACGCCCAACCGAGGGTCGACAGGCCGAGGATGGAGTTGTGGTCATAGTCGGCAAACCCTGGATGAATGGCCGACAGCAGCACGCGGAAAACCACCGAGGCCAGGTAGGTCTGGATACCAAACCAGGCAATCGCAATGACCGCGCGAATCAACGCCGGAATCTGTGCACCGTGGATGCCGAAACTGATGCGGCTGATCACCGGGAAGGGCACCCCGGTCTTCTGGCCCATAAACCCCGACAAGTTCATGAAGAAGTACACCAGCGCTGCGCCGATCCCCAGCGACATCAAAATCTGCCAGCCGCCAAGGCCCAAGGCATACAGGCCGATGGCAAACGAATAGTTGGCGATGTTGTGCACGTCATTGGTCCACAGCGCAAAGATGCTGTAGCGGCCCCAACGTCGGCCTTCAACCTTGGTGGGCGCCAGGTCTTTGTTGTGCAAGCGCGGGCTGAGCACGAGCGGGCCGGGGCTTGCCGCCACAGGGTTCAGGACGGAGGAGGGCAGATCCAGTGCGATGTTATTCGAGAGGCTTGTACGCATTCCGGCAGGCTCCGGCGCATCTGCTGAAACGTCGCAGATGGCAAAGTGTATGTATGTTTTGTATTTATTGTATACAAAGCGTAATTCACCTTAAGCCACATGCGTGCCAGTTTTCGATCTATAAAAACTGTGTTTAATTTCGTTTTTACTGATTATTAAAATAACTAGCTGAATTTAAAGCGATATAAATTGACCGTTTGAACAGGTATTTATTTTTAAGTGGGGAGGCGCTCTCTTGGAGAGGCAAGCAGCACGCGGGGATGGGTGTTACGTTTTGGTGCGGTGCAATATGAATTGCACACATAAATGGCACCGATAGTTACATAGGTGTGTACAAAATTTTTGTCCCCCCCACAAAGCAAATGTGGGAGCGGGCTTGCCCGCGATAGCGATCTATCAGCCAACAATTCATTGACTGACACACCCTCATCGCGAGCAAGCCCTCTCCCACATTTTTTACTGCGACAGACCTCAGGCCTTGCTGATGATATTCCCAGCGTGCAGCCCACATTCCTTCTGCGTGGCTTCTTCCCACCACCAGCGGCCTTCGCGTTCGTGCTGGTTCGGCAATACTGGCCGGGTGCACGGCTCGCAGCCGATGCTGATAAACCCGCGCTCATGCAGGCTGTTGTACGGCAGCTCGAGCATGCGGATGTAACCCCAGACTTCCTCGCTGGTCATTTGCGCCAGCGGGTTGAATTTGTACAGGGTGCGCTCGGGCGTAGAGAATGCCGTGTCAATTTCCAACGCCGCCACCTGGCTGCGGGTGCCGGGGCTCTGGTCACGGCGTTGGCCGGTGGCCCAGGCGCTCACGCCGGACAGTTTGCGGCGCAGCGGTTCGATCTTGCGCACACCGCAGCATTCGCCATGGCCATCCTTGTAGAAACTGAACAGGCCCTTTTCCTTGACGAAGGGTTCCAGTTTGCTCTGGTCTGGCGAGATCAACTCGATGTCGATCTTGTAGAACTCGCGCACCTGTTCGATGAACCGGTAGGTCTCCGGGTGCAGGCGCCCGGTGTCGAGGCTGAACACCTTGACGTTCTTGTTCAGCTTCCAAGCCATGTCTACCAGCACCACATCCTCGGCGCCGCTGAAGGAAATCCACAGGTCATCACCGAACTGGCTGAACGCCAGCTTGAGAATGTCCTGGGCGGATTTGTTGGCATAAGTCGTGGCGAGTTCAACGACGTCGAAGGCTTGGTTCATCAGGAGGGTTCCTACAGGTCAGTGGCGCTGAGCGCTCTATAGGGAAGCGATGGTACCAAAATCCGCCCTGCGTTGCGGCGCAGAGCTTGAGTCGCTAGAGTTCGGCAGTCCTTTTGCTCGCTCAACTAACAACATCTAAATGGGAGTGTCTTGTGGAAATTGCCTGTCTCGACCTGGAAGGGGTGCTGGTTCCGGAAATCTGGATCGCCTTCGCCGAAAAAACCGGTATTGAATCCCTGCGCGCCACTACCCGCGACATTCCCGACTACGACGTGCTGATGAAGCAACGCCTGCGCATCCTCGACGAGCATGGGCTCAAGCTTGCCGACATCCAGGAAGTAATCGCCACCCTTGAGCCGCTGGACGGCGCCATTGAGTTCGTCAACTGGCTGCGCGAGCGTTTCCAGGTGGTGATCCTGTCCGACACTTTTTACGAATTCTCCCAACCGCTGATGCGCCAGTTGGGTTTTCCGACCTTGCTGTGCCACCGCTTGATCACCGATGAAAACGACCGGGTGGTGAGTTACCAACTGCGTCAAAAGGACCCGAAGCGCCAATCCGTGCTGGCATTCAAGACCCTCTACTACCGCGTGATCGCCGCCGGCGATTCCTACAACGACACCACGATGCTGGGCGAAGCTGACCGTGGGATTCTGTTCCATGCGCCGCAGAACGTGATTCGCGAGTTCCCGCAATTTCCCGCGGTGCATACGTTTGAGGATTTGAAGAAAGAGTTCATCAAAGCGTCGAATCGGGCGTTGAGCCTGTAAGTTTTTCAGCGCTGCTGATGGCCGCTTCGCAGGCAAGCCAGCTCCCACATTTGGTCGGGTTCACACAGTTCAACCTGTGGTGGCTGGCTTGCCTGCGAGCAACCGATCATAAGGAATACTCAAGCCCTCATGCAGGCGCTTGATCATCGCCAGGCTCAGCTTGCGCTTGTGGTTCAGCACTTCAGACACTCGCCCGCTCGTGCCGATGAAAGGCTCAAGGTCACGGGCGGTCATGCCTAGCTGCTCCATGCGAAATTTGATCGCTTCCACCGGGTCCGAGGGCGGCATGGGATAGTGTTCCGCTTCGTATTTCTCAATAAGGACAGCGAGGATCTCCAGCTCGTCACCCTCCGGCGAGCCGATCTCGGCCCCCCATAATTGCTCGACGCGTGCGAGCGCCGCCGCCAGGTCTTGCTGGGAATGAATGGGTTTTATGTTCATCACACGGTCTCCGCGTTGATCTGGTCGTAGTGCGCGTGGGTTCCCACGAAGCGTATGAACCCCAGCTGGCGCTGATAATCGATTGCCATGATCACTCGATACTTGTTGCCACCCACGTTGAACACAACCCTGCCGCCTTTGAGAATGCTGGCTGTTCTGAGCTCTGCTTTGAGTGCCTGTGGCGTCTGGTAAGTGGTCTTCTCCATATGACGGTACAACTCGACCAGGGGTGTTTTGGCATCGGTACAGGCGGGATGGCTTTCCCAGAATGTTCGTAAGGCAGACAGAGCGATTATGCGCATCGCTGCAACCTCCCAATTTGGGAGATGGTAGGCCCGGTGAGGTGGATATGCAATCGCGGAAATAATTTCTGACGAGTAGGCAGTCGCTTCATGTGATCCTTCACAAACGGCGGGTGGACGTGGACGCTGGACGCTATCCTCCAGGCCACACGTCGTCCACGACTGTTCTGATGCAGGCTTTTTCGGCAGCTCGGCTCTGCGTCTGAGCCTCAGGCAGGGCTGGGCTGCTACAAGCTTTCCAACGTTTGTAACAACACCCGCACTTTCGTCAGCGACTCCTGATACTCCGCCTCCCACTGCGAGTCCGCCACGATCCCGCCACCGCCCCAGCAGCACACCTGCCCATCCTTGACCAGCAAACTGCGAATCGCGATGGAGCTGTCCATCTCGCCGCGCACATCCAGGTACACCAACGAGCCGCAGTACAACCCGCGCCGCGTGGGTTCAAGCTCATCGATGATCTGCATGGCGCGAATCTTCGGTGCGCCGGTGATGGAACCACCGGGGAAGCTGCCGGCGATCAGGTCGAGTGCGTCCTTGTCGTCGGCCAAGGTGCCAGTGACGCTGCTCACCAAGTGATGCACGTTGGGGTAGCTTTCCAGGCTGAACAACTCCGGCACTTTCACCGAGCCGGTGCGGCAGGTGCGGCCCAGGTCGTTGCGCAGCAAGTCAACGATCATCAGGTTTTCGGCGCGATCCTTGGGGCTGACCAGCAGCTCGGCGGCGTGGGCCGCGTCTTCTTCGGGCGTCAGGCCGCGCGGGCGGGTGCCTTTGATCGGGCGGGTTTCGACGCGGCGCTCGCTGATGTGCACGAAGCGCTCCGGCGACAGGCTCAGCACTGCGCCGTCGTCCGGCAGGCTCTGGAACCCGGAAAACGGGGTAGGGCACGCCTCACGCAAGGCGCAGTAAGCCGCCCACGGATCGCCGACGCACGGCGCGCGAAAGCGCTGGGCAAAGTTGACCTGGTAGCAGTCGCCGGCCTGGATGTACTCCTGAATGCGCACGATGGCCTGCCGGTAAGCGTCGGCGGTCAGGTCCGCAACCATGGGGCCGTGCAGTTTGAAGCTGGCCTGGGTGTCGACAACTTCAGCGTTGAACAGCGCAATCAGGCGTTGTCGTTCGCTGTCGATCAGCGAAGGGTGGAAGACCAGCTGACTGCTCTGCACCCGGTGGTCACTGATCAGCGCCCAGGCATACAGCCCAAAGCGCGCGTCCGGCAGGTGCAGGTCGTCCACCGCCAAGTGCGGCATGTGTTCCAGGTGGCGGCCGAAGTCGTAGCTCAGGTAACCGATCAAGCCGCCAGCGAACGGCAACTCATAGCCAGCAGGTAAACCCGCCTCACCCAACTGCGCGAGGTTTTCGCGCAAGCGTTGCAGGAAATCACTGCCGTTTTCGTCAGGCCGTACCGTCAGCGTTTCCACTGGCCAGGCGCTGAGCAGGTCATAGCGCCCGCGTTCGGCAGCCGGGCGGCCGCTGTCGAGCAACACTGCGCCGGGAGCGTGACGAATCGCCGCGAAGTAGTCGGCGGGGTTGGCCCGGTAGGGCAGCGGGTGTACAGAGCAGGTCGACATGCGGGGTGGATCAGCTGTTGGCTTGGGGGAGGCGATTGTAGTCCCCCGAAGGGTTTGGTCCTAGAGCGCGGTTTAAATGGGGGCAGCGGGCTTACTCGCGAAGACGGCGTGTCAGTCCCGGTTGTGTTGAATGGCACTCCGCTTTCGCGAGCAAGCCCGCTCCCACAGTTGAGTGGCGTCAGCCTTCAACGGCGGGAATATGCCCAAACATCTCCTGCACGAACTTCACCCGCTCTTGCGGCGTTTCCGTCACGCCCGCAGCTTTCAACTCTTCCAGCCGCGCTTCCACCGCATGGGTGCGCAACGTCAGGCCGCAGTCGTTGGCAATCTGGATATTCAGCCCCGGCCGCGCGTTCAGCTCGAGGATCAGCGGGCCTTTTTCCTGGTCCAGCACCATGTCCACGCCGATGTAACCCAGCCCGCACAGCTCATAACAGCTGGCCGCCAACTTCATGAAACCGTCCCAGTTGGGCAGTTGCACGCCATCCACCGCGTTGGTGGTGTCGGGGTGTTTGGTGATGATGTTGTTCAGCCAGGTGCCGCGCAGCGTCAAACCCGTGGCCAGGTCGACACCCACGCCAATCGCGCCCTGGTGCAGGTTGGCCTTGCCGCCGGATTGGCGCGTCGGCAAGCGCAGCATGGCCATGACCGGGTAACCCATCAGCACAATGATGCGGATGTCCGGCACGCCTTCGTAGCTGATGCTCTTGAAGATCTGGTCAGGCACCACGCGGTATTCGATCAGCGCGCGGTCACGGTGGCCGCCCAGGGAATACAGGCCGGTGAGGATGCTGGAAATCTGGTGTTCGATTTCTTCATGGCTGATGATCTTGCCGGACACCGTGCGATAGCGCCCTTCAAACCGGTCGGCCACCACCAGGATGCCATCGCCGCCGGCGCCCTGGGCCGGCTTGATCACGAAGTCGCTGCGCCCACCGATGATCTCGTCGAGCTTGTCGATTTCCTTCTCGGTGGAAATGATCCCGTACATTTCCGGCACATGAATGCCGGCCGCCATGGCCCGTTCCTTGGTGATGATCTTGTCATCCACAATCGGGTACAGGCTGCGCTTGTTGTACTTGAGCACGTAGTCGGCGTTACGCCGGTTGATGCCCATGATCCCCCGCGCTTCCAGGGCCTTCCAGGTTTTCCAGAAGCCGAACATTACGAATCAGCCTTGAGGAAGGCCTTGAAACGCACCAGTTCGGTCAGGCGGTAGCCGCGATAACGACCCATGGCCAGCATGAAACCCACCAGGATCAACAGGACTGCCGGGAAGGTGAACACAAAGTAGATCAGCTCCGGCACGCTCATGATGATGTGCGCCAGCGAGGCGGCGAACAGCGTACCAATCGCCACTTTCAGCGCATGGTTGGCGCCGCGTTCTTCCCAGGTGATCGACAGGCGTTCGATGGTCATGGTCAGAATCACCATCGGGAACAGCGCCACCGACAGCCCGCGCTCCAGGCCCAGCTTGTGGCTGAACAAACTGATGGCTGCAATCAGCACCACCACGAAGGTCAGCACCACCGACAGCCTCGGCAGCATCTGCAGCTTCAAGTGTTCCAGGTACGACCTGAGCGACAAGCCCAGCGCGGTAATAATGGTGAACAGCACAATGCCAAAACCCAGTTGCGTCTCGCGAAACGCCAGGGCGATCAGCACCGGGGTGAAGGTGCCCAGCGTCTGCAGGCCGATCAGGTTGCGCAGGATCAGAATCACCAGCACGCCAATCGGGATCATCACCATGATCATGAAGGTCTGCTGGGTTTGCAGCGGCAGGCCGTACAGCGAGTATTCGAGGAAGTTGGCGTCGGTGTTCTCGTCGGTCAGCTTGGCCAGGCGAATCGCGTTCATTTCGCTGTTGTTCAGGCTGAAGGTCACCATGGCTTTCTTGCCGCCATCTACCGTGATCAGGTTTTCATCGCCGGTCCACCACAGCAGGCGGTCAGCGGGCAGGCCTTGCTCGCCGGTTTCCGGGTTGAAATACAGCCAGTCATTGCCATTGAAGCTGCGCAGCCACAGTTCCGGGGTTTGCGGCTGGTCGGCGACGAGGCGGATGGTGTGGACTTTTTCCACCGGCACATGGGCGATGGACAGCAATAACTCGACGATCTTGGCCTTGTGCGGCGTCGACGGGTCGCCCGCCAGCAGCAGCTTCACATTGTCGTCGTTGAGGTTGTTGGTGCGCTTGATCGCTTCGGTAATAAAGGTTTCGACGTCGGCCGAATGCTGGCGGATCGGCGCCAGCAAGGCTTCGGCGGCGATTTTTTCCGGGCCTTCCACAGCAATGCTGTCGCGGAAGGTCGGACCTTTGACCTTGACCTTTTCGCCGCTG
Source organism: Pseudomonas sp. TREG-RG-20F-10-E-6-01 (assembly GCF_022662455.1). Taxonomy (NCBI): domain Bacteria; kingdom Pseudomonadati; phylum Pseudomonadota; class Gammaproteobacteria; order Pseudomonadales; family Pseudomonadaceae; genus Pseudomonas; species Pseudomonas sp. TREG-RG-20F-10-E-6-01. The sequence continues at coordinate 555,921 of NZ_JAKNQP010000002.1, read as the reverse complement.
TAACGCTTGGTCAGCACCAGGCGGTAATACAGCGTCTGGTTGCCCTTGGCGCGGCGCGCCGACCAGGTGACCTTGCGGTTACCGTCGGTGCGGTTGACGCTCACGCCGTAGTTATTGGAGATGAAACTCTCGTTGAGGCTGACGAAGTCGCGGCTCAGGGGCGGCACGAACATCGAGATCTTCACCGGGTCTTTGGGGCTGGCGACAAACTCGACCTTGGCGTCGATGTTCCACAGGTCGTCGGTGGCGTCCTCGGTGACGGGAATCCCCAGCACGAAAATCTGGTAGGCGGTGACCGAAATACCCAGCACCACCAAAATGGTGATGAGGATTTTCAGGTGCAGGGTCAGAGAGCGCATTCGGTTTACTCGGCGGTAGGAGCGTCAGCGGCGCAGGCAGGTTTGCCCGCTGCGTATTTAAGACTGGGGTCGACCAGCGCATCAAAGCGTTTCAAGGCTTCGGAGCCGATCAGCAGCGGGTATTGGAATGCGCTGCGGTCAGTCAAGTTCACTTCGATGCTGCGTAAAGCAGTGCCCATGCAGATGTCCAGGGCGATCACTGGGCGGGCGGTGTAGTTCTTGTCCTCATCGGGGTCGTAGTCACCGGCGCGGCGTTTGATTTTGCTGACGCGGGCCAGGGGGCGTTCGATGGGGTGGGAATGGGCGGTGTCGATGGCCAGGTAGAAACGTACCCAGGACTCACCGTTGCGTTTGAAGCGCTTGATGTCGCGGGCGCTCAACGAGGCGGTCTTGGCGCCGGTGTCGAGTTTGGCCGCCACTTCCAGGTCAATGCCCGCCAGTTTCGCGTATTCATTCAGGCCATACACGGTCTTCTCGGCGGCGCCGCCAAGGCTGGGTATGCACGCTAGGCAAAACATTAAAAGGAAGGGCTTGAGTCTCATAGATCCTGAGGCGCTGCAGTGCGATGTTTAATTCAAGGCGACTGGCATTGCTGCGCAATCTCGGGTGCGCCGTTTCATCAAGTGATGTCAGGCAAAAGCGGCGGGCATTCTAACATGATGCTTTTTTGGCGCCAGCGCTGGCAGGCGGCCATGCCCCTATTCAGCGCAGAAGGAGTTATTAGACGATTGTCGACAATGTTGATTTATTCTTTGACTATTTTGGCTTGAGTGGCTAGTTTTTGCGGCATTGCTTTTAAAGGTGTCGACAATATGCTGGATCAACTGGAAACCCCAGTGGTGGCGCAAGACGATTCCCAGACCATGTCCGAGAACGTCTTCCGGCGCATCCAGGCCGCCATCGTCAAAGGCGAAATCGCCCCCGGCAGCAAGATTTCCGAGCCGGAACTGGCCCGCACCTACGGCATCAGCCGTGGCCCGCTGCGCGAAGCCATCCACCGCCTGGAAGGCCAGCGCCTGCTGGTGCGCGTGCCTCACGTTGGCGCGCGAGTGGTGTCCTTGAGCCATGCCGAGCTGATCGAACTCTATGAAATCCGCGAGTCCCTGGAGGGCATGGCCTGCCGCCTGGCCGCCGAGCGCATGACTGACGCGGAAATCGAAGAGCTGCGCCAGGTGCTTCATACCCATGAACGCGACGAAGCGTTCCAGGCCGGCCTGGGCTACTACCAGCAGGAAGGCGACTTCGATTTTCATTACCGGATAATTCAAGGCGCCGGCAATCGCACCCTCACCCAAATGCTCTGCGGCGAGCTGTACCAATTGGTGCGCATGTACCGCATCCAGTTCTCCGCTACGCCCAATCGTCCACGCCAGGCTTTTGCCGAGCACCACCGCATTCTTGACGCGATTGCCGATCGCGACGGTGAACTGGCCGAATTGTTGATGCGCCGGCATATCGGCGCCTCCAAACGCAACATTGCCCGTCACTTCCCCGACGGCACTTCCTGAAGAGGTGAGTCATGAGTTCTAACAATAAAAGTACACCCGGCCAGCGTTTCCGTGACGCGGTCGCCAGCGAACATCCGTTACAGGTCGTTGGCGCGATCAACGCCAACCACGCGCTGCTGGCCAAGCGCGCCGGTTTCAAGGCGATTTACCTGTCGGGTGGCGGCGTGGCGGCGGGTTCTCTGGGCGTGCCAGACCTGGGCATCACGGGCCTGGATGACGTGTTGACCGACGTGCGCCGCATCACCGACGTGTGCGACCTGCCGCTGCTGGTGGACGTGGACACCGGTTTTGGCTCCTCGGCCTTCAACGTGGCGCGCACGGTCAAGTCGATGATCAAGTTTGGCGCGGCCGCTATCCATATCGAAGACCAGGTCGGCGCCAAGCGCTGTGGCCATCGCCCGAACAAAGAAATCGTGTCCCAGCAGGAAATGGTCGACCGCATCAAGGCCGCCGTGGATGCGCGCACCGATGACAGTTTCGTGATCATGGCGCGCACTGACGCCCTCGCCGTCGAAGGTTTGGAGTCGGCACTGGAACGCGCCGCCGCCTGCATCGAAGCCGGCGCTGACATGGTGTTTCCCGAAGCCATCACTGAGCTGGAGATGTACAAGCTCTTCGCCTCCCGCGTGAAGGCACCGATCCTGGCCAACATCACCGAATTTGGCGCGACGCCGCTGTACACCACCGAACAGTTGAAATCTGCCGATGTTTCCATCGTGCTGTACCCGCTCTCGGCCTTCCGCGCCATGAACAAGGCCGCCGAGAATGTCTACACCGCGATCCGTCGCGATGGCACTCAACAGAACGTGATCGACACCATGCAAACCCGCATGGAGCTCTACGATCGCATCGACTACCACACCTTCGAGCAGAAGCTCGACGCGCTGTTCGCCGCGAAAAAGTAAAGAACGCGCCTCCCTGAATAACTACAAAATTGGAGAACAACCATGGCTGAAGCAAAAGTATTGAGTGGCGCCGGCCTGCGTGGCCAGGTGGCCGGGCAGACCGCACTGTCCACCGTGGGCCAGGCCGGCGCCGGCTTGACCTATCGCGGCTACGACGTGCGTGAACTGGCCGCCGATGCGCAATTTGAAGAAGTCGCCTACCTGCTGCTGTACGGCGAATTGCCAACCCAAGCCGAACTGGCGGCCTACACCGCCAAACTCGGCAAGCTGCGCGACTTGCCGCAGGCGCTCAAAGAAGTGCTGGAACGCATCCCCGCCGACGCCCACCCGATGGACGTGATGCGCACCGGCTGCTCGTTCCTGGGCAATATCGAGCCCGAAAAAGACTTCAGCGTGCAGCGCGATGTCACCGACCGCCTGCTTGCCGCTTTCCCGGCGATCATGTGCTACTGGTATCGCTTCAGCCACGATGGCAAAAAGATTGACTGCGTGACCGACGAGCCGAGCATCGGCGGCCATTTCCTGCACCTGTTGCATGGCAAGAAGCCGAGCGAGTTGCACGAGAAGGTCATGAATGTGTCGCTGATCCTTTACGCCGAGCATGAATTCAACGCCTCGACGTTCACCGCCCGTGTGTGTGCCTCGACCCTGTCCGACCTGTATTCCTGCGTCACCGCCGCCATCGGTTCGCTGCGCGGCCCGCTGCACGGCGGCGCCAACGAAGCCGCGATGGAAATGATCGAGCGTTTCGGCTCGGCCGAAGAAGCCGTCGAAGGCACCCTCGGCATGCTGGCGCGCAAAGACAAGATCATGGGTTTTGGCCACGCGATCTACAAAGACAGCGACCCGCGTAATGAAGTGATCAAGGGCTGGTCGAAAAAGCTCGCTGACGAAGTGGGCGACAAGGTGCTGTTCCCGGTCTCCGAAGCCATCGACAAGACCATGTGGGAGCAGAAGAAACTGTTCCCCAACGCCGACTTCTACCATGCCTCGGCGTACCACTTCATGGGCATCCCGACCAAGCTGTTCACGCCGATTTTCGTGTGCTCACGCCTGACAGGCTGGGCCGCGCATGTGTTCGAGCAGCGCGCCAACAACCGCATCATCCGTCCAAGCGCCGAGTACATCGGCGTTGAGCAGCGCAAGTTCGTGCCAATCGAACGTCGCTGAGTGAGGAGACCGACGAGCCCGGGATGGGTATGAGGTCAAATGTGAGAGGGGGCTCGCCCCCGATAGCAGCCTGTCAGTTGATACAGCTGGCACTGAGCAACCGCCATCGGGGGCAAGCCCCCTCCCACATGTTGATCAGATTCCCATTCTGGATCAGCACAGGTCTTCCTTTTGTAACTACCGTGACCGAGTCCTGACGATGAACACTGAATTTCGCAAACCGCTCCCTGGCAGCCGCCTGGATTTCTACGACGCCCGTGCGGCAGTCGATGCAATCGCCCCCGGCGCCTACGCCACTTTGCCGTACACCTCCCGCGTGCTCGCCGAGAACCTGGTGCGCCGTTGCGACCCGGCCACGCTCAATGCGTCCCTGAGCCAACTGATCGAACGCAAGCGCGACCTCGACTTCCCCTGGTTCCCGGCGCGTGTGGTGTGCCACGACATCCTCGGCCAGACCGCCCTGGTCGACCTTGCCGGCCTGCGCGACGCCATCGCCCTGCAAGGCGGTGACCCGGCCCAGGTCAACCCGGTGGTGCCGACCCAGTTGATCGTCGACCACTCCCTGGCGGTCGAAGCCGGTGGTTTTGACCCGGATGCGTTCGAGAAAAACCGCGCCATCGAAGACCGTCGCAACGAAGACCGTTTTCACTTTATCGAGTGGACCAAAAAGGCCTTCAAGAACGTCGACGTGATCCCGCCGGGCAACGGCATCATGCACCAGATCAACCTGGAGAAAATGTCTCCGGTGATTCAGGTGCGTGACGGCGTGGCATTCCCGGATACCTGCGTCGGCACCGACAGCCACACCCCGCATGTGGACGCCCTGGGCGTGATCGCCATCGGCGTTGGCGGCCTGGAGGCCGAGAGCGTGATGCTCGGTCGCGCGTCGTGGATGCGCCTGCCGGAAATCATCGGCGTCGAACTCACCGGCAAGCTGCTGCCCGGCATCACTGCCACCGACATGGTGCTGGCGCTGACCGAATTCCTGCGTAAGCAGAAAGTGGTGGGGGCGTGGCTGGAATTCTTCGGCGAAGGCGCCTCCAAGCTGACCCTGGGCGACCGCGCGACCATCTCCAACATGGCCCCGGAATACGGCGCCACCGCGGCGATGTTCTACATCGACCCGCAGACCATCGCCTACCTGAAACTCACCGGCCGCGAAGACGAACAAGTCACCCTGGTCGAGCAGTACGCGCGTCACACCGGCCTGTGGGCGGATGACTTGAAAGGCGCGCAATACGAGCGCGGCCTGACCTTCGACCTGTCCAGCGTGGTGCGCAACATGGCCGGCCCGAGCAACCCGCACGCGCGCGTGGCCACCAGCGACCTGGCGTCCAAGGGCATCTCCGGCCAGTGGGACGAAGTGCCGGGGCAAATGCCTGATGGTGCGGTGATCATCGCCGCTATCACCAGTTGCACCAACACCAGTAACCCGCGCAACGTGATCGCCGCCGGCCTGCTGGCGCGTAACGCCAACAAGCTTGGGCTGACGCGCAAGCCGTGGGTCAAATCCTCGCTGGCGCCGGGTTCGAAAACCGTGGCGATGTACCTCGACGAAGCGGGCTTGACCCACGAATTGGAGCAGCTGGGTTTTGGTGTTGTGGCATTTGCCTGCACCACCTGCAACGGCATGTCCGGCGCACTCGACCCGGTGATCCAGCAGGAAATCATCGACCGCGACCTGTACGCCACCGCCGTATTGTCGGGCAACCGCAACTTCGACGGGCGCATTCACCCCTACGCCAAGCAAGCGTTCCTGGCTTCGCCGCCGCTGGTGGTGGCTTACGCGATTGCCGGCACCATCCGTTTCGACATTGAAAAGGACGTGCTGGGTCTCGACGCCAACGGCAAGGAAATCCGCCTGCAGGACATCTGGCCCAGCGATGAAGAAATCGACGCGGTGGTCAAGGCTTCGGTCAAGCCGGAGCAGTTCCGCGCGGTCTACATCCCGATGTTCGCGATCCACGAAGACACCGGCCCCAAAGTCGCGCCGCTGTACGACTGGCGCCCGCAAAGCACCTACATCCGCCGCCCGCCGTATTGGGAAGGCGCGCTGGCCGGTGCGCGTCCGCTCAAGGGCATGCGCCCGCTGGCGGTGCTGCCGGACAACATCACCACCGACCACCTGTCGCCGTCCAACGCGATCATGCTCGACAGCGCCGCGGGCGAGTACCTGGCGAAAATGGGCTTGCCGGAAGTCGACTTCAACTCTTACGCGACTCACCGCGGCGACCACTTGACCGCGCAACGCGCGACCTTTGCCAACCCGAAACTGTTCAACGAAATGGTCCAGGAAAACGGCAAGGTCAAGCAGGGTTCCCTCGCGCGTATCGAGCCGGAAGGCCAGGTTACGCGGATGTGGGAAGCCATCGAAACCTACATGGAACGCAAGCAGCCGCTGATCATCATTGCCGGCGCCGACTACGGCCAGGGCTCGTCCCGCGACTGGGCGGCCAAGGGCGTGCGCCTGGCCGGTGTGGAGGCGATTGCCGCCGAAGGCTTTGAGCGTATCCACCGCACCAACCTGGTGGGCATGGGCGTGTTGCCGCTGGAGTTTCTGCCGGGCACCGACCGCCACACCCTGAACATCGACGGCAGCGAAACCTATGACGTGGTCGGCCAACGCACCCCGCGTGCGCAACTGACCCTGGTGATCAACCGCAAAAATGGCGAACGTGTTGAAGTGCCGGTGACCTGCCGCCTGGACACCGCCGAAGAAGTGTCGATCTACGAGGCGGGCGGCGTGTTGCAACGTTTTGCCCAGGACTTCCTGGAATCGGCGGCGACCGCCTGAGGGGTTAACCATGGCACACGCAGCGCAAATCAAGATTCCCGCCACCTACATGCGTGGCGGCACCAGCAAGGGCGTGTTTTTCAGCCTCAAGGACCTGCCCGAAGCCGCGCAGGTGCCGGGTGCCGCGCGCGACGCTTTGCTGTTGCGGGTGATCGGCAGCCCCGATCCCTACGACAAGCAAATCGACGGCATGGGCGGCGCCACTTCGAGCACCAGCAAAACCGTGATCCTCGCCAAGAGCACCCGCGCCGATCATGACGTGGACTACTTGTTTGGCCAGGTCTCCATCGACAAGCCTTTTGTCGATTGGAGCGGCAACTGCGGCAACCTGTCGGCAGCGGTGGGTTCGTTCGCCATCAGCGCCGGGCTGGTCGACCCCGCCCGCGTGCCGCGCAACGGCGTGGCCGTGGTGCGGGTCTGGCAGGCCAATATCGGCAAGACCATCATCGCCCATGTGCCGATCACCGACGGCGCGGTGCAGGAAACCGGCGACTTTGAGCTCGACGGCGTGACCTTCCCGGCCGCCGAAGTGCAGCTGGAGTTCATGGACCCGGCGGCGGAAGAGGAGGGCGGCGGTGGCTCGATGTTCCCCACCGGCAACCTCATCGACGACTTGGAGGTGCCCGGTGTCGGCACCTTCAAGGCGACGCTGATCAATGCGGGCATTCCGACGATTTTCATCAACGCTGAAGACCTCGGCTACACCGGCACCGAGCTGCAAGGCGCGATCAACAGCGACCCCAAAGCCCTGGCGATGTTTGAGACCGTGCGGGCCTATGGCGCATTGCGCATGGGCCTGATCAAGCATCTTGACGAAGCCGCCCAGCGTCAGCACACGCCCAAGGTCGCCTTTGTGGCCAAGCCTTCGGACTACGTGGCGTCCAGCGGCAAGGCCATCAAGGCCGGTGATGTGGATTTGCTGGTGCGCGCCTTGTCGATGGGCAAGTTGCACCACGCCATGATGGGCACGGCGGCGGTGGCGATTGGCACGGCGGCGGCGATTTCCGGCACCTTGGTCAACCTCGCAGCCGGTGGTGTCGAGCGTAATGCGGTGCGCTTCGGGCATCCGTCCGGCACCTTGCGTGTGGGCGCGGAGGCGACCCAGGTGAACGGCGAATGGGTGGTTAAGAAAGCCATCATGAGCCGCAGCGCGCGGGTATTGATGGAAGGTTTCGTACGCGTGCCTGGCGACGCCTTTTAATAGCCAGCACCGAACCCATGTGGGAGCGGGCTTGTGTGGGAGCGGGCTTGCTCGCGAAGACGGTGTGTCAGCTACACATAAGTTGACGGGCCCACTGCATTCGCGAGCAAGCCCGCTCCCACAAGGGGTTAAGCGGTACCCAACACTTATAAGCAGGCAATCAGACCTGCCAACACATGATCAACCCTGACCCTGAGGATGGAACAACCCCCCTAACTGTTTGGAGAACTGCCATGAGCGCCAACGTCGACCAGAACAACCGCCCCGACTACGACCAGGTCCTGCAGGACATCGCCGATTATGTCCTCGATTACCGCATCGACTCCAAGGCCGCATTGGACACCGCCCGCAACTGCCTGATGGACACCCTCGGCTGTGGCCTGCTGGCCCTGCGTTTTCCCGAGTGCACCAAGCACCTGGGGCCACTCGTCGAGGGCACCGTCGTGCCGTTCGGGGCGCGCGTGCCGGGCACTTCGTTGCGCCTGGACCCGGTCAAAGCCGCCTGGGACATCGGCTGCATCGTGCGTTGGCTCGACTACAATGACACCTGGCTCGCCGCCGAGTGGGGCCACCCTTCGGATAACCTCGGCGGCATCCTCGCCGTGGCCGACCACCTGTCGCAAAAGCGCGTGGCCAATGGCGACGCACCGCTGACCGTGCGTGCGGTGCTGGAAGCGATGATCATGGCCCACGAAATCCAGGGCGTGATCGCCCTGGAAAACTCCTTCAACCGTGTCGGCCTCGATCACGTGCTGCTGGTGAAAGTCGCCTCCACGGCGGTCTCCGCCAAGCTGATGGGCGCCAACCGCGAGCAGTTGCTCGCAGCGTTGTCCCATGCGTTTGTCGACGGCCATGCACTGCGCACTTATCGCCACGCGCCTAATGCGGGCTCGCGCAAATCCTGGGCGGCTGGCGATGCGTCGAGCCGTGGCGTGCGCCTGGCCGATATCGCCTTGCGCGGCGAGATGGGCATTCCCGGTGTGTTGAGTGCGCCGCAGTGGGGGTTCTATGACGTGCTGTTCAGTCACACCAACAACGACCTGGCGCTCAAGCCTGAGGACAAGCGCGCGTTCAGCCTGTCGCAGCCCTACGGCACTTATGTGATGGAAAACGTCCTGTTCAAGATCAGCTTCCCGGCCGAATTCCATGCGCAAACCGCCTGCGAAGCCGCAGTGACCTTGCACCCGCAGGTCAAAGCTCGCCTGCATGAAATCGAGCGCATTGTGATCACCACCCATGAGTCGGCGATTCGCATCATCTCCAAGGTCGGCCCGTTGGCCAACGCCGCCGACCGCGACCACTGCCTGCAATACATGACCGCGGTGCCGCTGGCCTTCGGCAATCTGGTGGCCGAGCAGTACGAGGACGCGTTTCACGCGGCCCACCCGATCATCGATGAGCTGCGCCAGAAGATGGTGATCGTCGAAGACCCACGCTACAGCCGCGAATACCTGGAGGCCGACAAGCGCTCCATCGCCAACGCGGTGCAAGTGTTTTTCAAGGATGGTTCCAGCACCGAGCAGGTGGCGGTGGAGTACCCGATCGGCCATCGTCGGCGTCGGGTGGATGGCATTCCATTGCTGGAGGACAAGTTCAAGGCCAACCTGGCGACCCGGTTTACCGCGCAGCGCAGTGCCGAGATTTTTGCCCTGTGCAAGGATCAGGCGAAGCTTGAGGCCACGCCAGTGAATCGGTTTGTGGACCTGTTTGTGATCTGAACACCACCACAACACTCACTGTGTAAACCCAATCAATGTGGGAGCTGGCTTGCCTGCGATAGCATCACCTCGGTGTATCTGAAAGACCGAATTGCCTGCATCGCAGGCAAGCCAGCTCCCACATTTGCCCTGTGTGCTCAATAAAAAGTGTTCGGTTTACATACTGCCTTCCACATCATCCAGGCTGAAGGTCTCGGTATGGTCGTCATAGGAGAAAATCTCCGCATACCGACCCCACGCCACCACGCTTTCCAGGGTTTTTTGCACAAAGGCTTCGGTCATCGAGTCCTCCAGTTCCTGCTCGAAGCGCACCCGTGGCGCGCGGTGCCCGCTGCGCTCAAGCAATACCTGATGAATGCGCGCGGCCAATGGCACGTGCCGGATCAAATGCTCGGCGAACAGGGTTTTGCGTTCCTGGGTGCCGTAGTCGGCGAACAGTTTGCCGGCGTCGGTGAGGGTGATGTCGGCGCCCTTGAGTTCGGCGAAACCCAAATGCTCGAGCATCTCGGCCACCGGGAATAAATCGTCCACTTCCAGCAGGCGGCGCTCGGCCACCGTGGGCAAGCCTGCGTGGCCGTTGTAAGGCTCGGCGGCCAGGGTTTCGATCAGACCGGCCATCAGGTTGGTCGACACTTCCGGCAGCAGGCTGCCCATTTTCAGCTCGGGGATGCCTTTGGCGTCGGCGCTGCGCCGGTCGGTCATCAAGGCATAAATGTCGTCGACCATTTGCCGAAAGGTCGGGTCCAGGCGGTTGCGCGGGTGCGCAAATGGCACCTTGATTTCGGCGACCACCCGGCCCGGGTTGGACGACAGCACCAGGATGCGGTCGCACATCAGCACCGCTTCTTCGATGTTGTGGGTCACGATCAGGATCGATTTGATCGGCAGTTGCTTGCCGCTCCACAGGTCCAGCAAGTCGGTGCGCAGGGTTTCGGCGGTGAGCACGTCGAGGGCCGAGAAGGGTTCGTCCATCAGCAGCAGCGTCGGGTTGACCACCAGGCCACGGGCAAAACCCACGCGCTGGCGCATGCCGCCGGACAACTCGCGCGGGTAGGCGTTTTCAAAACCGTCCAGGCCGATCAGGTCGATGGCAGCCAGGGCACGGCGGCGGCTTTCCTTGCGCTCGACTTGCAAGGCTTGCAGGCCGGCTTCCACGTTTTCCAGCACGGTCAGCCAGGGGAACAGCGCAAAGGTCTGGAACACCATGGCCACACCTTCGGCCGGGCCGTTGAGCGGGGCGCCGTTGTAGCGCACTTCGCCCGACGACGGCTGAATCAGCCCGGCGATGATGCGCAGCAAGGTGGACTTGCCCGAGCCGGAGCGGCCGAGCATGCCGACGATCTCGCCTTCGTGCAGGCTCAAGTCCACGCCGCTGAGCACTTGCAGCTCGTCTTTGCCCTTGCCGAAAACCCGGTTGACGTTTTTCAGCGAGTAGATTTGCGGGGTATCAGCAGCGTGTTCGGTATTGGTATTCATCACAGCGAATCCCGTCAATTCAAGCGAAGTTTGTTTTCAGCCAGGGCGTACATCGGCCGCCAGACTGCGCGGTTGAAGGCCACCACAAAGATCGACATCACCACCACGCCCAGGGCGATTTTCGGGAAGTCGCCGGCGGCGGTGGTCTGTGCAATGTAGGCGCCCAGCCCGTGGGCGACCACGTTGTCCTGGCCCCAGGACACGTACTCGGAAACGATACTGGCGTTCCACGCGCCGCCCGAAGCGGTAATGGCGCCGGTAACGTAATAGGGGAAGATCCCCGGCAGCATCACCTTGCGCCACCACAACCAGCCGCGGATGCGGAAGTTGGCGGCAGCTTCCTTGAAGTCATTGGGAAACGCGCTGGCCCCGGCGATCACGTTAAACAGGATGTACCACTGGGTACCCAGCACGATCAGCGGGCTCAGCCAGATGTCCGGGTTGAGCTTGTAGTGCAGGATCACGATGACGAATACCGGGAACAGCAGGTTCGCCGGGAAGGCGGCGAGGAACTGCGCCAGTGGCTGGATTTTCTCCGCAAGGCGGGGGCGCAGGCCGATCATCACGCCCAGCGGCACCCAGATGAGTGATGCGATCAGGATCAGCCCGGTTACCCGCAGCAGGGTGATCAGGCCCAACACGAACACGTGGCCGACCTCGGCAAAGGTCACTTCGGTGCCGACGTACTGCACGATGTGATACAGCGCATAAGCGGCCAGCAGCGCTATGAGTGTGCCCCACACCCAATCGATCACTTTTGAGGCCTTTGGTGTTTCTGCCGGCAACGCCTTGAGCGCACTGCCCGCGAGGCTGAAACGCTTGTTACCGATACGGCTGATGGCACGGGTGATCGGGCGCAGGATGCGCTGAACCACGCGCGTGCGCTGGATCAGGTTCAACAGCCAGGATTGCGGCGCGGCGCCCTGAGAGGCCGTGGTCTCCATGCGGAACTTGTCGGCCCAGGCCACCAGCGGACGGAACAGGAACTGGTCATACATCAGGATGACCACAATCATCGCCAGGATCACGTAACCCACGGCGTGCAGGTCTTTCTGGGCAATGGCCAGGGCCAGGTAAGAACCCACGCCCGGCAGGGTGATGGTCTTGTCGCCGACGGTAATGGCTTCGGAGGCGACCACAAAAAACCAGCCGCCGGACATGCTCATCATCATGTTCCACACCAGCCCGGGCATGGCGAAGGGCACGTCGAGCTTCCAGAACTTCTGCCAGCCGGAAAGCCGCAGGTTGGTCGACACTTCGACCAGGTCGTGGGGCAGCATGCGCAGCGACTGGTAGAAGCTGAACGTCATGTTCCAGGCCTGGCTGGTGAAGATCGCAAAGATCGCCGCGAACTCGGCGCCCAGCACACGCCCGGGAAACAGCAACAGGAAAAACGTCACGGTAAAAGAGATATAGCCGAGCACCGGCACCGATTGCAGGATGTCGAGCACCGGCACCAGCAGTTTCTCGGCACGCCGGCTTTTGGCGGCCAGGGTGCCGTACAACAGGGTGAAGACCAGCGCGGCGACCATCGCCGCCAGCATGCGCAGGGTGGTGCGCATGGCGTATTCCGGCAGGTTGGCCGGGTCCAGAGAGATGACTTCACTTTGCAACGTGGCGATTGGTGCCCAGGTTTCCCGCGCAGTAATGGAGAAAAACAATAAAAAGCCGATCACCAAAGGCAAGGCGACCAAATCCCAGCGATTGGGTAGCAAGCGCAGCGTGGACGCCGGTAAATAGTGACGAAACACTCTGTTCATAGGCAGTCAGTCCTGCAGCGTTCAGGGGCGTGATGGGAGTGAGCTTAGCTGCTGCACGAATGACCCACCGAGAAGGGCGGGCGCTGTTTTCGTGAGTCAGGGGCAACGAGGCGTTGCAGGCGGGATTGTACGTTTCTGAATGTTACAAGCACATAAATTTGCTGTCAGTTTCCTGTACGAACTGCGGCTTATGTGTTGGTGCGCCGGGCGTCCGCCCCTGACACAAGCGCAAGGCACCGCTGTTTTTGCCTGAGATACAAATAGCCACTTACCCGCCCTACGGTTCCGGAACCCTCTTTCAGAGAAACGCCAATCAGGTAACCAGACGGCGTGCGAACGCAGGCCTTCAAATCGGCAATCACGACTTCACTACCTGAATCTGGGAAGGTCCCTATGACTAGCGTAAATACTCGGCCAGCACCCTACACGGTTGGCTATGAACAGCCTCAAAAGCCGTCGCCCATCAGCTACCAGGACAGCGCCCGCGCCTCCGAACGAGCCAGTACCCAGCCCGATTCGGCGCCGCTGCGCCCTGCGATGACGCCCGAGCAGCGCGGCCAGTTCTCAAGCCACAGCGCGATCGTGAACGCGCCACCTTCACAGGGTTCGGAGGCGACGGACTCGCTGGCAGAACTGACGCAAAAAAATATGGCGCTTCGTGCCAAGTTCCAGGGGTTTGCCGCTGAGGTTGGGCCACAGATTCAGAGCCTCCAACAGCAAGTTGTCGACCTGACCCAGCAACTCAATACACCCCGTGAAGCCACTCAACCCTCCTCGAATCAGCCTGAGGCTACGCCGCAGAACCGTTCTGCAGGTGAGCAGCACACTGCGCCGTCGCAGGCTTCGCCGGTTACACCGAACCCATCGGGGACTGAGCCGGGCCAGGCTCAAAGTCTTGAAGCGTTGAACCGTGAGAGCCAAGCGTTTCGCCAGGAAGTGTTAGCGTTTTTCGGGGAGCTCAAGACGGTGATTCAGCAACTGCAAGAGCAAATCCAGGGCTTGGCTCAACGCATTGACGCGATTGGCACGCCTCAGAACGCGGTGCCTTCTGAGCCGGAAAATTCTGCTCCTGGTCCGTCACCCGACGCAGCGGCCCCCGCGAATGACCCAACGTCGGCCCCGAGCGATGAGCCAGAAGCGACTGCTGCGCGTGGCGTTGAAGCACTCATGAGTGAAAACGCACAGCTGCAGGCCGGGCTTGATCAAATGGAAGCACAGTTCAAGGCGGTGATTGCGCAGCTTCAAGCGCAGATCGAGACCTTGAGCAAGAAAATCAGCGAGCAAAAGCAATAAGGGCTGCACCGCGTCGGCCTTGTATGGGGGCACCCCATACGGGCCGCGTCAGGGTTGATCTATCCCTCGAACCGCAGGATCACCCGGCGGTTGTGCTTGCTCTTCTTTTCGATTTTCTCGCAGAACACCCGGCCGATTTCCTCGGTGTTGATCACATGGGTGCCACCGCATGGCTGGATATCGATGCCGGCGATTTCAATTACCCTCACCGAACCCTGGATCACCGGCGGCGCTACTGCCTGGGTACGGGTGATCTGCAGCAGGGTTGAGTACTCCGAGGCGGGCATCGACAGGGTTTTCACCACGTGGGCCTGCTCGATCAGGGCGTTGAGGTCGCGGGTGATGCTGTCTTTATCGAGGGTCATTTCCGGCAAGTCGAAATCCAGCCGGCCTTTGTCTGCGCCGATGCTGCAACCGGTGACGGGGGCATCAATGATCGAGCACAGCAAATGCAGGCAGGTGTGCATCTTCATATGTTGGTAGCGGCGCTCCCAGTCCAGACCCGCGTCTACCTGCACCCCGGCAATCAACTGCGGCGGGCACTCTTGGACTTGATGCCAGATGATCGAACGCAGCACCGGGTCGCGTACGGTGCCGATCACTTCGACGCGCGTGCCATCGGCCAGTGTCAGGTGCCCGGTGTCGCCCGGCTGGCCGCCGCCGGTGGGGTAGAACAGCGTGTGCTCCAGGGCAATGCCGTGTTCGCTGACCGCAATCACCCGCGCGCTGAAGGCATTCTGGTAGGGCGCGCTGTCGAACAGCGCCAGGGTTTCCATGGTGTGCACGGACATGTTCAACCTCCGACAATCAGTGGGCTGGCTTGCAACAGGTGACGCACCATCGCACTCAAGCCAGGGGGGGAGAGCAGGGTGATTTCAAATTCCGGCCCGCAGATTTTCAGGTTCAGCGGCAAGCGTGGCAGTTGCTCGCCGACATCGAGGCGGCGCAGGCGAAACTGCAGGTGATGACGCTCTTTCACCGTGGGCTCCAGCATCAGCCCCTGCAACGGGTGAAAGTCGGCGTCGAGCACCGTGACCTTGTGGCTGGCATTCACTTCGCCGACCACGTGCAAACGCTCGTCCAGGGCGAAAGCCCCGAGGTAGTTGCTGTGGTCTGACTCATCGTTTTTCTGCAGTTGAACCTGATTGACCACCTTGACCTTGGTACCGGCAGGCACGTCCTGGGTGATGACACACGAAGGGCTGATAAACACGTTGTCGCCGATCAGCACATACCCCAACACGCGGGCGCCGGCGCCGACCTCGACGTTGTTGCCCAGGCGCGGGTGGCGTTTGCCATCCGGGTTGTTGGCGATCCCGCGGGCGCCCAGTGTCACGCCGCAGAGGATGTAGCAGTCGTTGCCGATCTCGCAGGTTTCGCCGATCACTGTGCCGTAACCGTGGTCCAGCACGAAGCGCCGGCCTATGCGCGCAGCGGGATGGATCTCGGCTCCAGAGAGAATTTTGCCCTGGTTGCTGAGCTTGAGAGCCATGCGCGAAAACTCGCCATTGGTTTGATCGGGGAAATGCCATACCAGGTGCGCAAGGCGGTAGAACAGCACGGCCTTGAACGAGGCATAGGATTCCAGAATCAACTCGCCGCGCCCGCGTGACGCCGGGTCGCGGTAGGCATAGGCGATCAAGTCTTCGGCCACCGCCTGGGCGGCGTTCTGGATCAGCGGCGCCAGGTGCGGTTCCAGCTGCTTGATCTGCGCAGGCGTCAGGGTCTTGATGAGGTGGGTGAGCAACTCATCGTGCAGCTGTTGCATGTCGATAAAGCCCCCCATGGAGGCACCCCCGCGTTCTGGATGGTTGGGAAACCGGTTATTCGAAACTGGGCAGGTAGCTGTCAGCATTGTCGTAGACCATGGTCAACACCACCGTTTCGGGCGGCAGTTCGGGGGCGAGTTGGGCGATGGCGACCATGTTGGCGGCCGAGGACAAGCCCAGGCTGATGGCGTCGGTGCGCATGATGCGTTTGATCATGTCGATGCAGGCCTGGTGCGACACCTTGAGCATGCCGTCGATCACGTCCAGGTTGAGAATGCTCGGGATCAAGCCAATCGACAG
The DNA here is from genome assembly GCF_022662455.1 of Pseudomonas sp. TREG-RG-20F-10-E-6-01. NCBI lineage: Bacteria > Pseudomonadati > Pseudomonadota > Gammaproteobacteria > Pseudomonadales > Pseudomonadaceae > Pseudomonas > Pseudomonas sp. TREG-RG-20F-10-E-6-01. Next base: position 539,668 of record NZ_JAKNQP010000002.1, on the reverse strand, counting down.
GCCCTGGATATGGTGCGGCGCGTGCTGGTTTTTCAGCAGGTCGCATTCCTCCGGCTCCACGCCCATGACCCGCAGTGCAGGCCAGGCGGCCTTGAGCGTTTCGCCGATGCCCGTGAGGTGGCCGCCGGTGCCGATGCCGCTGACGAAATAATCCACGCGCCGTTCACCGAACGCGCGGAGGATTTCCGGGGCGGTGGTGTCGCGGTGGGTTTGCGGATTGGCGCCGTTACGCTGCTGGTTGAGCATCACGTAGCTGGGGTTTTCGAGCTGCAGCTCCATGCACTTTTCGCCGTGGGAATTGTTCCCCAGGCGGCTGTCCGACAGCACCACCTTGGCACCATACAGGCGCAGCAGTTTCTGTTTTTCGGGGCTGTAGTTGTCCGGGATCACCAGCACCACTTTGTAACCCAACACGTTGCCGGCCATCACCAGTCCAATGCCGGTGTTGCCGCCGCTGGGCTCGATGATGGTTTGCCCGGAATAGCGCATCAGCACGCCGCGGCGCTCGGCGTCGAGGATCATGCCCAGCGCAATGCGTGCCTTGTGGCTGCCACCTGGGTTGAGGGATTCCAGCTTGGCGTAGACCTCGATGCCAAGGTCTTCGGAAAACTGCGCCAGACGCACGATCGGTGTGTGGCCGATCACGTCAAGAATGGAGTTATGCAACATCGCTCAGCCCCCGGATCAGTACAAAGGCATGTCGGGTTCGACGTCGCGAACCCAGTGTTTCATGCCGCCCTGCAGGACTTTGGTGTTGGCGAAACCGGCGGCCAGCAAGGTGCTGGCGGCTTGCTCGGCGCGGGAGCCGGCGTAGCAGATCAGGTAATGGGTATTGTCGCGGCTGAGGCTGTGCAGTTGCTCATCCAGTTCGGCCAGGGGGATATGCACCACGCCCGGCAGTTTGCACACCTCCAGCTCAGTGGCGTCACGCACGTCCAGCAGCACATCGGCGCTGCGCTGGTGTTCAAGCACTTGCTTGAGTACTCGCGGCTTGATGTAGCGTTCTTCGGCCAGGGACGGTTGGCTGGGCACGGCATCGGCGCACACTGTCGGCGCCACCGGTTCGCTGCGACGCAGCGCCGAACAGCACGGGCAGTCGGCGCGGCGCTTGAAGCGGATTTCGCTGAATTTCATCGCCAGCGCATCGAAGCGCATCAATCGACCGGACAGCGGCTCGCCGATGCCGATCAGCAATTTGATGGCCTCGGTGGCTTGAATCATGCCAACCACACCTGGCAATACGCCGATTACGCCGCCGGCGCTGCAGTTGGGTGCCAGCTCGGCAGGCGGTGCTGAGGGGAACAGGCAGCGGTAGCACGGCCCACCTTTATAGTTGAGCACGCTGATCTGCCCGTCGAAGCGGTAGATGGCGCCGTAGACCAGAGGCTTACCCAGCTGCACGCAGGCGTCGTTGACCAGGTAACGCGTGTCGAAATTATCGGTGCCATCGATCACCAGATCGTAGGCGCCCACCAGTTCCAGGGCGTTGTCGGCGTTGAGGGCAGTGTTGTGCGCGTTGATCTGCATGTGCCGGTTCAGATCCTGCAGGCGCTGTTTGGCCGACTCGACCTTGGGCATGCCCAGTGTGCTGTTGCCGTGAACGATCTGGCGTTGCAGGTTGCTGCTTTCCACCACATCGAAGTCCACCAGGCCCAGGGTGCCAATGCCGGCCGCCGCCAGGTACAGGCTGATGGGCGAGCCGAGGCCGCCGGTGCCGATGATCAATACCTTGGCCTTTTTCAGGTTCAACTGACCTTCGCGCCCGACGCCTGGCAGAGTGATATGGCGCACGTAGCGCTGCACTTCTTCGTTGCTTAAAGCCTCGACGTCCATGCCGCCCGAGGTGGCGAGCAGCACTTCGATTCTGGCTTTTTCCGGCAAGGGCTCGTCGGCGTCGACCAGTTCTTCCTCGGCCGTGAACAGGAAGTGTTCCTTGAGCTGATTGTTCTTCTCGTGAAACAGGTGCGGGCGCAGCTGCGGGTGGCTGCTGCAGAGGTTTTCAATGACTTCGCGCAATGTCGATCCGGTGCCCTCGAGGGTCGATTCCGGCAGCTTGGCCACGCGAACCAGAATGTCGGGGAAAGAGACAGCGTTCATGGACAACTCCGTGTGCAGGTCGTTGAAGGGTTGAGGGGCGAAATGCTTGCCGTCCCAGGCAAACAGCTTTGAGCCCAGGGCCTTGCCCTGGCGTACGTCCACCACCAGGTAGCTCACGGGGTAGATCGGCTCACCCAGGAACAGTGCCTTGTCCTGGTCTTCGTCACTGAAGTAGGCGCCGACATCCGGGTGCGAGTGATAAATCACCACTACCGGGTTATCACTGCGCAACGCCTTGTTCATCAGCAGGGTGTCGGCTACCGAGAAGGTGTAGCCGTTGGCCGCGCTGCGCGCGTACATCTGGGGGTTCTTGCGGTGTAATTCGTTCTGGATATTGCTGCCCAGGTACACGCTGCCGTCGGCGAAGACAAAACCACAGCATTCCTCTGGGTAGCTGCGGCTGGCGTGGGCATAGATCTGCTCCAGGGCGTTGGGGCGGAGGACGTCCATGTTTCTCTCGCGTTGCTGATAGGGGTGGGTCAGGAGGCTCAATTTTTCTTGGCCAGGAGTTTTTCGACAGGCAGCTTGGTGATCGCGAAACCAGCCAGCAGGATGGCGGAGTACAGCATCAGGTCGCGGGAAATTTCCACGCCTTCGTACCAGGCGCCGATGATCACCGCGAATACCGGGAAGATGATGAACACGAACGACAGAATGATCGGACTCAAGCGCTTGAGCAGCATGAAATACACGATAAACCCGCCCACCGACGCCACCAGCCCCAGGTAGAACAGCGCGCTCCAGGAACGCAGCGTGATGGTTTCGAAGGTGGGTGTTTCAAACCACAGGCCGGCCACAAACAGCATCAACCCGGCAATGCCGATGGGCAGCGTGTTGTAGGTGATCACGCTGATGGCGCTGCCTTTTTGCTTGGTAATGACGTAGCACAAGGCATGCATGATCGCGGCGGTCAGAATCGCCAGCACCCCGAAGAATTCAGCATGGTCCAAGTGCAGGCCCTGGCTCTTGATGATCATGTAGAGGCTGCCGAAACCGATGCCGATGCCGACCACCTGGGAAAAATAGATGCGTTCGCGCAGAAACAGCGCGGAGAAAATCAGGATAAACACCGGCATGCAGCTGAACAGCAGCGCGGTGAGGCCGGAAGAGACATGCATCTCGCCGTAGTTGAGCAGGTAATAGGGAACGCTGAAGTAGGACAGTGTCACGAATACGAAGAACCAGCGGCTTTCGCGCGGGAACAGGATGGGCTCACGGCGCACCAGGGCGAAACACAGGAACAACGGGAAGGCGATCAGGAAGCGCAGGCCCGCCGAGGTCAGCGGTGGCACGCTCTCGACGGCGATCTTAATCCCCAGCCACGTAGTGCCCCAACTCAGGCACACGATAAGAAACATCACGCTGGTTACCAGGCCGGCCAACCACTGTTTCTGAGTTTTTGTTTTTGTTGTGTTTTCAAGAACGGCGGACATTGGCATCGTTTATTGCTTCCCTGAGCCGGAATTGAACTCTATATTGACTGTGTATTAAGTTGTTTCATTCGGTGATTGAACCCGTAAAAGCACACTATTAGGGCGAATGATGGCTGTCAAAACAAATATTGACATGGTGTCAATTATGCGTGAGGGGTTGTCCAGCGGTCAGGGCGTGAAGTACAAGCGCCTGTCCGATGTGATGGAACGAGGCATCCTCGAAGGCTTGATTGAACCCGGACGAAAACTGCCGCCCCATCGGGTGCTTTCCGACAATCTGGGTGTAACCATCGGCACTATCAGCCGAGCCTACGGCGAACTTGAACGCCTCGGGTTGGTGGTGGCGCGGGTGGGTGACGGCACTTTCGTTCGCAAGCGTGGGATGGAGCGCCAGCGTGATGAAGGTTTTCGCAACGTCAGCGAGGAGCCGCGCCATTACTTCGACATGAGCCGTAACATGCATATTCCTGGTCAGGAGACGGTGTTTCTGGCCCAGAGCTTCCAAACCTTGTCGACCAACGCCAAGTTCCTCCAGGACATCAGCGCCTACACCCCGGATGCCGGTTTGCCGCGCTACCGTGAGGCCGGGGCGCAGTGGCTTGTGCAGCGTGATTTTCACCCGATTCCCGAGCAGGTCATCTGCGTCAATGGCGGCCAGCATGGCCTGCTGTGCGCGATGATGGCATTGCTGCGGGCGGGCGATACGGTGGTCACCGAACAGCTGACCTATCCCGGGCTGATCACGGCCGCGCGCATGCTCGGCGTGCGCCTGATCGGCCTGGAGATGGACGAAGAAGGCGTGTTGCCGGGCGCGCTGGATGAAGTCTGTCGTAATCACCGGGTTTCGGCGTTGTACTGCACGCCCACCATCCAGAACCCGACCACAGCGGTGTTGTCGGTCGCGCGCCGGGAAGCGTTGGTCAAAGTGTGTCGCGAGCACAATCTGCTGATTCTTGAAGACGAAGCCCACGGCGTATTGGTAGAAGATCGGCCGCCGCCCCTCAGCCATTTCGCGCCTGAACGTACGATTTTGATCAGTAGCCTGAGCAAGGCGGTGTCCGCGGGGTTGCGGGTGGGCTACGTGCATGCGCCACCGGCGCTGGTCAGTCGTATTTCGGCGGCCTTGCGCTCGACGTGCTGGATGGCCACGCCAGTGACTCTGGAGCTGGCGACCCAGTGGATCGAAAACGGCACGGCGGAATACTTGCTACGTCAGCAGATCAACGAGATCAGCCGCCGCAAAGCCCTGGTGCGCGACCTGCTGACCGGCCTGGAGTACCGCACCCACCTCAACAGCCCGCATTTTTGGATTGAAGTGCCGGAGCCCTGGCGCGCGTCGGAAATCGAGGCGGAACTTAAGCAGAATAATTACCTGATCGCCACGGCCGAAGCCTTTGCGGTAGGGCAAACGGCGGTGCCGCAGTTTATTCGGGCGAGTATCTGTAATACGTCGGGTGACGATCAGTTGTTGCGGGCTGGGTTCGATGCGCTGGCGACGGCGTTGGGGCAGGGTGGTGGCAGGTTTCACCTGTAGGCAGGTTTACCGCGTTATCGTTCATCGCAAGCCAGCCAGCTCCCACATTTGAATGCATTCCAGTGTTGGAACTCGGTCAAATGTGGGCGCGGGCTTGCCAGCGAAGGCGTCAGTTCAGACAGCGCAGTTATTTGAACCTGCGCTCTACACCCTTCTCCACCAAAATCTTCGCCGAAATCTCTTCCACCGAAAAATGCGTGGAATTGATGTGCGCAATATTTTCGCGACGGAACAGATTTTCCACCTCGCGCACTTCGAACTCGCACTGTGCGTAGCTGGAGTAGCGGCTATTGGGCTTGCGTTCGTTACGAATCGCCGTGAGGCGGTCTGGGTCAATGGTCAGGCCGAACAGCTTGTGCTGGTGCGCGCGCAGGGCGGCCGGCAGCGTCAGGTGTTCCATGTCGTCTTCGGTCAGCGGGTAATTGGCGGCGCGGATACCGAACTGCATGGCCATGTACAGGCACGTCGGGGTTTTGCCGCAGCGGGACACGCCCACCAGGATCAAATCGGCCTTGTCATAGTAATGAGTGCGGGCGCCGTCATCGTTGTCGAGGGCAAAGTTGACCGCCTCGATACGCTCCATATAGTTGGAGTTGTGGCCAATGGAATGGGACTTTCCTACTGAGTAGGAGGAGTGTTCACTCAACTCTTGTTCCAGTGGCGCCAGGAACGTGGAGAAGATGTCGATCATGAAACCATTGGAAGTGGCGAGGATCTCACGGATGTCTTGATTGACGATGGTGTCGAAAATGATCGGACGAAAACCGTCTTTTTCGGCCGCCAGATTGATTTGTTGTACCATGGCTCGCGCTTTATCCACGCTGTCGATATAGGGCCGCGTGAATTTGGCGAAGGTAATGTTTTCGAACTGCGCGAGCAGGCTCTGACCCAATGTTTCGGCTGTGATGCCGGTGCCGTCGGAGATAAAGAAAGCAGATCGTTTCATTTGAGCCCTGGGCCTTAAGCTGATGGCGAATCTTGGATATGATAGGCGCGATTTTGCCGTCCCGCAGTGGGCCGCATTCTCACTTATTTTCCAGGTCCAGGCCACAAGCGCTGGCGTTTGCTCCTACTGAGCCGCTGGCGTCCTGAGCTTTTCCAACACAGAAAGTGGAGAGATCACCTTGGTAGAGTACGTAGTTTCCCTCGATAAGCTCGGCGTCCATGATGTAGAGCATGTGGGGGGCAAGAACGCATCCCTCGGCGAGATGATCAGTAATCTTGCAGGCGCTGGTGTCTCGGTGCCCGGTGGTTTCGCCACCACGGCCCAGGCTTACCGCGACTTCCTCGAGCTGAGCGGCCTCAACGCCCAGATCCACGCCGCGCTGGACGCCCTGGACGTCGATGACGTCAACGCCCTGGCCAAGACCGGTGCCCAGATCCGTCAATGGATCATGGACGCCGAGTTCCCCGAGAAGCTCAACGAAGAAATCCGCACCGCCTTCGCTACATTGTCGGCCGGCAACCCGGACATGGCCGTTGCCGTGCGCTCCTCGGCCACCGCCGAAGACTTGCCGGATGCCTCCTTTGCCGGTCAGCAGGAAACCTTCCTGAATATCCGCGGCGTCGAAAACGTCATCCGCGCCGCCAAGGAAGTGTTCGCCTCGCTGTTCAACGACCGCGCCATTTCCTACCGCGTACACCAAGGTTTCGACCACAAGCTGGTGGCTTTGTCTGCCGGCGTGCAGCGCATGGTGCGTTCGGAAACCGGCACCGCCGGCGTGATGTTCACCCTGGACACCGAATCCGGTTTCCGTGACGTGGTGTTCATCACCGGCGCCTACGGCCTGGGCGAAACCGTCGTGCAGGGCGCGGTCAACCCGGACGAATTCTACGTACACAAACACACGCTTGAGGCCGGTCGCCCGGCGATCCTGCGCCGCAACCTGGGCAGCAAGGCCATCAAGATGATCTACGGCGACGAGGCCAAGGCCGGTCGCTCGGTAAAAACCGTTGAAGTCGACAAGGCCGAGCGCGCGCGTTTCTGCCTGACCGACGCTGAGGTCAGCGAGTTGGCCAAGCAAGCGATGATCATCGAAAAGCACTACAAGTGCCCGATGGACATCGAGTGGGCCAAGGACGGTGATGACGGCAAGCTGTACATCGTGCAGGCGCGTCCTGAAACCGTGAAAAGCCGCACTTCCGCCAACGTCATGGAACGCTACCTGCTGAAAGAAACCGGCACCGTGCTGGTGGAAGGCCGTGCCATCGGCCAGCGCATCGGCGCCGGCAAGGTGCGGATCATCAAGGACGTGTCCGAGATGGACAAAGTCCAGCCGGGCGACGTGCTGGTGTCCGACATGACCGACCCGGACTGGGAGCCGGTGATGAAACGCGCCAGCGCCATCGTCACCAACCGGGGCGGGCGTACTTGCCACGCGGCGATCATTGCGCGTGAGCTGGGCATTCCTGCGGTGGTGGGCTGCGGCAACGCGACCCAACTGTTGAAAGACGGCCAGGGCGTGACCGTATCCTGCGCTGAAGGCGACACCGGTTTCATCTTTGAAGGTGAGCTGGGCTTCGACATCAAGCAAAACTCCATCGATGCCATGCCGGATCTGCCGTTCAAGATCATGATGAACGTCGGCAACCCGGATCGCGCCTTTGATTTCGCGCAGTTGCCGAACGCCGGTGTGGGCCTGGCCCGCCTGGAATTCATCATCAACCGCATGATCGGCGTGCACCCCAAGGCCCTGCTGAACTACGACGGCCTGCCGCTGGACATCAAGGAAAGCGTCGACAAGCGCATCGCCGGCTACAACGACCCGGTGGGCTTCTACGTCGAGAAGCTGGTGGAAGGCATCAGCACCCTGGCGGCGGCGTTCTACCCGAAAAAGGTCATCGTGCGCCTGTCGGACTTCAAGTCCAACGAATACGCCAACCTGATCGGCGGCAAGCTCTACGAGCCGGAAGAAGAAAACCCGATGCTGGGCTTCCGTGGCGCCTCGCGTTATATCAGCGAGGCCTTCCGCGACTGCTTCGAGCTTGAGTGCCGTGCTCTCAAGCGCGTGCGCAATGAGATGGGCCTGACCAACGTCGAGATCATGGTGCCGTTCGTGCGTACCTTGGGCGAGGCGAGCCAAGTGGTCGACCTGCTCGCAGAAAACGGCCTGAGCCGTGGTGAAAACGGCCTGCGCGTCATCATGATGTGCGAGCTGCCGTCCAACGCCATTTTGGCCGAAGAGTTCCTGGAGTTCTTCGACGGTTTCTCCATTGGCTCCAACGACCTGACTCAGCTGACCCTGGGCCTGGACCGCGACTCGGGGATCATTGCCCACCTGTTCGATGAGCGTAACCCTGCGGTCAAAAAGCTGCTGGCCAACGCCATCCAGGCCTGTAATAAGGCTGGCAAGTACATCGGCATCTGCGGCCAGGGCCCTTCCGACCACCCGGACCTGGCCAAATGGCTGATGGAACAGGGTATCGAAAGCGTCTCGCTGAACCCCGATTCCGTGCTGGAAACCTGGTTCTTCCTGGCGGAAGGGCAAGCGTCCGCCTAAGTCGTGACTTAAAAAGTGCCGGTCACGCCTCAAGGGTGACCGGCACTCTTATCTGTGCAGGGCGGAACTCCTTCCGGACGCCGCCCTTTTTTGTGCAAGAGCATTATGCAAAGCAGCAGCAACCTGTTTCCCGTCGCCCTGATCAGTGCTGAACGTCGCGGCGACCTGAGTGAAGATGTGTATCGCCTCAAACCCGGCAACAGCCCCGACGGCACCGTCGAGCTGGCCGTGACGCGTTTGGGCCTGGCCGATGTCCCGGAAAACCGGGGCACGCCGGTCATTTTGTTGCACGGTAGTTTTTCCAACCGACGTTTCTGGTACTCGCCCAAAGGCATCGGTTTGGGCGCTTATCTGGCGCGCCAGGGCTTTGATGTGTGGATCGCGGAAATGCGCGGGCATGGCTTGTCCAAGCGCAACCAGGACTACGCGAAGAATCGCGTCGCCGACTACGCGTGTTACGATTTGCCGGCCATCGGCGCGTTTGTGCGTGAGCAAAGTGCACAAATCCCGCACTGGATCGGGCATTCCCTGGGCGGCACCGCACTGGCTGCGGCCCTCGGCGGGCAGCACCTGGGGGCGCCAGTGGTGGCCTCGGTGGCGTTGTTTGGTTGCCAGGTCAGCCGTACCCACTGGCCGTTGAAAATTCCACCGGTGGAGTGGACCGCTCGTTTGCTCCTGAAACGCTTTGGCGAGGTGTCCGGCGCGCGGCTCAAGCGTGGTCCGGAGGATGAACCTGCGGGCGTGATGATCGAAGCCATGCGCTGGAACGGCCTGTTCGGTCGCTTTGGCGATGGCAAACAGGATTGGTGGAAGGGCCTCGCCGAAGTCGATGTGCCGTTGTTGGCGGTGAGTGCCGCCGGTGACCAGCAGGACCCGGATTGGGCGTGCCGCAAGTTGTTCGAGCAAGTCGGCTCCGAGCACCGCCAATACCTGTGTCTGGGTCGCCAGCAGGGCTTCAGCGGGGATTTCGGGCATGTCGAGATGCTGGTCAGCAAAGCTGCTCAAGCCGAGGTATGGCCAATGGTGGTGCGGTGGTTGAACGATCCACTGACACCCTTGGCCGGGGCGTACCCGCAGGTACTGGCAGCTGTTTGATCAAGCGCTCTGCCAAGGGCGTTTCACTCGTGTGTGGTTGCGGCTAAGATATGACGCGTTAAACGCTTCTGGTCATATTCAGTCGCGCAGTCGCTATTGCGTTGCGACGAAGCGAGTCCGATCATGGCCGCCGCCAACCGGTGAACCGTTAAAGATTGCCTGTTGCGACGCGTTTTTCTGATGTACACCGTGGGATGTTCGACCTCTTCTTTGATGACAGGAGTTTCTCGATGAACCATTACGTGACGCCCGATCTGTGCGACGCCTACCCGGAGCTGGTGCAGGTGGTTGAGCCGATGTTCAGTAATTTCGGTGGCCGGGATTCCTTTGGCGGCGAGATCGTCACCATCAAATGCTTCGAGGACAACTCCCTGGTCAAGGAACAGGCCGATCAGCCGGGCGCCGGCAAGGTGCTGGTGGTCGACGGTGGTGGCTCCCTGCGTCGCGCGTTGCTCGGCGACATGATTGCCGAGAAAGCCGCAAAAAACGGCTGGGAAGGGCTGGTGATCTACGGCTGCATCCGGGATGTCGATGTCATTGCCCAAACCGATTTGGGTGTACAGGCGCTGGCCACTCACCCGATGAAGACCGACAAGCGCGGCATTGGCGACCTGAACGTGGTGGTGACCTTCGCCGGCGTGACGTTCCGCCCCGGTGAATACATTTATGCGGACAATAACGGCGTGATCGTCTCGCCCAGCCCGCTGAAAATGCCTGAATAAACTGCTGTTGCCGATAGGGGTGAGGATGTTCGAGGAAGAAAACGCGCAATGGGGGCTGGTGCATGCCCTGGTGCTGGACGGTAAAGGCGGTGCGCGTTCGATTGCCCGGACTGAGCTCGACGACTTGCAACTTCAGCCTCAGGAAAGCCTGTGGCTGCATTGGGATCGCAGCCATCCGCAGACCCAGACCTGGCTGCGTAAGTCCAGCGGCTTGAGCGAGTTTGCCTGCGATTTGCTGCTGGAGGAAAACACCCGTCCGCGCCTGTTGCCGCTGCCCGAAGCCCAATTGCTGCTGTTTCTGCGCGGGGTCAACCTGAACCCGGGCGCCGAGCCGGAAGACATGGTGTCGGTGCGGATCTTCGCAGCGGCTGATCGCGTGATTTCCTTGCGCCTGCGTCCGCTGCGCGCAACCGATGAGTTGCTGGTGCAACTGGCGGAGGGCAAAGGGCCGAAAACCGCTTCGGAACTCATCCTTTATATGGCGCAGTACCTGACCAACAAAGTGCAGGATCTGGTTACCGATCTGTCTGAAGTCGTCGATATCGAAGAAGAAAAATTGGATGCCGACGAACGGTATACTCCGGAACATGGCAGCGTCCTGCAGATCCGTCGACGCGCGGCGGGGCTCAAGCGTTTCCTCGCCCCTCAGCGAGATATTTTTGCCCAGCTGACGCGAACCAAATTGCCGTGGTTTTGTGATGACGATGCTGACTACTGGAACGAATTACACAACAGCCTGACGCGTTACCTGGAAGAGCTCGAATTGGCTCGAGAGCGCGTGGGGCTTGTGCTTGAGACCGAAGACCGGCGATTGAGCCTGCGGATGAATCGCACCATGTACCGCTTCGGTATCATCACCGGGATTTTTTTGCCGATGAGTTTTCTCACCGGTTTGCTGGGGATAAATGTGGGCGGGATTCCGTTCTCCGCCAGTCCCTACGGATTCATGATTGCGTGCCTGATGATGGTGGTCGTCGCCTTGGGACAATGGTGGCTATTTCGACGATTGCGCTGGGTTTGACCTGAATATGACCTGAACGTAGTAGGGGGTACATGTGACCCCAGGAATTTAACCCTCGTCTTTTAAATCACTTGCGAGAGGTCTTTATGCACGATCCGTTCGAACAGTCATTGCGTGACATGCTTAATGCTTCGCCGTCCAACCGTGACGACGACGCCTGCCTGGGTCGCGTGTTGAAAACCGCCAACCGTCAGGTAGGTGCGGGAGATCTGTTCGGGCTGCTCGGTCGTTGGCTGCCGGCGCTGATGATGGCTCTGAACAATGGTTCGGCCCATGTGTCGCCGGTTTCCCGTCGTAAACCTCTTGCTCGCACTGCTGATAAGGCTGATTGAATATGGAACTTGATCTCTGGACCCAGAGCCTGGTCACTGCGATGACTGCATTGTGGACCAAGGTGGCGAATTTCATTCCCAACCTGTTTGGTGCTCTGGTTTTGGTCTTGCTGGGCTTTGTCGTGGCCAAGCTGCTCGACACCCTGCTGTCCAAATTGCTCGCCAAACTGGGCCTGGACCGCTTGATGGCAGGCACGGGCCTGACCAAGCTGTTGGGTCGTGCCGGGCTGCAAGTGCCGATCTCGACCCTCATCGGGAAGATCGTTTACTGGTTCGTTTTACTTATTTTTCTGGTTTCTGCAGCTCAATCCCTTGGACTTGAGCGAGTTTCAGCTACGCTCGACATGCTGGCGCTGTATTTGCCGAAGGTTTTCGGCGGCGCGCTGGTGCTGCTCGTAGGCGTTTTACTGGCGCAACTGGCCAACGGGCTGGTGCGCGGAGCCGCTGAAGGTGTGGGGCTGGACTATGCTGCGGGCCTGGGGCGGATCGCTCAGGGGCTGGTGATCATCATCAGTATTTCCGTCGCGATCAGCCAGCTCGAGGTCAAAACTGACCTGCTCAACCATGTGATTGTGATTGTTTTGATTACCGTTGGTCTGGCCGTTGCGCTGGCCATGGGGTTGGGAAGCCGGGAAATTGCCGGTCAGATTCTTGCGGGAATCTATGTGCGTGAGCTGTATCAGGTTGGGCAACAGGTGCGTGTGGGCGAGGTCGAAGGGCAAATCGAGGAGATCGGCACAGTCAAGACGACCGTGCTGACCGATGACGGTGAGCTGGTATCGCTGTCCAATCGGATTCTCCTGGAGCAGCAGGTCAGTAGCCGCTAATCCGGCAAACCCTGCTAATGTACGCCGCCGCAAACCCGGGTGACCGGGCTGTAGCGGACATTGACCTGACTGTCGGCACGACTTGTTTTGAATAAAGCCCAAACGCTGTCCACGCGCTATGACCCCCGTGAGCTCTCTGATGAGGAGTTGGTCGCGCGCGCGCACACGGAGCTGTTTCACGTAACACGCGCGTACGAAGAATTGATGCGCAGATATCAACGCACTCTGTTCAACGTTTGTTCAAGGTATTTAGGGAACGATAGAGATGCGGACGATGTCTGTCAGGAAGTGATGCTCAAGGTGCTGTATGGCCTGAAGAACTTCGAGGGCAAATCGAAGTTCAAGACATGGCTCTACAGCATCACGTATAACGAGTGCATCACGCAGTATCGTAAGGAGCGGCGAAAGCGTCGGTTGATGGACGCTTTGAGTCTCGACCCCCTTGAGGAAGCGTCTGAAGAAAAGGCGCCGGCACCCGAGGAAAAGGGTGGACTTGATCGCTGGTTGGTGCATGTGAACCCAATTGACCGCGAAATTTTGGTGCTACGATTTGTCGCAGAGCTGGAGTTTCAGGAAATTGCTGACATCATGCACATGGGTTTGAGTGCTACAAAAATGCGTTACAAGCGTGCTCTTGATAAATTACGTGAGAAATTTGCGGGCGAGACTGAAACTTAGTGCGTGGCAAATATCTCTTACGTGTAGGCAAGTTCTGTTAGACTTGTCGCCGAGTTGTCCCCCGGTTTGTGGGACTGCTTTACAATCACCAGATGGGGATTTAACGGATGAAACTGAAAAACACCTTGGGCTTTGCCATTGGTTCTCTTATTGCTGCCACTTCTTTCGGCGCTCTGGCACAAGGCCAAGGCGCAGTTGAAGGCCAGCTGTTCTACAAGAAGCAGTACAACGATAGCGTTAAGCACATCGAAGACGGCTTCAACCCTGGCGCAAGCATCGGTTACTTCTTGACCGACGACGTGTCGATCAACCTGAACTACGACACTACCAACCACACCCGTTCGAACGACGGTACTGGTAGCCAGAAGATCAAAGGTGACACTGGCAGCGTGACTGCTCAGTACCACTTCGGTCAGGCCGGTGTTGACTCCCTGCGTCCATACGTTGAAGGTGGTTTCGGTCACCAGAGCCGTACCAACGTTGAAGTTGACGGCCACAAAGGTCGCGATCAGTCCACCCTGGCTATCGCTGGCGCTGGCGTGAAGTACTACTTCACCAACAACCTGTTCGCACGTGCCGGTGTTGAGTCTGACTACAACCTGGACAACGGCAAGTGGGATTACTCCGCACTGGTTGGCCTGGGTGTGAACTTCGGCGGCAACGCCGGCGCAGTAGCTCCAGCTCCTACCCCAGCACCAGCTCCAGAGCCAACTCCAGAGCCAGAAGCTCCAGTTGCTCAGGTTGTTCGTGTTGAGCTGGACGTGAAGTTCGACTTCGACAAGTCGGTTGTTAAGCCTAACAGCTACGGCGACGTGAAAAACCTCGCTGACTTCATGAAACAGTACCCACAAACCACCACCGTTGTTGAAGGTCACACTGACTCCGTCGGTCCTGACGCTTACAACCAGAAGCTGTCCCAGCGTCGTGCTGACGCGGTCAAGCAAGTTCTGGTCAAAGACGGTATCGCTCCTAACCGTGTAAGCTCGGTTGGTTATGGCAAATCCCGCCCAGTTGCTGACAACGCAACTGAAGCTGGCCGTGCTATCAACCGTCGCGTAGAAGCCTCGGTAGAAGCTCAAGCTGCTCAGTAATTACTGAGTGGTAAAAAAAAGCCCGGCTTAGGCCGGGCTTTTTTTCGTCTGGCGTTTGCTTCAGGCGCTGGCGGATACCGCCACGCATGCCGTCTGTGCAGCCGCAGCGACACTGCCGATCACCAGAATTGCCGGGCTCTTCAAGGCGAACGCCTGCGCATCCTTGTGCATCTGCCCCAACGTGCTACGGCATTCTCGCTGTTGAGGCAGCGATGCGTTTTCGATCATCGCCACCGGCATATCCTCTGCCATGGCGCTCTCCAGCAGCTGCTGACGGATCTCCTCCAGCTTCGCCACGCCCATATACACCACCAACGTCGTCCCGCTTTCGGCCAGTGCACGCCAGTTCAGGCTGCTGTTGTCCTGGGTATGTGCCGTAACGAGCGTTACACCGCGACTGACCCCACGCAACGTCAGCGGGATATCGCAGTTTGTTGCTCCGGCCAGGCCCGCCGTGATCCCGTTGACCAACTCCACATCCACACCATGTTCGCGCAACCACGTCGCTTCTTCGCCGCCACGCCCGAAAATGCATGGGTCACCCCCCTTTAATCGCACCACGCATTTGCCTTGCCGGGCATAACGCAGCATCAGGCGATGGATAAACTCCTGTGGTGTCGAACGGCAGCCACCGCGTTTGCCTACGCTGATAATCCGCGCGTTAAGGCAGTGTTCCAGCACTGCCGGGTTGACCAGGTCATCAATCAACACCACATCGGCCTCATGGAGTGCCCGTACCGCCTTCAGGGTCAGCAGTTCAGGATCACCGGGCCCGGCACCCACCAGCCAGATTTTTGCGCTCATGTTTTTCCCTCACACACTGATTGCGATTGGCTGCGGGTTGCTGGCCAAAAGACGTTTGATTTCCGGTACGCACGAGCCGCATTGCGTGCCGCAGCCCAGCGCCTGTTTGAGCCCGTTAAGGTCCAGGCCGCGAGTGATGCCTGCGCACACGGCGTTTTCGCTGACGTTCTTGCAGTTGCACACAATCTTGCCGCTGGCTGCCGCACCGCCCGGCGGCGCACTGAGCGGTGCCAGCAGCCAGCGTCGCAATTGATCGTCAGTGCGGCCTTCCAGCCAAAGGCTTTGCAACCAATGCCGAGCCAGGGTTTCACCGGCCAGGCGCAACGCGGTAATCCGGCCTTTTTCGATTTTTACGCGTTTACCGATCGAGCGACGCGGGTCGTCGTACGCCATCACTGGGCCGTCGTTGAGCCCCAGCAGTGCGTCGATACGGGTCAGCAGTTGCAGGTCGGGCGCCTCGGTATGTGCCGCGCGCACCACCAGTGCCGGCCGTTCGCGCCCGGCCAGGCTCAGGCTCACGTAGGCAAAGCCCTCGCACAGCGGGCGCAGTGCCTCGACGTGTTGCTGCACATCGCCTTCGATCAACGCAAACAGCTGCCACGGCAGTTGCACAGCCTCCAGGCGTACACCGCTGTGTTTGAGTTCTGGCTGTTTCGACAAAGGGTCGAAGGCTGGCTGGGTCAGCGTATTCACGCCCCCCTTGAGAAAACGGTCACCCCAATGCATCGGCAGGAACGCTTGGCCGGGGCGCACGCTGTCATCACTGTTGATGGCAACCACCACGCTGCCGCGGCGGCTCTTGAGGTTGACCAGGTCACCGTCCTTGAAGCGATGGCGGCGCAACTCATCCGGGTGCAGGCTCAGCAGTGCCTCGCTCACATGCCCAAACAACTGGGCTGCAGTGCCTGTGCGACTCATGCCGTGCCATTGATCACGCAGGCGGCCGGTGATCAGCGTCAGCGGAAAACGTGCGTCGCGCTGCTCTTTGGCGGCGCGGTAGGGGTCGGCAACAAAGTGCGCGCGACCGCTCTCGGTCGGGAATACGCCGTCGGTGTACAGGCGCGCAGTTCCAGATTGCGCGCCCGCGGGAAACGGCCATTGCTGCGGACCCATCCGATCGAGCAGGGCATGGCTGATGCCCGACAGGTCAAGGTCGCGGTTGCGGGTCAGCAGTTTGTACTCATCAAAGATCTGCGAGGGGTGTTCAAAGGCGAAAAGCCCCGGTTTTCCGGGACGAAGGCGTCGCTCCAGGCGCTGGGCAAAATCCACAGTGATTGCCCAATCCGGACGCGCCTCCCCAGGTGGGGCGATGGCCCGTTGCACGTGGGAAATGCGCCGTTCAGAGTTGGTCACCGTACCTTCTTTCTCGCCCCAACTGGCTGCTGGTAACAGCAGGTCAGCGAAACGGGCCGTCTCGGTTGTACGAAAAGCTTCCTGTAGCACCACGAAAGGGCACGTCTCCAAGGCCATGCGCACGGTGTTTTGGTCGGGCAAGGAGTGGGCGGGGTTGGTGCAGGCGATCCACAACGCCTTGATCTTGCCGGCCTGTACCTGTTCAAACAGTTCGATGGCGGTCAGCCCGGTGCTGGCGGGCAGTTGTTCAACCCCCCAATACGCGGCCACTTCGGCCCGATGTTCCGGGTTGGTCGCCTCGCGATGGCCGGGCAGCAAATTCGACAAACTGCCGGTCTCGCGCCCACCCATCGCATTCGGCTGGCCAGTCAGGGAAAACGGCCCACAGCCCGCTCGGCCCAGCGTGCCGGTGGCCAGGTGCAAGTTGATCAGCGCGCTGTTCTTGGCGCTGCCGACGGTGGATTGGTTGAGCCCCATGCACCATAGCGACAGAAAACTGCTGGAGGTGCCGACCCATTCGGCGCACAGGCGCAGTTGCTCGACGCTGATCCCGCACAGCTGAGTGACCATTTGCGGCGTGTAGTCATGCACCAGCCGTTTCAGCTCGGCCAGCCCATCGGTATGCGCCTGGATAAAGTCTCGGTCGACCCAGTCTTCCCACAGCAACAGATGCAAAATCCCATGGAACAACGCTACATCCGTCCCAGGCAGGATGGCCAGGTGCAGGTCAGCCAAATCGCAGGTGTCCGTGCGGCGTGGGTCAATCACCAGCACTTTCATCTGCGGGCGCCGCGCTTTGGCTTCCTCAAGGCGTCGGAACAACACCGGGTGGGCGTAGGCCATGTTGCTGCCGACGATCATTACGCAGTCGCTGCACTCCAGGTCTTCATAACTGCACGGCGGCGCATCGGCGCCCAGGCTGCGCTTGTAGCCCACCACTGCCGAGGACATGCACAGCCGCGAGTTGCTGTCGATGTTGTTGGTGCCGACCAGTGCGCGCGCCAGCTTGTTGAAGCTGTAGTAGTCCTCGGTCAGCAATTGCCCGGAAATATAGAACGCCACGCTGTCCGGCCCGTGTGCGCTGATGGTTTCGGCGAACACGTTGGCCGCGTGCTCCAGTGCGGTTTCCCAGTCAGTGCGTGCCCGCGCCAGGCCTTTGCCCAGACGCAGCTGCGGGTACAAGGCGCGGGCCGCCAAGTCGCCGGTCAGGTGCAGACTTGAGCCTTTGCTGCACAACTTGCCGAAGTTCGCCGGGTGGTTCGGGTCGCCTTGTACACCGAGGATCTGCGCGCCATCGTGCTCGATCAGCACGCCGCAACCCACCCCGCAGTAACAGCAGGTGGACGCGGTGACCTGGCGGTTCATCAACCCGCGTCCCGCAGGGCCAGCATGACCCGGCCGTTTTCCACGCGGGCGTGGTGATGGTGCGCGCAGCCGATGTCCGGTGCCTGGGCTTCGCCGGATGCCAGATCAATCTGCCAGTTGTGCAGTGGGCAGGCCACGCGCTTGCCGTAGATCAGGCCTTGGGACAACGGACCGCCCTTGTGCGGGCAGCGGTCGTCGAGGGCGAACACTTCGTCATCACTGGTACGAAAAATCGCGATATCGCCTTTGGGCCCATTGATGATGCGCGAGCCCAGGGCGTTGATTTCATCGAGTGCGCAGATATCCAGCCAGTTCATACCGGCACCTCCAGCTGTTTGACGGGGATGACCTCGAATTCCTTTTTCAGCAGCGGCTGTTCCAGGCGTTCTTTCCAAGGGTCTTGTTCGAACGACAGCGAAAACTGCAGGCGCTCGTTGAGGGCTTGGCGGCGAGCCGGGTCTTCCAGTACGGCCTTCTTGATGTGCTCCATGCCCACGCGTTGCAGGTAATGCACGGTGCGCTCGAGGTAGAAGGCTTCTTCGCGGTAAAGCTGCAGGAAAGCGCCGTTGTATTCACGGACTTCGTCGGCGGTTTTGAGCTTGACGAAAAACTCCGCGACTTCGGTTTTGATCCCGCCGTTGCCGCCGATGTACATCTCCCAGCCCGAATCCACGCCGATGATGCCCACGTCCTTGATGCCGGCTTCCGAGCAATTGCGTGGGCAACCGGAGACCGCCAGCTTGACCTTGTGCGGCGACCACATATTGAACAGGTCATGCTCCAGCTCAATGCCCAACTGCGTCGAGTTCTGCGTGCCAAAACGGCAGAACTCACTGCCGACGCAAGTCTTCACGGTGCGGATGGATTTGCCATAGGCGTGACCGGAAGGCATGTCGAGGTCTTTCCAAACCCCTGGCAGGTCCTGTTTCTTGATACCCAGCAGGTCGATGCGTTGCCCGCCGGTGACCTTGACCATCGGCACGTTGTACTTGTCGGCCACGTCGGCAATACGCCGCAGCTCTGACGGATTGGTCACACCGCCCCACATCCGCGGGACTACGGAGTAGGTGCCGTCTTTCTGAATGTTGGCGTGGGCGCGTTCGTTGATCAGGCGCGATTGCGGGTCATCCTTGGCTTCGCCTGGCCAAGTGGAGATCAGGTAATAGTTGAGCGCCGGGCGGCAGGTGGCGCAGCCGTTGGGTGTGCGCCAGTTCAGGTAGCTCATGGTGCCGGCGATGGTCAGCAAGTGCTGATCGCGGATGGCCTGGCGAATTTGCCCGTGGTTGAGGTCGCTGCAACCGCAGATCGCCTTTTCGCTCTTCGGTTTGACGTCCGCGGCACCGCCCACGGTGTTGATCAGGATCTGTTCCACCAGCCCGGCGCAGGAGCCACAGGAGCTGGCGGCCTTGGTGTGCTTCTTGACCTCGTCAACGCTGAAGAGCCCGTGCGCCTGGATCGCCTTGACGATGGTGCCCTTGCACACGCCGTTGCAGCCGCAGACTTCGGCGTTGTCGGCCATGCTCATGGCCTTGTCCTGGCCTTGATGGCCGACATCGCCTAAAGCGTTTTCGCCGAACATCAAGTGATCGCGGATCTCACCAATCGCATGATTCTCACGGATCTGACGGAAATACCAACCGCCGTCCGCGGTATCGCCGTACAGGCAGGCGCCGACCAGGATGTCGTCCTTGATCACCAGTTTTTTGTACACGCCGCCAATCGGGTCGCTGAGGGTGATGGTTTCGGTGCCTTCGCCGCCCATAAAGTCGCCGGCGGAGAACAGGTCGATACCGGTGACCTTTAATTTGGTTGAGGTGACCGAGCCCTTGTAGGTGGCAAAGCCCAGCTGCGCTAGGTGATTGGCGCAGACTTTGGCTTGCTCGAACAGTGGCGCAACCAGGCCATAGGCGATGCCACGATGGCTGGCGCATTCGCCGATGGCATAAATGCGTGGGTCGTAGGTCTGCAAGGTGTCGTTGACCAAAATCCCGCGGTTGCACGGGATACCGGATTTTTCTGCGAGTTCGGTGTTGGGGCGGATGCCGGCGGCCATCACCACCAGGTCAGCGGGGATGACGTCGCCGTTCTTGAATTGCACCGAGCCGACACGGCCGTTACCGGCATCGTGCAGCGCCTGGGTCTGTTCTTGTAGACGGAACACCAGACCACGGCTTTCCAGTTCGGTTTGCAGCAGTTGGCCGCTGGTCTTGTCCAACTGCCGCTCCAACAGCCATTCGCCGATATGCACCACGGTCACGTGCATGCCGCGCAGCATCAGGCCGTTGGCGGCCTCCAGGCCGAGCAAGCCACCGCCGATCACCACAGCGTGCTTGTGGGTTTTGGCGGTGTCGATCATGGCCTGAGTGTCGGCGATGTCGCGGTAGCCGATCACGCCTTTCAAGGTATTGCCTGGGATCGGCAGGATAAATGGCGTCGAACCGGTGGCGATCAGCAGGCGATCGTATTCGGCTGCGGTGCCGTCTTCGGCGATGACCAGGCGTTTGACACGGTCGATCTGCACCACTTTGCGGTTGAGCAACAGCTTGATGTGGTTATCCAGGTACCAGTCGAGCTCGTTGAGCACGATCTCTTCGAACGTTTGCTCGCCGGCCAGCACCGGCGACAGCAGAATGCGGTTGTAGTTGGTGTGGGGCTCGGCGCCGAACACGGTGATGTCGTACAGGTCGCTGCTCAGCTTGAGCAATTCTTCAAGGGTGCGAACCCCGGCCATGCCGTTGCCGATCATCACCAATTTGAGTTTTTTCATGTCGTTCTCCGCAATGGCTCGACCAATTACGCGCAAACAAAAAAAGGCGTCCCCGCTAGTGATCTAGCGAGGACGCCTTTGTCCTGGTCCCGTTCTCTCGGGAAGCTCGCTCCTTCGACGTTGAAGGGACGGCTGTATGTGTGTTGTTGGGGAAGCTAATGCAGTGGCTGTGCCAAGTTGGCCAGCTTGCGGGTTTATTGGGGCTTTGAGTCAACGCTGCCTGGAAATTTGCCCTCTAGCGGTGCAACAGCCAGTACAGCAGCACCAGATTGATCAGCAGCGACATGGCGGCCAGGCTTTGCCAGACCTTGAGCGGTTCGCGCTCCAGCAAGGGCCGTGGTCGCACGCTCAATTCACGGCGGTCGGCCTGCTCCAGCACCAGCAGCCATTCTTCGGCGGTTTCATAACGTTGCGCGGGTGAGGCCGCCACGGCGCGTTCCAGACTCAGTGGCAACCAGTCAGGCAGGTCGGGACGATAGCGGCTGGCGCTGACGGGCTGGGCGAAACGCGGCCGTTGGAAAGCTTCGATTTCGCCGTAGGGATAATGCCCGGTCAGCAGGTAATACAAGCTAACGCCGACACTGTATAAATCCTGCTGCGGCGTAGGCGGCTCGCCGCTGAACGCCTCGGGTGCGATAAAACTTGGCGTGCCGGGCAGCAAATGAGCGCGGTCTTCGGAGAGCCCCGGGCAATAGGCCAGGCCAAAATCCAGCACGCGCAGTTCGCCATCGTCACCCAGCAGCAGGTTTTCCGGCTTGATATCGCGGTGCAGGATTTGTCGCCGGTGCAGCAGGCCCATCGCCCGCAGCAACCGCTCGGCGATGGACTGCCACTGCGCCAAGGGCA
Organism: Pseudomonas sp. TREG-RG-20F-10-E-6-01; assembly: GCF_022662455.1. NCBI lineage: Bacteria > Pseudomonadati > Pseudomonadota > Gammaproteobacteria > Pseudomonadales > Pseudomonadaceae > Pseudomonas > Pseudomonas sp. TREG-RG-20F-10-E-6-01. Next base: position 518,203 of record NZ_JAKNQP010000002.1, on the reverse strand, counting down.
ATGGACCCTGGTGCCGGAACAGTTCGGCAAGGGTTTGCCCCGGGTATTCGCGCATCACGTAGTACAGATGCTGTCGCCCACTGGCCGCGTGAACTTCAGGAAACGCGCGCCCGGCAACCCGGCGCAAAAACCACTCTTCAGATAGCAACGCTTGGCCGGCATCGCTGTCATCGTCGCGGTTGAGCGGCAAGGTTTTCAGCAGCCAGGGTTGCTGCTGGGCATCACGTACCCGGTACAGCAACGACTGTCGGCTCTGCGCCAGCAGGCTTTCAACCTGCCAGCCTTCAAAGCGCTGCCCGGGTTTGAGCGAAGGGGGCAGCGGCCATTGCTGCAACTGCACCAGCGCATCGCCCAGGGTGGCGGCGCCGAGCTGGTCGATGCGCACCAGCAGGGCGCTGGCATTGTCCTGGCTGGCGGCCAGGTGCGCGGCGTTGACCAGCGTTCTGACCGCCACATCGAGGTTAGTTTGCTCGCGCAGGATCGCACTGATGCTGTGCTCACCCAAGGCGGCCCACACGCCATCGCTGAGCAATAAAAAACATTCGCCTGCGCGCAGTTCACCGTCGAGAAAATCCAGCACCAGGTGTTGGTCCAGGCCGAGCGCGCGCTTGAGCACGTGCTGCATGCCCGGTTGTTCCCACACATGGTCTTCGCTGATGCGCTGCAACTCGCCGTCCAGCCAGCGATACACCCGGCAATCGCCGACATGCGCGAGGGTGAAGCGTTGGCCGCGAAACACCAGCGCACTCAAGGTGGTCAGCAGCGGCTGGCCGCCGCCGTTGGCCTGCAACCAGCGATTCTGCGCCAGCAACAGACGCTCGAGCGCCTGGGCCACGCCCCAGGTTTGCGGCGTGGCGTAGTAGTCCAGCGCCAGCGCCTGCAAGGTCGAGCGCGCCGCCAGGCCGCCATCGGCGCATTGGCTGACGCCATCGGCGATGGCGCACAGGTAACCTTTACTCGCCGCCAGTTCCGCCACGGGTGTGACGACGCGCAGGGCGTCCTGGTTTTCGGCCCGAGGGCCAATGGCGCTGGCTTGCGCGACACTCAGTTGCAAGCCCATCAGACGCGCGCGGCGGTCACGGCGGCCGAACCCCAGGTGGTTCTCCAGCGACGTTTGACCCCGTGCAGCCCGAACCAGGCCAGCACGCCGAGGCTGGCGAACAGCCACAGGGCCATTTGATAACTGCCGGTGCTTTGCTTGATCGCGCCCATGCCTGCCGCGAGGGCGAAGCCGCCGATCCCGCCGGCCATGCCGATCAGGCCGGTCATCACGCCGATCTCGCGGCGAAAACGCTGGGGCACCAGTTGAAACACCGCGCCATTACCTGCGCCGAGGCCGAGCATGGTGCAGACGAAAAGTGCCAAGGCCGCGTAAGAACTTGGCAGATTGAAACCCACCGCCGCGATGCAGATTGCCGCCACGCTGTACATGCCGAGCAGGGTGCGAATCCCGCCGAATCGGTCCGCCAGGGCACCACCCAACGGGCGCATCAGGCTGCCGCCAAACACGCAGGCGGCGGTGTAGTAGCCGGCGGTCACCGGGCTCAAGCCGTATTGGTCGTTAAAGTAGCCGGGCAGGGCGCTGGCCAGGCCGATAAAACCGCCGAACGTCACGCTGTAAAAGAACATGAACCACCAGCTGTCGCGGTCGCCCAGGGCTTTAAAGTAGTCGGCCATGGATTTGGCCTTCGGGCGTTCCGGGGCATTGCGCGCAAGCCAGGCGAAGACGACCAGCGTGATGACCAATGGAATCAGCGCGAAGCCGAACACATTGCTCCAGCCAAACGCGGCGGCGAGTACCGGTGCCAGCAATGCAGCAAACACGGTGCCGGAGTTGCCGGCACCGGCGATGCCCATGGCCTTGCCCTGGTGTTCCGCGGGATACCACTGAGAGGCCAGCGGCAGGGCGACCGCAAACGACGCGCCCGCCATGCCCAGAAACATGCCCAGCAGCAGGGCCTGCTCGTAACTGTGGATGCCCAGTTGCCAGGCGCCGAACAGTGCGGCAATCACAATGACCTGGCCGATCAGCCCGGCGGTTTTAGGCGACAGTTTGTCGGCCAGCATGCCCATCAGAAAACGCAACACCGCGCCGGCCAGGATCGGCGTGGCCACTACCAGCCCGCGCTGTTGGGTGGTCAAGTGCAGGTCGGCGGCAATCTGCACCGCCAGCGGGCCCAGCAGGTACCAGACCATGAAACTCAGGTCGAAATACAGGAACGCGGCAAACAGGGTCGGGGTGTGCCCGGATTTCCAGAAGCTTGATTTCATCACGCACCTCAACGGTTGGGGTCTTGTAAGAAGGCCAAGTGATGGGGCCGCTGGCTAAAAGCCGCCCCATCGGCCCCAGGCGCTGGGGCCAAAACGAAAAAACGCCGCCATCGGGTTCGCGAGGGCAAACCGGATGGGCGACGTCTTTGTCGTAGAAGGGGCAACCGCCGTTGGTTACCTGTGGTGAATGCTTAGCAAGAGCTGCGCCAGATCAGCCAAGCAACTCGCTCATGGCGATAATCTGCTCCGCCACCTGGATCAGTTTCTGTTGGCGGCTCATGGCTTGGCGGCGCATCAGGGTGTAGGCCTCTTCTTCGTTGCAGTGCTTCATTTTCATCAGCATGCCTTTGGCCAGCTCGATGCGTTTACGCTCGGCCAGTTGCTGGTCGCGCGCCTGGAGCTGGGCGCGCAAGGCCTGGTCGCTTTCAAAGCGGGCCATGGCCACGTCCAGGATCGGCTGCAGGCGCTGGGCCTGAATGCCTTCGACGATATAAGCGCTGACCCCGGATTTGATGGCCTGGCGCATTACGTTCGGGTCGTGTTCGTCGGTAAACATCACGATCGGCCGCGGCTGATCGCGGCTGACCAGTACCACCTGCTCCATTACATCTCGGCCAGGTGACTCGGTATCGATCAGGATCACGTCCGGGCGCACCGTTTCGACGCGCGCGGGCAGGTCAATGGTCAGGCCGGACTCATCGATCACCTCGAACCCGGCTTCGATCAATGCGGCCTTGAGGCGCCCGACCTTGCGCGGCGTATCGTTGATTAACAGGATGCGTAACATAAAGGTCGTCCTGTCAGCGCTGCACTTCGTGGCTGGGGTGGTCTGCCATGGCGTGCAGTCGGAAGCTGCGCGCGTAGGCGGCGGGGTCGGAGCCGTCCCAGATTTTGCCGTCGATCAGCTGGCTGCTGCGCATGTCCGCTGCGTTTGCGTTGACGCCAACGGCGGCAGCGGCCTGACGGTATAAAGCCAGTTGCTGCACGCGGCGGGCCACGCCCAGGTAGTCCGGATCTTCGCGCAGCAAGCCCCAGCGCCGAAACTGGGTCATGAACCACATACCGTCGCAAAGGTACGGCAGGTTTACCTCGCCATCGCCGAAAAACCGCAGGGCATGTGGGTCTTGCCACTGGTGGCCGAGGCCGTCGTCATAAGCACCCAGCAGGCGTGGTTCGATGCAGTCGAGCGGCGCATCGAGGTAGTCGCGAGCACTGAGTAATTGTGCGGTGGAGCGGCGGTTTTCCTGGCTTTGCTCGATAAAGCGGCTGGCCTCGAGAATCGCCATCACCAGGACGCGAGCGGTGTTCGGGTATTGATCGACAAACGCCTGGGTGCAACCTAGAACCTTTTCCGGATGATTCGGCCAGATCGCCTGGGTGGTCGCCAGGGTGAACCCCTGGTTTTGCTTCACCGCGCTGGCACACCAGGGCTCGCCCACGCAAAACCCATCGATGCGCCCGGCTTGCAGGTGCGCGACCATCTGCGGCGGCGGTACCACCACGCTGTCGACGTCGTGCAACGGATGAATGCCTTGGCTCGCCAGCCAGTAATACAGCCACATGGCGTGAGTGCCTGTGGGAAATGTCTGTGCAAAGGTCAGTTTTGTGCGGCTTTGGTGCACGTGGCGGTCCAGTGCTTCAGGAGTGATCACCCCTTGCTGTTGCAGGCCGCGGGACAGGTTGATGCTCTGGCCGTTCTGGTTGATCCCCATCAGGACGGCCATGTCGGTCGGCGCTACGCCGCCGATGCCCAGGTGCACGGCATAGATCAACCCATAGAGGCTATGGGCGGCGTCCAGTTCGCCGCTGACCAGTTTGTCGCGCAGGTTGGCCCAGGACGATTGGCGCTTGAGGTTCAGCGTCAGGCCGTAGGGTTGGGCGAAACCCTGGGTGGCGGCGACCACCAGCGAGGCGCAATCGGTCAGCGCCATGAAGCCCAGGTCGAGGCTGCTCTTTTCCGGGGCGTCACTGCCGTTCACCCAGGCCAGCGGATGGCTCACCGGGCTGTTGCCGACCGAATCGTTCATCAACACTCACCTTTGCTCAAAAAAAAGCGTCGTAACCCTTGAGGGTTGCGCGGGTGGCAGCGCAAGCCATTGCAGGGAAACGACGCCATTGTCCGTAAGCCTGCTCCGACGTTGGTGCAGGCTTTGATACATAGCCCTTAGCAAGGCACATGCCACGGGGCTTCAAGCGCAGTCCGCCGTCAGCTTTCCATCAAGATTGAAACTCAGCTGCCTTCCAGTATGGCCGCCTCTTTGCGCCAGACGGCGAGGAACATCCACGTGTCTATCCATTCTCCAACCATGCGCAGTTACCGCAGGTTATGCCGCTGGCTGCTGTGCGGTGCACTGCTGTTGGCAAACGCGTGCGCTTTGGGGGGTAGCTATCAGGCGCGGGATGAAAGCCTGCATACCTTTTTTACCGCGCTGTCGGTGCCCTTGGGCTTGCCTGTCGTTGTCAGCCGCGAGGTGGCGCGTAAAACCATCACCGGGCAATTCGACCTTGGGGCGGCGCAGCACACGCTGGAAACCGTCGCCGAGCAGCAAGGCCTGATCTGGTACAGCGACGGGCAGGTGCTTTACCTGTATGACGCCGGGGAGGCAAAAAGCTCGGCGGTAGCGCTGCGGCATATCTCGGTCGACAGGCTGCGCGGGTTCATGCGCCGTTCCGGGCTCGATGAGTCGCGTTTTCCCCTGAGGGAAAGCGGCGGGCGGACGTTCTATGTGTCCGGGCCACCTAACTATGTCGACCAGGTATTGCACCTGGCTCAACTGATGGACAAGCAGCGCACCGAGGTACGCGTCGGCACGCAAACCTTCGGTGTGGTGCAGGTGTTCAACACGCACGTGGCGGATCGCACGTATTCGATGGGCGACGACCAGGTCAACGTTCCGGGTATGGCCTCGATGATCGAAAGCGTGCTGGCCAGCGAGCAAAAGAAGGACACGCAACGACCCCCGGGTTTGCTGGTCGACAAGAGCCTGGTGGTGATGGCTTATCCGGATTCAAACAGCCTGTTGATCAAGGGCAAACCTGCTCAGGTGAAGGTGCTTGAGGAGCTGGTGGCGGAGCTCGACAAGCCTAAGCGGCCGATTGAGGTGTCGCTGTGGCAAGTGGAGGTGGAGCGCAGTGAATTCGCCAGAATGGGCGCGGCCTGGGCTCAGGAAACCCAGACCGGGGCTTTCGTGACGCGCGTACTGGAACCTTTGGAAGACAACCGCTTGATGGCACAGCTCGGTGTGCTGGAGCGCCGGCGCAAGGCCAAAGTCGTCGCGTTTCCCGTAATCCTTACCCAGGAAAACGTGCCTGCGGTTTTCCAGGATAACCATACGTTTTACCTGCCACGGCCCGGCGACGATAAGGGTGATTGGCAGCCCGTGCGGTATGGCATTGAAGCCAGTGTGCTCCCGCGCTTCGCCGGAGCGCATCAGATCGAGATGCTGGTGAACCTCGAGGATGGCCGTCAGATGGACAGCACATTCAAGCCCGGCTCGGCAGGAGCGGTGGGGCGAATGGCCGTCAGCTCTGTGGTGCGCGTACCTCAAGGCAGACGCTTGTGGCTGGGTGGTTTTCACCGTGAGGGCGAGGCGACCCGCCGTGGTCGACGCGCGCAGGTACGGCTCTTTGTGATCCAGGCGCGGGCGGTCGGTAGTGAGCCGCGGATGTTGGCCGGTGCTGTCGGCCCGCCGCCGCTGACCCCGAGCCAATATGAGCGTGTGCAGCGTGCGTTTGTGCGCGAACGCCGTGATGTCCTTGAGTGACACAACCCGTTGGTCAGAGCCCTGAAACGCTTTGCGGTCGGTGACTGCGAAAAGTCCTACGTGGCGCCCGCCGAAAGCCTCGATGATATGGGTTTTTTCCTAACGTTGTTCGCGGCTCGGGTTTTTATAGTCGTGATGTTGGCGTATCGGCCGTTTCTGGAAACAAGGAATTCAATGTCAGTAGTCGGGTGCAGAGGTGTGCATGACCCTCGTGAATGATGGGCTGACGGCTGCCTGGGTGTTTGCCGGGTGGACCTTGCAGGGCGATGGCCGATTGATCGGCGAAGGCGCGGATATTCAGTTGCCGCCCAAGGAGTGGCATGTACTGCGGCTGCTGTTGGCTTCTGACGGAGCATTGATGACCAAGGATCGTCTGCTTGAGTTGGTCTGGCCCCGAGGGGAGGTTGCAGAGGAATCGCTGACGCGCTGTATCTACGCATTGCGCAAGCAGCTGAAGAAGGACAAGGGCTTTATCAAGACAATTTACGGCAGGGGGTATCGCTTTACCTGTGCCGTGAAAGCCGAGCAGCGCGCCATTCTCCAGACGGGGCCAGGGCGTGTGCAACGCATCTGCTCGGCTTGTGGGCAGGTGACTCATGATTAATCGATTGGGCAAAGCGTTGGTGTTGAGCCTGTTGATGGGCAGCCATCAGGCCTGGGCCAATTGCTGGGAAGAGGTGGCTAGCCGCTATGACCTCGAACCGGAGCTCTTGCAGGCCATCGCCGCTGTGGAATCGGGTTACCGCGCGCACGCCGTGAACGCGCTCAACAGCGATGGCTCCCGGGATATTGGCCTGATGCAGATCAACAGCATGCACTTGCCTCGCCTGGCCAAGCAGGGCATTACCGAGGAGCGGTTGTTGAGTGAGCCCTGTTTGTCGGTCGAGGTGGGCGCCTCAATACTTGCCGGGTTTATCCAGCGTTTCGGTTACAACTGGACAGCCGTGGGCTCCTACAACGCCGGCGCGGCACCTGAGCGTGAAGCGTTGCGTTTGCGCTACGCAGAAAAAATATGGGCGCGGTATGAGGCGTTGGTAGCACAACGTCATTGACGATTGGACGGCGCACCTCGCACCTGGCGCGCCACCCCGGCTATAATCGGCGCCACCTTTCGCCGCCATCCGAGTCTAGCCCGCCCATGTATACCCTGGCCCGCCAGCTGTTGTTCAAACTCTCTCCGGAAACCTCCCACGATCTGTCCCTGGACCTGATCGGTGCCGGTGGTCGTCTGGGACTCAATGGCCTGGTATGCAAGGCACCGGCAAAAATGCCGGTATCGGTGATGGGACTCGACTTCCCCAACCCGGTCGGGCTGGCTGCCGGCCTCGACAAGAACGGCGCGGCCATCGACGGGTTTGCGCAATTGGGTTTCGGTTTTGTCGAAATCGGCACCGTGACGCCACGCCCGCAACCGGGCAACCCAAAACCACGGATCTTTCGCCTGCCGGAAGCCGAGGCGATCATCAATCGCATGGGCTTTAACAACCAGGGCGTTGATCATCTGCTTTCACGGGTTCAAGCCGCGAAATACAAGGGCATCCTCGGCATCAATATCGGCAAGAACTTCGACACGCCCGTAGAGCGCGCCGTCGATGATTACCTGATTTGCCTGGACAAGGTCTACGCCCACGCCAGCTACGTCACCGTCAACGTCAGCTCGCCGAATACGCCGGGTCTGCGTAGCCTGCAGTTCGGTGATTCGCTCAAGCAACTGCTCGAAGCCTTGCGTCAGCGCCAGGAAGACCTGGCCATACGTCATGGCAAACGTGTGCCGTTGGCCATCAAGATTGCGCCGGACATGAGCGATGAAGAAACCGTGCTGGTCGCTCAGGCGCTGGTGGATTCGGGCATGGATGCGGTGATCGCCACCAACACCACCCTCAGCCGTGTGGGTGTCGAAGGGCTGGCGCATGGTGATGAAGCGGGTGGGCTGTCGGGCGCGCCGGTGCGCGACAAGAGCACTCACATCGTCAAGGTGCTGGCGGCTGAGTTGGCCGGGCGCTTGCCGATCATCGCCGTGGGCGGCATCACCGAAGGCAAGCACGCGGCCGAGAAGATCGCCGCCGGTGCAAGCCTGGTGCAGCTGTACTCAGGTTTTATCTATAAAGGACCGTCGCTGATTCGCGAGTCGGTGGATGCGATAGCGGCCTTGCCAAAAAGGTAGGCGCCCGGCTTGTTGGCGATGGCAGGCTAAAAAAATACACCTGTGAGTGTGTAGTCCGCATCGCCACCGACCCAATAAAAAGGGCTCCCTAAAGGAGCCCCTGGGCCGAAGCCCGCCGCCCTGATGGGGCGTGCGTGGTTAAGTCGTTACATATTCAAGGTGGTGTGTCGGATTAAGTGCCCTGTGTTAGCCGACGGCGTGAAGTTCGTTGAGTCTGTGGATTCCCGCAGTGCCAGTCATACCGTCCCAGTTGTCGCCGCGTCCTTCTCGCCAGCCGTTGATCCAGGCTTGGCGTACCGACGGTAGAGTAAATGGGCAAAGCTCACGGGATTTGCCATGAACGCCATATTGATATCCGCGTAAAAATGCTCTTTCCAACGGATCACGCTTAAGTCTTCTCATAGGGTGTTTCCCTCACTTGTTGACTGTCTTGATATCCTTCGGCCTCGTCTGAGGCCGGGCAGAGTTTTTCTGCCGTTGGTGGGCTCGCTGCCGGCGTGGCGAGCCAATGTGTCGGCGTCGTTACGGCGCCAACCTGTGTTGAGTTCTAACCAATAGGTCACATGGATTCAATGATCGTTTTGTCATAAGCACGTAACGATAACGATGCTATAGCCATAAGCTGGGATGGCTTTTCGCCCCTTTTGTTGGGCAAAGCCAGCTATGATGTGCCCTGCATAGAGGATGGGTTTAATCCTTTAGTGAGAATGTCCGCCCGCCGCAGTCGGTTATTATTCGACGAAGGGTCGGAATATTTCTTTTTGTTGCAATCAATTATTTCTCTGCCCCGGAAATTCTGGCCCAAAGGCCCGGCAGCCGGGGTGGGACGGCACATTCGTGCCACGCGAGCACTCTTCAAGAAAAGTGCTTGATTAAAAACCGAGCCGGCGATGCGTCGCCTGTTCATTTATTGCTGAAAAGCCTGGAATGCCCCATGTCGGACCGTTTTGAACTCTTCCTCACTTGCCCCAAGGGCCTCGAAGGCCTGCTGATCGAGGAAGCCGTCGGGCTTGGCCTTGAGGACGCACGCGAGCACACCTCGGCCGTGCGCGGCATGGCCGACATGGAAACCGCCTACCGCCTGTGCCTCTGGTCGCGCCTGGCCAACCGCGTATTGCTGGTGCTCAAGCGCTTCCCGATGAAGGACGCTGAAGACCTTTACCATGGCGTGCTGGACATCGAGTGGGCCGACCACATGGTCCCGGATGGCACCCTGGCGGTGGAATTCAGCGGTCACGGCTCGGGCATCGACAACACCCACTTCGGCGCGCTGAAGGTCAAGGATGCGATCGTCGACAAGCTGCGCACCCCGACCGGCGAACGCCCCTCCATCGACAAGATCAACCCGGACCTGCGTATTCACCTGCGCCTGGACCGCGGCGAAGCGATCCTGTCGCTCGACCTATCCGGCCACAGCCTGCACCAGCGCGGTTACCGCCTGCAGCAGGGCGCGGCACCGTTGAAGGAAAACCTGGCGGCGGCGATTTTGATTCGCGCCGGCTGGCCGCGCATTGCGGCCGAAGGCGGCGCGCTGACCGACCCGATGTGTGGCGTGGGTACTTTTCTGGTCGAAGGCGCGATGATCGCCGCCGACATGGCCCCCAACCTCAATCGCGAGCTGTGGGGCTTCACCACGTGGCTCGGCCACGTTCCGGCGCTGTGGAAAAAGCTGCACACCGAAGCGACCGAGCGGGCTGCCATCGGCATGAACAAGCCGCCGTTGTGGGTGCGAGGCTACGAAGCCGACCCACGCTTGATTCAACCCGCGCGCAATAACATCGAGCGCGCCGGCTTGAGCCACTGGATCAAGGTGTACCAGGGCGAAGTCGGCACCTTCGAGCCTCGTCCCGACCAGAATCAAAAAGGTTTGGTCATCTGCAACCCGCCGTACGGCGAGCGTCTGGGTGACGAAGCCAGCCTTTTGTACCTCTACCAGAACCTTGGCGAGCGTCTGCGTCAGGCGTGCATGGGTTGGGAAGCGGCGGTGTTCACCGGCGCGCCGGACCTGGGCAAGCGCATGGGCATTCGCAGCCACAAACAGTATTCGTTCTGGAACGGCGCCTTGCCGTGCAAACTGCTGCTGATCAAGGTCAACCCGGACCAGTTCGTCACCGGCGAGCGCCGCACCCCGGAGCAGCGTCAGGCCGAACGTGAGCAGGCCGCTTACGATCAGGCCCCGACCGAGCCGCAAGAGCGCCAGTACAACAAGAACGGGAACCCGATCAAGCCAGCCCCGGCCCCGGTGGTTGAACAGGCGCGCCTGAGCGAAGGCGGGCAGATGTTCGCCAACCGCCTGCAGAAGAACCTCAAGCAGCTGGGCAAGTGGGCCAAGCGCGAAGGCGTGGATTGCTACCGTGTGTACGACGCCGACATGCCGGAATATTCCATGGCCATCGACCTCTACCACGACTGGGTGCACGTGCAGGAATACGCCGCGCCGAAATCCATCGACCCGGAAAAAGCTTCCGCACGCATGTTCGATGCGCTGGCCGCGATTCCCCAGGCGCTGAACGTCGACAAGAGCCGCGTGGTGGTCAAGCGTCGCGAGCGCCAAAGCGGCACCAAGCAGTACGAGCGCCAGAGCGCCCAGGGCAAGTTCACCGAGGTCAGCGAAGGCGGCGTGAAGCTGCTGGTCAACCTCACCGATTACCTGGACACTGGCCTGTTCCTCGACCACCGCCCGATGCGCATGCGCATCCAGAAGGAAGCGGCCGGCAAGCGCTTCCTCAACCTGTATTGCTATACCGCTACCGCCAGTGTGCACGCGGCCAAGGGCGGCGCGCGCAGCACCACCAGCGTCGACTTGTCCAAGACCTACCTGGACTGGGCACGTCGTAACTTCTCGCTCAACGGTTTTTCCGACAAAAACCGTCTGGAGCAGGGCGACGTGATGGCGTGGCTGGAAGCCAGCCGCGATGAGTTCGACTTGATCTTCATTGATCCGCCGACCTTCTCCAACTCCAAGCGCATGGAAGGCATCTTCGACGTGCAGCGTGACCACGTGCAGTTGCTCGACCTGGCCATGGCGCGCCTGGCACCGGGCGGCGTGTTGTACTTCTCGAACAACTTCCGCAAGTTCGTGCTCGAGGACAACCTCAGCGAACGCTATGCGGTCGAGGAAATCAGCGACAAGACCCTCGACCCGGATTTCGCGCGTAACGCGAAGATCCACCGGGCGTGGAAAATCACCGCGCGCTGATTGCTGCACCAAGTTGGAACAAAAAGCCGCAAGCCTGGCGTATTCCGGGTTTGCGGCTTTTTTGCGCTGGTCAAACAGTGGCCTCATGGCTATAACTGAAGCCCTAGCCAAAGTGACAGCCCCGCACGCTGGCGTTGTGAGTGTTGCCTATGCCGATGCATGCCGTACGCCCCAAAATCCTAGGCTTTATCAGTGAGCAGGCGTCGGCTTGGCTGGTGGCATTGGTGGTGTTATTGGCAGGTTGCGCGCTGACGGTAATTATTGCCTGGGCCGCCGCCGATCTGTATCAGCAACAGGTTCGCCAGCGTTTCCAGTTGCTGGTCAATGAACGCTACACCCGCCTGCAGGAGCGCCTCGAAGACCAGGAGCAACGCCTGGCCAGCCTGCAGCGCTTCTTCGTCAATTCCAGTGATGTGTCCCGCGCCGAGTTCGATGGGTTTGCCCAGCCCTTGCTGTTGCGCGCCCGCGCCTATGCCTGGGCACCGCGGATTTTTCGCGATCAGCGCAAGCCGTTTGAACAGGAGATCTCGCGCCAGCGCGGCGCGCCCTTTGCCATCCGTGAACTGAATTCATCGGGGGAGTTGGCGCCTGCCGCCGAGCGCGATGAATACGTGCCGGTGTTGTATAGCCAAACCCAAAGCCTGCTGGGCTCGCCGCTCGGTTTCGACCTGTTGGCACAGCCGCTTCGGCGCTCGGTCCTTGAACGTGCGCAAGAAAGCGGTACGCCCGCGGTATCCCAGCCGATGCAATTGGTGGGTGTGGAACCGGCCTATGCGGCCGGGGTTTTGCTGGTGGCGCCCGTGCGCAAGCCGGCTGAGGCCGAGCCCAGCGGCTTTGTGATGGCGGTGATCAGCATGCGACAGCTGGTGGCCGACGGTTTGCCCAAGCCGAACCGCGACAACCTGGTGATGCAGATCGTCGATACCTCCGACGCCCAGCAGCGCGTGCTGTATGCCTCGAGCAATGCGGTGGGCGCCAGCGACCTCAGCGCCGCGCGCCGTTTGACCCTCGGCGACCATGTGTATGCCCTCACGTTGCGTGGCAGCCAGGTCTTCGATCAGGCCAACCATTCCTCGATGAGCACCATCCTGACCATGGGCGGGTTGCTCAGCCTGCTGCTCAGTGCCTTGTTGTATGTGGTGGTCAGCCAACGCCAGCGCGCGCTGAAACTGGTGGAACAGCGCACCGAGCAGTTGCGCCTGCGTGAACAGGAATTGCGCGGTGCGCACGGGCAGTTGCGCAGCGTGCTAAATGCGGCCACACAGGTCGCGATCATCGCCACTGATCTGCGCGGGGTGATCAACACGTTTAATGCCGGGGCCGAGCAAATGCTGGGGTACACGTCCGACCAGGTACTGGGGCGCATGACCCTGGAAAGCCTGCACCTGGCCGCTGAGCTCGAAGCGCGCGCCACCCGTTTGAGCGCGGCCATGGGCAAGCGCATCCCGCCAAGCCAGGCGATGCTGGTGGAGAGCCCGGACCACCTGCACCAGGCGCGCGAGTGGACCCTGTTACGCGAAAATGGCAGCCCCTTGACGGTGAACATGCTCGGCACCGTATTGCTGGATGACCATGGCTTGTGGATCGGGCATCTGGCGATTTACCTGGATGTCACCGAGCAGAAACGCGCCTACGAGGCGTTGGCGGCGCGCGATCGTTTGTTGAAAAAACTCAGTGCCCATGTGCCCGGCGGGATCTTCCAGTTCACCCTCGAGCCTCAGGGCAACGGGCGTTTTATCTATGCCAGCGATGGCATGCGCGATATCTATGAAATCGAAACCGGCGTGTTGCAACAGGACGCGGCCAAGGTCTTCGAGCGCATTCATCCCCAGGACGTCGAGCGGGTCCGCCTGTCGATACGCTTGTCGGCGTTGCAGCTGAGCCACTGGCGCGAAGAATACCGCGTGCTGTTGCCACAACGCGGCCTGCGCTGGATTCGCGGCGAAGCCACGCCTGAAGAACTGCCAGGCGGCGGTACGCTGTGGCATGGTTACGTGTCGGATATTTCCGACCTCAAACGGGTGGAGGAAGAGCTGCGGGCACTCTCCATCACCGATTCGCTGACGGGCATTCATAACCGGCGTTATTTCCAGGATCGTCTCAAGGTCGAGATGCTCAGGCTCAACCGCACCAGTGGGGCGCTGTCGTTGATCATGCTGGATATCGACCACTTCAAGCGCATCAACGACCAGTACGGTCACGCGGTAGGCGATGGGGTGTTGCAGGAGGTGTGCAAGCGCATCAGTCAGCGCCTGCGGCGCACGGATGTGTTTTGCCGACTGGGCGGCGAAGAGTTCGTGGTGCTGTGCCCGCACACTGATTGCGAGCAGGCGTACAGCCTGGCGATGGAGTTGTGGCAGTCGTTGCGCAGTGCGCCAATGGAAACGGTGGGCATCGTGACCGCCAGCTTCGGTGTGGCCAGTTGGCGGATCGATGACGGCATTGACGGGCTGCTGCTGCGGGCGGACTCGGCGGTGTATAGGGCCAAGCAGGCGGGCAGGGACCGCGTGGAGGCTGAGCGAATCAGGGCTTGATTGACAGAGTTTTTCAGACGTCGCGCATTCATGTGGGGGCTGGCTTGCCTGCGATTGCAGCGTGTCAGTCAGCGAATCTGATACTGATACACCGCTATCGCAGGCAAGCCCGCTCGCACATTTGATCTGTGTTGCCTTTAGAGCACCGGCGCAGCCGCCGCCAGCTTCGGCTGGCGATACAGGTCCAGCAGCACTTGGTCCAGTACTGATGAGGCGCCCCACGGTTTCGAATCGTTGAGGATCGCCACCACCACCCAGGTGTTGCCGTTGTTGTCACGGCTGAACCCGGCGATGGCACGCACGGTGTTCAGGGTGCCAGTCTTGACGTGGGCTTCGCCGCGCATGGCGGTGGTCTTCAGGCGTTTACGCATAGTGCCGTCGGTGCCGGCAATCGGCAGCGAGCTGATGTATTCCGCCGCGTACGGGCTTTTCCAGGCGGCTTGCAGCATGGCCGCCATCTCGCGGGCGCTGACACGTTCGGCGCGCGACAGGCCGGAGCCGTTTTCCATGACGAGGTGCGGCGCGGTGATGCCTTTCTTCGCCAGCCACTGACGGACCACACGTTGCGCAGCCTTGGCGTCGTCGCCGTCGGCATCGTTGCGAAATTGCGCGCCCAGGCTCAGGAACAGCTGCTGAGCCATGGTGTTGTTACTGTATTTGTTGATGTCGCGGATGATTTCCGCCAGGTCCGGCGAAAAGGCACGGGCGAGTACTTTGGCGTCCTTGGGCACGGGCGCCTGGATGTCGCGGCCCTGGATGGTGCCACCCAATTCCTGCCAGATCGCACGCACAGCGCCGGCGGTGTAGGTGGCGTGGTCGAGCAGCGACAGGTAAGTCTGCGAACTGCAGCCATCGCCCAGTTGGCCGCTGACTGTCACGGTGACACTGCCGTCGGCGGCGGTGACCGGGCTGTAGCGCACGTCGCCGGTGCATTGCTTGGCGTTGGAGACTTTCACCTGGTTGTCGATGCGAATGCTGGCAATCGGCGGCTCGACCGATACGATCACGCGGCCCGAATCATTGCGGGTTACGAAGCGCAGGGCCTTGAGGTTGACCAGCAGGGCGTCGGGCTTGACCAGGAACGGCTTGTTCTCGTCATTGCCGTCGTCATTGAATTCGGGCAATTGCGGCTGGTTGAAGAAGCTGCGGTCGAGCACCAGGTCGCCGGTGACTTGCTGCACGCCATTGGCACGCAGGTCGCGCATCAGCAGCCAGAGTTTTTCCATGTTCAGCTTCGGGTCGCCGCCGCCCTTTAGGTAAAGGTTGCCGTGCAAGACGCCACCGCTGAGCGTGCCGTCGGTGTAGAACTCGGTCTTCCACTGATGGTTGGGGCCGAGCATTTCCAGGGCGGCGTAAGTGGTGACCAGCTTCATGGTGGAGGCCGGGTTCACCGACACGTCGGCGTTGAACACGGTGGGGGTACCGGGGCCGGTGAGGGGCAGCATCACCAGCGACAGCGCGGTATTTTGTAGCTTGGCTTTCTGCAGGGCCTGCGCAACGTTGGGTGGCAGGGTGTTATTGATTGGGGCGGCAGCGGCGGAAAAGGCCAGTGGAAGAAGAACGCTGGCCAATAACACGGAACGAAAAGATTTGATCATAAGGAATAAAACCCTACTGCTGAGAAGGGTGAAAAAGGCGAGGGGTATGGAAGAAAATCCCTCATTGGTCACGAAAGTGTCGGCATTATGCCCCAAGGTGGATCCAGTTGTAGCTGAACGATAGCTGGTATTGCGCGTTTTTTTGCAGACAGATAGCCGCCTGTCCCAGAGAGTCGGGCAATCCTTGCCTTAAACTGCTAAAGTGCCGCCCGTTATTACTTATGAGGATTGTTCCAATGGCGACTAACCGTTCCCAGCGTCTGCGCAAAAAACTGTGCGTTGATGAATTTCAAGAGCTGGGTTTCGAACTGAACCTGGACTTCAACGAAGGCCTGAGTGAAGAAGCTATCGACGCTTTCCTCGAAGCATTCATCAAAGAAGCCATGGAAGCCAACGGTCTGGGCTATGTCGGCGGCGATGACTACGGTCTGGTTTGCCTGCAGAAGCGTGGCTCGGTCTCCGAAGAGCAGCGTGCTGCTGTTGAAGCCTGGCTGAAAACCCGTTCCGAGCTGACCAAGGCTGAAGTCAGCCCGTTGCTGGACGTGTGGTATCCAGAAAAGCCGATCAACGCGGCTAAGTGATACTGAAAAAAACGGCGACCTTCGGGTCGCCGTTTTTTTATGCCTTGCGCCCGTTCAGAATCAGCAGCGTCAACACCCCCGCCACAATCCCCCAGAACGCCGAACCGATGGAAAACAACGTCAAGCCTGACGCGGTGACCATAAAAGTGATCAGCGCCGCTTCGCGTTCCTTCGGCTCATTCATGGCGATGCTCAAGCCATTGATGATCGAGCCAAACAACGCCAGCGCTGCAATCGACAGCACCAGTTCCTTTGGCAATGCGGCGAACAATGCCGCCAAGGTCGCGCCAAATACCCCGGCAATCCCGTAGAACACACCGCACCACACCGCGGCGGTGTAGCGCTTGTTGCGGTCTTCATGGGCATGCGGCCCGGTGCAGATGGCCGCGCTGATTGCCGCCAGGTTGATGCCGTGGGAGCCGAAGGGCGCGAGCACCAGCGAGGCCAGGCCGGTGGCGGTGATCAAAGGCGAGGCGGGCACGGTGTAGCCATCGGCGCGCAGCACGGCGACGCCGGGCATGTTCTGCGAGGTCATTGCCACCACGAACAGCGGAATGCCGATACTGATGGTCGCCGCCAGCGAGAAATGCGGCGTGGTCCACACCGGTATCGCCACTTCGAGGTGAAAACCACTGAAATCCAGCAACCCCATCAGCCCCGACAGCACAGTGCCGAGCACCAGCGCGGCGAGCACCGCATAGCGTGGCGACAGGCGCTTGATGATCAGGTACGTGAAAAACATCCCCAGCACCAGGCCGGTGCGATGCTGCGCGGCGACGAAAATCTCGCTGCCGATCTTGAACAGGATTCCCGCCAGCAAGGCCGCCGCCAGCGACGACGGGATGCGCTTGACCAGTTTTTCGAAACTGCCGGTCAGCCCGCACAGCGTCACCAGCACGGCGCAGGTAATGTAGGCACCAATGGCCTCGCCGTAACTCACGCCGCCCAGGCTGGTAATCAACAGCGCCGCGCCGGGTGTGGACCAGGCAATGGTGATGGGCGTGCGATAGCGCAGGGACAAGCCGATGCTGCACACCGCCATGCCGATGGAGATGGCCCAGATCCACGAAGAAATCTGCGCCGTGGTCAACCCGGCGGCCTGGCCGGCCTGAAACATCAGGACCAGCGAGCTGGTGTAGCCGGTCATCATGGCAATGAAGCCGGCGACGATGGCCGACGCAGAAGTGTCGGCCAACGGGCGCAAAGGCGCTTGGGTGGCGTCGTTCATGGAGAGGTGTTCCTTTTACCTGGGTATTTGTCAGTGAAGGCGCAGATTCAAGCCTAAACTCAAACGTAACTACTCGTTGCGATACAGCCGACGCTGCAAACAGCCGTACAGTGTGTTGGCGCATTGGGTTGTGTACAATGTGCCCTGTTTTTAGGTGATACTTGCCAGCAACCCGCGCTTGCCGTATTACCGTTAATTCGCCGCCGTTCTCCAAACCCGAGTGCCCATGAACGAACAGTTGCAACCTCTCAAGAAACAACCGCGAGCCGGCAAGGCCGGTCGCAGCGGAACCCAGGACGATATCGTTTACGCGCATATCTTCGAGGCCATCCTTGAACAACGCCTGGCGCCCGGAACCAAGTTGAGTGAAGAGGCACTGGGCGAAATCTTCGGCGTCAGCCGCACCATCATTCGCCGCGCGCTCTCGCGTCTGGCCCATGAAGGCGTGGTACTGCTGCGGCCCAATCGTGGTGCGGTGGTGGCGAGCCCGAGTGTAGAAGAAGCGCGTCAGGTATTTTTGGCCCGGCGTCTGGTCGAACGGGCGATCACGGAATTGGCAGTGCAGCACGCCACGGCCGAACAGCTGGCCGAGCTGCGCCAGATGGTCAACGACGAGCGCGACAGCTTTTCCCGCGGCGACCGCGGTGCCGGTATCCGCCTCTCCGGCGAATTCCACCTCAAGCTGGCCGAGGCGGCGAAGAACGCGCCGCTGATCAGCTTCCAGCGCAGCCTGGTGTCGCAAACCTCGTTGATCATCGCCCAGTACGAAAGCGGCAACCGCTCGCACTGTTCCTACGATGAGCACACGCAGCTGATCGATGCGATCGAAGCACGCGATGCAACGTTGGCGGTGAATTTGATGATGCACCACATGGATCACATCGACAGCAAGCTCAACCTCGATGAGGAAAGCGCGTCGGATGATTTGCACGCGGTGTTTTCGCATTTGCTGCAGACGAAAAAGCCGGGACGCTCGTCCGTAAAACTGTAATTTCCCTGACTCACCAGGGCCAGAAATGTGGGAGCGGGCTTGCTCGCGAATGCGGTAGATCAGTCAATGCATCTGGTGACTGACACTCCGTATTCGCGAGCAAGCCCGCTCCCACATTTGTTTCTCGGTGTGCTTTAGATCAGCGTTGATGCACGAGATTGCCGGCCGCATACGTCTGCAACACCGCCCGGTCATCCCCCAGCGTCATCAACACAAACAACGTCTCGGCAATGTTATTGGCCTGCTTCAAGCGATAGCTGAGCAGCGGCGTGGCGTTGTAATCCAGCACCAAAAAGTCCGCGTCAGTGCCTGGCTGCAAGGTGCCGATCTTGTCTTCCAAACGCAGCGCTCGCGCGCCGCCCAAAGTGGCCAGGTACAGCGACTTGAACGGGCTCAACCGCGCGCCCTGCAACTGCATGACCTTGTAGGCTTCGTTCAAGGTTTGCAGCAGCGAGAAGCTGGTGCCGCCGCCCACGTCGGTGCCCAGGCCGACATTCAGCTTGTGCTTCTCGGCCATCGGCAGGTTGAACAAGCCACTGCCGAGGAAGAAGTTCGAGGTCGGGCAGAACGCTACCGCCGAACCCGTTTCGGCGAGGCGCGCGCACTCGTCATCGCACAGGTGCACGCCGTGGGCAAACACCGAGCGCTCACCCAGCAATTTGTAGTGGTCATACACGTCCAGGTAGCCCTTGCGCTCCGGGAACAGCTCTTTCACCCATGCCACTTCCTGCAGGTTTTCACTGATGTGCGTCTGCATGTACAGGTCCGGGTATTCGCCCAGCAATTGCCCGGCCAGCGTCAGTTGCGCCGGGGTGCTGGTCGGGGCAAAACGTGGCGTGACCGCATAGTGCAAACGGCCCTTGCCGTGCCAGCGTTCGATCAGCGCCTTGCTTTCCTGGTAGCCGGATTCGGCGGTGTCGGTCAGATAGTCCGGCGCGTTGCGGTCCATCATCACCTTGCCGGCGATCATGCGCAGGTCGAGTTTCTCGGCCGCTTCAAAAAATGAATTGACTGATTGCGGGTGCACGCTGCCGAACACCAGCGCCGTGGTGGTGCCGTTGCGCAGCAGTTCCTTGATGAAGATATCCGCGACTTCTTCGGCGTGGGCCTTGTCGGCGAACTGGCTTTCGCACGGGAAGGTGTAGGTGTTGAGCCAATCCAGCAACTGCTCGCCATAGGCGCCGACCATGCCGGTTTGCGGCAGGTGGATATGGGTGTCGATCAGGCCCGGCGTGATCAGCGCATCCTGGTAATGGGTGACGTCGATATCGGCGGGCAGCGTCGGCAGCAAATCGCTGGCGTGGCCCAGGGCGCTGATCTGGCCGTTATCGATCACCAGCAGGCCGTCTTCGAAATACTCATAGGACGCTTCGATCCCCACTTCAGCAGGGTCGGCGATGCTGTGCAGGATGGCGGCACGGTAGGCTTTGCGAGTCAAAGGCATGGTGTTCTCAATTTAGAGTGCTTGGCTGCGGCGCGAGGCCGGCAGCAGTTTGGCAATGGGTTCGGCGCTCGCGGTGTGCTGGCCGAAATTGGCGTTATAGGTGGCGATGATTTCGCCGGCGATGGAGATGGCGATCTCCACCGGCAGTTTGCCCTTCACCTCGGTGAGGCCCATCGGGCAGCGCATGCGTTGCAGTTGCGCGGTGTCGAAGCCGCGATCACGCAGGCGGTGTTCGAACTTGACCCGTTTGGTTTTCGAGCCGATCAGGCCGAAGTAGGCAAAGTCATTGCGCTTGAGCAGCGCGGCGGTCAGTTCCAGGTCCAGCGCGTGATTGTGGGTCATGACGATGCAGTAACTGCCCACTGGCAGGTCGGCAATTTCGTCGACCGGCTCCTCGCTGACGATTTTACGCACGCCCTGGGGAATGTCTTCCGGAAACTCCTGGTCGCGGGAATCGATCCAGCGCACCCGGCACGGCAGGCTCGCCAATAGCGGCACCAACGCGCGGCCGACGTGGCCGGCGCCAAACACTGCAATGTGCGCCTGCACCTGGCCCATGGGTTCGAACAGCAGCACAGTCGCACCGCCGCAGCACTGGCCCAGGCTTGCACCAAGGCTGAAGCGCTCCAGATGCGTGTTTTGCTGGCCGCGCACGAGCATGTCGCGGGCGATCTGCATCGCCTTGTATTCCAGGTGCCCGCCACCGATGGTGTCGAAGGTCTGCGCGGCGCTGATCACCATCTTCGAGCCGGCATTGCGCGGCGTGGAGCCGAGCTCTTCGATGATGGTCACCAGCACGCAGGGTTCGCCGCGGTTCTGCAGGTCGGCGAGGGCGCTGATCCAGTTGTTCATAGTCACCTCTTGTGGCGTCTGTCAGGCCGCTATCGGGGGCAAGCCCCCTCCCACATTTTGATTTGTGAACACCATCAAATGTGGGAGCTGGCTTGCCTGCGATGGCAGCGCCTCGGTCTTAGAGCGAAGCCATCTCGGTTTCAGCCTCGACAGCCTTTGCCGCCTGCAACTGCCGCATCTGCTCACACCCCCACAACACCCGCTCGGGTGTGGCCGGTGCATCGATCTTGGGCTGATGGCGATACTCACCCACACTCGCCACGGCATCCTTGATCGCGCACCACGAGGCGATCCCGAGCATGAACGGCGGCTCACCCACAGCCTTGGAATGGAACACCGTGTCCTCCGGGTTCTTGCGGTTTTCCACCAGCTTCACGCGTAAATCCAGGGGCATGTCAGCCACGGCCGGGATCTTGTAGCTGGCCGGGCCGTTGGTCATCAGCTTGCCTTTGTTGTTCCACACCAGCTCTTCCATGGTCAGCCAGCCCATGCCCTGAATAAAGCCGCCTTCCACCTGGCCGATGTCGATGGCCGGGTTCAGCGAGGCGCCCACGTCGTGCAGGATGTCGGTGCGCAACATCTTGTATTCGCCTGTGAGTGTGTCGACGATCACTTCGCAGCAGGCCGCGCCGAACGCGAAGTAATAGAACGGCCGCCCACGCGCCTGGCTGCGGTCGTAGAAGATTTTCGGGGTTTTATAGAAGCCAGTGCTCGACAGCGAGACCTGGGCGAAATACGCCTGCTGGATCAGGCTTTCAAAGGTCAGGATCTGGTCGCGTACCCGCACATGACCATTGTGAAACTCCACATCCGCTTCACTCACGTCGTACTTGCGTGCGGCAAACTCCACCAGGCGCTGCTTGATGGTTTCGGCGGCGTTCTGCGCAGCCTTGCCGTTCAGGTCGGCACCGCTGGAAGCCGCGGTGGGCGAGGTGTTGGGCACCTTGTCGGTGTTGGTGGCGGTGATCTGCACGCGGTCGATGTCGACCTGGAACACTTCGGCCACCACTTGCGCGACCTTGGTGTTCAAGCCCTGGCCCATCTCGGTGCCGCCGTGGTTCAAATGGATGCTGCCGTCGGTGTAGATGTGGATCAGCGCACCGGCCTGGTTCAGGAAGCTGGCGGTAAACGAAATACCGAACTTCACCGGCGTCAGCGCCAGGCCTTTTTTCAGGATCGGGCTGTGGGCGTTGTACAGGCGGATCGCTTCGCGGCGCTCGGCGTATTGGCTGCTGGCTTCAAGCTCGGCGGTCATCTCTTCGAGCATGTTGTGCTCGACGGTCTGGTAGTAGTGGGTGACGTTGCGCTCGGTCTTGCCGTAGTAATTGGCCTTGCGCACCGCCAATGGGTCCAGACCCAGGTGCCGAGCGATGGCGTCCATCACTTCCTCGATGGCGACCATGCCTTGTGGCCCGCCGAAGCCGCGATACGCGGTGTTGGAGGCCGTGTTGGTCTTGCAACGATGGCCATTAACGGTGGCGTCGCCCAGGTAATACGAATTGTCGGCGTGGAACATCGCGCGGTCGACAATCGAGTTTGACAAGTCCGGCGAGCAGCCGCAGTTACCCGCCAGTTCGAGGTTGATCCCGTGCAGGCGACCCGTGTCGTCAAAGCCCACGTCGTATTCGATATAGAAGGGGTGACGCTTGCCGGTCATCAGCATGTCTTCGACGCGCGGCAGGCGCATTTTGGTCGGCTGGCCGGTGAGGCGCGCCACCACCGCGCACAGGCAGGCGGGGCTGGCGGCCTGGGTTTCCTTGCCGCCGAAACCGCCGCCCATGCGGCGCATGTCGACGACGATTTTGTTCATCGACACGTCGAGCACTTCGGCCACTAGCTTCTGCACTTCGGTGGGGTTTTGCGTGGAGCAATAGACGATCATGCCGCCGTCTTCGGTGGGCATCACCGACGAGATCTGGGTTTCCAGGTAGAAGTGTTCCTGGCCGCCGATGTGCAGCGTGCCCTGGATACGGTTTTTCGCCGTGGCCAGTGCACCCGCCGAATCACCGCGTTGGTGAGTGTGGCTGTCGAGCACGAAATGCTTGTTGCGAAAGGCCTCGACCACGTCCAGCACCGGCTCCAGGTCTTCGTATTCGATCACCGCTGCCATGGCCGCTTTGCGTGCGGTTTCCAGGTCGCGCGCGGCCACGGCCAGCACCACCTGGCCAACAAACTGCACCGTGTCGATGGCCAGCAACGGGTCGCCGGGCATCAGCGGGCCGATGTCTTTCAGGCCCGGCACGTCTTCGTGGGTGATCGCGATGCGCACGCCGTCAAAGGCGTAGCAGGGCGCGGTGTCGATGCTGAGGATGCGGGCGTGGGCGCGGTCAGACATGCGCGCATACAGGTGCAGTTGGTTGGGAAATTCCAGGCGGTCATCGATGTACTGCGCCTCGCCGGACACATGCTTGGCGGCGCTGTCATGCTTGACGCTGCGGCCGACTCCGGAGGTCAGGTCCTGGGCGAACAGCTCGGCGAGTTCGGCCTGGGTTTTAACGACGGCGTGATGGTTAGACATAAGCGGTCACCCGAGTCTCGATGTGCGGCGTTTGCAGTTCGATGAAGTATTTGCGCAGCAGGTTCTGCGCGCTGAGCAGACGGTATTCCTTACTGGCGCGGAAGTCCGACAGCGGGGTGAAATCCTCGGCCAGGGCGGCGCAGGCTTTTTCCACCGTGGCGGCGTTCCAGGTGGCGCCCACCAGCACGGCTTCGCAGCTTTTTGCGCGTTTGGGCGTAGCGGCCATGCCCCCGAAGGCGACGCGTGCCTGGTTGATCACGCCGTTCTCGATCTTCAGGTTGAAGGCGGCGCACACCGCAGAAATATCATCGTCCAGGCGCTTGGACACCTTGTAGGCACGGAACAGTGTGTGGCCCTTGGGCACGATGATTTTCTCGATGAACTCGCTGTCCTGACGCGCGGTGACGCGGTAGTCGATGAAGTAGTCTTCCAGCGCCAGGGTGCGGCGCACGTTGCCTTTGCACAGCACGATCTGTGCACCCAGGGCGATCAGCAGCGGCGGCGAATCACCAATCGGCGAGGCGTTGCCGATGTTGCCGCCCAAGGTGCCCTGGTTGCGGATTTGCAGGGAGGCGAAGCGGTGCAGCAGGTCGCCGAAGTCCGGGTATTCGTGGTGCAGCGCGGTGTAACAGTCGGAGAGGGCGGTGGCGGCGCCGATTTCCAGGCGGTCGTCGAAGCGTTCGATGCGCTTCATTTCTTCGATATTGCCGACGTAGATCATCACCGGCAGCGTGCGATGAAACTGCGTGACTTCCAGCGCCAGGTCGGTGCCGCCGGCCAGCAGCCGGGCTTGCGGGTAGGCGTCGTAGAGATCGGCCAGGTCGGCGACGGTCAGCGGCACCAGGCAGCGTTTGTCGCCACTGTTGAGTTCGCCGGTCTGCGTTGGCGCAATGGCTTTGAGGCGCGCGATGGTCTCGGCCTGGCGGCTGTCAAACTGGTCGACGGGTTTGTTGCAGCAGGCCTGTTCGGCGGCGGCCAGGATCGGGCGGTAGCCGGTGCAACGGCACAGGTTGCCGGCCAGCGCTTCGTGGGCTTTTTGGCTGTCGGGGGCGTCGCTGTTCTTTTGCAGGGCAAACAACGACATCACAAAGCCCGGCGTGCAAAAGCCACATTGCGAGCCGTGGCACTCGACCATGGCTTTTTGCACGCTGTGCAGTTGGCCCTGGTGCTTGAGGTCTTCAACGCTGATCAGCTGTTTGCCGTGCAGCGACGACACAAAGGTCAGGCATGAGTTGAGGCTGCGATAACGAATCTGCTCCGCGCCTTGTTCGTCGCGGTGCAACTCGCCGACCACGACGGTGCACGCCCCGCAGTCGCCGCTGGCGCAGCCTTCCTTGGTACCGGGTTTGCCCACGTGCTCACGCAAATAGTTGAGCACGGTCAGGTTGGGGTCCAGGGCGTGCTCACTACGGAGTTCCTGGTTGAGTAAAAACTGGATCACGGAAGGCCTCGCAGACTCATTATTGTTGTTAACCGCTTTGCGCCGAATCTAGTCATGTCTGACTTTTCGGTCAATGATTTTCTGACCAGGAGGTCAAGAAATTGCGGTCACAACACTTTCAATTATGGTCCAGTCTTCTGGAACCGTTGTTTTTGGCGGCTTGTGGGTTTTCATCGCTGCTTATTTCATGCCAAATTCGCCACCGTGGGCGTAGCGCCATCAGCGGGCCAATGCGCTACACTGCCGCGCTTGTACTGATAGAAGATTCTGAAGGGAAAACATGACGTTCAAGGCGCCGGACAGTCTCGCCGAGCAAATTGCTCACCACCTCGCCGAACGTATCATTCGCGGCGATCTCAAGCCTGGGGAGCGGATCCAGGAACAGAAAGTTACGCTGGCGCTCAATGTCAGCCGTGGTTCCGTGCGTGAAGCCTTATTGATCCTCGAGCGCCGCCACCTGATCGCGATCCTGCCGCGCCGTGGCGCCCATGTCACCGAGCTCACCGCGCACAAGGTGCAGAGCCTGTGCACGCTGATGGGCGAGTTGTACATCCTGCTCGGCAACGCGGTGGCCGAGGGCTGGAAGGTGCAGGCCGACATGACGCCGTTCCTGCAGATCCAGCAGCGTCTGGTGAACAGTTTTGAGCGTCAGGACATCCGCGCCTTCGTCGAAGAAAGCTTCAACGTGATGCGCGCCGCGTATCCTTTTGCCAACAACCCGTATTTGCAGGAAACCGTCGAGAACCTGCAGCCGGCGATGAACCGCGCCTATTACCTGGCGCTGGATCAGCGCAAGGCGTCCATGAGCGAGTACCTGGCGCTGTTCGAGCAACTGCTCGCCGCCGTGCTGGCGCGTGACCTGGCGCAGATTCGCCTGGTGCTGTCCGCCTACGGCCAGCGCAGTTGTTCATTGGTCATCGCTGCGTTGGCGGACGCCTAAACGTGCGGCTCAAGTGCATCAAACTGGCGGGGTTCAAATCCTTCGTCGACCCGACCACGGTGAACTTCCCCAGTAACATGGCGGCGGTGGTGGGGCCCAATGGCTGCGGCAAGTCGAACATCATCGACGCCGTTCGCTGGGTGATGGGCGAGAGTTCGGCGAAAAACCTGCGCGGCGAGTCGATGACCGACGTCATCTTCAATGGCTCCACCAGCCGTAAACCGGTGAGCCAGGCCAGCATCGAGCTGGTGTTCGACAACTCCGACGGCACCCTGATCGGCGAATACGCGGCGTACGCGGAAATTTCCATTCGCCGCAAAGTGACGCGCGACAGCCAGAACAGCTACTTCCTCAACGGCACCAAGTGCCGGCGCCGGGACATCACCGACATCTTCCTCGGCACCGGCTTGGGCCCGCGCAGCTACTCGATCATCGAGCAGGGCATGATCTCCAAGCTGATCGAAGCCAAGCCCGAAGACCTGCGTAATTTCATTGAAGAAGCAGCCGGCATCTCCAAGTACAAGGAGCGCCGCCGCGAGACCGAAAACCGTATCCGCCGCACCCACGAAAACCTCGCCCGCCTGACCGACCTGCGCGAAGAGCTGGAGCGCCAGTTGGAGCGCCTGCACCGCCAGGCCCAGGCCGCCGAGAAGTATCAGGAATACAAGGGCGAAGAACGCCAGCTCAAGGCGCAACTCTCGGCCCTGCGCTGGCAGGCGCTGAACGATCAGGTCGGCCAGCGCGAAGCGATCATCGGCACCCAGGAAATCAGCTTTGAAGCGCTGGTGGCCGAACAGCGCAATGCCGACGCCAGCATCGAGCGCTTGCGTGACGGTCACCATGACCTGTCCGAGCGCTTCAATCTGGTGCAGGGCCGCTTCTATTCGGTGGGTGGCGACATCGCCCGGGTCGAGCAGAGCATTCAGCATGGCCAGCAGCGTCTGCGCCAACTGCAAGATGATTTGAAGGAAGCCGAGCGCGCGCGCCTGGAGACCGAATCGCACCTGGGCCATGACCGCACCTTGCTGCTGACCCTCGGCGAAGAGCTGGACATGCTCACCCCCGAGCAGGAAATCACCAGCGCCGCCGCCGAAGAAGCCGCCGCCGCCCTGGAAGAAGCCGAAACCACCATGCACGGCTGGCAGGAGCAGTGGGACGCTTTCAACCTGCAATCCGCCGAGCCGCGCCGCCAGGCTGAGGTGCAGCAGTCGCGCATCCAGCAGCTGGAAACCAGCATGGAGCGTCTGGCCGAGCGCCAACGGCGTCTGCAGGAAGAGCGCGTGTTGCTCGCCGCCGACCCGGAAGACGCGGCGATCATGGAACTGAGCGAGCAACTGGCCGAAAGCGAGATGACGCTGGAAGAGCTGGAAGCCAGCGAAGAACAACAAGTGGAGCGCCTGGAGCAATTGCGTCAGCAACTGCAACAGGCGACCCAGTCGCAGCAGCAGGCCCAGGGCGATTTGCAGCGGCTGAACGGCCGATTGGCGTCGCTGGAGGCTTTGCAGCAAGCCGCGCTGGACCCCGGCACCGGCACTGCCGAGTGGCTGCGCGACCAGCATTTGGCCGAGCGCCCGCGCCTGGCGGAAGGGTTAACAGTTGAAGCGGGTTGGGAGCTGGCGGTAGAGACCGTGCTCGGCGCCGACCTGCAGGCAGTGCTGGTCGACGATTTTGGTGGCTTCGACCTGGCCGGCTTTACTCAGGGCGATCTGCGTTTGCTCAGCCCGGCGGTCGATGGCACGCGCGTGCCGGGCAGTCTGCTGGACAAGGTCGAGGCGGCGATTGACCTGTCGCCCTGGCTGGGGCAGGTCAAACCGGTGGATTCCCTGGAGCAAGCCCTGGCGCAGCGCGGCCAATTGGGCGCGGGCGAAAGCCTGATCAGCCGCGATGGTTATTGGGTGGGTCGCCACTTCCTGCGTGTGCGCCGTGCCAGCGAAGCGGAAAGCGGCGTATTGGCCCGTGGCCAGGAAATCGTCAACCTGAGCGCCGAGCGCGAAGAACGCGAAGCCACTCTCGAGCGCCTGGAAACCGAACTGCAAACCCTGCGCGCCACCCAGCGCCAGCAAGAGACTGGCCGCGAACACCTGCGCCGCCTGTTGCAGGACGAAGCGCGCCAGCAAGGTGAACTCAAGGCCCAACTGTCGGCGAGCAAGGCCAAGGTCGAGCAGCTGACCCTGCGCCGCACCCGTCTTGACGAAGAAGTGGCGGAGATGGGCGAGCAACGCGCCCTTGAGCACGAACAAATCGGTGAGGCGCGCCTGCAACTGCAGGAAGCCCTCGACAGCATGGCGCTGGACACCGAGCAGCGCGAACTGCTGCTGGCCCAGCGCGACAGCCTGCGCGAACGCCTTGACCGCGTGCGTCAGGAAGCGCGCCAGCACAAGGATGACGCTCACCAATTGGCGGTGCGCCTCGGTTCGTTGCAGGCTCAGCACGCGTCCACGCGTCAGGCTCTTGAGCGACTGGAGATGCAATCCGAACGCCTCACCGAAAAGCGCGAGCAACTGAGCCTCAACCTGGAGGAGGGCGAAGCGCCGCTGGAAGAGTTGCGGCTCAAGCTCGAAGAATTGCTCGACAAGCGCATGACCGTCGACGAAGAACTCAAGACTGCGCAAATCGCCCTGGAAGACGCCGACCGCGAACTGCGCGATGCGGAAAAACGCCGCACCCAGGCCGAGCAGCAATCGCAGTTGATTCGCGGCCAGCTCGAACAGCAGCGCATGGAATGGCAGGCCCTGACGGTTCGCCGCAAGACCCTGCAGGACCAGTTGCTGGAAGACGGCTATGACCTGCACGGCGTGCTTAATACGTTGACCGCCCAGGCCAACGAGAAAGATGCCGAAGAAGAACTTGAACGGATTGCTGCGCGTATTCAGCGACTCGGCGCGATCAACCTCGCAGCCATCGACGAGTATCAGCAGCAGTCCGAGCGCAAACGTTATCTGGATGCCCAGGACGCCGATCTGGTGGAAGCCCTGGACACTTTGGAAAATGTGATCCGCAAGATCGACAAGGAAACCCGTAATCGCTTCAAAGATACCTTTGATCAGATTAATGGCGGTTTACAGGCGTTATTCCCGAAAGTTTTCGGTGGTGGCAGCGCTTACTTGGAACTGACGGGCGAAGATCTACTCGATACAGGGGTGACGATCATGGCGCGGCCTCCGGGCAAGAAGAACAGCACCATCCATTTGTTGTCCGGTGGCGAAAAGGCACTGACGGCATTGGCGCTGGTATTTGCGATCTTCAAGTTGAACCCGGCGCCGTTTTGCATGCTCGACGAAGTTGACGCCCCGCTGGATGACGCTAACGTTGGACGCTACGCTCGGTTGGTTAAAGAGATGTCCCAGACCGTGCAGTTCATCTATATCACCCACAACAAGATCGCCATGGAAATGGCCGATCAATTGATGGGTGTAACGATGCACGAACCCGGTTGTTCGCGTTTGGTTGCGGTGGATGTCGAAGAAGCGATGGCGCTGGTGGATGCTTAGCGGCGAGTTGCTGGTTACACGTGTTTGAGGCTTAGAGCTTGCAGCTTGAAGCTCACAGTTGGCGGCTGGCGCAAGCGATCTTTCATGTGGCCCAAACATGGCAAATCGACACATTTCGCGCCAACTGTGTAAAGTTATCGAAGGTCGTGCTAGTTTATTGTCAATTCCTCGTATGCGTGGGCAAAACGTCAGTCAGAACATAGAGTTGGCGCCACGTTTTAAAGCGGTTTGGATGTTGCTAAACCCCTTATTTTTCAGCATTTTTTATTAGAGGCACGGGATTACATGGAAATCGGTCTGCGCGAGTGGCTGATCGTCATCGGCATTATTGTCATTGCCGGTATTCTTTTTGATGGCTGGCGCCGCATGCGCGGTGGCAAGGGCAAGCTCAAGTTCCGTCTGGACCGCAACCTGTCCAACTTGCCTGACGATGATGGCAGCGCCGAACTGCTGGGGCCGCCTCGCGTGCTGGATACCCATAAAGAGCCGCAACTGGACGAACACGACTTGCCGTCGATGAGCGCGCCGGTGCGTGAAGCCCGCGAACCGTCTTCCAAACGTGGCAAACGCGGCAGCGCCGCGGTTGCCGAGCCGCATCAGGGCGACCTGAACCTTGACGTCGATGATGGCCCGAGCTTCAGCAGCCGTGATGACGATTTCCCCGACGAGACCCCGACCAAAAGCGCGCCACGCCAGTCGGTCAATGACCAGCCGGCCGCTGAAGAAGTCTTGGTGATCAGCGTGATCTGCCGCGACGCCGCCGGTTTCAAAGGCCCGGCACTGTTGCAGAACATCCTGGAAAGCGGCTTGCGGTTTGGCGAGATGGATATTTTTCACCGTCACGAAAGCATGGCCGGTAACGGCGAAGTGCTGTTCTCCATGGCCAACGCGGTCAAGCCGGGCACCTTCGATCTGGACGATATCGACCTGTTCAGCACCCCGGCGGTGAGCTTCTTCCTTGGCCTGCCAGGCCCGCGTCACCCCAAACAAGCGTTCGACGTGATGGTGGCCGCGGCCCGCAAGCTGTCTCAGGAACTCAACGGCGAGCTCAAGGACGACCAACGCAGCGTCCTGACCGCCCAGACCATCGAACACTACCGTCAGCGCATCGTCGAGTTCGAACGTCGCGCCCTGACACAGAAACGCTGAGGATTGGTCTTCAGCGTTGTCAGTAGAATAAGCGCACTAACATATTGAGCAGCTTCGGCTGCTCTTTTGCTTTCTGAGAGAACACCCATGACCGCCGCCCATACCCGCATCCTCCAATTGCGCGCTGAGCTGGATCAGCACAATTACCGTTACCACGTGCTCGACGAGCCGAGCATTCCGGACGCCGAGTACGACCGGCTGTTCCACGAGCTCAAAGCCCTGGAAGCCGAGCATCCGGATTTGGTCACGCGTGATTCACCGACGCAGCGGGTCGGCAGTGCGGCGTTGTCGGCGTTCACTCAGGTGAAGCACGAAATACCGATGCTCAGCCTCGGTAACGCCTTTGACGAAACCACCATGCTCGAATTTGATCGCCGAGTCACCGAAGGCCTCGACCTGCCGGTGGGCGATCTGTTTGGCGGTGGCGCGGCGGTGGAGTACAGCTGTGAGCCCAAACTGGATGGCCTGGCGGTCAGCCTGCTGTATCAAGACGGTGAACTGGTACGCGGCGCCACCCGTGGCGACGGCACCACGGGCGAAGACATCAGCGTCAACGTGCGCACTGTGCGCAATATCCCGCTGAAGCTGCACGGCAGCGGCTGGCCGGCGACCCTGGAAGTGCGCGGCGAAGTGTTCATGTCCAAGGCCGGTTTCGAGCGCCTGAACGCCTCGCAGCTGGAAGTCGGCGGCAAGACCTTCGCCAACCCGCGCAACGCGGCGGCTGGCAGCCTGCGCCAGTTGGACTCGAAGATTACCGCCAGCCGCCCACTGGAGTTCTGCTGCTATGGCATCGGCCAGGTCACCGCAGACATCAGCGACACCCACATCGGCAACTTGAAGCAGTTGCAGAAGTGGGGCATGCCGATCAGCCACGAACTGAAGCTGGCCAAGGGGATTCAGGAATGCCTGGACTACTACCGCGATATCGGCGAGCGGCGTAACAGCCTGGGTTATGAAATCGACGGCGTGGTGTTCAAGGTCAACAGCATTGCTGCCCAACGTGAACTGGGTTTTCGCGCGCGTGAACCGCGCTGGGCCATCGCGCATAAATTCCCGGCGATGGAAGAGCTGACTGAATTGCTCGACGTCGAATTTCAGGTCGGTCGTACCGGCGCCGTCACCCCCGTTGCGCGCCTCAAGCCGGTCAAGGTCGCGGGTGTGACCGTGTCCAACGCCACCTTGCACAACATGGATGAAGTCGCGCGCCTGGGCCTGATGATCGGCGATACGGTGATCATCCGCCGTGCCGGTGACGTGATCCCGCAAGTCGTCTCGGTGGTCACCGAACGCCGCCCGGAAAACGCCCGCGCGGTGCAGATCCCCGAAAGCTGCCCGGTGTGTGGTTCCCACGTGGAGCGCACGCAACTGGTCAAGCGCAGCAAGGGCAAGGAAACCGTCAGCGAAGGCGCGGTGTACCGCTGCGTCGGGCGCCTGGCCTGTGGCGCGCAGCTCAAGCAGGCGATTATCCATTTTGTCTCGCGCCGGGCCATGGACATCGACGGCCTGGGCGACAAGACCATCGAGCAGTTGGTGGATGAAAAACTCATCGGTTCGCCGGCCGACCTTTACAAGCTCAAGTACGAGCAGATCATCGACCTGGAAGGCTTTGCCGATATTTCCAGCAAGAAGCTGATCACCGCCATCGAAAACAGCAAGACCCCAACCCTGGCGCGCTTTATCTACGCCTTGGGCATCCCTGATGTGGGCGAGGAGACCGCCAAGGTGCTGGCGCGCTCCCTGGCGTCTCTGGAGCGTGTGCAGAAGGCCCTACCGGAAGTGCTGACGTACCTGCCCGACGTGGGCCTGGAAGTGGCGCACGAGATTCACAGCTTCTTTGAAGACAGCCATAACCAGGAGGTGATTGGCGCGCTGTTGTCGCCGGAGCAATGCGGCCTGCAACTGCAGGATCAGGGCGACCTGAGTGCCGAGTTCGCCGCCAGTACTACATTCGGTGGCTTTCTGGACAAACTACATATTCCTTCGGTTGGACCGGGCGCTGCGCAAAAGTTGGCCGACAAATTCGAGTCTCTTGAAAAGTTGATCGAGGCTCCCTGGTTCGATATCCGCCAAGTACTGCCCGAGAAACAAACCAAGACCGTTCGGGAGTTTTTCGATATCCAGGAAAACGCCAACCACGCCCTGGCCATCGAGCAGCAGCTCAAGGACTTCGGCATGCACTGGCAGAGCGAGAAGAAGGTCGTCGAAGGCTTGCCCGAAGCAGGGCACACCTGGGTGCTCACCGGTTCACTGGAGCTGATGAGCCGCGATGTGGCCAAGGACAAGCTTGAAAGCCTCGGCGCCAAGGTCGCCGGCTCCGTCTCGGCGAAAACCCACTGCGTGGTGGCCGGGCCGGGCGCTGGCTCGAAATTGGCCAAGGCCAGCGAACTGGGCTTGAAGGTGTTGGACGAAGAAGCGTTCGTGGCATTCCTGGCCAAGCACAACATCACGGTCTGACGGCGCGAGCGGGGAATGAGCTGCTGCTTATTGTGGCGAGCGGGCTTGCCCCGCGTCGGCCTGCGCAGCAGCCCCCTCACCAGTGGAACGATCTCTCACGGGAAATGATCTAGTCTTGGTCACCCAGAGAGAGATCGCCATGTTCCGCTACTTCGAGCAACTCAGTTCACGCATCGCAGCACCGTTCACGGCGGGCGCATCTCGTAACAGCAAGGTGTGGCAGTGCCGCTGTGGCCAATCGCTGTTCTTTCGCAACAGCCAGTGCCTCGCTTGCCAGGCGCTGCTCGGTTATCAGCCGCAGCAAAGCCGCGTATCGTCCTTACAGCCGGGCCCGGTTGTCGGGACCTGGCTGCAGGACGACAACCTTGACGCCGGCGCCTTCCGTCGCTGTGCCAACCTCGACACTCCCGCCGCCTGCAACTGGCTGATCCCGGCGCACAGTACGGCGCCGCTGTGCGTGGCGTGCAGTCTGAACCGCACCATTCCCGACCTGTCGATCGCGGAAAACGCCGAGCGCTGGCGCAAGGTCGAAACTGCCAAGCACCGTTTGGTGGCGCAACTGATCAGCCTCGGCCTGAACGTGGTGCCCAAGAGCGTCGATGAAGACAACGGCCTGGCCTTCGACTTCGTCGGCGTCGATCTGGAAGGCAATGCTCCAATGACGGGCCACGCCAACGGTCTGATTACCCTCGACATCAAGGAAGCCGACGACGCCCATCGTGAGAAAGTTCGCGTACAAATGCGCGAGCCTTACCGCACGCTGCTTGGGCACTTTCGCCATGAGGTCGGCCATTACTACTGGGACCGCCTGATCGCCGATACCCACTGGCTCGAACCTTTTCGCGCCTTGTTCGGCGACGAACGCGCCAGCTACGCCGATGCACTCGACCATCATTACCAGAACGGCCCGCGCCCTGACTGGCAGCAGACTTGCGTCAGCGCCTACGCCACCATGCACCCTTGGGAAGACTGGGCCGAAACCTGGGCCCACTACCTGCACATGATGGACGCCGTCGACACCGCACTGGGCTTTGGCATGAGTGCCCGCGAGATGGACCTGGATTACCAGCCGTTTCCCCTCAGCACCCTTTACGACCCCGAACACCCAGGCGGTACGGCGTTCCTGTCGTTCGTCAACGCCTGGATTGAACTGGCCGGCATGCTCAACGAACTGTCGCGCAGCATGGGCCAGCCGGATTTTTATCCCTTTGTGCTGCCGCCGGCGGTGATCGCCAAGCTGCACTTTATTCACCTGGTCATCCAGGAAGAGGGCGGCAGGGCAGATGAAGCCGTGATTCTGTAGCGGCACAAGTGCTTGAGCCCCTTGATTTTTTAATCCTGAACCAACGGTTGTAACTTCCGATGAGATCGGTACAATAGCGCGGCTTGCCGAGAGGCGAGCGTCGTTATGGTGACCCCATCGGTCCCCCCGCAACGATTACCCGTGAACCTGGTCAGAGCCGGAAGGCAGCAGCCACAGCGGGAACATTGTGTGCCGGGGTGTGGCTGGTGGGGTTGCCTCCATAACGCTCTCCCGCAACCCCCTCTGTTTCAAATCAAAAAACGTTTCTTCAGTCATCTGCCCATTTGTAGTGCGCAGCCATGACGGCTTTTTGCTGGACAACCTTCGACCGTCTGCTAGCGTCAATCATGGGTTTTTTTCAAAAAATGACCGTGGTGCTGGAGTAGTAAAGAAGTGATGGCACTCCTTCAATCAGAAAGGATGATTGCCATGCACAGCCTCCAAGGTATACCCAGCCGTATCAGCGGTTCCGTCGGCACCGCCGGCAAGGCCCGCAATGATTCCGATGATGTTCGATCCATTCAGAATCTATTCAACCTGATCACCGCCAAACCCGCTTCGCCTTTGCTGGTGGATGGCAAGTGCGGCCCGCTGCTGGTCCAGCGCATCAAGGACTATCAATCCAATCGTCTCAAGGTCGCCACACCCGACGGCGTGATTGACCCGGCAGGCCGAACGTTTAGCGCCCTGCTTGAAGATGCACGCAAGGCAACTCCCGTGACCCCGGCCAACGACTCGGCCGGTGCCGCTGTCGCCCCAACCCCGCCACGCCCTCCGGCGCCTGCCCCGGCCCAACCAGACACACTGCATTGGGTTACAAAAGCCACCTGTGATGGACGTGTGACGCTGACCGATGCTGACTTTCAAAGCGCCGCGACAGCGCTGGGCAGCGGTATCTCGGTGAACATCATCAAGGCGTTCGCCACTGTGGAATCTGGTGGGCGATCCGGCTTCGGCCCCGCCCAGATGCCGGTGATCGCGTATGAAGGTCACATCTTTCGCAAATACACCCAGCAGAAGTACGACAAGGCCTATCCCCTCCTGTCATACCCCTACCGGGAAAAAGCCGGTCCGCAATGGAAAGCCAATAACAAAACCCAGGCGGTGGCGTGGCAGACCCTGGCCGATGCGTTCAAGTTAAATCAGGAAGCGGCGTTGATGTCGGCGTCGTACGGCATGTTTCAGATCATGGGCTTCAACTTCGCCGCCTGCGGTTACAAGAGCGTCTTCGATTTCGTCAGCGCGATGAAACTCAACGCCGGCCAGCAGTTGATGGCGTTCGTCGGTTTTTGCCGCAAGAACCCGGCCTTGTTCAAGGCCATGAAGAACAAGGACTTCGCGGGCATGGCTGCCCAATACAACGGGGCGGATTATGGTGATTACGACAAGCGAATCCAGAAAGCCTTTGAGGCGCTGGAGAGGAAAAAGTAGCCGTGCATGACGGTTGTTTCACAACGTGCAAAGCGCCCACTGGACAACCCAAAACCATCTTGTTAGTTTCCGCCAGCCACTTGTTTCGAGGTGTAACAAGAGCGCTGCATTGATATTGAAGTGCCAGCACTTCTTTAACTTACAAGGATGTCAGTGATGAAAAGCCTGCAAGGGTTGCCCCGTCTTATCAGTGCTTCGGTGGGCGCGCCCGGTAAAGCGCGCAACTTGCCTGCCGATGTTCAGTGCATCCAGTATTTATTCAATTTGATCATTCCCAAGATGGGGTTTCCGCTGGCCGAAAACGGCAAGTGCGACGGCCAGTTGGTGCAGTGCATCAGCCAGTATCAGTTTCGCCACCTTAAATACGCGCACCCCGATGGGGTGATCGACCCCACCGGTCGTACGTTCAACAGCCTGATCGAAGAAGCGGTGAAAGTGCCGGTGAAGGCGTTTCCGACGATGCGCATTCCAAGCTTTCTCAACGCGTTCGGCAGTAACAACGGCGATGCGGTGCAGGCCACGGTCAATGTGTACCTAGACCGCATGCGTGCGATGATCGAGGCCGAGCGACGCAACCGGCAATTGATGCTCCAGCCCACGTGCGACGGCGGCATGACGCTCACCGAAACCGACTTCCAGAACGCCGCCACGCAGTTGGGCAGCGGTATTTCGGTGAATATCATCAAGGCCTTCGCTACCGTGGAGTCCGGCGGGCGTTCCGGTTTCGGGCCGGCCCAGCTGCCGGTGATCGCTTTTGAAGGGCACC
This sequence comes from Pseudomonas sp. TREG-RG-20F-10-E-6-01, assembly GCF_022662455.1. NCBI lineage: Bacteria > Pseudomonadati > Pseudomonadota > Gammaproteobacteria > Pseudomonadales > Pseudomonadaceae > Pseudomonas > Pseudomonas sp. TREG-RG-20F-10-E-6-01. The sequence continues at coordinate 482,084 of NZ_JAKNQP010000002.1, read as the reverse complement.
TGTTTCGCAAGTACACCAAGCACATCTACGACCAGGCACATCCACTGCTGTCGTATGTCTACGTGAGGAAGGCCGGGCCGCAGTGGCAAGTCAACAACAAGGACCAGGCCAAGGCCTGGGAAACCATGGCCACCGCCTTTGCGCTGGATCAGGAAGCGGCCTTGATGTCGGCGTCCTGGGGTATGTTCCAGATCATGGGGTTCAACTACGCCTCCTGTGGTTACAAGACCGTGTTCGAATTTGCCGCGGCATTGAAGATCAATGCCGGCAACCAATTAAAGGCGTTCCTCGGTTTTTGCAGCAAAAGCCCGGCGTTGATCAAAGCCATGAAAGACAAAGACTACGTGGCCATGGCGCGCAACTATAACGGCGAGGATTACGGCGACTATGACCGCCGTATCAAGAAGGCCTACGAAGCACTGGAAGGGAAAAAATAAGATGATGCGTTTTCTGGCAGTGGGTGTTTTGTCGTTGTGCGCTATCGCGCCTGCATGTGCAGACGAAACAGCCTTGCACTCAGGCAAGTACGAAGGGCTGATGCTGGCGGTCACCCCTGAGCATCAAGTCGAAGGTTTCTACTCGGAAGCGTTGGGTGAGGGCGTAACCCGCACCTGTACGTTTTACCTGCAAGGCGCGCCCGAAGCGCTGACGACCTGGGTCGACGACGCCTACCCTGGCAGCGTGACGGCCTCGTCCGACGGCGTGACGCTGACCGTGGAACAAGGTCGCCAGCACCCCGGTTGCCTCAGCGTGCTGATGCCGGAAATCGCCACCGGGCTGGACCTGACCCAAACCGCCAGCAAACAGTGGATCGGCCTGGTGACGGTCACTGCCGACAAGGCTTACCTGCTCAAAACCCCTGGCGAAAGTGCGGGCAAGCGTCCGTATATCGTCAAGGACGATGTGGTCGGCGTACTGGCTTTCAAGGACGGCTGGGCCCAGGTTGAATTCACCAATGCCAAGGACCGCTCGTTCACCGGCTGGATCCGCCAGGATCAATACAGCCGCCTAACTGCGCCCAAAAGCTGAACCGCGCCCCTCTACCAGGACAAGTCTTACCTGCCGGTCGGGACGCTGCGTGTCGATGAGGTGATGTGCGCAAAAGTGACGGATGGGCGCGGCAAACCCGAAACCTTCTACGTGTTTACCCACGATGATGCCTTCATGCTTGCCCCGATCACGCCGCGTGGCGCAATCAACGTGCCGATGAAGGACAAGATCTTCGATTACCTGTTGAGCCATCAGCAGAAGGTGTTCACCGGTATCGAGGGCTCATTTGTGAAGCTCACCGGCAATCGGGTGCTGCGCTATGTAACGGTGCCGGGCTACAAACCAGGGATGGCGGCTGTGGATGAGTTTGCGATCGTCAACCCGTGCCCCGGCGCGCAGCAGCCAGAGCCTGCTGCGCAGCACTGAGCCGACCCCTGCGCCGCAACGTGTCATGCACGTTGCGGCATTTTTATGCCCGGGGTTCAGGCCTTGTTGCGGTTGAACAGCTTGCGGATCACGGCGAACAGCGCCACAACGCCGACCACCAGGAACTTCTTCGCCGCCAGCAGGAAGATGCCGATCTTGGCAAACAACCCGGCCTTGGCCGCTATCCCGCCGGCCACCAGGGCCGCCAGGCCATAAGTGGCCAGCTTGTCGGTCTTGGGGTTGAAGTCGGTGTACAGGTTGCCGTCGGTGAAGTTGGTAAAGGCCAAAACCTTGGGCATTTCCTGCTTGATGGTGGGCAGGTCGGCCATGGCGGCGACGGCGTTGAGTTCCAGCACGCCTTCACGGCCCAGCACGCGGATGCTGTAGTTGAGGGTGGTTTGCTGGGCGTCGTCGGCTTTCAGCTCGCGCGCCCAGTACATTTTGTGGGTGGCATCGTCGTAGCGCGGCGGTTCGGCCCAGCCCAGCAGGTGCAGGCCGGCGTAGCCTTGTTTCTGGCGTTGCTTGTTATCTTCCTCGTCTTCTTCCTGCATTTGCTTGAGCAGTTCGGCGTAGTCGATTTTTGCCGCGTCCTCGTCGGAAACGTGCCCGTCAGCCTTGTAGCTGACGATCACGCCCCAGCCGCGTTCCGACAAGGGGCTAACTGCTTTTGGCACGATCATGCCCAGGGTTTTGAAGCCGGGTGGGTTGCCCCAGCCATCGGTCAACAGGCGCTCGGTGTCGGCGGGGTCGAGGTAGTAGAACTCGTCGTTGAGCTTGAGCGTGGCAATGCCACTGGGCAGCGTGACCGTGCCGGTCTTCTGCTTGAGTGAGGCGAGGAAGTGTTCAGCCGTTTCAGCCGGCGCGCTGGCGTCGGCGGGCGCAGGTGCAGCAAAGACGGGTAGGGCAGACAGGCTCAGCGCAGCCGCCGCTATCAACACGCGGAAGTAATTCATGGTAGTCCCTTACATTTTGAATTAATTTCGCGGAAGAATACTGAAATTTGCTGCCCGGGTCAGCCAAAAGTCTCCCGCAGCAGCCCGGCAAACGCGTCCCGTGCCAAATGCCGCTGGGTGTCCTTGTGCCAGAACAGCAGGTTGTCCACGGCCTGCAGCTCTTCAAACCGGTAGGAGGCCAACTGATTGGCCTGCTCATAGCGGGCCAGGATGCCTTCCGGCGCCAATGCCACGCCAATCCCCGCACTGACACAACCGATGATCGTGCCCCAGCTGGCATAGCTGGCGATGCTCGGTTTGAAAGCATGCGGTTTGACCCAGTTCTCCAGCGCCGCGCGATACGGACAGCCCGCAGGCCATACCAGCAGCGTACGACCGGCCAGGTCTTGGGCACTGTTGATCGGGGCGCTGGACGCGCTGGCGATCAGCACCAGACGTTCGCTGTAGACCACGCTGTGTTCAAGCTTGGCGCGTTTGCCGCCACAGGCCACCAGCGCCACATCGAGGCGATGGTGTTGCAGGTCGTCCAGCAACTGCGCCCAGGCGCCAGTGACCAGCTCGAGCGAGACGTCCGGGTAGCGCCGATGGTATTCCGCCAGCAAGGGCGGCAGGCGGCCGCTGGCGCTGGATTCCACCGCGCCGATGCGCAAGGTGCCGCGGGGGATGGCGTCGGCATCCACTGCGCGTTTGGATTCGTCTACCAGCGCCAGAATGCGCTCGCAGTAGTCCAGGAAGATTTCCCCGGCGGCACTGATTGCCAGCCCGCGCCCGGCACGGATAAACAAGGGCGTGCCCAACTCGCTTTCCAACTGCTTGATCCGCGTGGTGATGTTGGACGGCACGCAATGCAATTGCAGGGCGGCCTGGGCCACGCTGCCGGTTTGCGCCACGGCTCGCACCATTTTCAGTTGGGCCAGTTCCATTGCTCAGTTCCAGTGATTTCAGAAGTCAGAAACGCTTAATTGTCCTGCGCCTTGCCGGGGCCAAGACTGACGGCATCCTACTCAGTTGCCGGACGCCGCCGATGAATACCCCGTCACCCGCAAAGCTTACGCTAGTCATCTCTGGCGTCATCCTCTGTTGGGCCTATTCGCCGATTGGCGTGCACATGGGGTTGCACAGCTACAGCCCCGGCCAATTGGCGTTGCTGCGATTTCTGATTGCGTCGGTGTTCATGGGCGGTGTGGCATTGGCGGTAGGCATTGGCCGGCCGCGTGTGCGCGACCTGCCGTGGTTACTGGTGCTGGGGTTCTTCGGCGTATTTTTGCACCACACCAGCCTCAATTATGGGCAGCAATGGGTGACGGCGGCGGCGTCGAGCGTGCTGGCGCAGTCGGCGCCACTGTTCAGTGTGCTGATCGCGTGTTTGTGTTTGAAAGAGCGCGTCAGTGCCTGGCGCTGGGGCTGTGTGTTGCTGGGCTTGCTTGGCGTGCTGGTGGTGATCTGGGGCGATCATGGCCTGGGCGATATTGACCCGCGCGGTTTGCTGATTGTGCTGGCGGCGGTGTCATGGAGCGTGTATTTCGCCATCCAGAAACACTATGCCCATCGCTACAGCCCGCTGACCATGGCGTGTTACATGGTGTGGGCGGGCACCCTGATGCTGTGCGTGAACCTGCCAGGCCTGGCCAATGCCGTGGAGCAGGCACCGCTGGCGGAAAACCTCGCGGTGCTGATCCTCGGCATTTTCCCCAGCGCCCTGGCGTACCTCGCCTGGGCCTATGTGTTGAAGCATGTCGAGGTCAGCCGAGCGTCGGTGGCGATGTACCTGATCCCGCCGGTCGCGATGGTGATGGCCGCGACGCTGCTGGGCGAGCACATTGCCGTGCAGGTGATGCTGGGCGGTGTGATGGTGCTGGCCAGCGTGGCGGCCATCAGCCTGGAGGGCCGCTGGCGGTCAGTCGCTCATGCAGAACGCGCGCAGCCGGTGGCCATCAAGGTCCTGGGCGACAAAGGTGTAGCCGAAATCCAAACGGGTCGGTGACTGGATGATGGTTGCGCCGCGCGCCACCCACTGAGCGTGCAGGGCGTCTACGGCGGCCTGGTCTGGCAGGGAAAAGCCCACCTCACCGCCGCCGCCGGTCATCCGGGCCGCAGGCTCCACCGTGTGGCGCGACCACAGCCCCAACTTTACGCCGTTGTCGAGGATGAACAGGGCAAAGGTGGGGTTCAGTTCAACCGGCGGCTTATCCAGCAGGCGGCTATAAAAGTTGGCACTGGTGGCCGGGCTGTCGACGTAGAGCAGGAAGTAATGGGCGACGGTGTGCATTGCAGGCTCCTTGGGAATGGGCGTTCAAGTGCGCCCAGTCTAGAGGGATGCCCTGTCAGTTCTTGTCAGGAGTGAGCGGTGATCGCTCACCTTCGCCGGTGTACAGGTTAATGATGTCGTCGATTTCCCCCGACATCTTCATCCGCAGCAGCGTACGCAAGATCCGCTGTACCGGCACGTTCGGGTCGTTGCGCACGATGCAACCCAGGCTTTGCTCGTCGATGATCGCGACCTTTTGCAGCCGCTGGTTCGGCGGCAGGTTCAAATTGAAGCGTTCGAGTATCCATTCGTTAATCACGGCGTATTCAAAACGCCCGGCGACCAGCTTTTGCAGCACCAAGGCTTCGCTGCGCGAATCGTCGCGGGTGAGCTGGCCAGTGGCAAACAGCGGGTCGAGGACGGCGTAGCGGTAGTTGAGCACCGTGCCGATCGGCTGAGGCGTCAGCGTGCCGACTTCTGCAGGCTGCGGCGTCGCGTGGCGGCTTACCAGCACATTGCGTTGCACCATCAGCGGCACGCTCCAGGTGTAGTCGCCGGACAGGCTGTCGACCCAGTCCTGGGCGACATAACAGCGCACATCGATGTCGCCATGCGCCATGGCGTTGGCGATGCGTGCCCGCGCCAGCACGTGAAACTCGGCCGGGCGCCCGATCTGGGTGGCCAGGCTTAACATCAAGTCATACAAAATGCCTTGGGTGGGCTGGCTGTCCTCCACCTGGGCCATCGGCATCGCCCAGCTGTCGGAAACCGAGAAACGCAACGGCGCAGGCGCCGCGAGGCTGGTAAGGGAAATCATCCATAAGGCGCCCAGGACTACGCGCATACACTCTCCGGGTTCAGGCCTTTGCGGGGCCATTGAGCAGAGCTTAGTCAGATTAGACGAGCGTGCCGGATGCAATTTCCCCCTTGCTCCGCTAGCATTACCGGCTTCCGCTTCCCAGTTGCGACGGTTTTCGATGAGTTATCAGGTTCTTGCACGTAAATGGCGTCCGCGCTCGTTCCGCGAAATGGTCGGCCAGACCCATGTGCTCAAGGCTCTGATCAATGCCTTGGACAGCCAACGGCTGCACCACGCCTACCTGTTCACCGGCACGCGAGGGGTGGGCAAGACCACCATCGCGCGCATCATCGCCAAATGCCTGAACTGTGAAACCGGTATCACTTCGACGCCTTGCGGCACGTGTTCGGTGTGCCGCGAGATCGATGAAGGGCGTTTCGTCGACCTGATCGAGATCGACGCCGCGAGCCGCACCAAGGTCGAAGACACCCGCGAGTTGCTCGATAACGTGCAGTACGCACCGAGCCGTGGCCGCTTCAAGGTCTACCTGATCGACGAAGTGCACATGCTTTCCAGCCATTCCTTCAACGCGTTGTTGAAAACCCTGGAAGAGCCGCCGCCGTACGTCAAATTCATCCTGGCCACCACCGACCCGCAGAAACTCCCTGCAACGATTTTGTCGCGGTGCCTGCAGTTTTCCCTGAAAAACATGACCCCTGAGCGTGTGGTCGAGCATTTGACCCACGTGCTGGGTGTCGAGAACGTGCCGTTCGAAGACGACGCGCTGTGGCTGCTTGGCCGCGCGGCCGATGGTTCGATGCGCGATGCCATGAGCCTCACCGACCAAGCCATCGCCTTTGGCGAAGGCAAGGTGATGGCCGCCGACGTGCGCGCCATGCTCGGTACCCTCGACCATGGCCAGGTGTTCGACGTGCTGCACGCGCTGATCGAGGGCGACGCCAAGGCGTTGCTTGAAGCGGTGCGCCACTTGTCGGAACAAGGCCCGGACTGGAACGGCGTGCTGTCGGAAATCCTCAACGTCTTGCACCGCGTTGCGATTGCCCAGGCGTTGCCTGAAGGTGTCGACAACGGCCATGGCGACCGTGACCGCGTATTGGCGCTGGCCCAGGCATTGCCGGCCGAAGATGTGCAGTTCTACTACCAGATGGGCCTGATCGGGCGCCGCGACCTGCCGCTGGCACCGGACCCGCGCGGTGGCTTTGAAATGGTCCTGCTGCGGATGCTGGCGTTCCGACCGGCGGATGCGGCCGACGCGCCGAGACAGCCGCTAAAGCCAGTGGGGATCAGCCAGGCCACAGTTGATTCCGCCAAACCAGTGGCTGGTGCGGCAGTGGTCGCGCCAGTAGTTGCTGCGCCTGCGCCCGTGGCGCCCGCGCCTGAGCCGGTAGTGGCTGCGCCAGAGCCGGTGACGCCAGCCATCGCGCCGGCGCCGGTGACTGAGCCCGAGCCCGAAGCCGTGGTCGACCTGCCGTGGAATGACCCGGTAGACGCCGAGCCCGACGTCGAACTGCAGCCTGCCGTGGAGCCTGTGCTGGAAACCAGCGGTGAGCAGCCCGAACTCACGCCGATGCCGACGCCGACGCCCGACAGCGTGGTGCCGGACGCACCCGAATGGGTGTCTGCCCCGGTTCCAGAGCCGACCGTCGCCCAGGTTGAAGCCGCAACACCCGGCATCGACCTCGATGATGAACCGCCGCTGGACGAAGATTACATCGAGCCGGACATGGATTCGGCCTACAGCTACCTCGATGACCTGGCCAGCGAACACACCGCTGAGCCTGCACCCGAGCCCGAGGCGGAACCGGCTGCGGCCCCGGCCACCGGCCTGGCGCTGCAATGGCTGGAATTGTTTCCGAAGTTGCCGATCTCCGGCATGACCGGCAGCATCGCCGCCAACTGCACCTTGATTGCCATCGATGGCGATCACTGGCTGTTGCACCTGGACCCGGCGCACAGCGCGCTGTTCAACGCGACCCAGCAACGCCGGCTCAACGATGCATTGAACCAGTACCATGAGCGCACGCTGACCATCACCATCGAGTTGATCAAGCCCGAGCAGGAAACCCCGGCCCAGGCCGCGACACGCCGACGCATCAACCGTCAGCGCGATGCCGAGAACTCGATCCAGGCTGATCCGCTCATCCAGCAAATGATGCAACAGTTCGGTGCTGTCGTGCGTCACGATACTATTGAACCTGTCGAAGCCCCGGTGCCCCAAGCGTCATGACACCGGGCTATTAATTGATCCACGTACTTTTGAGGTGATTCCCATGATGAAAGGTGGCATGGCCGGCCTGATGAAGCAGGCACAGCAGATGCAGGAAAAGATGGCCAAGATGCAGGAAGAACTGGCCAACGCCGAAGTCACCGGTAAAGCCGGTGGCGATATGGTTAGCGTGGTGATGACCGGTCGTCACGACATCAAGCGCGTGAGCATCGACCCAAGCGTATTGCCAGGCACCAGCGAAGATGACCTGGAAATGCTTGAAGCGCTGTTCGCCGCGGCCGTCAACGACGCCGTGCGCAAGATCGAAGCCAACAGCCAGGACAAAATGTCCGGCGTGACCGCTGGCATGCAACTGCCACCGGGCATGAAGATGCCGTTCTGATGGTCTAGCCTTGGCTAGAATCAAATGCCAGGCCCAGTGCCTGGCATTTTTGTTTGTGCCGATCCAATCGAACCCTGGCGTGGCAAGCATGGTCTGCACCCTATACCGACGCATTCGATAAAGGAGCCCCCTCATGCCTCAAGAATCCATTCTCAACCAGCGCATCGTGCTGGTCTCGCGCCCGCAAGGTGCGCCAACTCCTGAAAACTTTCGCCTGGAGCGCGTGAATTTGCCGGAGCTGGCGGACGGCCAGGTGCTCTTGAAAACGCTGTACCTGTCGCTCGACCCGTACATGCGCGGCCGCATGAGCGACGCACCGTCCTACGCCGCACCGGTGGAAATCGACGAGGTAATGACCGGTGGCGCTGTCAGCCGTATCGAGCAGTCGCGTAATCCGAAATTTGAAGTTGGCGACTTGGTCGTCGGTTCCACGGGCTGGCAGAGCCACAGCATCAGCGACGGCCGTAACCTGATGCCGGTGCCCGGTGGCCTGGCCAGCCCGTCGATGGCGCTGGGTGTGCTGGGGATGCCGGGCATGACGGCGTACATGGGGTTGATGGATATTGGTCAGCCTCAGGCCGGCGAGACCCTGGTCGTCGCGGCGGCGTCCGGCGCAGTCGGCTCGGTGGTGGGCCAGGTGGCCAAGCTCAAGGGCTTGCGCGTGGTGGGCATCGCCGGTGGCGCGGACAAGTGCCGTTACGTGGAGGACGAGCTGGGTTTTGACGCGTGCATCGATCACAAGAGCGCCAACTTTGCCCAAGAGCTGGCCCTGGCGTGCTCCAACGGCGTGGACATCTATTATGAAAACGTCGGTGGCAAGGTCTTCGACGCGGTGTTGCCGCTGCTCAATCCCAAGGCACGCATTCCCTTGTGCGGCCTGATTGCCGGCTACAACGCCCATGAAGCCCCAAGCGGGCCGGACCGGCTGCCCGCGTTGCAACGCACTTTGCTGACCAAACGCGTGCGCATCCAGGGTTTTATCGTGTTTGACGACTATGGCGATCGCCAGCCCGAATTCCTCAGCGCCATGGCGCCGTGGGTGCGGGATGGCAAGATCAAGTTCCGCGAAGACGTGGTGGAGGGCCTGGAGCAGGCGCCCGAAGCCTTTATCGGTTTGCTCGAGGGACGCAACTTCGGCAAGTTGGTGGTACGCGTCGCGCAGGATTGACCATTTGACGCTAATCCGGGGCGCGGGTATAAACCGCGTCTCGTTGTTTTGTCGGACCATTCGCTCATGAGCTTCAGCCCCCTGATTCGCCAACTGATCGACGCCTTGCGCACCTTGCCGGGTGTCGGTCAGAAAACCGCCCAGCGTATGGCGCTGCAACTGCTGGAGCGTGATCGCAGCGGTGGCACCCGGTTGGCCCAGGCCTTGAGCCAGGCCATGACCGGTGTGGGCCACTGTCGCCAGTGCCGCACCCTCACCGAAGAAGACCTTTGCCCGCAATGCGCCGACCTGCGTCGCGACGACACGCTGCTGTGCGTGGTGGAAGGGCCGATGGATGTGTACGCGGTGGAACAGACCGGCTATCGCGGGCGCTACTTCGTGCTCAAGGGCCATTTGTCGCCGCTCGATGGCCTGGGGCCGGAAGCCATCGGCATTCCGCAGTTGGTGGCGCGCATTGAAGAGCAGGGCACGTTTACCGAGGTGATCCTGGCGACCAACCCGACGGTGGAAGGCGAAGCCACCGCGCATTACATCGCCCAGCTGCTGACCAATAAAGGCTTGATTACCTCGCGCATCGCCCATGGCGTGCCGTTGGGCGGCGAGCTGGAATTGGTGGACGGCGGGACACTGGCGCATTCGTTTGCAGGCCGCAAGCCGATCGCCCTCTAAGCCACACCGCTGTTCAAATGTGGGAGCTGGCTTGCCTGCGATGGCGGAGTGTCAGGCGACATCGACGTCTCTGCTCCAACGCCATCGCAGGCAAGCCAGCTCCCACAGTGGTTTTGTGGTGTAAGGGGGATCTTGAAAACCAAGCAAGCGCTTGGTAATTTCGCTCCACCCCACCGTGGAGCTTGCCGATGTCTGCCTATCAGGACTACTTCGACCCCAGCCACCAATTGGTTCGCGACAGCGTGCGCCGTTTTGTCGAGCGCGAGATGTTGCCGGGCATTGAGCAGTGGGAGGAAGCGCAAAGCTTTCCCCGTGAGTTGTACCTCAAGGCCGGCGCGGCGGGAATCCTCGGCATTGGTTACCCCGAAAGCCTGGGCGGCAGTCACGAAGGTGACCTGTTCGCCAAGGTCGCCGCCAGCGAAGAGCTGATGCGCTGCGGCTCCGGTGGTGTGGTGGCTGGCCTGGGTTCGCTGGATATCGGCCTGCCACCGGTCGTCAAATGGGCGCGGCCCGAGGTGCGCGAGCGCGTTGCGCCTCCGGTATTGGCCGGCGAGAAGATCAGCGCGCTGGCGGTTACCGAGCCGGGTGGCGGCTCCGATGTCGCCAACCTGCAAACCCGCGCCATCCGCGATGGCGAGCATTACCGCGTGAGCGGCAGCAAAACCTTTATCACCAGCGGCGTGCGTGCCGACTTCTACACGGTCGCGGTGCGCACCGGCGGGCCCGGCTTTGGCGGCATCAGCTTATTGCTCATCGAGAAAGACACGCCCGGTTTCACGGTCGGCCAGCCGCTGAAGAAAATGGGTTGGTGGGCATCGGACACGGCTGAGTTGTTTTTCGACGATTGCCGCGTGCCGGTGGGCAACCTGATCGGCGTCGAGAACATGGGCTTTGCCTGCATCATGGGCAACTTCCAGAGTGAGCGCCTGGCCCTGGCGCTGATGGCCAATATGACCGCGCAGCTTGCATTGGAGGAGAGTCTCAAATGGGCCGCCCAGCGCGAAGCGTTCGGCAAACCCATCGGCAAATTCCAGGTGCTCAAGCACCGGCTGGCGGAAATGGCCACGGCGGTGGAGGTTTCGCGGGAATTCACCTACCGCCAGGCGGCGAAGATGGCGGCCGGCAAAAGTGTGATCAAGGAGATTTCCATGGCCAAGAACCTGGCCACCGACACCGCCGACCGCTTGACTTATGACGCGGTGCAGATCCTTGGCGGCCAGGGTTACATGCGTGGCAATTTGGTGGAGCGGCTGTACCGCGACAATCGCATCCTGTCCATCGGCGGCGGCACGCGCGAAGTGATGAATGAAATCATCAGCAAGCAGATGGGGCTTTGATCGGTGGTGGTCTTTGGGACGCTATCGCAGGCAAGCCAGCTCCCACATTGGAACGCGGTCACTTGTGGGAGCCGGGCTTGCCCGCGATGAGGCCCTGACAGACGCCTCTTAACGCTCGGTCAACGCAAACTGCGTCAGGCAAAACGTCGGAATGCCCATGTCTTGCAGGCGTTGCGAGCCGCCCAGTTCCGGCAGGTCGATAATCGCCGCCGCCTCGAAAATCCTCGCGCCCATGCGCCGCACCAGATTGGCCGCCGCGATCAGGGTGCCGCCGGTGGCGATCAGGTCATCGAACATCAGCACCGAGTCGCCTTCGCACAGGCTGTCTGCGTGCACTTCAAGAAACGCTTCGCCGTACTCGGTCTGATAACCCTCGGCCAGCACGTCAGCCGGCAGCTTGCCCTGTTTGCGGAACAGAATCAGCGGTTTGTTCAGTTGGTAGGCGATGATCGAGCCGATCAGAAAGCCGCGTGCATCCATCGCGCCGATGTGGGTGAAGTCGGCTTCGACATAACGCTGGGCAAAGCTGTCGGCGACCAGGCGCAGGGCGCGGGGCGATTGGAACAGTGGGGTGATGTCACGAAAGATAACCCCAGGCTTGGGGAAGTCGATGACAGGGCGGATCAGGGATTTGATGTCGAACGAATCGAAGGTCATCGTCGAAGAGTCCTGGGAGCGGAAAACGGACTCGAAGTATACCTGCGGCCTCGCCGATTGGCGCGGCCGCAAGCGGCTGGATCAACCTTCCAGGGAACCGCCGGCCAGCGCGCACAGTTGGATCGGATCGAGGATATGCACTTCCTTGCCTTCAGCGGCAATCAGCTCGTTTTGCTGGAAGCGCGTGAACACGCGGGACACGGTTTCCACCGCCAGGCCCAGGTAGTTGCCGATTTCATTGCGCGACATGCTCAGGCGGAACTGATTGGCCGAGAACCCACGGGCACGGAAACGCGCCGACAGGTTGACCAGAAACGTGGCGATCCGCTCGTCGGCGGTTTTCTTCGACAACAACAGCATCATCTGCTGGTCGTCGCGAATCTCGCGGCTCATCACACGCATCAACTGGCGACGCAACTGCGGCAATTGCAGGGCCAGTTCATCCAGGCGTTCGAAGGGGATTTCGCACACCGATGTCGTCTCCAGCGCCTGGGCCGACACCGGGTGAATCTCGGTGTCCATGCCGGACAGCCCGACCAGTTCGCTGGGCAGGTGGAAGCCGGTGATCTGCTCTTCGCCACTGTCGCTGAGGCTGAACGTCTTCAACGCGCCTGAACGTACTGCATAAACGGAATCGAATTTGTCGCCCTGGCGAAATAAAAACTCGCCCTTTTTCAGCGGGCGCCCGCGTTTAACGATTTCGTCCAGCGCTTCCATGTCTTCCAGATTCAACGAAAGTGGCAGGCAGAGGGGGGCCAGGCTGCAATCCTTGCAGTGAGCCTGGCTGTGAGCGCGCAGTTTGACTGGCTCGGACATTTCTTAAATCCTTGTGGGAAAACACACATAAGACGTAAGGGTAACGCACCGAGGGGGGATCAGACCAGCGTGTACAAAAAAGCGGCACGTGCATAAAGGTTTTTGTATCGATACCGATACATAGGTAAATCCCTATGAGCTGGAGCTCAGGTCATGTCGGTAATCCCTTTCAATAACCCTGTCATTACTACCAAGGCCCCGCAGGTTTTGACGGCCGCTGATGCGCTTGCGGGCAAAAAGGTCGATGACAAAACTGCGCCTCCACCCACGCCCGGCGAAGGTGTGGTGGTGAAGATATCCGGGGCAGGGCTCAAGGCTTCTCAAGCCGGTAGCAACCCTAACCAGGACATCGACGACAGCAATCTGAAAGACAACATCAAACAGCTGCTGAAAATGATCCGCGAACTCAGGAAACAGCTTGCCGAGAAGATGGCTCAGCTTTCAGCAGCCATGAATGACACGGCCCTGAGCCCGGAGGCACGCCAGGCGAAGGTCGCCGGTTTGCAGGGGGATATTGCTTCGATTCAGTCCGGGTTGATGACCGCTCAGGGGCAGTTGTCCAAGTCGCTGAAAGATGAGTCGCCTGAAGCTCAAATGGAAGCAATGACGCTGCTGTCCAAATAATTCAGGCCTAGATCACCCGCGAGAATCGTTGCCTGTTCTGGTGCTCCAGGTAGGCATCGAACACCATGCACACCGAGCGCACCAGCAAGCGCCCGGCAGGCAATACGCGAATGCCCTGAGCATCAAGCTCGATCAGGCCATCGGCGGCCATCGTCTGCAGCTGCGGCCATAGCTCGTCGAAATAGCCGCGAAAATCGATGTTGAAGGCCTGTTCGATCTGCTCGAATTTCAGGCTGAAGGTGCAGATCAACTGCTGAATCACTTCGCGCCGCAACCGATCATCCGTGGTGCACACCAAGCCACGGCTGATAGCCAGTTGCGCACCGGCCAGGGCGTTCTGGTAGTGGTTGAGGTCACTGCTGTTCTGGCAGTACAGGTCGCCGATCTGGCTGATCGCCGACACGCCCAGCCCGATCAGGTCGCAATGCCCGTGGGTGGTGTAGCCCTGAAAGTTACGCTGCAACGTGCCTTCTTCCTGGGCGACGGCCAGTTCGTCATCCGGCAGCGCGAAGTGGTCCATGCCGATGTAGCGATAGCCCGCGCGGGTCAACTGCTCGATGGTGGTTTGCAGCATCAGCAGTTTTTCGGCCGGGGAGGGCAGGTCGTCGGTGTTGATCCGCCGTTGCGGCATGAAACGCTCCGGCAAATGCGCGTAGTTGAACACCGACAGGCGATCCGGTTGCAGGCTGATCACTTCCTCCACCGTGCGTGCGAAGTTGATCGGCGTTTGTTTGGGCAGCCCGTAGATCAGGTCGATATTGATCGAGCGAAACTGCAAGGTGCGCGCTGCATCGATCACGGCGCGGGTTTCTTCCAGGCTCTGCAGGCGGTTGACCGCACGCTGCACCTCGGGGTCGAGGTCTTGCAGGCCGATGCTCACACGGTTGAAACCCAATTCACGCAGCAGGCCCATGGTCGCCCAGTCGGCTTCACGCGGGTCGATTTCAATGCCGTAGTCGCCAGAATCATCGTCGAGCAAGTTGAAGTGCTGGCGCAGGCGTGCCATGACCTGGCGCAGTTCGTCGTGGCTCAGAAAGGTCGGTGTGCCGCCGCCAAAGTGCAACTGCTCGACCGGCTGCTTCGGGTCGAGGTGGCAGGCCACCAGTTGGATTTCCTGCTCCAGGCGTTGCAGGTAAGCCTGGGCGCGGCCACGGTCCTTGGTGATTACCTTGTTGCAGGCGCAGTAGTAGCAAATGTTCGCGCAGAACGGCACATGCACATACAGCGACAAGGGGCGCACGGCCTTGCGGCTGTCGCGCAGGGCGTGGAGCAGGTCGAAAGTGCCGACCTGGCTGTCGAATTGCACGGCGGTGGGGTAGGACGTGTAGCGCGGCCCCGCCAAGTCGTAGCGGTGAATCAGATCTGTGTCCCAACGAATGGCGTCGAGCATGCGGGCGGTCCCCCGGATTGGCTAGTGGGCCGAGTCTAGGGGCGCGCCGGGCAGGGCATGTTGATTTGCATCAACGGGGAGCGGCGCTATGCCACATGGCGATTAATGGCCCATTAGCCAGTGTTGGTGCGGACCGGGCAATGTCCACAGGCCAAATAGAATTACCAGCAAGCCTCCCGCCACACGCACGCTGCGTTTGCGCAGCACGGCTGTGACGCGTTCAGCGGCCAGCCCGGTCGCCAGCAACACCGGCCAGGTGCCGAGCCCGAACGCCAGCATCAGCAACGCACTGTCCGCCGCATTGCCTTGGCTCGCCGCCCACAGCAACGTGCTGTAGACCAGGCCGCACGGCAGCCAGCCCCACAGCGCGCCCAACAGCAACGCGCGCGGCAGGCTGGATACCGGCAGCAAACGGTTGGCGACGGGCTGTATATAGCGCCACAAGCCGCGACCTAGGCTTTCGATGCGCGTAAGGCCGCTCCACCAACCGGCCAGGTACAGGCCCATGCTGATCAGCAATAAACCGGCAAGCACACGCATGAACATCGCCGCCGGGCTGTTGGCTACCGCCCAGCCGGCCAGGCCGATCAGTAAGCCCGCGGCGGCATAGCTGAGGATGCGCCCCAGGTTGTACGCCAGCAGCAGGCGAAAGCGCCGACTGCGTTGCTCTTTGGGGATCGCCAACGTCAGTGCGCCCATCAACCCGCCGCACATGCCCAGGCAATGGCCGCCGCCCAGCAGGCCAAGGATCAGCGCGGAGACCAGCAGCGGCGCCAGTTCAAGCATGGGGCGGATCTTTGGGCGGTTGCTCGGGCCCGTTGGCTTCGTCGACAGCCGCCAGGTGGTTCGGGTCCTGGTCATCAAACAGCACGCTGTGGGCCGGGCCGTCGAGGTCGTCGTACTGGCCGCTGTCCACCGCCCAGAAGAAGATGTAGATGGCGACGCCGACTAACAGCAGCGCCGCTGGAATCATCACGTATAGAGCTGGCATCTGCACTCCATGCCCACGCGGCTCAGGCCGGCAGTGGGCGGGTTACTAAGGGGGCGCTTGCAGTCGGCGCGCTCGGCAGGCGAGTCAGGCGCAAGGCGTTGAGCACCACAGTCAACGAGCTGAGGGACATGCCGATCGCCGCCCAGATCGGCGTGATCCAGCCGAGCGCGGCAAACGGCAGCATAAGGCCATTGTACAGTCCGGCCCACAGCAGGTTTTCGAGGATTACCCGACGGCTGCGCCGCGCCAGGGTAAAGGCCTGCACCAATGCGTCGAGTCGATTGGACAACAGCACGGCATCGGCGCTGGTTTTCGCCAGGTCCGTGGCCGAGCCCATTGCCACACTGATATCGGCAGCGGCGAGCACCGGCACATCGTTGACGCCATCGCCAAGCATCAGCACTTTGCGGCCTTCCTTGTGCAACTGTTGCAGCACCTGCAGTTTGTCGTCGGGGCGCAGGCCGCCGTGGGCTTCGTCAATGCCCAGTTCGCAGGCAACGCTGGCCACCATCGGCGAGCTGTCACCGGACAGCAGCAACGTGCGCCAACCGCGCGCTTTGCATGCCGCCAACAGGGCCGGCGCGTCGCTGCGCAGACGGTCATCCAGCACGAACCAGGCGAGCGCGCCGTCACGATCACCCAGCAGCAGCCACTGGCCCGCGTCGTCTGGCGAGGCGGGAGTTGGGCAACCGCTCAATTGGCAGACAAACCCCGGTTGGCCGATACGCAGTTGGCGCTCACCCACACGGCCTTCCAGGCCCAGGCCGGGGAAACTCAGGACTTCTTCGGCGGCCAGCGGCGCACGGCCAAAAGCCCGCGCAATCGGGTGTTCGGAGCGGTTTTCCAGGGCGGCGGCGAGGCTCAGGCAATCATCGCTGTTCAGCGCGCCCAAGGGATGGGTCGCACGTAACGCCAGGCGGCCTTCGGTGAGGGTGCCGGTCTTGTCGAAAATCACCGTGTCGATCTGGTTCAGGCCTTCCAGCACATGCCCGCGAGTCAGTAACAGCCCGAGTTTATGCAGCGTACCCGTGGCGGCGGTGAGGGCGGTTGGCGTGGCCAAAGAGAGCGCGCACGGGCAGGTCGCCACCAGCATCGCCAACACAATCCAGAACGCCCGCGAGGCGTCCAGTTCCCACCACAGCAGGCCGATCACCGCCGCGGCGATCAGCGAGCACAGCAGAAACCATTGCGCGGCACGGTCGGCGATTTGCGCCAGGCGCGGTTTTTCGGCCTGGGCACGCTCCAGCAGGCGCACGATGGCGGACAGCCGCGTGTCATGGCCCAGGGCGCGGACCTCAACCGTCAGCGCACCTTCGACGTTGAGTGTGCCGGCCGTCACCACATCGCCCACGTGGCGTGGCTGCGGCAGGTATTCGCCGGTGAGCAGGGCTTCATCGATGCTTGACTGGCCGTCGAGGATGACGCCGTCTGCCGGCAGCACCGCGCCGGGGTGTACCAGCACGCGGTCACCCACGGCCAATTCGCTGAGCAGAATGCGTTCGCTCTGGCCGTCAGCTTTCAGGCGCAGGCACGAGGCGGGCAACAGGTTGACCAGTTGAGCGGCGGCGGCGGCCGTGCGTTCCCGCGCTCGGCGCTCCAGGTAACGGCCGGCCAGCAGGAACAGCGCGAACATGCCCACCGCATCGAAATACAGCTCGCCGACGCCGGTGATGGCGGTCCAGATGCCGGCCAGATACGCGCCGCCAATCGCCAGGGACACCGACACGTCCATCGTCAGGTGGCGCGTGCGCAGGTCGCGCAGCGCACCTTTGAAGAAGGGCGCGCAGCTGTAGAACACGATGGGCGTGGTCAGAAACATCGCCACCCAGCGCAGGATCGCGTGCAGCTCCGGGCTCAGGTCGATATTGAATTCGGGCCAAGTGGCCATGGTCGCCATCATCGCCTGGAACCACAGCAACCCCGCGACCCCCAATTGGCGCAAGGCCAGACGGTTTTCGCCGGCCAACTGCTCGGCGGCGCGGTCAGCCTGATAAGGGTGGGCGGCGTAGCCGATATGGCGCAGCTCGCTGAGCAACTGGCTCAGCGGCAATTGCCCGTCGGCCCAGCGCACGTGCAGGCGGTGGTTGGACAGGTTCAGCCGCGCCTCGGCCACCGCAGGCAGGCTGCGCAGGTGTTTTTCGATCAGCCAGCCACAGGCCGCGCAGCTGATGCCTTCCATCAACAGGGTGGTTTCGGCGAGGTCACCGTCATGGCGCACAAAGGGTTTTTGCACGTCGGCGCGGTCGTACAGGGCCAACTCGTCCACCAGTTGCACCGGCAGCGCCTCGGGGTTGGCCGAGGCATCGCTGCGGTGCTGGTAATAGCTTTCCAGCCCGCCGGCCACAATGGCTTCGGCCACCGCCTGACAGCCCGGGCAGCACAGTTCGCGGCGCTCGCCGAGGATCACGGCGGTGAACCGGCTGCCGGACGGGACGGGCAGGGCGCAGTGGTAGCAGGGGGTTGGGGTGCTCATGGGTTTAGATCTTAGTCGGCTGGGAGGGCCTCATCGCGGGCAAGCCCGGCTCCCACAGCAATGGGGAGCCGGCTTGCCCGCGATGCGCGAAGCGCAGGCTTATTACTTCTTCAGGTCTTCAGCGCCCTGCAACGGCTCATCACCCAGCAGCAAGTCCTTGTCGTGGCTGACCTGTTCTTCTTCGAACAGGCGCCAGGTCCTGTCGCCCTCGACGCCGAGCAATTCCACAAAGCGTCGGCCTTCGACCTTGTCGGTGACCTGGCCAATGTAGCGGCCCGGTTCACTGTCGCTGCGCGCCAGATTGATCTTGCGATCCTTCTCCGGCTGGGTCGGAGAAATCAGGTTCAGTTCCAGGGTGGTCGGGTTGCTGTTGCCGGTCAGGTGCAGGTCGACTTCACCGGTCAGTTCGTCCAGGTGCACCGCGGCGCGCAGTTGCAGGGTCTGGGCCAGCAACTCGCGGTCCAGGGAACGGTTGATGCCTTTGCCGGCCTCGTAGTAGTTGTCGTTGACCAGGTTGTCCGGGTTCTTCACCGCAATGGTCACCATGGACAAGGTCAAGGTCACCGAACAGGTCAGGATCCCAATGATGATCCACGGCCAGAGGTGCTTGTACCAAGGGCTTGCGGCAGTAGCTGCGGGCATTGTCGTGCTCTCTTGTTAACGAACTTGTGGGCCGATGAAACGGCTCTTGGCTTCAATGTGGACGCTGTCGTCATCGGCATCCCTGAGGATGAATGTCACCTCGTTGGTGCTCGACGGCAGTTGCTCGGGTGCGCTCGACAACTCGACCGGCAGGCTGAGGATTTCCCCGGCCGCCACTTTGATCTCGCGTCGACCCTGCAGCTTGAGGTCCGGCAGGCCCGAGGCGTCGAGCACGTAGGTGTGGTCGCGCTGGTCCTTGTTCATGATCTTCAGGCTGTAGACGTTTTCGATGCGGCCTTCGGCGTTTTCACGGAACAGCACACGGTCTTTGCTGACGTCGAAACCGACCAGCGAGCGCATGAAAAATGCACCGACCAACAGGCTGATCATTGCCAGCAATACCAGCGCGTAACCGATCAGGCGCGGGCGCAATTTATGGGTTTTCTGCCCCGACAGGTTGTGCTCGGTGGTGTAGCTGATCAGGCCGCGCGGATATTCCATTTTGTCCATGATGTTGTCGCACGCGTCGATACACGCAGCGCAGCCGATGCACTCGATCTGCAGGCCGTCGCGGATGTCGATACCGGTGGGGCACACCTGCACGCACATCGTGCAATCGATGCAGTCGCCCAGGCCCTGGGCCTTGTAGTCGGTGCCTTTTTTACGCGGGCCACGCACTTCGCCACGGCGTGGGTCGTAGGAAACGATCAGGGTGTCCTTGTCGAACATCACGCTTTGAAAACGCGCGTACGGGCACATGTAGATGCACACCTGTTCGCGCAGCCAGCCGGCATTGCCATAGGTGGCCAGGGTGAAAAAGCCGACCCAGAAGTACGACCAGCCGTCGGCCTGGCCGGTGAAGAAGTCGAACACCAGCTCGCGGATCGGCGAGAAGTAGCCAACGAACGTCATGCCGGTGACAAAGCCGATCAACAGCCACAGCGTGTGCTTGCTGAATTTGCGCAGGAACTTATTGGCGCCCATCGGCGCCTTGTCGAGCTTGATGCGCTGGTTGCGGTCGCCTTCGGTGACCTTTTCACACCACATGAAGATCCAGGTCCACACGCTTTGCGGGCAGGTATAGCCACACCACACGCGACCGGCGTACACGGTGATAAAGAACAGGCCAAAGGCGGCCACGATCAGAATGCCCGACAGCAGAATGAAATCCTGGGGCCAGAAGGTCGCGCCAAAAATGAAGAATTTACGCTCCGGCAAGTTCCACCAAACCGCCTGATGCCCGCCCCAGTTCAGCCACACCGTGCCGAAGTACAGCAGGAACAAAACGGCGCCGCCCAGCATCCGCAAGTTGCGGAACAAGCCGGTAAAGGCGCGGGTGTAGATTTTCTCTCGCGACGCATACAGGTCGACGGACTGACTGGCGTTTTTGGCAGGCGGGGTAACGTCATGTACCGGTATTTGGTTGCTCATCATTGCATCCCACGGCGGTGGAGATTTGCCTCGGCCAGTACGTGCCAACCGGGGTCAAAAATAGGCTCTTGCAGTGGCGTAATGATACGCCTGCGGCAGTGCTGCACGGGTGCGACCTTTGGTCGCGTTGGGGGAAATCAATTGATGGTGTAAGTGATCTGGATCAATTGACTTGTGAAGTATGGTCGGTTTTGGCTGTGTTGCAGATTTGCAGGCAGTCGAATGCGCTCCAAATGTGCGAGGGGGCTTGCCCCCGATTGCGGCATGTCAGTTGATCAACTGTCACTGAGGCACCGCTATCGGGGCCAAGCCCCCTCCCACCGTTTGCTTTTGTGTCTTACTGCTCTTCAGCCGGCTTGTCGCCATGGGACAGGCTGTAAACATAGGCCGCCAGCAAGTGCACCTTGTCATTGCCTTGCAGCAACTCCTGCGCTGGCATCTGGCCCTGACGGCCATAACGAATGGTCTGCTGCAGTTGCGCAAAACTCGAACCGTAGATGAATGCACCCGGGTGGGTCAGGTCCGGCGCGCCCATCGCGGGCGTGCCTTTACCGGCAGGGCCGTGGCAGGCCACGCAGTTGGCGGCGAAGAGTTTCGCGCCGTTGGCCACATCGGCTTTGGCGCCTTCCGGCAGTTTGCGACCGTCGAGGTTGGTCACCACAAAGCCCGCCACGTCAGCCACGCCTTGCTCGCCAATGACTTCGGCCCAGGCCGGCATCACCGCGTGGCGGCCTTTCATGATGGTTTCCTTGATGGTCGCCGGCTCGCCGCCCCAGCGCCAATCGGCGTCGGTCAGGTTGGGAAAGCCATAGGCGCCCTTGGCGTCGGAACCGTGGCACACCGAGCAGTTGGAGGCGAACAGTCGGCCGCCCATCTTCAAGGCTTGCGGGTCCTTGGCAACCTCTTCAATCGGCATCGCAGCGAATTTGGCGAAGATCGGGCCGAACTTGGCCTCCGACCTGGCCATTTCCTTTTCCCATTCGTGCACGCCGGTCCAGCCGGTCTGGCCGTTGGCGAAGGGGGTTTGCTTGTCGTTGTCGAGGTAGTTGTAGCCCGGCAGCAGGCCTTTCCAATTGCCAAGCCCTGGGTACAACGCCAGGTAGCCGAGGGCGAAGATGATGGTGCCGACGAACAGCATGAACCACCACTTGGGCAGCGGGTTGTCGTATTCCTCGATGCCATCGAACGAGTGGCCGACGGTCTCGTCCGTCTGCTCGGTGCGCTGGCCCTTGCGGGTCGACAGCAGCAGCCAGGTCAGGGCGAAGATGGTACCCAGACTGAGGACTGTGACGTACAGACTCCAGAACGTAGTCATTCTTTGTTACTCCTAGACGCTTGCTCGACGTGCTTGATGGCTTCGGGGTCATCCGCAAAAGGCAACATGGTTGCGTCGTCAAACTCCGACTTGCGCCTGGGGCTGAACACCCACAGCGCCAGGCCGATAAAGGCCACCATCACCACAACGGTGCCCAGGCCACGAATCATCCCGATATCCATGCAGATCACCGTTTGCTTTTGATGATGGTGCCAAGGCCTTGCAGGTAGGCCACCAGTGCGTCCATTTCGGTCTTGCCCTTGACGGCTGCGGCTGCACCGGCGATGTCTTCATCGGAGTAGGGCACGCCCAGGGTGCGCAAGACTTCCATCTTCTTCGCGGTGTCCTTGCCGTCGAGCTTGTTTTCCACGAGGAACGGGTAGGCCGGCATTTTCGACTCCGGCACCACGTTGCGCGGGTTATACAAGTGCGCGCGGTGCCAGTCGTCCGAGTAACGTGCGCCGACGCGGGCCAGGTCCGGGCCGGTGCGCTTGGAGCCCCACAGGAACGGGTGGTCCCACACGCTTTCGCCGGCCACCGAGTAGTGACCGTAGCGTTCGGTTTCGGCGCGGAACGGGCGGATCATCTGCGAGTGGCAGCCCACGCAACCGTTGGCGATGTAGACGTCGCGGCCTTCCAGTTCAAGCGCGGTGCGCGGCTTCATGCCTTCGACCGGCTTGTTGGTCACGTCCTGGAAAAACAGCGGAACGATCTGGGTCAGGCCGCCGATACTCACGGCGATGACCATGAAGAAGGCCAGCAGGCCGATATTCTTCTCGACTACTTCATGCTTCATCAGTGAGCTCCCACAACGGCGATCTTGGCGGCGGCTTCAGCCTCTACAGGGTCGGAGGCACGCACGGTGCGCCAGACGTTGTAGGCCATCAACAGCATGCCGCTGGCAAAGAACGCACCGCCCAGGGCGCGGACGATGTAGCCCGGATGGCTGGCTTGCAGCGCTTCGACGAAGGAGTAGGTGAGCGTGCCGTCATCGTTGATCGCACGCCACATCAGGCCCTGGGTGATGCCGTTGACCCACATCGAGGCGATGTAGAGCACGGTGCCGATGGTGGCCAGCCAGAAGTGCGCATTGATCAGCCCGACGCTGTGCATCTGCGCACGGCCGAACAGTTTGGGGATCATGTGATACAGCGCGCCGATGGAGATCATCGCCACCCAGCCCAACGCGCCGGCGTGGACGTGGCCGATGGTCCAGTCGGTGTAGTGGGACAGCGAGTTGACGGTCTTGATCGCCATCATCGGCCCTTCGAAGGTCGACATGCCGTAGAACGCCAGCGACACCACGAGGAAGCGCAGGATCGGGTCGGTGCGCAATTTATGCCAGGCGCCCGACAGGGTCATCATGCCGTTGATCATGCCGCCCCAGCTGGGGGCCAGCAGGATGATCGACATCGCCATGCCCAGCGACTGCGCCCAATCCGGCAGCGCGGTGTAGTGCAGGTGGTGCGGGCCGGCCCAGATGTACAGGGTGATCAGCGCCCAGAAGTGCACGATGGACAGGCGATAGGAGTAGATCGGACGCTCGGCCTGTTTGGGCACGAAGTAATACATCATCCCCAGGAAGCCGGTGGTGAGGAAGAACCCCACCGCGTTGTGGCCGTACCACCACTGGATCATCGCGTCCGTCGCCCCGGCGTAGGCCGAGTAGGACTTGAACCAGCTCACCGGCAAGGACGCGTGGTTGACGATGTGCAGCATCGCCGTGACCAGGATGAAGGCACCGTAGAACCAGTTACCCACATAAATGTGCTTGGTCTTGCGCTTGACGATGGTGCCGAAGAACACCACGGCGTAGGTCACCCAGACGATGGCCAGCAAAATGGCGATCGGCCATTCCAGCTCGGCGTATTCCTTGGTGGTGGTGTAGCCCAGCGGCAGGGTGATGATGGCGCCGAGGATCACGGCTTGCCAGCCCCAGAAGGTGAAGGCGGCGAGGCCGTCGGAGATCAGTCGCGTCTGGCAGGTTCGCTGCACGACATAGTAGGAGGTGGCAAACAATGCACATCCGCCGAAGGCGAAAATCACCAGGTTGGTGTGCAGCGGGCGCAGGCGGCCGAAGGTCGTCCATGGCAAACCGAAATTCAATTCCGGCCAAACCAGTTGCGAGGCGATGAACACCCCGAGCCCCATGCCAAGGATCCCCCAGACCACCGTCATGATGGCGAACTGGCGGACTACCTTATAGTTATAAGCAGTCGGACTGATTGCTGTGCTCATTCTAAGGTTCCACGGTTTAGGTTTTTTTATAGTTGAAATCGGCCGCAAGTATGGACAAACCGAGGGGCCATTGCAACGCAATGGCTGACCTGTATCAATGCGTTCCGGGCCAGATTCTGCGACCTTTCCATGTTTGGCGTAAGGACAAAATCAGAAATCGAAAGCTGATCGAGTGGACAGGAATTTTTTCAGGTCGCAACGGCAGTCGCCTGATACGCCAAAACCGGTCACTGTTGGGCAAGCGTAGACCCGAATGGCAGCAGGGGAAAGTTGGGGTGGGCAGGGGTGTGACACTTGGTCGCTGAGGGAAGGCAGGACTGCCGCCCCAGGTTGGGGCGGCAGTCTACGGTTACTCGGTTGGGCTTTCTGGCGTTGCGCCATCAGCGTTATGGGACAAGCTGTACACATAGGCCGCGAGCAGGTGCACTTTGTCATTGCCTTGCAGCACGTCCTGCGCTGGCATCTGGCCTTGGCGGCCGTGGCGAATGGTCTGCTGCAGTTGCGCCAGGCTGGTGCCGTAGATGAAACCGGCAGGCTCGGTCAGGTTCGGCGCGCCCATGGCTTCCATGCCGTGGCCTTGTGGGCTGTGGCAGGCGACGCAGGTGGTATTGAAGGCGGCTTGACCGGCCGCCAGATCGGCGGTGCTGTCGGCGGGTAATGGCAGCTTGGCCAGGTCGTGACGCACAAAGGCGGCGACGTTCTTCACACCCTCTTCGCCCAATATTTCACCCCAGGCCGGCATTGCCGCGTGGCGACCATTCAGGATGGTCGTCTTGATCGCTTCCGCCGAACCGCCCCAGCGCCAGAGGTTGTCCGCCAGGTTCGGGAAGCCATACGCGCCCTTGGCATCCGAGCCGTGGCACACCGCGCAGTTGGAGGCAAACAGGCGGCCGCCCATCTTCAGTGCTTGTGGGTCCTTGGCGACTTCTTCCACCGGCATCGCCGCGAATTTGGCGAAGATCGGCCCGAACCTGGCGTCGGCCTTGGCCATTTCCTTGTCCCATTCCTTGGTCTGGGTCCAGCCGCCTTCATAGCCCGGCAACACGCCTTTCCAGTTACCCAGGCCCGGGTAGAGGATCAGGTAGCCGACCGCAAACACCAGGGTGCCGGCGAACAGCATGAACCACCACTGCGGCAGCGGGTTGTCGTATTCCTCGATGCCATCGAAGGCGTGGCCCATGGTCTGGTCGACGCTGCCCTTGGTTTCGCCCTTGCGGGTGCCGATCAATAGCCAGGTCAGGCCGATCAGGCTGCCGAGGGTCAATACGCAGATCCATGTACTCCAGAAGGTCGTCATGGGCGAGTGCTCCTTGTTGCAGGCTCTTCTTGAGCGTCGGATGGAGTAGGTTCATCGGCAAACGGCAGCAGGCGGGCCTGCTCGAATTCCGCGTTGCGCCGGTTGTTGAACACCCACAGCGACAGGCCGATAAAAGCGATGGCGACCACCAGCGTGCCAAGGCCGCGGATGGTGCCCGCGTCAAATTCAAATCCCATGGCTCACCTCTTGCTCTTGATGGCAGTGCCGAGCACTTGCAGGTACGCAACCAGCGCGTCCATCTCGGTCTTGCCCTTGAGGCTGGCGACGGCGCCACTGATGTCGTCGTCGGTGTAGGGCACGCCGAGGGTGCGCATCACTTTCAACTTGGTTTCGGTGTGGCTGCTGTCGACCGGCGCGGTGACCAGCCATGGGTAGGCCGGCATTTTTGACTCCGGCACCACGTTGCGCGGGTTGTACAGGTGCGCGCGGTGCCAGTCGTCCGAGTAGCGCGCGCCAACGCGGGCCAGGTCTGGCCCGGTGCGCTTGGAGCCCCACAGGAACGGATGGTCCCACACGCTTTCGCCCGCCACCGAGTAGTGGCCGTAGCGCTCGGTTTCGGCACGGAACGGGCGGATCATCTGCGAGTGGCACTGCACGCAGCCTTCGCGGATGTAAATGTCGCGGCCTTCCAGTTGCAGCGCGGTATAGGGCTTCATGCCTTCGACCGGCTTGTTGGTCACGTCCTGAAAGAACAGCGGGACGATCTGGGTCAGGCCGCCGATGCTCACGGCCAGCACCATCAGCAGCATCAGCAGGCCGACGTTCTTTTCAATCGTTTCGTGTTTCATCACTGACTCCTCAGGCCATTTGCGCGACAGGGGCGGCTTCGGCAGGTTGCGCCGAGCGCACGGTGCGCCACGTGTTGTAAGCCATCAGGAACATGCCGCTGAGGAACACGGCACCGCCCACCAGCCGCACGATGTAGCCAGGGTGACTGGCCACCAGGGTTTCGACGAAGGAGTAGGTCAAGGTGCCGTCTTCGTTGACCGCACGCCACATCAGGCCCTGGGCGATGCCGTTAACCCACATCGAGGCGATGTAGAGCACGGTGCCGATGGTGGCCAGCCAGAAGTGCGCGTTGATCAGGCCGAGGCTGTACATCTGCTCGCGGCCGAACACTTTGGGGATCATGTGGTACAGCGCGCCGATGGAAATCATCGCCACCCAGCCCAGCGCGCCGGCGTGTACGTGGCCGATGGTCCAGTCGGTGTAGTGGGAGAGGGCGTTGACCGTCTTGATGGCCATCATCGGCCCTTCGAAGGTCGACATGCCGTAGAACGCCAGCGACACCACCAAAAAGCGCAGGATCGGGTCGCTGCGCAACTTATGCCAGGCGCCCGACAGCGTCATCATGCCGTTGATCATGCCGCCCCAGCTTGGGGCCAGCAGTACCAGCGACATCACCATGCCCAGTGACTGCGCCCAATCCGGCAGCGCGGTGTAGTGCAAGTGGTGAGGACCGGCCCAGATGTACAGGGTGATCAGTGCCCAGAAGTGCACGATGGACAGGCGATACGAATACACCGGGCGCTCGGCTTGCTTGGGCACGAAGTAATACATCATCCCGAGGAAACCGGCGGTGAGGAAAAAGCCTACCGCGTTGTGCCCATACCACCACTGCACCATGGCATCCGTCGCACCGCCGTAGAGGGAGTAGGACTTGGTCAGGCTAACCGGGATTTCCAGGTTGTTGACGATGTGCAGGATGGCCACGGTGATGATGAACGCGCCGAAGAACCAGTTGCCGACGTAGATGTGCTTGGTGTTGCGCTTCATGATCGTGCCGAAGAACACGATGGCGTAGGCCACCCAGACGATGGTGATCAGAATGTCGATCGGCCATTCCAGCTCGGCGTATTCCTTGGAACTGGTGTAGCCCAGCGGCAAGCTGATCGCGGCCA
Organism: Pseudomonas sp. TREG-RG-20F-10-E-6-01; assembly: GCF_022662455.1. Taxonomy (NCBI): domain Bacteria; kingdom Pseudomonadati; phylum Pseudomonadota; class Gammaproteobacteria; order Pseudomonadales; family Pseudomonadaceae; genus Pseudomonas; species Pseudomonas sp. TREG-RG-20F-10-E-6-01. The sequence continues at coordinate 455,068 of NZ_JAKNQP010000002.1, read as the reverse complement.
ATAGAATCACGAGCTGCCAGCCCCAGAAGCAGAACGCGGCGATTTTCGGCGCGAACAGCTGCGTCTGGCAGGTGCGTTGTACCGAGTAGAAGGAGCTGGCGAACAGCGCGCAACCGCCGAAGGCAAAGATCACCGCGTTGGTGTGCAGCGGGCGCAAGCGGCCGAAGCTGGTCCAGGGCAAATCGAAGTTGAGTGCAGGCCAAACCAATTGGGCGGCGAGAAAAACCCCGAGCCCCATGCCGACGATGCCCCACACCACCGTCATAATGGTGAATTGGCGGACCACCTTGTAGTTATAGGCGGTACTTAAAGTAGTGTTCATGATTCCCCATCCACGGTTCAACCCAAGCCAATGCGGCACTTGGGCTGGAGTTATAGGCAGACTAAAAAGCGAGGCAAGCATGGGCAAAGAGCACAAGGCCAGTATTGACGGGGATCAATGGGCGCAGTGTGCGCGCGAGCGCGGCTGGTTGTGGGATGCGGCGACAGGCAACAGCGCGCGTGCGCCGGTGACGCTGATCCTCGCCCACGGTGCCGGTGCGCCCATGGACTCGGGGTTTATGAACGACATGGCTGCGCGCCTTGCCGGGCACGGCGTGAACGTGTTGCGCTTTGAATTCCCCTACATGGCCCAGCGCCGCTTGGACGGCGGCAAACGTCCGCCGAATCCGGCGCCGAAACTATTGCAAGCCTGGCGCGAGGTGTATGCCGAGGTGCGACGCCATGTCGCTGGCCAGTTGGCCGTTGGCGGCAAGTCCATGGGCGGCCGGATGGCCAGTTTGCTGGCGGATGAGTTGGGGGCAGGCGGGTTGGTGTGCCTGGGTTATCCATTTTATGCGGTGGGCAAGCCGGAGAAACCACGCACTGAGCATCTGGCCGGTCTGAAGACGCCGACGTTGATTGTGCAGGGTGAGCGCGATGCGCTGGGCAATCGGACGGCGGTGCAGGGGTATGCGTTGTCGCCGAGCATCGAGGTGATGTGGCTGGTGGCGGGGGATCATGATTTGAAGCCGTTGAAGGCCTCGGGGTTTAGCCATGAGCAGCATTTGGAGGCTGCGGCGGTGAAGGTCTCCGAGTTTCTCGCCGGCCTTTAGGGCCTCATCGCAGGCAAGCCAGCTCCCACATTTGACTGTATTCACAAATAGAAATGTGTGAACCCAATCCAATGTGGGAGCGGGCTTGCCCGCGATAGCGGTTTACCGGTTAAAACGCTCCACCAGCGAATACTGGGTATTCGCCGTATGCGTCAGCTCTTCACTCAACTGCGCCGAGTTCATCGCCTGCTCCGAGGTCTGATCCGCCAACAGCGCAATCGTGCTGATATTGCGGCTGATCTCTTCGGCCACGGCGCTTTGTTCTTCGGTGGCAGCGGCAATCTGCGTGGTCATGTCGGTGATGTTGGCCACCGCTTCACTGATGCCCACCAGCGCCTGATCCGCCTCCATCACGCGCGCCACACCTTCTTCGGCCTGGCGATGCCCGGCGTCCATGGTTTGCACGGCGGCAGCGGCGGTCTGCTGCAGTTTGGCGATCAGGGCGTGGATCTGCCCGGTGGACTCGGCGGTACGCTGCGCCAGTTGACGCACTTCGTCAGCCACCACTGCAAAGCCACGGCCCATTTCGCCGGCACGGGCCGCTTCGATGGCGGCGTTCAATGCCAGCAGGTTGGTCTGGTCGGCGATGCCTTTGATCACGTCCACCACGCCGCCGATTTCATCACTGTCCTTGGCCAGCTGGGTGACGGTTACACCGGTTTCACCCACGGCGACCGACAGGCGCTGGATCGCTTCGCGGGTTTCCCCGGCGATGTCGCGACCGCGACCGGTCAGGCGATTAGCTTCCTGGGTAGCGTCCGCCGTGCGCTGCACGTGGCTGGCCACTTCCTGGGTCGTTGCTGCCATCTGGTTGACGGCGGTGGCGACCTGCTCGGTTTCCACACGCTGGCGTTCCAGGCCGCTGGAGCTGTTGTGCGCCAGGGTGTTGGACTGCGCCGCCTGATCGTTGAGGTGCTCGGCCGTATCCTGCAAGCGAGTAAGGCACGTCTTCAGACGCGCTTCCTGGCTGAGAATCGACATCTCCAGCCGCGCTTGTGCGCCACGGCTGTCGGTGTACATCTGCGCGATCAGCGGGTCGGACGTGGTCTGCTCCGCCAGGCGCAGCAAACGCTTGAGGCCGCGCTGTTGCCAGCTCAGGCCCAGCAGGCCCAGCGGCACCGACAGCCCCGCCGCCAGGGCAAAGCCCCAGTGGGAGTTGAGCGACGCACCGATCATGAAGCTGAGCTGGCTGATCAGGATAAATGGCAGCCAGTCTTGCAGCACCGGCAGCCATTTGTCGCGCTGAGGCACGGCCGACTTGCCCTGGTTGATGCGTTGATAGAGCGCTTCGGCGCGGCGAATCTGCTCGGCGGTGGGCTTGATGCGCACCGATTCGTAGCCGATCACCTGGTTGCCATCGAAAACCGGCGTTACATAGGCGTTAACCCAGTAGTGATCGCCGGTCTTGCAGCGGTTCTTGACGATGCCCATCCATGGCAAGCCTTGTTTGAGCGTGGACCACATGTGCGCGAACACGGCCGACGGCACATCCGGGTGACGCACCAGGTTGTGCGGGGCACGGATCAACTCGTCACGGGTGAACCCACTGATTTCGACGAAGGCGTCGTTGCAGTAGGTGATCACACCTTTGGCGTCTGTGGTGGAGATCAACCGTTGCTGAGCGGGGAAGGTACGTTCGCGCTGGGTAACGGGTTGGTTATTACGCATGATTGTTCAATCCGCAAGGCTTTGATGGGTTGTCGGCCGTTGCAGGCATTTATTTAACTTATTTTTTGCAACAATCAGCCGGCCAGCATCGGATAGGTAAACAACCCGAAGTGAAGCAGATTCAAGCCAAAGTGCGTGGCAATCGCGGCGCCCAACCCGCCGAATCGATACGCCAGGCCATAACCGATGCCTGCAATGCTCGCCAGCAGCACCCAATGCCAGCCCGCGCCGAGGTGCACCAGGCCGAATAATAGCGAGGCCAGCAGCAGTGCCAGGTTTTCACCGTAGGGCAGGTGTTTGAAGCGTTGGCTCAGGCCGCCCTGGATATAGCCACGAAACAACGCCTCCTCCACCAGCGTCACCAGCAGCAGGTTGTTCAGGACCCACAGCCACGCCTGTTCCGGCCATTTGGGTGCCCAGTCGATCATCCCCAGCAATGTGGCGCCGCCCAGCGCAGCGACCGCCGTCAGGGTCAGTGCCAGGGCCGCGACGCAGATCGACAGGCGCAGCGTGCGACGCGCCACGATCCATGGGCAGGCCAGCAACAGCCAGAAGCCAATCAGCGGTTTGTCCTGGTTCAGGTACATTGAAAACGGTACCGAGTCAGGGGTAAAACGCTGCGGCGCGATACCGCGGCCGTTGTAGAAGCCCGGCAGCCAGTGCATCGCCAGACCCAGGGCCAGGACAATGAACAGGCCGTGGCCGAGGTAGCGCGCCCAAGGGCTGCGTTGCTGGCGCACGGCGTACCCGGCGATCAGCAGCATGGCCACCGACACGGCCGCCAGCGCGCCCAGTTGCCCGTAGGTCAGGGCCAGTCCGTAGCCAATCGAAAGAAGCACCAGGTACAGCCAGGGCAAAGCGATCATGTGAAATCCTTGGAAAAAACTGGCCGGCATTATAGCGACCGGCTTTCTGCGTCGGCATGAAAACTCTTCCACGCACGGCGCCTGGGTTAAGTGATTGCAAAACAGGAAGGCGGCTGGTTATAGTCGGCGCGTCGTTATCCCTTCAAAAAAGATCAGCACATGCCAGCTTCCCAGCGCATAGCGGTAGTCGATTCAGCGGTCAGCGCTGTGGTCGTGCCGTGCGGGAAGAAACAGCCTGCGCAGATCAGTCACTACCCCCCACCTGTCAGTAGCACGCCGGTGTACGCAGTCGTATCACCGCCGGGTGTCGGCATTTCGGGCTGATCAGCGAATCGCTGTTCCCCTTTGCCTGCCTGAAAAAAACCTATTGAGTTTCAGCTTTGGCTGAATCGGCTTTTTTGCCTGATTACAGGTGGTATCCATGTCTGTTCTTTCGAAACAATCCGTGGCCGCGGCGGCCTCGACGAGCCTGTTTGTTCTGTTGTGGAGCAGCGGGGCGATTTTCTCCAAGTTGGGCCTGGCCCATGCTTCGCCTTTTGCCTTTCTGCTGATTCGCTTCGCCATCGCCCTGGTGGGGCTGGTGGTTCTGGTGCCGATCCTCAGGTTGAAACTGCCACGCCCCGGCAAGCCCATGCTGTATGCGGCGGCGACGGGGCTGGTGTTGTTGGGCGCGTATCAGATTTTCTATCTGCTGGCGCTGGACCTTAAAGTCACTCCCGGCGTGATGGCCACCATCATGGGGGTGCAGCCGATACTCACGGTGGTACTCATGGAGCGCCAGCGTTCCTGGCGCCGGCTGTTTGGCCTGGGCCTGGGATTGGCGGGGTTGATCATGGTGGTCTACCAGGGCATCGGTCTGTCCGGCATGTCGATGGCGGGCATGCTCTATGGCCTGTTGGCACTGGCGAGCATGACGCTTGGCTCGATCATGCAGAAGCGCATCACCGATAACCCGTTGGGTACGCTGCCGGTGCAATACCTCGCCGGGTTGCTGCTGTGCTCGGTATTCGTGCCGTTCCAGCCGTTCCATTTTGAGCACAGCGCCAGCTTTTACCTGCCGGTGGTGTGGATGGGGTTGGTGGTGTCGTTGCTGGCGACCCTGTTGCTGTACCGGCTTATCGCGCGGGGCAACCTGGTGAATGTCACCAGTCTGTTTTACCTGGTGCCGGCGGTGACAGCGGTGATGGATTACCTGATCTTTGGTAACCGGCTCGCGCTGTTAAGTCTGCTGGGGATGGCGTTGATCATTGTTGGCTTGGGGTTTGTGTTTCGTAAAAGCTGAGTGCGTGGCGAGCCGTTGAGTCAATGCTGACTGGAGCACGCGCAAGAAGGTGCTCCAGTCAAAGCATTGTTTATTGTGTTACGCGCAAGATTCAGAGTCTGCGCCATACTCGCGCTATTAAGGGCAAACGCTCAGATAGTGGCCCGATGCCGCATTGCAGAGCGCTCAGAACACTCATGTTAGCCGACCGCTGGCATTCAGTACGATTGTGCTTACAGAGTAATGCTGTAATAATTCCGACCTTATTGTGGCCTATATCCTACGTATTTATAGGGTATGCAGTTTGCTCGCAAAGGGATGTTGTGTCTATTTTCGCATCGCGCAGTCTATCCAATGTCCAACCGCACGACGTTTGCTTAGCAAAGGTTGCGGTTTTGATGTGCTCGTACAATGGTGAGGCGTTCCTTAGGGATCAACTCGACTCCATTGAGCGACAGAGCCATCGCAACTGGTCATTAGTCGTTTCCGATGACGGCTCTCGAGATGGTACGCCAGCGATCCTCCAAGACTATGCTCAGCGTTGGGGACGCGACCGTCTGAAGGTTGTGGCCGGCCCCGGAAGAGGGTTTGTTGCCAATTTTCTCTCGTTAACCTGCCGTCCTGACGTCGTTGCGGATTATTTCGCCTGGTGTGATCAGGACGATATCTGGAACGACGATAAGCTGGCGGTGGCGCAGTCCTGGTTGCAGACCATTCCTGAGCACATCCCTGCTCTATACTGTGGCCGTACTCAGTTAGTCAGTGAGTCTGGTGCAAAGCTTGGCTTTTCTCCGCTTTTCCCACGCCCTCCGCACTTCTCAAACGCGCTCGTTCAAAGTATTGCGGGTGGCAACACGATGGTTTTTAATCGCGCTGCACGTGAGTTGATCATCGAGGCGGGTTTGAACGTCAAGGTTCCCTCTCACGACTGGTGGATTTACCAGCTTGTGACTGGGGCGGGCGGCGCCGTGCACTATGATCACGAGCCGAGAATGTTGTACCGCCAGCACGATGAAAACCTCATTGGCAGCAACTCCAGTTGGGCCGCTCGCGTCGTACGGCTGAAAATGATTTTCCAGGGACGCTTCTTCGAATGGAACGAACAGAACATCTGTGCCCTCGAAGCGATGTCCCACCGTCTTTGCGAAGAGCAACGACTGACTCTTATGCGTTTCAAGCATGCGCGCAGGCAAACGTTACTTAGACGAGTGTTGGGGTTCCGGTCGGCCGGTTTGTATCGGCAGACTTTAATGGGGAACCTCGGGCTAATTCTTGCAACACTACTGAAAAAGATCTGACTCAATGACTATCTTAGTAACCGGCGGTGCTGGCTTTATCGGTGCAAACTTTGTATTGGACTGGGTAGCCCAGGCGGATGAGCCGGTCATTAATCTGGATAAGCTGACGTATGCCGGCAACCTGGAGAACCTCAGCTCGCTGGAAGGCAACAAGCGCCACGTATTCGTACAGGGCGACATCGCAGATACCCAGCTGGTCCAGCGTTTGCTCGCTGAACATCAGCCGCGCGCTATCCTGAACTTCGCCGCTGAGTCGCACGTAGACCGTTCTATCCATGGCCCGGAAGACTTCATCGAGACTAACGTCGTCGGTACCTTCCGCCTGCTGGAGGCGGTGCGTGCCTACTGGAAAGGGCTGGACGCCGATGCTCAGCAATCCTTCCGTTTCCTGCATGTGTCGACTGACGAAGTCTACGGCTCCTTGGCCAAGGACGATCCTGCGTTCACCGAACACCATCAGTACGAGCCTAACAGCCCGTACTCGGCCAGTAAGGCGGCCAGCGACCATTTGGTGCGTGCCTACCATCACACCTACGGCTTGCCGGTACTGACCACCAACTGCTCGAACAACTACGGGCCGTACCATTTCCCGGAAAAACTGATCCCGTTGATGATCGTCAACGCGTTGGCAGGCAAGGCACTGCCGGTGTATGGCGACGGTCAGCAAATTCGTGACTGGCTGTACGTAAAAGACCACTGCAGTGCGATTCGTCGTGTGCTGGAAGCCGGCACCGTGGGCGAGGTCTATAACGTCGGCGGCTGGAACGAGAAGCCAAACCTGGACATCGTCCACACCGTGTGCGCCCTGCTCGATGAGCTGCGCCCTCAGGCGAATGGCACGCCGTACAGCGACCAGATTGCATACGTCACCGATCGCCCTGGCCATGACCGCCGTTACGCCATCGACGCGCGCAAACTGGAGCGCGAGTTGGGCTGGAAGCCGGCCGAAACCTTCGAGACCGGCATCCGCAAGACCGTGGAGTGGCACTTGGATAACCAGGATTGGGTCAGCAATATCCAATCGGGCGCTTACCGCGAGTGGGTAGAAAAGAACTACGCCGAGCGTTCCGCATGAAGATCCTTCTACTTGGCAAAAATGGCCAAGTGGGGTGGGAGTTGCAACGCAGTTTGGCCCCGCTGGGCCAATTGCTTGCGCTCGACTCGAAAAGCCAGGACTACTGCGGTGATCTGAACGACCTGCAAGGGTTGGCGGCCACCGTGCAGCGCTTTGCGCCTGACGTCATCGTCAATGCGGCGGCCTATACGGCCGTCGACAAAGCCGAAAGCGAGCCGGACCAGGCCCTGCGTGTGAATGCGCAGGCCCCGGCAGTGCTGGCGGCAGAGGCGCAGAAGCTCAATGCCCTGTTGGTTCACTACTCCACTGACTACGTGTTCGCCGGTGATGGCCAGACGCCTTGGCAGGAAAGCGACCCGGTTGGGCCGCTGAGCGTTTACGGCGCGACCAAACTCCAGGGTGAGCAAGCGATCCAGGCCAGCGGCTGCGCGCATCTGATCCTGCGCACCAGCTGGGTCTATGCAGCGCGAGGTAATAACTTCGCCAAGACCATGCTGCGTCTGGCGCAAGAGCGCGACAGCCTTAACGTGATCGACGACCAGTTTGGTACGCCCACCGGGGCGGATCTGTTGGCCGACGTTACTGCACATGCCATCCGCACAATGCATTCGAACCCCCAACTGAGTGGGGTTTATCACCTTGCGGCAGCTGGCGAGACCACATGGTATCGCTATGCCCGCTTCGTGCTTGAACACGCTCAGACTGCCGGTGTGCAACTCAAGGTTGCCCCGGACGCCGTGGGTGCGCTGACTACCGCCGCTTACCCAACACCGGCCAAGCGCCCCGGCAACTCCCGACTCAACACCCAAAAACTGCAGAATGCCTTCTCATTGCGCTTGCCTGAATGGCAAGACGGTGTGGCACGGATGCTCATAGAAACACTAGAGAAATGAACATGCTCAAACGTAAAGGAATCATCCTGGCTGGCGGCTCAGGCACGCGTCTGCACCCTGCAACCTTGGCTATCTCCAAGCAATTGCTGCCGGTTTACGATAAGCCAATGATCTACTATCCGCTGACCACGCTGATGCTGGCGGGTATTCGCGACATCCTGATCATTTCAACGCCGCAGGACACCCCGCGTTTCGAGCAGCTGTTGGGCGATGGCAGTAGCTGGGGTTTGAATATTTCGTATGCCGTGCAGGCGTCCCCGGATGGCCTGGCGCAGGCATTCATCATCGGCGAAGAGTTCATCGGCAACGACCTGTCGGCCTTGGTGCTGGGCGATAACATTTATCACGGCCATCATTTCAATGAACTGCTGGCAAGCGCGATGCTGCGTCAGGATGGCGCGAGTGTTTTCGCCTATCACGTGAACGATCCTGAGCGTTACGGCGTTGTAGAGTTCGATACACAGGGCAAGGCGATCAGCCTCGAAGAAAAGCCTCTTGAGCCCAAGTCGAACTACGCGGTGACCGGTCTTTACTTCTATGACCAAGACGTAGTGGACATCGCCAAAAGCATCAAGCCATCGCCACGAGGCGAGCTTGAGATTACCGACCTTAACCGTATCTACATGGAGCGGGGCAAGCTGTCGGTAGAGATCATGGGCCGAGGCTATGCGTGGTTGGATACCGGCACCCACGACTCGCTGCTGGAAGCCAGTAGTTTCATCGCTACGCTTGAGCACCGTCAGGGGCTTAAAGTGGCCTGCCCTGAAGAGATCGCGTTTCGACAAAAGTGGATTGATGCGCAGCAACTGGAGAAACTCGCCGCGCCGCTTTCCAAGAATGGCTACGGTCAGTATCTCAAGCGTTTGCTGCACGAAAAGATTTTTTGATAGTGCGATGCCCGGCGCGGTATTCGGAGCTGTTGCCTGAAGAATAATTTGATCTGTAGCGCCGCGAAGCCGGCCCTGATAACACTTTGGAGATATTGTAATAATGCGATCCAGCTCACTTGCCATCCCGGACGTAATTCTGTTTGAGCCGAAGGTGTTCGGGGATGAACGCGGTTTTTTCTACGAAAGCTTCAATCAGAAAGTTTTCGAGGAGGCCGTTGGAAGACCTGTTCATTTCGTGCAAGACAACCACTCCAAATCAGTCAAGGGCGTGCTTCGCGGGCTGCATTATCAGATCAAACAGGCCCAGGGCAAGCTGGTGCGTGTCACACACGGTGAGGTCTTTGACGTCGCCGTGGACCTGCGTGAAAGCTCGTCGACATTCGGCAAATGGGTCGGCGTGCATCTTAGTGCCAGCAACCGAGCGCAGCTCTGGATTCCGCCAGGATTTGCCCACGGTTTCGTGGTGCTCTCGGAAAGTGCCGAGTTCCTCTACAAGACCACCGATTATTGGGCACCTGAGCATGAGCGCAGTCTTGCGTGGGATGACGCTGACGTGGCAATCGAATGGCCGATTACCGAGCCGCCTACGCTGTCTGCCAAAGATGCGAATGCCGTAAGTCTGGTCAACGCTGAGAAGTTCGCCTAGTGGATCCTCATAGCAGACCTTCAGCAGGTCCAATCAGTCTCGTCGTCAGCCTTTGGAAATACCGCTCACTGATTTCGCAAATGACCAAACGTGAAGTCATTGGGCGTTACCGTGGATCGGTGATGGGCCTGGCATGGTCTTTCTTCAATCCGATCTTGATGCTCGCGGTGTACACTTTCGTGTTTTCAGAGATTTTCAAGTCCCGATGGGTCGGTGTCGACACAGGCAAAGGCGGGTTCGCGATCCTGCTGTTTGTCGGCATGATCGTCCATGGGCTATTTGCCGAGTGCGCCAATCGTGCACCGACGCTTGTCATGGCCAACAGCAACTATGTCAAAAAGGTTGTGTTCCCGCTTGAGATCCTGCCGGTAATTACCTTGGGTTCTGCCCTGTTCCACAGTTGCATTAGCCTGGTCGTATTGTTGGGCGCCCAGTTTCTTATCCTGGGAGAACTGCATTGGACGGCGCTGCTGTTCCCCTTGATTCTCGTGCCATTGATTCTGGCCACGCTGGGGGTCAGTTGGTTTTTGGCGTCGCTTGGGGTTTACCTGCGGGACGTGGGGCATGTAATCACGGTGCTTACCACTGTGTTGCTATTTCTCTCGCCTGTGCTTTATCCGGTCGCGGCGCTACCCGATGTCTATAAGCCATGGTTAAAGCTCAACCCGCTGACCTACATCATTGAGGAGAGCCGAAGCGTCCTGCTTTTCGGCCATCTGCCGAATTGGGAAAGCCTGGGTATCGCTTTGATCGTTGGCGCGATTGTTGCGTGCGTTGGCTATTGGTTCTTCCAAAAAACACGTAAAGGGTTCGCTGATGTCATCTGATCAAGCCGTAATCAGCGTTCGGAATGTCTCCAAATGTTTTTACACCTACGACAAGCCTAGAGACCGTTTAAAGCAGGCAATCGTGCCGCGTTTCCAGCGTTGGGCGGGTGACAACGTCACCACCTACGGCAAGGAATTCTGGGCGCTGCGCGACATCAGCTTTGAGGTCAAAAAAGGCGAAACCGTGGGGATCGTCGGTCGCAACGGATCGGGAAAGTCCACGCTGCTCCAGATTATCTGTGGCACGCTCACGCCGACCATCGGCGAGATCGAGACGCGCGGCCGCATCGCCGCGTTGCTTGAGCTGGGCTCCGGATTCAATCCGGAATTTACCGGTCGGGAAAACGTCTATCTGAACGCCGCGGTCTTGGGGCTGACGCACGACGAGGTGAACGAGCGCTTCGATGCTATCGCAGGCTTCGCCGACATTGGCGAGTTCCTCGATCATCCGGTCAAGACCTACTCCAGTGGCATGGCGGTCAGGCTTGCATTTGCGGTGCAGGCACAGGTCGATCCTGAAATCCTTGTGGTGGACGAAGCGCTTTCGGTAGGAGATGTACGTTTTCAAGCCAAGTGCTTTGAGCGCCTTCGCCAGCTGAAGGAGAACGGCACAAGCATTCTGTTGGTGACCCACTCCAGTGAGCAGGTGGTGACGCATTGCTCGCGAGCGATTCTGCTGGAACAAAGTCGGATAGAAATGATCGGAGAGTCACGTCCGGTTATAAATCGCTACACCGACATCCTATTTGGCCGCACCACAGATGCCGGCGCCAGCTCTGAAGAGCAAGATATTCCGGCGCCGGCGGATGAGTCGGTCACACCCGCTGTAAATACCGTGCAACTGTCGCTGGAAAGCGACGTGTACGCGTCACGTGTTGGCTACAACCCACACGAGTATCGCTGGGGTGACGGTGCGGCAACGCTGATGGATTTTCATCTGAGCGCAAGCGGTCGAGAGTATCCAACCAGCATGGAATCAGGTGAGGAAATAGTACTAGGCCTTTCGTTTAGATTTAACCGTTCGATCATCAACCCCATTCTTGGATTCACCATTAAAACCAAGGAAGGTGTAACGGTATACGGCACAAACTCCTATTTGCTCGATTGTGTTGAGACTCGTTCGATGGGTGAGTCCGGGACTGTAGCCACTGCCAGTGTGAAATTCACTAACCGATTGGCCACTGGCGATTACTTTATATCCCTAGGGATCGCGTCCAGAGAGGGCGAGCACATCATTCCCCATGACAGGCGTTATGACTCCATTCATCTTGTTGTCGAACCCACGCCTAAGCTGTTGGGGTTGATTGACCTCGCCGCGACTATGAGCATCGATCCGGTAAGCCTTAATGTTTAAACTTGATCAATATGGTTATTCCAAGGATAGCGACACAAACTTTTGGGTGCGCGCTGACTTCGAGGGCATCGCGTACAGCGATGGTGATACTGCGGAAATCGAACTCGCCCAGATCATCAGCAATGCCAGCGACGTCTCTGTGTTATCAGACGAGCTCCCGCAACACTGCACCGACTGGGCCAAGCTCTACCATTTGAGCGCGACGCGCGCGAACCTTCTGCGTCCCTTCGAGCACCTGTTAAAATCCCGTGTACTGGAAATTGGCGCCGGCTGTGGCGCCATCAGCCGCTACCTCGGCGAATGTGGTGCCGATCTATTGTGCCTGGAAGGCAGTCCGCGTCGAGCCGCTATGGCGGCAAGCCGCACTCGGGGCCTGGACAACGTCACGGTATTGGCCGAGCGCTTCGATGACTTCAAAATCGAGGAGCAGTTCGACGTTGTCACGCTGATTGGCGTCCTCGAATACGCCAGTATGTTTAGCAGCGCACCCGATCCCGCCTTAGCGATGCTCATGCGCGTTCGCCAATTGTTGAAGCCCGATGGTCATCTTTTTATCGCCATCGAAAACCAGCTGGGTCTGAAGTATTTCGCCGGCGCGCCGGAAGATCACGTCGGCGTCACCATGTACGGTATCGAAGGCCGGTACGAGCGCGGACAGCCCAAGACCTACGGCAAGAAAGAGCTCGAAGACCTTATAGCGCGCGCAGGTTTCACCTCGTCCAGCTTTCTGGCGCCGAGCCCGGATTACAAACTTCCCAATTCGATCATTACCGAGAGCGGCTTTGCGTGCGACGATTTTGACGCCGCCGCGCTGGCTTGGCAGAACGTCAAGAAAGACCCGCAACTTCCTGAGCAGACAACCTTCAATCTGGAGAAGGCCTGGTCGGTGGTTATCAACAACAGCCTGGGTATGGAACTGGCCAACTCGTTTTTGATCGTGGCTTCTTGCGCCGATGATCAACCGCTGGACAGTGATGTATTGGCGTATCACTACAGCACAGGCAGAAAGACTCGGTACTGCAAGGAATCGTTGTTCGTCAACACCGCGCAAGGGATTCAGGTTCAGTACAGAAAGCTGGGCAATGTGGCTGTCGATGAGTCGAGTGCCATTGCTGACGACGGTTTCAAATACGTGCTTCCGCGTGTGGACGCTTACGCGAAAGGTAGCGTGCTGAGCCTTGAGTTCCTCGATGTTGCGGCCCGCCGCGATTGGAGTATTGAGGGCTTTACGCCGTTTTTGCAGAAATACCTGGCGTGTTTGCAGAGCCTGTTGGACGAGGAGGGGGCTGGCACCAAGCTTCTTTCAGCCAAAACACTGCTCCCCGGCCGTTACATTGACGCGGTTCCGCAAAATATCGTCGTCGACGCCAGCAATATCCCCAAGTTTATCGATGTCGAGTGGGAGATGAATGAGGGTGTGGAGCTCGGTTATCTGATGATGCGAGCCCTGCTGCTGCTTATGGCGGCTGCGAACCCCTTCTATCCAAGCAGCTCATCGGTGAGCCGCCAAGAGTTCGTGACTCAGCTGTTGGCTAGCGCAGGCATGGATATCAGCGCAGATGACCTGACGCGCTACATTGCGACTGAAGCGGCCTTTCAAGAGCGGGTAACCGGTGCCGATGCCGGCCAGTTTCTCAACTGGTCTCCTGAAGCCATGATTCACAAGATAGGCGCGGTGCACCTGCCTTCCACGCACGCCAAACTCTATATGAGTGACGCGGCGGGAAATTTTTCTGAAGAATCAACGTTGCTCCAGGTGGTCAATGACGGGCATCAGGTAATCAAGTTCCGCCTGCCCGATGGGTTGCCCGATGGCGTGGTGTTGCGTTTCGACCCCATCAATCGTCGCCAGAGCTTCTCGATTGACACTATCAAGGTGTACTCTAGCGCCGAAACGATTTGGGAGTGGCAGGATGACATCAGTGACCCGCTGGTCATCGCCTCCGCCATGCGGATTTCCCAGATCGGTCGCAACACGCTTTATCTAGCGCTGAGTGACGACCCAAGCGTAACGATTCCTTTAAAAGACGACATGCTTAGTGGCGCCGACCTGCTTGAGCTGGAAGTAAGCCTTACTTTATTCACGGAAGAGCAACTCGCTCAAGAGATTAATGTGTTGAACCAATCTGGACTTATACGCCCCAACTCCGAACTGCAAGACAAGCTGGATCAGATTCTTGATTCGAACGGCAAGCTGGATCAGATTCTCGATTCAAGCAGCAAACTGGACCAGATTCTGGATTCGAGCAGCAAGCTGGATCAGCTCGTTGATTCGAACAGAGAAATTACTGATGTGTTGGAGCTGTTGAAGGCATCGATCACGTCCACGTATGCTCAGATGATCGATCAGGCTGTTAGCCAGAAGGATAAGGAGATTCAGGTCGTTCTTGAGCAGTTGCGACTGTCGACTGAAGAGCATCAACTTGCTATTCAGCTACTGAGAGAACAGCATCAGTCTTCCATTCAATTTCTGACGGAACAGCATCAGTCCGCCATTCAGCTTCTGACGGAACAGAAAAATCTCGAGTTGGATGCGAAAGACGTCCAGATCAGTGAGTTTATTGCCTCAGCGGCGCTGGATAATGCGAATTCTGAAGCCGAGCGAGTGCAGATCATCGAGACACTGAATCAGCAGATCACGCTTAAAGATGAAGCGTTGCAAACGACGCTGGCCACTTGGCAGGAATCTTTGAAGGATAAAGATGTTCACATCGCCAACCTCGAAGAGCAACTGCGTATCCAGCAGGTTCAGAAAGATACCCATATCCATAACTTGAACCTGCATATTATTGAGATGCAGTCCTCTTCAAGCTGGAAAGTCACTTCGCCCATTCGCACGCTTGCGCGGCGTGTTGGGCAAGTGAAGAAGGGTGTGCGTCTATTGCCGGCGGTGGTTCGTCGGGGCGGTGGCTTGAGCAAGACCGTTGGCAAAGCTATCACCGTGGCACGCAATCAAGGGCTGGCGGGTTTGAAAGCCCGGGTCGTGTATGTGGCTACGTCGAGTACGCTGGCTTTCGCCGGTCAGGAAACCCGAGAAGTGCCCGATCGCTATGATTATTCCAGGTGGGTCGAATATTACGACACGCTGGATGACAATGGCCGGTGGGTGCTCAGCGAAGAGATTCGCAAATGGAAAACCAAGCCGCTCATTTCGATCATTATGCCCGTCTACAACCCACCGCTCGATCTGCTGCGTGAAGCGATTGAAAGTATCAAATCCCAGCTCTACAAGAACTGGGAGCTGTGCATTGCTGACGACGCGTCCACGGATCCAAAGGTCATTGCGTACCTCAAGACGCTATCGAGTCAGGACAAGCGCTTCAAAGTGATGTTTCGCAAAGAAAACGGTCATATTTCCAAGGCCAGTAATTCGGCGCTGGACCTGGCTTCGGGGCAGTACATTGCGCTGATGGATAATGA
The DNA here is from genome assembly GCF_022662455.1 of Pseudomonas sp. TREG-RG-20F-10-E-6-01. Taxonomy (NCBI): domain Bacteria; kingdom Pseudomonadati; phylum Pseudomonadota; class Gammaproteobacteria; order Pseudomonadales; family Pseudomonadaceae; genus Pseudomonas; species Pseudomonas sp. TREG-RG-20F-10-E-6-01. The sequence goes on along the minus strand of NZ_JAKNQP010000002.1, from coordinate 439,776 downwards.
CGACCTCCTTCCGGAAAACGCACTGTATTGGGTGGCTCGCGCCATTCATGATAACCCGGACGTCGGCATGATCTATTCCGACGAAGACAAGATTGATTCCTCAGGGAAACGCAGCTCGCCTTACTTTAAGTCGGATTGGAACGAGTTCCTGTTCCGTTCCCAGAACATGGTCTGCCACCTGGGTGTGTACCGTCTTGACTTGGTAAAAGCAGTGGGTGGTTTCCGCGTAGGGTTTGAAGGTGCGCAGGATTACGATCTCGCGCTGCGCTGCGCCGAAAAACTCGAACGCGCACAAATCGTGCACATTCCGCGTGTGTTGTACCACTGGCGGATTCACTCCGGCAGCACTGCAATGGCCGGGCAGGAAAAGCCTTATGCAGCCCTGGCTGGCGTGAGGGCGTTGGACGAGCATTTGCAACGTAAAGGCAACATTGGCAGCACAGAACTGTTGCCTCTGGGCATGTATCGCGTGCACTACGCCCGGCCTGTCGCCGCACCGCTGGTGACGCTGATTATTCCGACGCGAAATGCTTACGCGCTGGTCAAGCAATGCATCGACAGCATTCAGCGTCTGACGACCTACAGCAACTACGAAATCATCTTGATCGACAACGGGTCGGACGACCCTGTTTCGCTCGAGTATTTTGCCGCGCTTGATCAGCAGGACAACATTCGGATCTTGCGTGACGACGGTCCGTTCAATTATTCGGCGCTGAATAACGGCGCTGTAAGAATGGCTCGCGGCGAACTGATCGGCCTGATCAACAATGATATCGAAGTCATCACGCCGGAATGGCTGGATGAGATGGTCTCCATTGCGTTGCAGCCCAATGTCGGCGCCGTCGGTGCTCGTCTGTGGTATCCGGACGGCCGCTTGCAGCACGGCGGTGTGGTTGTGGGTTTGGGGGGCGTTGCGGGCCACTCACATAAATACCTGCCCAAGGGTGACTTCGGTTACTTCTGCAGGGCGGCGCTGATCCAAGAGTTTTCCGCAGTCACTGCGGCATGCCTGATCATTAAGAAGTCTATTTTCGAGCAAGTGGGTGGGCTGGACGAAGAAAACCTCAAAATCGCGTTCAATGATGTCGACTTCTGCCTGAGGGTTCAGGAAGCGGGCTACCTCAACATTTGGACGCCTTTTGCCGAGCTGTACCACCACGAGTCGGCTACACGCGGCCTCGAGGACACACCTGAGAAAAAGGAGCGGTTTTCCAAAGAGGTTCTGTATGTTCAGGCGCGTTGGCCGAAGATCCAGGAAGACTATGCGTATAACCCGAACCTTACGCTGGATTATGAAGATTTCGGTTTGGCGTGGCCACCTCGCGTAAACGCGTAAAACTGTAATCAGTTTTGCATGCGGATGATTCATTCTTGATTAAGCACAGAGGCCTGATAGTGGGTAATGAAATTCGAACCTGTAACCCTACAGGCCTATCTGACTTTAGCTGGCAGTGGTTATTGTCCGCGTGTTACTTCCTTGTAGTTGCTAGTTGGTCGTTGGGCATTGCCTTTAATGGTGCGCCCGACGAGTCGACCCATTTTTACTTGTTGGAGTTTTTGAGAGGCTCTCATGCCCTGCCGCTCGCTACTGAGCCGCATGAGGTTTTCGTGGGAACCATCTCTGGGCACACTTGGCAAAAAGGCGAGTTCTGGTACCACGGGCTTCCTTTTCCTCACATATTGGGCGCTTTGGTAACCACCTATGTGAGCAGTTGGATCGTGTCGCCTGACTTCCTTTATCTGGGGGCTCGCAGCTTCGATTGGATATTGGGAGGCGTGTTCATCTGCGCGCTTTTCCGTACTTCCCGCCTTATTGGGTTGTCGCCAGTATCGTCTGCGCTCATTGCCGGCATTATTGCCCTGATTCCGCAAGTTACGTTTGTGTTCTCATATTTCAACAGCGACGCTTATGGGCTGACCAGTATTGCGTTATTGATAAGCACGCTGATGAGTTTCATACAGTCGCCCACTCGAAAGCGAGCCTTGTATTTCGGATTGGCAGTCGGTCTTATGTTGATGGCCAAGCTGTATTTTATTCCAGCGCTGGTGTTTGCCTTCGTGATGTTGTTGTCGACGCGTATGTTCAGAAACAAGCGTTTATTTGAGCACCTGCCAACAATGATCGTGGCCGCCGCTGTATTGGCTGCCCCCATGCTGATACTGGTCTACCACAAATATGGCGAAATATCGGGGATATCGGGTCAAATCGAGTTCGTGAATCTGCACAGGTTGAATCCGGCCGCGGGTTTTGGCACTTGCTACTTTCGGTGCGGGCACGATTTCTTGAACACAGCTAATCTCTGGCCGTGGCTGGGGTTGACCTATAAAAGCTATTTCTCTGTGACGGGCTGGATGAATTTATTCATACCCACTGTCTATTACCAATTAGCTGCACTTGCGTTGATCGGTATCATTTGCGTAGCCATTGCCCAGGTCAAACCTCTGAGCGTCAGAGAGCCTAAGCGTGAAATTGTGCTGGACTACATTTTGCCACTTGTCATGATCGTTGGTTTGTTTCCCTCCATGACGTTATTCAGTCTGATCGCCTCTCAAAATTCACTTCCTCAGCCGCAGGGCAGGTATTTGTTTGTGACCATTCCCTTTCTGGGGCTTCTTCTCTCCTTGATCGCAAAGCGGCTGGTAGAAAGGACGGCTAAATGAGCGCGTACGAGCCAAAAAACAGCAGTGCTGCGAGCAAGCTCAGCCTAGCCCTGGGCATATTGCTAGTCTTCATGGTGCTGAGCAATGTGCTGAGTTGGAAAGCAAATATTACGGCTGCTGGGAATTTGAAGGGCTCAGCTATCGGCGCTGCGATTCAGGGCGTTGTTGATCAAAATCGCGGCAAAGAAACGTCGAGCAAGTTCTCGTTGGCTCAAAATGAGTTATCCAGCCGCCTGTTTGTCCCCGAAAAAGCACAGGCGTATCTCACCCTGCCTCGCGCTGCTGACTCGATAGCGGCAGGGAATATAGATGAAGGTTACACGTCCGATAACACCTGGAAACTCAGGGGGTGGACTTATGTTCCTGAGAGCGCCGGCACTCCGGAATTCGTGATTGTCGTCGAAAATGAGAAGGTCGTTGGTGTATTGCCGGTGGACTTGGAGCGGCCTGATGTCGCAAAAGCACTCAATACCCCAAAGGCCTTGCGCACAGGCTATTCAGGCCAGATCACCCTCCAGCCTAACGCAGGGGGGTGCAAGCTAATTCTTTACACCCTTACTTCATCTTTTAAGCTTTTCGCAATGCCAAGCCTTTGTGACAAGGCCAACCAATCTGCTCAGTGACTTTTGGACTTTTATGGAAAATATCGTTCTTTTCTCGGCCGTAAAGGCAAATGCTGGCCTGGATTTCGTCACACCTCTGAAAGCTGTATTGGACAGCCACTGGTACGTTCTTGGGAACGAAGTGAAGTTGTTCGAAGAGGAATTCGCAGGTTATGTCGGCATCAAGCACTGCGTCAGCGTTGCCAATGGCTCAGATGCTCTTGAGCTGGCTCTGAAGGGGCTGGGCGTTAACCCCGGCGACCATGTTGTTGCGGTTGCGAACGCTGGCTTCTACGGCAGCACGGCGATTCATGCAGTCGGCGCAGAGCCTCTGTACGTTGATGTGGATCCGGCCAGCCTGACCATCTGCCCGAAATCGCTCGCGCAGGTACTGGACAGCAAGCCCGCGGCGGTGATCGTAACGCACCTTTACGGTCAACTGGCCAACATCGAGGAAATCGTGCGTATCGCTTCGGCGGCGGGCGTCCCGGTGCTGGAGGATTGCGCCCAATCCCACGGTGCGCGACGCAATGGCAAGCAGGCCGGCAGTTTTGGCACGATTGCGTGCTTCAGCTTTTACCCCACCAAAAATCTCGGTGCTCTGGGTGATGGCGGCGCAGTGGTCACCGATGATGACGAACTCGCGACTCGCATCCGTCAGTTGCGCCAATACGGCTGGACTCAAAAGTACCAAGTGTCTGTCCCGGGCGGCCGTAACAGCCGCCTTGACGAAATGCAGGCCGCGATCCTCCGTGTAAAACTCCCGCACCTGGACACCTGGAACGAGCAGCGTCGTGCGATCGCCAAGCGCTACAACGCGGCGTTCGCGGCACTGGACATGCAATTGCCATGCTCCACCGGCGAAGATTACGTAGGCCACCTCTACGTCGTGCGCGTGAAGGCGAGGGCGCAGTTTGCTGCTGCATTGAAAGAAAAGAGCGTCAGCACCGATATCCATTACCCAATCGCTGACCACAAGCAACCGGCCTACGCTGCCAAGCCAGCAGCGTTGAGCGTGACCGAGCATGCATGTGAAACAGTTATTTCGCTGCCTTGCTACCCTGGCCTGACCGACGAAGAAGTCGATCGTGTGATCGAGGCCGTCACTGCTTACTTCTCTGAGGGGAAATAACCTTGCTGACGTTGGTCATCCCCGTATATCGCAACGAGGGCAATCTTCCTGATCTGCTCGTCGCCATAGCTGGCCTGAATACGCAGCTTGATAACAACCTTGAGGTTGTCTTCGTTGTGGACGGCAGTCCGGACCGCTGCTATGAGATTTTGCGAGAGAAGCTGCCTTCGCAGCCTTTCCGCTCCAAGCTCATTTTGCTGTCGAAGAACTTTGGCTCGTTCATGGCTATTCGTACGGGGCTGCAAAATGGCAGTGGCGACCGATTTGCGGTAATGGCCGCGGACTTGCAGGAGCCGCCTGAACTGGTTCTTGAAATGAACCGCGTGCTGTTGGGCCAGGACACCGATGTTGTCGTCGGTGTTCGAGAGGGGCGGCAGGACCCGTGGGGCAGTCGCATGGCATCCAACCTCTTCTGGGGGCTTTACCGCCGATACGTCATCCCGGAGATTCCGCCGGGTGGCGTCGATATGTTTGCCTGCAATCGCGCGTTCAGGGACACACTGTTGACGCTGGATGAGCGGCACAGCTCGCTGATCGCCCAGATTTTCTGGCTGGGTTATCGCAGGAAAGTCGTGACCTACACCCGTCAGGAAAGAGTCCACGGCACCTCGGCCTGGACCCTGCGCAAGAAAGTCAATTACCTGATGGACAGTGTGTTTTCCTTTACGGACCTGCCCATTAGGCTGCTCACGCGTGTCGGCGCGTTCGGTTCGTTTCTGGCGGCACTATTCGGCGTTTTCACATTGGCGGCGAAGTTGCACGGCATGATTGAAGTGCCGGGCTACGCAATGATCATGCTGACGATCACCTTCCTTGGCTGCCTGAATCTTCTGGGGCTGGGAATCGTGGGCTCCTATGCATGGCGTACCTACGAAAATACAAAGAATCGACCCTTGGCAATCCCAATGCGTGTTGAGGATTTTGGAGACAAGAATGAGCAGCACTAAGCAATTCTTCGTTCACAGTCATGCACTGTGCGAATCCGAGAATATTGGCAAAGACACGCGAGTCTGGGCGTTCGCGCACATTCTGCCTGGGGCGACCTTGGGCAGTGAGTGCAACGTATGCGATAACGTTTTCATTGAAAACGATGTGATCATCGGCGACCGCGTCACACTCAAATGCGGCGTGCAGGTCTGGGACGGCATCACCATTGAAGACGACGTCTTCATTGGTCCGAATGCAACCTTCACGAATGATCTGTTTCCGCGCAGCAAGGTTTACCCGCAAGCCTTCGATCGCACCATCATCCGCAAGGGCGCCTCACTGGGTGCTAACTGCACCATCCTTCCGGGTCTGACCATTGGCATCAACGCAATGATCGGCGCAGGTGCGGTGGTTACGCGTTCCATTCCGCCCAATGCCATTGTTGTCGGCAACCCCGCCAAAATTATCGGCTACGTTGATGCCAAGCCTGCCAGCACATCCCAGGATGTGGCTGAAAAGGTCGACAGCAAGCCCGGCGTGGTCCAAACCACGGTCAGTGGTGTGACATTGCACACCATGACTGAAGTCGCTGACATTCGCGGCAGCCTGTCGGCGGGTGAATTCGAGCGCACCATCCCGTTCAAGTCGGAACGTTACTTCCTGGTGTATGACGTGCCTACCGCAGAAACGCGCGGCGAACATGCGCACAAGGTCTGCCATCAGTTCCTGGTTGCCGTTAAGGGCTCGGTTCACGTGGTCGCGGATGACGGCAGGAACCGAGAAGAGTTCGTGCTGGATAAACCGAACAAGGGCATTTACCTGCCGCCTATGACATGGGGCATCCAGTATCGCTATTCCCATGATGCAGTGCTGATGGTGTTTGCGTCGCATTACTACGATTCGGCCGATTACATCCGCAATTACGACGAATTCAAATCGCTGATTGCCAACGCTCAATGATGCGGGGGATTAAGCGCGTAGCGGCTAAAATCCTGCAGGTGGACTTTGCCAGGTTCCTGGTGTCGGGCGGTTTTAATACCCTCGTCACCTACGGACTTTATTTGCTGCTGCTGAATGTTTTGTCTTACCGGACAAGTTATACGATCGCCTACGTGGCCGGGATTGTGCTTGCGTACAGCCTCAACCGATTCTTTGTTTTCAAGAGTCATCAGGGCATCAAGTCGGTCGCGTTGTTCCCGTTGGTCTATCTGGCGCAATACCTCACCAGCCTTTTGATTCTATGGGTCTGGGTCGATAAACTTGGATTTGACGAGCGAGTAGGCCCGCTGTTGGCGATACTTATCACCGTGCCGCTGACCTTCATCTTTTCCAAGTTCTTATTTTTGAGTCGGCCGAAGCCGGAGCATCCTCAAGAGTGAGTTTCTAGCCTGATACTGCTTGAGCGCTTGCTGACGCGAAACGACTGTCTGGCGCTTGTACTGAAAAACCTAAAAACCGCATTAGCGGTTTTTTTTTTGCATTCATTGCGGCGCCTGGTGCCGCTTGACCGGTTCGCCAGCCTGGTGTTGCGCTTGCGCAATCTGCGAGCGGGACCATGCTTGTGGCGTTCATGAAACGTCAAGAAATCTTGCGCTGCCATCGTTGGACGTAACTCATGCCCATTGCAGACATGGCCTATAGCGCAGTGTGAAAAATGCGCAACGACGTCACTCGAACATGCAAACACTCACATAAAATCCAAGAAATCTACTCGTCCGCTCCCTTGCTTTCATTCTGCTACCTGCCTTGAATTTTAGTGGCGCGATATCACTATCAGATCAAATGACTATTGATCATGAAGGCTGAATCGTCGCCACATTTGCGCTAATTCCTGGTGCTCGGTGCTTTATAAATTTGGAACGCCGGGTTGGCGGCAGTCTGGATCAGGTCAAAATGAGAGCGAATGTAGTCGTCGATCAAACGATGAGAGTTCGAGAATCTCAATTCCTCTCGCCCATCCATTGCCATGTTGAAGACCAATGCAAAGCCGGGATCAGCCTTTTTTATCCGTTCGATTTCGGCCCGTTGGAATTCCTCAGAGCGTGGCGACAAGGCGTAGATTTCCCAAAGCGGCGCATGCCGATCTAATAAAGGATAGGCACCAGGCCAGAAGGGCAGAACCAGGACGGGTCTGCCGGCTGGCGCATATTTCTCGGTGAGATCTCTCAAGAGGTTCACTGCTTCAGCAGTCCCAGCGTCCATAGACAACACCGAGCCAGAAACCTCGATCCGTTGCCAGCCATCCTGCGTGCGAGCAAGCACGCCCGGTTGCCATGCGGCGAGTATGAATAGGCTGACCGACGCTGTAAGTACACCCAGTGTTAACTTTGAAGCCCACGATTGAAGATAGGCGAACAGGATGAAACACCCCATCAGTAGCGGGTAGATACCCTGTGCGAGATGGCCTACGTCTGCACGAGCGAAGGCAAAGTGTGCATAAGGGAGCGCAGCGCAGGACACGGCTACCAGTTCAGGACGCACAAAACGGCCTTTGAACCGCTCTCTAAATACCCACCCTAGTGCTCCCGCGCCGAAAGCTATCAATGCAATGAAGCAAATTCCGACGAGAAACCACCGGGTCTCGATGATCAGGCCGATGGTGCCGAAGCCGACTTTCCAAGGCCAGGGAATAGGCAGAGGTAAATTCGTGTTCCCTTGCTGCAGCATGAAGACAATAGTGTCTAAGAACGCTGTGAAGTACCCAGGAATGAAAAGGCACATGCCGATCACGGGCAGATAGCCTATGACGACGCCTGCAACCCAGGCCGCGATATCCGTCCATCCCGTACTTGATTGCGGTGCTTTGATCCTTAGCCAGCCGATAGCTATCAAACTGGCCACTGCGCCATAAAAACCATGATTGCGACCAAAGACCGCCGCGAGCCCGACTAAGGCACCCAGAAAAAAATACCGAATAGTCGATGGATTCAGCAGCAGATAAGTCAGGCCTGCGACAAGAATCATTGAGATGGATATGTCGAAAATTTTATGCCGCGGGTACATCCAGGTCATCAGCGTGACCGCGACGATGCACAAATAGGCGATGTTTTTTGCTGTGGTGTGTCTTAGGGCAATGGACACAGTCCAAAGTCCTGCATACAGACCTATCACCTGGAATAAAGCCACGGCTGCGCGCAGCGCTATGATCCCGTTGTCGCCAATAATAGAAAAATAGGCTGCAGCCCAGTAATAACGGCCTGGGTCATACGCCATGAAGTCTCGAATCGGAATCTCACCGGCAACTATTTGCCTGGCGCCGTACCAGAGATAGCCTTCATCCCAGAGATTAAAGCCGTCATGGCCTTGCCATAGGAAGTTGCCTGCAACGAAGACGGCCGATATAGCTAAGAGAATGAGGTAGCCTACCGGCCGCTCTTTTGTAGCAAGGTACATGGTTCATTCCGCGTCATTTCATTTTGGCATGCACTATGCCTTTTCCAAGAGGCTCAGGGTAGGTGCGGCACTTATAAATGCTTGGATTAGCCTAAGGCGACTTACTCAACTTCCCCACCCGCAACACCAACCACAACGCCCCCCCAATCAACACCCCGCCATACACATGCGCCATCGACAACGGCTCATCCAGCAGCAACGCGCCCCACAGCACCCCAAACGGCGGAATCATGAAGGTCACCGTCATCGACTTGACCGGCCCAATGGACGACAGCAAGCGGAAGTACAGGATGTAGGCAAACGCCGTGCACACCAGTCCCAACCCCAGCAGTGACGCCCACACCTGCCAGCCGCCCCAGCTTGCAGGAGGATGGCTGATGGCGCTGTAGGCAAAGAACGGCAGCAAAAACAGGCTAGCGCCCAGCATGCTGCCCAGCGCCGCGAGTCGGCTGTCCAGGCCGCCGCGTTGGTCCAGCCAACGCCGTGCGAGGAACCCGGCGAAGCCGTAGCAGGTAGTGGCCAACAGACAGGCCAGCGCGCCCATCAATAATTCCAGGTCAAACGCCACCGGCCCGGCGCGCGTCAGCACGGCGACGCCGAGCAGGCCCAGGCTGACGCCGGCGATTTTCGACGGTGTCAGGCGTTCACTGAAGAACAACCCGCCAATCAACACGCCCATCAACGGCGTGGTGGCGTTGAAGATCGCCGAGTAGCCGGCCGGCAGCACCTGCGCGGCCACCGAGTACATGGTCGCGGGGATGCCGGAGTTGATCACGCCCAGCAGCAGCACGGTCTTGAACTTGCCCTGGAAGTCCCAGTTGACGCGCATCGCTGTGAGTATCACCAGCAAGCCGGCGGCGGCAATCGACACGCGAAAAAATGCGGTCGGCACGGTGCCGATTTCCGGCGCGATGATGCGCATGAACAGGAAGCTCGCGCCCCAGATGGCAGCCAGCCCCAGCAAGTACAGGGTGTCGACAGGTCTCACGGAACACTCCTACCTGAATAAGGCGGCGAGTGTTGCCTAGAGGCCTGGCCGACACAATCGCTAATTACAGGACAAACCGCGTCACCATGCCGTTGAGGTCCACGGCCAGGCGCGACAGCTCCTGGCTGGCGGCTGAGGTCTGGGTGGCGCCGGCAGCGGTTTGGGTGGACAGGTCGCGAATGTTCACCAGGCTGCGGTCGACGTCGCGGGCCACCAGTGCCTGCTGCTCAGCGGCGCTGGCGATCACCAGGTTGCGCTCGTTGATCTGCGAGATGGCCGCGGTGATTTTTTCCAGCGCGCTGCAGGGTCTGGCCAGCGTGTTCGGCGCTGCTGTTGAGGGCGTCGACGGTGCCCTGGGTGCCTTGCTGGATACCGGTGATCATCTGTTCGATTTCTTCGGTGGAATCCTGGGTGCGTTGCGCCAGCGAGCGCACCTCATCGGCCACTACCGCAAAGCCTCGGCCGGCTTCGCCTGCGCGCGCCGCTTCGATGGCGGCATTGAGCGCCAGCAGGTTGGTTTGCCCGGCGATGCCGCGGATCACTTCAAGCACTTTGCTGATGTCCTGAGCCTGCACGGCCAGGCCTTCGGCTTTGTTCGAGGCGCCAATCACTTCGTCCACCAGGTTCTGGATCGAGCTGATGGTTTCGCTGATCTGGTAGTGGCCGTGCTTGCTGTCTTCATCGGAGGCCTTGGACGCTTCGGCGCTGGACACCGCGTTGCCCGCCACTTCGTCCACGGCCGCGCTCATCTCGTTGACGGCGGTCGCAGCCTGTTCGATTTCATCGTTTTGCGCCTGCAGGCCACGGGTGCTCTGTTCCATCACCGAGCTCATTTCCTCGGCGGCGGAGGCCAGTTGCTGCGCCGATTCGCTGATGCCGTGGATAGTGGTTCGCAGCTGGCCCTGCATGGTGGCCAGGGCCGTCAGCAATTGCGCCGGTTCGTCGGTGCCTTGGACCACCACAGGCTGGCTCAAATCGCCGTCGGCGATGGTGCGTGCCACGGCCAGGGCCTGGCCGAGGGGGGCGGTGATACTGCGGGTCAGCAGCCAGGCGAGTAATAAGGTGGCGATCAACGCGCAAACGATGATCAGGCCGACCACCCACCGCGCGCTGGAATACATCTGCGCGGCAGCGTCGGCCGCGTCTTCGACGCCTTTCTGATTGAAGACGATCATGTCCTCCAGGCTCGTGTTGAGGACCGCACCTTGGGGTGCCAGGCGGCTGTTCAGCAGGTCAATGGCGTCTTGCTGTTGATCCTTGTCCACCAGGGCAATCATCTGCCCGACGATGCTGAGATAGGTCGCCACATCGCCTTTGAGTTTTTTCAGCAAAGCGGTTTCGTCGCCGCCGCTGGTCAGGGTTTCGTGATGGGTCAGCAGCGTTTGCAGCTCATTGCTCTGGCGGGTGATCAGGCTTTTGCTGTTGTCGCGAATCCGCGATTCGTCGGTGGTTGCCAGGCGCAAGGCCTCAAGGCGAATACTGGCCACATAGGCGGCACTGTCGTGGATATTCTCGATGCTCGGCATCCAGGACGCTTCGATGACCAGCGCGCTTTCCCGCAGCTTGGCCATCTGGCCCAGGCCAAACAGGCCGACAATCACCAGCATGGCGGCCAAAACCCCGAAACTCAGACTGGCGCGCAGACCGATTCGCATATTCCTCAATGACATCTTGGTGCTCCTTAGGCGATTAGCTTCTGTTCCCGGACCGGTCTTTGGACCTTATTTGGGTGGGAAAGGGCGCGCTATATATATCAAAGTGCCATCAAGGTGGTGATCAGGGTTTCCCTTACGGTGCATCGAGGCGGTGACCTGTGCTGAGAATCGGCGACAGCACTGGTTTTCTCTCGCGCCAGCGCCAAGCCATGCGGTTGTGGGGCTACAGGCGTGCGCGGTGAGACTTTTCGGTGCGTTAATTGACCGCTTGGTCGAGTTGGGAAAATTGAAAGCAAATGTACAAACTGCACGAAGGGGTACAGATAAGCCCGGAAAATCATCCTTCTCCTGCTTCGTTTCACTGGCTAAGCTCAGGGCTTCCAGATGCCCGTTCGAGGTTTCCCGCATGTCGCAATCCGCCCTCGCCATCGCCCGCATGATCCTCGAGGGCTTCGACGATTACCGTGAGCACTTTCGCCAGATTACTGACGGCGCCCGTGAACGTTTCGAGAAGGCCCAGTGGCAGCAGGGGCAGGCGGCTTCGGCGGCGCGGATCAACTTGTATGAAGAAAAAGTCGCTGAAGTAACGGCGCGCCTGCGCGCCCAGTTCGACGAGGCCACGCTGCTGGAAGTGGACGCGTGGCCGCAGGTGAAGCGCGCCTACATCGCCCTGATCGACCTGCGCTTTGACGATGAGCTGTCCGAGACCTGGTACAACTCGATCTTCTGCGGCCTGTTCAGTCATGACCTGATCAGCGACGCCTGCATGTTCATCCACACCACGCGGCCGAGTCTGCGCCGTGCGCGTGCGGCGCAAACCCGCGTTTATCAGCCGGCGGGCGACCTGACGGCGATGCTGGCGCAGGTCTTCGCCGATTACGCGTTCAGCGAACCCTACGCAGACCTTGCGACCGACCTGCGCCGGCTCGAAGCGCAATTGCGCGAGAACCTGCCGGACTGGGTGTGCAAAGATCCGGACCTCAATGTCGAGCTGTTTTCCTCGGTGCTCTACCGCAATAAAGGCGCCTACCTTGTAGGACGCATATACACCCGTGACGAACAATGGCCCTTGGTGATTCCGCTGCTGCACCGCGAAGGGCGCGGCATTCAGATCGACGCGCTGATCACTGACGAAGCCGACGTGTCGATCATCTTCTCGTTCACGCGCTCGTATTTCATGGTCGACGTGCCGGTGCCAGCGGAATTCATCGGGTTTCTCAAACGCATCCTGCCCGGCAAGCACATCGCCGAGCTGTACACCTCAATCGGTTTTTACAAACACGGCAAGTCGGAGTTCTACCGCGCGCTGATCAACCACCTGGCCACCACCGATGACCGCTTCATCATGGCGCCCGGCGTGCGCGGCATGGTCATGAGCGTGTTCACGCTGCCGGGCTTCAACACCGTGTTCAAGATCATCAAGGACCGCTTTTCACCGTCGAAAAACGTCAATCGCGCCACCGTCATCGAGAAGTACCGTCTGGTAAAAAGCGTCGACCGCGTGGGGCGCATGGCCGACACCCAGGAGTTCGCCGATTTCCGCTTCCCCTTGAGCAAGTTCGAGCCTGAATGCCTGGCCGAGCTGTTGGAAGTCGCTGCGGGAACCGTGGAAGTGGAAGGCGACACCGTGCTGATCCGCCACTGCTGGACCGAACGGCGCATGACCCCACTCAACCTCTACCTCGACAACGCCAACGACGCCCAGGTGCGTGAAGCCCTGGAGGACTACGGCCTGGCCATCAAGCAACTGGCGGCGGCGAACATCTTTCCCGGCGACATGCTGCTGAAAAACTTCGGCGTCACCCGCCACGGTCGCGTGGTGTTCTATGACTACGACGAAATCTGCTTTCTCACCGAAGCCAACTTTCGCCACATCCCGGCACCGCGCACGCCCGAGGACGAAATGGCCTCGGAGCCCTGGTACTCCATCGGTCCGCTGGATGTGTTCCCCGAAGAATTCCCGCCGTTCCTGTTTGCCGACGCCGGCCAGCGCAAGCTGTTCGATGAGCTGCATGGTGAGCTGTACAACGCCGACTACTGGAAAGGCCTGCAGGACGCGATTCGCGCCGGCAAGGTCATCGACGTGTTCCCGTACCGGCGCAAAGACCGTGATAACGAATGAGGGGCGCGCGCGTTGGCGGTTTTCTGCGACAATCCGGCCCCTGCATAAATAGACGACCCAAACGCATCTGATGACTGACCAAGCGCCCGCTATCGACCAACTGCTGAAAAACCTCGATCACGCCATGCTCGCCGACCGCCACCGCTTGCGGCGCCAGTTGCTCGAGCTGCGCAAGAAGCCCGACGAGGACAAGCTGGCGCAGTGGGTCACGCGCATGCAGGCGTCCTGCGCACAGGTCACGGCGCGGCGCGCCAGCCTGCCGGTGATTCGCTACGACGATAGCCTGCCGATTGCCGCCAAGCGCGACGAGATCAAAGACGCGCTGCAAAAGCATCAGGTGCTGATCATCGCCGGTGAAACCGGCTCGGGTAAAACCACCCAACTGCCGAAAATCTGCCTGGAAATCGGCCGTGGCCAATACGGCCTGATCGGCCACACCCAGCCGCGCCGAATCGCCGCGCGCAGCGTCGCCAGCCGCGTCGCCGAAGAACTGGCCACGCCGTTGGGCGCGCTGGTCGGCTATCAGGTGCGTTTCGAAGACCAGAGTGACGCCAACACCCTGATCAAGTTGATGACCGACGGCATCCTGCTGGCGGAAACCCAGAACGACCGCTACCTGGAACGCTACGACACGATCATCGTCGACGAAGCCCACGAACGCAGCCTGAACATCGACTTCCTGCTCGGCTACCTGAAAACCCTGTTGCCGCGTCGCCCCGACCTGAAAGTCATCATCACCTCGGCGACCATCGACCTGGAGCGTTTTTCCAAGCACTTTGACGATGCGCCGATTGTTGAGGTCTCGGGCCGTACCTTCCCGGTGGACACCTGGTATCGCCCGCTGACCCTGGAGCAGGACGAGGAGGGCAACCGCGTCGAGGACGACTTGACCGTCGACCAGGCGATCCTCGCCACCCTGGATGAAATTGCCGCCTATGAGCGCAGCGAACGGCGCAGCCCCGGTGATGTGTTGGTGTTCTTGCCGGGCGAGCGCGAGATTCGTGACGCCGCCGAGATGCTGCGCAAGGCCCAGCTCAAGCACACCGAAATTCTGCCGCTGTATGCGCGCCTGTCACCGGCTGAACAACAGCGCATTTTCCAGTCCCACCCGGGCCGTCGTGTGGTGCTGGCGACCAACGTCGCGGAAACCTCGCTGACCGTGCCGGGCATCCGTTATGTGATCGACAGCGGCACCGCGCGCATCAGCCGTTACAGCTACCGCGCCAAGGTGCAGCGCCTGCCGATCGAGGCGATTTCCCAGGCCAGCGCCAACCAGCGTAAAGGCCGTTGCGGGCGGGTCGAGCCGGGTATTTGCATCCGCTTGTACAGCGAAGAGGATTTTATTGGCCGCCCGGAATTCACCGACCCGGAAATTCTGCGCACCAACCTTGCCGCCGTAATCCTGCAGATGCTGCACCTGCGCCTCGGCGAAATCACCGATTTCCCGTTCATCGAGCCGCCGGACGGCAAGGCCATCAGCGACGGTTTCAACCTGCTGCAAGAGCTTTCGGCGGTCGACCGTAACAGCCAGCTCACGCCGCTGGGCCGCCAACTGGCGCGCCTGCCAGTGGACCCGCGCATGGGCCGCATGCTGCTCGAAGCCGCCAAGCTGGGCAGTTTGCAGGAAGTGCTGATCGTCGCCAGTGCCATGTCGATTCAGGACCCGCGCGAGCGTCCGCCGGAACGCCAGCAAGCGGCCGACCAGGCTCACGCCCAGTGGAAGGACCCGGATTCGGACTTCGCCGGGTTGGTGAACCTGTGGCGCGGTTTTGAGGAACAGCGCCAGGAACTGACCGCCAGCCCGTTGCGCAACTGGTGCCGCAAGAACTTCCTGAATTACCTGCGCCTGCGCGAGTGGCGCGACTCCCATCGCCAGCTCAGCCTGATTTGCCGCGACATGCAGCTGACCGTCAATAAGGAGCCGGCGGACTTTGCCAAGCTGCACAAGGCCGTGTTGTCTGGCCTGTTGAGCCAGATCGGCCAGAAGACCGAAGACGGCGATTACCTCGGCGCGCGTCAGCGGCGCTTCTGGATTCACCCGTCCTCGGGCATCGGCAAGAAGCGCCCGCAATGGCTGATGACCGCCGAACTGGTGGAAACCACCAAGCTGTATGCGCGCATGGTGGCGAAGATCGATGCCGACTGGATCGAGCCGCTGGCCGGGCACCTGATCAAGATAAACCACTTCGAGCCGCATTGGGAGAAGAAGCGCGGCCAAGTGGTGGCCTTTGAGCAGATCACCCTGTTCGGGCTGATTGTGGTTGGGCGCCGGCCGGTGCATTACGGGCCGATCGACCCGGTGGTGTCGCGCGAGCTGTTTATCCGCGAAGGTCTGGTGCGCGGCGAGATTCAGTCGCGGGCCAAGTGCCTGACGGCCAACCAGCAACTGCTGGAGCAGCTCGACGAACTGGAGGCCAAGGCGCGCCGCCGCGACATCCTGGCGGACGAAGAAACCCTGTACGCCTTCTACGATGCGCGCTTGCCGGCGGAGATCCACCAGACCGCGACGTTCGACAGCTGGTACAAGGTCAACAGCCAGAAAGACCCGCAACTGCTGATCATGCGCGAGGAAGACGTGCTGGCCCGCGAGGCCAGTGAAGTCACGGCCCTGCATTATCCCGACACCTTGCACCTGGGCGATCTGGAGTTGGCCTTGAGTTACCACTTCGAGCCCAATCACCCACGCGACGGCGTGACCCTGCGCGTGCCGGCGCCGCTGCTGCCGGCGTTGCCGCCGGAGCGCCTGGAATGGCTGGTGCCGGGTGTGATCGAAGCCAAGTGCATTGCCCTGGTGCGCAACCTGCCCAAGGCGCTGCGCAAAAACTTTGTACCGGTGCCGGATTTCGTCAAGGCGGCGCTGCAACGCATCGAATTCGGCCAGGGCTCGCTGCCCCAGGCGCTGGGGCGCGAACTGCTGCGCATGACCGGCGCACGGGTCAGCGATGAAGCCTGGGCCGAGGCGGCGCAGCAGGTGGAAAACCACCTGAAGATGAACCTGGAAGTGGTCGACGGCCAAGGCAAGTTCCTCGGCGAAGGGCGCGACCTGGCCGAGCTGACCGCGCGTTTTGCCGAGGCCAGCCAGGCCGCGTTGGCCGTGCCGCAAACCGCGAAAAGCCAGGAGCCGGTGCAAGCCAAGGTGTTTGCGGCGGTGGCCGAGAAGACCCAGCAAAAGATCGCCGGCCTGTCGATGACGGTCTACCCGGCGCTGGTTGAAGAGAATGGCACGGTCAAGGAAGGGCGGTTCTCGACGGCCGCCGAGGCGGAGTTCCAGCATCGTCGCGCGTTGCAGCGTCTGCTGCTGCAGCAATTGGCCGAGCCGGCCAAATTCCTGCGCGGCAAATTGCCCGGCCTGACCGAATTGGGCCTGATGTACCGCGAACTGGGGCGCATCGACGCACTGGTGGAAGACATTCTGTTGGCCAGCCTCGACACCTGCGTACTGGAAGGCGAAGCCAGCTTGCCGCGTGACGGTGCAGGTTTGGCGGCCCTGGCCGAACGCAAGCGCGGCAGCTGGACCGAGCACGCCGAGCGCCTGGCCCGCCTGACGCTGGAAGTGCTGAAGCTGTGGCATGGCTTGCAAAAGCGCTTCAAGGGCAAGATCGACCTGGCCCAGGCGGTGGCCTTGAATGACATCAAGCAGCAGCTGAGCCATCTGGTGTACCCAGGTTTTGTGCGGGAAACCCCGGCGCAGTGGTTCAAGGAACTGCCGCGTTTCCTCAAGGCCATTGAGCTGCGCCTGGAGAAACTGCCCAGCCAGGTGCAAAAAGACCGGGTGTGGAGCACCGAGCTGAGCGGCCTGTGGGCCCAATACCAGAACCGCCAGAACAAACACGCCCAGGAAGGCAAGCGCGACCCTCAGCTGGAGCTGTATCGCTGGTGGTTGGAGGAATATCGCGTGTCGTTGTTTGCCCAGCAGTTGGGCACCAAAGTGCCGATTTCCGATAAGCGTTTGAGCAAGCAGTGGAGCCAGGTGGAAGCCTGAGGCTTTCTTGGCTTCCAGAGCAAAACCGATCTCATGTGGGAGCTGGCTTGCCTGCGATGCAGACACCGCGGTGTATCAGTCAAAACACTGGGATGCCATCCCAGGCAAGCCAGCGCCCACAGTCAGCACCGGGTTTATCCGGGAAATGGCGCCAAATCCCCGAGGTTGTGGCAAACTTCGCGGTCATAAATGCCGGGATCGTCGTGAAGGGCTGGTGTTCAGCCGCGGCGTACTGGAATAAAGCGTTGCCAGTTTGATGCCCGCTGGACGGAATCGAACGACTTAAAGTTTGGTACGACGGTACCAATATCTTCTGCCTGACAGATTTAGAGGAACGACCGTGCATAACGTCGTCATCAGCGGCACTGGCCTGTACACCCCGGCCAACAGCATCTCCAACGAAGAGCTGGTGCAGTCTTTCAATGCCTATGTTCAGCAGTTCATCACTGACAACGCCGCCGCCATCGAGCGCGGTGAGGTTCAGGCACTGACTGAGTCCAGCGCGGCCTTTATCGAGAAAGCATCGGGCATCAAGAGCCGTTTTGTCATGGACAAGGACGGTATTCTCGACCCGCAGCGCATGGCCCCGCGTTTGCCTGAGCGCAGCAATGACGAGTGGTCGGTGCTTTGCCAGATGGCGGTTGGCGCGGCCGAACAGGCCCTGCAGCGCGCTGGCAAGACTGCCGCCGACATCGACGGCGTGATCGTCGCCTGCTCCAACCTGCAGCGCGCCTACCCGGCCATCGCCATCGAAGTCCAGGAAGCGCTGGGTATCGAAGGCTTCGGTTTCGACATGAACGTGGCGTGCTCGTCGGCGACCTTTGGTATCCAGAACGCCGCCAACAGCATCCAGCTGGGCCAGGCGCGGGCGATCCTGATGGTCAATCCGGAAGTCTGCACCGGCCACCTGAATTTCCGTGACCGCGACAGCCACTTCATCTTCGGTGATGCGGCTACGGCCGTGATTCTCGAGCGCGCCGACCTGGCGACTTCCGAGCACCAGTTCGACGTGGTGAGCACCAAACTGCTGACCAAGTTTTCCAACAACATCCGCAACAACTTCGGCTTCCTCAACCGCACGGCGGAAGAGGGCATCGGCGCGCCGGACAAGCTGTTCGTACAGGAAGGTCGCAAGGTCTTCCGTGACGTCTGCCCGATGGTTGCCGAACTGATCGGTGTGCATCTGGACGAAAACCAGCTGAATGTGACCGATGTGAAGCGTTTCTGGCTGCACCAGGCCAACCTGAGCATGAACCACCTGATCGTGAAAAAGCTGCTGGGCCGCGAAGCCTCGGTGGAAGAAGCGCCGGTGATTCTCGACACCTACGCCAATACCAGTTCGGCAGGTTCGGTGATTGCGTTTCACACCTACCAGGACGACTTGCCAAAAGGAGCCGTGGCGGTGCTCAGTTCGTTCGGTGCGGGTTACTCGATCGGCAGCGTGATCCTGCGTAAACGCTAATCGTTGGATTTGGCCAGATTTAATGTGGGAGCTGGCTTGCCTGCGATGACGATAGTGGAGTCACCGCCGCTATCGCAGGCAAGCCAGCTCCCACAGGTATCGGATTTCCACAGCAGGATTTAGGTAAACGATGGCAGCCGCCGACGACGCGCACCTGCTGGAACGGCTGCTCAAGGGCGAGCAGCGCGCCTATAAGGAATTGGTCACCACCTACCAGAGCGCCATGCGCGCAGTGGCCTATGCCATTGTCGGCCAGCGCCACGCCGACGAAGTGGTGCAGGACGCGTGGTTGTCGGTGGTGCGCAACCTGGCCAAGTTCGAAGGGCGTTCCAGCCTCAAGACCTGGCTGCTGACCATCACCGCCAACTCCGCCAAGGGCCGCTATAAACAAAATCGCCGGGAAGTGTTGCTTGACGATTTGCCCTCACCTCACGGCACCATCGGTGACGATCGCTTCGTCCCCGACGATGGCCACTGGGCCGTCGCCCCATACGCCTGGCACCAGGACACCCCGGAAGCGTTGTTGACCGAGGATGAATTGCGCAAGTGCCTGGAGCATACGTTGCTGAGTTTGTCGGAGCTGCAAAGCAGCGTGCTGGTGCTGCGTGAGCGCCAAGGCCTGGAGTTGGAAGAGATTTGTAATCTTCTGACGCTCTCGCTCTCCAATGTTCGTGTGCTGTTGCATCGGGCACGGCTTAAAGTCTTCGCCACGGTGGAGCATTTTGAGGAAACGGGCGAATGTTGACCTGCAAAGAACAAGTGGCACGTTCCAGTGACTACCTCGATGGGCAATTGACCTTCCGCGAGCGTCTGCTGGTGCGTCATCACTTGATGTTTTGCCCTAACTGCCGGCGATTTATCCGTCAGATGCGCCTGATGCAGGCGACTTTGAAAATCATGCCGGAAGAACCGGTAAAGGATGTGGACGCATTGGCTGACCGGCTGGTGGCCGAGCGGCTGAAGGACCAATAAACACGGGCAAAGGCAGGCTCGCGTGGGTGAGTCGAACGGATGATGAGGGGCGATCCACCCACGCAAGGCTGTTGAAACCACCTCGGGCCGTCCTGGCCCAAGGTTTATTGCACACTCATTAGAACTTGGCTTCAGCATCCAGCTGCAGGGTGTTGGTGTTGGCATCCCGCTGCGTGCGGCTGGCATAGTCAGCCTTGGTCAGGAAGTACGTGGCGCCGAGGGCGAAGTTCTTGTCGATGTCGTAGCTGACCTTCATCTTGTGACCGCGCGAGCCGGTGGTGCCGTTGGCGAAGTCCGAGTCGGTGAAGGCACCCACCACGGCGTTACGCTGGATATCGCGGTAGTTGTAGTCCAGGTTCAAGCCGAACACTTTGGACTTGGCACCGATCAACCAGGCAGTGTCCTGATCGGTCACGGCGTCGTTGTTTTTCACGTACTGGCCATAGAACGCCAATGGCACTGCCAGGCCGCCGATGTCGGCTTGGGCGAAGCCTTCGTACAGGCGGAACTGGTTGTCGGCCGAGTTGCCGTTGACCGCCAATGCGCAAGGCGTGGTGGTGGTCGTGCAGCGGCTGTCCTTGTCGTTCTGGTAGGCGTAGACGCTGCCGCCCAGGGTCATTTTCAAGTTGTCAGTCACCGAGAACCGCGTGCCCAGCTGGCCGGACGTCAGGCGCAGGTCGTGACGAAATTGCACGCCGTCGCCGTCGACGTTGTCCTTGAGGTTGTAGTTGCCGATGCTGCCGAACAACTCGGCGCTGCTGCCCAATGGGTATTTGTAGGTCAGGGCCAGGCCTTCCGGGTTGATGTCGCTGTCCCAGATCACGTCGCCCATGTTGACCCACGGCTGCAGCATCTTGCCGCCGATCACGTGCAGGTTTTTGATCTGGTCCGGGTGGTAGTCGATGTAGCCCAGGTCCAGCCAGATCGACTTCTTGTCGAAGTAGTTGTCCTGGTCCTGGTTGGTGGAGCGCGCGTCGTCGCTGCTGCCGGTGGCAATGCGAATGCCGGTGTCGACCTGCGAGTTGACCTCGGTGTAGGCGCCCAGGCGGGCACGGATGCGCTGACGGTCCTTGTCACGCCCGCCGTTGTTGGATTCGCCCTGGATCTTCACGGTTTCCTGACGGAAGCGCACGTCACCCTTGAGTTGAGTGCGCGCGGCCCAGGCCAGTTTCTGGTCGAACACGCTCAGGTCATTGGTTTTTTTCGCGGTGGCCGCGATCTGCTCGTTGGTCTCTTGTTGAGCTTGCTGTGCGATCTGCTTTTCTTTCTGGTCCTTGGCCAATTCCGCTTGCAGTTCGGTGTACTGCGCAGCGGTGATCTGGCCGTTGGCCTTGAGCATGTCGAGCAATTTAGCGTCGACTGCAGCGCTGGCCGGAACGCTCAGGACCAGCAACAGGCCGCCACACAGGGCCGCCGCAGTTTTAGTGGAAGCAAGACGCATATCAATCTCCGAAAGTGAGGAGGGATGGCAAACCACCCAGGACACAACCGACCGATGACGGACGGAAAATAGCCGCCTGCTAGAACCAGGCGCTCTAAAAACAGGCGTCAGTATCACGATCACTTATGACGGGGCAGTGGCTAAGTGATGTCATGTAGATGACAAAATATTTAAGAAGGAACTATTTGATTCGGCCTTTGTCGTGCCATTTGAGCGTGTGCGAAGGCCAGCGATAAGCGATACTCGCCAGGCTTTCACGCCCTGAAGTAGTGAGGATGCCGATGCCGTTGCAACGCCTGGACGCCCTGTCCGAAATCGCCCCGCAGGTGTGGGATGCCCTCGTGCCGCAGGCCCAACCCTTTGTGCGGCATGCATTCCTGAGTGCGCTGGAAGACAGCGCCAGCCTGGGCCCGCAATCGGGCTGGCAACCTGAGCATTTGCTGCACTGGGAAGGCGATCGCCTGGTGGCAGCAATGCCCAGCTACCGCAAATGGCATTCCTACGGTGAGTACGTGTTCGATCACGGTTGGGCCGATGCGTGTGAGCGGGCAGGCATTGATTACTACCCAAAGTTGCTGACCGCAGTGCCGTTCAGCCCGGTCAGCGGGCCGCGCTTGCTGGCCAGGAGCGCCGAAGATGGCTTCGAGCTGCTGAACAGCCTGCCGGGCTACCTGGAAATCGAAGGGCTCTCCAGCGCCCACATCAATTTCACTGATCCTCTGGCCGACCAAGCCTTGGCGCAGCATCCAGGTTGGTTACAGCGCTTGGGCTGCCAGTTTCATTGGCAAAACCGCGGTTATCGCGACTTCCAGGATTTCCTCGACGCCTTGAGTTCGCGCAAGCGCAAACAAATGCGCAAAGAGCGCGAGCAAGTGGCGGGGCAGGGCATCGAGTTCGAATGGCTGCAAGGCCATGAGTTGAGCGAAGCGCAGTGGGATTTTGTCTACGCCTGCTACGCCAACACCTACGCCGTGCGCCGCCAGTCGCCGTACCTGACGCGGGCGTTTTTCAGCCTGCTGGCCGAGCGCATGCCCGAAGCGATTCGCGTGGTGCTGGCTAAACAGGGCGCGCGCCCGGTTGCGATGGCCTTCAGTCTGATCGGTGGCGACAGCTTCTACGGGCGTTATTGGGGCTGCCTGGCGGAATTCGATCGTCTGCATTTCGAAACCTGCTTCTACCAGGGCATGGATTACGCCATTGCTCACGGCTTGCAGCGCTTCGACGCCGGCGCCCAAGGCGAGCACAAATTGATTCGCGGGTTTGAACCAGTGATCACCCGGTCGTGGCACTACCTGCGCCATCCGGGCCTGAAGAATGCCGTGGAAGATTTCCTCGAGCGCGAGCGCGTGGGGATTCTGGCGTATGCCGAAGAAGCGAGGACAGCCCTGCCTTATCGGCAGGGCTGAACCCCTTGACCTCAGGCTGGGTCCTCCTCGCCCAGCCATCGATAGGTCGCGCCGCCGATCACCGCACCCAAAATGGGCGCCAGCCAGAACATCCACAACTGCTGAAGCGCCCACCCGCCGACAATCAGCGCCGGGCCGGTACTGCGGGCCGGGTTGACCGAGGTATTGGTCACGGGGATGGAGATCAAGTGGATCAGGGTCAAGGCCAGGCCGATGGCGATGGGCGCGAGGCCCGCTGGGGCACGACGGTCAGTGGCGCCAAGGATGATCAGCACGAACATCGCCGTCATCACCAGCTCACAGACAAACCCCGTTGCCATTGAGTAACTGCCCGGCGAATGCTCGCCATAGCCATTGGCAGCCAGGCCCGATGCCAGTTCGAACCCGGGTTTGCCGCTGGCAATGAAGTACAACAGCGCGGCGGCGACCGTGCCGCCGATAACCTGCGAGAGGATATAAGCCGGTAACTCCTTGGCCGGGAACCTCCCGCCCACTACCAAGCCTACTGATACGGCCGGGTTGAGATGGCAGCCGCTGATGTGCCCGATGGCAAACGCCATGGTCAACACCGTGAGCCCGAACGCCAGGGCCACACCCAACAGCCCAATCCCGACGGCGGGAAACGCTGCGGCCAACACCGCACTCCCGCAACCGCCCAACACCAGCCAAAACGTACCCAACCCCTCTGTGATTGAACGTTTGAACAAAGACATGCAACACGTCCTTGATAGATCGCTCTACCCAATCAGTAAATCAATGATGCTCCCTGCAGATTTACTTCAGCGCCCGTCTGGGCACTGCTTTGATTGAAGCAGGGTTTGTGGGCAAGTCCAGGCCATAAAAAAGCGCCAGGGCCTGAAGAATAGGCTGCCTGACGCTGTTAAGTGTGGGAGCTGGCTTGCCTGCGATTGCAGTGTGCCAGGCAGCCAATTTGGTACTGACACTGCGCTATCGCAGGCAAGCCAGCTCCCACAGGGGCCAGGGTTGTCAGCCTCAGTCGATGCCGACAAACCCGCCGGTCTGGTGCTGCCACAACCGCGCATACAACCCGCCATGGGCGAGCAGCTCGGCATGGCTACCGGTCTCGGCAATCTGCCCTTTCTCCAGCACCACCAATCGGTCCATTCGCGCGATAGTCGACAACCGGTGCGCAATCGCTATCACCGTCTTGCCTTGCATCAAGGTTTCCAGGCTTTCCTGGATCGCCGCTTCCACTTCCGAGTCCAGCGCCGAGGTGGCCTCGTCCATGATCAGAATCGGCGCGTCCTTGAGCAGCACCCGCGCAATGGCAATGCGCTGGCGTTGCCCACCGGAGAGTTTGACCCCGCGCTCACCCACATGGGCGTCCAGCCCGGTACGCCCTTCGGCGTCCGACAGCAGCGGAATGAATTCATCGGCGCGGGCCTTGTGGATGGCGGCCGTCAGTTCTTCATCGGTCGCATCCGGCTTGCCGTACAGCAGGTTGTCACGGATCGAGCGGTGCAGCAGCGAAGTGTCCTGGGTGATCATGCCGATCTGTGCGCGCAGGCTTTCCTGAGCGACCTCGGCGATGTTCTGCCCGTCGATCAGGATGCGCCCGCCTTGCAGGTCGTACAGGCGCAGCAGCAGGTTGACCAGGGTCGACTTGCCCGCGCCGGACGGGCCGATCAGGCCGATCTTTTCCCCGGCCTTGATCGTCAGGTTCAAGCCGCCAATGATCCCGCTCTTTTTGCCGTAGTGGAAATCCACCTGCTCAAAGCGTACTTCGCCATGGGGAACGTTCAGGCGTGGGGCATTCTCGCGGTCGGTGACCGCCAGCGGCGCTGCGATGGTTTTCAGCCCGTCCTGCACCATGCCGATGTTTTCGAAAATGCCGTTGACCACCCACATGATCCAGCCGGACATGTTGACGATACGAATCACCAGTCCGGTGGCCAGGGCAATCGCGCCCACGGAAATCAGCGACTGGGTCCACAGCCACAGAGCCAGGCCGGTGGTAGTGACGATCAGCAGGCCGTTCAAGATGGCAATCGTCACGTCCATGCTGGTCAGCACGCGGGCGGCCAACTGAGTTTTTTCGGTCTGCTCGATGATCGCTTCCTTGGCGTATTCCTGCTCATTCTGCGTATGGGCGAACAGCTTCAAGGTGGTGATGTTGGTGTAGCCGTCGACGATGCGGCCCATCAGTTTGGAGCGCGCTTCAGAGGAAATCACCGAGCGCTCTTTTACGCGCGGCACAAAGTAACGCAAGGCCAGGCTGTAGCAGATGATCCAGGTGATCAGCGGGATCATCAGCCGCCAGTCGGCCTCGGCAAACAGCACCAGGGCGCTGACCGCATAGATCGACACGTGCCAGATGGCTTCCGCCGTCGCCACCGCCGAGTCACGCAAGGAGTTGCCGGTTTGCATGATGCGCTGGGCAATACGCCCGGCGAAATCGTTTTGAAAGAAATTCAGGCTCTGCTTGAGCACGTAGCTGTGGTTTTGCCAGCGAATCAGGCTGGTCATGCCGGGGTTGATGGTCTGGTGCACCAGCAAGTCATGCAAGCCGTTGAAGATCGGGCGCAATAGCAGGGCGACCACGGCCATCCAGATCAGCTCGGCGCTGTGAACCTGGAAGAAGTTGGCGGGCGGTGTGCCTTGGGCCAGATCGATGATACGGCTCAGGTAGCTGAACAACGCCACTTCGATCAACGCACCGATCAGGCCTACCACCAGCAACGCGGCAAAGCTTGGCCACACCTGGCGCAGGTAGTAGAGGTAGAAGGGCAGGACTTTGTCGGGCGGGGCGTCGCTGGGGGCAGCGCGGAAAATATCGATCAGTTGTTCAAAACGACGATAGAGCATTAGGTTGACGCCCGCCTGGCGGGCTCTCCTGTTCAAATGCGCGCGTGGCCTTGTGGGCCATGCGCGGAGCTACCTGCAGACCTCAGTCGATGCGCTTGGCCGACTTGATCAGAACAGGATCGATAGGCACGTTCTGCATGCCTTGCTTGGTGGTGGTCTGCGAGTTGACGATGATATCGACCACGTCCATGCCCTTGACCACTTTGGCGAATACGGCGTAACCGGCGTCACGGCCCGGATCGAGGAAAGCATTGTCGGCCACGTTGATGAAGAACTGGCTGGTGGCCGAGTTCGGGTCATTGGTGCGGGCCATCGACAGGGTGCCGCGTACGTTGTGCAGGCCGTTGCTGGCTTCGTTCTTGATCGGTGCTTCGGTTGGCTTTTGCGACATCTGCGCGGTGAATCCGCCGCCCTGGACCATGAAGCCCGGGATCACGCGGTGGAAAATCGTGTTGGTGTAGAAGCCTTTGTCGACATAGGCCAGGAAGTTCTTGGTGCTGATCGGCGCCTTGACCGGGTCCAGTTCGATTTCAATGTCGCCATTGGTGGTGGTGATCAGGACGTGAGGCGCCTTGGCGGGCTCGGCGGCCATCAGGTTGGCGGCGAACAAAACAGAACCGGCAAAGAAGGCGATTTTTTTCAACATGGGTCAGTGATCCTGGGTAGTGGTTTCGACTGTCTTTAGAAAATCGAGCAGGGTAGCGTTAAAGACTTCGGGTTGATCCAGAGGCGTGGCATGGCGGGAATCTTCAATCACCATCAGTCGCGCATCGGGCAGCAGTTTTACATAGATTTCTTTTTGCGCCACGGGTGTGTAGTCGTGGTCGGCGCTGATGACCAGGGTTGGACAGGTGATCCTGGAAAGTTGTTCCTGTACGCCCCAGCCCACAATCGCGTCGAAACTGGCGAGATAAGCACGTTTGTCGTTTTTTGCCCAGCGTTCGGCCATCTTGCGCCGCAGGTCGCCCTGGTGCGGTTTGGGGAACAGCCGATCACCCAGGGCCTTGCCGATGGTGGCCAGGCTGAGCACTCGCGCCAGGCTCCAGCGCTTGGCCCACTGCCAATAATCATCGGCGCTGCGCACTTTGACCTCGGGCGCACTGTTGACGATACACAGGCTCTTGATCCGGGCAGGCTCGTCCACCGCCAGCTGGAAGGCAATCATGCCGCCCATGGACAGGCCCACGACATGAGCGGGCGGCAGGTTCAGGTGTTCGATCAAGGCGAGCAGGTCGACGGTGAAACCCTTGATGCTGTAGCGCTCGCGAGGTTTGTCGGAGCGCCCGTGACCGCGCACATCCACCACGATCAGGCGGTAATGCCGGGCCAGCACCGGAATCTGCAGTTCCCAATCCTGGCTGCTGGAGCCCAGGCCGTGGATCAGGATCAACGGGCTGCCGTGACCGTATTCCTCGTAATGCAGGCTGCAGCCTTCATGGTCGAACCAGGCCATGCATGAACTCCGTTTCAGGCTTGCTGGGGAGCGGCGTAAGGCGCGTCCAGGGGGGCGGTGTCAAAGGTGCGCAGCAATTCCACGAGGATCTGTGTGGCTGGGCCCAGGGGTTTGTCCTTGTTCGCGTACAGATAAAACGTCGGGTTGCGGCTGCCGCCTTTCTCCAAGGGTAGCTGCTTGAGCAGGCCATCGTTGAGTTCGCGCTCGATCATGTGCCGGGGCAGCCAGGCAAAGCCCAGGCCGCTGCTGACGAATGTCGCGGCGGTGGGCAGGCTGCCGACGGTCCAGCGCTGTTCGGCGCCAAGCCAGCCCACATCTCGCGGTTGCTGGCGGCCGGAGTCGCGGATCACCACCTGCATCTGGCTTTCCAGGTCCTGGAAGCTCAGCTCACGGTTCAAGCGATGCAGCGAATGGTCCGGGTGGGCCACGGCGATAAATTCCACATCGCTCATTTCCGTGCCCAGGTAGCCGGGGATAATGAACCCGCTGATCGCCAGGTCGGCCATGCCATCCATCAGCAACTCTTCGACGCCCGACAGCACTTCTTCACGCAGGCGCACGCGGCAGCCACGGCTTTGCGGCATAAAGGCGGTAAGGGCGCGAACCAGGCGTGCATTGGGGTAAGCGGCATCCACGACCAACCGCACCTCAGCTTCCCATCCCTGTTCCATGTGGTGGGCAAGGTCTTCCAGTTGGCTGGCGTTTTTCACCAGTTGCCGCGAGCGGCGCAACAACACTTCACCGGCGTCGGTGAGCACCGCCTTGCGTCCGTCGATGCGCAGCAGCGGCACGCCGAGTTGGTCTTGCATGCGAGCAACGGTGTAACTCACCGAAGACTGCGAACGGTGCAACGCTTCAGCCGCCTGGGCGAAGCCGCCGTGGTCGACCACGGCTTGCAGCGTGCGCCATTGATCGAGGGTAACGCGGGGCGCTTTCAAGATGAGCTCCTCTTGTCCTAAGCTGGCGGTCCTTATTGGAGACTGCCGAATGAGAAAATTCTGTTGTGTGTTGCTGGCGCTGCTGCCGATGAGCGCATTCGCCTACCCCATCGACGTCACGAAAAAGATCGACGGCGTGCAAGTGGACTACACCGCGACCGACGTGGACGGCGACATCAGTTCGATCCGGCTAAACAACTACGGCACCAATGACGCGGTGTGTTCGGTAACCTTCACCAACGGCCCGGAATCGCCGCGTAATCGCAAGGTCACGGTGGCGGCGGGCAAAAGCACCAACACCACGGTCAAGTTCAGTCGCGCCATTATCAAGATGCGTATCGCGCTGGCATGTGCCCCAAAATAAAGCAGCAGCGGAGCATGCTCACAGCAATACTCCGCTTATAAACAAATTTCTAGATGGGTTGTAGCAGTTTTTTGCGCTTTTTTATCGAATGAGCCCTGGTTAATCTTTTCTCCATCGCCTTACAGCATTTACAGATGGAGCCTACCCAGCCATGTCCAATGTTCTGATCATCGAAAGCAGCGCACGCCAACAGAATTCGATCTCCCGTCAGCTGACCCAGCAATTCATCAGCCAATGGAAGGTCGCTCATCCGACGGATCAGATCACCCTGCGTGACGTGGCGCTTAACCCGGTTCCGCACCTGGACGCCAACCTGCTCGGCGGCTGGATGAAACCCGCCGAACAGCGCAGCGGCATCGAACAAGCCTCCCTGGACCGCTCCAACGAATTGACCGACGAACTGCTCGCCGCCGATGTGCTGGTGATGGCGGCGCCGATGTACAACTTCGCGATCCCCAGCACCCTCAAAGCCTGGCTGGACCACGTGTTGCGCGCCGGTGTGACCTTCAAGTACACCGCCACCGGCCCTCAGGGTTTGCTCATTGGCAAGCGCGCGATTGTGTTGACCGCGCGCGGCGGCATCCACACCGGCGCCAGCTCCGATCATCAGGAACCGTACCTGCGTCAGGTCATGGCCTTTATCGGTATTCACGACGTGACCTTCATTCATGCTGAAGGGGTGAACCTGAGCGGGGACTTCCAGGAAAAAGGCATTAACCACGCCAAGGCGCTGCTGGCACAGGTCGCTTGATCGTTTAATCGTCACATAATCGCGCGGTGTTTATATCGCCCCACGCAAACCCTTCAAGTACGCGTATCGAACCTCCCTTTGCACTTGTTGCTCCTGAGTGCTCCTGCCCGACTGCCGCTTTAGCGAGGTCGGGTTTTTTTTGCCTCGAGTTTCTTCAAACACCGAAAACCCTTAAAGTCGCGCCCATTCGAAACGAGGCGCGCATGGGCTATTTACTGGTTGTCACCCTGATTCAGGCTTTTTCCTTCAGCTTGATCGGCGAATACCTCGCCGGTCACGTCGACAGCTATTTCGCCGTGCTGGTGCGCGTGGTGCTGGCCGGGCTGGTGTTCATCCCGCTGACCCGCTGGCGCTCGGTAGAGCCAAGGTTCATGCGCGGCATGCTGGTGATCGGCGCGCTGCAGTTTGGTGTGACCTACGTGTGCCTGTACCTGAGCTTTCGGGTGCTCACGGTGCCGGAAGTGTTGCTGTTCACCATCCTCACGCCGTTGCACGTGACGCTGATCGAAGACGCGCTTAACCGTCGCTTCAATCCTTGGGCGCTGATCGCGGCGCTGGTGGCGGTGGGCGGCGCGGCAGTGATTCGCTTTGACCAGATCACGCCGCACTTCCTCGGCGGCTTTTTGCTGTTGCAACTGGCCAACTTCACCTACGCCGCCGGGCAGGTGATGTACAAACATCTGGTGGCGCGCTATCCAAGCGACCTGCCGCATTACCGACGTTTCGGCTACTTCTACCTGGGCGCCTTGATCGTGGTGTTGCCGGCATTCCTGCTGTTCGGCAAGGCCGACTTCCTGCCGCAGGCGCCCCTGCAATGGGGCGTGCTGGTGTTCCTCGGGTTGGTCAGCACCGCGTTGGGCATGTACTGGTGGAACAAGGGCGCTTGCCTGGTCAACGGCGGCACCCTGGCGGTGATGAACAATCTGCATATGCCGGTGGGGTTGCTGCTGAACTTGCTGATCTGGAACCAGCATGAACCGCTGGGGCGGCTGGCGTTGGGCGGGTTGGTGATTTTGGCGGCGGTGTGGATCAGCCGGTTGGGCGTACGTAAAGGGTTAGCCCAATCTTGAACCCCTTTGTGGGAGCGGGCTTGCTCGCGAAGGCGGTGGGTCAGTCAGTGATCGGTTGACTGATTCTCCGCGTTCGCGAGCAAGCCCGCTCCCACAGAAGGTCGTTGGTGTTATACCGCGCTGTGTTCCAAGGTCGGCAGATGACTGGCCCCCAGCACCGCCGGCAACATGCCCGCGCGCAAGTCATTGCCACTTGGCTGCTGATACAGGCTCAAACCGAACTCCGGCAGCACCGCCAGCAGGTAATCAAAAATATCCCCCTGGATGCGCTCGTAATCCGCCCACGCCGTGGTGCGCGTGAAGCAGTAGATTTCCAGCGGCACGCCCTGAGCGGTGGTTTGCATCTGGCGCACCATGCAGGTCATGTTCGGCTGAATGTCCGGGTGGCTTTTAAGGTAGGCCAGGGCATAGGCGCGGAAGGTGCCCAAGTTGGTCATGCGGCGGCGGTTCGCAGAGAGTTGCGCGCTATTGCCCTGGGCCTCGTTCCACGCCTTGAGCTCAGCCTGCTTGCGGCTGATGTAGTCGGTGAGCAAGTGCACCTGGGTCATGCGCACTTCTTCATCGTCACGCAAAAAACGCACGCCGCTGGCGTCGATGTACAGGCTGCGCTTGATGCGGCGACCGCCGGACGCCTGCATGCCGCGCCAGTTCTTGAACGACTCTGACATCAAGCGCCAGGTAGGAATGGAGACGATGGTCTTGTCGAAATTCTGCACCTTGACCGTGTGCAGCGTGATGTCCACTACATCACCGTCGGCGCCGACCTGAGGCATCTCGATCCAGTCGCCGACCCGCAGCATGTCGTTGCTGGTCAATTGCACACTGGCGACGAACGAGAGCAGCGTGTCCTTGTACACCAACAGAATCACCGCCGACATCGCACCCAACCCCGACAGCAGCAACAGCGGCGAACGGTCGATCAACGTGGCGACGATAATGATTGCAGCGAACACGAACAGCACCATTTTCGCCAATTGCACATAGCCCTTGATCGAGCGAGTGCGGGCATGTTCGGTACGTGCGTAGATATCCAGCAGCGCATTGAGCAGGGCGCTCACGGC
Source organism: Pseudomonas sp. TREG-RG-20F-10-E-6-01 (assembly GCF_022662455.1). NCBI lineage: Bacteria > Pseudomonadati > Pseudomonadota > Gammaproteobacteria > Pseudomonadales > Pseudomonadaceae > Pseudomonas > Pseudomonas sp. TREG-RG-20F-10-E-6-01. The sequence goes on along the minus strand of NZ_JAKNQP010000002.1, from coordinate 408,570 downwards.
CAGCGTCATGAACAGGATGGTGAATGCCAGGGCGACGTTGCCGATAAACAGCGTGGCGGTTTTGCTCAGGTCCGGCACCAGATACAGGCCGAACTGAATCACCAGGGACGGCGTCATCTGTGCCAGGCGGTGGAAGACTTTGTTGTGCCGCAGATCATTAAGCCAGTGCAGCGCCGGTTGCCGGCCGAGCAATTTGACGGCGTGGAGGATGAGGTAGCGCGCGACCCGGCCGAGCAGCAGGGCGACTACCAGCAACACCAGCAAACCCAGGCTTGCATGCAGTAGCGGGTGTTGATCGAGGGCGCCCCAAAGGTCTTGGACGTTGAGCCAGAACTGTTTGATATCCATGGGTGAAACCGATTCTTCTGTAAGACAACACGGGCCGATTAGAGCATTTAAGTGCGACAAAGTTGACGTTGTAGACAAATGAGCTGACAAAAAAGCAGCTGATTAGCCCCGTTCGCGTAAAGAAACTCGGTTTGGACGCCCGAAACCGTTACCCTATGCAGCTGATATTTTGTATTTCTTCGAGGTAGCACCCGTGTTTTCCCAATTCGCCCTGCACGAACGCCTGCTCAAAGCCGTGGCCGAGCTTAAATTTGTCGAGCCTACGCCTGTGCAAGCAGCGGCCATCCCGCTCGCGCTCCAAGGGCGTGACCTGCGGGTGACGGCTCAAACCGGGAGTGGCAAAACCGCCGCTTTCGTCCTGCCGATTCTGCACCGCTTGATTGGCCCGGCCAAAGTCCGCGTCAGCATCAAGACCCTGATCCTGCTGCCGACCCGCGAGCTGGCCCAGCAGACCTTGAAGGAAGTCGAGCGCTTTTCGCAGTTCACCTTCATCAAATCCGGCCTGATCACCGGTGGCGAAGACTTCAAGGTTCAGGCCGCCATGCTGCGCAAGGTCCCGGACATTCTGATCGGCACCCCAGGCCGCATGATCGAGCAACTCAACGCCGGCAACCTCGACCTCAAGGAAGTCGAAGTGCTGGTGCTCGACGAAGCCGACCGCATGCTCGACATGGGCTTTGCCGATGACGTGCAGCGCCTGGTGGCCGAATGCGTCAATCGCCAGCAGACCATGCTGTTCTCCGCCACCACCGGCGGCTCGACCCTGCGTGACATGGTCGCCAAGGTCTTGAACAACCCTGAGCACTTGCAGGTCAACAACGTCAGCGACCTGAACGCCACCACGCGTCAGCAGATCGTCACCGCCGACCACAACGTGCACAAAGAACAGATCCTCAACTGGCTGTTGGCCAACGAGACCTACCAGAAGGCCATCGTGTTCACCAACACCCGCGCTGCAGCGGACCGTATCTACGGTCGCCTGGTGGCACAGGATTACAAAGCGTTTGTGCTGCACGGTGAGAAAGACCAGAAGGACCGCAAGCTGGCCATCGACCGCCTGAAGGCTGGCGGCGTGAAGATCCTGGTGGCCACTGACGTGGCTGCGCGCGGTCTGGACGTGGACGGCCTGGACATGGTCATCAACTTCGACATGCCGCGCAGCGGCGACGAATACGTGCACCGTATCGGTCGTACCGGGCGTGCCGGTAATGATGGCCTGGCAATCTCGCTGATCTGCCATGGCGACTGGAACCTGATGTCGAGCATCGAGCGCTACCTCAAGCAGTCGTTCGAGCGCCGCACCATCAAGGAAGTCAAAGGCACCTACACCGGGCCGAAGAAGGTCAAGGCGTCGGGCAAGGCGGTTGGCGTGAAGAAGAAAAAAGTCGACGCCAAGGGCGACAAGAAGAAAGCCGGTGCCAAGTCGCCGACCAAGCGCAAGATTGCCAACCGGCCGAAGACCGACAACCTGTCGCTCGTCAGCAAGGACGGCATGGCGCCGCTCAAGCGCCGCAAGCCAGAAGCGCCGGCTGCCGAGTAAGGCTGCACCGATATAAAAAAACCGGACGATGTCCGGTTTTTTTTGGGCTTCAGTTTTTTGTCTCGGCGGCTGCTTTATCCAGGTCTTTAAGGCGCTGATCGATCAATTGGCATTTGTCTGGCAGGGCGGCAGAGGTCGTGTCCATATCCATCTTCTGCAGCTCTGCATTCATTTCCTTGGCTTTGGCGGGGTTTTGCTGGGTGAGCCTGGTCACCTCCTGCGCCAGTTGCTCACGTTTTGCCGTGGCTTCTTCAGGCGTACAGGCCCAAGCGGGCAGGGCAGTCAGCAGCGTGGCGGCGATGGCCAGGTTCATCAGGGTTTTCATGGTCGGACTTCCTTGGCAGTGTGTTCAGTTGAGGTGGTGAACGTCTGGAAAGTTCAGAGAAATGACGGCGGTCTATCCAGCTGAACGGCCAGTGACGGGGCATGTCACACCTGTAGACGGGCTACTTTCCTACCGGCCTGCAGGAGGAATCAGGATGACGACTTACAATTGGGATTTGATCGAACGTCTGCTGCATGAAGTGCAGAACGGCGAAGGCAGCTTTGCCCCGCGCAAGTATGCCGAGCAGGAAGCTGCCGAGAAGGCCACGGCGGGTGAAGCCACCGGTAACCTGGACACGCTGAAAAAGACCGCCGCGGATTATGAGGCGCTGCTGTTCAAGCGCGGGTTTATTGAGTCACGGCCAGAAGAAGAGGGCGGAAACGGTGAGAACTTCATCCTGACCGCGCGCGGTGCGCAACTGCTGGCGCTGATTGACAGCTCTATCCCTGGCAATGACCACCCGCGTCAGGTGCTCGATGACCAGTCGGATGCGCTGGAGCCGGCGACGTTTGATGAAGTGGCGTCGAAGGCGCAGATTGCCTGACAGGTAATCCGTCGATCAATTGAGCGAGGGGGACTTGTCCCCCTTGCCAACCTCAGTTGGCGGTAGCCTTCAGGCATTTGAGGGCCTTGAAATCGCTGCGTACGCCGTCAATTTTTTGCGTCAGTTTCATGCGCTGCTGCGGCGTACTTTCCGCCATCAGGTCGACAATCAGACTGCGTGCCGCCGCTTCCGTCCGCGCATAGGCAGCCTTGTATTCCGGGGTCCACAGACTTTCGCGATCCACCAATAATTGCTGCATCTTCTGCGGGAAGTCCGCGCTGTGGCGCTGCTGCACCGCGGCGATGAATTGCGCCTGCCAGCGGGCGCGGTTGCCGATCCATTCCTGATTCTGTTCGCCCAAAGCGATAGACCAGGCCGTCACACGGTTCTGCTGGCTGTCACTGAGCGGGCCGATCCAGGCGTCCAGGCGTTTGCTCATGCGTTGCGCGCGCTCCTTGATCTGCTGCGCCAAGGGCGGCTTGAGGTATTCGTCCTGGCGCTTGCGCAGGTCCTTGGCCAGGGCGTCACTCATTTCCTTGACCTGCTGGTCATCCAACCCTTGCAGCAGTTGGATGGCTGACGGCGTGATTTCCCGCGCCACCTCGGCTATCGCCTGTTTGGCCTCGACGGTACGGGTTTGCAGTGCGGCGTCGGTAACCTGATTGTTGTCGACCATCTGTTGCAGGCGATCAAGCCAGTCCAGGTAGCCCGGCAATTGAGTGGTGCAATGCCAGGCCAGGTGTTCCTTGAGTGTGTCGTTGAGCCAGCTCTTCTGCCCGGCGTTCATGTCCAGGTAGTCGTTGAGGGTCCAGGGGATAATGACATCCAGATTGCGGTAGGCCAGGCCTACGCGATTGCAGCCGGCGAGCACCAGGCTCAGGGTCAGCAATACCACCAGTAATTTAAGCCGACGCAGCATGGGCGAGTCCTTGCGCAGAGAGGGTTAATGCATGTGAACCTGAGCGAGGTGCGACAGTTCAGCCCGTCAATAAAACGACCGCGCCGCCTTCAAGGTCAACAGGCCGTCGCATTGCGAATTGTGTCCGGAGTAGGCCGAGCAATCGCCACCGCTGAGGCTCGAATCGCTGTAGATCAGGTTCAGGTCGATGCCTTTCCACGCGCGGGAGAACTGCACCGACCAATCGCTGAAGCTGCTGATCGAGCCGCCTTCCACCGAAGCCGGGGTGCCCAACTGATGGGTGGTGTACTTCACGCTGACGCCGATGCCGAAAGGCTGCGTGCCGCCGAGGTCGGCAAACAACGTGCTGTCCTGGCGATCAGGGTCGTTGCTGAAGGAGACGCCGAAGCGATTGCCCAGCAGGTTCAGGCCGCCGTAAAACTCCTGGCTGTCCAGAGGGCTGAGCTTGGGATAGCTGTAGTGAATCAAGCCGACTTCGTAGCCCAGCGTTTTGTCGAAGGGACGTTTGAAACCCAGGTAGGAATCGACTTCAAGGTTATTGGCCGACGACAGCCCCATATTCGGTGAGAACTGGCCGATATACAGGCCGCTGTCATGGCTCAGGTCCAGCCCGCCGTGAAATGAGTCGCTGCCGGGGGCAGTCGGCTTTACCAGGCCTTGGGCCATGCTGCGGCTTGGCGTCGTGCCCAGTTTCAGGTCGAAATCGCCCAGTTCACGCTGGAAAACCTGCGCTTGCGCTAAAGGGGTCGCCGCAAGGGCAGTTATCAGAAAAAAGCAGGGCTTGAGCATGCTTCACTCCATGAAAAGCGAGGAGCAGTGACAGAGGAAATCGGGCAGATGCCCGTACTAGACGTGTGCAAGCATACCGGCGAACGCCTGAAGGTGAGGCCCGTTCGTCGATTAGCGCACTGCAGGGTGATGCACAGAGGGTATTTCGAGCTCTAGTCCTGGCGCCTTGAGGGCAAGACGCTTAGGGACTAGGTGCAACGCGGGCGGATGTTGCGCGGGTTTTACTTTTTGCCCAGGCTGATTTGCTTGGACGGGCCGAAAGTCTGGCCGCTGACGCCCTTGGCAATTTGCTGGATTTCGCCGCCGGACTTGAGGAACGCAGCAATCTGGCTGTTGATCGATTCGCTGGTTTCAACGGCTGGAGCTGGCTTTGCTTTGCTGTTGGATGCTTTTACGCGCATGGCGGCCACTAACCTGTAGAAAATTAACTTGGCCAGGCATCGTACAGGAAATACTTGACAATTGCTTGGCAAATATCCCCTGGGAATTGTTGGGTCAGGCGGTAATTATCGAAGTTTGTCGGTGAAATAGTCGCCTAACTTACTGTTTTAATTCGAAACCACTTGAGGGATCAGTGCCTGGCTGGCGGCAAAATTCAAGGATCTGATCTGACGAGTGGGGCGGTGCCACTGGAACGCCACGCCAGCCCGCGATTTTTCAGGTGCGCGCGCGTGTCGGGCGCAACTCGGGTAGAATGCCGCCCACGTAACGAGGGTATTTGGAAATGGCTTTAGTCGGGCGCTACAACAGCTTGCAAGTGGTAAAACACACTAACTTTGGTTTGTACCTGGACGGTGCGCAAGATGGCGAAATCCTCTTGCCCAATCGGTATATCCCGAAAGATATTCCCAGTGAAGATGAAGACTGGCTTAACGTTTTCATTTACTTGGACAGCGACGACAAACTTATCGCAACGACTGAAAAGCCGAAAGTTCAAGTCGGCGAATTCGCCAGTTTGAAAGTCGTCGAAGTCAACAGCATTGGTGTATTCCTCGATTGGGGTTTGCCCAAGGATCTGTTGTTGCCGTATTCAGAAGAAAAACGTCAGCTGACCGCCGGCGAATACTGCGTGGTGCACGTCTACCTCGACAAGCACACCAAGCGCATCACCGCCACCGCGCGGCTGGATCGCTACCTGGACAAGACACCGGCCAACTACCATGTGGGCCAGGAAGTCGACTTGCTGGTGGCCGAAGCCACCGACATGGGCTTCAAGGCAATCATCAACAACAAGCACTGGGGCCTGATCCACAAAAACGAAGTGTTCAAGTTCCTGCGCCCGGGCAAGGAAGAGAAAGGCTTTATCAAAGAGATTCGCGCCGATGGCAACATCAGCCTGAGCCTGCAGCCGGTTGGGCAGGAAGCGGCCTCCAGCCTGAACTCGAAGATTCTTGCCAAGTTGCGTGAAAACAACGGCACTCTGCCGGTCAGCGATAAAAGCGACCCGGCGGTGATCAGCAACTTGTTCGGTGTCAGCAAAGGCAACTTCAAAAAGGCCATTGGTGCGCTCTACAAGCAAGGTCAGATTGTGATTCACGCGGATCGCATTGAACTAAGCTGAGTGCGCTTTGTTCTTCTGTAGGAGCCGGCTCGCCGGCGACGAGGCCAGTGGTTTTCGTGGTGTCCTGAGGGAGGCCAGCGCTGGCAAGCCAGCTCCAGCAGAGGTCGCTTCAATGTCCAAGAAAACCCTGTTCGCTTACCTCGGCACCTTGCTTGCGTTTCTGGTGCTCGACGGCCTCTGGCTCGGCGTCCTCATGGGCCCGACCTACAAATCCCTGCTTGGCTCGCTGATGCTCGATCAGCCGCGCCTGTTCCCCGCCGTGGTGTTCTACCTGCTGTATGCCATCGGGTGTGTGGTGTTTGTGGTCCTGCCGAGCGGCAGTTGGCAGCGCGCAGCGCGGTTGGGAGCCCTGCTTGGTCTGGTGGCCTACGGCACGTATGACCTGAGCAATTGGGCGACGCTGCAGGGCTGGTCCGCTGAATTGGCGCTCATGGATATGGCTTGGGGTACCGTCCTGACTGCCATTTGCTGCACGGTCGGGTACCTGTGTGCACATCGGGTGCAACGCTGATTGTGTACAGGATCCATGTGCACCGTTGCTGAGCGCAGCCCCATCCTTTAGCGCTTCCTGAATCCCTTTGGAGCACCGTTCCAGAGGGATTGTGTGCCATTGGCACGCATTCTGCTGAACACCTCGTATACAAACCAGGTCGCCTCCCGTATGCACACCGTTACGGCAGCGCAGGCCGGTATTTCGAGGAGCCAAGCGATGACCGAACAATTGCCCAAAGGCTACAGCCCGCGCCTGTACAACCAGGACCTGGGCCCGCTGCCGCAAAAGTGGACCTGGTACAACATCTTCGCCTTCTGGATGAGTGACGTGCACAGCGTCGGCGGCTACGTGTTTGCCGCCAGCTTGTTCGCGCTTGGGCTGGCCAGTTGGCAGGTGCTGATCGCCTTGCTGGCGGGTATTTGTATCGTGCAGTTGATTGCCAACCTTGTCGCCAAGCCGAGCCAGCAAGCGGCGGTGCCGTATCCGGTCATCTGCCGGCTGGCCTTTGGCGTGTTCGGAGCAAATATTCCGGCGGTGATTCGCGGCCTGATCGCGGTGGCCTGGTACGGGATTCAAACGTATCTGGCCTCAAGTGCCCTGATCATCGTGGTGCTGCGTTTTTTCCCGCAGATGGCGGTATATGCAGAGCCGCATTTTGCAGGCCTGTCCTACTTGGGCTGGTTCAGTTTCCTCACCTTATGGGTATTGCAAGCCGCCGTATTCTGGGCTGGGATGGAATCCATCCGGCGCTTTATCGACTGGGCGGGGCCGGTGGTCTACGCGGTGATGTTTGCCCTGGCCGGCTGGATTGTGTGGAAGGCCGGCTGGGCGAATATCAGCTTTACCCTGGCGGAAAAATCCCTCTCGGGCTGGCAGACTTTTGGGCAGGTGATCGTGGCGACGGCGCTGGTGGTGTCCTATTTCTCCGGGCCAACGCTGAATTTCGGCGATTTCAGCCGCTACTGCCGCAGCATGCACGACGTGCGTCGCGGTAATTTCTGGGGGCTGCCGGTGAATTTCCTGGCGTTCTCACTGGTCACCGTCGTTATCGTTTCGGGCACCTTGCCGGTGTTTGGTGAAATGCTGCATGACCCGATTGCCACCGTTTCGCGTATCGACAACAGCATGGCCGTGCTGCTCGGCGCGTTTGCCTTCGTGACCGCCACCATCGGCATCAATATCGTCGCCAACTTCGTCTCGCCGGCGTTTGATTTTGCCAACGTCGCGCCGAGCAAAATCAGCTGGCGCGCCGGTGGAATGATTGCGGCGGTGGCGTCGATCTTCATCACCCCGTGGAACCTGTTCAACAACCCGCTGATGATTCACTACACGCTGGACATCCTCGCGGCGTGTATCGGGCCGTTGTTCGGCATCCTGTTGGTGGACTTCTACCTGATCAAAAAACAGAAGATCGATGTGGCCGCGTTGTTCGATGACAGCCCCAGCGGGCGCTATTACTTCGACGGCGGCGTGAACTGGACCGCGGTCAAAGCCTTGGTGCCCGCGACGCTGGCGGGCGTTGCGATCACCTTCACCCCGGCGTTGCAGGGCATGGCCAACTTCGCCTGGTTTACCGGGTGCTTGCTGGGTGGGCTGTTTTTCCTGGTGCTGGCGCGCCGAGAACAGGTTCGCGTACCGGCGCCACTGGTGGCTGGCTGAGTGAGACGGTAGGGCGCAGCAGCAGCGCACCGGCCACCAGCAGGCCTGCGCCGGCAATCACCAGGGCCGGTTGCAGGCCGCCACTCAGGTGGCTGCTCACCGAGGCCAGCAGCGGGCCGCTCAATTGACCGATGGCGAAGCTGGCGGTCAGCAGCCCGGTGCTGCGCTGATAGCCGTGGGGCGCGACCTCACGCAGGCGTTGCATCACCAGCATCATGCACGCCAGGAACGGCGTACCACACAGCAAAACGCCCAGCGCCAGGCCCCAGCCGTTGCCCAGCAAGCAGGCAAACACGCCGGTCGCTTGCAGCCACAAGGTGGTCATCAGCCAGCGGCGGGTGGTGTGCGTGTTATTGCGGCGCAAGCTCACCCCGACCACGCCAACGGCAGCCGCCAGACCAAAGCATGGCCAGAACAGATCCGCCTGCCAGGCGCCGTTGAATTGCGCGCTGGCCATCTGCGACAGAAAGGTCGCCGGGATGATGTAGCCCAGACCGTACAGAAAGTAGATCCAGCACAGGTGCGCATTGCTTTGATTGCTGCCTGCACTGGCAGTGTGTGCGACGGCGGGCATCGGCTGAGGCAAGAACGGCAGGATAGCCAGCAGCATGACCAACGCCACCACGCCATACACCAGCCACAGTGAGGCCGAACTTTGTCCAAGCAGGTTCGAGCCCAAAGCCAGTAGACCGGTGAGCAAAATCCCCAGCCCTGGCCCGGCGAATACCAGGGCTCCCAAGCGTGGACGGCCGGCGGCAATTGCCAGCGGTTGGCTCAAACTGGTGATCATCACCAACGCCCAGGCACTCGCGACACCCGTGCCGAAGCGCAGCAGCAGGTGCGGCCAAAACCCTTGCGCCCAATACGACGCCAGCGTCAGCAGTACGCACAGCCACAACCCGCCGTACATCCGCCCCCGCACGTGGTGGTGACTGCGGGCGAAGATCGAATCCACCGCGCCAACAAAGTAGCCCAGGTAATTGGCGGCAGCGATCAGGCCTGCGCCGGTCAGGTCGATCTGCCCTTCGCTCAGCAGATGCGGCATTTGTGGTGTGAGGGCGAAGCGTCCAATGCCCATGGCCATCATCAGGGCGACAAAGCTGGCGAGTAAGCGAATCAGCGGCGACATATTCTGGTTTCCTGCAAGCACGCGAAGACCTTCAGGCTAAAGCGAATTGACTTTCTGTAAAAATGAATAATAGTGAGTAACTTGTTCAGTTTTGGAGAAAGGTATGGAGTTCAGTCAATTGCGGATTTTCCAGGCCGTGGCAGAAGAGGGCTCCATCACCCGCGCGGCTGAGCGCCTGCACCGTGTGCCGTCGAACCTGTCGACACGGCTCAAGCAAATGGAAGAGCAACTGGGCGTGGAACTGTTTGTGCGCGAGCGTCAACGCTTGCAGCTTTCTCCCGCCGGCAAAGTGCTGCTGGACTACAGCACCCGTCTGATCGCGCTGCACGATGAAGCCCACGGCGCCGTCCAGGGCGGGCAACCGGCCGGCGATTTTGTGTTGGGCAGCATGTACAGCACTGCCGCGATTCATTTGCCGAGGTTGTTGGCGCGCTATCACAAGGCTTATCCGATGGTAAACCTGCAGGTGCAGTCGGCGCCCAGCGGTGAACTGTTGGAAGGCTTGATCACTGGGCGTCTGGATGCGGCATTGGTCGATGGCCCGCTGACCATCGCCACCTTGGACGGTGTGCCACTGTGCGAAGAGCGCCTGGTGTTGATCTGCGAGGCTGATCACCCGCCCGTGCGTGGGCCGCAGGATGTAGCGGGGCGCTCGGTGTTCACCTTTCGCCGCAGTTGCGCGTACCGCACGCGGCTGGAGACCTGGTTTTCCCACGAGCGCGTGGCCATGGGCCGGGCGATCGAGATTGAGTCCTATCAGGGTATGCTCGCCTGCGTGATTGCCGGTTCCGGTGTGGCATTGATGTCTGAATCCATGCTGGAAAGCCTGCCAGGCAAGGACAGCGTGTCCGTTCATCCCCTGACGGGGCCTTTTGCTACTGCAACGACCTGGCTGATGTGGCGAAAGGGTATGCTCGGCGCTAACCTCAATGCATGGATTGACCTGCAGCAGGAAGGCAAAGCCGAGTTATTGCAGGACACGCGCGCGATTGCTTGAACGATCCGTCAGGATTTGAATCAATTCAGTAATAGTTCGTTGTGGTTTCGTTCAAGCATTACGTAGGACTTAGTACTACTATCACTGTAGGAAAAGGCGACAAAACTCGCGCCGACCCGCATTACCCGCAAAGGGGGCAACCATGAAAGAGAAAATCCAAAACTGGCTCCATGACGTTGGCGTCGCGCTCGGACTGATCGAGCCTCCGCTGCAACCGGTGCCGATTCGAACGGATGACGAGCAGCGCCGGCCCCGTCGCAGATAAGCCCGGGTTCCAACAGGATTCAACAGGTGGGAGCGAGCTTGCTCGCGAAGGCGGTCTGTCAGTCAACGCAAATGTTGGCTGATACACCACCTTCGTAAGCAAGCTCGCTCCCACAGTTGTGTGTGGCAGGCAAAAAAAAACGGGTGCGACATCCGACGTCGCACCCGCTGAAGAAACCGCTCTGATGCCTGTGCTGCCTTAAATTGCCCTGGCCGCCGCAGCCTGCGGGCGCCGCGACAACAGACTCACGCCTACAAAACTCACCAATCCAACCGCCAGGCTGTAGTAGATCGGCGTGTTCGCGTCCAAGCCATCCTTGAACATGAACACCAGTGCCGTCACAAAGCCCAGGGCCATGGACGCGATCGCCCCCGAGGTCGTCGCCCGCTTCCAGAAAATCGCCCCCATCAGCGGGATCAGCATGCCACCCACCAACAAGTTGTAGGCGAGGGTCAGGGCGCTGATCACGTCGTTGACCACCAGGGCGATACCCAGCACGGCAATGCCCGTCAGCATCGTGAACAAGCGGTTGATGTTCAGGCTCGATTGCTTGCCACCGCGCAAACGCGGCAGCAGGTCTTCGGTCAATACGGTGGAGGCGGCGAGCAAACCGGCGCTGGCGGTGGACATCATCGCGGCCAGTGCGGCGGCGATCACCAGCCCGCGAATGCCGTCCGGCAACGACGCTTTGACGATCGCGGCGAAGGCATTGTTGACGTTATCCAGATTCGGCAGCAGTACATGAGCGGCCATGCCGATCAGCGCGCAGGCCAGGCCGTAGAGGATGCAGTAGAAGCCGGCGAAGGTGCCTGCGTACTGCGCGACCTTTTCGTCGCGGGCAGTGAACACCCGTTGCCAGATGTCTTGACCGATGAGGATGCCGAAAAAGTAGATCATGAAGTAGGTAATGATCGTGTCCCAGCCGATTTCGGTGAAGCTGAAGTTCGACGCCGGCAGCTTGGCCACCAGTTGGTCCCAGCCGCCGACGCGGTACAGGCAGATCGGCAGCAGGATGAACATCAGGCCGACGGTCTTGATCACAAATTGCACAATATCGGTAAGCGTCAGCGACCACATGCCGCCGATGGTCGAATACACCACCACCACGCCACCGCCCAGCAGCACCGAGACCCAGAACGGCAGGCCGAACAGCACTTGCAGCACGGTGCCGATGGCCAGAATCGAGGTCACGCCGATCATTAACGCGTAGGCCAGCATGATCACCGCGCTCGCTTGGCGGGCCATCGGGTTGTAGCGTTTTTCCAGGACCTGGGTGACGGTGAAGATCTTAAGCTTGAGCAGCGGTTTGGCCAGGAACAGGTTCAACGCGATGATCCCGGCCCCCAGCGCAGCACACAGCCAGAAGCCCGAGATGCCGTGCACATAACCCAGGCGCACGGTGCCGACGGTGGATGCACCGCCCAATACCGTGGCGGCCATGGTGCCCATGTACAGCGACGGGCCCAGATTGCGGCCGGCCACCAGGTAGTCTTCGTGGGTCTTGGCGCGGCGCATGCCGTAATAGCCGAGCACGAGCATGCCGGCGGCGTAGATGAGTACGACGAATAAATCCAAAGCCATGACGGCGGGTCTCCGATTATTTTTTTAGGCTATTGAGGCGCTTTTTGTGGCGAGGGAACTTGCTCCCGTTGGGCTGCGAAGCGGCCCCTGGGGGCCATAAACAGCCGCTGGTTCCGGGAACAGGCGAAGCAAACTCAGGTACACCACCGAGGCCAGCCCCAGCGTCACCGGCAGGCTGATATCGATGCCGTCGGCCAGGTTGCCCAGCGGCCCGACAAACTGCCCCGGCAAATTGACGAAGCACAAACCCACCAGCGCACTCGGGATCCAGGCCCCCAGCCCGCGCCAGTTCCAGCCATGGCTGAACCAGTAGCGCCCGCCGGTTTCACCGCGAGTGAATACCTGCAAGTCGTCCGGGCAGTAGAAGCCGCGGCGCACAATCAGGCCGATGATCATCATCACCATCCAGGGCGTGGTGCAGGTGATGATCAGCACGGCGAAAGTCGACACGCTCTGCACCAGGTTGGCGGCGAAACGTCCGATAAAGATGAAGGCAATCGACATCACGCCGATCAGCAGCGTGGCCTTGACCCGTGACAGCAGGCGCGGAAACACGCTGGACATGTCCAGGCCGGTGCCATACAGCGAGGTGGTGCCAGTGGACATGCCGCCGATCACCGCGATCAGGCACACCGGCAGGAAGAACCAGGTGGGCGCCACCGCCAGCAAACCGCCGACGTAGTTGTTCGCCGCAATGTAGTCCGGTGCCTTGATCGCCACGATGGTCGCGGTGGCCAGGCCGAACAGAAACGGGATCAACGTAGCGATCTGAGCCAGCACGACCGCCAGCATGATGCGCATTTTCGGCGTCTCACGCGGGATGTAGCGCGACCAGTCACCGAGGAATGCACCGAAGGAAATCGGATTGCTCATGGCCACCAGCGCAGCACCGATAAAGGCCGCCCAAAAGCCGGTCTGGCCGAGGGCGACGGTGCCGGCGAAGTGGCTGTCGAAGGCCGGCGCAAACGCGAAGATGCCCAGCAGGAACAGCAGGCTCGCCGCCCACACCGCGATGCGGTTGACCCACAGCATGAAGCGAAATCCATAGATGCACACGGTGAGCACAAGCAAGGCGAACAGGCCGTAGGCCAGGCCCAGCGTCAGGTCGGTTTCCGGCAGGCCGATCAGCCGTTTCGCACCGCCGACCAACGCATCGCCTGAACTCCACACCGACAGTGAGAAGAAGGCAATCGCCGTCAGCAGCGACAGAAACGAGCCGACAATGCGCCCGTGCACACCAAAGTGCGCACCGGACGACACGGCATTGTTGGTGCCATTGATCGGCCCGAACAGGCCCATCGGCGCCAGGATCAGCGCGCCCACCAGCACGCCCAGCACAATCGCCCAGACGCCGGCCTGGAACGACAAGCCGAACAGCACCGGAAACGAACCCAGCACGGCGGTGGCAAAGGTGTTGGCACCGCCAAAGATCAGTCGGAACAGATCCTTGGGCCCGGCAGTACGTTCGTGGTCCGGGATCTGCTCGACCCCGTTGGTTTCTATCGTTCGAATACTTTTATCGTTGTTTTTATTATTCATGATCAGCTCCGATCACATTGGCTAAGGGGGCGGCAGCCCTTCCGGCATAGCGGACAAATGTTCGTGACAGGCCAGCCACAGGCCTTGTTTTTGTTGTGTGCCAGACCTTTGTCGTGTGAAGACAATGGTCTCGCGCTCCTGGCTAAAAAATTGCTCCCCGTTCATGCGCAGCTCGGTGGCCACGTCATGCATAAAAATCGCCACATCACCTTGCAGGCTGACAAAGGCGTTGCTTGAAGTGCAGGACAGCACCTCAAACCCCTCGTCCTGGCGCCAGCTGTCCCACAACGCCTGGTAGGCATCGCGGCTGAGCAGCGGCTGGGGGAGGGTGTAGAACACAAAGCTGGCATCGGCCGTGAACGCGCCGAAGTAGGCGGCGCGGTCATTGCGGGCGAAGGCCGAGACCAGGTCGGCCGCGGCTTGCAGCACCTCGTGCGTGCTCATCAGCGATGCGCCACGCCGGGCAGTACACACAGCATCTCGTACAGCAGGTTGGCGCCGAGCAGCGAGGTGTTGCCGGTGGTGTCGTAAGGCGGCGAAACTTCTACCAGATCGCAACCAATCAGGTCGAGGCCCTGGCAACCACGGATGATCTCGATCGCCTGGATGGTGGTCAGCCCGCCGATTTCCGGCGTGCCGGTGCCCGGTGCCCAGGCCGGGTCGATGCCGTCGATGTCGAAGCTCAGGTACACCGGGCCGCCGCCGACTTTTTCACGCACTTCGGCCATCAATGGCGCGAGCGAGTGGTGCCAGCATTCTTCAGCCTGGACCACGCGGAAGCCCTGTTTGCGGCTCCAGTTGAAGTCTTCGGCGGTGTAGCCCTGGGCGCGCAGGCCGATTTGTACGACGCGATCGCAATCGAGCAGGCCTTCTTCCACCGCGCGGCGGAAGGTGGTGCCGTGGGCGATTTTCTCGCCGAACATGTGATCGTTGACGTCGGCGTGGGCATCGATGTGCACCAGCCCGACCTTGCCGTGTTTCTTGTGGATCGCCCGCAGGATCGGCAGGGTGATGGTGTGGTCGCCGCCCAGGGTCATCGGGATCACGTTGTGCTCGAGGATCTCATCGTAGGCTTCTTCGATGATGCGCACGGCGTCGAGCAGGTTGAAGGTGTTAATCGCCACGTCGCCGATGTCGGCAACCGACAGGGAGTCGAACGGTGCGGCGCCGGTGGCCATGTTGTAAGGGCGGATCATCACCGATTCGGCGCGGATTTCCCGCGGCCCGAAACGGGTGCCGGCGCGCAGCGAGGTGCCGATGTCCAGGGGCACGCCGACAAAGGCGGCATCCAGGCCTTTGGCCGTTTGCAGGTGGGGAAGTCGCATCATGGTGGCGATGCCGGCGAAGCGCGGCATTTCGTTGCCGCCCAGTGGTTGGTGAAAAATCTTGTCCACGGGATTGCCTCATCGTTGTTTTGTTTATTAGGGGCCGATTCTGCGAAAAGCCCAGGGCGGGAAGAATCGGCAGGGGCAAATACTTAGTTCAGATTTTTCTAAACTAATGCCTGGGGTAAACTCGGTTCAAATGTGGGAGCGGGCTTGCTCGCGAATACGGTGTGTCAGTCACGGATGGTTCGACTGATCCACCGCATTCGCGAGCAAGCCCGCTCCCACAGGTTTATGTTTGCTTCTGGAGAACCCATGGCCAACGCCTTGCCCGACCTGAAACTCCTGCGCATCTTCGTCAGCGTCGTGCGCCACCAGGGGTTTGCCAACGCCCAGCACGAACTCAACCTGTCAACGTCGGCCATCAGCACTTATATGAGCCAGCTGGAGTCGGCGTTGGGCCTGGTGCTGTGCCATCGCGGGCGCGGCGGGTTCAGCCTGACCAGCAAGGGCGAGCTGTTCCATCAGGAAACCCTGCGCCTCTTGGGCGAATTGGAAGGCTTCGAGCAATACGCAGCAGCGCTCAAAGGCGAGTTGCGCGGCACACTGAAGCTGGGCGTGCTCGACTCCACCGTCAGCGACAAGGCGCTGCCGTTCGCTGAGGTGATCGGCGCCTACAGCCAGGAACACCCGGCCGTGCATTTGCACCTCTCGGTGATGAGCCCTTACGAACTGCAACTGGGTGTGCAGGACAATCGTCTGGATGTGGCCATTGGCGCCTTTCCCAACCGCATGAGCGGGCTGATCTACATGCCGCTGTACCGCGAGCAACACTGGTTGTATTGCAGCACCCGCCATACGTTGTTCAACGAACGGCGCATCCCCGAACAAGTGATCACCCAACAGCGCATGGTCGGGCGCGGCTACTGGAGCCAGGCTGAACTGGCGCGCCACGGCTTCAAACACAGCGCGGCAACGGTGGAAAGTATGGAAGCTCAGTTGATTCTGGTGCTGTCCGGCGCCTACATCGGCTACCTGCCCGAGCATTACGCCCAGGCCTGGGCCGACAAGGGCGACCTGCGCGTATTGTTGCCGGCGACCTTCGGCTATCAGGCGCCATTTTCGATGATCATGCGCCGGGGCCGTAGCCGCGAGCCGCTGATCCAGACCTTCCGCGATTTACTCAAAGCACAGCTCAACCAGGCCTGAAACCATGTCCCGACCCCAATGCTCCCGCTGCCTGCGGCCTGTCACCCATTGCCTGTGCGCGCTGATCCCCAGCCTCGACAGCCGCACCCGCGTGTTGCTGTTGCAGCACCCGAGTGAGGTCAACCATGCGCTCAATACCGCGCGGCTGGCAGCGTTGGGGTTGAACAATGCGCAATTGGTGGTGGGCGAGGTGTTTGAGGATTTGCCGACCTTATTGAACCCGCCCGGCTACCAGGCGCGGTTGTTGTTTCCCGCTGAGGATGCGCAGCCTTTACAGGCCTATACCCCGACTGACGAACCTATGCTGCTGGTGGTGCCTGACGGTACCTGGCGCAAGGCGCGCAAATTGTTGCACCTCAATCCGTTACTGGCGGCCTTGCCTCGAGTGACCCTGGCCGAGGGTGCGGTGTCCCGCTACCGGCTGCGCAAGGCGCCCGGGCCAGGTGCGTTGTCGACGGTGGAGGCGATTGTGCAGGCATTGCAGGTGCTGGAGGCTCCGGCGTCTTTTGATGCATTGCTCAAACCGTTTGAGGCGCTTATTGAGGGGCAGATTGCTGCGATGGGAGAAGAGGTGTTTCGTAAAAATCATGGCGACGGGCAGTTGGGGTAGCCGGTTCACCGAGGTGCGGCCTTTGCAGGCAAGCCCGCTCCCACAATGATCGCGGATACCTGTGGGAGCGGGCTTGCCCGCGATAGCGCCGTTGCAGGCCACACACCACTCGCTTATTCCTATAAGCCATAAGCACCATACTTTGCGTGATATGGCCCGCCAGCCTTTCCCGGTATGATGTTCGCCCCCGCAGTCTGGATTGCGAATACGCCATGACCTTGCAGTACCCTACAATCGCCGATTGCGTCGGCAACACGCCCCTGGTCCGCTTGCAACGCATGGCGGGTGAAACCAGCAATACCCTGTTGCTCAAGCTCGAAGGAAACAACCCGGCCGGGTCCGTCAAGGACCGCCCGGCGCTGTCGATGATTGCCCGCGCTGAACTGCGCGGGCAGATCAAGCCCGGCGACACCCTGATCGAAGCCACCTCGGGTAACACCGGCATCGCCCTGGCCATGGCCGCGGCCATCAAGGGTTACAAGATGGTATTGATCATGCCCGACAACGGCAGCGCCGAACGCAAGGCGGCAATGACCGCCTACGGCGCCCAGCTGATCCTGGTCACCCAGGAAGAAGGCATGGAAGGCGCCCGCGACCTCGCCGAGCGCATGGCCGCCGAAGGCCGTGGCGTGGTGCTCGACCAATTTGCCAATGGTGATAACCCGGAGGCGCACTACACCACCACCGGTCCGGAAATCTGGCGTCAGACCCAGGGCACCATCACCCATTTCGTCAGCTCGATGGGCACCACCGGCACCATCATGGGCAACTCGCGCTACCTCAAGGAGCAGAACCCGGCGATCCAGATCGTTGGCCTGCAACCGATGGAAGGCGCGGCTATCCCCGGCATTCGCCGTTGGCCCGAAGAGTACCTGCCGAAGATCTACAACGCGACGCGTGTGGACCGCATCATCGATATGGCCCAGCGCGAAGCCGAAGACACCACCCGCCGCCTGGCGCGTGAAGAAGGCATTTTCTGCGGCGTGTCCTCCGGTGGCGCCGTGGCCGGTATGTTGCGTTTGTCCAAGGAAGTGGAAAACGCAGTGATCGTCGCGATCATCTGTGACCGAGGCGACCGTTACTTGTCGACCGGCATTTTCGACGAACCCAACTGATGGCCAAGCACGAGAGAGGCCTGCGCTTTCAACCGACGGGCGGCAGCCGGGCCCCGCAAATTCCGGTAGGCAAGAAGCAGCGCCTGACCATCGAGCGCCTGGCCAATGACGGCCGCGGCATTGTGTTCTTTGAAGGCCGCACCTGGTTTGTAAATGGCGCGCTCGCCGGCGAAGAGGTCGAAGCACGTGTATTGGGCGCCCACGGCAAAGTGGTCGAAGCCCGCACCGAGCGCGTGTTCACGGCCAGCGAACTGCGCCGTCCGGCACCCTGCGCACATTTTGGCCGCTGCGGCGGTTGCAGCGTGCAGCACTTGCCCCACGCCGAACAACTTGCCCTGAAACAGCGCATGCTCGCCGAACAACTGTCTCGCGTCGCCGGTGTCGAACCGCAGGTATGGGCCGCACCTTTGAGTGGCCCGGAGTTCGGCTACCGCCGACGCGCCCGCGTGGCGGTACGCTGGGATGCCAAGGCGAAAAAACTTGAAGTGGGTTTTCGCGCCGTGGCCAGCCAGGACATCGTCGCCATCGATGATTGCCCAGTGCTGGTACAAGCCTTGCAACCGATCATGCAGCGTTTGCCGAACATGCTGCGCCGCCTGAGCAAACCGCAGGCGCTGGGGCATGTGGAGTTGTTCAGCGGCTCGTCGATTGCCGTGCTGCTGCGGCATATGGCGCCGTTGTCCGAGGCAGACCTGCTGATCCTGCAGGAATTTTGCACCTTCCATGACGCGCAGTTGTGGCTGCATGGCGAGGGCCAGCCGGAGCCGGTCGAGACGGATTCGGCGTTGGGTTATCGGTTGGAACAATGGGATTTGGAGTTGGCTTATCGGCCCGGGGATTTTGTGCAGGTCAACGCCGGCGTCAACGCCGCGATGGTCGCCCAGGCCCTGGAATGGCTGGCGCCTCAGCCCGACGAGCGGGTACTGGATTTGTTCTGCGGGCTGGGCAACTTCGCTTTGCCACTGGCCCGGCAAGTGCGTGAAGTGGTCGCGGTAGAAGGCGTGCAGACCATGGTGGACCGGGCGGCGCAGAATGCCGTCAGCAACAATTTGCATAATGTGCAGTTTTTTCAGGCCGATTTATCCCAGCCTTTGACTGACGCGGAGTGGGCCAAACAGGGCTTTTCTGCGGTACTCTTGGACCCACCCCGTGATGGTGCCCTGGAGGTTGTGCGCAAGCTCGCGACCCTTAAGGCCAAGCGTCTGGTGTATGTGTCCTGCAACCCGGCCACGCTGGCGCGGGACACGGTTGAGTTGGTCAAGCAGGGCTACCGGCTAAAACGTGCCGGGATCCTCGACATGTTTCCGCAAACCGCGCATGTCGAGGCCATGGCGTTATTTGAAGCGGGCTAGGATGCCCGTTTAATCCGACTGGCCTGCATTCTCCAAGGCCGTGACCTGCCAGGGAGTGTGTGTAAGCTTTATTCAGGTAAAGCAGGTCAGCGATGATTTTTGGCGCATTAAAGGTGCGTCGTAGGGAAGGTAAGCAAGATGGTACAGGTGAGAGCACACCAGCCGATCAACACCGACGGCAGTATCAATCTCGAGGCATGGCTGGATCATGCCGTCAGTGTCGACCCGGCACTGGACCGTGAAGCCTTGAAAGCAGCCTGCGAGTTCGCTCGTGAGTCTGAACAACAAGACAATGCGGCCAAAAACCTCTGGGCGGAGGGCACGTCAAGCTTTCGCACCGGGTTGGAAATCGCCGAGATCCTCGCCGATCTCAAGCTCGACCAGGATTCGCTGATCGCCGCCGTGCTCTATCGCGGCGTGCGTGAAGGGCACATCCCGTTGCCGACGGTCAGCCAGCGTTTCGGCGCGGTCGTGGCCAAACTGATCGACGGCGTGCTGCGCATGGCGGCTATCAGTGCCAGCCTCAGCCCGCGCCAGTCGATGGTGCTGGGCACCCAGGGCCAGGTCGAGAACCTGCGCAAAATGCTGGTGGCGATGGTCGACGACGTGCGCGTTGCGCTGATCAAGCTGGCTGAACGCACCTGCGCGATCCGTGCGGTGAAGACCGCCGACGACGAAAAGCGCAACCGGGTGGCCCGCGAAGTCTTCGACATCTACGCGCCGCTGGCGCATCGCTTGGGCATCGGCCATATCAAGTGGGAGCTGGAGGACTTGTCCTTTCGCTACCTCGAGCCCGATCAATACAAACAGATTGCGACGCTGCTGCATGAGCGGCGGCTCGACCGTGAGCGCTTTATCACCGACGTGATGGGCCAGCTGCGTTCCGAGTTGCAGGCCACCGGCGTTGACGCCGACATCAGCGGCCGCGCCAAACACATCTATTCGATCTGGCGCAAAATGCAGCGCAAGGGCCTGGCCTTCAGCCAGATCTACGACGTGCGCGCCGTGCGTGTGCTGGTGCCGGAAATGCGCGACTGCTACACCGCGCTGGGCATCGTCCACACCTTGTGGCGGCACATTCCGAAGGAGTTCGACGACTACATCGCCAACCCCAAGGAAAACGGCTATCGCTCGCTGCACACTGCGGTGATCGGCCCTGAGGGCAAGGTGCTGGAGGTGCAGATCCGCACCCACGCCATGCACGAAGAGGCTGAACTTGGGGTGTGCGCGCACTGGCGCTACAAGGGCACCGACGTCAAGGCCGGGTCCAACCAGTACGAAGAGAAAATCTCCTGGCTGCGCCAAGTGCTCGAGTGGCACGAAGAACTCGGCGACATCGGCGGCCTTGCCGAACAGCTGCGGGTGGATATCGAGCCCGACCGCGTTTATATCTTCACCCCCGACGGCCACGCCATCGACTTGCCCAAGGGCGCCACGCCGTTGGACTTTGCCTACCGCGTGCACACCGAAATCGGTCACAACTGCCGGGGCGCCAAGATCAACGGGCGCATCGTGCCGCTCAACTACAGCCTGCAGACCGGTGAACAGGTCGAGATCATCACCAGCAAGCACGGCACGCCGAGCCGCGACTGGTTGAACCCGAACCTGGGCTACATCACCACATCGCGGGCACGGGCGAAGATTGTTCACTGGTTCAAATTGCAGGCGCGCGACCAGAACGTCGCGGCCGGTAAAACCTTGCTCGAACGCGAGCTGGCGCGCCTGGGCCTGCCGCAGGTGGACTTCGACAAGTTGGCCGAAAAAGCCAACATGAAGATTGCCGAGGACATGTTCGCAGCCCTTGGCGCCGGCGACTTGCGCCTGGCGCAACTGGTCAACCTGGCGCAGCAACTGGTCGAGCCAGAGCGCGGCAGCGAGCAGCTGGAGCTGATCCCGCGCAAAGCCACCGGCTACAAACCGGGCAAGCGCGGCGATATCCAGATTCAGGGCGTGGGCAACCTGATGACGCAAATGGCCGGCTGCTGCCAGCCGTTGCCGGGCGACGCCATCGTCGGCTACATCACCCAGGGCCGTGGCGTAAGCATTCACCGCCAGGATTGCGCCTCAGTGCTGCAACTGGGCGGGCGCGAGCCGGAGCGCATCATCCAGGTCAGCTGGGGCCCGGTGCCGGTGCTCACTTACCCGGTGGACATCATCATTCGCGCCTACGACCGTTCCGGCTTGCTGCGTGACGTGTCGCAAGTGCTGCTCAATGAGCGGATCAACGTGCTGGCGGTCAATACCCGCTCGAACAAAGAGGACAACACGGCGTTGATGTCCCTGACCATCGAGATTCCGGGCCTGGACGCGTTGGGTCGGTTGCTGGGGCGGATTTCCCAGTTGCCGAACATCATTGAGACGCGGCGTAATCGCACGCCATGAGCAGCTGGATGAGCGCGGACTGAAAATGTGGGGCAGTTTTATGTGGGCGCTGGCTTGCCTGCGATAGCATCGCCTGGGTCTGCCAGCTACACCCAGTCGCCTGCATCGCAGGCAAGCCTGCTCCCACTGAACGCGGACAGAGATTGACTGATGTATTCACTTGAAGACCTGCTGCACCTGATGAACCGCCTGCGAGACCCAAAGTACGGGTGCCCGTGGGACATCAAGCAAACCTACGCAACCATCGTCCCGCACACCCTGGAAGAAGCCTACGAAGTCGCTGATGCCATCGAGCGCGGCGACTTTGATCACCTGCAAGGCGAACTGGGCGACCTGTTGTTTCAGGTGGTGTATTACAGCCAGTTGGCGAAGGAAGAAGGGCGCTTTGAATTTGCTGGGGTGATCGACAGCATCACCCGCAAGTTGATTCGTCGCCATCCTCACGTATTCCCGACGGGTGATCTGTATGCGCCGCTGGATATTCCTCAGCTGAGCGAAGAGCAGGTCAAGGAGCGGTGGGAGCAGATCAAGGCTGAGGAGCGCGCGGAAAAGTCCGACGCGCCACAGCAGCTGTCCCTGCTCGATGACGTGCCCACGGCGTTGCCGTCGCTGTCGCGCGCTGCCAAATTGCAAAAGCGCGCCAGCCAGGTCGGCTTTGACTGGCCCGCCGCCTTGCCGGTGGTGGACAACGTGCGCGAAGAGCTGGATGAAGTGCTCGAAGCCATGGCCGATAACGACCCGGTGGCGATTGCCGATGAAGTCGGTGACCTGCTGTTTGCAGCGGTCAACCTGGCCCGGCATCTGAAGGTTGACCCGGAAGCTGCGTTGCGTGGCGCCAATGCCAAGTTCGAACGACGTTTCCGATTTATCGAACAGGCATTGCGCGATACCCACCGTCCCATAGAAGATTGCACCCTCGAAGAGTTGGACGCCCTGTGGGGTGAAGCCAAACGCCAGGAAAAGAATCTGTCCAGCTGCGGTTAAGCAGTTGCCTAAGTGAGTAAGCACCATGAGCCTTTCCCTTCGCGACCAGTTGCTTAAAGCAGGTCTGGTCAACCAAAAGCAGGCCAAGCAGGTCGGCAAAGAGAAACAGAAGCAGCAGCGCCTGGTCCACAAGGGTCAAGCCGAAGTGGACGACACCCAGGCACGCCTGGCCGCCGAGGCGCATGCCGAGAAGGTCAAGCGCGACCAGGAGCTGAACCGCCAGCAGCAGGAAAAAGCCGAGGCCAAGGCCCGTACGGCCCAGGTCAAACAATTGATCGAGACCTCGCGCCTGCCCAAGCTGACCACCGAGGACTACTACAACTTCGTGGATGACAAGAAGGTCAAGCGCCTGTCGGTCAACACGCTGATGCGCAACAAGCTGAGCAACGGCTCCCTGGCAATCGTGCACCATGGCGGCGGTTACGAGGTGATCCCGCGTGAGGCGGCGCTGAAGATTCAGGAGCGTGCGCCGGAGCGTATCGTGCAGCTCAATATCCTCACCGAAAGCCAGGTGCCGGATGAGGATGATCCATACGCCGCGTACCAGATCCCGGATGACTTGATGTGGTAAGGCGTTAAAACAATCGGGCGTGCCAGGCGCGCCCAACGGCAAAGCCTATAAACACAAACCCCGCTCAAAAGGCGGGGTTTGTGTTTATAGGCACCCTGGCTGCGTGGGGCTGGGGGCCTAGCGGATTTCAGTATTCAGGAGCTTTGTGCCTGGCGTTTCATCTCTAGAGATTCGAGCTCGTTTTTATAATTGTGGGCTTCGTTCTCGTTGTGGAACATGCCGACCAGTTGGTCTTGTTGATGGACATCCCAGATGTGAATCCCATGGCCCAGTGCTTCGTGAGACATGTGTGCATCGTCGCGTTCAGTTACTTTTACAGTCATCTGCTTGCTCCAATCTCTGGTTGATCTGCGGCAAGTCGTCGCAGGCCTCTTTTATATGTTTTGTTAGCTTGCTAAGTAAACCGATTTTGCACGCAACAATTCATTGCACAAACTGCAACTGTCCCGCAGGCCCCGTAATCCGCGACATTGCGTCGCAGGGGGCTGAGTTTTATGACAAAAGTTTCATGTTCTTCTTAGGCTTTAGCCTTGTTCTGCCCGCGCCAACGCCATCGCAGGCAAGCCAGCTCCCACCGTTGAAATGCATTCCAGTGTGGGAGCTGGCTTGCCTGCGATAGCGGTAGAAGCTCCAACACACAACCTGCAGGCGAAAAAAAGCCCCGCATTCAGCGAGGCTCGTTTTTCAGCTCATCAGCCGATCAGCTCCCTTTGACAGCCTTGCCGTCAACGGTGCCGTCCAGCAGCATGATGTTGTATTCCTTGCCGTCGGTTTCCACCTGACGCAGGGCAACCAGGATGCCGCCCCAGTCCTTGGCAAACCACATCTGGGTGATGCGCTTGCTCTGGGAAGGGTCGCGCACGCGCTCAACCTTGATCGCATCGATGGCGCCGGCTTTGGTCTGGACCTTTTCCGGGCCGATCACGCGAAAGTCATAAGTATCGACGTCGGTGCCTTCGACCACGCGGTAGCTCATGCTTTTCTTGCCGGCGGCGACGTCGCGCTGCAGGGCAAGCTGATAAGTCGATTTGTCGAGCATGCCACTTTCAAGCGTGACGTTGACCGGGTCCTTGTTTTCGAAACCGGTGACCTTGTTGGCCGCGTGGTCGAAATCCAGGTTGATCTTCTTCGCCTTGCCCAGGCCGCCGCGTTCGAAGCTGTAGCTCTTGGGTTGCAGTGCGTCCTTGTCGAACAGGATCACGCTGGTTTCGGTGAGGCTGGCGATCATCATGGAAGCCTTGAAGTTCAAGGTCCAGGTGCCATTGTCATTCTTGGTCAGGCTGCGTTCGGCCGAACCACTCATGGGCAACTGTTTCCAGTCGGCGGTGTAGCTGGCGGAGAAAGGGTGAAGGTCTGCTGCTTGCACGGCAGGCAAGGCGAACAGCGCAAAAGCGAAGAGCAAGGCGCGACGCATAAAATCTCCTAGGTTCGAATCAAGTGGCCGCTGGCCGCAAGTAATTGGCCGTCCAATAATGCACCGTGATCGCCAAGAATCAACCGCCCCTCGGCAAACCAGCGAACAGCCAGCGGGTAAATCCTGTGTTCCTGGGTGTGAACCCGTTGCGCAAGTGTCTGCGCTGAATCTGCAGACTCTACCGGAACCACTGCCTGTACGACCAGAGGGCCGCCATCGAGTTCCTCGGTCACAAAGTGCACGCTGCAGCCGTGCTCGCTGTCGCCAGCCTCAAGCGCACGCTGGTGCGTGTGCATGCCTTTGTACTTGGGGAGCAGGGAAGGGTGGATATTGAGCAGGCGCCCTTCGTAGTGCCGCACGAAACTGGCGCTCAGAATGCGCATGAAGCCGGCGAGGACCACGAGTTTGGGGTTGAAGGCGTCGATCAGTTCGATCAAGGCGCTGTCGAAGGCCTCGCGGCCTTCGAAAGCCTTGTGATCCAGGGAGCGGGTTTCAATGCCCGCGTCCCTGGCGCGTTGCAGGCCGTAGGCGTCGCTGCGATTGGAGATCACCGCAGCGATGCGCACCGGGCTGTCGCCGGTGCGCGTGCTGTCGATCAGGGCCTGCAAGTTACTGCCGGTGCCGGAAAGCAGCACCACGACATCACAGGTCTGAGACATCAATGAGCCTTGAGGTTCTTCAGTTCAACCTGAGCTGCGCCTTCCGGGGCAGTCGCGATCTGGCCGATGACCCATGGCTGCTCGCCCGCTTCACGCAGAACGTTCAGCGCCGCTTCAACATGCTCTTGAGCCACGCAGATGACCATGCCGACGCCGCAGTTCAGCACGCGGTGCATCTCGGTCTCGTTGACGTTGCCTTTCTCTTGCAGCCAGTCGAATACCGCAGGACGCTGCCAGCTGGCCACGTCGACGATCGCCTGGGCGCCTTTTGGCAGAACGCGTGGGATGTTGTCCAGCAGGCCGCCGCCGGTGATGTGGGCCATGGCTTTGACGGCGCCAGTGTCCTTGATCAGCTTGAGCAGTGGTTTGACGTAGATGCGTGTCGGCGCCATCAGCAGGTCGGTCAGCGGCTTGCCGTCGAGTTGGATGTTCTCGATGTCGGCGCCGGACACTTCGATGATCTTGCGGATCAGCGAGTAGCCGTTGGAGTGCGGGCCCGAGGATGGCAGCGCGAGCAGGGCGTCACCGGCAGCGACTTTGGAGCCGTCGATGATTTCGGATTTTTCGACAACGCCGACGCAGAAACCGGCCAGGTCGTAGTCTTCGCCTTCGTACATGCCTGGCATTTCAGCGGTTTCGCCGCCGACCAGGGAGCAACCCGACAGTTCGCAGCCCGCGCCAATGCCGGTCACGACCTGGGTCGCAGTCTCGACATTGAGCTTGCCGGTGGCGTAGTAGTCGAGGAAGAACAGTGGCTCGGCGCCGCACACCACCAGGTCGTTGACGCACATGGCAACCAGGTCAATGCCGATGCTGTCGTGCTTGTTCAGGTTCAAGGCCAGGCGCAGCTTGGTGCCCACGCCGTCGGTGCCGGAGACCAGCACAGGCTGTTTGTAGCCGGCCGGGATTTCGCAGAGGGCGCCAAAACCGCCCAGGCCGCCCATGACTTCGGGGCGCGCAGTGCGCTTGGCGACGCTCTTGATGCGTTCGACCAATGCTTCACCGGCGTCGATGTCTACACCGGCGTCCTTGTAGCTCAGGGAGGGTTGCTTGCTCATGATCCAGGCCTTTAGGGGGGATTTCTGGGTAACGACCGAGCTGGCGAAGGCTTTCGTGAAGAGGCCCAGCCGTTGACGGTCTGCGAAGGCGCGCGATTTTATCAGGCTTGAGGGGCAGCGGCCATCCTCGGGCCGACGGGCAGGGCCATAAAGGTTAAAAAGCCCGGTTAAAAAATTGCTAATCGTCTCTGTGATGGCGCGTATTAAGGTATAGCCTTTAACCCGCTATCGTTATGACAGTACGAAAACTTACCGCGACCCTGTGAATGTTTTACCGGCTGCTGTGGTCACAGCCTGGCAAGCCGGGTTCACGCGGTCTGTTCCAGCCGCTAAATTTGTCGTTCGGGAATCTTCCATGCGTCTGTGTAAATTCTTCTTTGTAGGCTGCTTGTCGTTGGTCAGCCTGGCGAGTCATGCCGAAACCCTCAATGGCCTGTATCAAGTGCTTGAACCGGTCAGCAGCCAGTCGCCCCAAGAGCGCGACCAAGCGACCCAGCGAGCCGTGCAAACCCTGGTGATCCGCCTGACCGGCGACGCCAAGGCCGCCGAAGGCCCGGGCCTGGCGGCAATTCGCAAAGATCCGCAGCAAATCATCAGCCAGTATGGCTACGACGCTGGCCCACCCGAGAGCCTGCAGGTGGATTTCGACCCGGTGAGCACCGATCGCGCCCTGCGTGCAGCGGGCCTGTCGATCTGGGGCAGTAATCGGCCGTCGATTCTCGGCTGGTGGCTGAACGACTCCACCGAAGGCAGCAGCCTGGTGGGTGATGGTCAAGCCATTGCCGGTGCCCTGCGCCGTGCGGCGCAACACCGGGGTTTGCCGTTGCGCCTGCCGTTGGGTGATCTGGATGAACAGGTCGTCGCCACTGCGCCGAATCTGGAAAGCGCCGATGCCACGCCACTGCGTGCAGCCTCCGAGCGCTACGGGGCCGACGCGTTGCTCGCGGTGCACGCTCGCCAGGAAGGCAACCAGTGGCAGGCCAAATGGCGCCTGTGGCTGGGCGACAAAACTGAGCAGGGCACCGCCCAGGGCGCCGACACGGCTGCCGTGGCCGACGCCGTATTGCTCGCTGTCAGCCAAAAGCTGGCGCCACGTTTTGCGGTCAAGCCCGGCGTGAGCAGTGAGCAATTGCTCGAAGTGCAGGGCATGAACCTGGAGCGCTACGCTGCACTGGGCCATCTGCTCGAACCTTTTGGTGGTCAGCCGCAGTTGGTCGACGGCACTCGCATTGTGTACCGCGTCAACGGCAGTGCTGATCAGTTGCGTACTCAGTTGAGCCTGGCCAAGTTGCAGGAAGTGCCTGCGGGCGAAGCTGCTGTGCAGCCGCCGGTGGCAGAGGGTGCCCAGGCACCCGCAGCACCTGAACCTCAGGCTCAGCTGCGTTTTCGGTGGTAAGTGTTCTTCCTCTATAGATAGAAGCAAATAATGGAGTGGTTTATGGCGGATACGCGTCGTTGGGTGTGGCTTGGCGGGATTGTCCTGCTGTGCGTTTTTGTGTTCTTGCTGCATTCGATCCTGACGCCGTTCCTGGTCGCGCTGCTGCTGGCTTATCTGTTCGATCCCGTGGTGGATCGTCTGGAGAAGGCCGGCCTGTCGCGCACCTTGGGTGTGGTAGCGGTGTTTGCCTTGTTCACGTTGATCATCACCGCGCTGGTATTGGTGCTGGTGCCGATGCTGGCCAAGCAGCTGTTTCGCCTGTATGAACTGGCGCCGCAGATGCTTGACTGGTTGCAGCACACGGCAATGCCGTGGGCGCAGGCCAAGCTGGGGCTGGCGGACGGTTTCTGGAAGTTCGACAAGGTCAAGGCGGCGATCAGTGAGCACATGGGGCAGACCACCGATATCGTCGGTGTCGTGCTCAGTCAGGCCACGGCGTCCAGTTTGGCGTTGATCGGCTGGTTGACCAACCTGGTGCTGATCCCGGTGGTGGCGTTCTACCTGCTGCGTGACTGGGACATCATGATGGCCAAGATCCGCGGCCTGCTGCCGCGCAACAACGAGGAGCGCATCGTCTCCCTGGCGGAAGAGTGCCATGAGGTGCTGGGCGCGTTTGTGCGGGGCCAGTTGCTGGTGATGCTCGCGCTGGGGATCATCTACGCCGCGGGGTTGATGGCGATCGGCCTGGAGCTGGGCCTGTTGATCGGCTTGATTGCCGGTCTGGCTGCCATCGTGCCGTACATGGGCTTTGTGATCGGGATTGGCGCGGCGCTGGTGGCGGGGTTGTTCCAGTTTGGCGGCGACCTGTACCCGATGCTGGGGATTGTTGCGGTGTTTATGGTCGGCCAGGCCCTTGAAGGGATGGTGTTGACGCCCTTGCTGGTGGGCGACCGGATCGGCCTGCACCCGGTGGCGGTGATCTTCGCGATTCTGGCAGGCGGTGAGCTGTTTGGCTTTACGGGTATCCTGTTGGCGCTGCCGGTGGCGGCGGTGATCATGGTGCTGGTGCGCCATGTGCATGATCTGTACAAGGATTCGGATGTGTACACCGGGGTTGAAGACCCCGACCTGTAACCGCTTCGTCACAAACCCGGCCCAGGCCGGGTTTGTTGTTTCTGCGGGCGGTGTGTCAAACAATTTGCGCAAATCGCCCAAGTTAACGCAAACCTTTGATTTTGCTTGTGGTCTGCTGCATTGTGCGCCCGGCGTCACGGGTATAAACTTTGCAAACTTTACACAGAGGCCACTAACGGTTCGTTTGGAGCCGTTCAGTCAGCATGAAACCGATTCAGCTGCCCTTGGGTGTGCGTCTGCGTGACGACGCCACCTTTATCAATTACTACCCAGGCGCCAATGCCGCTGCACTCGGCTATGTCGAGCGGCTTTGCGAAGCCGACGCCGGGTGGACTGAAAGCCTGATCTATCTGTGGGGCAAGCACGGCGTGGGGCGTACCCACCTGTTGCAGGCGGCGTGCCTGCGCTTCGAGCAAATGGGCGAACCGGCGGTTTACCTGCCGTTGGCGGAGTTGATGGACCGTGGTATCGGCATCTTCGACCACCTGGAGCAATACGAACTGGTGTGCCTGGATGATCTGCAGGCGATTGCTGGCAAGGCGGATTGGGAAGAGGCGCTGTTCCACCTGTTCAATCGGCTGCGTGACAGCGGCCGGCGCCTGTTGATCGCCGCGTCTACCTCGCCGCGTGAATTGCCGGTGAAGCTGGCCGACCTCAAGTCGCGCCTGACCCTGGCGCTGATTTTCCAGATGCGCCCATTGTCCGACGAGGACAAATTGCGTGCCCTGCAATTGCGTGCATCCCGTCGCGGCCTGCACCTTACCGACGAAGTCGGGCATTTTATTCTCACTCGCGGCACCCGTAGCATGAGTGCATTGTTCGATTTGCTCGAACAGCTCGATCAGGCCTCGTTGCAGGCCCAGCGCAAGCTGACCATCCCCTTCCTCAAGGAAACCCTCGGCTGGTAGCCAGCCCTTGTAATGCGCGGCTTTCGGCAAATTTCAGGCGCCAGAAAACCTGCGTTTGGGCCGCTTTGGCCACGCAAAAGGCATGTAATGGGTGTTAAGCGGTTAGATGTCATCGTTCAAACAAGAAGTCACATAGATCACGATTGAATTTGCAAATCGATGTGATAGTGGGCATAGTCTCGACTTCTTTACATACCAGCCACGGTCGTGCCCATGCTAAATCGCTTCGCACCCCTCGTGCCTCTCGCACTCGTTACCCTGTTGTTTGGTTGCGCCACCCACACTCAAAACGTGGCTGAGCAGCAAAAACCAGCACAACAGTCCCAGGCAAAATTCGTTGCAACGCAGTCTTCCACTGTTTACGAGGAAGAAGTTGCAACTGAAAAAGAACTCGCCGACTTCGCCGGCAGCAAGCCTTACCAGCTTCCAGTTCTGGCCGACAGCATTCTTGAACGCGGCATGTCCCTGATCGGTACCCGTTACCGTTTCGGCGGTACCTCTGAGGCCGGTTTCGACTGCAGCGGCTTCATCGGCTACCTGTTTCGTGAAGAAGCCGGCATGAACCTGCCTCGCTCGACCCGCGAAATGATCAACGTGGATGCACCGTTGGTCGCACGCAATAACCTCAAGCCCGGCGATCTGCTTTTCTTTAGTACGGCGGGCCGTGGTCGTGTGAGCCACGCCGGTATCTACTTGGGCGATAACCAGTTTATTCACTCCAGCAGCCGTCGCAGTGGTGGTGTGCGCGTCGACAACCTGGGTGACAGCTACTGGAGCAAAACCTTCATCGAAGCCAAGCGCGCACTCGCCATGGCCCCGACGACGGTTACCGCTAGTAAGTAAAGTTAAAGTGATACTTGAAGTTTGACGTGTAAGCGCTAGAATCCCTGGATATTGTTGTAATCCGTTCGCGCGAGCTTTGCTTGCGCGTTCTGGTTTTCAGCGTTCGGCAGCGAAAAGCCGCATCCAGACCAGGATTGTTCTGCCCATGTCGACCTCAGCCCGCCTCATTCTTCTTGTTTGCGCCGCGCTCCTCAGCGCCTGCGCAAGCCGTCCACCGCCGCCCGCTCCCGTAGCGGTCAAGCCCAAGCCGGTGTTCAATTACTCCACGCAGAATTTCTCGCCGGCAGCCGAAGACGTGCTCTTTCGTGCGCTGGGCCTGGTCGGCACGCCTTATCGCTGGGGCGGCAATACGCCGGACTCCGGGTTTGATTGCAGCGGCCTGATCGGGTTTGTCTACCGTGACGCCGCGGGCATCAGCCTGCCGCGCACCACCCGTGAATTGATCGTGATGCGTGCCCAGGACGTGAGCGAAAATAACCTGCAGACCGGCGACCTGATTTTTTTCGCCACTGGCGGCGGCTCAAAGGTGAGCCACGCGGGCATCTACGTGGGCGAAGGGCGATTCGTGCATGCACCGCAGACCGGCGGCACGGTGAAGCTGGATACGCTGTCCAAAGCCTATTGGCAAAATGCCTACCTGAGCGCCAAGCGCGTGTTGCCGGCGAGTCTGGCGCGTAACCCGTAAGGCGAGTGCAGATCCCAATGTGGGAGCGCGCAAACTCGCTCCCACATTGGTTTTAGGCTGTACCCGAGTTCGGCTATTTGGCTGGCGACACCCGCCACACCTTATTCCCCACGTCATCGGCCACCAGCAAATCTCCCTGCTGATCAATCACCACGCCGACCGGTCGGCCCATGGCTTTCTCATCGCTGTTGAGAAACCCGGTCAGCACATCCACCGGCTGGCCTTTGGGTTGGCCGCCTTCGAACGGCACGAAGATCACCTTGTAGCCACTGTGCGGTTTGCGGTTCCACGAACCGTGCTGGCCGATAAACGCGCCGTTGTTGAACTGCGCCGGCAGTTTGCTGCCCTCGGCGAAGGTCAGGCCCAATGATGCGGTGTGCGGCCCCACGGCATAGTCCGGAGCGATGGCCTTGGCGACCAGGTCCAGGTTCTGCGGTGTGACGCGCACATCCACGTGTTGCCCGTAGTAGCTGAATGGCCAGCCATAAAACGCGCCATCCTTGACTGACGTGATGTAGTCCGGCACCAGGTCGCTGCCGATCTCGTCGCGCTCATTTACCGCCGTCCACAGCTTGCCGCTCTGCGGTTCCCAGGCCATGCCGTTGGGGTTGCGCAGGCCGGAGGCAAAAATCCGGTGCTGGCCTGTGGCGCGGTCGACTTCCCAGATCGCCGCGCGGCCTTCTTCGGCTGCCAGGCCGTTTTCGCCGACGTTGCTGTTGGAGCCAACACTCACGTACAGCTTGCTGCCGTCCTTGCTGGCCACCACGTTTTTCGTCCAGTGGTGGTTGATGCTGCCGCCCGGCAGGTCAACCACCGTGGTGCCGGCAGCCTTGATCGCGGTTTCGCCCGGTTGATAGGGGAAGCGCAGCAGTTTGTCCGAGTCCGCCACGTACAGGTCGTTGCCGACCAGGGTCATGCCGAACGGCGAGTTGAGGTTCTCCAGGAACACGGTGCGGGTCTCGGCCACGCCATCGTGATCGGCATCGCGCAGCAGGGTGATGCGGTTCGGGCTCGGCACGGCCGCACCGGCGCGCCCCATGACCTTCTCCATCACCCAGCCGCGAATGCCCTTGGCATCATCCGGCTTGGGCGGCGCGTTGGTTTCTGCCACCAGCACGTCGCCGTTGGGCAATACATACAACCAGCGCGGGTGATCCAGGCCTTCTGCAAACGCCGCGACCTGAGTGCCGGCGGCGGCCGTAGGCTTCGCGCCGTCTGGCCAGCCAATCGCCGGGGCAATGTTTACGGTGGGGATCAGGGTTTTGTTCGGCTCCGGCAGCTTGGGCGAAGGCCCGGTGCCGTCGGACACCTGCAGGGTAGAGCTTTCGCCGCAGGCGGCGAGGGTGCCTGCGAGCATGATCAGTAAGGCAAGTCTGGTTTTATGCATGGTTTTCTCCTTGATACCTGTAAGGGTAGAGGCGTTTGCCGGTCCGATCGTTCAAGTGCAAGGCCGGCTTTAATTGACGCTCCACCCCCAACCCACTAACCTTCGCGGCTTGTTCCAGGTGCTCTGTGACCTGTGGGTCGACAGAGTGAAACAGGGAAGCCGGTGAGTGAGCGCACTTGTACACAGTGCTGCCGCGATTCCGGCGCTGCCCCCGCAACGGTAAATGAGTCAAAACGGTGCCTTTTGCCACTGTATCCGCGTGATATGGGAAGGCGCGCCGTCGGCCTGCTCGCTCGCTGAGCAAGCGCCACTCATGAGTCCGGAGACCGGCCTGGATCATCCAACAGCATCACGGTGGGCGATGCTTGGCTGTCTGTTTGTCTATTTTCCTGCCCGCCGTTTTTTGTCCAGCCCCAACGGAGAGCTGCCATGACCGATTCCCCCGACCGCGACGAACGCCACCTGGCGCGCATGCTGCGCAAAAAAGCCGTGATCGACGAGCGTATCGCCAACTCCCCGAACGAATGCGGCTTGCTGCTGGTATTGACCGGCAACGGCAAAGGCAAAAGCAGCTCGGCGTTTGGCATGCTTGCCCGCGCCTTGGGCCACGGCATGCAATGCGGCGTGGTGCAGTTCATCAAGGGGCGTAACAGCACCGGCGAGGAGTTGTTCTTCCGCCGCTTTCCCGAGCAAGTGCGCTTTCACGTGATGGGCGAAGGCTTTACCTGGGAAACCCAGGACCGCCAGCGCGATATCGCCGCCGCCGAAGCCGCCTGGGCAGTGTCCCGCGCAATGCTGCAAGACCCTTCCATCGGCCTTGTGGTGCTGGATGAACTGAACATCGCCCTCAAGCACGGCTACCTTGATCTGGACCAAGTACTCAGCGACTTGCAAGCCCGCCCGCCCATGCAGCACGTGGTGGTCACTGGCCGTGGCGCCAAGCCTGAGTTGATCGAAATGGGCGACACCGTCACCGAAATGGGCATGCTCAAGCACGCGTTCCAGGCCGGTATCAAGGCACAGAAGGGCGTCGAACTTTGAATCAGCCCCGTCATTGCCCGGCCGTACTGATCGCCGCACCGGCATCCGGCCAGGGCAAAACCACCGTCACCGCCGCGCTCGCCCGTTTGCACCGCAACCTGGGGCGCAAGGTGCGCGTGTTCAAGTGTGGGCCGGACTTCCTCGACCCGATGATTCACGAGCGCGCCAGCGGTGCGCCGGTGTACCAGTTGGACATGTGGATGGTCGGCGAGCAGGAAAGTCGCCGTTTGCTGTGGGAAGCGGCGGGCGAGGCTGACCTGATCCTGATCGAAGGCGTGATGGGCCTGTTCGACGGCACGCCCTCCAGCGCCGACCTGGCGCGGCACTTTGGTGTGCCGGTGCTGGGCGTGATCGACGGCACCGCCATGGCCCAGACCTTCGGCGCGCTGGCCTTGGGCCTGGCGCGCTATCAGCCGGACCTGCCGTTCGCCGGCGTGCTGGCCAACCGCGTTGGCACCCTGCGCCATGCACAATTGCTTGAAGGGAGCCTCACTGAAGGCCTGCGCTGGTACGGTGCGTTGTCGCGTGAAACCGGCATCGAGTTGCCCAGCCGCCACCTGGGCCTGGTGCAAGCCAGCGAATTGAATGACCTCGATATGCGCCTGGACGCCGCCGCCAAAGCCCTGGGCAGCAGCTGCGAAGTCGCCGTGCCGCCACCGGTGACGTTCGCCGCGCCCGAAGTGATCGAGGCCGAGCCGCTGCTGGCGGGCGTGCGCATCGCCGTGGCCCGCGACGAAGCCTTTGCGTTTACCTACGGTGCAAGCCTTGACCTGCTGCGTGCGATGGGCGCCGAGTTGCGCTTCTTCTCGCCGATTCACGATAGCCAATTGCCTGAGGCCGACAGCCTCTATCTGCCCGGTGGCTACCCGGAATTGCACCACCAGGCGCTGTCGGAAAACACCCCGATGCTTAACGCCATTCGCGCGCATCACGCGGCGGGCAAACCGTTGCTCGCCGAGTGCGGCGGCATGCTCTACCTGCTGGACTCGCTGACCGATGTCGACGGCACCCGTGCCGAATTGGTTGGCCTGCTGCAGGGCGACGCGGTGATGCAAAAGAAGCTGGCGGCGCTGGCTTTGCAAAGTGTCCAGTTGCCGGAAGGCGTGCTGCGCGGCCATACCTATCACCATTCGCTGACCAGCACCGAGTGGCAGCCGATCGCCCGAGGCTTGAGCCCTAACGGCGGGCGTGGCGCCGAGGCGGTTTATAGGCAGGGGCGGATGACGGCTTCCTACGTGCACTTTTACTTCCCCTCCAACCCGGCGGCGGTGGCTGCATTGTTTGCGCCTGGCCCTGAGACCGCTATCGCGGGCAAGCCCGCTCCCACAACTGACCAAGTTGAAACTCAATCCAATGTGGGAGCGGGCTTGCCCGCGATAGGGCCATGACAGACAACGCCTTCCCCGAAGCCGAGCGCCAGGCCGTCTACCGCGCCATCGCCGAACGCCGTGATATGCGCCACTTCACCGGCGGCAGCGTGGCCCCCGAGTTGCTGCAACGCCTGCTCCAGGCCGCACACCAGGCGCCCAGCGTCGGCTTGATGCAACCGTGGCGATTCATCCGCATCAGCGACCGCGCCCTGCGCGGCCAAATCCAGCAACTGGTGGAAGAAGAGCGCGTGCGCACCGCCGAGGCCCTGGGCCAGCGCTCCGACGACTTCATGAAGCTCAAGGTCGAAGGCATCCACGACTGCGCCGAAGTGCTGGTGGCTGCGCTGATGGATGATCGCGAGCGCCACATCTTTGGCCGGCGCACCTTGCCGGAAATGGACATGGCCTCGTTATCCTGTGCAATCCAGAACCTGTGGCTGGCCGCCCGCGTCGAAGGCCTTGGGATGGGCTGGGTTTCGTTGTTCGAACCCCAGGCCCTGGCCGACCTGCTGGGGTTGCCGGCGGGTGCAAAGCCCCTGGCCGTGTTGTGCCTGGGCCCGGTGGCCGAGTTCTACCCGGCACCGATGTTGCAACTCGAAGGCTGGTCCGATCCACGGCCGCTGAGTGACATGGTGTATGAGAATGTGTGGGGAGTGAGTCAATGAGTGTGGCCTTGCTGTGTGTCGCTGCGGTGGCGCTGGATGCGCTGCTGGGCGAGCCCAGGCGCTGGCATCCGCTGGTGGCGTTCGGCAACTTTGCCGGGCGCATCGAAAAACGTTTCAACAGCGGCGGCCGCGGGTGGCGCAGCCACGGCGTGACCGCATGGTTTATCGCAGTGGTGCCGCTGACGTTGCTGGCCACCGCGCTGTCGTGGGCGCCGTATATCGGCTGGGTGCTGGAGATTCTGGCGCTGTACATGGCGCTGGGCATGCGCAGTCTTGGCGAGCACGTGATTCCCGTCGCCCAGGCGTTGCGCAGCGGTGACCTGGATGAAGCGCGTAAACGCGTGAGCTACCTCGTCAGCCGTCAGACCAGCGAACTGGACAGCACTGAAGTCGCGCGCGCCGCGACTGAATCGGTGCTCGAGAACGGCAGCGATGCGGTGTTCGCCGCGCTGTTCTGGTTTGTCGTGGCCGGCGTGCCCGGCGTGGTGCTTTATCGCTTGAGCAACACCCTTGATGCCATGTGGGGTTATCGCAACGAGCGCTTTGAGCGTTTCGGCTGGGCGGCGGCAAAAATCGACGATGTGCTCAACTACATTCCTGCGCGTCTGGTGGCGTTGACCTACGCGGTACTCGGCAAAACCCGCCTGGCGCTTAAATGCTGGCGCACCCAGGCGCCGACCTGGGACAGCCCCAACGCCGGGCCGGTGATGGCGGCGGGTGCGGGCGCTTTGGGTGTTGAATTGGGCGGCGCGGCGATTTATCACGGCGAACTGCATCAGCGTGCGCAGTTGGGCGAAGGCCCGGCGGCTGATGCCGACGCCATCGACCGTGGCTGGCAACTGGTGCAGCGCGGCGTATGGTTATGGCTGTTGATCCTGTGCGCGGGGGCGCAATTTTATGCTTGAGCACGGTGGCCGGCTGCGCAGGGCAGTGATTCAGTACGGGATTGCCGAGGCGGACTGGCTCGACCTGTCCAGCGGCCTGGCGCCCTGGCCGTGGCCGATTCCCGAGATTCCGCTGCGGGCCTGGGCGCGATTGCCGGAAACCGACGACGGCCTGGAAAAGGCCGCCAGCGAGTACTACGGCGCCGCCCACGTGTTGCCGGTGGCGGGTTCCCAGGCGGCGATCCAGTTGCTGCCGCGCTTGCGTCGCTCCGGCAAGGTCGGCGTGTTGTCGCCGTGTTATGCCGAACACGCCGAAGCCTGGCGCCGCGCCGGTTACGTGGTGCGCGAAGTGCAGGAGCAGGAAGTCGACTTTTTTCTCGACGGCCTCGACGTGCTGGTGGTGGTCAATCCAAATAACCCCACCGGCCTGAGTCTGCCGCCGCAGCGCCTGCTCGACTGGCACTCACGGTTGGCCCAGCGCGGCGGCTGGCTGGTGGTGGACGAAGCGTTTATGGACGTGACCCCGCAATTGAGCCTCGCCAGCCAGGCCCATCAAGTCGGCCTGATTGTGTTGCGCTCATTCGGCAAGTTCTTCGGCCTGGCCGGTGTGCGCCTGGGCTTTGTGCTGGCGGAACGCAAGCTGCTCAAGTTGTTGGCCGAACAGCTCGGTCCGTGGGCAGTCAGTGGGCCGACACGGGTGCTTGGCCAGGTGTGCCTGCGCGATACGGCCGGGCATGCCGAGCAGCGTCATCGCTGTATCGAGGCTGGCCAGCGCTTGTTTGCGCTGCTTGAGCGCCACGGCTTTGAGCCTCAGGGCGGTTGCGCGTTGTTCCAATGGCTGATCACCCCGCACGCCGAACGCCTGCACGAATTCATGGCCCAGCGCGGCATCCTGCTGCGCCTGTTTGTCCACGACAGCAGCCTGCGCTGCGGTCTGCCCGACACGGAGGCCGATTGGTTGCGACTCGATGAGGCCCTGGCCGCTTACAAGGACGCCGCATGAGTACGCTGATGGTGCAAGGCACCACGTCTGACGCCGGTAAAAGTACGCTGGTGACCGCGCTGTGCCGTTGGCTGGTACGCCAAGGCATTGGCGTGGTGCCGTTCAAACCGCAGAACATGGCGCTCAACAGCGCCGTCACCGCTGAGGGCGGCGAGATCGGCCGCGCCCAGGCCGTGCAGGCCCAGGCCGCCAACCTGGCGCCGCACACCGACATGAACCCGGTGCTGCTCAAACCCAACAGTGACACCGGCTCCCAAGTGATTATCCATGGCCGTGCCGTGACCAGCATGAACGCCGTGGCCTATCACGACTACAAGGCCATTGCGATGCAGGCGGTGCTCGCCTCCCATGCACGGTTGAGCGAGGCCTACCCGGTGGTGATGGTGGAAGGCGCGGGCTCCCCGGCGGAAATCAACCTGCGCGCCAATGACATTGCCAATATGGGTTTCGCCGAGGCCGTGGATTGCCCGGTGCTGCTGATCGCCGATATCAATCGCGGCGGGGTGTTTGCGCATCTGGTCGGCACCCTCCAATTGCTGTCGCCGACCGAGCAGGCGCGGGTCAAAGGCTTCATTATCAATCGCTTTCGCGGTGATATCGCGCTGTTGCAGCCGGGGCTCGATTGGCTCGAAGCGCACACCGGCAAGCCGGTGGTGGGCGTGCTGCCCTACGTGATGGACCTGCACCTGGAAGCCGAAGACGGCATCGACCAGCGCCAGATCGACAAGGCCGCCCAAGTACTCAAGGTGGTGGTGCCGGTGTTGCCGCGCATCAGCAACCACACGGATTTTGACCCGCTGCGTTTGCATCCCCAGGTGGATTTACAGTTTATCGGCCCTGGCCAGGCCATTCCGGCTGCCGACCTGATCATCCTGCCGGGCTCGAAAAGCGTGCGCAGCGATCTGGCCTATTTGCGCGCCAACGGCTGGGACACTGCCGTTGCGCGGCACTTGCGCTATGGCGGCAAGGTGCTGGGGATTTGCGGCGGCCTGCAGATGCTCGGCGAGCAGGTGCATGACCCGCTCGGCCTGGAAGGGTTGGCCGGTTCCAGCGAGGCCCTGGGGTTGCTGGCGTTCAGCACCACGCTGGAACAAGAGAAACAATTGCGCAATGTGCGCGGACGGTTGCTGCTGGAAGATGCCGAAGTCAGTGGTTATGAAATCCATGCGGGCGTGACCGCCGGCAGTGCCCTGGCGAACGCCGCCGTGCTGTTGGATGACGGCCGCAGTGACGGCGCCCTGAGTGAAGACGGTCAGATTCTTGGCACGTATCTGCACGGCGTGTTCGAGACCCCGGCGGCGTGCAGTGCGTTACTGCGCTGGGCCGGGTTGCAGGATGTGCAAGAGGTGGATTACCACGCCCTGCGCGAGCGCGATATTGAGCGCCTGGCGGACCTGGTGGAGCACCATCTGGACACCGAACTGTTGCGCAAGCTATGCGGGATCTGACGGTGTACACCCAATCCCCCAGCAGGCGCCGGCCCGCCTGCGATGGCGCCCGGCCAGCCAACCCCGGTTCAACTGATGCACCTCACCTCAGCAGCGGGAGCGGGCTTGCTCGCCAATGGGGTGCTTCAGTGACAAATCGGCTGACTGACACACCGCGTTCGCGAGCAAGCCCGCTCCCACACGGGGCAGTGCCCGCCTCACCCTATCAGCCGGCCGGCACAGGTGCCTTCCCATGTATCAACTGATCCTCGGTGGCGCCCGTTCCGGCAAGAGCCGCCTCGCCGAAAAGCTGGCGAGTGAGTGTGGCTTGCATGTCACCTACATCGCCACCAGCCAGCCGCTGGACGGCGAGATGAACGAGCGCGTCGCACTGCATCGCCAGCGCCGTCCCGATCATTGGGGGCTGATCGAAGAACCCATCGAGCTGGCGCGTGTACTGCGCGAAAGCGCCGCCGACGACCGCTGCCTGCTGGTGGATTGCCTGACCCTGTGGCTCACCAACTTGCTGATGCTGGAGAACCCCGCACGCCTGGCGTTCGAGCGCGATCAACTGCTGCAAACCCTGGCCTCGCTGCCAGGTGAAATCATTTTTGTCAGCAACGAAACCGGAATGGGTGTCGTGCCGCTGGGTGAATTGACTCGCCGCTATGTGGATGAAGCCGGTTGGCTGCATCAAGCCTTGGCCGAGCAGTGTCAGCGTGTGGTCCTGACCGTCGCCGGCCTGCCCCTGACTTTGAAAGGTACTGCGTTATGACTGACTCCTGGTGGCTCAACCCCTGCAAGGCCGTGAACACTTCTGCGCATGAACACGCGCTGGCTCGCCAGCAGCAACTGACCAAGCCAGCCGGCTCGCTCGGCCAGCTCGAAGCCATCGCGGTGCAATTGGCCGGCTTGCAAGGCCAGGTCAAACCTGCGGTGGATCAGGTGTGGATCGCCATCTTTGCCGGTGACCATGGCGTGGTTGCAGAAGGCGTATCGGCATTTCCACAGGAAGTGACCGGCCAGATGTTGCACAACTTTGTCACCGGTGGCGCGGCCATCAGCGTATTGGCGCGGCAGTTGAATGCGCAGCTGGAAGTGGTCGACCTCGGCACCGTCACGCCGTCGTTGGATCTGCCGGGTGTGCGTCATCTGAATATCGGCGCCGGCACGGCCAATTTCGTCAACGGCCCGGCGATGACCGCAGCGCAAGGGCGACTTGCCCTGCAAGCCGGGCGTGACAGTGCGCACCGTGCGTTGCAAAACGGCGCACAGCTGTTTATCGGCGGCGAGATGGGCATCGGCAATACCACCGCCGCCAGCGCCTTGGCGTGCGCGTTGCTCGATTGCCAGGTGAGCGACCTGACCGGCCCGGGCACCGGCTTGAACGCCCAGGGCGTCAGCCACAAAGTGGCGGTGATTGAACGCGCGCTGGCCTTGCATGCGGCGCAACGTGACGACGCGCTGAACACGTTGTTCAACCTGGGTGGTTTCGAAATTGCCGCGTTGGTGGGGGCTTATCTGGCCTGCGCCCAGGAGGGCATCGTGGTGCTGGTGGACGGGTTTATCTGCACGGTCGCGGCGCTGGTGGCTACACGCCTGAATCCGGCGTGCCGTGAGTGGTTGGTGTTCGGCCACCGCGGCGCAGAGCCCGGTCATCGTCATGTGCTGCACAGCCTCGACGCGCAACCGCTGCTGGAACTGGGCCTGCGCCTGGGTGAGGGCAGCGGTGCGGCGCTGGCGGTGCCATTGTTGCGCCTGGCGTGCGCGCTGCACGGGCAGATGGCGACGTTCGCCGAAGCCGCCGTGGCAGACCGCCCGGCATGACCTTGCACCTGGACCTGCTGCGCCACGGCGAAACCGAGCTGGGCGGCGGCCTGCGCGGCAGCCTGGACGACGCGCTCACCGCCAAAGGCTGGGAGCAGATGCGCACCGCCGTGGCAAAGCAGGGGCCGTGGGACCGGTTGGTCAGTTCGCCACTGCAACGCTGCGCGCTGTTCGCCCACGAGCTGGGCGCACGGCTTGGGGTGCCGGTGAGCCTGGAAAAGGATCTGCAGGAGCTGCACTTCGGCGCCTGGGAAGGGCAGAGCGCGGCGGCGCTGATGCAAACCGATGCCGAAGGACTGGGCCGGTTCTGGGCTGATCCCTACAGCTTTACACCGCCTGAAGGCGAGCGCGTCAGCGACTTTTCTGCACGCGTTCTCGGCGCCGTCTCACGTTTGCATCAGGCATATGCCGCACAGCGCGTGCTGTTGATCAGCCATGGTGGCGTGATGCGGCTGCTGCTGGCGCAGGCGCGCGGTTTGCCACGTGAGCAGCTGCTGAATGTCGAAGTCGGCCACGGTGGGCTGTTCAGCCTGCAGGTGATGGCCGACGGTCTGCTGAAGGAAGGCGTCTGAGGATGCTGGCATTCTGGATCGCCCTGCAATTTCTCAGCAGCCTGCCAATTCGCCTGCCCGGCATGCCGCAGCCTCAGGAATTGGGGCGTTCGTTGCTGTTTTACCCGGTGGTGGGGTTGCTGTTCGGGCTGCTGTTGTGGGCCCTGAACACCGCCCTGATGGGCGCACCGTTATTGCTGCATGCGGCGCTGGTGCTGACAGCCTGGGTGTTGCTCAGTGGCGGCTTGCATCTGGACGGCCTGGCGGACAGCGCCGATGCCTGGCTCGGTGGCTTTGGCGACCGCGAGCGCACGCTGACTATCATGAAAGACCCGCGCAGCGGGCCGATTGCCGTGGTCACTCTGGGGCTGGTGTTGTTGCTCAAATTCACCGCACTGGTGGCCTTGATCGAGCAGCACAACGGCACGGCGCTGATTCTGGCGCCGCTGATCGGGCGTGCTTCGATGCTGGCGCTGTTCCTTACCACGCGCTACGTGCGTGCAGGCGGTTTGGGCCAGGCACTGTCGGATCATTTACCCAGAATCGTCGGCCAACAGGTGCTGATCCTCAGCGGTCTGGCCTGTGTGTTGATCGGCGGTTTCAGTGGCGGGATCGCTGTTTTACTCGCTGCGCTGTGCTTTATCGGGCTGCGTCAGTTGATGGTCAACCGGCTGGGTGGCACCACGGGTGACACGGCCGGCGCATTGTTGGAGTTGCTGGAAGTCGCGGTTTTGGTCGGCCTGGCGCTGTAACACTTTCTTGCATTTTCATAATCGCGGGTATATACACGCTCCATGCTTGCCTCCCAATGTTTATGCACCAACCTGCGACGTGCCGCCCGTGGCGTCAGCAGGCATTACGACGGCGCTCTCGACGGCTTCGGGATCAACGTTGCCCAGTATTCTTTGCTGTGTAACCTGCAGCGCCTCGATCAACCGAGCATTTCCAGCCTGGCCGAAGCCATGGGCCTGGACCGCAGTACCCTGGGGCGCAACCTGCGGGTATTGGAGGGCGAGGGTTTGGTGCAGTTGGTCGAGGGTGATGACTTGCGCAACCGCTTGGTGGTGTTGACCGTCGCCGGCGAAGAACGCCTGGCTGCCGCGTTGCCGGCTTGGGAGGCGGCGCAGCAGAAATTGATAGATCAGTTGGGCGCCGAGAAGCGCGAAACCTTGTTGGCCTTGCTGGACGAACTCGCCTGAGCGCGGGTTTGTTCGACTACAAGCGGGTATATACCCGCGAGCGGAGAATAAGAAATGACCTCGATGTGGCGCACCAGTGGCTGGGTTCTTGTGGGAAGTGCGCTGATCCTGGCGTTGT
Organism: Pseudomonas sp. TREG-RG-20F-10-E-6-01; assembly: GCF_022662455.1. Classification (NCBI taxonomy): domain Bacteria; kingdom Pseudomonadati; phylum Pseudomonadota; class Gammaproteobacteria; order Pseudomonadales; family Pseudomonadaceae; genus Pseudomonas; species Pseudomonas sp. TREG-RG-20F-10-E-6-01. Next base: position 365,782 of record NZ_JAKNQP010000002.1, on the reverse strand, counting down.
CGTTGGGCGTGCGGCACGGCTTTGGTCTGTTCCTGTCGCCGATGAGCATGGAATTTGGCTGGGGCCGTGAAACCTTTGCCTTCGCCATTGCCCTGCAAAACCTGATCTGGGGCCTGGCGCAACCGTTTACCGGCGCCTTGGCCGACCGCTTTGGCGCGACCAAGGCGGTGTTTGTCGGTGGGGTTTTGTACGCCGCGGGGCTGGTGTTGATGGGCATGTCTGATTCGGCGTGGTCGCTGTCGCTCAGTGCGGGTTTGCTGATTGGGATCGGCCTGTCGGGCACTTCGTTCTCGGTGATTCTCGGTGTGGTCGGCCGCGCCGTGCCGCCGGAAAAACGCAGCATGGCCATGGGCATTGCCAGCGCCGCAGGTTCGTTCGGCCAGTTTGCGATGGTGCCGGGCACCTTGGGCCTGATCAGTTGGCTGGGCTGGTCGGCCGCCTTGTTGGCGTTGGGCCTGATGGTGGCGCTGATTCTGCCGTTGGTGGCGATGCTCAAGGACAAACCGCTGCCGGCGATGGTCGGCCAGCAAACCCTGCGCGAAGCCTTGAAAGAGGCCTGCTCGCACTCCGGCTTCTGGCTGCTGGCGTTCGGTTTTTTTGTCTGCGGTTTCCAGGTGGTGTTTATCGGCGTGCACTTGCCGGCGTACCTGGTGGACCAGCATCTGCCGGCCACGGTGGGTACCACGGTATTGGCGTTGATCGGCCTGTTTAACGTGTTTGGCACTTATACCGCTGGCTGGCTCGGCGGGCGCATGTCCAAGCCGCGTTTGCTCACCGGCTTGTACCTGTTGCGCGCGGTGGTGATTGTGCTGTTCCTGTGGGCGCCGGTGACCGAAGTGACGGCCTACCTGTTCGGCATGGCCATGGGCTTTCTGTGGCTGTCCACCGTGCCGCTGACCAACGGCACTGTCGCGACGCTGTTTGGCGTGCGAAACCTCTCGATGCTCGGTGGGATTGTGTTTCTGTTCCACCAGCTCGGTTCGTTCCTCGGCGGCTGGTTGGGCGGGGTGGTCTATGATCGAACCGGCAACTACGATTTGATCTGGCAGGTGGCGATTCTTTTGAGCCTGCTCGCTGCGGCCCTCAACTGGCCGGTGCGCGAGCGGCCGGTGGCGCGCTTGCAGGCGCAGATGGAGGCGGCATGAGTTTGACGGCAAGAGGGTTGCTGATCTCGGCAGGTCTGGTTCTGTTGCTGCTGGCCTGGTGGGGCTGGCAGCACGGCGGGCTGGCATTGATGCAACTGGGGATGTCGAACTGTTAAGTTCTGTGTCTGATCTGACTCAAGGACTTTCGACATGCTGATGCGCTGGCTCGCTGTACCCGTCCTGATGGCTGTAGGCAGTCTGGCCATGGCCGCCAACTGTCCGCCGTTGCTGGAGGGGCAATTGCCCAAGTTGCGGGCCAAGGAATCCATCGATTTGTGCCAGCGCTTTGCCGGCAAACCCCTGGTCATCGTCAATACCGCCAGCTTTTGTGGTTTCGCGCCGCAATTCAAAGGCCTCGAAGCCTTGTATCAGCGCTACAAGGGCCAGGGGCTGGAAGTGATCGGCGTGCCGTCCGACGACTTCAAGCAGGAAGCCAAGACCGGTGAAGAGACCGCCAAAGTTTGCTACGTGAATTACGGCGTGACCTTCACGATGACCGAGCCGCAGACGGTCAAGGGGCCGGATGCGGTGCACCTGTTCAAAATTCTGGCGCAGCAGACCAGCGCGCCGAAGTGGAATTTCTATAAGTACGTGGTGGATCGCCAGGGCAAGGTGATTGCCAACTTTTCCAGTTTGACCAAGCCGGACAGCCCGGACCTGATCAAGGCGGTGGAGGCAGCGCTGGCCTCGAAGCCCTGATCGCCGGCCATTAAAAAGCCCCGCCTCCTGTGCAGGAGAGCGGGGCTTTTTTATACGCGTTGGATCAGAACTTGTACGTCACACCCAGGCCGAAGCCGTTGGCGCTGTTTTCGTACTTGGCGCTGTAGGACGAACCCAGTGCGTTGGTCTTGTTGACCTTGACTGGCTCTTCCTTCAGGTAGGAGTAAGCCACGTCGACGATCATGTTCGGCATTACTTCGTAGCCCAGGCCAACACTGAAAATGGTCCGGTCGCCGGTAGGGATGCGTGGCGAACGGTCGGTGTTGTTGGTTGGCGACTGGTCGAAAGTCAGGCCGGTACGCAGTACCACTTGTTTGGTGACTTGGTACGAAGTACCCAAGGCATAGGCCCAGGTGTCATGCCAGTTCTGTGGCTCGGTGATGGTACCCACGATCTGCGGAGCGACCAGGCCGCCAGCTCGGGTAACGCCCTCGTTGTCGACAGTGATGTCTTTCAGGCGGCTCCAGCGAGTCCAGGTGGAACCGGCGTAGAGTTTCCAGGCATCGCTCAGGTCCTGTGTCACGGACAGGTCGTAAGACTCAGGCGTATCAATGCTCAACGACGCATCGTAGCGGCCGCTTGCCAGCAGTGGAGCCGTCGGAGTCGGTGCCGATACTTCGGTGTGGCCTTCAAGCTTGTAGCTGACTTTGGAGTGGTAAGTCAGGCCCACGCGCGTGGTATCGGTGGCTTGTACCAGCACGCCGACGTTGAAGCCAACAGCCGTGTCGTCACCTTTGATCGTGACGTTGGTATTCGGGACAGCCGGGTTTGTCGACAGAGCCAACTCAGATTCCAGCTTGCCGGAAATACGGTTGATGGTCGGGCCAAAACCGATGGAAACACGATCGTTGAAGGCGTAGCTGACGGTTGGCTGCAAGGTGATGACCGACACTTTGCTGTAGCTGCCGAACGAGCGACCCTGGAAGCCCCTCTCATAATCGGTAACCAGGCCGAAAGGTGCATAAACACCAACGCCGACGGCCCACTGATCATTGAGTTTGTTGGTGTAGAAACCAAACGGGACCGCCGTGAAGGGCACCATGTCGCCTTTGTTACTGCCGAAAGAACGGCCGCTGGCGTTTTTGATGTCAGTCGAGGCATCGATAGCGGCTACACCACCGGTAATCTGCTGGCCTTCGAGGCGGGCCATACCGGCAGGGTTACCGTACACAGTGCTGGCGTTATCGGCAGAAGAAGAGCGGCCTGCGAACCCCGTACCCATACCGGCGACGTCTTGTTCGTTCAGGGCAAAGCCGCTTGCGAACAGTTGGGAGGATGCCATGGCAACGGTGAGGCTAAGTGTGGTCTTGAGCATTACTTTTTTCATTATTAGAACTCCGTGGTGATCACCGCTGCGGAAAGTATCAATAATTTTAAGTTAGCGCTATAGGCCGTAATGTCGGAGATAGAGCGGTTTTGTAGGACAATCCGACCAGATTCGAAGGTTTTAGCCGAATCTTGCAAAACGCCTGATCAACAAATGGCCTGATTCATGGGTAAAACACAGGTTTGCCAGGCTTGGGTGAAATCCCGCAGCCGACCTTGAGGGTGAAATATTTCTTTCCAGATACGTGCCATGGCCAGTACGTCACCCGGTGGCGGCAGGGCAGGACGATGCTGTTCTACCAGCAGCCAGGCAATGGCGGTGGCGTAGCGCAGGTTGACGGTCAGCTCAAGCTGGGGCGCGCTGAGGAATGCATGTTGACTGGCCAGCCCGCGTACCAGGCTGGCGCGTTCGGGGTCTTGGGCGAGGTAATCGTCCCACAGGGCGCGGTGACGAGGTTCGGTGATGCTGTACAGGCCGTGGCCGCGCCGATCATGCAGGGCGGAGCCGAGTTCCGATTGGCTGGCGGCAATGCCCAGCAGCAGGGATTCAGCTGTCGGGTTATGGCGGCCGAGATAAATCAACGTCGGCCTGATCACATAACGACACAATTCGCTGGCGGCGATACCCATACGAGCCTCAATCCATGGAAGTGGTCGACGAAGCCTGAGAGGGGAGCTTGGCAGCAGTGAATCGGACCTCAGGCTCGTCGCAAGCGGATCATGCCGCTTGAGTTGAAGTGTAGTGTCATATTTGTGATGTAAAGGACTGTTTTTAAAACATCTTCTTCATTTAGTTATAACGTTTATATCTATTCGAACTTAGTGCAAGTACTCAAAAGCCGAATTTCGGGCAATAAAAAACCCTGCGTTTCAAGCAGGGTCTTTTGGGGTTCAGCGACTCGGGTCGATCAGGCAATCAATGCCTGACGGGTACGCTCGATCACGGCCTGCAGCGGCTCTGCGCTGGAGTATTGATCGGGGTACAGGCGTTCGCTGTGACGAGCGATGCCGTGTTCGTTGACCAGGGTGAAGCTGAAGCAGCCTTTGCGAGCGGCCATGATCAGGCAGTTCATTGGTGCAAAAGCGTTGGTGAGGGTGCGAATGGCATCCTGAGTGTGGATTTGAGCGGACATATTATTGGTGTTCCTACAAATGACACGGTTAAGAACCGTGCAACGTTAAAACGTTCCAGTAACGTTGATCACCATTGATCAAACGAAGAACCCGACTGGAACAAAGCAGCCAGTTTGAAGCGCTAATAAGTTAGGCGCGCTTGGGCTGGCAGGTAGGTACTTAGGAGGGCAGGCAACACAACAGGGGCAAAGGTTCTGGGCCCGGGGTGAAGATCCTGATCAATTTGCAGGCTGGTTCGTTCAGAGTATTGAAACTTCGCGGCACCCTTTGCTTGTTCAAAGGCAGTGTCGTCGCAAGGAATACCTGGAAACCATCGAGGTGGTCGATCCCGTGTTGTTCAGGGGAGTTGTTCGACCAGAATTGACTTTCAGCTTGGTACTAACGCCGCGGATAGTAACGGATTGAAACACGGAAGGGAAGTGTGCTAGCCAAAAAAGCTTAATTCAGCCGCCCAACAACCCGCGATAGACCAGCACGGTGGCCGCCGCGGCCAATGAGCAGCCGAGTCCGTAGGCCGCCAGGGTCAAGCGCCAGGACCGGCCGGTCTCGATCACATTCATCACCTCGCGCATGTCGTTGATTCGGCCTTCACTCAACTCTATGCACAGCATTACGGCAGTAAACGCCGCTGATACCAGGATGGCGATGGCAAACAGCGCGCCGTCGGGGGAGGGCAGCGCGGCATTGACCGCCAATGAAGTTACACAGATGGCCAGCAGCAACACGGCGAATAAGAGGATTCCTTTCATCGAGCCTTGGTAGGTTGCGTGTGGGAGTGGGCCAGTGTGGCGAGCCGGCGAGGATTTGAAAAGTGCCTGGTTTGGCCTGTCGGTAACATTTTTAGGACGTGTCGAAGCAAAAAACCGGCGCCATATAGCCAGTGGGTGGGTACTTGTGCACATTAGTTGCGAGGTATGTAACCCGTCTGTCAACGGCCTGGAAGCGCCGCCATTTGCCTGCAATGAAAATTTAAGTCAATGAAAAATATCGCTTTTTTTTATTGGTGAAAAAATCGTCAGTTTGACTGCGGCCCCCGTTCCATGGGCCTTTGCGCGCGTTAAAGGTGGGTTGTCCACTGAGTTATCCACAGCTTCTGTGGATTGTCCCAAGCGCTTGCTCTAGAACGGGCGTGCAGGGATTTTTCAGCTTTACCTGTAGGAAAAAAAGAGTAGAGTGGCGCGCCTTCCGTTCTGTCCCGCAGTGCTTTATGAAGTTTCGCTCAGTATCACCATCTGTTACCGACACCCCTCAGACTGTTACCGCACCCAAGCGTTTCTCCTTGAAAGTCGCCTTGTGGCTGCTCGACAGCCCGCGCCTGGGGCACAGCACCAACGTCAAGCACTTCGCCGGGCGCTTGCTCAAGCAGCCGGCCCGTGAAGGTGTGGTTGCCGCGCAGAGCCGCCTGGGCCAGCTGATGTGCCGTGAGTGCGGCAACGCCCGCGACCGCCGCATCGGCCATGACCTGTTGCGCCTGGCTGCCCGTGCCGGCGACCGCCGCGCCCAGCGCGAACTGGGGCAGGTCGAAGACTGAGCTGTCCTCAAGCCCCACGCTTGGTTAACCTTGCTCTTTTTCGGTGATGGCAGAAATGGCGATGGCTTTTGACTGGACCAGTATTGCCTTGGGCCTGGCTGGCGCTGCAGTGCCTTTATTGGCCCTGTGCTGGCAGCTCCAACGGCGGCTGAGCGCGCGCATGACCGGCTGGGAACTGCTCGAAGAGCGCCTGGCCACCGCGCAACTGGCCCAGGAAGGGCTGGCCGCGCAACTCGACGCCAGCCGCGACGAGATCAGTGACCTGAGCCAGGCCAACGCCGCCAAACAAGCTGACCTGGCCGCCGTTCGCCGTGAAGTCGAATTGCTCCAGATCGACCGCGATAACGCCCGCGACGCCGCCCACGCCTGGAACCTCGACCGCAGCGCCAAGGAAACCGAGCTGCGCCGCCTCGATGCGCTGTCCTCGGCGTTGCGCGCCGAACTGCGCGAACAACAGGAAAGCCATCAACAACGCCTTGCTGACCTGCAAGGCTCGCGGGACGAGCTGCGTGCGCAGTTCGCCGAGCTTGCCGGCAAGATTTTCGATGAGCGCGAGCAACGGTTTGCCGAAACCAGCCAGGAACGCCTGGGCCAATTGCTCGACCCGCTCAAGGAACGCATCCAGTCGTTCGAAAAGCGCGTGGAAGAGAGCTACCAGAATGAAGCGCGCGAGCGCTTCTCCCTGGCCAAGGAGCTTGAGCGCCTGCAGCAACTGAACCTGCGACTGTCGGACGAGGCCACCAACCTCACGCGCGCGCTTAAGGGCCAGAAAACCCAGGGCAACTGGGGCGAGCTGATTCTTGAGCGCGTGCTTGAACATGCCGGGCTGGAGAAGGGGCGCGAGTATCAGACCCAGGTCAGCCTCAAAGGCCCGGACGGCGAGCGCTTCCAGCCGGACGTGTTGATCATGCTGCCCGGCGACAAGCAGGTGGTGGTCGACTCCAAGGTCAGCCTCACCGCCTATCAGCAGTACGTTGCAGCGGATGACGATGTGATCGGCCAGGCGGCGCTGAAACAGCACGTGCTGTCCCTGCGCAATCACGTCAAAGGCTTGGCCGGCAAGGATTACAAGCGCCTCGAAGGTCTGCACAGCCTGGATTTCGTGCTGTTGTTCGTGCCGATAGAAGCCGCGTTCTCCGCCGCGTTGCAGGCTGAGCCGAACCTGTTCCAGGAAGCGTTCGACCGCCATATCGTGATCGTCAGCCCCACCACCTTGCTGGCCACCCTGCGGGTGATCGACAGCCTGTGGAAGCAGGAGCGCCAGAGTCAGAACGCGCGGGAAATTGCCGAGCGCGCCGGCTGGCTGTATGACAAGTTCGTACTGTTTATTCAGGATCTGGATGAAGTCGGCAACCGCCTGCAGCAGCTGGATAAGGCCTACAGCGCGGCGCGAAACAAGCTGACGGATGGCCGTGGAAATCTGGTCAGCCGAACCGAGCAGCTAAGGTTGCTGGGTGCGCGTGCGAGCAAGAGCCTGCCGGCGGATTTGCTCGAACGGGCGATGACCGACTCCGATGGCGTCGCACACTTACCGGAGTAGCACAGGGTCAATGTGGGAGCTGGCCCGCCTGCGATAGCGGTGGTGACTGCTCCACTGCTAGCGCAGGCAAGCCAGCTCCCACAAGGGGATTGAGTTCGGTCATTCCTACAATGGCAAATGCCGACTCAACAACGCGCGCAACGCCGCAGGCTTTACCGGCTTGGCCAAATAATCCAACCCTGCGGCATGCACCTCGGCCACCATTTCCGGGCGCCCATCGGCGCTGATCACTACCCCGGGAATCGGCTCCGCCAGTTGCGCGCGCAGCCAGCCCATCAACTCAGTGCCTGTCTCGCCGTGGTCCAGGTGGTAGTCCACCAGCGCCAGTTGCGGGCGCACGCCCTCGGCCAGCAACGCCGCACATTGCGCCTGATCGGTAGCGGTCCACACCTCGCATCCCCAGCGCGTGAGCAGGCTGCGCATGCCGATCAGGATGCTTTCTTCATTGTCCACACACAGCACCTGGGCCCCGCTCAACGGCAGCCCGTTATCCTGCGTGGTCTTGACCTTGGGGCTGGCCTGGTTACGCGCCAACGGCACACGCACGCTGAACACGCTGCCTTTGCCTGGCCACGAACGCACGCTCAAACGATGGCCGAGCACTCGGCACAGGCCGTCGGCGATTGCCAGGCCCAGGCCCAGGCCCTTTTCGGCGCGGGTCTGGTGGCTGTCCAGGCGCTTGAACTCTTCGAAGATCACCTGTTGTTTATCCAGCGGGATGCCAGGGCCGCGATCCCACACTTCCAGGCACAGTTCGCCCTTGCGTCGGCGTACGCCAAGTAGCACCGGGCCGTCGGCGTAGCGGAATGCGTTAGTAAGAAAGTTCTGCAGGATTCGTCGCAGTAACTTGATGTCGCTGTCCACCCGCAAACGGCTGCCGCGCAGGCGAAAACGCAGGCCTTGCTCGTGGGCCAGTGCCTTGAATTCTGCTCCCAGGGTGTCGAACAACTCGTTGAGGACGAAGGGCTGTCGCTGGGGATTGATCTTGCCGTTTTCCAGACGCGAGATATCCAGCAGGTCGCTGATCAGGTCTTCGGCAGAGCGCAGCGAGCTGTCCAGGTGCTGCACCAACTGGCGGGCTTCGGCAGACAGGCCGTCGTTCTGGTGGGAGAGGGCAGCGGAGAACAATCGTGCCGCGTTCAACGGCTGCATCAGGTCGTGGCTCACTGCTGCCAGAAAGCGCGTCTTCGATTGGCTGGCGGATTCGGCCACGCCTTTGGCGTCGGTGAGCGCCACATTCAGTTGCGACAGTTCATGGGTGCGTTCGGTCACCCGTTGTTCCAGGCCCTCGTTGGCTTCGGTCAGGGCTTGTTCGGCCTCACGGAACGCGGTGATGTCGGTGAAACTCATGACGAACCCGCCGCCGGGCATCGGGTTGCCGATCAGCTCGATCACGCGCCCATTCGGAAACAGGCGCTCGGAGGTGTGCGCACGGCCCTGGCGCATCCAGTGCAGGCGTCGCGCCACGTGCACTTCGGCTTCCCCTGGCCCGCACAGGCCGCGCTCGGCGTTGTAGCGAATGATGTCGGCAATCGGCCGGCCCACACTGATCAAACCGTCGGGGTAGTTGAACAGCTCCAGATAGCGGCGGTTCCAGGCCACCAACTTCAGCGACTGGTCGACCACGCTGATGCCCTGGGTGATGTTTTCGATGGCGCCTTGCAGCAGCGCGCGGTTGAACTGCAGCACTTCGGAGGCTTCGTCGGCGATACGTACGACGTCCTCCAGTTGCATTTCCCGCCCTTCAATTGCGGCTTTTACGACGGCGCGTGTCGAAGAGGCGCCGAGCACGCCCGCCAACAGGCGTTCGGTATGGGCAATCCAATCGTTGTCGGCATTCTGGTTGGGGTTGAAACCTTTGCCCTGGCGATAGGCGAAGCGGATAAAACTCTGCTGGGCACGTTCTTCACCGACAAAGCGCGCCGCCAGGCTCAGCAGGTCGCTGATCTGCACCGACAACATCGAGCGCGCGCTGGCGCGTTGGCTGATTTCCTGGCCGATAAAGCGTCCGGCCTGCCAATGCTCCGAGACCCGTGTGCGCGACAGCATCGAGACCCACACAAACAGCGTGAAGTTACCCGCCAGCGAAAACACGGTACCCAAGGTCAGCGAGGTCACGGAGAAGCCAAACGGGTGTGAATGCATCCACGTCAGCCCAGGGAAAAGGCTCAGCGACCAGCCCAGACTTTTCGCCGTGACCGGTAGGACCAAGGTGTAGAACCACAAAAACGTGCCCGCCGCCAACCCAGCGAACACGCCGCGCCGGTTCGCCTGCTTCCAGTACAGCGCGCCCAGCATCGCCGGGGCCAGTTGGGTAACTGCCGCGAAGGCGATCTGGCCGATGGTCGCCAGGCTCGCGGTGGAGCCGAGCAGCCGGTAACTCACGTAGGCCAGCAGCAGGATGATCACAATGCTGACCCGGCGCACCGAGAGCATCCAGTGGCGGAACACTTCGAACGGCCGCTCGGCACTGGAGCGTCGCAGCAGCCACGGCAGCAACATGTCGTTGGACACCATGGTCGACAGGGCGATGCTGGCTACGATTACCATGCCGGTCGCTGCCGATGCGCCGCCAATAAACGCCAGCACAGCGAGGGCCGGGTGTGCCTCGGCCATGGGCAGGCTGATCACGTAGGAGTCCGGCAATACCGAGCCGGGCAGCAGCATTTTGCCGCCAAGCGCGATGGGGATGACGAACAGCGCGGCGAGGATCAGGTAGGCCGGGAACACCCACTTGGCCAGGCGTAAGTCTTGCGGGTCGATGTTTTCCACGACGGTGACGTGGAACTGCCGGGGCAGGCAGATAATCGCCATCATTGCCACGCCGGTTTGCACCACCATTGACGGCCAGTTGATGGTTTCTTTCCAGTATTCCTCAAGGCGCGGCGCCAGCATCGCCTGGCTGAACAGGTCGCCGAATCCGTCGTACAAGCCGTAGGTCACAAACGCGCCGACAGCCAGAAAGGCGAACAGCTTGACCAAGGATTCAAAGGCAATCGCCAGCACCATGCCACGGTGGTGCTCGGTGGCGTCGAGGTTGCGCGTACCAAACACGATGGTGAACAGCGCCAGCACCAGCGACACGATAAGGGCCGTGTCCTGGGCGCGTGTGCCGGTGGTGTCGGGGCCGGAGCCGATCAACAGGTTCACGCCCAGCACGATGCCTTTGAGCTGCAAGGCGATGTAGGGCAACACGCCGACCAGGCAAATCAGCGCCACTACCACCGCCAGCGACTGGGATTTGCCGTAGCGCGCGGCGATGAAGTCGGCGATGGAGGTAATGTTTTCCTGCTTGCTGATCAGAATCATCTTCTGCAGCACCCAGGGTGCCAACACCAGTAGCAGCACCGGTCCTAGATAGATCGGTAAAAATGCCCACAGCTGTTCGGCGGCCTGGCCTACCGCGCCGAAGAAGGTCCAACTGGTGCAGTAGACGGCCAGCGACAGGCTGTACACCCAGGCGCGTACTTTCGGCGGCAACGGCGCATGGCGGCGGTCACCGTAAAAGGCGATAGCAAACATAATGGCCATATAGGCCAGGGCAACGGCGGCGATCAGCCCGCTGGACAGCGTCATGGTAACTCCGAGCATAAGAACACCCAGGCATTCCAGGCCCGGTGGGACAGTCTCGCATGATGCTTGGGGTTAGTCAGTGTCGACCAAGGTCGTGTGCAGGATCTGGCTTATGTAGCTGCTGGCTGGTGTGGGAGCTGGCTTGCCTGCGATTCAGGCGCTGCGGTGTGAACGTTGCACCGTGGCGATGCTATCGCGGGCAAGCCCGGCTCCCACCCAAGCCCGCGCCTACAGTTCGCGGGGCGGCAGGTTTTTTTGGCGCAGGATATAGACAGTCACCAGCACGGCACTGGTCAGCATGAAACCGCGTGCCCACGGCAGCGGCACCAGGTAGCAGGAGAAACCAATGCTCAACCACATCAGGCCGAGTGCGTAGACCTTGCCCTTGAGCGGAATGCCATTGCCGTCCAGGTAGTCTTTGATCCACGGGCCCAGGCGCGGGTGTTCCACCAGCCAGTGGTAGAAACGCGGGGAGCTTCGAGCGAAGCAGGCGGCGGCGAGTAGCAGGAAGGGCGTGGTCGGCAATACGGGAAGGAAGATGCCAATCACTCCCAGCGCCACGCTCAACCAGCCGATGGCCAGCAGTGCGTAACGCAGGAGCAGCGAGCGATTGCCCATGGGGGACACGGGCAAACGACTCAGTGGTGACGTGGCTTGAGGATCGCCGGTTTTTCGTCAGGGGCGTTGCACAACAGGTACAGGGCGGTTAGGGCTTCCGGGATCTGTACGATCATGTCGTCCATCAGGTTGGCGTCGGAAGCGATGTCGGAGAATTCCGGCTGGTCGTCGAACAGACCCGAACCGACCATGATCGGCAGCAGCATTTCGCTGACTTCTTCCTCGGCGGTTTCGAACCAGGCCGCTTCGCGCAGGAACACACCTTCCATGAAACCGATGCACCAGCCGCGCAGGTCGGAGTCATCCGGGTCTTCGCCCAGGTCCAGCTCGCAAGGCAGCTCGAATTCCTCGTCGGAAGCCAGCTGGCGACCGATGTGGGCCTTGAGGGCCAGCAGGGTGGATTCGATTTCTTCGCGTTGGGCGGCATCGGCGTAGTGCGGCTCTTCGGCGAACAAGGCGTCGATCCACTCACGGTCCGGCACGATGTCGGAAGAGATCGACAGGGCGGTCAGGTAGCCGTGGGCGGCCACGTAGTCCAGCGCCTCGTCATGCAGCTCATCGGCGTCGAGGAAGGCTTGCAGGCGGGTTAGTTGCTCAGCGAAGGACATTACGGCATACCTTGGGAATAAACGATGCGCAATTCTAGGCTTTCTTGAGCCCCCAGGCCAGCTGCAAGGCATATTTGCCAGGTTTAGATAGCAGTCGCTGTTCGTCAGTGGCGCCCTTTGCGGACCGACGCTCGGGTATACTGCCGCGTTTTGTGATGCCCCTGCAGGCCCAGCGCCCACCCGCGAAAACTTCGCTTACGGATTATTTCCCGTGAAGCCGGGGTTTTTCGGCCAGCCTGTACAGAGGGATTTCGGCACCATTTTGGAGTTTTACATGCTCGAGCAGGCTCAACGCGTCCTCAAGGACATCTTCGGCTACGACAGTTTTCGTGGCCGCCAGGGTGCGATCATTGAGCGCGTGGCCAGTGGCGGTGATGCCCTGGTGCTGATGCCTACCGGCGGCGGCAAGTCGTTGTGCTTCCAGGTGCCGGCGCTGTTGCGTAACGGCCTGGCCGTGGTGGTGTCGCCGCTGATTGCGTTGATGGACGATCAGGTCGCCACCCTTGAAGAGCTTGGTGTCGCCGCCGCGTCGTTGAACTCCACCCTCAGCGCCGAGCAGCAGCGCGATTTGGCCGCGCGCATCAAGCGCGGCGAAGTGAAGATGCTTTACCTGGCCCCTGAGCGTCTGGTGCAGCCGCGCATGCTGGCGTTTTTGCAGAGCCTGGAAATCGCCCTGTTCGCCATCGATGAAGCCCACTGCGTATCGCAATGGGGCCACGATTTCCGTCGCGAATATTTGCAGCTGGGCCAGTTGGCGGAATTGTTCCCCGACGTCCCGCGCATCGCGTTGACGGCCACTGCCGACAAACGCACCCGTGAAGAAATCGTCGAGCGCCTGCATTTGCAGAACGCCGAGCGCTTTCTGTCGAGTTTCGACCGGCCGAACATCTTCTACCGCATCGTGCCCAAGGAGCAGCCGCGCAAGCAGTTGCTGGCGTTCCTGTCGGAGCGGCGCAGCGATGCGGGCATCGTCTATTGCCTGTCGCGCAAGAAGGTCGATGAAGTGGCCGCGTTCCTCTGCGAGCAAGGCTACCCGGCGCTGCCTTACCATGCGGGCCTGCCCAATGAAACGCGCTCTGCCCACCAGAAGCGCTTTCTCAACGAGGAAGGCCTGATCATGGTGGCGACCATCGCGTTCGGCATGGGCATCGACAAATCCAACGTGCGCTTCGTCGCGCACATGGACCTGCCCAAGTCCCTCGAGGCGTATTACCAGGAAACCGGTCGCGCTGGCCGTGATGGCCTGCCGGCGGATGCCTGGATGGTCTATGGACTGCAAGACGTGGTGATGCTCAAGCAGATGCTGCAGAACTCCGAGGGCGACGAGCGTCACAAGCGTTTGGAGCAACACAAGCTCGACGCGATGCTGTCGCTGTGTGAAGAGACGCGCTGCCGCCGCCAAACGCTGCTGGCGTACTTCGACGAAGACATGCCCGAGCCGTGCGGCCACTGCGACAACTGCGTGGACGGCGTGCAGACCTGGGATGCCACCGAGCCGGCGCGCCAGGCGTTGTCGGCTATTTATCGCACCGGCCAGCGTTATGGCGTGGGCCATCTGGTGGATGTGTTGCTGGGCAAGGACAACGAAAAAGTGCGCAGCTTCGGCCACGAAAAACTCTCGGTCTATGGCGTCGGCAAAGCCCGCGCTGAAGGTGAGTGGCGCTCATTGTTCCGCCAGATGGTCGCCCGCGGCCTGGTGGACATCGACCTCGAAGGCTATGGCGGCCTGCGCCTGAACGACAGTTGCCGGCCATTGCTCAAGGGCGAAGTGAGCCTGGAGCTGCGTCGCGACCTCAAACCGCAGACCACGGCCAAGAGCAGCACCAGCCAGGCCAGCCAGTTGGTCCGTGGCGAAGAGCGCGAGCAATGGGAAGCCTTGCGCACCCTGCGACGCAAACTTGCGCAGGAACACAGTGTGCCGCCTTACGTTATTTTCCCCGACTCCACGTTGCTGGAGATGCTGCGCGAGCAGCCGACCACCATGGCCGAAATGGCCCGGGTCAGCGGCGTCGGCGCGCGCAAGCTGGAACGCTACGGGCAAGCCTTCCTCGAAGTGCTCGGCGGCCAGGCCGAGGCGCCGAAGGAAGTCGCCGATATTCGCCACGAACTGATCAGCCTGGCGCGTGCCGGCATGACCCCGATCCAGATTGCCGGTCAACTGCAATGTTCGGAAAAAAACGTCTATACCCTGCTGGCCGAATCCATCGGCAAGCAGCAGTTGTCGTTGGAGCAAGCCCTTGATTTGCCGGAAGATCTGCTCGGTGAAATCCAGGATGCATTCCTCGACGGAGAGGGCGAATTGCCACCAGTTGCGGAGATCGCGCCGCTGTTTACCGGGCGTGTGCCTGAGGGTGTTTTGTATTGCGTGCGGGCTGCTTTGCAGTCGGAATTCGAAATTTAGTGTGCCAATTGCGCCAATGTAACGAATCAGTACATAGCGGCCCTTGCCTCCTGGCATGGCTCATGCTTAGCTGACTAATAATTAGCCACACTTTATTTTCAGTCTAAACCATGAGTTTTTTATGCCTTTAACCGATCAACACCGCTTTGGCATGCAGTTGGCGCAAATGTCCCGAGGTTGGCGCGCCGAACTGGACCGCCGCTTGGCGGGGCTGGGTTTGTCCCAGGCGCGTTGGCTGGTGCTGTTGCACCTGGCCCGTTTTGCGGAAGCGCCCACTCAGCGCGAGCTGGCTCAAAGTGTTGGCGTCGAAGGGCCGACGCTGGCCCGCCTGCTCGACAGCCTTGAAGGCCAGGGTCTGGTGCAACGCCAGGCGGTGCTTGAAGACCGTCGTGCCAAACGCATATTGCTGTGCGACACCGCCCGCCCATTGATCGACCAGATTGAAACCATTGCCACAGCGTTGCGCCATGAGCTGTTTGTGGGCGTGGATGAAGAGGATTTGCGCGTGTGCATGCGTGTGCATGGGCACATCCTGGCGAACCTGGAAAAGTCCTGATCCGGGATTCACCAGAAATTAAAAAGTGGGAGCTGGCTTGCCAGCTCCCACTTTTTTTGTGCGCTGGCTAGAACGTCTGGCCGAGGTTCAGGTACACCGCCTGCTGATTGTCATCATTTAACCCATAGCTGAAATTCAGCGGCCCCAGCGGCGTATCAAACCCCAGGAAAACACTCGCAGCGTTGATGTAACCGCTGTCGAATTGATTGTCGTTGTTCCACGCCCGGCCGCGTTCCACCGAGGCACCCAGGTACAGCGGGAAATCCAACGGCAGGTACGAGCGCGGCGTCAGGCGGCGGTAGTACACCGCGCGCATCAGGGCGATGTTCTGCCCCGAGATTGCATCTTCGCGAAAGCCCGACAATTGCCGCGCACCGCCCAGCAGGAAGCTGGACACCACCACGTCGGATTTGTCCAGCGTGCGCCCGTAACGGCCGCCCAGTATGAGCGTGTCCGGGCCGCGGCTCATGGCCTTGTCCAGTTTGAACTCCCACTGTCGATAGCGCTGGTCCGAGCCTAACCCGGGCTCGAATTCGCGAAACGCCAGGCCGATGTCTTCGCCGGTGTGCGGGAAGTACACGTTATCGAGCGAGTCGAACGAGTACTTCAGTTCATAGAAGCCCTCGCTGAAGCTCACGCTCGGCAGGTCGCGGTCGCCGATGCGCACGTCCGCCTTGCCCCAGGCTTCGCCGACGCCGAAGCGGATCTCGCCGCTGTTGCCGATCTGGCGGCCGACGTTCAAGCCAAACCCATAACGCTCCAGGCGGTATTCGGAGATTGGGTCGTTGTCCAGAGTCAGTTCAACGTTCTGCGCCTGGGCACTGATATAGGGCGCGACGAAATAGCGTGAGCCGACATCCAGTGGCTGGTAGAACTCGCTGTACAGCTCTTGGCGATCACCGATCTGCACCCGCGTCAGCCATTCGGCGCCGAGGCGGTTGATGCCATTCATGCGGTAACTGGCGCCGAGGTTGAAGGCGCTGTCGCCGCGCATGTCATCCGACAGATTCAGGCCCAGGCGCAAGTAGTCGGTGCCGCTGCGTTTGCCGCGTGCACTGATCACCAGGGTATTGTCCTGGCCCTTTTTCACCACGCGGTATTGCACCTGCTCAAAGTAGTCCAGGCCGTACAGGGTGCCCATGTCGGTTTGTAGACGGCCCAGGTTCAGCGGCTCGCCCAGGTTTTGGCGGATGTAGTAGCGGATCACGTCATCGCTGACCTTCGAGTCGTTCTCCACCTTGATGGCGGTGATCACGGGCGTGCGCTCGCCGGGTGTGCGGGCCGCGATCAGTTGCGGGTCGACAGGCTCAGCAGGGCGCAGGTGCGCCAGGCGTACATCAAGCGCGCGGGTGGCGCGGTAGCCGGCGTCGATCATGTCCTTGGCGCGGCCGAAGTCCGTCACGCCGTAGGCCGCCAGCGGCGGTTGGATCAGCACATCCTTGGGGTGCAGCGCCTTGAGTTGCTCTTCGGAGTTGCGCCGGGTCATCAGGGTGATCGACTGGTTGAGCACATCGACCACAGTGGCAAGTTGCTTGCGCGAACGCAGCGGGGTGCCGATGTCGACCACGATGGCGATGTCGACGCCCATCTCGCGGGCCACGTCCAGCGGGATGTTGTCGGTCATGCCGCCGTCCACCAGCAGCCGGCCGTCGATTTCCACCGGGGCGAACACCGCCGGGATCGACATGCTCGCGCGGATCACCTGGGGCAGGTGGCCTTTGTTGAACACGACTTTTTCGCCGGTGGTGATGTCGGTGGCCACTGCGCGGAACGGGATCGGCAGCTTGTCGAAGTTACGCGTGTTGCTGCTGTGGGCGAACATGCTTTCCAGCAGCAGTGCCAGGTTCTGACCCTGAATCACGCCGAGTGGCAGGCCGAGGCTGCCGTCGTCACGGAAACTGAGCTTCTGTTTGACCAAAAAGTCGCGGTCGTCCTGTTTGCGTCGAAACGGCACGTCTTCGCGTGGCGGTGCGTCGGACAGCGCTTGTTGCCAGTCAATATTCAGCGCGAGCTTTTCCAGCTCATCAATCTTGTAGCCCGAGGCGTACAGCCCGCCAATCACCGCGCCCATGCTGGTACCGGCAATCGCATCGATCTGGATCCCTTGCTCCTCCAGGGCCTTGAGCACACCAATATGCGCAAGGCCACGCGCGGCGCCGCCGGACAGCACGAGGCCGATTTTGGGGCGGGGTGTTTCAACGGCGTCGGCGAGCAGTGGAAGCAAACACAGAAACAGACAAGACAACAGGCGGCGCATCATGAATCTCGAGGCTGGGCGAAAGGCCGGTATTATAGCCACCCGATCCACCCAGCCCGTTATGCCAGGAACCTCTCAAATTATGTCGCTGAGCAAACCCGAGATCGTCATCACCTATTGCACCCAGTGCCAGTGGCTGTTGCGCGCCGCGTGGCTGGCCCAGGAGTTGTTGAGTACGTTTGCCGATGACCTGGGTCGTGTGGCGCTGGAGCCGGCCACCGGCGGCGCCTTTCGCATCACCTGCGATGGCGTGCAGATCTGGGAGCGCAAGGCCGACGGTGGCTTCCCCGAAGCCAAGGTGCTCAAGCAGCGCGTGCGTGACCAGATCGACCCGCAGCGCGATCTGGGCCACAACGACCGCAAAGCCTGAGCATCAGGCCGTCGCCGCAGGCGCTTTGGCCTGGCTGGTGCTGCCCATCAGCCCGGAAAGCACGATGGCGACGATGATCAGCGCGCCGCCCAGCAGCATGCGCAAGGTTGGGGTTTCGGCAAACAGCACCCAGGCCGCGGTGATGCCGTAGACCGGCTCCATGGCAAACACCACAGAGGCGGTGCGCGCCTTGATCACCGCCAGGCTGGCGACAAACAGGCTGTGGGCCAGGCCGGTACAGAACACCCCGAGCAGCCCGATCCACAACCAGTCAATTGCCCGCACATCCGCCAGTCCGGGTGCCGCCACCGGCAGCAGACAAGCCGCGACCACCAGGTTCTGACACAGCGCCGCCTGCACCGCGGGAATGCGCCCGGAGCTGGCGCGGTTGTTCAGCGACAGCAACGAGAACAGCAAACCCGAGGCAATGCCCCAGAGCAGGCCGCCGGTGGCTGCGCTGGCGAGGTTGAAGTCTGGCGTCACCAGGATCAGGCCGACACTGACCAGTACCACCAGCAGCACTTCATTGGCGCGAATGCGCTCGCGGAAGATCAGCCCTTCGAGAATCACGGTAAATGCCGGGAACGCGGTAAACCCAAGCGTGGCGACGGCCACGCCGGCGACTTTGACCGCGATGAAGAAGGTCACCCAGTGCGCCGCGAGCAGTACGCCGCTGATCAGCAGGCGGCGCCAGTCGCGCATCTGGAGTGTTTTCCAGGTGGTATTGCTGGCGAATCGCGCAAACACGGCGAGTGCCACCACGGCGAAGGCCGCCCGGCCGAAGACGATGATGGCGGGCGAGGCCGCCGCCAGCTTGCCGAATACGCCGGTGAGGCCAAACATCAGTGCGCCGATATGCAGGGCGCCGAGGGCTGAGCGGTGAGTCATTGCGATCCTTGAACCAACGGGGTGACAGAATCGCAGTCTAGAGGTTGGAGGTGTGGGCGTCTGTCGTCCGGCTCGCGTTTTTTGTCGCAAGACTATGATGAGCGCCGCAATGCGCCCGGTGATGCGCCAAATTCGCGCAACATCGCGGCGGCAAACGCACTTTGCGAGCTGTAGCCGACGCGCTCGGCAATGTCGCCGATGGGCAGCGGCGTGTTGCGCAACAGGTTCAAGGCCATCTGCAGGCGGCGCCCGCGAATGTAGTCCATCGGCGTCTGCCCGCACTCGGCGATAAAGCGCGCGTGCAGGCGCGCGACCGACAGGCCGGCAATGCGCGCAAGGTCCGCGACCTGCAACGGATGCGCAACGTGTCGCTCGATATGCGCATCAAACGCCGCATACGGCAGGCGGCGCCCCGGTACCGGTTGGGCCAGCGGGTGATTGAGGCTGGCCAATAACAGCACCGCGCCTTGCTGCACGATCAACGGGTCATCCACCGGGCTGTGCGCCAGCCATTGCACCAGCTGGCTTTGCCGCGAGTCCAGAGTCAGGCGCGCCGGTTGATCGAGCAGGCGGCGGCTGGCGTCGGCATGCTCGCCCAAGGAGTGCAGCACCCAGTGTTCGGTGGGTACATCCAGCACCAGGCACCGGCTGCCATCGCGGCTGCCGCAGGCGTGGTGAGCGGAAAAGGGCAGCACCATCACGCTGCTTTCGCGCACCTGGCTGCCCCGGCCATCGACTTCCAGATCCAGGTGCCCGGACAGGCCGAACACCAACTGCGCATGGTCATGGCTGTGGGCAAGAGGCTCTTCGAGGTAGTGGCGCAGCGTGAGCGTCGGTCTCATCGCGGTCTCCTGAGGGTGCAGGGCGCCAGTCTACAACGCTTCACGGGCATCAGGCGCTGTCATCAGACTGACGCACCGCTGTCATGGGCTGTTAACCACCAGGGCGCAAGCTCGCTAAAACAGCGTCGAGGGATGCCCATGACCCGTGCCGAATTCGCCAAACCCGGTCCTAAACAACGGGTTCGTACCTTGTGGATTTCCGACGTGCACCTGGGCACGCGGGACTGCCAGGCCGAACACTTGTCGCGGTTTCTCAAGGGCTACCACGCCGACAAGGTGTACCTGGTGGGCGACATCATTGACGGCTGGAAAATGCGCGGCGGCATGTATTGGCCCCAGGCCCATACCAATGTGATCCGCCGCCTGCTGACCATGGCCAAGCGTGGCACCGAGGTGATCTATGTCACCGGCAACCATGACGAGTTCCTGCGGCGCTATTCCAAGCTGATCCTGGGCAATATCCAACTGGTGGACGAAGCGGTGCACGTCACCGCCGATGGCCGTCACTTGCTGGTAATTCACGGCGACCAGTTTGATGTGATCACCCGTTACCACCGCTGGCTGGCGTTTCTCGGCGACTCGGCCTACGAGTTCACGCTCACGCTGAACCGCTGGCTCAATCACTGGCGGGCGCGGTATGGCTACGGCTACTGGTCGCTGTCGGCGTACCTCAAGCACAAGGTCAAGACGGCAGTGAGCTTTATCAGCGACTTTGAGGAGGCGATCGCCCACGAAGTCACCAGGCGCGAGCTGCATGGCGTGGTCTGCGGGCATATTCACCACGCTGAAATTCGCAAGGTGGGCGAGGTGGATTACCTCAACTGCGGGGACTGGGTGGAGTCGTGCACGGCGCTGATCGAGCACTGGGACGGGCAGATCGAGTTGTATCGGTTGGCGGATGCGCAGGCGAAAGAGGCGCAGCTCAAAGCCGAGATGGTTGCGGGCTAAAGGCCTCACTCCGTTCAAATGTGGGAGCTGGCTTGCCCGCGAATGCGGAGTGTCAGTCAATATATTGGGTGACTGTCACACTGCATTCGCGGGCAAGCCCGCTCCCACATTTATTCCTTGTTTCTTCAGTTGCAGACGTCGGCGATGGCCTCGGCCAGCAGGGTCAGGCGCGTCGCGTCGATGCCCGCCACGTTAGCCCGCCCCGAACTGACCATATACACGCTGTGCTTCTCGCGCAGTTGCTTGACTTGTTCGGCACTCAAGCCGGTGTAGGAAAACATCCCGCGCTGCGCACCGATATGCGCAAAGCGTTCGGCCAGCCCGTGGGGCGCCAGCGCTTCTACCAAGCCGGAACGCAGCTGCGCGATCCGTGAGCGCATGGCTTCGACTTCGTCGCTCCAGCGCTTTTTCAGCTCGGCATCCCCAAGGATGGTCGCGACCACGGCGGCGCCATGATCCGGCGGCGTCGACCACAGATTACGCGCGGTGTTTGCCAGCTGGCTGCGCACATCCGTGAGCTTTTCAGCATCCGCCGCGCACACGATCAACGCGCCGACACGGTCGCGGTACAGGCCAAAGTTTTTCGAGCAGGAGCTGGTGATCAGCACTTCCGGCAGCTCGGCGGCAAACAGTCGCACGGCCCAGGCGTCTTGCTCCAGACCGTCGCCGAAGCCTTGATAGGCGAAGTCGATCAGCGGCAGCAATTGGCGCTCGCGCACGATCTGCAGCACCTGGCGCCAGTCGGCCTGGGACAGGTCAAAACCGGTCGGGTTGTGGCAGCACGCATGCAGCAACACCACGTCGCCCTCGGGCACCGTGGCGAGTGTTGCCAACATCGCGGCCACATCCAGGCGGTTGTCGGCGCCCACATAGGGGTAGTGACTGACCTTGAGCCCGGCCTTGGCGAAGATGGTTTCGTGGATCGGCCAGGTCGGGTTGCTCAGCCACACGCCACGCCCCGGCAGGTTATGGGCGATAAAGTCCGCGCTCAGGCGCAGGGCGCCGGTGCCGCCTGGGGTTTGCGTTGCGCCGGCGCGGCGGTCGCGGATCAAGGCCGAGTCGGCGCCGAGCACCAGTTCGCTGATCAACGCACCGAATGCCGCATCGCCGTGGCCGCCGATGTAGGTCTTGGTGGTCTGGGTGTCTACCAGCCGCTGTTCGGCGAGTTTTACCGAGTGCGGAATCGGCGTGAGGCCCTGGTCGTCTTTATAGACGCCGACACCCAGGTCGAACTTGTTCGGGTTGCTGTCCTGGGCATACAGGTCCATCAGCCCGAGGATCGGGTCGCCAGGCACGCGGCCAATCGCATCGAAATGCATTACTTGCGGCCCTCGGCGTCCTTGGCCACTTCGTCCGTGCGCGCGGCCATGATGAAGTCGTTGCGGTGCAAGCCTTTGATCGAGTGGCTCCACCAGGTCACGGTGACTTTGCCCCACTCGGTGAGCAGGCCTGGGTGGTGGCCTTCGGCTTCAGAGATTTCACCCACGGCGTTGGTAAAGGCCAGGGCAAATTTGAAGTTCTTGAACAGAAAAACCTTTTCCAGCTGCATCACGCCGTCGCGGACTTCGATGTTCCAGTCGGGAATCTGCTTGATCAGTACCGGCAACTCTTCATCGCTGACTTGCGGGGCGTCGGCACGGCAGGCTTCGCAGTGGGCTTGGTTCAAGGTGGTCATGGGAAGTGTCCTGAATTCGAGTGTTTGAAAAACGGTCGTCAGTGGCGTCACCCTAAAGCAACGCGCGGCCAGGGAACAGACTCACCTGGCCTGAAAACATAAGGTTCAAGCCGCTTTGGGTTTGGGCGGAAATTTCGGCGCGTGCAGACCCAGCTGCATACCGCGCTCGACCATGCCCATGATGTCTTCCTGCGCCACGTCGAACAGGCGCTTGAGCTCAGGCAGGACGAAATACAGCGGTTGCAGGATGTCGATCCGATACGGCGTGCGCATCGCTTCGAGCGGATCGAAGGCTTGGTGCTCGGGCTCATCCGACAGGCAGTACACGCTCTCCTTGGGCGACGACAGAATGCCGCCACCGTAGATGCGCCGGCCTTGCGGGGTGTCCACCAGGCCGAACTCGATGGTCATCCAGTACAGGCGCGCCAGGTACACGCGCTGTTCCTTGGTCGCGGCCAGGCCGAGCTTGCCGTAGGTGTGGGTGAATTCGGCGAACCAGGGGTTGGTCAGCAGCGGGCAGTGGCCGAAGATCTCGTGGAAAATATCCGGCTCTTGCAGGTAGTCCAGTTCTTCGCGGGTCCGAATAAAGGTCGCCACCGGAAACTGCTTGCTGGCGAGTAATTCGAAGAAGGTCTGGAAGGGGATCAGCGCCGGCACGCGGGCGACTTGCCAGCCGGTGGTCTCGGCCAGCACCTGGTTGATTTCACCCAGTTGCGGAATGCGGTCCAGCGGCAGGCCGAGCTTGTCGATGCCGTCCAGGTATTCCTGGCAGGCGCGACCCTCGATCACTTTCAACTGGCGCGTGATCAGAGTGTTCCACACCGCGTGTTCTTCCGGCGGGTAGTGGATAAAACCTTGCGCATCGGGCTCGCGGGCCACGTAGTGCGTTTGCTTCATACGGCTCTCCTGCTAGGCATTCGTTCTTGTTATGTCCTGCGATGAGCCTATTGATAACCCTTGAGGCGCCGGATTCCATCGGGCTGCGGCTTAATGCTGTAGGAAATGTTACCGTTTTTTGTAAAGTATTCGTTACGATAGTCCGTCTCATCCTTGTCTTGGGCTGTGAAATGCTCACGGGCTGTCACATAATCTTGACGACTATCTGCGCCCAGCGGCAAAAAGACGCGGCGCCTTCCCACCTTTCGGGCTTTTTCATGCGTATTAAAGTGCACTGCCAGAACCGCATCGGCATCCTGCGGGACATCCTCAACCTGTTGGTGGAGTACGGCGTCAACGTCGCGAAGGGCGAGGTCGGCGGCGAACATGGCAATGCGATTTACCTGTTTTGCCCCAACCTGGTGAACATGCAATTCCAGGCGCTGCGCCCGCAATTTGAAGCCATTGCCGGGGTGTTTGGCGTCAAGCGGGTAGGGCTGATGCCCAGCGAGCGTCGGCATATGGAGCTCAATGCGCTGCTCGGCGCCCTGGAGTTTCCGGTGCTGTCGATCGACATGGGCGGCTCCATCGTTGCCGCCAACCGCGCGGCGGCGCAGTTGCTCGGGGTGCGCGTGGACGAGGTGCCGGGCATTCCACTGTCGCGCTATGCCGAAGACTTCGATCTGCCGGAACTGGTGCGGGCGAGCAAGTCGCGGATCAATGGCTTGCGGGTCAAGGTCAAGGGTGACGTATTCCTGGCGGACATCGCGCCGCTGCAATCCTCCGAACACGATGACAGCGAAGCCATGGCGGGTGCCGTGCTGACCCTGCACCGCGCCGACCGCGTCGGGGAGCGCATCTACAACGTGCGCAAGCAGGAACTGCGTGGTTTCGACAGCATCTTCCAGAGCTCCAGGGTCATGGCGGCCGTGGTGCGTGAGGCGCGGCGCATGGCGCCTTTGGATGCGCCTCTATTAATAGAAGGCGAAACCGGCACCGGCAAAGAGCTGCTGGCCCGCGCTTGTCACCTGGCCAGCCCGCGTGGGCAGTCGCCATTGATGGCGCTCAATTGCGCAGGCTTGCCGGAGTCAATGGCCGAGACTGAGCTGTTTGGCTACGGGCCCGGTGCGTTTGAAGGCGCGCGGGCCGAAGGCAAGCTGGGTCTGTTGGAGCTGACGGCAGGCGGTACGTTGTTTCTCGATGGCGTCGGCGAAATGAGCGCGCGTCTGCAGGTGAAATTGCTGCGTTTTCTGCAGGACGGATGCTTTCGCCGGGTGGGCAGTGATGAAGAGGTTTACCTGGATGTACGGGTGATCTGTGCGACGCAGGTGGACTTGTCTGAGCTTTGCGCCCGCGGCGAATTCCGCCAGGACCTTTATCACCGCCTCAATGTGCTGTCGCTGCATATCCCGCCGCTGCGCGAATGCCTGGATGGGTTGGCGCCGTTGGTTGAGCATTTCCTCGATCAAGCCAGCCGGCAGATCGGCTGCCCGCTGCCCAAGCTGGCACCGGCTGCGATGGACCGGCTCAGCCACTATCACTGGCCGGGCAATGTGCGTCAGCTGGAAAACGTGCTGTTTCAGGCGGTGTCGTTGTGCGAAGGCGGGACGGTCAAGGCTGAGCATATTCGCTTGCCGGATTACGGCGTGCGTCAGCCGCTTGGCGATTTCTCGTTGGAGGGCGGGTTGGAGCAGATCGTCGGCCGGTTCGAGAAGGCAGTGCTGGAGGCTTTATATGCCGAGCATTCCAGCAGCCGGCAACTGGGCAAACGCTTGGGCGTGTCGCACACCACCATCGCCAATAAGCTGCGTGATTACGAAATTCTCAAGGCCGACAAGTGAACGCATCCCCTGTGGGAGCTGGCAAGCCAGCTCCCACATTTGTTATTTGTCATCTTCAAGACCTGTGCTTGCCGCAGGCGGCAGTAGTCCGCCGTTTTTTCGACTCTCGTCCAGCCTCACAATCTCCGTGCCTCCCCGCAAACCCCCGTACTGCCTGGACTTTTCCTCGTTTTTAAAAGTTGGTTCGCAAATTGCTTAAGCCTCATCAGTACAGCGGTGGGCGGCAAGCGTCCGTCAGAAAGAGGATAGAGCGTGGACAAGTACCTTTATGTGGCAATGACCGGCGCCAGCCAGAATGCACTGGCGCAGAAGGCCCATGCCAACAATCTGGCGAACATCTCCACCAACGGTTTTCAGCGTGACCTGGAGCAGGCGCGTTCGATGCCGGTGTTTGGTGACAGCTTTCCGGCGCGCGCGTTTGCCATGACCGAGCGTCCGGGCACCGACTTCTCCCCGGGCGCCATGATCGAAACCGGTCGTGACCTCGATGTAGCGGTCAGCGGCGACGGTTGGATGGCCGTGCAAACCCCCGATGGCAGTGAAGCCTACGTGCGCAGCGCAAGCATGAATGTGGATGCGCTGGGCGTGCTGCGGGCCGGCAACGGTATGCCGATCATGGGCAACGGTGGCCCGATTGCGGTGCCGCCGCAGCAGAAAATCGAAGTGGGGGCCGACGGCACCATCAGCATCCGCGCCATGGGCGAAGGCCCGCGGGTCATGGCTGAAGTGGACCGCATCAAGCTGGTCCAGCCGGACCTCAAGAACATGACCAAGGGCCTGGACGGCACCATCCACACCAAGGATGGCCAGCCGGCCCAGGCGAACGCCAACGTCACGCTGACGTCGGGCTTCCTGCAGGCAAGCAACGTCAACGCCGTTGAAGAAATGACCGCGGTGCTGTCGCTTTCCAAGCAGTTCGAGCTGCACATCAAGATGATGAACAGCGCCAAGGAAGACGACCAGGCCATGACCCGCGTTCTGGCGATGAGCTGATTGGCGCGTTACTGACCGACTACTAATTTTGCAGCGCAGCGCCAACAAACAGGCGCACGAAGGAGAACAGCATGCTTCCGGCTCTATGGGTTGCCAAAACCGGTTTGTCCGCCCAGGACACCAACCTGACCACCATTTCCAACAACTTGGCGAACGTGTCGACCACGGGCTTCAAACGTGACCGCGCCGAGTTCCAGGACTTGCTCTATCAGATCAAGAAGCAGCCGGGCGCCCAATCGACCCAGGACAGCGAATTGCCGTCGGGCCTGCAACTGGGTACCGGTGTGCAGATCGTTGGCACGCAGAAGAACTTCAGCGCCGGTAACCTGCAGCAAACCGGTCAGCCATTGGACATGGCCATCAACGGGCGCGGCTTCTTCCAGATCCTGCAACCCGATGGCACCACGTCCTACACCCGTGACGGCACGTTCCACCTTGACTCCAATGGCCAGATCGTCACGGCCAACGGTTTCGCCCTGGAGCCGGCTGTTGTGGTTCCCGCGGACGCCAAGACCTTTACCGTCGGCAACGACGGCACCGTGTCGATCACCGTGGCCGGCAACCCGGCGTCGCAAGTGATCGGCAACCTGCAAACCGCCGACTTCATCAACCCGGCCGGCCTGCAAGCGATGGGTAACAACCTGTTCCTGGAAACCGCCTCCAGCGGCGCGCCGCAAATCGGCACCCCTGGCCTGAACGGGTTTGGCACCACGCTGCAAAGCACCCTGGAAACTTCCAACGTCAGCACGGTTGAGGAGATGGTCAACATGATCACCACTCAGCGCGCCTACGAGATGAACTCCAAGGTGATTTCCACCGCCGACCAGATGCTTTCGTTCGTAACGCAGAATCTGTAATCAAGTCTATGGGGCGCCATCGACGGCGCCTGCAACACCGTGAGGTAAGGGTCATGAATCGCTATGTTTCTGTTCTGGCATTGAGTGGGATCGCCGTGCTCGCGGGCTGTGTCGCCCCGACGCCAAAACCCAATGACCCGTACTACGCGCCGGTGTTGCCGCGCACGCCGTTGCCGGCGGCGGCCAACAATGGCTCGATCTACCAGGCCGGTTTCGAACAGAACCTGTACAGCGACCGCAAGGCGTTCCGCGTGGGTGACATCATCACCATCACCCTGAACGAGAAAACCCAGGCCAGCAAAAACGCCAACTCGCAGATCGGCAAGACCAGCAAGACCAGCATTGGCCTGACGTCGCTGTTCGGTGGCGTGCCCAACACCAATAACCCGCTGGGCAGCGGTGACCTGAGCCTGGACGCCGGCTATAGCGGCGACCGCGCCACCAACGGCAAGAGTGCGGCGGGGCAGGGCAACAGCCTGACCGGTTCGATCACCGTGACCGTCGCCGATGTACTGCCCAACGGCATCATCGCCGTACGCGGTGAAAAGTGGATGACTCTCAACACCGGCGACGAGCTGGTGCGCATTGCGGGCATGGTCCGCGCCGATGATATTTCCACCGACAACACCGTGCCGTCGACGCGGATTGCCGATGCGCGCATTACCTACTCGGGTACGGGTTCGTTTGCTGATGCGAGTCAGCCGGGCTGGTTCGACCGTTTCTTCCTTAGCCCGCTGTTCCCTTTCTAGGTGGCCACTTTGAAACTCAAACAGCTGATGGCTGCCGCGTTGTTGCTGGCCTTGAGCACAGGGGCCTTTGCTGAGCGGTTGAAAGACATCGCCAGTATTTCCGGCGTGCGCTCCAACCAACTGATCGGCTACGGCCTGGTGGTGGGGCTTAACGGCACGGGTGACCAGACCACCCAAACCCCGTTCACCCTGCAGACCTTCAACAACATGCTCTCGCAGTTTGGCATCAAGGTGCCGGCGGGTTCGGGCAACGTGCAACTGAAAAACGTTGCGGCCGTGTCCATCAGTGCCGATCTGCCGGCGTTCGCCAAGCCGGGTCAGGTGGTGGACATCACCGTCTCGTCCATCGGTAACTCCAAAAGCCTGCGCGGCGGCACGTTGCTGATGACGCCGCTCAAGGGTATCGACGGCAATGTCTACGCCATCGCCCAGGGCAACCTGGTGGTCGGTGGTTTTGACGCCGAGGGCCGTGACGGTTCGAAGATCACCGTTAACGTGCCGTCTGCCGGACGAATTCCAGGTGGCGCCATGGTGGAACGCACCGTGCCCAGCGGCTTCAACCAGGGCAACAGCCTGACCTTGAACCTCAACCGTTCGGACTTCACCACCGCCAAGCGCGTGGTCGACAAGATCAACGACATGCTCGGCCCTGGCGTCGCCCAGGCCATTGACGGCGGCTCGATCCGCGTCACCGCGCCACTGGACCCAAGCCAGCGCGTCGATTACCTGTCGATCCTGGAAAACCTTGAGGTCGATCCAGGCCAGGCGGTGGCCAAGGTCATCATCAATTCGCGTACCGGCACGATCGTGATCGGTCAGAACGTCAAGGTATCGCCGGCGGCCGTGACCCACGGCAGCCTGACCGTGACCATCACCGAAGACCCGATCGTCAGTCAGCCTGGGCCCTTGTCCAATGGCCAGACGGCGGTGGTGCCGCGGTCGCGGGTGAATGCTCAGCAAGAAGCCAAGCCGATGTTCAAGTTCGGCCCCGGCACCACGCTGGACGAGATTGTCCGCGCGGTGAACCAGGTGGGCGCAGCCCCAGGCGACTTGATGGCGATCCTCGAAGCGCTGAAACAGGCCGGCGCCTTGCAAGCCGACCTGATAGTGATCTGAGCCATGGTCATGGATATGCGCCAGAGCGGGATCAGCAGCACGGCGGATTCGGGGTCTTACTCCGACCTGAACCGGCTTAACCAGCTCAAGGTCGGCGCCGACAAGAACAGCGAAGGCAACATGCGCAAAGTCGCGCAGGAGTTCGAGTCGCTGTTTCTCAGCGAGATGCTCAAGTCCATGCGCTCGGCCACGGAAGCGCTGGGCAAGGACAACCCGCTGAATACGCCGGCGGCCAAGCAATACCAGGAAATGTACGACCAGCAGTTGGCGGTTTCGATGTCCCGCGAAGGCGGTGGTATTGGCCTGGCCGACGTGCTGATGCGCCAGATGCAGAAGAACAAGCCGGTGGACGCCCAGGCGGCCACGTTGCAGGGCCCGGAGGCGGCGCAAGCGCCGGCGAAGAAGGTCGATGTGCCGACTGAAATCGCCGCAGGCACCCAGGCCGCAGGGCCGTTGGGCCGCTCCAACGGTCAGCGTCCGCTGTGGGCTTATCGCGTGGCCGTGCCTGAAGGCGCGAGCACGCACGCCAACGACATGGAGCTGATGAACCAGCGCCGTATCGCCTTGCCGAGCAAGCTGACTGACCGTCTGTTGGCCGGTATCGTGCCGAACGCGCCGGTCGCCATCGATGCCAAGAGCGCGCCGCTGCGTAACAGCGCCGCCGCCGACAACGTGGTCAACAGCAGCGCGCGCAGCATTGCCGTACCGAGCGGGCGCATGCAGGTGTATGGCCGCGCCATCGCTCAGCCACCGCTGGCGCCGGCGAAGAAAGCCTTCAGCTCGCAGGATGAATTTGTCGCCACCATGCTGCCGATGGCCAAGGCGGCCGCCGCGCGCATCGGTGTCGATCCCAAGTACCTGGTGGCCCAGGCCGCGCTGGAAACCGGTTGGGGCAAATCAGTGATGCGCGCCGAGGACGGCAGCAGCAGTCACAACCTGTTCGGCATCAAGGCCGGGCAGAGTTGGCAGGGCGGCCAGGCGCGTGCAATTACCAGCGAGTTTCGTGATGGGTCGATGGTCAAGGAAACGGCGCAGTTCCGTTCCTACAACTCCTATCAGGACAGCTTCCACGATCTGGTGACATTGCTGCAAAGCAATGATCGCTATAAAGAAGTTGTGAAATCAGCCGACAACCCGGAACAGTTTGTGCGCGAGTTGCAAAAAGCCGGATATGCAACCGACCCGGACTACGCCAGCAAGATTTCGCAGATCGCCAAAACGATGAACAGTTACCAGGATTACGCTGCCGCGGGCGCCTCCACTCATTTATAAGGTCTGAATCATGAGTTTGCTCAATATCGGGATGTCGGGGCTCAACGCCGCTCAAGGATCGTTGTCGGTCCTGAGTAACAACATTGCCAACGTCAACACCCCGGGATACTCGCGTCAGCAGACCACCCAGAACGCCAGCGCCAGCAATCAGTACGGTGGCGTGTACATCGGCAGCGGCACGACCCTGGCGGATGTGCGCCGCATCTATAACGATTTCTTGGGCGCCGCTTACCAGAGCAGCACGGCCCTCAACAGCGACGCCACCGCCTACGCGGGCCAGGCGGCTGCGATTGACAAGACCCTGTCTGACAAGTCCACCGGCATGTCTGCCGTGCTCAGCGCGTTTTTCGCGTCCCTGCAGACCGCGGCAGCGACCCCCAGCGACGTGTCCGCGCGCCAGCTGCTGGTGACCAGCGCCCAGACCTTGAGCGACCGCTTCAACGCGATCTCCACCCAACTGACCCAGCAAAAAGAAAGCATCAACAGTCAGCTGAGCACCATGAGTGATCAGGTCAATAAGCTGACGTCGTCGATTGCCTCGCTGAACACGCAAATTTCAACCGCCCAGGGCTCGTCGACCAGTGCGCCGGCCAACCTGCTGGATGCGCGTAACGAGGCAGTGCGTTCGCTCAACGAGCTGATCGGCGTAACGGCCACCGAGAAGAACGGCCAGTTCAGCATCACCACCGGCACCGGCCAGTCGCTGGTCGAAGGCGGTGTGGCCAACACGATTTCGGCGGTGCCGAGCAAAACCGACAACAGCCAGTACACCATTCAGCTCAACATGGGCGACACGCCGATGGACATCGGCAACGTGGTGTCCGGCGGCAGCATCGGCGGCCTGTTGCGTTATCGCAGTGATGCGCTGATGCCGGCCATCAATGACCTGGGCCGCATTGCCATTGCCACCGCTGACAGCGTCAACAGCCAGTTGGGCCAGGGCCTGGACCTGAACAGCGATTTCGGTTCTTCGTTGTTCAGCGACATCAACAGCGCCGCGGCCATCACCCAGCGTAGCCAGGCAGCCTCGGGCAACAGCGCAGGCTCGGGCAACCTGAATGTGACGATTGCCGACAGCAGCAAGCTCTCGACCTTCGACTACAAAGTCACCTTCACCAGCGGCAACCAGTACAACGTGGTGCGCTCCGACGGCAAAGCCATGGGCTCGTTCGACACCACCACCACGCCGCCGCCCGTGATCGACGGCTTCACCCTGGCACTGGATGGCAAGGGGCCGATGGCTGCCGGTGACAGCTTCAAGGTCAGCCCGACGGCGACCGGGGCCAGCAACATCAGTGTCGACCTCAAGGACCCGAACAAGCTCGCGTTCGCGGCACCACTGGCCGGTAATTCCAGCACTACCAACACCGGCACCGGCACGTTCACACCACCGACATTGACGCTGCCGATCGATATCAATGGTGGCGCCGCCAGCGCGCAATTGCGCACCGGGATCGAAAACTCGATGCCAGTGAAGATGGTGTTTGGCAAGCCTGCGGCAGACGGCACCCAGTCCTACACAGTGAGCGATGCCCAGGGCAACTCGATCGGCACCGGCAGCATCATTCCGGGCCAGGGCAACAAGGTCTCTATCAGTGTGCCAATGCGTGATGCCAGCGGTACGTTGATTCCAGGCAAGAGCTTCAGTTTCGACACCACGGTGGCGGGCGCACCCGCCAACGGCGACAGCACGACCTTTTCGTTCAACAGCGGCGCCACTTCCGATGGCCGCAACGCTCAGCAATTGCTGGGTTTGCAGACCAAGGCGACGGTCGGCGCGGTGGATGGCAATGCGGGCGTGAGCTTGGTCAGCGCCAACAGCCGGCTGGTGTCCCAAGTCGGTTCCAAGGCTGCCCAGGCCAACACCGACAGCACCGCCACCGGCGCATTGCTGGCCGCGAACAAGGCGGCCAGCGACTCCGTGTCCCAGGTCAACCTGGACGAGGAGGCGGGCGACATGATCAAGTTCCAGCAGTACTACACCGCGTCGTCGCAGATCATCAAGGCCGCGCAAGAAACCTTCAGCACACTGATCAACGCCCTTTAAAGGAGTCTGGAACGATGCGTATCTCTACACAGCAGTATTTCGACACCAGCTCCGCCAAATATCAGGATAACTATTCGGGTGTGGTGAAGGCTCAGGACCAGGCCAGCTCCGGCGTGCGCGTGCAGACCGCTTCGGATGATCCGGTAGCCGCCGCGCAATTGCTGATGCTGCAACAGCAGAAAGATATGCTGGGCCAGTACAACGGCAACATCACCAGCCTGCAAAACTCGCTGACCAACGAGGAAAGCGTGTTGTCGAGCATCAACACGGCCATGCAAACCGCCAGCGGCCTGGCGTTGCAGGCGGGTAACCTCAAGCTCAGCAATGACGACCGCAAGGCTATCGCCGCTCAGGTCGGCGCGCTCGAAGACCAGGTGTTGGGTTTGCTCAACACCAAGGATTCCAGCGGCAACTACATGTTTTCCGGGGCCAAGACCGACACGCCGCCCTACAGCCGTAACAACGATGGCACCTACACCTACCAGGGTGATGAGACGCCGCTGAGCCTGCAAGTGTCGAGCAACTTGACGGTTGCCGCGGGCGATACCGGCAAGACGCTGCTGGAAAGCTCCGGCAACACCGGTCGCACTCAGGCGACGATTTTGCCGCCGGCGGTCAACGACGGCAAAATCGCGATTTCGGCGGGCCTGGTCACCTCGGGCACCGCTTACACGAAGAATTTTGCCGATGGCCAGCCGTACAAGCTGACCTTCTCCAGCAGTACCCAATACAGCGTGACCGACAAGGACGGCAACGACGTTACGTCCGAGATCTCCGGTAACGGCACATTTGATTCCACCAAGGAAGGCGCGTCCAGCGTCAACCTGCGCGGGGTCAAGTTCGACATCAGCCTGAACCTTGGGTCTGATGTGGCCTCGGGCGCGCCGTCTGACGCGCTGGTGGCGGGCAAGGCCTTTACGCTGGAGAGCAAGCCGGACACGTTCAGCAGTTCGCGTACAGCCAGTAATCCGTCTACGGCGCAGTTGACCGGTGGCCGGGTCACCGACCAGGCAGCCTACGCCAGCACCTTTCCGAACTCGGGCGCGGTGATCAAGTTCACCAGCGGCAATGACTATGAGGTGTACGCCCAGCCGTACTCGGCTAACAGCAAGTCGATTGCCACGGGCACCATGGCGACCGGCGCGACGTCGATCACGGCTGCCGGGGTGACCTTCGATGTAAGCGGCGCGCCGGGGGCGGGTGATCAGTTTTCGGTGAATGCCACCAGCAACAAGAACATGAACGCCCTGGACACGCTGGGCCAACTGCGCAAGGCGCTGGAAACCCCGGCAGATGGCGACCCGGTGGCCATGAACAATCTCAAGGACGTGATCAATACCTCCATCGGTAACCTGGCCAACGCTTCGGCGCAGATCGACCAGGTGCGTGGCTCGATTGGTGCCCGCCAGAACGCCCTGGATATCCAGAGCCAGGAAAACACCAGCCTGGGGCTGGCCAACACCTCCACCATGTCATCGCTGGCGAACGTTGACATGGGCCAGGCGGCCATTGACCTGACATTGCAGCAGACCATGCTGCAGGCTTCGCAGCTGGCGTTTGTGAAGATCTCCCAGTTGAGCCTGTTCAGCCGCATGTAACCGGCGAGCGTACAAGCGGCCCACCCTGGCAACAGGGTGGGCCGTTGTCGTTTCTGGGGCCGAGAATGTTGCAGGGTTTTGCACAAAGCGCACAAAATTGAGTGACCTGTGAGTCATAAAGCGCATCTTCACTGTATCGTGTGAAAAGGATAAGTCGTCGCAGGGTCTTTGCGCGGGGGCTTTCAGCGATATTTTTACGGGGTTATCCCCTTTATTGTCAGCGCTCCCGGCGTAGCCCGAGGGGTGTTATCCAGCTATTTAGTATTGGGAAGCCACAATGATTGGCATAAAAAGCATCGCCAGTTACGTGCCGGCAGACGGGGTCGATAACTACGCCCAGGGCGCCAAATTCGCCAAGGATGAGGACTTCATCATTGGCAAGATCGGTTCGGCGTTCCTGCCGCGCAAGGATGCTGCGCAGGAAACCTCCGACCTGTGCGTCGAGGCGGTCAACGCCTTGTTTGCCAACAACCCTGATTTGAAGCGCGAGTCGATCGACGCGCTGATCGTCGTGACCCAAAACGGCGATGAGGAAGGCTTGCCCCACACGGCCGCCATCGTCCAGGACAAACTGGGCCTGCCGACCCATGTGGCGGCGTTTGATATCTCGCTGGGTTGCTCGGGCTATGTCTACGGCATCTACGCGATGAAAGGCTTCATGGAAGCCACCGGCCTGAAAAACGGCCTGCTGATCACCGCCGACCCGTATTCCAAGATCGTTGACCCGGAAGACCGCAACACCACCATGCTCTTCGGCGATGCCGCCACTGCCACCTGGATGGGTGAAGATGCCCCGTGGTTGCTCGGCAAGTCGAAGTTCGGTACTGACGGTTCCGGCGCGCCGCACCTGAAGGTCAGCGATGGCGTGTTTTTCATGAATGGCCGCCAGGTGTTCAACTTTGCCCTGCTCAAAGTGCCGGCGCATCTGCATGAGCTGCTCAACGAATCGCAGCTCAAGGCTGACGAAATCGATGCCTTCTGCATTCACCAGGGCAGTGCGGCGATTGTCGACGCCGTGGCGCGGCGTTTTGAAGACGCCCCGGTGGAGAAATTCATCAAGGACATGGTCGAGACCGGCAATACCGTGTCTTCCAGCATTCCGCTGCTGCTTGAAAAGCACATGATGGACGGCGACTGGAAGCGTGTCGCAATCAGCGGATTTGGGGTTGGCTTGTCGTGGGGTTCAGCGATTCTCTATCGTCCGTGATGCCCTGATAGCGCTGCACACAAAAACGCCCAGGCTTGTAAAAGCCTGGGCGTTTTTTATTTGGCGCCAGAAAACCCAGCATTTGCGGGCGTTTGGGCTATCGTAAATGCTTGAATTACAAAGGATGGCCCGTTGCTAGTAAA
Organism: Pseudomonas sp. TREG-RG-20F-10-E-6-01; assembly: GCF_022662455.1. Lineage (NCBI taxonomy): Bacteria > Pseudomonadati > Pseudomonadota > Gammaproteobacteria > Pseudomonadales > Pseudomonadaceae > Pseudomonas > Pseudomonas sp. TREG-RG-20F-10-E-6-01. The sequence goes on along the minus strand of NZ_JAKNQP010000002.1, from coordinate 330,951 downwards.
AAAAATCAAAAAAGTCCTCAAGCAACCTGCATTCACGACGATAACTATTACGAAGGTTCTCTAGGCCACACCCGGCGGTTGCCAGGGCCGGAAGCCGCAGTACACCACCCACGAGGATTTCGTCATGGCTTTAACAGTAAACACTAACCTTGCTTCGTTGAACGTTCAGAACAACCTGAACAAGGCTTCCGGCGCCCTGCAAACTTCCATGCAGCGTCTGTCCTCCGGCCTGCGTATCAACAGCGCCAAAGACGACGCGGCCGGCCTGCAAATCTCCAACCGTCTGACCAGCCAGATCAACGGCCTGGGCGTTGCAATCAAAAACGCCAACGACGGTAGCTCGATTGCTCAGACCGCTGAAGGCGCAATGCAGCAGTCCACCAACATCCTGCAAAGCATGCGTACCCTGGCTCTGCAATCTGCCAACGGCTCGCCAAGCGCTGAAGACCGTAAGTCGAACCAGGCTCAATACGCAGCGCTGACTGCTGAATTGACCCGTATCGCTACCACCACTACCTTCGGTGGCAAGAACCTGCTGGACGGTTCTTTCGGTACTACTTCGTTCCAGGTCGGCGCCAACGCCAACCAGACCATCGACATGAGCATCGGTAACGTTGCAGCCAACAACATTGGTTCGCAGCAGCTGAAAACTCAAGGCGTAGCGCCAAGTGCAACCGGCGTTGCCGGCGGCGCAATCACCGTTACCGGTGGCGGCCAGTCGACCAACCTGACCATCGCTGCCGGCGCTTCCGCCAAGCAGATCGCTGCTCAAATGAACGGCGCTGTCGGCGGCCTGGCTGCTACTGCCAGCACCGTTGCCCAGTTCTCCGTTGACTCCACTGCCATTGCTGCTGCCAGCCCTGCCAGCGCCAACTTCACCCTGAAAGTCGGCAGCGGTACTGCTGTCCAGTTCACTGGCGTGACCAGCACTTCGGACCTGGCTGACCAGCTGAAGTCCAACGCTGCCAAACTGGGCATCACCGTTAACTACGATTCGACCACCAACGCTCTGTCGGTCAAGTCCGATACCGGTGAGAACCTGACCTTCAACGCTGGCGATGCCGGTGCTGTTGCAGGCGTCAAGGTTGCTACTCAGGACGGCAGCGGTGCATTCGGCACAGCCGTTGCACTGGACGCTGGCCCGATCGTCGCTACTGGCGCAGTGTCGCTGAACTCCTCCAGCAGCTACTCGCTGAGCGGCGCCGGTGTGACCGGTCTGTTCGCAGCTACTGGTACTGCTGCCAACTCCACCAAAACCACCGTCAACAACACTGACATCACCACTGCTGCCAACGCACAGAACTCGATCGACGTGATCACCCAGGCGATCTCGGACATCGACTCCCAGCGTGCCGGTCTCGGTGCTGTACAAAACCGTTTCGACAACACCGTTGCCAACCTGCAGAGCATCTCGGACAACTCCAGCGCCGCTCGCGGTCAGATCCAGGACGTTGACTACGCTGCAGAAACTGCTCAGCTGACCAAGCAACAAACCCTGCAACAGGCTTCCACTGCGATCCTGTCCCAGGCCAACCAACTGCCTTCCGCTGTACTGAAGCTGCTTCAGTAATAGCCATCGGTAGATGAATGACGGAAGGGCGCGTTTACGTGCCCTTTTGTCTTTTGCGTGATGAGGAGATTGGGCATGGACATGAGCGTGAAGTTGAACCTGTCTTATCCGGCAGTGGCGCCACAGAGCGCTCCTGCTCCCGTGAACAACGACCCGCAGAAAACCAAGGTTGATCCTTTGGCTGCCACGGTCCAACCCAAGCAGGGCTCGAAGCCGTCCGACCTTGAACAGGCGGTCACGGATATTCGCAAATTCGTCCAGGCTGCCCAGCGCAACCTGGACTTTTCCATTGATGACTCCACCCATCAGGTAGTCGTCAAGGTCATAGCGACCGAAAGCGGCGAGGTCATTCGTCAGATCCCATCGGAAACGGCATTGAAACTCGCACAAAGCCTTCATGACGCCAGCAGCGTATTGTTTGACGCCAAAGTCTGAGCTGGCATGAATTTTGTTGCTGTAGCTGCTTTAGGCGTCGTCCGTCAATAAAGCGCCAGCCCCGGATCAGGAGAAGAATCATGGGTGATATATCAGTTAGCGGCCCCGTTACGGGCATTGATACCCAGCAGATCGTGACGGCATTGGTGAACGCGGAACAGGCGCCGAAGCAATCGCAGATCAACAAGCAGACGCAAACGTCGACTGCCCAGCTGTCCTCGATCGGCAAGATTCAAGCCGCGCTGGATGCCTTCCGTGGTGCCATGGACAACATGACCAAGGACGCCAGTATCGGCGGCCTGACGGCGACGACGTCGGATGCCAACGTGTCCACCGTGACCTTGGGTGCCGGTGCCTCTGCGGGCAGTTATCAGCTGATCGTCAACCAGTTGGCGACCGCCTCGAAGGTTGCTACTCAGAATTATTCAACCGGCGCGAAAACCGTCGTCAATACCGGCACCACCGCGACGACCCTGGAAATTTCCCAGTCTGGTCAGAGTTACGGGGTCAGTGTTCCGCCAGGCGCGACGCTGCAACAAGTGCGTGACTCGATCAACGCGCAATACAGCAGTGTTGGCCTGAGTGCCAACATCCTGACTGACGCCACCGGTTCTCGCCTGGTCATGACCTCGACCAATACCGGCGCCGGCACGGACATTACCCTGGGGGGTAACTCCGGCCTGGAAGCGGGTTCGTCGGTTGTGGGTGATCCACCGCAAAACGCTAAATACACCATTGACGGCACGGCTCAGGAATCCAAGAGCAATACCCTGACCGAGGCGATCAGTGGTGTGAGCATCAAGTTGACGGCGGTGTCGCCTCTGCCTGCCGGGGTCACGGGGACGCTCCCTGACGGCGTTACGCGCGTGTCATCGACCATCACGGTCACCCGCAGCAACGACACCCTCAAAAGTTCGGTGAAGGGTTTTGTCGACACCTACAACGCGTTGATGACGGCCATGAACACCGAGACCGCGGTCACCACCAACGCGGACGGTTCCACCACGCGCGCTGCGCTGACAGGCGATGCCACCATGCGCTCCCTGCAGACCGCGTTGCGTAGCGAGCTGAACGCAATGACGGGCACGGGCACGTTGAAGTCCCTGGCGCAATTTGGCGTGAACACGGACTCCGGCACCGGCAAGTTGAGTATCGACGACAAGGTGTTCGGTGCAGCGATTGCCACCAACCCCACCGACATCGGCGGCATTTTCAACGGTGACAATGGCTTGCTGGCGCGCATGAAAAGCGCGACCGACAGCTATGCACTGAGCAACACCGGCGTGCTGGCCACGCGTTCGTCGACGCTGTCGGACGATCTCAAGGACCTGCAGAACCAGCAGGACACCCTGACCGCGCGTATGGCTGCCCTGAAGACCAGCCTGACCGCCAAGTACACGACGATGAACAACCTGGTGGCCCAGCTCACCAGTCAGCGTTCCAGTGTCATGAGCACGCTCAACGCGCTGAACAAGACGTCTTCGGACAGTTGATCCCGATGAAGCCGCCCGCTGGTGATTACCGCCATCGGGCGCCGCCTTCAGCCGACTTGCGGTTAAAGTTTTTTGCGACCCAGTCGACATATTAGTCAGAGCCCATCCTATTTAGCTGTTGCCTGTCACGAGGTAGAAACATGAATCCCATGAGAGCCCTTCGCCAATACCAGAAGGTCAATTCCCATGCCCAGATCTCCGAAGCCAGCCCGCACCGTCTGGTCCAGATGCTGATGGAAGGCGCGTTGGATCGCATGGCTCAGGCCAAAGGCGCCATGGCTCGTGGTGATATCGCGCAAAAAGGTTTGCTGCTGGGCAAGGCGATCGACATCCTGATCGGCTTGCGTGATGGCCTTAATCCGGAAAAAACCGATGATCCGGCCGCGTTGCAGCAGTTGGACAATCTGTATGCCTACATGACCACGCGCCTGCTGGAAGCCAACAGCAAGAGCGATGTCGCCATGATCGACGAAGTAGCCGGCCTGATGATTACGCTCAAGGAAGGCTGGGACGGTATTGCAACACTGTAGGCCTGTTGGCCTGAGGATGATGTCATGAGCCACGCCCTGCAACGGATTGACGAGACCCGCGAAGCCTTGGTTGACGCACTGGCCCACCGTAACTGGGACGCTATCGGCGAACTGGATATGGGGTGTCGTGCGGTGATCGATGAGGCGCTCAACAATGCGCCGGTGGACGAGGATGCCCTGCGGGAAAAGCTGCAAAGCTTGCTGGCGGTGTATCAGCAGTTGCTTGAGGTGACGACTGGCGAACGCCAGGCGATTTTCGAAGAGATGTCGCAGATCAACCGAGCGGAAAGCGCGTCAAAGGTTTACCATCTGTTCGGCTGAATGGGCTCAGTTAATCCGAACGGCGCGTCATATATTTGACTGTGCCAGCATTTTTGACTTAACTAGTGCTGTTTTCAGATTTCAGACGTCTAGTAGGGTAAGAAATCTTACAAACGTCTAGATTGCCCTCACTCTGGGGCAGAGCGTTTTACTAGGGAAGTTGCTATTGCATGTGGCGTGAAACCAAAATTCTGCTGATTGATGACGATAGCGTCCGCCGCCGCGATTTAGCGGTAATTTTGAATTTTCTTGGTGAAGAAAATTTGCCCTGCGGTAGCCATGACTGGCAGCAGGCGGTCAGCTCTTTGTCGTCGAGCCGCGAAGTCATCTGTGTGTTGATCGGGACGGTCAACGCTCCTGGCGCAGTTCTGGGCTTGTTAAAGACACTGTCTACCTGGGATGAGTTCCTTCCGGTGTTGCTGATGGGCGATATTTCTTCCGTGGACCTTCCGGAAGACCAGCGCCGCCGCGTGCTTTCCACCCTGGAAATGCCGCCCAGCTACAGCAAATTGCTCGACTCCCTGCACCGTGCCCAGGTCTACCGCGAGATGTATGACCAGGCCCGCGAGCGCGGTCGTCATCGCGAACCCAACCTGTTTCGCAGCCTCGTCGGCACCAGCCGTGCGATCCAGCACGTGCGCCAGATGATGCAGCAAGTGGCCGATACCGACGCCAGCGTATTGATCCTCGGCGAGTCCGGTACCGGCAAGGAAGTGGTCGCACGCAACCTGCACTACCACTCCAAGCGCCGCGACGGGCCTTTCGTGCCGGTCAACTGCGGGGCGATCCCGGCAGAGTTGCTCGAAAGCGAACTGTTCGGCCACGAGAAGGGCGCCTTTACCGGGGCGATCACCAGCCGTGCCGGGCGTTTCGAATTGGCCAATGGCGGCACCCTGTTTCTGGACGAAATCGGCGACATGCCGCTGCCGATGCAGGTCAAGCTGTTGCGCGTGTTGCAGGAGCGCACCTTCGAGCGCGTGGGCAGCAACAAGACCCAGAGCGTCGATGTGCGCATCATCGCGGCCACGCACAAAAACCTCGAAAGCATGATCGAGGTCGGCAGCTTCCGCGAAGACCTGTACTACCGCCTCAACGTATTCCCTATCGAGATGGCCCCGCTGCGTGAGCGCGTGGAAGACATCCCGCTGCTGATGAACGAACTGATCTCGCGCATGGAACACGAAAAGCGCGGCTCGATTCGCTTCAACTCCGCCGCGATCATGTCCCTGTGCCGTCACGGCTGGCCGGGCAACGTCCGTGAGCTGGCCAACCTGGTCGAGCGCATGGCCATCATGCACCCGTACGGTGTGATTGGCGTGGTCGAGCTGCCGAAGAAATTCCGCTACGTCGACGACGAAGACGAGCAGCTGGTAGACAGCCTGCGCAGTGACCTGGAAGAGCGCGTGGCCATCAACGGCCATACGCCGGACTTCGGTTCCACCGCCATGCTGCCGCCCGAAGGCCTGGACTTGAAGGACTACCTCGGTAGCCTCGAACAAGGCCTGATCCAGCAGGCGCTGGACGATGCCAATGGCATTGTTGCGCGCGCCGCTGAGCGCCTGCGCATCCGTCGCACCACCTTGGTGGAGAAGATGCGCAAGTACGGCATGAGCCGTCGCGAAGGTGACGAACAGGCGGATGATTGACGCCTGTTTTTTAACTGACTGATAGATAGGTCTATTTTTTTCGGCACGGGTATTGCTACAGCCCTCGCAACGTTCCGTTTAACTGACGGTCAGCCAGCGAGAGAGCATGATGCCCCACGCCGCCAAACTTTCTACAGCCCCTGCTATTCCTGGGCTGGTTCCGTGCGCAGAGCCGCTGACCCGGCAGGGTCTTGAACAGGCGTTCTCGCAGTTCAACCAGATGTCGAGCCAACTGACCGACTCCTACAGTCTGCTGGAAGCGCGGGTTTCCGAGCTTAAAGGCGAGCTGGCAGTGGTCAGCGCCCAGCGCATGCAAGAGCTGGCCGAGAAAGAGCGTCTGGCCAACCGTCTGCAAAACCTCCTCGACCTGTTGCCCGGCGGCGTAATCGTCATCGATGAAATGGGCCGTGTCCGCGAAGCCAACCCGGCCGCGCGTGACTTGCTGGGCGAGCCGCTGGAAGGCGAGCTGTGGCGCCAGGTGATTACACGCTGCTTTGCGCCGCGCGAAGACGACGGCCATGAAATCTCCCTCAAAGACGGTCGGCGTCTGTCCATCGCCACCCGTTCCCTGGACGCCGAGCCCGGCCAGTTGGTGTTGCTCAACGACCTGACTGAAACCCGTCACTTGCAAGACCAGTTGGCGCGCCATGAGCGTTTGTCGTCGCTGGGGCGGATGGTCGCTTCGTTGGCGCATCAGATCCGCACGCCGTTGTCGGCCGCGTTGATCTACGCCAGTCATTTGACTGATGAGCAATTGCCAGCCGCCACCCACCAGCGATTTGCCGGTCGCCTCAAGGAACGCCTGCATGAATTGGAGCACCAGGTGCGCGACATGCTGGTGTTTGCCCGCGGCGAATTGCCGCTGACCGACCGCGTCACGCCATCCGCGCTGATGCAGTCGCTGCAAGCGGCAGCCGCCACGCATATCCAGGACGTCAACGTGCGCTGGCAGTGCGACAGCCACTTGGGCGAGTTGTTGTGCAACCGTGACACCCTGGTCGGCGCGTTGCTCAACCTGATCGAAAACGCCACCCAGGCCAGCGGCCCGGGTGCGCGGCTCAAAGTGCACCTCTACACCCGCGACCAAACCCTGCGCCTGTGCATCAGCGACAGCGGCAGCGGCATCGACCCGGTCGTGCTGCAGCGCCTGGGCGAACCGTTTTTTACCACCAAGACCAACGGCACGGGCCTGGGCCTGACCGTGGTCAAGGCAGTGGCGCGTGCACATCAGGGAGAATTGCAGCTGCACTCCCGGTTGGGGCGTGGCACCTGTGCATTGATGACCTTGCCGCTGTTTTCCAGCGCGGCAAGCGCGGAGTAAAAGGACTATGGCTATCAAGGTTTTATTGGTCGAAGACGATCGCGCCCTGCGTGAAGCATTGGCTGACACGCTGCTGTTGGCGGGCCATGACTACCGGGCGGTCGGTTCTGCCGAGGATGCCTTGGAGGCCGTTGAGCAAGAGTCCTTCAGCCTGGTGGTCAGTGACGTAAACATGCCCGGCATGGACGGCCACCAGTTGCTCGGCCTGTTGCGCGCGCGCCAGCCGCAACTGCCGGTGTTGCTGATGACAGCCCATGGCGCTGTCGAGCGGGCGGTGGACGCCATGCGCCAGGGGGCGGCGGATTACCTGGTCAAACCCTTCGAGCCCAAGGCGCTGATCGAGCTGGTCGCCCGGCATGCGCTGGGCGTGGTGTCGAATGCCGAGGGTGAAGGCCCGATTGCCTTCGAGCCGGCCAGCGCTCAGTTGCTGGAGCTGGCAGCCCGGGTGGCGCGCAGCGATTCAACCGTGTTGATTTCCGGCGAGTCCGGCACCGGTAAAGAGGTGTTGGCGCGTTACATTCACCAGCAGTCGGGCCGCGCCAAACAACCGTTTATTGCGATCAACTGCGCGGCGATTCCCGACAACATGCTCGAAGCCACGCTGTTCGGCCATGAAAAGGGCTCGTTCACCGGCGCCATTGCCGCGCAGGCCGGCAAGTTCGAACAGGCCGACGGCGGCACCATCCTGCTCGACGAAATTTCGGAAATGCCCCTGGGCCTGCAAGCCAAGCTGCTGCGGGTGCTGCAGGAGCGGGAGGTGGAGCGCGTCGGCGCGCGCAAGCCCATCCAGCTGGACATTCGCGTGGTCGCCACCACCAACCGCGACCTGGCGGGCGAAGTGGCGGCGGGGCGCTTTCGTGAAGACTTGTTCTATCGGCTCTCGGTGTTCCCGCTGGCCTGGCGCCCGCTGCGTGAGCGCCCGGCGGACATCATTCCGCTGGCCGAGCGCCTGTTGAACAACCACGTCAAAAAAATGAAGCATGCCCAGGCGCGGCTGTCGGCCGAGGCCCAGGCCTGCCTGATCAGCTACCCATGGCCCGGCAATGTGCGGGAACTGGACAATGCCATCCAGCGCGCGCTGATTTTGCAGCAGGGCGGGTTGATCCAGCCGCAGGACTTCTGCCTGGCCATGGGCAGTGGCGCGGCGCCGTTGCCGAGCCTGGCGCCGGCACCGGTGGTCGTGGCCGACGCCGAGTCTGGCGGCGCCCTGGGCGACGACCTGCGTCGCCGCGAATTCCAGATGATCATCGACACCCTGCGTGCCGAGCGCGGCCGCCGCAAGGAAGCCGCCGAGCGCCTGGGCATCAGCCCGCGCACCTTGCGCTACAAGCTGGCGCAGATGCGCGACGCGGGGATGGATGTCGAAGCCTACCTGTTCGCGACCTGACAAATCGCCGTCTTGGAAATACTCAGGCTGACAGGGTTTGTCGCCTTTTCTTACGAATAGCCACGGAGCTGGCACCCTTGTTGCTACCACCCCTAGTAACCGCTGCGTAGTGTCAAAAAATTGCGGGTCGTCGGAGAGAGAAGGTCATGAGCCAGGGTATTGAGTTCAATCGGTTGATGTTGGATATGCGCTCCATGCAAATGGATGCCATGGCTCAACCGAAATCCGTCGCGCCTGCGCCGGAATTGGGCCAAAGCAGTTTTGCCGACATGCTCGGTCAGGCAATCAACAAAGTCAGTGATACCCAGCAAGCCTCTAATCAGTTGGCTACCGCCTTCGAGATCGGCAAAAGCGGCGTGGACCTCACCGATGTGATGGTCGCTTCGCAAAAGGCCAGCGTTTCCTTTCAGGCCTTGACCCAAGTGCGTAACAAGTTGGTTCAGGCTTATCAAGACATCATGCAGATGCCGGTTTAAGGACGAGATTTAAGTCATGGCAGAAGCAGTCGTGGACAACGTACCCGCCAAGGCAGACGGCAAGCCGCCGCTGTTTGGCCTGTCGTTCCTGGAAAACCTTTCCGAAATGACCATGTTGCGTCAGGTGGGCCTGATGGTCGGCCTGGCTGCCAGCGTGGCGATTGGTTTTGCCGTGGTGCTGTGGTCGCAGCAACCTGATTACCGCCCGCTGTACGGCAGCCTGGCCGGGATGGATTCCAAGCAGATCATGGAAACCCTGGCCGCCGCCGACATCGCCTACACCGTGGAGCCCAATTCCGGGGCCTTGCTGGTCAAGGCCGATGACGTGGCGCGTGCGCGCATGAAGCTGGCGGCCGCCGGCGTCACGCCGTCCGACAGCAATATCGGTTTTGAAATTCTCGACAAGGACCAGGGCCTGGGCACCAGCCAGTTCATGGAGGCCACGCGCTACCGTCGTGGCCTGGAAGGCGAACTGGCACGCACCATCTCAAGCTTGAATAACGTCAAGGGCGCCCGCGTGCACCTGGCGATTCCGAAAAGCTCGGTGTTCGTGCGCGACGAGCGCAAGCCAAGCGCCTCGGTATTGGTCGAATTGTTTTCCGGCCGCTCCCTGGAGCCTGGCCAGGTCCTGGCGATCATCAACCTGGTGGCCACCAGCGTTCCTGAATTGAGCAAGTCGCAAATCACCGTGGTGGACCAGAAGGGCAACCTGCTGTCCGACCAGGCCGAGAACTCCGCGCTGACCCAGGCCGGCAAGCAGTTCGACTACAGCCGCCGCATGGAAAGCATGCTCACTCAGCGTGTGCACAACATTCTGCAGCCGGTGCTGGGCAACGACCGCTATAAAGCTGAAGTGTCTGCCGACGTGGACTTCAGTGCTGTCGAGTCGACCTCCGAGCAGTTCAACCCGGACCAGCCGGCGCTGCGCAGCGAGCAATCGACCAGCGAACAACGCACCGCCAGCAATGGCCCGCAAGGTGTGCCGGGTGCCCTGAGCAACCAGCCACCGGCCCCGGCCACTGCACCGCAAACCACCGGTGGCGCCGCCGCGACAGCGGGCGCGATTCAGCCTGGTCAGCCACTGTTGGACGCCAACGGCCAGCAGATCATGGACCCGGCCACCGGCCAGCCGATGCTCGCGCCGTACCCGGCGGACAAGCGTAACCAGTCGACCAAGAACTTCGAACTCGACCGTTCCATCAGCCACACCAAGCAGCAGCAGGGCAAGATCAATCGCCTGTCGGTGTCGGTAGTGGTCGATGATCAGGTCAAGGTCAACCCGGCTGACGGCGCCGTCACCCGTGCGCCTTGGAGCACCGATGAATTGGCCCGTTTCACGCGCCTGGTGCAGGACGCCGTCGGCTTCGACGCCAGCCGTGGTGACAGCGTCAGCGTGATCAACATGCCGTTCTCCGCTGAGCGCGCCGAAGTGATCGCCGACCCGGCGTTCTATACGCAGCCGTGGTTCTGGGACATCGTTAAACAAGTGCTGGGTGTGTTGTTCATTCTGGTGCTGGTGTTTGGCGTGTTGCGCCCGGTGCTCAACAATATTACGGGCAACGGCAAAAAACAGCTGGCGTTGGCCGGTGGCGACGTCGAGTTGGGTGGCATGGGCGGCCTGGACGGCGAACTGGCCAACGACCGCGTCAGCCTCGGCGGCCCGCAAAGTATCCTGTTGCCAAGCCCGAGCGAAGGCTATGACGCTCAGCTGAATGCAATCAAGAGTCTGGTAGCAGAAGACCCGGGCCGTGTGGCCCAGGTCGTGAAAGAGTGGATCAACGCAGATGAGTGATAATCGAGCCGCTGTTGCCAAGCTCACCAAGGTCGACAAAGCCGCAGTCCTGTTGCTGTCCCTGGGTGAAACCGACGCTGCCCAAGTGCTGCGCCACATGGGGCCTAAAGAGGTCCAGCGCGTGGGCGTGGCCATGGCGCAGATGCGCAATGTGCACCGCGAGCAAGTCGAGCAGGTGATGAGTGAGTTCGTCGAGATCGTCGGCGACCAGACCAGCCTGGGCGTCGGCTCCGACAGCTATATCCGCAAGATGCTCACCTCGGCACTCGGTGAAGACAAGGCCAATGGCCTGATCGACCGCATCCTGCTGGGTGGTAACACCAGTGGCTTGGACAGCCTCAAGTGGATGGAGCCGCGCGCGGTGGCCGACGTGATCCGCTACGAGCACCCGCAGATCCAGGCAATCGTCGTCGCTTACCTCGACCCGGACCAGGCCGGTGAAGTGCTCGGCCACTTCGACCATAAAGTACGCCTGGATATCATCCTGCGCGTGTCGTCGCTGAACACCGTGCAGCCGGCAGCCCTGAAAGAACTCAACACAATTCTGGAAAAGCAGTTCTCTGGCAACTCGAACGCTTCGCGCACCACCTTGGGCGGCATCAAGCGTGCGGCCGACATCATGAACTTCCTCGACAGCTCGGTCGAAGGCCAGTTGATGGACTCGATCCGCGAGATCGACGACACCCTGTCCGGCCAGATCGAAGACCTCATGTTCGTGTTCAACAACCTCTCCGATGTCGATGACCGTGGCATCCAGGCGTTGCTGCGCGAAGTCTCCTCCGACGTGCTGGTGCTGGCCCTCAAGGGTTCGGACGAAAACGTCAAAGAGAAGATTTTCAAGAACATGTCCAAGCGTGCTTCCGAGTTGTTGCGCGACGACCTCGAAGCCAAAGGCCCGGTGCGCGTCAGCGACGTCGAAACCGCGCAGAAAGAAATCCTCACCATTGCCCGCCGTATGGCCGAAGCCGGAGAAATCGTTCTCGGTGGGAAGGGCGGCGAAGAAATGATCTAAGGCGCGTCCCATGTCGAACAAAGATGAGACGCCCAGCGATCTGATTCGCGCGCGGGATGTCGGCGGGTTCGACATCTGGTCGCTGCCCAGCTTCGATCCGCATGTGCCGGAACCTGAACCGGAGCCGGTGGTTGAAACGCCGGCCGAAATGGAAGAAGTGCCGCTCGATGAAGTCCAGCCACTGACCCTTGAAGAATTGGAAGCCATCCGCCAGGAGGCCTACAACGAGGGCTTCGCGGCGGGTGAAAAAGACGGTTTTCGTAGCACCACCCTCAAAGTTCGCCAAGAGGCCGAGGAGGCGCTGAGCGTCAAGCTGGCCAGCCTTGAGCGCTTGATGGGCAACCTGTTCGACCCGATCGCCGAACAGGATTCGCAGCTGGAAAAATCCATGGTCGGGCTGGTCGAGCACATCGCGCGCCAAGTGATCCAGCGCGAGCTGGTGCTCGATTCCAGCCACATCGAAAGCGTGATGCGCGAAGCCCTCAAGCTGCTGCCATTGGGCGTCGGCAATGTGCGGCTGTACATCAACCCGCAGGATTTCGAACAGGTCAAAGCCCTGCGCGAGCGCCATGAAGAAACCTGGCGCATCGTCGAGGACGCGGCGCTGCTGCCCGGTGGCTGCCGCGTCGAAACCGAGCACAGCCGCATCGATGCCACGGTGGAAACCCGCATCAGCCAGATCATGGCGAAAATGTTCGATCAATTGCATGAACAGTCCCTGCACCCGGCCGAGCCTGATATGAGTGTGGACCTGGACGCCGCCGATGCGCCTTGAACGCACCAGCTTCGCCAAGCGCCTGAGCGGCTACGCCGAGGCCACTGAGTTGCCCGGCCAGCCGATCCTCGAAGGGCGCCTGCTGCGCATGGTCGGCCTGACCCTCGAAGCCGAAGGCCTGCGTGCCGCCATGGGCAGCCGCTGCCTGGTGATCAACGACGACAGCTACCACCCGGTGCAGGTCGAAGCCGAAGTGATGGGCTTTTCCGGCAGCAAGATTTTCCTGATGCCGGTCGGCAGCCTGGCGGGCATCGCCCCCGGTGCGCGCGTGGTGCCACTGGCCGATACCGGCCGCCTGCCGATGGGCATGAGCATGCTCGGCCGCGTGCTCGACGGCGCCGGTCGCGCGTTGGACGGCAAGGGCGGCATGAAGGCCGAAGACTGGGTGCCGATGGACGGCCCGACCATTAACCCGCTCAACCGCAACCCGATCAGCGTGCCGCTGGACGTGGGCATTCGCAGCATCAACGGTTTATTGACGGTCGGCCGCGGCCAGCGTCTGGGCCTGTTTGCCGGTACCGGCGTGGGTAAGTCGGTGTTGCTTGGCATGATGACGCGCTTTACCGAGGCCGACATCATCGTGGTCGGGCTGATCGGTGAGCGGGGCCGTGAAGTGAAGGAATTCATCGAGCACAGCCTCGGTGAAGAAGGCCTCAAGCGTTCGGTGGTCGTCGCATCCCCGGCCGATGATGCGCCGCTGATGCGTTTGCGCGCGGCCATGTACTGCACGCGCATCGCCGAATATTTTCGCGACAAGGGCAAGAACGTCCTGTTGCTGATGGACTCGCTCACGCGTTTCGCCCAGGCCCAGCGGGAAATCGCCCTGGCCATCGGCGAACCGCCGGCCACCAAAGGCTACCCGCCTTCAGTGTTCGCCAAGCTGCCCAAGCTGGTTGAGCGTGCCGGTAATGCCGAGGCCGGCGGCGGTTCGATCACGGCGTTCTACACCGTGCTGTCCGAAGGCGATGACCAGCAAGACCCGATTGCCGACTCGGCGCGTGGCGTGCTCGACGGTCACATCGTGCTGTCGCGGCGTTTGGCCGAAGAAGGGCACTACCCGGCCATCGATATCGAAGCGTCGATCAGCCGGGTGATGCCGGCGGTGGTCACGCCGGAGCACATGGCCCGCGCCCAGCATTTCAAGCAACTGTGGTCGCGCTATCAGCAGAGCCGCGACTTGATCAGCGTGGGTGCCTACGTGGCCGGCGGTGATCGCGAAACCGACCTGGCGATTGCCCTGCAACCGCAGCTGGTGACCTACCTGCGCCAGGGCCTCAACGACAAGATCAGCATGGGCGAAAGCGAAGCGCATCTGGGCTCGATCTTCGCCCCGGCGCCAGGCGGTTAAGCCATGGCCAGCACCCGTTCCTCGCGCCTGGCCCCAGTGGTGGACATGGCGGAGAAGGCCGAAAAAACCGCCGCGCAACGCCTGGGCTACTTTCAGGGGCAGGTGCGCCTGGCGGAAAGCAAGCTCGGCGACCTGGAGCGCTTTCGCGGCGAATACCAGCAGCAATGGATCGAGCGCGGCAGCAAGGGTGTTTCCGGCCAATGGCTGATGGGTTACCAGGGCTTCCTCAACCAGTTGGAAACCGCCGTAGGCCAACAGCGCCAGAGCCTGGCCTGGCACCAGAACAACCTCGATAAAGCCCGCGAGGCGTGGCAGGCGGCGTTTGCCCGGGTCGAAGGTTTGCGCAAGCTGGTGCAGCGCTACATCGATGAAGCGCGGGCGATTGAAGACAAGCGCGAACAAAAGCTGCTCGACGAGCTGTCACAGCGACTACCGCGCCAATCACAGTACTAACGGCCACCACCGGCCCACTGTGGGAGCCGGGCTTGCCCGCGAGGCAGGCACCGAGGTGGATCAGGCATACCGCAGTGATGCTATCGCAGGCAAGCCAGCCCCCCCACATTTGATTGGCTGTGTTGCCCATACCCCGATCACCTGCTAAACCTTGTTGCACATTGCCAATGACAAGGAAGCAGTCGCATGTCAGTCGTGTCAGAAGTATCCCTGGATGGGAAAAAATTGACGATTACCGTCAAAGGGCGATTCGATTTCGGTAGCCATCAGGCCTTTCGTGATGCCTACGAGCGGTTCTACAAGGTGCCCGAGGTCTACGTGGTGGACCTCAAAGACACCACCTACATGGACAGCTCGGCCCTGGGCATGTTGCTGCTGTTGCGTGACCATGCCGGTGGCGACAATGCCGAAGTCCAGGTGATCAACAGCAACTCCGATGTGCGCAAGATCCTCGCCATTTCCAACTTTGACAAACTGTTCGATCTCAGTTGAGCAGCCTGGCCCCGGTCCTTGAACCGCTGACGATCCTGATCGCCGAAGACAGCGCCGCCGATTTGCTGTTGCTGTCGACCATCATTCGGCGTCAGGGGCACCAAGTACTTACCGCCACCAACGGCGCGCAGGCGGTCGAGGTGTTTACCCGCGAGCGCCCGCAACTGGTGTTGATGGACGCGCTGATGCCGGTGATGGACGGCTTTGAAGCCGCGCGGCGCATCAAGCAGCTCGCCGGTGAGGCGCTGGTTCCGATCATCTTTCTGACCTCGCTGCGCGAAAGCGAGGCGCTGGCCCAGTGCCTGGACGCGGGCGGCGATGACTTCCTCCCCAAGCCCTACAACCAGTTGATCCTGGCGGCGAAAATCAACGCCATGGACCGCCTGCGCCGGCTGCAGGCCACGGTCTTGCAGCAGCGTGACCTGATCGCCAGGCACCACGACTACCTGCTGCACGAGCAGCGCGCGGCCAAGGCAGTGTTCGATAAGGTGGCGCATTCGGGCTGTATCAATGCGGCGCCGAACATTCGTTACCTGCAATCGCCCTATGCCCTGTTCAATGGCGACCTGCTGCTGGCGGCGTACACACCCTCCGGCGACATGCATGTTTTGCTCGGCGACTTCACCGGCCATGGCCTGCCGGCCGCCGTGGGGGCCATGCCCCTGGCGGAAGTGTTCTACGGCATGACCGCCAAGGGCTACGGCCTGGCGCAGACCCTGCGCGAGATGAACGCCAAGCTCAAACGCATCCTGCCGGTGGACATGTTCTGCTGCGCCACGCTGATGTGCCTGAGCGCTCAGCGGCGCGTGGTGGAGGTGTGGAACGGCGGGATGCCCGAAGGCTATGTGCATGAAGTCGCCACGGGCAAGCGCACGCCATTGGTGTCGCGGCACCTGCCACTGGGTGTGTTGTCGGCGCAGGCGTTCGATGACGGCACCGAGGTCTGGCCCATGGCGCTGGGCGACCGGGTGTTTTTGCTCTCCGACGGTGTGCTCGACACGGCTGACGCCAATGACCAGCTGTTCGGCGCCGAGCGCTTGCAGCAGGTGTTCGCGGCCAACCGCGAGCCCGACCGGTTATTCGAAGACATCGAGCGGGCGCTGGCGGCGTTTCGTGGCCAGGCGCGCGATGACGTCAGCATGGTGGAAATCACCCTGCAGGCCGGCCAGCCGTTGCGCGCGGCCGAGCCCGTCTACGCCGACAGCGGGCAGTCGTGCCCGCTGGATTGGTCGGTGAGTTTCGAATTCCGTGCGCAGACCCTCAAAAGCTACAACCCGTTACCGTATCTGCTGCAGTTGCTGCTGGAGATTCAGGGGCTGCGGGGGCAGAGCGGGGCACTTTACAGTGTGATGGCCGAGTTGTATTCCAACGCGCTGGAGCATGGTGTGCTGGGGTTGGATTCGCGCCTCAAGCGTGATGCCCAGGGGTTCGCCGACTACTACCGCCAGCGCAATGAGCGGCTGGGGCAGTTGAACAGCGGTTACGTGCGGGTGCATGTGCAGGTGGTGCCGACCGCCACGGGCGGCAACATGACGCTGCGCATTGAGGACAGCGGCCCGGGGTTTGACGTGGAGCAGGTGCTGGCGCGGCCGATGGATGTCGACCGTCTGTCTGGCCGCGGCTTGAGCCTGGTGCGCCAGTTGAGCAGCGATGTACGCTGGTCCGATGGCGGGCGCAGTGTGTGCGTGGAGTTTTGCTGGGGGGCTCTGGCATAATCCGCCGATTCTTGATCAAGGAGCGAACAAGTGGCTGAGATTCATCTGGACCCCGATGTGTTGTCGGGTTTGCAGGAAGTGATGGAAGGCGAGTACCCGAAACTGCTGGATACCTTCCTTGACGATTCGCAGAAGCGCGTCGAAGCGTTGCGCAAGGCTCGCGACGATGCCAAGGCGCTGGGACGGATCGCGCATAGCTTCAAGGGCAGCAGCGGTAACCTGGGGGCGGTGCGGTTGGCAGAACTTTGCCGCCGGCTCGAAGACGGCTCTGCGCAGCTGACACGCGTGGACCTGGATGAACTGGTCGACGAAATCGACCAGGAATTCGCGCTGGTTCGGCCGTTGTACGAACACGAGCGTCAGCGTTTTCAGCTGTGATTGAGGGCTCGAGGTAAACCTGGCCCAACTCTTGCTCTACCTCTGGATACTGCATCCCCGATCCCAGTGCAGTGGAGACCCTTACCTATGCCAGTCGCCCCCAATTCGCTTCTTCAGGCTGCCGCTGCGGCCAAGCCTCAAGCGCCGGCCGCCACCCCCTCGGTAGCGGCTGCGGACCCACGAGGCAAGGGCCCTGGCTTCGCGCAAGTGTTTGCAAACCAAAGCCCGAAACCGACGCTCAAGAGCGACGAGGCCTCGGCCAAAGTCACGCGTGACAAGCCCTCGGACACCCCCTCCAAGCCGGCTGCAGGCGACGATAAGCCTGCCGCCAGCAAGCCGGCCGTTGCCGATAGCGGCAATCCCTTGCCTGCCAAGCCGCCGGCTAAATCCGACGACAGCGCCAGCAATGACGACGACAAAACCGCCGACCCGGCGGTGGCGCAGCAGCCTCCGGTTGATCCCGTGGTTGACCCGGCAGTGGTTGCCGCGGTCACACCGGTCCCCGTGCCCGTCCCGGTAGAAACGCCGGCACCTGTAGCCGCCAAAGACGACAAGGCCCAGCCAGTCGTCGCGCCCGCTGTGGCTGCCACCGATGACGCCAAGCAGCCGGCGTTCGACCCGCAAGCGGATCCGCTGGACTCGATGCCCGCCGTGCGCCTGGCGATGGAGCAGGGCGGTCACGTTTCGGCCAGTAGCCAGACGCCGCAGAAAGCCGCACCGACCACCACGCAGGATCAGCCGACCGCTGCGCAAAGCTTTGCTGCGGGCCTGGCGACTATGGTCGATCAGCAAACCACCAAGGACAGCACCGACCAGGGCGGCGACAAAGCCTTCAGCGGGCTGATCGAAGGTGGCCTCAAGGATTTGAAAGACGCCAGCAGCGACACCCGCGTGGATGATTTCGCCAACCGCCTCGCCGCATTGACCCAGGCCGCCACGCCGAAAACCGCGAATGCCTTGCCACCGGTTGCGAATGCGCCGCTGGCCATGCACCAGAGCGGCTGGACCGAGGAAGTGGTCAACCGCGTGATGTACCTGTCCAGTGCCAACCTCAAGTCGGCAGAAATTCAATTGCAGCCGGCAGAGTTGGGGCGCCTGGACATCAAGGTCAACATGACCGCGGACCAGCAGGCCCAAGTCACGTTCATGAGCGGTCACGCCGTGGTGCGTGAAGCACTGGAAACCCAGTCCGGCCGTCTGCGGGAGATGTTTGCCCAGCAAGGCATGGGGCAGGTCGACGTCAACGTCTCCGACCAGTCGCGTGGGTGGCAGGGCCAGGGCCAGGGCCAGGATCAACAGCAGCAGAACCAGGCGCGCGGCGTGAGTGGCAGCGGCGGGCGGGGTGATGGCGGGGATGCCGGTGATCACGCTGAGGTGGCGGCAGCGGTCGCGCCCGTGACCCAGACAGTGATCGGCTCCAGCGCCGTTGATTACTACGCCTGACACCTGTTGAAACCCGGTCAATGTGGGAGCTGGCTTGCCTGCGATGGCGGTGTATCAGTCACACAGATGTGAGCTGAGCCACCGCCATCGCAGGCAAGCCAGCTCCCACATTTGATATGTGGTGTTCGCGCTTACCGGGTTACCAGACAACTCTGGCATAACACTTGCTCTTGCCTTTCCGTAGATCTATGAATTCCAGAATAGTGACGGATTATTGGCATGGCGAAGAGCGACGACGCAGCAACTCCCCCCGCAGGCAAAGGCAAAGGCAAGCTTAAGCTTATCCTGCTGATCGTGCTGGGCCTGCTCCTGGCCATCGGCGCCTCGATTGGCGGCACCTGGTTCATCATGCACAGCAGTGCAAGCAAACCGGCACCCGCCGCCGAAACCGCCAGTAACGTCAAGCAACCGGCAATCTTCGAACCGATGCTGCCGGCCTTTGTGGCCAACTTCAATCAGAACGGCCGTCAACGCTACCTGCAGGTGAGCATCACCTTGCTGGCGCGTAACCAGGCGGACCTGGATGCGCTCAAAGTGCACATGCCGGTGATCCGCAACAACCTGGTGATGCTGTTCTCCGGGCAGAGCTTCGACAGCCTGGCCACGCCGGTAGGCCAGGAAATGCTGCGCCAGAAGGTCACTGCCAGCGTGCAGGAAGTGGCCCAGAAAGAGCTTGGCAAAGTCGTGGTCGAGCAGGCGCTCTTCACTAACTTCGTATTGCAGTAGGATCACGACATGGCCGTGCAAGACCTGCTGTCCCAGGATGAAATCGACGCGCTGTTGCATGGCGTCGACGATGGTCTGGTACAGACCGAAATGGCTGCCGAACCCGGCAGCGTCAAAAGTTATGACCTCACCAGCCAAGATCGCATCGTCCGTGGACGCATGCCGACGCTGGAAATGATCAACGAACGTTTCGCCCGCTACACCCGTATCAGCATGTTCAACATGCTGCGCCGTTCGGCGGACGTGGCGGTGGGCGGCGTGCAGGTGATGAAGTTCGGCGAGTACGTGCACTCGCTGTACGTGCCCACCAGCCTCAACCTGGTCAAGATCAAGCCATTGCGCGGCACCGCGCTGTTCATCCTCGACGCCAAGCTGGTGTTCAAGCTGGTGGACAACTTCTTCGGCGGCGACGGCCGTCACGCCAAGATCGAAGGCCGTGAATTCACCCCGACCGAACTGCGCGTGGTGCGCATGGTGCTTGAGCAGGCCTTCATCGACTTGAAGGAAGCCTGGCAGGCGATCATGGAAGTCAACTTCGAGTACATCAACTCGGAAGTGAACCCGGCCATGGCCAACATCGTCGGCCCCAGCGAAGCCATTGTGGTCTCCACCTTCCACATCGAACTCGATGGCGGTGGCGGCGACCTGCACGTGACCATGCCGTACTCGATGATCGAGCCGGTGCGCGAAATGCTCGACGCCGGTTTCCAGTCCGACCTGGACGACCAGGACGAGCGCTGGGTCAAGGCCCTGCGCGAAGACCTACTGGACGTCGACGTACCGCTGAGCGCCACCGTGGCCCGTCGCCAGCTGCGTCTGCGCGATATTTTGCACATGCAGCCGGGGGACGTGATTCCCGTGGAATTGCCGGAAGAACTGATCATGCGTGCCAACGGCGTGCCGTCGTTCAAGGTCAAGCTGGGTTCGCACAAAGGCAACCTGGCGTTGCAAGTGATCGAACCGATCAACCGCCGCTGATCACCAATTATTTTTGCTTCGCCGAGGACATGTAATGGCTACCGAACACGAAAACACTTCCGCCGAAGACCAGGCCCTGGCTGACGAGTGGGCTGCAGCGCTGGAAGAAACCGGCGATGTCGGCCAGGACGACATCGACGCGCTGCTGGCCGCCGACGCCGCCACCGCGCCGGCCGGCAAGCGCCTGCCAATGGAAGAATTCGGCAGCGTGCCGAAGAACAACGACCCGGTGACCCTCGACGGCCCGAACCTGGATGTGATCCTCGACATCCCGGTGTCGATTTCCATGGAAGTGGGCAGCACCGAAATCAACATCCGCAACCTGTTGCAGCTCAACCAGGGTTCGGTGATCGAACTCGACCGCCTGGCCGGCGAGCCGCTGGACGTGCTGGTCAACGGCACCCTGATCGCCCATGGCGAGGTGGTGGTGGTCAACGAGAAGTTCGGCATCCGCCTGACGGACGTGATCAGCCCAAGCGAACGCATCAAGAAGTTGCGCTGATATGAAGTATTCGATGGCGGGACTGTTTCTGGCGCTGCCATTGAGCGCCCTGGCGGCTGAGCCGGTTGCGCAAGCGGCGGCTGCGGCGCCCGTGGTCAGCAGCGGCATCGGCGGGCAATTGACCCAGCTGGTGCTGGGCCTGTTGCTGGTGGTCGGTCTGATTTTCGTGCTGGCCTGGTTGATGCGCCGCGTGCAGCGCATCGGCCCGGGCAATGGCCAGGTCATCGAGATGATCGGCTCGCGCGCCCTCGGCCCGCGTGATCGTCTGGTGCTGGTGCAAGTCGGCGAAGAGCAGATTCTGCTCGGCATCACGCCCGGCCGTATCACCCCGCTGCATGTGCTCAAGTCGCCGGTGGAAGTGGCCAGGACCGAGGCCGCCACGCCAGAATTCGCCCAGCGCCTGATGGAGTTGCTGGGCAAGGATCAGAAGGATAAGAAGTAATGCGCGTTTTATTGACGCTCATGCTGTTGCTGGCCGCGCCGCTGGCGTTTGCGGCCGACCCGTTGTCGATCCCGGCGATCACGCTGGGCACCAACGCCGCCGGCGCCCAGGAATACTCGGTCAGCCTGCAGATCCTGCTGATCATGACCGCGCTGAGTTTTATCCCGGCGTTTGTCATGCTGATGACCAGCTTTACGCGGATCATCATCGTCTTTTCGATTTTGCGTCAGGCCCTGGGCCTGCAGCAGACGCCGTCGAACCAGATCCTCACCGGCATGGCGCTGTTCTTGACGCTGTTCATCATGGCGCCGGTGTTCGACAAGGTGAACCAGCAAGCCCTGCAACCCTATCTGGCGGAAAAACTCAGTGCCCAGGATGCGATCGACAAGGCCCAGGGCCCGATCAAGGACTTCATGCTGTCGCAAACCCGCTCCAGCGACCTTGAGCTGTTCATGCGCTTGTCCAAGCGCACCGACATCGCCACGCCCGATCAGGCGCCGCTGACCATTCTGGTACCAGCCTTCGTCACCTCCGAATTGAAGACCGCGTTCCAGATCGGCTTCATGATCTTCATCCCGTTCCTGATCATCGACCTGGTGGTGGCGAGCGTGCTGATGGCCATGGGCATGATGATGCTCTCGCCACTGATTATTTCGTTGCCGTTCAAGATCATGCTGTTTGTGCTGGTGGACGGCTGGGCGCTGATTATCGGCACGCTGGCCAGCAGTTTCGGCGGAGTGTAGCGCCATGACCCCAGAAGTAGCGGTCGACCTGTTCCGTGAAGCGCTGTGGCTGACCACCATGATGGTTGCCGTGCTGGTGGTGCCGAGCCTGTTGGTCGGCCTGCTGGTGGCGATGTTCCAGGCGGCGACGCAGATCAACGAACAGACCTTGAGCTTCCTCCCGCGGTTGCTGGTGATGCTAATCACCTTGATCGTCGCCGGCCCGTGGCTGGTGCAAACTTTCATGGAATACATCCTGCAGCTGTACGGCAGTATTCCGCAGTTGATCGGCTGACCCCATGCAATCTGTGCTGGCACTGACCGACACCCAGATCAGCACCTGGGTGGCGTCTTTCATCTTGCCGATGTTCCGCGTCACGGCGGTGCTGATGACCATGCCGGTGTTCGGCACCACCCTGGTTCCGCGGCGTATCCGCCTGTATTTCGCCTTTGCCATTACCGTCGTGATCGTGCCCGGCCTGCCGCCGATGCCGCCGGTGAACGCGCTGGACCTGAGTGCCTTGCTGCTGATCGCCGAGCAAATATTGATTGGCGCGCTGCTGGGCTTTTCGCTGACATTGTTCTTCCAGGCGTTTGTGATCGCCGGGCAAATCATTTCGATCCAGATGGGCATGGGCTTTGCGTCCATGGTCGACCCCACCAACGGCGTGTCGGTGGCGGTGATCGGGCAATTCCTGACCATGCTGGTGACCTTGCTGTTTCTGGCCATGAACGGCCACCTGGTGGTGTTTGAGGTCATGACCGAAAGCTTCACCACCTTGCCGGTGGGCTCGGGGTTGGTGGTCAGTCACTTCTGGGAACTGGTGGGGCGCCTGAGCTGGGTGTTGGGCGCGTCGCTGTTGCTGGTGTTGCCGGCGATCACCGCGCTGCTGGTGGTCAATATCGCGTTCGGCGTGATGACGCGCGCGGCGCCGCAACTGAACATTTTCTCGATTGGTTTCCCGCTGACCCTGGTGTTGGGCATGGGGATTTTCTGGATCGGCATGGCCGACATTCTCAATCAGTATCAACCGCTGGCGACCGACGCCTTGCAGTTCTTACGTGATCTGGCACGGGCGCGTTGAGCCATGGCCGAGAGCGAGAGTGGTCAGGACAAAACAGAAGACCCCACGGACAAACGCAAAAAGGATTCCAGGGAAAAGGGTGAGATTGCCCGCTCCAAAGAACTCAATACCCTCGCCGTCATGCTGGCCGGCGCCGGTGGCCTGCTGATTTACGGCGGCGGTCTGGCGCTGGACATGATGGAGTTGATGAAACTCAACTTCTCGCTGCCGCGCGAAGTGCTGCTCAGCCCCGGCGCCATGGGCCAGTACCTGCTGCACTCGGGCAAAATCGCGATCCTGGCGGTGCAGCCGGTGCTTATCACCTTGTTGCTGGCCGCGTTGATCGGCCCGGTGTCCCTGGGCGGCTGGCTGTTTGCCGCTGGCAGCATGGCGCCCAAGTTCAGCCGGATGAACCCCGCGGCTGGGCTCAAGCGTATGTTTTCCAGCAAGGCGCTGGTGGAACTGCTCAAGGCGTTGGCGAAGTTCATCCTGATCCTGTTTGTGGCGCTGACGGTGTTGTCGTCCGACATCGACGACTTGCTGCGCATCGCCCATGAGCCGCTGGAGTCGGCGATCATCCACAGCGTGCAGGTGGTGGGCTGGAGCGCGCTGTGGATGGCCTGCGGGTTGATCATCATCGCCGCCGTGGATGCGCCGATCCAGCTGTGGGAAAGCCACAAGAAGCTGCTGATGACCAAGCAGGAAGTGCGCGACGAGCACAAAGACCAGGAAGGTCGCCCCGAGGTCAAGCAGCGCATTCGCCAGCTGCAGCGCGAAATGTCCCAGCGCAAGATGATGGCGGCAGTGCCGGATGCCGACGTGGTCATCACCAACCCGACTCACTACGCCGTGGCCCTCAAGTACGACCCGGAGAAGGGCGGCGCGCCGATGCTGTTGGCCAAGGGCAGCGACTTTACCGCGCTGAAAATCCGCGAAATCGCCGTGGCCAACGACATTCTGTTGCTGGAGTCGCCGGAGTTGGCGCGGTCGATCTTCTACTCCACCGACCTCGACCAGGAAATCCCGGCGGGCTTGTACCTGGCCGTGGCGCAGGTGTTGGCCTATGTCTATCAGATCCGCCAATACCGCGCGGGCAAGGGCAAGCGGCCTGAGCCGCTCAAGGATCTGCCGATTCCGCCGGATTTGCGCCGCGATTCCTGATCCTGAATTGGTCGCGAGCTGGTTCTTGTGGTGAGCGGGCTTGCCCCGCGTTGGGCTGCGCAGCAGCCCCAATAGGCCCACCGCGTTCTCTCAGACCCACCGCAGCGTTCGGTTTTAGGGCCGCTTCGCAGCCCAGCGCGGGGCAAGCCCGCTCGCCACAAAATCTTCTGCTCGCCACGGTACTTGCGCCGGCCCGTCCGCTACCACTCGTCGTTAACCCCTGTCTACCTGTCAACTCTGACAGTAGCCAGCGCCGCCTGCTCGCGGTTCCATGGCAGCACACTGCACACAGGTCGTCGTAGAGATGCAGAGGGAGCGGTAATGGAAGCGGTAACGGGCACGATCAAATCCTATAGCCGGAAAACCGGGGAAGGCTTGATTGCACTGGATGGCGGCGATGAGCCGGTGCAGGTGGATCTCAAAAGTTCGTGCGGGGTTTGGTTGAAAACGGGCCTGCGCGTGCAATTCGCGAGGATCCATCGGCCCAAGGGCATCTTCGCGTCGCATATCAAGATTATCTAGCGACCCGTGCGGGTCATGGAACCCGATGTAAGGAGAGCGGCAATGGCAACAGGCACAGTGAAGTGGTTTAACGCGGAGAAGGGGTTTGGTTTCATTACTCAGGATGGGGGCGGGTCTGACGTGTTCGTTCACTTTTCAGCCATCGTCAGTGAAGGGTTCAAGACCCTTGAAGAAGGTAAAAAAGTAAAGTTCGACGTCGCTCAGGGCGCGAAAGGGCCACAGGCCGAAAAGGTCGAAGTTCTCTAGGCAGTTTATTGCTCGCCCCTGCGCAAGAGCGCAGGGGCGAGCAGTGCAGTCCAGCACGCGCTCGGCCCTTAACCGTCCGACCTCATTCAACTGCGCAATACCCGGCGCGCCTTCTCGTTGTGACCCTTCCAGACCAAAAGCGAAATCGCAGGGGCAACCCCAAATATTGTCGGAATTGCCTCGTTAGCAGCAGAGGCACACAGATCCAACTGTGGGAGCGGGCTTGCTCGCGAAAGCGGTGGTTCAGCTGGACTATCGCTGACTGACACACCGCCTTCGCGAGCAAGCCCGCTCCCACAGTTGAACCGATTTACACCCGGTAGGCGCGGTCGTTTGTTCGGTGATCTGAGCCTCAATGCAAAAGTTGGAAGGCTTCTTGCAATACCGCCTCCAGGACGCGCTTCAGCGTCAAAACTTTGCTTCAAGGAACACGAGGAATACCGGTGGTAGATCGCTCTCAAATGCTCAACACGGCCCGTGGCACCCTGACTGATCTGTCGCGGGGCAACCTGGGTGTGCCGTTGTTGTTGCTGGTGATGCTGGCAATGATGATGTTGCCGATGCCGCCGTTCCTGCTCGACGTGTTTTTTACCTTCAACATTGCCCTGTCCGTCGTCGTGCTGCTGGTCTGCGTGTACGCCCTGCGGCCGCTGGATTTCGCGGTATTCCCCACCATCCTGCTGATCGCGACCCTGCTGCGCCTGGCGCTGAACGTGGCGTCCACGCGGGTGGTGATGCTCCACGGCCAGGACGGCCACGCCGCCGCCGGTAAGGTGATCCAGGCGTTCGGTGAAGTGGTGATCGGCGGTAACTACGTGGTCGGTATCGTGGTGTTCGCGATCCTGATGATCATCAACTTCGTGGTGGTGACCAAGGGCGCCGGGCGGATCTCCGAGGTGAGCGCGCGCTTTACCCTCGACGCCATGCCCGGCAAACAAATGGCGATCGACGCCGACCTCAACGCCGGCCTGATCGACCAGGGCCAGGCCAAGGCCCGCCGTCTGGAAGTGGCCCAGGAAGCCGAGTTCTACGGTTCCATGGACGGTGCGAGCAAGTTCGTGCGCGGTGACGCCATCGCCGGCCTGTTGATTCTGTTCATCAACCTGATCGGCGGCATGGCGGTTGGTATCTTCCAGCACGGCATGACCTTCGGCGATGCGGGCAAGGTCTACGCCTTGCTGACCATCGGTGACGGTTTAGTGGCGCAATTGCCATCACTGTTGTTATCCACAGCCGCCGCGATCATGGTGACCCGTGCTTCGGGCTCCGAAGACATGGGCAAGCAGATCAGCCGCCAGATGTTTGCCTCGCCCAAGGCGCTGGCCGTGGCCGCCGGCATCATGGCGATCATGGGCATCGTGCCGGGCATGCCGCACATCTCGTTCCTGAGCATGGCGGCCATGGCCGCCGGCGGTGCGTACCTGTTCTGGCGCAAGCAAAACCAGGTCAAGGTCCTGGCCCAGCAGGAAATCGCCCGCCAGCAGGACCTGCTGCCGTCGCCGGCTCGTGCCCAGGAAACCAAGGAGCTTGGCTGGGATGACGTGACCCCGATCGACATGATCGGCCTGGAAGTCGGCTACCGCCTGATTCCGCTGGTGGACCGCAACCAGGGCGGCCAATTGCTGGCGCGGATCAAGGGCGTGCGCAAGAAGCTGTCCCAGGACCTGGGCTTCCTGATGCCGACCGTGCACATCCGCGACAACCTCGACCTGGCCCCCAGCGCCTACCGCCTGACCCTGATGGGCGTGATCCTCGCCGAAGCCGAGATTTACCCCGACCGCGAACTGGCGATCAACCCCGGCCAGGTGTTCGGCACGCTCAACGGCATAACCGCCAAAGATCCGGCTTTTGGCCTGGAAGCGGTGTGGATCGAAGTCAGCCAGCGCAGCCAGGCGCAATCGCTGGGTTACACCGTGGTAGACGCCAGTACGGTGGTCGCCACGCACCTCAATCAGATCCTGTACAAGCACTCCCACGAGCTGATCGGCCACGAGGAAGTCCAGCAATTGATGGGTTTGCTGGCCAAGGCCTCGCCAAAACTGGCCGAAGAACTGGTGCCGGGCGTGCTCTCGCTGTCGCAATTGCTCAAGGTGTTGCAGGCCTTGCTCGCCGAACAGGTGCCGGTGCGCGACATTCGCAGCATCGCCGAGGCCATCGCGAACAACGCCGCCAAGAGTCAAGATACCGCCGCGCTGGTGGCGGCGGTGCGGGTCGGATTGTCCCGTGCAATCGTGCAAAGCATTGTAGGGATTGAGTCTGAGCTGCCTGTGATCACCTTGGAGCCAAGGTTGGAACAAATATTGCTCAATAGTATTCAGAAGGCGGGACAAGGCCAGGAAGAGGGCGTTCTGCTGGAGCCAAGCATGGCGGAAAAACTGCAGCGTTCTTTGATTGAGGCCGCGCAGCGCCAGGAAATGGCGGGTCACCCGGTAATTCTGCTGGTGGCGGGCCCGGTCCGCGCGATGTTGTCGCGGTTTGGACGTCTGGCAGTGCCGAATTTGCACGTTTTGGCTTATCAGGAAATTCCTGACAACAAGCAAGTGACTATTGTCGCGACAGTAGGGCCCAACGGCTGAGGTAGTGGGTTATGCAAGTTAAGCGTTTTTTCGCCGCCGATATGCGTCAGGCCATGAAACTGGTACGTGATGAGCTGGGCGCCGATGCCGCGATTATCGGAAACCGTCGTATTGCCGGCGGTGTCGAGCTGACGGCTGCCCTGGATTACACCCCCTCGGCGCTGGCGCCGCGTGTGCCGAACATGGAGCTCGAAGACGAGCTGCGCAAGACGGCCTCGCGGATTGTCTCGGCCCAGGCTGAATTGAGCATGCGTGGCGACAGCGATGCCAGCACCAACCGCCAGTTGTTCGCCGGCCTGCCGCTGACCGCTGCCGAGCCGCTGGTTGAACCGACATTCAAAGAACCGCCACGTCCTGCAGCGCCGGCCCCGGCTGCCGCAGTTGACCAGCGCGTGTTCGACTCGATGCGCTTTGAGCTCAACGGCCTGCGTGAGCTGCTCGAAGTGCAGTTGGGCTCGCTGGCGTGGAACCAGTTGCAAGGCAGCAAACCGCAACAAGCCAACCTGTGGCGTCGCCTGCAACGCATCGGCCTGTCTGGCCCGTTGTCCCGCGACCTGCTGGCGCTGACCGCCGAAGTTGAAGAACCACGCCAGGCCTGGCGCATGTTGCTGGCGCACTTGGCACGCATGATCGTCACCCCGGAAATCGAACCCCTGGAAGAGGGCGGTGTGATTGCCATGGTCGGCCCAGCCGGCATGGGCAAGACCACCACCCTGGCCAAACTGGCAGCGCGTTATGTGCTCAAGTACGGCGCGCAGAATATCGCGCTGGTGAGCATGGACAGCTACCGCATTGGCGCCCAGGAGCAGCTCAAGACCCTGGGCCGCATCCTCAATGTGACGGTGACCCACGTTGACCCGGGCCAGTCGCTGGCCAACGCCCTCGACCCGCTGCTGCGCAAGCGCGTGGTGCTGATCGACACCGCTGGCCTGCAAGCCAGTGACCCGGCGCTGCGCATGCAGCTCGAAAGCCTGGCCGGGCGTGGCATCAAGTCAAAAAATTACCTGGTGCTTGCAACCACCAGCCAGAAACAGGTTCTTACCGCTGCATATCACAGCTACAAGCGTTGCGGCCTGGCCGGTTGCATCCTCACCAAGCTCGATGAAACCGCGAGCCTGGGTGAAGTGCTGAGCCTGGCCATCAGTCATGAATTACCGGTCGCCTACCTGACCGACGGGCCGCGGATCCCGGATGATCTCCATCTGCCGCGCCGTCATCAGTTGGTCAGCCGTGCCGTCAGCGTGCAAATGCAAGAAGAGCCTAGCGAGGAAGCGATGGCCGATATGTTCGCCGACCTTTACCACAACCCCGCCAAGCGGGTCGGTTAAGGCCAGGATGAACACCATGAAATGTATCTACATCGATGGTCTGCAAGCGATTCACGCGGCCAAGCCATGTAGCCTGCGTCTAAGCAAGACAAGGTAAAGAAATAAAATGGGCAGCATGCATCCCGTACAGGTGATCGCGGTGACCGGCGGCAAAGGTGGCGTCGGGAAAACTAACGTGTCAGTGAATTTGTCCCTGGCCCTGGCAGAGCTTGGCCGTCGCGTCATGCTGCTGGATGCTGACCTGGGCCTGGCGAACGTCGACGTTCTGCTGGGGCTGACACCCAAACACACCCTTGCCGATGTGATCGAGGGCCGCTGCGAGCTGCGCGATGTGCTGCTGCAAGGCCCCGGTGGCATTCGCATCGTGCCGGCCGCCTCGGGCACCCAGAGTATGGTGCACCTGAGCCCGGCGCAGCACGCCGGCCTGATCCAGGCGTTCAGCGATATCGGCGACAACCTCGACGTGCTGGTGATCGACACCGCCGCCGGCATCGGCGAGTCCGTGGTCAGCTTCGTGCGCGCCGCCCAGGAAGTGCTGCTGGTGGTCTGCGACGAACCCACCTCGATCACCGACGCCTACGCCCTGATCAAACTGCTTAACCGTGACTACGGCATGAACCGCTTCCGCGTGCTGGCCAACATGGCCCAAAGCCCGCAGGAAGGACGCAACCTGTTCGCCAAGTTGACCAAGGTCACGGATCGCTTCCTGGATGTCGCCTTACAATACGTAGGCGCAGTTCCCTATGACGAGTGTGTACGCAAGGCTGTGCAAAAGCAGCGTGCGGTCTACGAAGCGTTCCCTCGTTCGAAGTGCGCACTGGCGTTCAAGGCTATTGCCCAGAAGGTCGATACTTGGCCGTTGCCCGCCAACCCTCGGGGGCATCTGGAGTTTTTCGTCGAGCGATTGGTGCATCAGACGAGCGCGGGACCTGTGCTATGACATCCAGCGGCTACAACCTTTACAAAAAGTCGGCGCGTGACAGCCAGGGCGAATTGATCGAGCGCTATGCGCCCCTGGTCAAGCGCATTGCCTATCACTTGCTGGCACGCCTGCCGGCCAGCGTACAGGTCGAAGACCTGATCCAGGCCGGCATGATCGGTCTGCTCGAAGTGTCGACCAAATACGACGCGAGCAAAGGCGCGAGTTTCGAGACGTATGCGGGTATCCGTATCCGTGGCGCGATGCTCGATGAGGTGCGTAAAGGGGATTGGGCGCCGCGCTCGGTACACCGCAACACGCGAATGGTCAGTGACGCAATTCGCGCAATTGAAGCAAAAACCGGTCGTGACGCTAAAGATCATGAAGTTGCGGCCGAACTCCAATTGAGTCTCGACGATTACTACGGGATTTTGAACGATACCTTGGGCAGCCGCCTGTTCAGTTTCGACGACCTGTTGCAGGACGGCGAACACGAAGGGCTGCACGAGGACGGCGCGAGTGCTCATCTCGAACCGTCACGCGACCTGGAGGACGAACGTTTCCAGGGCGCGCTGGCGGAAGCGATTGCCAATTTGCCGGAGCGTGAGCGACTGGTGTTGGCGCTGTACTACGACGAAGAGCTGAACCTCAAGGAAATCGGTGAGGTCCTGGGGGTCAGCGAATCGCGTGTCAGCCAGTTGCACAGCCAGTGCGCAGCCCGCTTGCGGGGGCGATTGGGAGAGTGGCGCGCGCGCTGACAGGCAGTGTGGGGACACTGCAGACGCTACCGCGAAGGCTTCATGCCTTCGCGGGTTCGTACCGTGGTGCCCTGGGCAGTCCTTTTTGTGTAACGCCTGTTGATTGAAATGGCGCGTCCAGGTGCTGGGCGCGTTTAAGACTGCTTGGAGGTCGAATTGGACAAGAACATGAAAATCCTCATCGTTGATGACTTCTCAACGATGCGGCGGATCATAAAAAACCTGTTGCGTGACCTTGGGTTCACCAACACGGTCGAGGCGGATGACGGCATTACGGCGATTCCGATCCTCAACAGCGGGAGCATCGACTTTCTGGTAACCGACTGGAACATGCCGGGCATGACCGGTATCGACCTGCTGCGTCACGTGCGCGCCGATGAAAAACTGCGCAGCCTGCCTGTGTTGATGGTGACCGCCGAAGCCAAGCGTGAACAGATCATCGAAGCCGCCCAAGCCGGGGTAAACGGCTACGTGGTCAAGCCATTCACTGCACTGGCCTTGAAAGAGAAGATTGAAAAAATCTTCGAACGCATCGGTCATTGATGCTGCCACGGGGGCGCTATGGAGCATAAAGAAACGTCGCAGGGAGACTTTGAGTCGACCCTGAAAAAGCATGCTCACCAGTTGGTCGAAAGCCTTGAAAAAGGCCACTTCGGCGACGCGGTGCAGTTGATCCATGAGCTTAACCAGACCCGTGACCGCGGCCTGTATCAGGAAGTGGGCAAGCTCACGCGCGAGCTGCACAGTGCGATCGTCAATTTTCAGATTGACCCGCACATGCCCCAGGCCGAAGAAATTTCGCAAATCACCGATGCCACCGAACGCCTGTCCTATGTGGTCAGGCTGACTGAGGCGGCTGCCAACCGCACCATGGACCTGGTGGAAAACGCCACGCCGCTGGTCAATGGCATGGCCACCGACGCTCAGGCGCTCAGCGTTGACTGGGGCCGCTTCATGCGTCGTGAAGTGGGGGCTGAAGAGTTTCGTGAATTGGCGCGTCGGGTTGACGCTTTTCTGTCACGCAGCGAGCAGGAAAACCGCACGGTTTCCAGCAACCTCAATGACATTCTGCTGGCCCAGGATTACCAGGACCTCACCGGTCAGGTGATCAAGCGCGTGACCCAATTGGTCACCGAAGTGGAAAGCAACCTGCTCAAACTGGTGCTCATGGCCGGCCAGGTAGACCGTTTTGCCGGTATCGAACATGACCGCGAAGCGATCCTCTCGGAAAAAGATCCAAAAAAACATCTCGCCAAGGGTGAAGGTCCGCAGATTCATGCCGATAAACGTGAAGACGTTATGTCAGGTCAGGATGACGTAGATGACCTGTTATCCAGTTTAGGCTTCTAAGGAGCACCCACATGAGCTTCGGCGCCGATGAAGAAATCCTTCAGGATTTCCTTGTAGAGGCCGGCGAAATTTTAGAGCAACTGTCCGAGCAACTGGTCGAGCTGGAAAGCCGACCGGATGATGCGAACCTGCTCAATGCAATTTTTCGCGGTTTTCACACTGTAAAAGGGGGCGCCGGCTTCCTCCAGCTCCATGAGCTGGTGGAGTGCTGTCACATCGCCGAGAACGTGTTCGACATCCTGCGCAAGGGTGAGCGGCACGTCGACTCGGAACTGATGGACGTGATTCTCGAAGCACTGGATGCGGTCAACGGCATGTTCAGCGAAGTGCGCGAACGTGCACCGATCACTGCGGCCACGCCGGAACTGCTGGCCGCCCTGGCACGCCTGGCAGAACCGGCCACGTCGGCGGCACCTGTGGCAGCGGCGCCTGAGCCGGTTGTCGAGGCTGAGCCGGATGTGACCGACAGCGAGTTCGAGCAGTTGCTCAACTCCCTCAGTGCGGTGAAAGCCGAAGCTGAAGCACCGCAAGCGCCCACTGCGCCTGCAGCGCCGACCAGCGAAGACATTACCGACGCCGAGTTCGAATCGCTGCTCGACCAATTGCATGGCAAAGGCCAGTTCGCCGCCGACGCCGTGGCACCTGCCGCTGCGCCGCAGGCCCCGGCGGCGTCTGCCAACACCGACATTACCGACGACGAATTCGAAGCGTTGCTCGACCAGTTGCATGGCAAAGGCACCTTTGCGGCCGAAGCCTTGCCGGAAGTCGCCGCCACCGCCGCCGCGCCTGCCGCCACGGCAGAACCGGCAGAGCCGGCTGGCGACGGGCTGATCTCCGATCACGAATTCGAAGCCTTGCTGGATGAATTGCACGGCAAAGGCAAGTTCACCGAAGTGGCCCCGGCCGCCGCGGCGACCGCCACCCCGGTAGCGGCGAAACCCGCGCCAGCCAAAGCCGCCGCACCGGCCGCCGCCAAACCCGCTCCAGCCGCCCCGGCGCCTGCACGGGCTGGTGCGGCGCCGGTGGCCGAGAAGCCTGCCAGTGAAGCCGAAACCACCGTACGGGTTGATACCGCACGCCTGGACGACATCATGAACATGGTCGGCGAACTGGTGCTGGTGCGTAACCGTCTGGTGCGCCTGGGCCTGAACAGCGGTGATGAAGCCATGCAGAAGGCCGTGTCGAACCTCGACGTGGTCACCGCTGACTTGCAGACCGCCGTGATGAAAACGCGGATGCAGCCGATCAAGAAAGTCTTCGGTCGCTTCCCGCGCCTGGTTCGCGACCTGGCGCGCCAGCTCAAGAAAGAAATCAACCTGGAACTGGTGGGTGAAGAAACCGACCTCGACAAAAACCTGGTCGAGGCCCTGGCCGACCCGCTGGTCCACTTGGTGCGCAACGCCGTCGACCACGGCGTCGAAACCCCGGAAGAACGCGAAGCCTCGGGCAAGTCCCGCAACGGCAAGGTGATCCTGGCGGCCGAGCAAGAAGGCGACCATATCCTGCTGTCGATCACCGATGACGGCAAAGGCATGGACCCGACGATTCTGCGCAATATCGCGGTCAAGCGTGGCGTGATGGACAAGGACGCCGCCGACCGCCTGACCGACACCGAGTGCTACAACCTGATCTTCGCCCCGGGCTTCTCGACCAAGACCGAGATTTCCGACGTGTCTGGCCGTGGCGTGGGTATGGACGTGGTGAAGACCAAGATCAG
The DNA here is from genome assembly GCF_022662455.1 of Pseudomonas sp. TREG-RG-20F-10-E-6-01. Taxonomy (NCBI): domain Bacteria; kingdom Pseudomonadati; phylum Pseudomonadota; class Gammaproteobacteria; order Pseudomonadales; family Pseudomonadaceae; genus Pseudomonas; species Pseudomonas sp. TREG-RG-20F-10-E-6-01. The sequence goes on along the minus strand of NZ_JAKNQP010000002.1, from coordinate 297,353 downwards.
CCAGCTCAATGGCTCGATCAACATTTACTCGACCAAGGGCCAAGGCTCGAAAATCGTCATCAAGGTGCCGTTGACCCTGGCGATCATGCCGACCCTGATGGTGATGCTGGGCAACCAGGCGTTCGCCTTCCCGCTGGTCAACGTCAACGAGATCTTCCACCTCGACCTGTCGCGCACCAACGTGGTGGACGGCCAGGAAGTGGTGATCGTGCGCGACAAGGCGTTGCCCCTGTTCTACCTCAAGCGCTGGCTGGTGGCTTCGGCCAAGCATGAAGAGCAGCGCGAAGGCCATGTGGTGATCTTGTCCGTGGGCACCCAGCGTATCGGCTTTGTGGTCGATCAACTGGTTGGCCAGGAAGAAGTGGTCATCAAGCCGTTGGGCAAAATGCTGCAGGGAACCCCGGGCATGTCGGGTGCGACCATCACCGGTGACGGTCGGATCGCGCTGATTCTCGATGTTCCGAGCATGCTCAAGCGTTACGCCGCACGGCGTATTTGATTCTGGTGGGGCTTGGGCGGTAATGCCCGCCCCGCCTAACGGAGTGTTTATGGCAGTCAAGGTCCTGGTGGTGGACGATTCGGGTTTCTTCCGCCGCCGCGTCTCGGAAATTCTTTCCGCCGATCCAACGATCCAGGTGGTCGGCACGGCCACCAACGGCAAAGAAGCGATTGATCAAGCCATTGCGTTGAAGCCGGACGTGATCACCATGGACTACGAGATGCCGATGATGGATGGCATCACGGCTGTTCGGCACATCATGCAGCGCTGCCCGACTCCGGTGTTGATGTTCTCCTCGCTCACGCACGAAGGCGCCCGGGTCACCCTGGATGCGCTGGACGCGGGTGCCGTGGACTTCCTGCCGAAGAATTTCGAAGACATCTCGCGCAACCCCGAGAAGGTCAAGCAGATGCTGTGCGAGAAGGTGCACAGCATTTCGCGCAGTAACCGTCGCAGCCTGTCCAGTGCGCCGGCGCCGGCCCCGGTGGCAGCGCCTGCTGCGCCGACGTCGTCGTTTGCGCGCCCGGCACCTGCGCCCGTGGCACGTCCTGCGGCGGCGCCGGTACGCGCCGCTGCTCCGAGCGCGCATTCGCCTGCGCCCAAGCGCAAAGCCTACAAGCTTGTCGCTATCGGCACCTCTACCGGCGGCCCGGTGGCCTTGCAGCGGGTATTGACCCAACTGCCGGCCAACTTCCCTGCGCCGATTGTGCTGATCCAGCACATGCCCGCGGCCTTTACCAAAGCGTTCGCCGAGCGCCTGGACAAGCTGTGCCGCATCAGCGTCAAGGAAGCCGAGGATGGCGACATCCTGCGTCCTGGCCTGGCGCTGCTGGCCCCGGGCGGCAAGCAGATGATGGTCGATGGCCGTGGCGCGATCAAAATCCTGCCGGGCGACGAGCGCCTCAACTACAAGCCGTGCGTGGACATCACCTTCGGTTCGGCGGCCAAGTCCTACGGCGACAAAGTTCTGGCGGTGGTGCTCACCGGCATGGGCGCCGACGGCCGTGAAGGCGCGCGCCTGCTCAAGCAGGGCGGCAGCGCCATTTGGGCCCAGGACGAAGCCAGCTGCGTGATCTATGGCATGCCCATGGCCATCGTCAAGGCTGACCTGGCCGACGCTGTCTACAGCCTGGACGACATCGGCAAGCATCTGGTGGAGGCCTGCCTCTGATGGATGTCTTGAGCCTGATTGGCATCACCATGGCGTTTGTCGCGATTATCGGCGGCAACTACCTTGAAGGCGGCCACCTTGGCGCCTTGGCCAACGGCCCGGCGGCACTGATCGTAATCGGCGGCACCGTGGGCGCCGCGTTGCTGCAATCGCCCCTGAGTTCGTTCAAGCGCGCCATGCAGATTCTGGTGTGGATCATTTTCCCGCCACGCGTCGACCTGCCAGGCGGCATCGACCGCGTGGTCAACTGGAGCCTCACCGCCCGCAAGGAAGGCCTGCTGGGCCTGGAAGGCGTGGCCGATGCCGAGCCCGACAGCTACGCGCGCAAAGGCCTGCAATTGCTGGTGGACGGCGCCGAACCGGAGGCGATCCGCAGCATCCTCGAGGTGGATTTCTACACCCAGGAAAGCCGCGACATCAACGCCGCCAAAGTCTTTGAAAGCATGGGCGGCTACGCGCCGACCATCGGCATCATCGGTGCGGTGATGGGCTTGATCCACGTGATGGGCAACCTGGCCGACCCGTCGCAGCTGGGCAGCGGCATTGCCGTGGCGTTTGTCGCCACCATCTACGGCGTGGCGAGTGCCAACCTGGTGTTGCTGCCGGTGGCGAGCAAGCTCAAGTCGATTGCCATGCGCCAGTCGCGTTACCGCGAAATGTTGCTGGAAGGCATCTTGTCGATTGCCGAGGGTGAAAACCCGCGCTCCATCGAATTGAAGCTCCAGGGCTTCATGGATTGATGGGCATGCTTTGTGTAGGAGGGAGTTTGTGAGCCGTCGCCGCCGCGAGCCTGAAGAGCACGTCAACCATGAACGCTGGCTGGTGTCCTACGCCGACTTCATTACCTTGCTGTTCGCGTTTTTTGTGGTGATGTACTCCATCTCGTCGATCAACGAAGGCAAGTACAAAGTCATTTCCCAGGCGCTGATCGGCGTGTTCAACGACGCCGACCGTGCCCTCAAGCCGATCCCCATTGGCGAAGAGCGGCCCAAGACCGTGACCCCGGCCAAGCCGCTGGTCAACGACAGCGACGAAACCGCCGCCGGCATCGGTGGCACCAGCGACCCGCTCAAAAGCATTGCCGATGACATCAGCGCTGCGTTTGGCGACCTGATCAAATCCAACCAGATGACTGTGCGCGGCAACGAGTTGTGGGTGGAAATCGAACTGAACTCCAGCCTGCTGTTCGCCAGCGCCGATGCGATGCCGAGCGATCAGGCGTTCACCATCATCGACAAGGTGGCGGCGATCCTCAAACCGTTTGAAAACCCGATCCACGTGGAAGGCTTTACCGACAATTTCCCGATTGCGACTGCGCAGTATCCGACCAACTGGGAACTGTCGTCGGCGCGCGCCGCAAGCATCGTGCGCATGCTCGCAATGCAGGGCGTGAACCCTGGTCGGCTGGCGTCGGTGGGCTACGGCGAATTCCAGCCGGTGGCCAATAACGCCACCGCCGAAGGCCGCGCGCGCAACCGTCGCGTGGTGCTGGTGGTGTCGCGCAACCTGGATGTACGCCGCAGCCTGACCGGCACCGGCACGGCCAATGCAACACCGGATGCGGCACTGAAGCGGGCTGGCACACAAACTGCTACGCCAACCGTTAAGCCGTCGGTTCGTCAGAACGCCGTCAATTCTCCGTCACCGGCTCAATAACTTATGCAATGTCTCGGTCGCGCCATCGCCTGCCGGGAGGAACCAACCGAATGAGAGTCTGGGCAGTTGCCAATCAAAAGGGTGGAGTCGGCAAGACCACCACCTCCATCGCTTTAGCCGGCTTGCTGGCCGAGGCGGGCAAGCGTGTGGTCGTGGTCGACCTCGACCCGCATGGCTCGATGACCAGCTATTTCGGCTACGACCCGGATGCGCTGGAACACAGCTGCTACGACCTGTTCCTGCACAAAGGCAGCGTGCCTGCCGACTTGCCGGGGCAATTGCTGCTGCCCACCAGTAACGAAAGCATTTCCCTGCTGCCCTCCAGCACTGCGCTGGCGACCCTGGAGCGTCAGTCGCCGGGGCAGAGCGGTTTGGGCCTGGTGATCGCCAAGACCCTGGCGCAGCTGTGGCAGGACTTCGACTACGCGATCATCGACAGCCCGCCGCTGCTGGGCGTGCTGATGGTCAACGCCTTGGCGGCCAGCCAGCAGTTGGTGATCCCGGTGCAGACCGAGCACCTGGCGGTCAAAGGTCTGGAGCGCATGGTCAGCACGCTGGCGATGATTAACCGTTCGCGCAAGCAGGCGCTGCCGTTCAGCATCGTGCCGACGTTGTTCGACCGTCGTACCCAGGCGTCCCTTGGCACCTTGCGGGTATTGCGCGATGCCTACCCGGACACCATCTGGAATGGCTACATCCCGGTCGACACGCGCCTGCGTGACGCCAGCCGCGCAGGCCTGACGCCTTCGCAGTTCGATGGCAAAAGCCGTGGCGTACTGGCGTACCGCGCGTTGCTCAAGCATTTGCTGTCGCAACAGCTTGTGGCGCAGGTGGCGTGATGAACCGTCCCGTTGAATTCAAGACCCGGCCGCAACTGGCGCTGGAATCCTACCTGGATGCCCTGCTGCAGGAGTCGACCGAAGAGGAGCTGCCGGAACCGATTCTGCTGCTTGAACCGGTTGTAGAGGCCGAAAGCACGCTGGATGAGTTCCAGTTGGCAGTGCTCGAAGAACAAGCCCGCGATGCGCACCTCGTGCCGGTGGTTGAGCCGATAGCGCCGATTGCGCCGACGGTCGTGGCGCCCGTGGTGGTCGAGCCGGTGGTGGAAGTCCACCTGCCGCCGAGCATCACGCCGCCGCCAGTCACCGCGGATGGTCGCCCGGCGTGGGCCGCCGAGCCGTTCGAATGCCTGTTGTTCGACGTCGCCGGGTTGACCCTGGCGGTGCCGCTGGTGTGCCTGGGCTCGATCTATTCGCTGGAAGGTCAGGAGCTGACGCCGCTGTTCGGGCAACCGGAGTGGTTTCTCGGCATCCTGCCAAGCCAGGCCGGCAACCTCAAGGTGCTGGACACCGCACGCTGGGTCATGCCCGACCGTTACCGCGATGACTTCCGCCAGGGTTTGCAGTACGTGATTTCGGTTCAGGGCTACGAGTGGGGGCTGGCGGTGCATCAAGTCAGCCGCTCGTTGCGCCTGGACCCCAATGAAATCAAATGGCGCAGCCACCGGGGCCAACGGCCGTGGTTGGCCGGCACCGTGATTGAACACATGTGCGCGTTGCTCGATGTCGCCGAGCTGGCTGAGTTGATCGCCAGCGGCGCGGTAAAAGCGATGCCACAGAACAAACGCAGTTGATTGAACAATAAGGCCCGCATGCAAGTGCGGTCAGCGAAGTACATACGCCGTGAAAACGGTATTTGAAGGGGTCCGAGGAATGAACAAGTCAGCATCCGCACAAGGTTTGGTCGATGATCCAATCCTGCAATGGGTAACCTTCAAACTGGACAACGAGTCCTACGGCATCAACGTGATGCGCGTGCAGGAAGTGTTGCGCTACACCGAGATCGCGCCGGTACCGGGTGCGCCGAGCTACGTGCTGGGCATCATCAACCTGCGCGGCAACGTGGTGACCGTGATCGACACCCGCCAGCGTTTTGGCCTGGTGCCGACCGAGGTTAACGACAACACGCGTATCGTCATCATCGAAGCCGACAAGCAGGTGGTCGGGATCATGGTCGACAGCGTGGCCGAAGTGGTTTACCTGCGCCAATCGGAAGTGGAAACCGCGCCGAACGTGGGCAACGAAGAATCGGCCAAGTTCATCCAGGGCGTGTGCAACAAGAACGGCGAACTGCTGATTCTGGTTGAGCTGGACAAGATGATGAGCGAAGAAGAATGGCAGGACCTGGAGAACATCTGATTGTTTTTTGAAGCGGCGGTGATTGTCCTGGCCCTGTTGTGGGCCGGGACCGTGGCGTTCCTGCTGCGCTATATGCGCCAGCAACGCGAATTGGCCCAGCAACAGGCCGAGCGCGATGCCGTGCGTGACCGGCGCATTCTTGACCTGGTCAAGCGCGTGGATCACTTCCAGCAGACTGCGGTAAAGGTCGGGGACGAGGTGCATGAACTGCGCGCGATTCTCGGGCCGCTGCCGGACAAGCTGGCGCAGATCGAACAACGCGACCCTTCGAGCCTGTCGTTCGCCCAGGCGGCGAAGCTGGTGGGCATGGGCGCGACCGTGGATGAGCTGACGCAGTCGTGTGGCTTGACCCAGGCTGAAGCGCAATTGATGAGTAAGTTGCACAAAAGCTGACGTAGGGTGCTGCACCTGTCCGACGTTGCGGGCTGGCTTTCCTGTGGGAGCTGGCTTGCCTGCGATGCGGACACCTCGGTACACCGGGCGCACTCGATAGGTGCCGCCTGACATTTGCGCCGCGGCCTGGGACGGATTACAGGGTGCAGGCGAGCATTTACGCCGACTGTTCAATCCAGCTGCATGAGCTGTCTGCCGACGGCAAGCGATGGGATGGCGTAGATCCTGTGCCCAACGGCAAGGTATCGATGTGCAAGGCGATGGATAACTTCCAGGCGACCAATAAATTTGCGTCCCCGATGGCTTTTTTCTCTCCGGCCAATGTCCACATCCTTCAAGCACCTTTGAACCCAGGAGAATCCCCGCATGACCACCCCCAAGGCACTGTTGATCCTGCACGGCAAGCAAGCCCTCAACGAGGATGTGCGCGCCGCCGTGCAGGCCCGTCGTGAGCAGGGCTGGGAGCTGGCGGTGCGGGTCACTTGGGAGGGCGGCGACGCCCAGCGCATCGTCAATGAGGCCCTGGCCGACGGCTATACCCACTTGATCGCCGGCGGCGGCGACGGCACTTTGCGTGATGTGGCCGAAGCCATGGCGCTGGCCAAGACCGACGCCAGCCTGGTGCTGATGCCGTTGGGCACCGCCAATGATTTTGCCCGCGCCGCCGGCGTTCCGCTGCAGCCTGCGCACGCGCTGGCGCTGCTGGACGTACCGCCCAGGGCCATCGACCTCGGCCAGGCCGGCGGGCAAATGTTCCTCAATATGGCCACCGGCGGGTTTGGCAGCCAGGTCACGGCCAATACCTCCGAAGACCTGAAAAAAGTCCTCGGCGGCGCGGCCTACTTGTTCACCGGGTTGACGCGTTTCAGTGAACTGAAGGCCGCCTATGGCGAGCTGGAAGGGCCGGGCTTCCATTGGAAGGGCGACCTGCTCGCGCTGGGGATCGGCAACGGTCGCCAGGCGGGCGGCGGCCATGTGCTTTGCCCTGGCGCGTTGGCCGACGACGGCTTGCTGGATATCAGCATTCTGCCGGCACCTCAGGAGGTGGTTGGCACGCTGATGACCCTGATGAGCGACGGCTGGGGCCTGGACAACATGTTTGTGCGCGCGCGCCTGCCGTGGGTCGAGATCAAGGTGGCCGAAGGGCTGTACATCAACCTGGACGGTGAACCGTTAAAAGGCGATGACCTGCGGTTCTCTGCACTGCCCAAGGCCTTGCGTGTGCACCTGCCGCTGAATTCGCCGCTAATCGTCCAGGCTGATGATCTGCTCGCGAACGGCGAATAGCACCAGGCCCGCCACGTCGAATATCTGCAGGCGCTTCATGATTTGCGAGCGATGCGCCTCCACGGTCTTGATGCTCAGGCCCAGGCCGTGGGCGATCTCCCGGGTGGATTTGCCGCGCACGATCAGGCGCAGGATTTCCAGCTGGCGCGCCGTGAGGTTGTGGCTGTGGGCGACGGGGGACGTCGGCCCCTGGCTGCGGATCAGCGCCTGATTGATCACGGTGTGGGCAATCGCCGGGCTCAGGTAGCGTTCGTTGTTGCGCAGGGCGAGCAGGGCGTGTTCCAGCTCGTTGGCGGTGGTGTCCTTGAGCAGGTAGCCATGGGCGCCGGACTCCAGCGCCCGCATGATCAGCTCCGGGTCGGTGTGCATCGACAGGATCAGCACTTTGCTTTTGGGGTAGGCCGCCTTGAGTTGCTGCAATGCGTCCAGGCCGCCGACGTGCTTCATCGACAGGTCCAGCAGCACGATATCCGGCTGCAGTGCGCTGAATTTTTCCAGTAACTGCGCACCATCATTGGCTTCACCGATCACGGTGTAGCCGGGAATATCCTGGATCAGCGCGCGTACGCCGGCCCGAATCAGTGCGTGGTCATCCACCAGAAGTAAATTGCAGGTCACTCGAGAACCTTAGGGGAACTGGCCCGTTCGAGGGCGCGCGGCGCCCAGGGGAAAAGTGCGTCGATCCGGGTCCCTTTGCCAGGCTGGCTGTTGACGGACAAAGTGCCCCCTAACTGATCTATCCGCTCGGACATGCCGGCCATGCCCCGTTGGCCTTCCAGGCCGGGGTTGATGGCAGGCGAGAAGCCCTGGCCGTCATCGCAGATCATCAGCGACAGGCCTTCGGGCAGGCGTTGCAGGCGCACCAGCAAGTTGTGCGCCTGGGCATGGCGAAGCATGTTGGTCACCGCTTCCTGGGTGATCCGAAAGGCCGCCACGGCCATCTCTTCGGGAATACCGGTCAGCCGTTGCTGGCATTCCAGGCTCCAGTGCACCGGGGTGTTTTCCAGGGTCTTGAGCAGGTGCGCGCGCAGGCTGGCTTCCAACCCCAGGCTGGCCAGCTGCCTGGGGTTAAGAATGGCCGAGACGTCGCGCACTTTGGCCAGGGTTTCATTCAAGGTGTTGCACAGCACCGTGCACTGGCTTTGCAGGTCTGGCGGCAAGCGGCGCTTGAGCCATTCGCTTTGCAGCTTGGCGGCAGTGAGCAACTGGCCGATATCGTCATGCAATTCGCGGCTGAGGCGATGCCGTTCGTTTTCCTGTACTTGCAGCAAGCGATCGGCCAATTCCTGCGGCTGGAATTTTATCGATTTGCGCGAGCGCCACTGTTGCACGCCCACCACCAGCAACGTGGCCAGGTTGAGCAAAGGGATCAATAACGGCAACGGCGCGGAACGGGCATAGGCCCACAGGCTGACCAGCAATGAGCAAAGGCACAGGGCGAGAACGATGCGGCGGGCATTGCTGCGGGACACGGATCTTGCGATGAGTGACTTTAAGCTGGCGTACATAGCGGATGGAGCCAATGAAGGTTCGCTGCGGGAAGACCGGTCACGGCGGCTGACGGGGCTTTGTTTGATATGCGGTGCCGAAACATCTTTTATACATCATGAAGTTGATTCACTTCGAGCGGGGCATAGTACCACCACTATTACCGTTGGTCGCCTGGCGACTCGCCTGAGGGGTTAACAACCACGCATAAATACTCAGGGCCCTAGTCTGCGCGTTAGAGGGTCCCGGAGTTGAAACAGCAGGCCGTAGTATTAATGAAGTGGGTGTGCAGAGTTATAGCGCTGATGGCTAATTGATATGTTGCTGTCGTTATTAGATAACTCACTGATTAAATACGACCTCTCACCCCTTCATGAGGTGTGATGTAAGCGTTGCTGCGGTTTATAACCGAAGTTTTTTTGCGGGATCTGCAAGGTGACTGTCGCAATCAATTTAGTTTGCTCGCTTTCATCCAGGGCCAGTTCGCCGGTGCGGGTGTCGATCAACTCCAGTTGCCAGGCCAGTAATGTCAGGCAGTCATGCAAGGCCTTCAGCGCCTGGTCATGCAGTTCCATGGGGCAGGCGGCATTGGCAATCAGGTTTTGAATATGCCGAGAGAATTCGCTGATCGCCTGCAGGGCCAGGCCTTCGGCCTTTTCAGCCAGCTTGCTCAAACTGATTTTCATGCAGTCGATGGCATCGCTGTCGTTGCGAATCAGGTGCAAGTGGTTCAAGCACTCTTGCGACTTGGCCAGGAGCATCTCGGCCTCAAGCAAGAATTCGGGAAGTGCAGTTTGCCATTCGTTTGCGTTATTCATCATGCATGTCTCCGCAACATAAGCTCGGGTGATGAGATGCCGCACCGGGTGAATGGCGTAAACCTACCGCTGAAATATGACTGAAATCTGTAGCCCGCTTCCGAAATTCGAGTAGGACCGTTATTAGAATGATCACGGTCGCCGTGAGTGGCCCTGGTCATTCGGGTCGCTTGCACAACTTTGGATGCCGCCACGGCAATCTCTGAAAGACCCGTGGGCCGAGGGCTTGGGATGGCAAACAAAAGCCTGACTCCATTCATGCAATGAGAATGGCGTCACATTAATGGCTATTAGATATCGCGAATATCAGGTTGGGCCTGATTGTGTATAGGGGATTCCCTTACGCAGCGGAACCTCACGTCGATTTGAAGGTCGCGCGACGTTGCTGCAGTGCCATTTGAAGAGGCCGTTGCAGTAAACCATGATGTCAGTGTGACATCAATGAATTTACGTGGCATTTTACCGGGGTCAAGCTCTGGCGATCGCCGCCGATAACGAGCATAGACGCAAGCATGCTCGCGAAGAATTCAAAGACGGCGCGTTGGTCGGCAGGGTCGCGATACCCGACCCGCTGAACCGGCCGCACACACACCACATCAGGAGCTTTTAATGGCCGGCATTCTCGACACGGTAGATCAACGCACGCAACTGGTGGGTGAGAATCGCCTGGAGATTCTCATGTTTCGCCTGGCCGGGCGGCAGCTGTTCGCGATCAACGTGTTCAAGGTGCAGGAAGTCCTGCAGTTGCCCAAGCTGACCCTGATGCCCCAGCGTCATCCGTTTGTGTGTGGCGTGGTCAACCTGCGCGGCCAGACCCTGCCGGTGATCGACCTGTCGCAGGCGATTGGCATGCGTCCGCTGGTGCCGGGGCCCAACAGCACGATTATCGTCACCGAGTACAACCGCTCGGTGCAGGCGTTCCTGGTGGGCGGTGTGGACCGCATCGTCAACATGAACTGGGAAGCCATCCTGCCGCCACCGGCCAGCGCCGGTCGCCAGCATTACCTCACCGCCATCAGCAAGGTCGATGACCAGTTGGTGGAAATCATCGACGTGGAAAAAGTCCTCGCCGAAATCGTGCCGTACAACGCCAAGGTCTCCCGCGAGAAACTCGAAGACCCGGTGCTGGAGCGCGCCCGTGGCCGCGAAGTGCTGCTGGTGGACGACTCCAATGTGGCCCTGTCGCAACTGCGCGACACCCTTGGCCAGCTTGGGGTGAAAATGCACATCGCCAGTGATGGCCTCAAGGCGCTGAACATGCTCAAGGGCTGGGCCGACAGCGGCCAGGTGATGACCGACAAACTGCTGATGATCTTTACCGACGCCGAGATGCCGGAGATGGACGGCTACCGCCTGACCACTGAAATCCGCAACGATCCGCGCCTGCGTGGGCTTTACGTGGTGCTGCACACCTCGCTGTCGGGCAGTTTCAACGACTCGATGGTGAAAAAAGTCGGTTGCGATAACTTCCTGTCCAAATTCCAGCCCGACAAGCTGGTGGATGTGGTGCGCCAACGCCTGATGCTGGATGAAGTGCCGGCCTGATTGTCTTTAAGGGGAAGCTGTAGTTGGGCGAGTTGGCTCTTTGTGGCGAGCGGGCTTGCCCTGCGTTGGGCTGCGCAGCGGCCCCGTAAGGACGCTGCGGTGTCTCAGTAGAACTGCGGTGTCTGGTTGTGGGGCTGCTTCGCAGCCCAACGCGGGGCAAGCCCGCTCGCCACAGTAAGCCCGCTCGCCATAATAATTCTGCTGCCACGCTGAGTCTGCGCGTTGCACCTGCTTGTTGGCTGTGGGGGCGTCGTCCTTTGATTCCGGGGGCTGCCTGCTATAGGGTGGCGCTTTGTCCCCTCAGGAACGCAGGCTCATGCTTCGTCTCAGCGCGTTGTACCGTTATCCCTTGAAGTCCGGCAAGGCCGAAGCCTTGCAGCAGGTCGGTCTGGATCAACTTGGGCTGGACGGGGATCGACGCTGGATGTTGGTGGACGCAGCCAGCGGGCGATTTCTGACGCAGCGGGCGGTGGCGAAGATGAGCCAGTTGTCGGCGTTGTGGAACAGCGCCGGTGGCTTGACCCTGAGCACGCCAGGCATGGCGCCGCTGGAGGTGGCCTTGCCCGGCGGCGACGCCGAACTGCGCGGGGTGACGATCTGGCGCGATACCCTGCGTGTGCCGGATGCCGGCGATGCGGCGGCGGCTTGGGTCAGTGACTTTATCGGCAAAGCCACGCGGCTGGTGCAGATGCCACTGGCCCGTGCACGCAGCACCGAGGCCGGTTTCGGCAAAGATAACGACCAAGTGGCGTTTGCCGACGGGTACCCGCTGTTGTTGATCGGTCAGGCGTCCGTGGACGACCTTTCCCGGCAGGTCGGCCGGCCTATGGAAATGCTGCGTTTTCGTCCCAATCTGGTGATCGAAGGCAGTCAAGCGTACACCGAAGACGGCTGGAAACGCCTGCGTATCGGCGACGTTGAGTTCCGAGTGGTCAAGCCCTGCGCACGTTGCATCCTCACCACGATCGACCCGGCGACCGGCGAACGCAGCGCCGATCGCGAACCCTTCGCCACGCTCGATGCCTATCGCAAGACGGAACACGGCGCCCTGTTCGGCCAGAACCTGGTCAACGATGACTTGGGCCGTCTGGAAGTGGGCATGCCGGTGACCGTCATCGAGTAACACGTTCGCGCATAAAAAATGCCCGTCTCCTGCGAGACGGGCATTTTTTTGACCGGTGCAACCCTTAGCCGCGGTATTCGCACAGGTAAGCAGTGTCTACCGCGACCTTCAGCTGGAACTTGCTGTTGGCCGGTACGTTGAACTGGCTGCCGGCAGCGAAGGTTTCCCAGTCGGCGTCGGGCAGTTTCACGGTCAGGGCGCCGGACACCACGTGCATGATTTCACGCTGGGCGGTGCCGAATTCGTATTCACCCGGTGCCATTACGCCGATGGTCGCCGGACCTTCTGCGGTGCCGAAAGCGATCGACTTGACGGTGCCGTCGAAGTATTCGTTGACTTTGAACATGGGTGAATCCTCGAAAAGTGGATTAAGGCTTGTTGCTCTGTATGGACGTGCGCTTGTCGGCGATGAGGCCCTTGGGCCTGGCTTCGCTCAGGCGCACGCCATCACCGGCACGCCGGCTCCTACAGAACAGCAGGATATTGGAAAAGGCCGGCCAGTATGCCCAAGCCTTTGCGCGCTGCCTAGACCGGCAAAATCAATGGCAGCAGGCGCGCGGTGTTGCGCGCATCTTCCAGCGCCCGGTGTTGCTGACCCTGAAACTGCATCCCCGCCAATTGCAGCGCGCCGTTGAGACCCAGCGGCTTATCCAGGCGCCGGGCCTTGGCAAAGCGCTGCTTGAGGTTCACATGCGGCGTTTGTGCGAGCGCGCTGGCCAGGCCATGGCGTTGCCATTCGAGTTCAAGCTGCTTGCGATCGTAGTCGCCCCAACTGGCCCAGCCTTCCAGGCGCGTGTGATGTTGGCCCAGCCAGCGTTCGAAGAGTGGCCACACGTCGGTCATCGGCGCAGCGGCGTCGATGTTGGCCTGGGTGATGTGGGTGAGCTGTCGGCAGAACGGCGTCAGCAACGGCCGACGCAGCGGCCGCACAAAGCGCTGGAAGTGATCCAGTTCACGGCCTTGGCGGTTTACCAGGCTCGCGCCGATCTCGATGACTTCCATCTCCGTCACGGGCCAGCCGCCTTCATCCGTTGTGGCTTCAAGGTCAATAATCAGCCAATGAGGCATCGCGCAGGTTCCCGTACTCGTCCCTTCCTGATGGGGATAGAGCGTAGCCGGGCCTTGTAGTTCCGCCTAGGGCTTTTCGATCTCCAGTAAAACCTGGCGGTTGCGCACCTGAGCGCCTGCAATCACCTGCACGCTTTTGATCACGCCGTCGATGCCGGCCGTCAGCGGATGCTCCATCTTCATCGCTTCGAGCACCAGCAGCAGCTGGCCCTGGCTGACACGCTGACCGGCGCTGACCCGAATATCGACAATGGCACCGTCCATCGGCGCCTTGACGGTGCCGCTGCCGGCATCGGCCTGGCGGCTGGCGACCTGCTGGGTACGGTTGATCACCCGCACGCCGGGCAGCCAGAGCTGGGTATCGTCGAGGTGATAGGCGACGCGGCGGCGCACGCCGTTGATCTCCAGCGTGGCCCGACGGCCGTCGGTACTGAGGTTGCGAATGTCGATGCCGTTGGCCTGCAGGTGATTGGCGTGCAAAACGCTCACGGCGACCTCGCGGGGTGCGTCGTTAATATCCAGCCGATAAGTCCAAGGCACGCTGGCGTTGTTGCGCCAGCCCGTTAAACCTGGGGGGTGGGTACCGGCGCTGTGTTGATAAAACAGCGCGGCGGCCAGGGCGATCTGTTCATCCGTGGCTGCCTGGCGGGGAATTTCGCTGAAGTGCGCGGCGATGAATCCGGTGCTGAAATCGCCGGCGATAAAGTCCGGGTGTTCAAGCAGATCGGCGAGCAATCGCTGGTTGGTCGTTACGCCCAGCAATACCGTGTCTTGGACTGCTCGCAGCAATTTGCGCCGGGCTTCTTCACGGGTGGCGCCGTGCGCGATGATCTTGCCGAGCATGGCGTCGTAGAACGGGCTGATGCGCTGGCCTTCGAGTACGCCGTGGTCGGTCCGCACGCCGACGGCAGGCTCCCAGCGCAGCACGTCACCGGTTTGCGGCACAAAGCCCTGGGCCGGGTCTTCGGCGTACAGGCGCACTTCCAGGGCGTGGCCGCTCAGGGTTACGTCGGCCTGTGTGAGTGGCAGCGGTTCACCGGCGGCGATTTGCAGTTGCCAGGCCACCAGGTCGAGGCCGGTGATCAGCTCGGTAACGGGGTGCTCCACTTGCAGGCGCGTGTTCATTTCCAGGAAATAGAATTGGCCGTCGCGGTCGAGCAGGAATTCCACGGTACCGGCGCCCACGTAATTGACCGCCCGCCCGGCCTTCAGGGCAGCTTCGCCCATGGCGTGGCGCAGCTGCGGAGTCATCACGGGGCAGGGGGCTTCCTCGATGACTTTCTGGTGGCGGCGCTGGATCGAGCAATCGCGTTCGCCCAGGTAGATGAGCTGGCCGTGGCTGTCGCCGAACAGTTGAATTTCGACATGGCGCGGGTCGATCAGCGCGCGCTCGAGGATCAGTTCGTCGCTGCCGAAGGCGTTCATCGCTTCCGAGCGGGCGGTGCGCAGTGCGTCGAGCAGTTGGCTGGCGTCGTGCACCAGGCGCATGCCGCGCCCGCCGCCGCCGGCGCTGGCCTTGATCATCAGGGGGTAGCCAATGCGCTTGGCTTGCTCTTGCAGGCTGGCGTCGTCTTGGCGGTTGCCTTGGTAACCGGGTATGCACGGCACGCCGGCCTCGAGCATGGCCAGTTTGGACAGGCGCTTGCTGCCCATCAGTTCGATGGCCTCAACGCTTGGGCCGATGAAGGTGATGTTCGCGTGTTGGCAGGCGCGGGCGAAGTCGGCGTTTTCGGAGAGAAAGCCATAGCCGGGGTGGATGGCGTCGGCGCCAGTGATGTTGGCTGCGTTGAGAATGGCGGCGATGTTGAGGTACGACTGCTGGACGGGCGCCGGGCCGATGTTGACGGCTTCGTCGGCCATCTGCACGTGCAGGGCCTGGGCGTCGGCATCGCTGTAGACCGCCACGGTGCGGTAGCCCAGGGCCTGGGCGGTGCGCTGGATGCGACAGGCAATTTCGCCGCGGTTGGCGATCAGGATTTTGCTGAATGGCGGCATTGGTTTATCCCTAGGTAATCGGGTGTTTGTTCTGGCCCCATCGCAGGCAAGCCAGCTCCCACCTTGAAAGGCGTTTCAACGGTGGGAGCTGGGTTGCCTGCGATGGCGTCATTTGCACCAACCTGGCTTACGCTTCTGCACAAAAGCCTGCGTCCCCTCTATTCCTTCCACGCCCGTCACCGCCTCGGCAAACCACTGCGCCCCGCGATCCAGCACCGCCTCAAGCGGCTCGTCGGCACTGGCCAGCAACAGCGCTTTAGTCCGCGCATTCGCGCCCGGCGCACACTGCAGCACGTGTCCCAACACTTCATCCAGGCGCTGCGCCAATGCCTGCGCATCGCTCTCGGCAAAATGCACCACGCCCAAGCGCTGCGCCTCAAGCCCATCAAACCGCGCCGCGGTCAGCGCCAGCCGGCGCGCCTGGGTCAGGCCAATCCGCTTGACCACAAACGGCGCAATCTGCGCTGGCAACAAGCCTAAGCTGGTTTCCGGCAAGCCGAATCGCGCCTGGTGATCGGCGATCGCAATGTCACTCACACACGCCAGCCCAAACCCGCCCCCCAGCACGGCGCCTTGCAGCACCACGATCACCACTTGCGGCACCGCCTCAACTTCTTGCAGCAAGGTGCCAAACGCGCGGTTCAGCGCCTGCAACTGCGCCGTGCCGCCGGCGGTGACCATGTCTTTCACATCCGCCCCCGCGCAGAAATGCCCGCCCGCGCCGCTGATCACCAGCGCGCGCACCTGGCTGTCGAGCTGCGCCAACACCGCCCGCAGTTCGTTGACCATCTCCAGGCTCATGGCATTGCGATGCGCCGGGCGATTGAGGGTGATGTGCAGCACGCCGTTATGCGGTTCGAGCAGCAGGGTATTCATGATTTTTTCCCAGGCAGGGTGCCCATCAGTTTGCAGATGATGCCCAGCATGATTTCGTCAGCGCCGCCGCCAATCGACACCAGCCGCACGTCGCGGTAGGCGCGGGCCACCGGGTTGTCCCACATAAAACCCATGCCGCCCCAGTATTGCAGGCAGCTGTCGCTGACCTCGCGGCCCAGGCGCCCGGCCTTGAGCTTGGCCATGGACGCCAGGCGGGTCACTTCCTGGCCTTTGATGTACTGCTCGGTGGCCTGGTAGACCAGCGCGCGCAGGCATTCGATTTCAGTGGCCAGTTCGGCCAGGCGAAAGTGAATGACCTGGTTGTCGATCAGCGCTTTGCCGAAGGTCTGGCGTTCTTTGCAGTACTCAATGGTGCTGTCGATGCAGTATTCCAGGCCCTTGATCATGTTGGCCGCGCCAAACAGGCGTTCTTCCTGGAACTGCAGCATTTGCATCATGAAGCCCGCCCCTTCGTGGCCGATGCGATTGCGCTGCGGCACGCGCACACCGTCGAAGAACACCTGGGCAGTCTCGGAGCTGTGCATGCCGAGTTTTTCCAGCGGTGGGCTGACGCTGATGCCCGGCGTGTTCATCGGCACCATGATCAGCGACTTGTTGATGTGCGGCTTGTCGTCGGAGGTGTTGGCCAGCAGGCAAATGAAGTCGGCGCTGGGCGAGTTGGTGATCCACATTTTGCTGCCGTTGATCACGTAGTCGTCGCCGTCTTTGCGTGCATGGGTTTTCAGCCCGGCGACATCGGAACCGGCGCCGGTTTCCGAGACGCCGATGCAGCCGACCTGCTCGCCGCTGATGGCCGGGCGCAGGAACTCGTCGCGCAGTTCATCGCTGCCAAAGCGGGCGAGGGCGGGGGTGCACATGTCGGTCTGCACGCCGATGGACATCGGGATGCCGCCGCAGCGGATGGTGCCGAACTCTTCCGCCGCAACAATGGAGTAACTGTAATCCAGGCCCATGCCGCCGAATGACTCCGGCTTGGAAATGCCCAGCAGGCCGAGGTCACCGGCCTTGCGAAAGATCTCGTGAATGGGGAAGCGCCCGGCTTTTTCCCATTCGTCCACATGCGGGTTGATCTCGTGATCGACGAAGGCGCGCACGGTGCGGCGCAGTTCCTGATGTTCCTGGGTAAAAATCATTGTTGTTGTTCTCCTTTAGAAACGCGCCACACCGAAACTGTTGGGCTGCAACTGCCGCCTCTGGGCCTCATGGCAAATATCCAGCAGGTAACCCAGCAGCGTGCGGGTATCGCGTGGGTCGATCAGCCCGTCGTCCCACAGATTCGCGCTGCCATAGAGCGCGGTGGACTGGCTGTCGAGCTTCTGCGCGGTGACCTGTTCGAGCATGTCCAGCACCTTGGGGTCGGGCACCAAACCCTCCTTCAATTGCTTGGCCTCGGTGACGATGCGCAGCACTTTGCCCGCCTGCGCGCCGCCCATCACCGCCGTGCGGCTGTTGGGCCAGGCGAAGATAAAGCGCGGGTCCAGGCCGCGGCCGCACATGGCGTAGTTGCCGGCGCCGTAGGAGCCGCCGACCACCACCGTGAGTTTAGGCACCCGCGCATTGGCCACTGCCTGAATCATCTTCGCGCCGTGCTTGATCACGCCGTGTTGCTCTGACTCGGTGCCCACCATGAAACCGGTGGTGTTGTGCAGGAACAGCAGCGGCGTGCGGCTCTGGTCGCACAGCTGGATAAATTGCGCGGCCTTGCTCGCGCCTTTGGGCGTGATCGGGCCGTTATTGCCGATCACGCCGACGGCGCGGCCCTGGATGTGCAAATGGCCGCAGACGGTGTGGGCGTCGAACTCGCCCTTGAATTCGAGGAAGTTGGAACCGTCGGCCAGGCGCGCGAGGATTTCGCGCACGTCGTAGGGTTTTTTCGGGTCGTCGGGGATCAGCCCCAGCAGCTCTTCGATGGGGTACAGCGGTTCTGTGTAACTGCGTGTTGGCGCACGCGGCAGGCGCTCATCCCAAGGCAACAGGCTGACGATTTCGCGCACGATGCGCACGCCGTCCGCGTCGTTTTCGGCCAGGTATTCGGCGGTGCCGGCGGTTTGCGCGTGCATCTGGGCGCCGCCGAGTTCCTCATCGGTGGCCACTTCGCCGGTGGCGGCCTTGAGCAGCGGCGGTCCGGCGAGAAACAGCTTGGCCTTGCCGCGCACCACCACCACGTAATCCGACAGCCCCGGCTGATATGCACCGCCGGCCGTGGCCGAGCCGTGCACCACGGTGATTTGCGGCAGGCCCATGGCCGACATGCGCGCCTGGTTGGCAAAGCTGCGGGCGCCCTCGACGAAAATCTCGGCGGCGTAGTTGAGGTTGGCACCGCCGCTTTCGGCAAGCGTCACCACCGGCAGTTTGTTTTCCATGGCGATCTGTTGCAGGCGCAGGGATTTTTTCAGCCCCGTGGGGGAAATGGTGCCGCCCTTGATTGCGCTGTTGTTGGCCACCACCAACATGCGCACGCCACTGACGTAGCCGATGCCGGCGATCAAACCGCCGCCGGCCGCGCTGCCGTCTTTGTCGTCGTGAAGTTTGTAGCCGGCCAGGCTGGCCAGTTCCAGGAACGGTGCGCCGGGGTCCAGCAGCAGGTTGAGGCGCTCGCGGGGCAGCAGTTGGCCGCGCGTGTCGAACTTGGCTTTGGCTTCCTGCGCCTGGCTGAGCAGGGCGTGCTCCAGTTGGCGCAACTGCGCGATGGCGGCCAGCATCGCCTCGCGGTTTTGCGCGAACTGCGGGCTATGGGCGTCGATCAAGCTTTCAATCACCGGCATGGTTTAGTGCTCCGCCTTGAGCACATCGGGCAGGTAGGCGCGGTGGAAACCATTGAACGGCTCGCTCGGCGGTTGCGCCTTGGGCAGCGGCCAGGCGCGGCTGCCCAGGCTGGCGGCGCCGTCGATGCGCAAGGTGCTGCCGCTGATGAACGCGGCGGCGGGGCTGAGCAGGAACACGATGGCCGCGCTGACCTCCGATTCGGTGCCGATCCGCTTGAGCGGCACGTGCTCGCGCAGGGTCGGGATCACCGCCTTGAAGGCGCCTTCGTAGGTGTCCATGCCGCTGGAGGCAATCCAGCCCGGCGCCACGGCGTTGACGCGCACCCCGGCGTAGCCCCATTCGAACGCAGCGGTTTTGGTGAAGTTGTCCATGCCCGACCTGGCTGCGCCCGAGTGGCCCATGCCGGGCATGCCGCCCCACATGTCGGCGAGCATGTTGACGACGGCGCCGCCGTGCTTGCTCATGGATTGATTGAACACTTCCCGCGCCATCAGGAAACCGCCGACCAGGTTGGTGCGCAGCACGGTTTCAAAGCCCTTTTGATTGATCGAGGCCAGGGGCGACGGGTATTGGCCGCCAGCGTTGTTCACCAGCCCGTGAATCGGCCCGTGTGCGTGGATAATCTGCGTGACCAGCGCCTTCACCGCGTCTTCATCGCGAATATCGCAAGCCTGCCAATGGGCCGTGCCGCCGTCTTCGGCAATTTCCGCGGCCACCGTTTGCAGTTTTTCCGGTTTGCGCCCCACCAGAATCACTTGAGCGCCCAGGGCCGCGAGTTCATGCGCGGTGCAGCGGCCAATGCCACTGCCGCCACCGGTGACGATCACGGTTTGCCCGTGGAACAGGTCGGCTTTGAAGATTGAGTCGAAGGCCACGGCAACGCTCCTTTTATTTGAGTTGATCGGCGATGTGTTGCGGCACGGCGATGGGAATTTCCAGCAATTGCTGGGCGAAGGCTTTGCCCTGCGGGTCGATGCGCAGGCTGGCGATACCGCCGCCGCCCAAGGCGTTTTCCAGCAGGAAATTCAGGCTGTGGCTGCCGGGCAAGTACCAGCGTTCGACGCGGCCGTGGAAGGGGTCGAGCACGTGGCTCATCCAGTCGACGATCACTTGCGGGGTCAGCACTTCGGCGATCCACGGCAAGTAGTCGGGATGGCGGGCGATCACGCCGATATTGCTGTGGTTGCCCTTGTCGCCGGAGCGCGCGACGGCCAGTTTCACCAGCGGCACGCTGGCGTCGGCGCGGCCCTGGGGCTTGGGCGGGTCGATCGGCTCAGCCGGGGTGACCAGTGGCGCAGAGGCGGGCAGTTCAATGGCGTGGCGCTGGCCTTGGAAGTCGATCACCAGCTCGCAGGATGATTTATCGATCAGGAACGAAAACAGCCGAATCAATGGGTACACCGTCGGCCGCCCACCAACAATTCCGGTTAACCCCGGCGCCATGCCGGTGGCTGCCTGGGCGATCTCGCGGGCGAACAGCACCAGCGCCTGTTTGCTCGGGTGCCGCACTGCCAGCTTGACCACCACTTCGCGGCAATCCTGACGCTGGGCGTGCGCGCCGTAGGTGGCTTCGCTGCCGAGCAGTTCGATGTTGACCTCGGTGTAAGGCGCCCAGCCGCGCTGGCTGAACAGTTCCGAAGTCTTGTTGATGAGCGCCTGGCTGACACGCTCGGCCTTGGCCACCGCGTCGATCCCGGCGATCAGGCAGCTGGCGGTGCAACGAAAACCGTCCGGGTAGGTGGCGCTGACTTTGTACTGATCGGTGGGCGGCAAACCTTTGGCGCCGTGCAGGCGCACTTGGTTTTTGCCTTGCTGCTGCAGTTTGACCTGGCTGAAATCGCAGATCACATCGGGCAGCAGGTAGGCGCGCGGGTCGCCGATTTCATACAGCAACTGTTCGGCCACGCTGAGTTCGCTGATCAGCCCGCCCGTGCCGTCGACTTTATTGACGGTGAACTGGCCGTCGGCGCTGACCTCGACGATGGGAAAACCAATGTGCTCGTAGTCCGGCACGTCACGCCAATCGGTGAAGTTGCCGCCCGTGCATTGCGCGCCGCATTCGATGATGTGCCCGGCGAGGGCAGCTTGGGCGAGGCGGTCATAGTCCTGCCATGACCAGTTGAATTCGTGCACCAATGCGGCGCTGACCACGGCGCTGTCGACCACGCGGCCGGTGATCACGATGTCGGCGCCCAGCGCAAGTGCCTGGGCAATGCCCGGCGCGCCGAGGTAGGCGTTGGCCGACACGCACATCGGCGGCAGCGGCGCGCCGTTGAACATATCGCTGACGCCGTGCAGGTGCTTGAGCTGCGGTTGCAGGTCATCGCCCAGCAGCACGGCGATTTTCAGCGGGATTTGCGCCTTGTCGCAGGCCGCTTGCAGGGCGGCGGCGCACGCTTGCGGGTTGATCCCGCCGGCATTGCTGATCACGCGGATGCCCTGGCGCTGGATGTCGCCCAGCAGCGGCGTGAGCACTTCGACGAAATCCGTGGCGTAGCCGGCCTGAGGGTCTTTCATCCGTGCGCCGGCAAGGATCGACAGGGTGACTTCCGCCAAATAGTCGAACACCAGGTAATCCAGCGCGCCGCCGTGTACCAGCTGGGCGGCGGCGGTGCAGGTGTCACCCCAGAAGGCGCTGGCGCAGCCGATACGTACCGTCTTGCTCATGAGAAATCCGTCCTCGAATGGCTGGCGTCGAGACTACCAAGCAAGCGCTTGGTTTGTAAACTCTGTACACAAGTTTTGCCCAAGCGCTTGCTTGGGTGGCGGCCACGGCCTAAATTGCCGCCCACGACGTCAGCACACGTGAAGGAGAGAGGCATGGATGAGCAAAAAGCCCTGAGGGTGATGCGCACCATGGTCGATGCCGGCCAATTGACCGACCCCGACAGTGCCCGGGGCAAATTGCTGCAAACTGCAGCTCACCTGTTTCGCAACAAAGGCTTTGAGCGCACCACCGTGCGTGACCTGGCCAGCGCGGTGGGCATTCAGTCCGGCAGCATCTTTCATCACTTCAAGAGCAAGGACGAGATCCTGCGTGCGGTGATGGAGGAAACCATCCACTACAACACCGCGATGATGCGCGCCTCACTTGAGGAAGCGAACAGCGTGCGTGAACGCGTGTTGGCGCTGATTCGCTGTGAGTTGCAGTCGATCATGGGCGGCAGCGGCGAGGCCATGGCGGTGCTGGTCTACGAATGGCGTTCGCTGTCGGCCGATGGCCAGGCTCAGGTGCTGGCGCTGCGGGATGTGTACGAAGACATCTGGTTGCAGGTGCTGGGCGAGGCCAAGGCCGCCGGATACATCAGGGGCGATGTATTTATCACCCGGCGTTTCCTCACCGGCGCGTTGTCCTGGACCACCACGTGGTTCCGCGCCCAAGGCAGCCTGACCCTGGAGCAATTGGCCGACGAAGCCCTACTGATGGTGCTGAAGGCCGATTGAGGCGCAAGCCATTAATTTGCCGATGGAAAGTTGTCTCACCTGACAAAAACGCCTAGCTTATCGCCATCAGAGTATTAAACGGTGTGTGCCTCAATGTTTTCGCCATGGCGGCTGGCTGCAGGACTAACTTTATGGGCACTGGGCACAGCGGGGTGGATGCCGGCTTCGGCTGCGCAATTGGTGAGGATCGGCGCCGCGCATTTTCCGCCCTACACCGTACGCCCCGAGCAAGGCGCCGACACCGGTTTACTGCCGCAACTGGTCGAGGCGCTGAACGCCTCGCAAACCGACTACCAGTTTGTACTGGTGCCGACGTCGATCCCACGGCGTTTTCGCGATTTCGAGCAAGGCCGGGTCGACATGGCGATCTTCGAAAACCCCGACTGGGGCTGGCAGAACATTGACCACACTGCCGTGGACATGGGGCTTGAGGACGCGGAAATTTTCGTCGCCCAGCGTGAGCCCGGTCGCGATCAGCGTTATTTCGCCGACCTCAACGGCAAGCGTCTGGCCGTGTTCAGCGGTTATCACTACGCCTTTGCCAACTTCAACCCCGACCCCAAGTACATGACCGAGCATTTCAACGCCACGTTGACCTATTCCCATGACAGCAACTTGCTGATGGTGGCGCGCGGGCGTGCGGACATTGCGCTGGTCACGCGTTCGTACTTGAGTGATTTCATGGTGCGCAACGCGGACATGGCCGGGCAGTTCCTGGTCTCGGAGCGGATTGACCAGGTGTACCACCACTACGCGTTGCTGCGGCCACAGGCACCGATTACCGGAGCGGCGTTTGCCGAGATGCTCAAGCGCCTGCGCGATAACGGGCAGCTGTTGAAGATCTTCGAGCCGTATCGCATTGATGTGACAGCGGTGCACTGACCGCGGATCAGGCCTGTTGTGGCGAGCAGGCTTGCCCTGCGTTGGGCTGCGAAGCGGCCCCAATAAAGCCACCGCATGTTTTCAGTCAGACCGCAGTGTCTGTTTTCAGGGCTGCTGCGCAGCCCGACGCGGGGCAAGCCCGCTCGCCACAGCAACCCTGCCCACCACAACAAGCCCTTTCCCCACACTCAGACTCGCCGTGCAAACGTATCGCTGTGGCTGCCCGACACTTTGCGGCAATGCACCAGCGCATCACGAATCATGAAGTTCACCAGGGTCGGCGAGACGCCGAGTTCCTTGGCGATGTCCTTTTGCGGCACGCCGTGCAGGCGATACATCTCGAACGCGTAACGGGTGCGTTGGGGCAATTGCGTCAGGGCGTCGGCGATGTTTTCCAGGGTGTTGAAGTTGATGTGCGAGGTTTCCGGTGAAGCGCCGTGAATGACCACATTCAAGCCTTCCTCTTCGGTTCCGGAGTATTTGAGTTCCAGTGCCTGCTTGCGATAGTGATCGATCGCCAGGTTGCGCACGATCTGGAACAGATAACTCAGTTGGGCCTTGAACGATGAGGTGATCGTCGGCGCCGATTGCAGTCGGAAGTAGGCGTCCTGCACCACGTCTTCGGCGCGCGAGCGGCAGCCGGTAATGCGTGCCGCGATCTTCACCAGAATCAAACGATTGTCGACGAATGCCTGGAGAAGCGGTGAGTCGCACCTGCCTGTGAATACTTGTTCCGTCATGGAAATCACCTTGTCGCAAAAGAGGTTAGGGGAGGGCGTCCGTGCTGAGGCCTCCTACACATCGGGCAACAAATTATGCTTAATGATAATGATTGTCAAATGAGAAGACGAACTAATCTTATGCCTTCCTGAAAGGTGTGAACCAGGTCTCGCGCTTGCCCGCAGACTAATT
Source organism: Pseudomonas sp. TREG-RG-20F-10-E-6-01 (assembly GCF_022662455.1). Lineage (NCBI taxonomy): Bacteria > Pseudomonadati > Pseudomonadota > Gammaproteobacteria > Pseudomonadales > Pseudomonadaceae > Pseudomonas > Pseudomonas sp. TREG-RG-20F-10-E-6-01. Next base: position 273,211 of record NZ_JAKNQP010000002.1, on the reverse strand, counting down.
ATTTGCCGGCACCGTCCGTTCTCATGGGTGACAGGTCCGTTAACAAACGGCCAAGGATCAGCGCCCGCAGGAGGACGACATGGGTTTGTACGGTGCATACAGCGTGTTTCAGTTTGGAGCCTTTAGCCTATCGGGCGCCCTCAGCCTGATGAGAGCGCTCAGCCGATGAGTGCCGCCACGCGACTGCGCCTGTTTTGCCTGCCCTATTCGGGGGCCAGCGCCATGGTCTATGCGCGTTGGCGTCGGGCTCTGCCGGATTGGTTGCAAGTGTGCCCACTGGAATTGCCGGGGCGCGGCATGCGCATGGATGAGCCGTTGCAGCGCGACATCAAGGCCTTGGCAGCGCAGCTGGCGGATGAAATCAGCCGCGACCTGAACGGCCCGTATGCCCTGTTCGGCCACAGCCTCGGCGGCCTGCTCGCCTTCGAATTGGCCCACGCCCTGCGCGAGCGCGGTGCGCCTGAGCCGCTGGCGTTGTTTGCCTCTGGCACCGCCGGCCCGGCGCGTCGTGATGTGAGCGACTACGCCATTGAAAAGACTGACCAACAACTGATCGCCCGCCTGCGCGAATTGCAGGGCACCGCCGAAGAGGCCCTGGCCAACCCCGAATTGATGCAGTTGATGCTGCCGATCCTGCGCGCCGACTTCCTGCTCTGCGGCAGCTTCACCTACGGCCAGCGCGAACCGCTGGGCATGCCGATCCACGTGTTTGGCGGCAAGCAAGACAGCGTGCGCGCCGACCAGTTGCTTGACTGGCAGGCCGACGCCGCCAGCGGCTTTTCCCTGGACATGTTCGACGGCCACCACTTCTTTCTCGTGCAGCACGAAAGCGCCGTGCTGCGTTGCCTGCGGCGCTACGCCGACGAGCACCTCGCACGCTGGCGCAGTGACGCGGCGCGGCAGCTGGCCGCCGTCTGAACGCTCTCTATTTCTCGATTTTCCCGTAAGCCGATTTCAGGCAGGAACCCCATGATGGACGCCTTCGAACTTCCCCGCACTCTGGTCCAGTCCCTTCAACGTCGCGCCGCACAGACCCCAGACCAGGTGGCGCTGCGCTTCCTCGCCGACTCTGCCGAGCAAAACGTTGTGCTCAGCTACCGTGACCTGGACCTGCGCGCCCGCGCCATCGCCGCCGCCTTGCAGGCCAATGCGGCGTTGGGCGAGCGCGCGGTGCTGTTGTTCCCCAGCGGCCCGGACTACGTCGCGGCGTTCTTTGGCTGCCTGTACGCCGGGGTCATCGCAGTGCCGGCGTATCCGCCAGAGTCCACGCGCCGGCATCATCAGGAGCGCCTGCTGTCGATCATCAGTGACGCCGAACCGCGCTTGCTGCTGACGATTGCCAGTCTCGGCGACGGCCTGGCGCAGATCGAAAACGCACCCCCGGTGCTGAGCGTCGACACCCTGGATGCACAGCTCGCCGAGCGCTGGGTCGAACCCGAACTGCACGCCGACGACATCGCCTTCCTGCAATACACCTCCGGCTCCACCGCATTGCCCAAAGGCGTGCAAGTCAGCCACGGCAACCTGGTGGCCAACGAAGTGCTGATCCGCCGTGGTTTTGGCATCGACCTCAACCCGGATGACGTGATCGTCAGCTGGCTGCCGCTGTACCACGACATGGGCCTGATCGGCGGCCTGCTGCAACCGATCTTCAGCGGTGTGCCGTGCGTATTGATGTCGCCGGCGTACTTCCTTGGCCGGCCGCTGCGCTGGCTGGAGGCGATCAGTGAATACCGCGGCACCATCAGCGGTGGGCCGGACTTCGCCTACCGCCTGTGCAGCGAGCGGGTCAGCGAATCAGCCCTGGAGCGCCTCGACTTGAGCACCTGGCGCGTGGCCTATTCGGGCTCTGAACCGATCCGCCTCGACACCCTGGAGCGCTTCGCCGAGAAGTTTGCGACGTGTGGCTTCACCCCGAACAATTTCTTCGCCTCCTACGGCCTGGCCGAGGCGACCCTGTTCGTCGCTGGCGGCACCCGCGGCCACGGCATCCCGGCCTTGCGCCTGGATGAACAGGCGTTGGCCGCCAACCGCGCCGAACCGGGGCAGGGCAACGCGATCATGAGTTGCGGCACCAGCCAGCCGGAGCACGCGGTGTTGATCGCCGACCCGCACACGCTGAGCGAACTGCCGGATAACCACGTCGGCGAACTGTGGGCCAGCGGCCCGAGCATCGCCCACGGCTACTGGCGCAACCCGCAAGCGTCGGCCAAGACGTTTGTACAGCACGCCGGCCGCACCTGGCTGCGCACCGGCGACCTGGGTTTTATCCGCGAGGGCCAGGTGTACATCACCGGTCGCCTGAAAGACCTGCTGATCGTGCGCGGCCATAACCTGTATCCCCAGGACATCGAACAAACCATCGAGCGCGAAGTGGAAGTGGTGCGCAAGGGCCGCGTTGCCGCTTTTGCAGTGAATGACCAGGGCCTGGAAGGCATCGGCATCGCCGCCGAAATCAGCCGCAGCGTGCAGAAAATCCTGCCGCCCGAGGCGCTGATCAAAGCCATCCGCCAAGCCGTGGCCGAGGCGTATCAAGAAGCCCCGAGCGTGGTGGTGCTGCTCAACCCCGGCGCCTTGCCGAAGACCTCCAGCGGTAAGGTGCAGCGCTCGGCCTGTGCCCTTCGCCACGCCGATGGCAGCCTCGACAGCTACGCGCAGTTCCCCGACCTGCAAGCGCAAGCGAGCGATGCGGCGTTGGAATCCGATCTGCAAAACCAGATCGCCGCCATCTGGTGCGAGCAGTTGCAGGTCGCAACCGTTGCGGCCGATGACCACTTTTTCCTGCTCGGCGGTAACTCCATCACCGCCACCCAAGTGGTCGCCCGCCTGCGCGAAACCCTGGGGCTGGAGCTGAACCTGCGCATGCTGTTCGAAGCGCCGACCCTGGCGAGCTTTGCCGCAAGCGTTGCGCAATTGCAGCAGGACGGCGGCGTTGCTCAAGGCGCGATTCATGCCTTGTCGCGCCAGGACGACCTGCCGCAATCGCTGGCGCAAAACCGCCTGTGGATCACCTGGCAACTTGACCCGCAGAGCAGCGCCTACACCATCCCCGGCGCCTTGCGTTTGCGCGGCGAGTTGGACGAAGACGCGGTGCGCGCCAGCTTCCAGCACTTGATCGAGCGTCACGAAGCCCTGCGCACGCGCTTCTACGAGCGCGACGGCCAGGCCTTCCAGCGTGTGCAGGCAAGCGCCGAATTCGACCTGCAAATTATCGACCTCAGCGACCTGCCGGGCGCCGAGCGTGAGGCACGCGCGCAGCAGATCCGCGAAGACGAAGCGCGCACCCAGTTCGACCTGGAAAAAGGCCCGCTGCTGTGGGTGACCCTGGTGCGCCTGGACGATGAAGACCACCAATTGCTGGTGACGCTGCACCACATCATTGCCGACGGTTGGTCGCTGAATATCCTCATCGACGAATTCTCGCGCCTGTATGCCGCCGCGACGCAAGGCCAGCCCCTGGCGTTGCCGCCACTGGCCCTGCAATACGCCGACTACGGCAGTTGGCAGCGCCAATGGCTGGCCGAAGGCGAAGGCCAGCGGCAACTGGCGTACTGGAAAACCCAGCTGGGCGAGGAACATCCGAGCCTGAGCCTGGCCACCGACCATCCGCGCTCGGCGCAACAACGCCACAGCGCGTCGCGCCATAGCGTGCGCCTGGAGGCCGGCCTCAGTGCAGCGATTCGCAAGACCGCCCAAGACAACCAAGCCACCCCGTTCATGCTGCTGCTGGCGGCGTTCCAAAGCCTGCTCTACCGCTACAGCGGCCAGCGCGATATCCGCATCGGCGTGCCGAATGCCAACCGCCCGCGCCAGGAAACCCAAGGCCTGATCGGCTTCTTCATCAACACCCTGGTGCTGCGCGCCGAGCTGGATGGCCGTCTGCCGTTCGATCAATTGTTGGCGGCCACCCGTCAGGCTGCGTTGGGCGCCCAGGCGCATCAGGACCTGCCGTTCGAGCAACTGCTGGAAGCCTTCCCGCACGCCCGCGAACAGGGCCTGTTCCAGGTCATGTTCAACCACCAGCAACGCGACCTGAGTGCCTTGCGCCGCCTGCCGGGCATGCTCGCCGATGAGTTGCCGTGGCACAGCCGCGAGGCCAAGTTCGACCTGCAACTGCACAGCGAAGAAGACCGCAACGGGCGCCTGAGCCTGTCGTTCGACTACGCCGACGAATTGTTCGACAGCGCAACCATTCAGCGTCTCGCCGAGCACTTCATCAACTTGCTACACGCCGTGTGCGAGCAACCGCAACAGGCCATCGGCGACTTGCCGTTGATGCACGCCGACGAACAACAGCCGTGGAGTGAAGCGCCGTGCACGCCGGCGCAGCAGTGGCTGCCCGAGCTGCTCAGCCAACACACCGCGGACAACACCGCGCTGGTCTGGCAGGACGGCAACCTGACCTTCGCCCAACTGCACACCCAGGCCAACCGCCTGGCCCATTACCTGCGTGACAAGGGCGTTGGCCCGGATGTGTGCGTGGCCATCGCCGCCGAACGCTCGCCGCAACTGTTGATCGGCTTGCTGGCGATCATCAAGGCCGGTGGCGCCTATGTGCCGCTCGACCCGGATTACCCCGCCGACCGCCTGGCCTACATGCTCCAGGACAGCGGGGTGCACCTGCTGTTGACCCAAACCTCACTGCTCGATCTGCTACCGGCACCCGAAGGCGTGTGCGTGATCGCCATGGACAGCCTGCACCTCGACAGCTGGCCGACCCAAGCACCGGGTTTGCACCTGCATGGCGACAACCTCGCCTACGTGATTTACACCTCCGGCTCCACCGGCCAGCCCAAGGGCGTGGGCAATACCCATGCGGCGCTGGCCGAGCGTTTGCAGTGGATGCAAGCCACGTATCAACTCAACGACACCGATGTGCTGATGCAAAAAGCACCGATCAGTTTCGACGTGTCGGTGTGGGAGTGCTTCTGGCCATTGATCACCGGTTGCCGCCTGGTGCTGGCAGGCCCCGGCGAGCATCGCGACCCGCACCGCATTGCGCAGTTGGTGCAGGAACACGGCGTAACCACCCTGCACTTTGTGCCGCCGCTGTTGCAGCTGTTTATCGATGAGCCGCGGGTGGCCGAATGCACCAGCCTGCGCCGCCTGTTCTCCGGCGGTGAAGCCTTGCCCGCCGAACTGCGCAACCGCGTCTTGGCACAGTTGCCGGCGGTGCAATTGCACAACCGTTATGGCCCGACGGAAACCGCGATCAACGTCACCCACTGGCAGTGCCAGGCCGAAGACGGCGAGCGCTCGCCGATTGGCCGGCCGCTGGGCAATGTGATCTGTCGCGTGCTGGACGAACACCTCAACCCATTGCCGGCCGGTGTGCCGGGCGAATTGTGCATCGGCGGCATCGGCCTGGCGCGCGGTTACCTCGGCCGCGCCGGGCTGACCGCCGAACGTTTCGTCGCCGACCCCTTGGGCGAGGCGGGCACACGCCTGTACCGCACCGGTGACCGTGTGCGCTGGAGCGCTGACGGCGTACTCGACTACCTCGGCCGGCTCGATCAGCAGGTCAAACTGCGTGGCTTTCGCGTGGAACCGGAAGAAATCGAAGCACGCCTGTTGGCCATGGACGGCATCGCCCAAGCCGTGGTGCTGGTGCGTGACCAGCAACTGATCGGCTACTACACCGCCAGCACCGCGCTGGACGAGCAGCAGGTAAAAAGCGCCCTGGCCGCCGAGCTGCCGGAATACATGGTGCCCGCGCAACTGCTGCGTCTGGAGGCGATGCCGCTGAGCCCCAGCGGCAAACTGGACCGCCGTGCCTTGCCGGCGCCGGTGTGGCAAACCCGTGAACACATCGAACCCCAAACTCCGTTGCAGCAGCAGATTGCCGCGATCTGGCGCGAAGTCCTCGGCCTGCCTCGCATTGGCCTGGGCGACGACTTCTTCGCCCTCGGTGGCCACTCGTTGCTGGCCACGCAAATCATCTCGCGCACCCGCCAGGCCTGCGACGTCGAGCTGCCGCTGCGCACCTTGTTCGAAGCCAGCGAGCTGGGCGCGTTTGCCGAGCAAGTCGAGCTGATCCAGGCCTCGGGCCAGCGCAACCAGCAAACCGCTATCGCCAAGGTCGACCGCAGCGCGCCGGTGCCGCTGTCCTATTCCCAGCAGCGCATGTGGTTCCTCTGGCAGATGGAGCCGGACAGCCCGGCCTATAACGTCGGCGGCATGGCGCGCCTGCGTGGCGTGCTGGACGTGGGGCGTTTTGAGGCAGCGTTGCAAGCCTTGATCATGCGTCACGAAACCCTGCGCACCACCTTCCCGAGCCTCGACGGCGTGGCCCAGCAAAAGGTCGCGCCGCAAACCGGACTGCGCATGGACTGGCAGGATTTCTCGGCGCTCACTGAAGCCGAGCGTCAGCTGCGCCTGCAACAACTGGCCGACCACGAAGCCCATACACCTTTCAACCTGGAAACCGGGCCATTGCTGCGCGCGTGCCTGGTCAAGGCCGGCGAGCAGGAACACTACCTGGTGCTGACCCTGCACCACATCGTCACCGAAGGCTGGGCGATGGACATCTTCGCGCGTGAACTCAGCGCGCTGTACGAGGCTTTTATCGACGAGCGCGATTCGCCGCTGGCGCCGTTGCCGGTGCAGTACCTCGACTACAGCGTGTGGCAGCGCCAATGGCTGGAGTCCGGCGAGCGTCAGCGCCAACTCGACTACTGGATCGGGCAGCTTGGGCATGAGCATCCACTGCTCGAACTGCCCGGCGACCGCCCGCGTCCGCCGGTGCAAAGCCATCAGGGCGAGCTGTACCGCTTTGACCTGAGCGATGAACTGGCCGCCCGCGTGCGCGCCTTCAATGCCGAACGCGGCCTGACCCTGTTCATGACCATGACCGCCACCCTGGCCGTGTTGCTCTACCGCTACAGCGGCCAGACCGACCTGCGCATCGGCGCGCCGGTGGCCAACCGCATTCGCCCTGAAAGCGAGGGCCTGATCGGCGCATTCCTCAACACCCAGGTGCTGCGTTGCCAGCTCACTGGGCAGATGAAGGTGGGCGAGTTGTTCGAGCAGGTGCGCCACACCGTGATTGAAGGCCAGTCCCATCAGGACCTGCCGTTCGATCATTTGGTGGAAGCCCTGCAACCCCCACGCAGCGCGGCCTACAACCCGCTGTTCCAGGTGATGTGCAACGTGCAGCGCTGGGAATTTCAGCAGAGCCGCCAACTGGCTGGCATGACCGTCGAGTACCTGGCCAACGACGCGCGTGCGACCAAGTTCGACCTCAACCTGGAAGTCACCGACCTCGACCACCGCCTGGGTTGCTGCCTGACCTACAGCACCGACCTGTTCGACGAACCGCGTATTGCGCGCATGGCTGAGCATTGGCGCAACTTGCTGGAGGCACTGATCGCCAACCCGCAGCAGCGCCTCAGCGAATTGCCGTTGCTGACCGCCGTCGAGCAGCGCGCGTTGCAGGACAGCCTCGGTATGGAAGCGGGCGAGCATCGCCTCGATCAGTGCATTCATCAGTTGTTCAGTCAGCAGGCGAGCAAGCGTGCCGATGCGCCGGCACTGACCTTTGCCGGTGAAACCCTTACCTACCGCGAACTGGACGACCGCGCCAACCGCCTGGCGTGGATGCTGCGCGAGCGCGGCGTGGGCCCACAGGTGCGCGTCGGCCTGGCGTTGCCGCGTTCTCTGGAAATGGTGATTGGCTTGTTGGCGATTCTCAAGGCCGGTGGCGCCTATGTGCCGCTCGACCCGGAATACCCGCTGGACCGCTTGCACTACATGATCGAAGACAGCGGCATAGGCCTGCTGCTCAGTGACGCGGCACTGTTCGAAGCCCTCGGTGAACTGCCGGCGACGGTGGCGTGCTGGTGCCTGGAAGATGACCTGCCGATGCTCGCCAATTACCCGGCCGACGAGCTGCCCTTTATCAGCTTGCCGCAACATCAGGCGTACTTGATCTACACCTCAGGTTCCACCGGCAAGCCCAAAGGCGTGGTGGTGTCCCACGGTGAAATCGCCATGCATTGCCAGGCGGTGATCAAGCGCTTTGGCATGCGTGCGGACGATTGCGAACTGCACTTTTATTCGATCAATTTCGACGCCGCCACCGAGCGTTTGCTGGTGCCGCTGCTCAGCGGCGCGCAGGTGGTGTTGCGCGCCCAGGGCCAGTGGGATGCCGAAGAAATCTGCGCGCTGATTCGCACCCATCGCATCAATATCCTCGGCTTCACCCCAAGCTATGGCAGCCAGTTGGCGCAGTGGCTGGCGACTCAGCAGCAAACCTTGCCGGTGCGCATGTGCATCACCGGCGGTGAGGCGCTGACCGGCGAACACTTGCAGCGTATCCGCGCAGCGTTTCAGCCCGAGGTGTTTTTCAACGCCTACGGCCCGACTGAAACCGTGGTCATGCCGCTGGCCAGTCTGGCGCCCGAGCACGTGGAGGAGGGCGCTGGCAGCGTGCCGATCGGCAGCATCATTGGCGACCGCGTGGCCTACATTCTCGACGCCGACCTGGCGCTGGTGCCGCAAGGTGCGACCGGCGAGTTGTATGTCGGCGGGGCCGGTCTGGCCCAGGGTTACCACCAGCGCCCGGGCATGACCGCAGAGCGTTTTGTCGCCGACCCGTTTGCTACCAATGGCGGGCGTTTGTACCGCACCGGCGACCTGGTCCGCCAACGCGCCGATGGCCTGGTGGAGTACCTGGGCCGTATCGACCATCAGGTGAAAATTCGCGGTTTCCGCATTGAACTGGGTGAAATCGAAACCCGCCTGCTGGAACACCCAGCGGTGCGTGAGGCGGTGGTGCTGGCGCTGGATTCGCCGAGTGGCAAACAGTTGGTGGCTTATCTGGTCAGCGACGCCGACCACGGCACACTGCGCGACGCGCTCAAGGCACACCTTAAGGCGCAACTGCCGGACTACATGGTGCCTGCGCACCTGATCGTGCTGGACAGCATGCCGCTGACCGCCAACGGCAAGCTCGACCGCCGCGCCTTGCCGCAACCGGACCCGGAGGCGAACCGCCAAGACTACGTGGCGCCACGCAACGAACTGGAGCACACCCTGGCCGCGATCTGGTGCGCCGTATTGAACGTGCAGCAGGTCGGCATGGACGATAATTTCTTTGAACTGGGCGGCGACTCGATTCTGTCGATCCAGGTGGTCAGCCGTGCGCGGCAGGCCGGGATTCACTTCAGCCCGCGCGACCTGTTCCAGCATCAAACCGTGCAAACCCTGGCGGCCGTGGCCACGCGGTCCGAGCGGGTCAGCGCCGAACAAGGGGTGCTGACGGGCAGCTCGGGCCTGACGCCGATCCAGCATTGGTTCTTCGATACGGCGATTCCGAATCGTCAGCACTGGAACCAGGCGTTGCTGCTCAAACCGCTGCAACTGCTCGACCCTCATCGCCTGGAGCAAGCGCTGCTGGCCGTGCTGGAACACCACGACGCCCTGCGCCTGAGCTTTACGCCGCGCGACGCCCAATGGCACGCCGAGCACTTGGCCGTGCCGCACGGCGGCGTGCTGATGCAGGCGCAAGTGCGCGATATGGCGCAGTGCACCGCGCTGTTCACCGATACCCAACGCAGCCTCGACCTCGAACACGGTCCGCTGCTGCGCGCCTTGCTGGTGGATGGCCCGCAGGGTCAGCAACGCCTGCTGATCGCGATTCATCACCTGGTGGTGGATGGCGTGTCGTGGCGCGTATTGCTTGAGGACATGCAAACGGTCTACCGCCAACTGAGCGACGGCCAATCGGTCAGCCTGCCGGCCAAGACCAGCGCCTTGCGTGATTGGGCTGCGCGTTTGCAGGCCTATGCGAGCAGTGAATCCCTGCGTGAAGAGTTGAGCCTTTGGCAAGACCGGTTGGCCGGTGCTGCGGCGGTATTGCCGGTGGATCGCCCACACGGTTCGCTGCTCACTCGGGATGCCGACACAGTCAGCGTGCGCCTGGACGCGCAACACACCCGCCAGTTGCTGCAACAGGCGCCAAGCGCCTATCGCACTCAGGTCAACGACCTGCTGCTGACGGCGTTGGCCCGTGTGCTGTGCCGCTGGAGTGGTCACGATTCAGCGCTGGTCCAGCTGGAAGGCCATGGCCGTGAAACCTTGTTTGATGACATCGACCTGACCCGCAGCGTCGGCTGGTTTACCAGCGCTTACCCATTGCGCTTGACCCCGCAAGTTGAGCAGGGCGCGTCGATCAAGGCGATCAAAGAGCAACTGCGCGGCGTGCCGCACAAAGGTTTGGGCTATGGCGTGCTGCGTTACCTGGCGGACGATCTGTGCAAGCAGACCATGGCCGCACTGCCAAGCGCCGACATCACCTTCAACTACCTCGGCCAGTTCGACCAGAGCTTCGGCGCCGATGCGCTGTTCCACCCGCTGGATGAGCCAGCCGGCCTGGCGCATGACCCGCAGGCGCCGTTGCCCAATGAGCTGAGCGTCGACAGCCAGGTGTACGGCGGCGAACTGGTGCTGCGCTGGACCTTCAGCCGCGAGCGCCACGATCAACAGACCATCCGCGAACTGGCCGAGGCCTACCTGGGCGAACTGCAAAGCCTGATCGCGCATTGCCTGAGCGACGCTGCCGGCGGCCTCACGCCGTCGGACTTCCCGCTGGCGCACCTGACCCAGCCACAACTCGACAGCCTGCCGGTGCCGGCCAGCGCCATCGAAGACGTGTACCCGCTGACGCCGATGCAGGAAGGCCTGCTGCTGCACACTTTGCTGGAACCGGGCACGGGCCTCTACTACATGCAGGACCGCTACCGCATCAACAGCGCGCTCGACCCGCAGCGGTTTGCCCAAGCCTGGCAGGCGGTGATCGCCCGTCACGAAGCCTTGCGCGCGTCGTTCTGCTGGAACGTCGGCGAAGACATGCTGCAAGTGATCCACAAGCCGGGCAGCACGCCGATCGAGTACCTGGACTGGAGCGCCGAACCGGAAAGTGAACAGGAACCCCGCCTGCAAGCCTTGCTCAAGGCCGAGCGTGAAGCCGGTTTCGATCTGCTTAACCAGGCGCCGTTTCACCTGCGCCTGATCCGCGTCGGTGAAGCGCGCTACTGGTTCATGATGAGCAACCACCACATCCTCATCGATGCCTGGTGCCGTTCGCTGTTGATGAATGACTTCTTTGAGATCTACATGGCCCTGGGCGAAGGCCGCGAAGCACAGTTGGCCACACCGCCGCGCTACCGCGATTACATTGCCTGGCTGCAACGCCAGAACCTCGCCGAAGCACGCCAGTGGTGGCAGCACAACCTGCAAGGTTTCGAGCGCACCACACCGATCCCGAGCGACCGGCCGTTCCTGCGTGAACATGCGGGCCATAGCGGCGGCATGGTGGTGGGCGACTGCTACACCCGCCTTGAGGCACGCGACGGTGCGCAACTGCGTGAACTGGCGCAGGCCCATCAACTGACCGTCAACACCTTCGCCCAGGCGGCATGGGCGTTGGTGCTGCGTCGCTTGAGCGGCGAGCGTGACGTGTTGTTCGGCGTTACCGTGGCCGGGCGCCCGGTGGACATGCCCGAGATGCAACGCACTGTCGGCCTGTTCATCAACAGCATCGCGCTGCGGGTGAAACTGCCTGAAGACGGTCAGCGCTGCAGCGTGCGCCAGTGGTTGAGCGGCTTGCTTGACAGCAACATGCAGCTGCGCGAGTACGAGTACCTGCCGCTGGTGACCATTCAGGAACACAGCGAATTGCCCAAGGGACAACCGCTGTTCGACAGCCTGTTCGTGTTCGAGAACGCGCCGGTGGAGGTCTCGGTGCTGGACCACGCGCAAAGCCTGAACGCCACCTCGGATTCCGGCCGCACCCACACCAATTTCCCGTTGACCGCGGTGTGCTACCCGGGCGATGACCTCGGTTTGCACCTGTCCTACGACCAGCGTTACTTCGACGAAAGCACCGTGCAGGGCATGCTCGGCGAGTTCAAGCGCCTGCTGCTGGCGCTGGTGCAGGGTTTCCATGGCGACATGGCCGACCTGCCGTTGATTGGCGCGCAGGAACGTGAATTCCTGCTCGACGGCTGCAACCAGAGCGAGCACGTCTACCCGTTGGAGCGCAGCTATGTCGAGCTGTTCGAGGCGCAGGTGGCCGAGCATCCCCAGCGCATCGCCGCCAGCTGCCTCGACCAGCAATGGAGTTACGACGAATTGAATCGGCGCAGCAACGGTTTGGGTCACGCGCTGATCGCAGCAGGCGTTGGCCTGGACCAGCCGGTGGCATTGCTGGCCGAGCGCAACCTCGACTTGCTGGGCATGATCATCGGCAGCTTCAAGGCCGGCGCCGGTTATCTGCCGCTGGACCCAGGCCTGCCAAGCCAGCGCCTGAGCCGGATTATCGACTTGAGCCGCACGCCGTTGCTGGTGTGCACCGAGGCGTGTCGCGAGCAGGCGATTGAATTGCTGGAAGGTACCGACTGCCAACTGTTGGTCTGGGAGGAAGTGCCGGGCCGTGGGGAAAATCCAGGTGTCTACAGCGGCCCGGACAACCTCGCCTACGTGATCTACACCTCGGGCTCCACCGGCCTGCCCAAAGGCGTGATGGTCGAACAGCGCGGCATGCTGAATAACCAGTTGAGCAAAGTGCCTTATCTGGACCTGAGCCCGGCGGATGTAATCGCCCAAACTGCGTCGCAAAGTTTCGATATTTCCGTGTGGCAATTCCTCGCTGCGCCGCTGTTTGGCGCGCGGGTGGATATTGTGCCGAACACCCTTGCCCATGATCCGCAAGGTTTGCTGGCGCATGTGCAGGCCCAGGGCATTACTGTGCTGGAAAGCGTGCCGTCCCTGATCCAGGGCATGCTCGCCCAGGAACGCATGAGCCTGGACGGCCTGCGCTGGATGCTGCCGACGGGCGAAGCGATGCCGCCGGAGCTGGCGCATCAGTGGTTGCTGCGGTATCCAGACATTGGCCTGGTCAACGCTTATGGCCCGGCGGAATGTTCGGATGACGTGGCGTTCTTCCGCGTCGATCTGGCGTCAACCCAAGGCACTTATTTGCCGATTGGCACCCCGACCGACAACAACCGGTTGTATGTGCTCGATGGCGCACTGGCGTTGGTGCCCCAGGGCGCGGTTGGCGAGCTGTGTGTGGCGGGGACTGGTGTGGGCCGTGGTTACGTCAGCGATCCGTTGCGCACGGCGCAGGTGTTTGTGCCCAACCCGTTTGGCGCACCCGGCGAGCGTCTCTACCGCACCGGCGACCTGGCACGTCGGCGCAGCGATGGCGTGTTGGAATATGTGGGGCGTATCGACCACCAGGTGAAGATTCGCGGCTATCGCATCGAGCTGGGTGAAATCGAAGCGCGCCTGCATGAACAGCCGCAGGTGCGTGACGCCGCGGTGGGTGTACAAGAGGGCGTCAACGGCAAGCACTTGGTGGGTTACCTGGTGGCGGCGGATGAACGCCTCAACCCGAGCGAGCGCCTGGACCGCATCAAGCAACGCCTGCGCGCAGAGCTGCCGGAATACATGGTGCCACTGCACTGGTTATGGCTCGAGCGCCTGCCGCTGAACGCCAACGGCAAACTCGACCGCAAGGCCCTGCCGTCGCTGGAGATCGGCCAGTCGCACAGCCAGGACTACCTGGCGCCGCGCAACGAACTGGAAACGACGTTGGCGGCTATCTGGGCCGAGGTACTGAAAGTCGACAGGGTGGGCGTACAGGACAACTTCTTCGAGCTGGGCGGGCATTCGTTGCTGGCCACACAGATTGCCTCCCGCGTGCAGAAAACCCTGCAACGCGATGTGCCACTGCGGGCGATGTTCGAGTGCAGCACGGTGGCGGAGTTGGCCGAGTACATCGAGGGTTTGGCGGTGAATGAAATCAGCGCCGAGAAGGTCGATCGGTTGAGTGATTTGATGGCGGAGTTGGAGGGGCTTTAAGGAAAACTGGAACAACTGGCGGTGAGAGAAATTGTGCTTATTTCCGCCTTTGTTTGTAGGATATCGACCTCGAGTGGCGTAGGTGGTTTCCATAATGCTGTTTTTATATACAGTGTTTTAAGGGCTGTTGCCTGATGGGAAGCAAATGAGTGAAAAACGGGCCTGTGGCAAAAAAAGGCAACTCCGTTAGGTTGAGGTTCTCTCCTTCAGGAAGGGAGAGTTCTTAATCACTATCAATGGAGTCACACATGAATAAACCACAAACCCAGACACCTCTTCGCCATGGTCGTGTCACGTCCCCTTCCAGCCGTGGCGCAGTCGCCGTGGATCTCGGCCTGCTGGCTACCTGGCAGGTCAATGAAATGGAGGGCGGCAAGAACTTTCCGGCACTGATTGCCGGTCCGTTCCCGGCGCCTTATCAAACCGACAGTGACAGCGTCACCCCACCCGCCGACGGCTTCATCCTCAGCGGCGGCAAGACCGATGCCCGTGACTGCATCAACTTCACCAACGAGGAAATGGCCAAGAAACTCAACCGTGCTTTCACCTGGCCGCTGCTCAATGTCGACCCGGGTCAGACCTTCAAGGTCACCTGGGAATACACCGCGCCGCACACCACCCGTGGCTATCGCTGGCTGATCACCAAGGATGGCTGGGATCCGAAACAGCGCATCACCCGTGCACAGCTGGAAACCCAGCCGTTCGCCGAAGACTTCTATACCCAGGTGCCGTACTTCAGCCATGCAGGTGAACTGAAGGCCAAGGTCAATCACGAAGTGAAACTGCCGGCCAACAAAAAGGGCAAGCATGTGATCGTATTGATGTGGATCGTCGCCAACACCGGCAACGCCTTCTATCAAGCCTTCGACGTGGACTTCAAATAAGCCCGCGCCGTTAAACCCATACGTTCTGAAGGATTAGAACATGACAAATATTGACTTCACCTCACTGAAATCGCCGCTGAACGATGTCGCTTCGCTGATGCCGAGCATTGCCGGCAAAAAGATCCTCATGGGCTTCTGGCACAACTGGCCTGCCGGCGCGAGCGACGGTTACCAGCGTGGCCAATTCGCCAATATGAACCTGGCGGACGTGCCGAAGGATTACAACGTGGTGGCCGTGGCCTTCATGAAAGGCAACGGTATCCCAACGTTCAAGCCGTACAACCTTTCCGACGCCGAGTTCCGCCGTCAGGTGGGCGTGCTAAACAGCCAGGGCAGGGCGGTGCTGATTTCCCTTGGCGGCGCCGATGCGCACATCGAGCTGCATAAAGGCAACGAACAGCCACTGGCCAACGAGATTATCCGCCTGGTGGAAACCTATGGCTTTGATGGCCTGGACATCGATCTTGAACAGAGCGCGATTGATTTCGCCGACAACAAGACTGTCCTGCCCGCCGCGTTGAAACTGGTCAAGGACCATTACGCCGGTGAAGGCAAACACTTCATTATCAGCATGGCGCCGGAGTTTCCTTACCTGACCACCGCCGGCAAATACGTCGGTTACATCCAGGCGCTGGAAGGCTATTACGACTTCATTGCCCCGCAGTATTACAACCAGGGGGGCGACGGGATCTGGGTGCAGGAGGCCAACAACGGCAACGGTGCCTGGATTGCCCAGAACAACGACGCGATGAAAGAGGATTTCCTGTTTTACCTGACCGAAAGTCTGGTGAGCGGAACGCGAGGGTTTACCAAAATCCCGGCGGACAAGTTCGTCATTGGTCTGCCGGCCAACGTCGACGCAGCCGCCACCGGTTATGTGATCAACCCCGCAGCCGTGACCAATGCATTCAAGCGTTTGGACGCCAAAGGGTTGTCGATCAAGGGCCTGATGACATGGTCGGTGAATTGGGACAACGGGATCAGCAAAGACCACGTGCCCTACAACTGGGAATTCAGCCGCCGCTATGGGCCGTTGATCACAGGCACTCATCTGTCTGGCCTCGGTGAGGATGAGGCGGATCTCGACGTCGCCAATCGGCAGTAGCGCAAAGAGACATCGGGCAGACGTGCCTGATCTCAAACAGCTATGTTTATGAGCTGATCGTTGGCTTTATCAAATAGAATCCGATGCCCTCTTTGGGCATCGGATTTTCTGCGTCAGGCTCAAGTTTTCATCCGGTTTTTATGAACTTGCTTTGCTCGTTTTCTGTTGCGCAAGCCCGAAACAGTCTTAGGGAAACGTCGATTACTTGGGTCCCAGAATCTTCGCCAGCTTGTCCGGCGACGGCGCGCCTTGCTGTTGCTGCAACCCGCCCTTGTCATCCAGATAGAAAATCGCCGGCGTCGCCGACAATTCCAGCTCTTCCATCAACTTCATGTTGGCATCGAGCTTGGCTTCGATGTCCGCCGGGATCTTGTCCAGCGCCTGCAATTTGCTGCCTTTGCCGGCGGCTTCGTGTTCTTCCAGGGCTTTTTGCGGGTCTTTGGCGGCGAACAGCGCAGCCGACTTGCCTGGGCTGTCCTCGCGGATAATGCCCACCATGATATGGCGCAACTGCACCTTGCCGGCTTTTACCCACGGCCGTGCCTGTTCCCAGAACATGTTGCAGTACGGGCAGTTGGGGTCGCTGAACAGGTAGACGATACGTGGCGCGTTTTTATCGCCGTCCTGAATCCAGTTGCTGTGTTCCATCTTGGCCCAGACCTCCTTGGCCATCGGCGCATACACCAGTTTTTCCAGGGGCGCGCTGCTCAGGTCTTTACCTTCGGCGTCGTACAGGTTGCCGGCAATCACACTTTTGCCGTCGGCGGTCAGGTACAGCGCCATGCCACGGTTCTGGTACTGCGCGGCGTAGCCGGTGAGGCCGCTGGGCGCATCGAACTTGCCGAGGATCTTGGCGCCTTTGGCTTCGATCTGTTTGATCGGTGCCGGCCAGTCTTCGGCCTGGGCCAGGGTGGCCGCGAGCGTCAGCGGCAGCAGGGTCAGCAGGTGGCGGAGGCTTGGCATGTCGGTTTCCTTTCAGGGGCGGTGTCGAAGGGTTCCATGGCACGGGCCAGGCTGGCTTGGGACAGCTCACCGAGGTGGCTGTTGATCAGGCGCCCATCGGCTTGGTAGAACAGCGTGGTCGGCAAGGCCATGGAGCCCACGGCCTGGCCGAGTCGGCCGCTGGCGTCAAACAATACGTTATCGAGGGTCAGGCCTTGGGTCGCGAGGAAGGTGCTGACGCTTTGCATGCTTTCGGCCTGGTTGACGAACAGGAAGGTCACGTCGGGGCGCTGGTGCTGGGCGCGCTCCAGTACCGGCATTTCCCGGCGGCACGGTGGGCACCAGGTGGCCCAGAGGTTGATCACCAGCGGGCCGCCTTTGTAGTCGGCCAGTTGCACCACGTCGCCATTGGCGTTGCGCAAGGTGATGTCCGGCAGTTGCGCGCCTTTGTCGTACAGGCTCAGCGATAAACTGGTCAGGCCCCAGAACACCAAGCCCGTGACCACCCCGGCGCTCAACGGTTTGCGCAGGGCAGGGCGGCGCCAGCCGTACAACAGTGCGCCGAGTACCAGTGCAATCACGCCGGGCCAGGCGAGGAAACCGCCGTCGCGCAGGTCGACCATCTGCAGGGGATCGCGGCTGTAATCGCTCCAGTACATCACGACAAAGCTGACGCGCGCGGCCAACATGCCCAACAGGAACAGGGTGAACAGCACCGATTCGGGGTTTTCGCCGCCACGTTTGGCCACCCGCCAGCCCACCAGGGTGGCGAGAATCAACGCGCTGATCAGCAGGATGTGATTCAGGGCGATGGCGAAGGTGCCGATGGTCAGGGTCAGCATCAGCGTGCGTCTCGGGTTTGCGTCCAGCGTTGCAGGAAGGCGGCGGCATCCACTTCGCCGGTGATGCGTTGGGCGCGACGTTCTTCACCGTTGGGGCCGATCCACACAAAGCTCGGTGGCCCCGGCACCTTGTAGCGACCCAGCAGCTCACGGCTGGCAGCGTTGTCGGCGGTGACGTCGAGGCGCAGCAGGCGCACATCTTTAAGGGCGTCCATCACCTCCGATTTGCCGAATACCTGTTTTTCCATGATCTTGCACGACACGCACCAGTCGGCGTAGTAATCCACCAGCACCCATTGGCCCTGGGCCTTGGCACTGTCGAGCTGGGTTTGCAGCACGGCCGGGTCATTGATGGTCATGAACGCGTCATGGGCGCTCGGTGCGGCGGCAGCCCGCGAGCCACCGTAGACTTTCAGCGGTTGCCAGAGGTCGTCGCTGCCACCGGCCGCGCCCACCACCAGTACTGCGCCCCACAGGCCCAGCACCAGGGAGCCTGCGCCAAACACTTTGGCCGCCAGCCCGTATTCGCGCGCCAGGCCCCAGCCGCAGTAAGCCATCACCAGGGCCAATACGCCCCACAGGCCGAGCCACAGGCTTTCGCCGACCACCGGGCGAATCATCAGCACTGCGGTGCCCAGGAACAGGAAGCCGAAGACGCCCTTGAGCACGTTCATCCAGGTGCCCGGTTTCGGCAGGAAGCGGTTGCCCACCGTCACCAGCAGCAACAGCGGGATGCCGATGCCGATGCCCATGGCGAAGAGAATCAAGCCACCGTGCAGCGCATTGCCGCTCTGGGCGATATACAGCAGCGCGCCGGCCAGTGGCGCAGTCATGCACGGCCCCACCAGCAAGCCGGAGAGCGCACCGAGCACGCCGGCGCCTACCAGGCTGCCGCCGCTTTGCTGACGGCTGACGTTGTCCAGGCGATCACGCAGGAAGGCCGGCAATTGCAGTTCAAAGAAACCAAACATTGGCAGGGCGAGGATCACAAACAGCGCGGCGAAACTGCCAAGAATCCACGGCGTTTGCAGCCATGCTGCGAGGTTGCCGCCGAGCAGCGCGGCCAGTACGCCCAGCGCTGCATATACCAGCGCCATGCATATCACGTAGCTGCTGGCCAGGGCGAAACCACGACGCGGGCTCGCGCCACTGCCGACCACCAGGCCTGCGAGAATCGGCAGCATCGGCAGCGAACACGGGGCAAATGCCAGCAGCAGGCCCAGACCAAAGAACACCAGCAGGCTCCAGCCCAGGCTGCGCTGTTGCAGGCCGCTGGCCAGGCTCTGGTCCTGGGCTTGTGCGGTGGCGGCGACGGCGGGGTTGCCGCCCAGGTCCACGGTGATCGACTGCGGCGGGTAGCACAGGCCGGCATCGGCACAACCCTGCCAGCCGAGTTTGACCTGGCCGGTAGCGCCGGCCGGAATCTTCACTTCCAGGCCCTGGCGATACACTTGCTGCTCACCGAAGAACTCGTCGCTGTGGGCTTCACCCTGCGGCAATACCGGCTTTTCGGCCAGGCCGTCGAACTTCATGCGTTGCTGGTACAGGTAGTAACCGTCGGCAATCTGCCAATACAGCTGGGTCTCGCCAGACTCCAGGCGTTCGGAGGTAAAGGTGAAGGCTTTGCCCACCGGGAGGAAATCGGGTTTGCTTTCAAAAGGGTTGCCCGGCGCGGCCTGGGCGAATCCCGCGAACATTACCAGTAGAAAGGTAAACAGATGCCGCATGGTCAAGCCTTAGTTTGGTGCAAGTTAGGGACACAATGTGTGGCGTTGATTAACCGATGATTAACCGGGGGCTATTCTAAAGTGAAGGGCGTGTCTGAGCGCGCCTCTTTTCACGGCATAATCGGCGCTTAATCCGCTGCACCTTTAATTCTCCCCATCTTTCATGAAGGGTTCACCATGCACGTATTGGTCTGTGAAGACGACGAACTGATCGCCAGCGGCATCGTGGCCGGCCTCGGCGCTCAGGGCTTTACCGTCGAACGCGTGGCCACGGCCGCGGCTGCACGGGCGATGCTCAAGGCGGCCACGTTCGACATCATGGTGCTCGACCTCGGTTTGCCCGACGAAGACGGCCTCAAGCTGCTGCAACAACAGCGCAGCCAGGGACTGGAGATTCCGGTGCTGATTCTGACGGCGCGCGATTCTGTGACCAACCGTGTCGACGGCCTGCAAGCCGGTGCCGACGATTACCTGCTCAAGCCCTTCGACCTGCGCGAGCTTGCCGCCCGCCTGCAAACCCTGCTGCGGCGGGTGGCGGGGCGCCGGGTCAACCTGATCGAACACGGCCGCCTCGCCTACGACCCCAGCAGCCGGGAAACCTTCCTGGGCGGCGAGCCGGTGGATCTTTCCCGTCGCGAACAAGCGTTGTTGCAGGCCTTGTTGCATAACAAAGGCCGGGTGCTGTCCAGCGAACAACTCAAGGACAGCGTCTACGGTTTCAACGACGAACTGGAAAGCAACGCCCTCAACGTGCATATCCATCACCTGCGGCGCAAATTGGGCAACGGCATCGTCGAGACCGTGCGCGGCCTCGGTTATCGCCTGGGCACGGCCGATGGTGGCGTGGCCGATGATGGAGAACACGCCTCGTGATGAGCCTGCGCCTGCGCCTGACATTCAAGCTGGGCGCTGCTTTCGTGCTGATCTGGCTGCTGGCGGCGGCCTGGATGCTCAACGATCTGCGCAACCAGATGATGTTCTCCCTCGACCAGCGTCTGGTGGCGTCGGCGCGCATGGTCGCGGGGCTGACCGAGCAGATGCCGGGCCTGGCCAGCGTGAGCGGCGGTACGCACCTGCGCACCGAGCAACTGAATGTGCCGGGTGGCATGGCCTGCCAGGTCAGCTCCCTGCGTGGGGAAATTCTGGCGCGCAGCCACATGACCCCGGATGAAGGCCTGGAGTCGCGCAAGAGTGGCTTTCGCGATCAAGTCATCGACGGCGTCGGCTGGCGCAGTTTCACCCTGTCCCGGGGTGACTTGTTGATCACCACGGCCGACCGCCAGGTGGAGCGCGAGGCGCTGAACCTGTCGATTCTGCTGGCGGCTTCGGTGCCGGTCGGCGTGGCCTTGCTGGGTTGCCTGTGCCTGCTGTGGCTGGGCATCGGCCAGAGCCTGCTGCCGCTCAACCGCATGCGTGACGCGTTGATGCGCCGCAGCGCCGATTCGCTCGAACCCTTGCAGATTCACCCTCTGCCCAGCGAGCTTAAACCGCTGCTCGACACCCAGAACCAACTGTTGCAACGCATCGCCAAGACCATCGAGCGTGAGCGCCGCCTCACCGGTGATGCCGCGCATGAGTTGCGCAGCCCGCTGACGGCGATCAAGACCCACCTGCAAGTGGCGCGCATGACCGACGGCGCCGCGCGCGACCAGTCCCTGGCCCACGCCGAGGAGGGCGCTGACCGCCTGCATCGCACCCTTGAGCAATTGCTGCTGTTGGCGCGGGTGGAAGGCAGCCTGTCGTTCGATGACGGCCTGCAATCGAGCGCCGAACAGGTCGCGCGGCTGGCGATCCAGGATGCCAACGCCGGCGACAACCGGCGTATCGACCTGATCCTTTCGGCCAACCTCACCGATACGCCGGTGGAAATGCCGGTGGCCCTGGCGGTCGCGGCCTTGCGCAACCTGCTGGATAACGCGCTGCGCCATACGCCGGGTGATACCCGGGTGGAGCTGAGTGTGTTCACCACTGCCGACACGGTGGTGTTCCGCGTGCGTGATCATGGCAAGCAGATTTCCAGTGAGGACCTGCAATACCTGACCCAACGCTTCTGGCGCAATGGCAGCAGCGAGGGCTGTGGGCTGGGTCTGGCGATTGTGCAGGCGATCGTGCAGCGCTGCTCCTGCTCGCTGAAATTCGACAGTCAGGCAGATGGCTTGCGGGTCGATCTGGGGATGCCGTTGCGGCGCTGAGCACTTTTCTTCAAGCACCAAATAGTTACCGCCCGCCTGACATTCTTCCCTTCAGGATGGCGGTAATTTTTTTGCGCTTGAGCGGGCTGAATGACTCGGCCTGTACTGAAAAGGACGGTTCTTATGTTGGTGGTCGATAGCAGTTTCCCCGCCAGGGGTTTCAATGAACGTAACGCTGAGCCCGTGCGGCAGGTGGTTTTGCATTACACCGCGGCGCCTTTTGCTTCATCCCTGCGTACGCTCACGCAAGAGGGTGTCAGCGCTCACTACTTGCTGCCCGATCCGGATGACCCTGGCTACCGCGCCACCGGCCATGACGAATTGCGCGTGTTTCGGCTGGTGGACGAGGATAAGCGTGCGTGGCATGCCGGGGTCAGTCATTGGGGTGGGCGGGATGATCTCAATAGCCGGTCGATTGGTGTCGAGATTGTTAATTTGGCGCGGGATGAGGGCGGCGTGTTTACGTTTCCAGCGTATGGCGAAGAACAGATTGATGTGTTGATTGCGTTGGTTCGCGATGTGCTTGGGCGCTATCCGCAGATTGGGCCTGCCGATGTGCTTGGGCATTCGGATGTTGCCTATTGGCGCAAGAGCGATCCGGGGCCTCGGTTGCCTTGGCGGTGTTTGTTCGAGGCAGGGGTTGGGGCCTGGTTTGATGAGGCGACGCGGGGCATGTATCAGCGGCGGTTTTGTCTTGGGTTGCCGCCGGAGGTTGAGGTAGAGCGGGCGTTTCAGCGGTATGGGTATAAGCCGGCCCAGAATCGCCGGGCGTTTGAGCTGCGGACGCGGGCGTTTCAGATGCACTTTCGGAGTCGGGATTATGGTGGGGTTTTGGATGGGGAGACGTGTGCGATTTTGTATGCGTTGAATGATCGGTATCGGGGGATTTGAGCGCTTTATTTGGGGGGGCATATCCGTTGCTGCGGTAACGGCCACTGGCGGTTCCGCTCTTACAGCGGGTCACTTTTGGCAAACGCCCGGAATGCCGGCCCAGCCAAAAGTAACCAAAAGGTCTTTGCCCCACCACTCGGTGCCTCGCTTAGGCTCGGCATGCCTGCGTTCGGCCAGCGTGGTTGACGGGGCCTGTCAGATCAAAAGCAAAAGCACGGCGGCCTGGTGCCGACCTGAGTGGTAGAAGCAAAAGCACAGCAACACACCTCTATCTGATGCACAGAGATCCAAATGTGGGAGCGAGTACAGACCACCAGCACCGCACTGCTTTGCTTTTCTGTGGGAGCTGGCTTGCCTGCGATGCAGGCACCTCGGTCCATCAGGTACACCGGGTTGATGCCATCGCAGGCAAGCCAGCTCCCACCTTTGATTGAGTCCCAGCTTCCAGAATCAGGCCGCCTCGCTTTCGCTTTTGATCTAACCACTAGGCCGCCGTAAGGGCGAAACCCCTGCCCGCCATCACCAAAAAACCGGATATGCCCCACCTCAAAAAACCACAACAAGCCTAAATCCCCCACCGCCTGGTGCGTCTCCAGAACATGAAATCCGCGCGCGCGCGGATCGCCAGTTTGGTCACCCCACCCGCGTATTGAGGGATCGAGAGATGTCAGTCGCTACCAGCCGTATCGGAGACGCCCCGGTGCACGCCAGCCCGGCGTGCGCAGAAACACTCTACCAATTTGAAGAAACCCCGATACTGGCCCGCCAA
Organism: Pseudomonas sp. TREG-RG-20F-10-E-6-01; assembly: GCF_022662455.1. Lineage (NCBI taxonomy): Bacteria > Pseudomonadati > Pseudomonadota > Gammaproteobacteria > Pseudomonadales > Pseudomonadaceae > Pseudomonas > Pseudomonas sp. TREG-RG-20F-10-E-6-01. The sequence continues at coordinate 249,993 of NZ_JAKNQP010000002.1, read as the reverse complement.
CGCCAGCAGGAATCCAACGCCCGCAGCTATCCTCGGCGTATCCCCCTGGCGCTCAAGCGTGCCAAGGGCATCTATGTGGAAGACGTTGAAGGCCGTCGTTTCATCGACTGCCTGGCCGGCGCTGGCACCCTGGCGTTGGGCCACAACCACCCGGTGGTGATCGAAGCCATTCAGCAGGTTCTGAGCGACGAACTGCCGCTGCACACCCTCGACCTGACCACTCCGGTGAAAGACCAGTTCGTGCAGGACCTGTTCGGCCTGCTGCCGACCGCACTGGCACGTGAAGCGAAAATTCAGTTCTGCGGCCCCACCGGCACCGATGCCGTCGAAGCCGCACTGAAGCTGGTGCGCACCGCCACCGGGCGCAGCACCGTGTTGTCTTTCCAGGGCGGTTATCACGGCATGAGCCAAGGCGCGCTGAGCCTGATGGGCAGCCTGGGGCCGAAAAAGCCCTTGGGTGCTTTGCTCGGCAATGGCGTGCAATTTCTGCCTTACCCTTACGACTACCGTTGCCCCTTCGGCCTGGGCGGCGCCGAAGGCGTGCGGGTCAACCTGCATTACCTGGAAAACCTGCTCAATGACCCGGAAGCCGGCGTGTTGTTGCCGGCGGCAGTGATTGTCGAAGTGGTGCAGGGCGAAGGTGGCGTGATCCCGGCCGATCTCGACTGGCTGCGCGGCCTGCGCCGCATCACCGAGCAAGCCGGTGTGGCGCTGATCGTCGATGAGATCCAGAGCGGCTTCGGGCGCACCGGCAAGATGTTTGCCTTCGAGCACGCCGGCATCATCCCGGATGTGGTGGTGATGTCCAAAGCCATCGGCGGCAGCTTGCCGCTGGCGGTGGTGGTGTATCGCGACTGGCTCGACACTTGGTTGCCGGGCGCACATGCCGGAACATTCCGTGGCAACCAGATGGCGATGGCGGCGGGCTCGGCGGTGATGCGCTACCTCAAGCAACACGACCTGGCCGGCCACGCCGCCGTCATGGGCGAACGCCTTGGCGAGCACCTGCGCATTCTGCAGCGCGACTTCCCGCAGTTGGGGGATATTCGTGGACGTGGGCTGATGCTCGGCGTGGAACTGGTCGACCCGAGCGGCGCCGTCGATATCCAGGGCCATCCGCCTGTACATCGCCAACTGGCGCCGCTGGTGCAGCGCGAATGCCTCAAGCGTGGCCTGATTCTGGAGCTGGGCGGCCGGCACGGCAGTGTGGTGCGCTTCCTGCCGCCGCTGGTGATCACCGCTGCCGAAATCGACCGCGTTGCCGAGATCTTCGGCCGCGCCCTGGCGGCAGCGGTCGCCAACCTCTAATTTTTCGCACGCTTGGTACGTTTCTACAGATATCAGCGCTGCGCGTGGTGCGCAGCCAGTTCTATGAGCGATGGAGAACAGCAATGACCTCAGTATTTGACCGCGACGACATCCTGTTTCAGGTAGTGGTCAACCACGAAGAGCAGTATTCCATCTGGCCCGACTACAAGGCCGTGCCGGAAGGCTGGCGCACCGTGGGCAAGAGCGGCATGAAAAAAGACTGCCTGGCTTACATCGAGGAAGTCTGGACCGACATGCGCCCGCTGAGCCTGCGCCAGAAGATGGATGGCGCTACGCTGGCGGGCTGACACGCTGCAATCCAATGTGGGAGCGGGCTTGCTCGCGAATGCGGTGTATCAGCTAGCCCATTCAGTGACTGGCGTACCGCATTCGCGAGCAAGCCCGCTCCCACATACAGCCTTACTGCGGCGTATGGGTGTACAGATAATCCGTCGCCAACGAAGCCAGCGTCCGCACGCCCACCACCAGCGCCGACTCATCCACAAAGAAGCCCGGATTATGATTCGGCGCCGCTTTGCTCATGTCCTGATCCCTTGGCGTCACCCCCAGAAACACAAACAACCCCGGCGCTTGCTTGGCATAGAACGAAAAGTCCTCCGCGCCGCCCACCAATGGGGCCTGCACCACATCATCCTTGGCCGCCCAGCGCAGGCTAGGCAGCATGCTCTCGGTCAGCGCCGGGTTATTGATGGTCGGGTCGTACTTCTCGATGATCGTGACTTCGGCCTTGGCGCCGCCACTCTCGGCGATTTTCTCTACCGTCTGGCGCACGTCGGCGTGCAGCTTCTGACGAATGCCGTAGTCGTAGGAGCGAATGGTGCCGCTCATGTCCACCGACTCGGGAATGATGTTGTAGCGCGTGCCGCCGTTGATGGTGCCAATGCTCACCACCGATGGAAATGACGAGATGTCGGTGCGACGGCTGACCACGGTTTGCAGGCCGACAATGGTCTGCGCGCCGACGGTGATCGGGTCGATGCCGTCCCAAGGGCGGCCGGCGTGGGTCTGTTTGCCAAGGATCTTGATGCGCAGGTCATCGGAGCTGGCCAGGGTCGGGCCCGGGCGGTAGGCGATTTGCCCGGCAGGCACGCCGGCCCACACATGCAGGCCGAATACGGCGTCGGGCTTGGGCGCTTGCATCACGCCTTCCTGAACCATCATCTTCGCGCCCCAGGTGTTTTTGCCGTCGGGGATAAAGTCACTCGGGCCTTCTTCGGCCGGCTGGAAGTAAAACACCACCGTGCCCGGCAGACGGTCGCGCATGCCGGTGAGAATCTTCGCCGTGCTCAGCAGGATCGCGGTGTGGGCGTCGTGGCCGCAGGCGTGCATCACGTCGACTTCCTTGCCCAGGTAGGTGCCCTTGGCTGTGGAGGCGAACGGCAAGTCCGAGACTTCCTTGACCGGTAACGCATCCATGTCCGCGCGCAGGGCCACGGTGGGGCCGGGCAGTGCACCTTTGAGAACGGCGACGACGCCGGTGCGGGCCACGCCGGTTTTCACCTCAAGGCCCAGGTCGCGCAGTTGCCTGGCAACCAGTTCGGCCGTGCGCGTTTCGGTGTTGCCCAGTTCGGGGTGGGCGTGGATATCGCGGCGGGTTTCCAGTAACGCCGGTTCAAGGATTTTTGCCTGCGCGGCGATTTCCTCCCGGGCGCTCTCCTGGCCGCTGCTGGCGGCAATCACTGCACTGCTGGCTAGCCCGCAGAGCATTCCGAAAACCCATGGGTGTGTCAGACCGTTCAAACGCATAAGTACCTCTCCCTCTTTATTGTTGTGGTTCTTTCTCCTGCACGGTGCCGGCAGTGACCACCTGCACACTCAAGCGCGGCGTCGCCAGGTCGAGTCCGGCTTCATCCAGCTGACGCTTGAGCGCCAGGTTGAACGCCCGCGACACTTCCCACTGCTTGATCGGCGCGGTCTTGAACCGCGCCCGCAGGATCGCACTGCCGGACTCAAAGCTTTCCACGCCCTGAATCTCCAGCGGCGACCAGATGTTGCGGCGTTGCAGTGGGTCGTTGCGCATTTTCTGGCCGACGTCGCGCATCAACTTGATCGCGTCGTCGATTTCCATGTTGTAGGGGATCGCCACGCGGAAGATCGCGTAGCCAAATTCCCGCGAGTAGTTCTTGATGCTCTTGATCTCGCTGAACGGAATGGTGTGCACAATGCCGTCGATGTCACGCAGGCGCACGGTGCGGATGGTCAGGCCTTCGACCGTGCCGAGGTGGCCGCCGACGTCCACGTAGTCGTCGATGGCCAGCGAGTCTTCGATGATGATGAACAGGCCGGTGATCAAGTCCGCCACCAGCGACTGTGCACCAAAACCGATGGCAATACCGATCACACCGGCACCGGCCAGCAGCGGCGTAACGTTCATGCCCATGTTCGCCAGCGCCACGATGGCGGCGATGATGAAAATGGTCACAAACAGCACGTTGCGGATCAACGGCATCATCGTCTGCGCACGCGCGTTCGCGAGGCCTTTGCGCGAGCGGGTCAGGGCGTGGTGGATGGCGGTGTCGCTGAGGATCCAGATCAGCCAGGCAAACAACAGCGTGCCGCCAAGGCCAAACAGCTTGACGCTGATTTCATGGCCGTCGCCTTCGGTAAAGCGAATCATCGACAGGCCCCATACGCGCAGGCCGAGTTCGATAAACACCAGCCACACCACTAAGTGAGCCAGGGTATACACGAAGCTTTTCAGGCGATCGGAGTACAGCGCGTGGCGCTTGTGCCCGCGTTGTGGCTTGAGCGCATGGCGGCGCACCAGGCCGTTGATGACCATGCACAACACCAGCAACACCGTGCACAGCAATGACTGGCGCAAGGCGGTGCTGGTGTCGCCGGCGGACAGGAAGGTGGCGAACAGTGAAATGCCCACCAGCAACAATGCCGGCAAGTACCAGAAGGTGCCGATGATCGACAGGGTATCGGTGAGGGCACGGCGCGTAAGGCGCCGCGACAGCGGCTGGTTGCGGATCAGGTGCGCGATCGGCCGGCGAAAACGCAGGATAAACACGCCGGTGGACAGCGCCGCCATCACATTGGCGACCGTCGCCGCCGTGTGGGCCAGATGCTGGCCCAGGGCCGTTACCAGCCGTGGGTCGCTCAGGGCTTCGCCAAAGGCGGCGAAACTGCCGATCCACCACAATGGACGGAAGGCTTGGTGACGCAGGATATACAGCGCCCGGTGGCGGTGCGGGCCGTCGAGTACGGAGAAGGCAATCACGCAGATGGCCGAGAAGCAGGTGCCGACCACCAACGCGTAAGCCAGCACCATCGCCAGGGATTTGCCCAGCGAAGAAGGCAGGGCGTAACTCAGGTACACCGTGATCACCAGCGCGATCAGCCACGGCCCCAACTTGCGCAGGGCGAAGCGCAGCATGTCCCAGGTGCGCGGGTGTTGCGGCAGTTCTTCGGGCAGGCCGAAACGTTCGCGTAGACGGTGGCTGAGCCAGATCAGCGCGGCGGCCAGCAGGCTCCACACGGCCAGGATCACGGCAAAACCGAAGATGATCGGCAGCCATTCACTGGCGGGCAGCATCAGGGCGCCCAGTTCATCCTTGGCCAGTTCGACTTCGTTGGACCAGCGTTGCACCGGGCTGTCGGCGCCGGAGAACTGCTGTTCGAGGTCGGACAGCGTGCTGCCGATCAACCCGAGCACGCCTTGTTCGGCAGCGGGTTGGGCTTTTTGCGTGGCTTCGCGCAGTTTCTTCAGGTCGCTCAACAGCTGTGTGCGCTGCTGGTCGTTTTCGAGGGTCTTGATCACCTCGTCCAGCGACTGCCCCAGCGGCACATCGGCCTGGGGTTGGGTCTTGTTGGCGCTGCCGAGCAGGCCGGGCAAGCTCACGGCTTGGGCAGGCGCTATCGGCAGCAACATCAGCAGGGCAATCAAGCAGTAGCAGGGCAGAGCAAAAAGACGCGAGAGCACGAGGCGGTCAACCTTGAAAACGACGAATTGACCGAGTGTACGAGGCCGTTATGCCCAATGCGAGTGCATTTGTCATTCCGCCAGTTTGGCGAGGATCTTGTAAACCACGGTGCCGAGGATCAGCAGCATGCCAATCCACATGCCAAACACGCCGACCGGCTTGTCGCGAAAGTTGAAGCCGACGGCCAGCAGGATCATGCCGATGAGGATCGGGATGAGCATGGCGTGGAAGGAGGACATGGAGATCATGGGGCGACGGCCTTGTCGGAGTGGGAATACTGACAAGTCTAGGTCGGATTATGGAAAGTGCAGATGATGCAGGTCATGTGTACCCACAACTGAATGTGGGAGGGGGCTTGCCCCCGAATATGCGGTGTCAGTGACTGAATCTGCCCACTGATGGACCGCCTTCGCGGGCAAGCCCGCTCCCACATTTGACTGTATTTACAGATCAAGTGGGGCGCGGGTTGCCTGCGATGGTCGCGCCCTGACATCAGGGCAGATCGTGGCTCGCGTAAAACGCACCGAGTACCTTCACCAAATGCGCCAGGTCGTGGCTGCCGCACAGCTCACGGATCGAGTGCATGGCAAACGTCGGCAGGCCGATGTCCACCGTGCGCACGCCCAGGTGGCTGGCGGTGATCGGGCCGATGGTCGAGCCGCAGCCCATGTCGCTGCGCACCACGAAGCTCTGCACCGGCACTTCCTGGGCCATGCACAGGTGGCGGAAGAAGCCGGCGGTTTCGCTGTTGGTGGCGTAGCGCTGGTTGCTGTTGACCTTGATCACCGGGCCCGCGTTGAGTTTCGGGCCGTGGTTGGCGTCGTGTTTCTCGGCATAGTTGGGGTGCACGCCGTGAGCATTGTCCGCCGACACCAAGAGTGATTTCTGAATGGTGCGTACGAATTCATCACCCTCAGGCAACAGGCGGCGCAATGTCTGTTCCAGCATCGGGCCATCGGCACCGCACGCCGAGCAGGAGCCGACTTCTTCATGGTCGTTGCACACCAGCACACAGGTTTCGTCGGTTTCGCTGGTGAGCAAGGCTTGCAGGCCGGCGTAGCACGACAGCAGGTTGTCCAGGCGCGCACCGGCGATGAAGTCACCATTGAGGCCAATCACCGCGGCGCTTTGGGTGTCGTAGAAGCTCAACTCGTAGTCGAGCACCACGTCGGCGTTCAAACCATGTTCACGCGCCAGTTGCTCGGTGAGCACGGCGCGAAAGTCCACGCGTTCGTCACCGGCAAATTGCGCGAGGATCGGCGGCAGCTCGGTCTGCGCATTGATCGCCCAGCCCTGGTTGGCTTCACGGTTCAGGTGAATGGCCAGGTTGGGGATGATCGCGATGGGCAGCTTGAAGTCGATCAGTTGGCTTTCGACTTTGCCGTCACGGCGGAAGGTCACGCGGCCGGCCAGCGACAGGTCGCGGTCGAACCACGGCGCCAGCAGCGCGCCGCCGTAGACTTCCACGCCCAACTGCCAGAAGCCCTGGCGTTGCAGCTCCGGCTGGGGCTTGACGCGCAGGCACGGGCTGTCGGTGTGGGCGCCGACCAGGCGAATCCCGCCTTGCAGCGGCGAGTGGCGGCCGAGCTTGAAGGCGATGATCGACGAATCGTTACGGGTCACGTAGTAACGACCGTTGGCCTCGGTGGTCCAGGTTTCGCGCTCGTCGAGACGCTGGTAACCGGCCGCTTCCAGGCGCTGGGCGAGGGCGGCAGTGGCATGAAAAGGAGTAGGGGAGGCCTTGAGGAAGTCGATCAGGCCTTGATTCAACGCTTCGCGCATAAATAGCTCCAGACAGCAATGCGCGGAGTTTACCGTTCGATGGCAAGAAGTGCACAGAACAAATGTGGGAGCGGGCTTGCTCGCGAATGCGGTGGATCAGCCAGCCTATCTATGACTGACACACCGCATTCGCGAGCAAGCCCGCTCCCACATTTTTGATCTCATTGCCCACTCAGAACGGCGCAGGGCACTCGAAGCGCAGCCGCTCGCCGCTTTGCGGGTGGGTGAAGCTCAGCATGCTCGCGTGCAGGCACAGGCGTGGCCAGGCGGCCAGGGCTTGTTCATGGGCGTACAGGCCGTCACCCAACAGTGGATGCCCGATTGACAGCATGTGCACGCGCAATTGATGCGAACGCCCGGTGATCGGTGTCAGCTCGACGCGACACCAGTCGCCGCAACGCTCCAATACCTTCCAGAAGGTCAGCGCGTGTTTGCCGAACTCGTGGTCGACCACATGGCGTGGCTTGGTCGGCGGGTCGTAGCGCAGGGGCAGGTCGATGCTGCCGCTGTCCAGTGCCGGCTGGCCCCACGCCAGGGCGGTGTAGGCTTTTTCGGTTTCGCGGTCGTGAAACTGGCGCGACAGCTCGCGGTGGCTATCGGCGTCCCGCGCAAGCAGGATGATCCCTGAGGTTTCCCAGTCCAGGCGATGGACTATGCGGGCTTCGGGGTAGCCGTTTTCCTGCAGGCGGGTGATCAGGCAGTCCTTGTTGTCATCGGCGCGGCCGGGCACCGAGAGCAGCAGGGTCGGCTTGTTCACCACCAGGACAGCGTCGTCCTGGTGCAGGATATGGATAGTGGACAGCGGCATTAAACAGCCTCGTAACAAACACCAACGGCGGCTCGCCCACCCGGTTCCCCAACAGGGATCAAGGTGACCGAGCCGCCGTGGCGGCCGCCTTTTCGATTAACGATCAGGCAGGGTGATATTGAGTTCCAGAATCGAGCAGCTGCCGTCGTTTTCCAGGGCGACATGCACGTCATCGTTGCCGATATTGACGTACTTGCGGATCACCTCGACCAGTTCCTTCTGCAAGGCTGGCAGGTAGTCCGGGGTACTGCGTTGGCCGCGTTCGTGCGCCACGATGATCTGTAGACGCTCTTTCGCTACCGACGCGGTACTTGGCTTTTTGTTGGCGCGAAAGAAGTCGAGAAATTTCATTGTTTAGTTGCCTCCAAAGATACGCTCGAAGAATCCCTTCTTCTTAACATCGAGGAAGCGATGTTCCACGGTCTTGCCCAGCAAGCGATCAACGGCATCGCTGTACGCCTGGCCGGCGTCGCTCTGGTCGTCAAGAATCACCGGAACGCCCTGGTTGGAAGCCTTCAGGACGGCCTGGGATTCCGGGATCACGCCCAGCAGGGTCACTGCGAGGATTTCCTTCACGTCTTCAACGCCAAGCATTTCGCCGTTGCTGACGCGCTCAGGGTTGTAGCGGGTGAGCAGCAAGTGCTCCTTGATCGGGTCCTGGCCTTCTTCGGCGCGCTTGGACTTGCTGGCCAACAGGCCCAGCATGCGGTCCGAGTCACGTACCGAGGAGACTTCCGGGTTGGTCACCACGATGGCTTCATCGGCGAAGTACATTGCCAGGTGAGCACCGGTTTCGATACCGGCCGGCGAGTCACACACCACGTATTCGAAGGTTTCTTTCAGCTCGGCGAGAACTTTGCCTACGCCTTCTTTGGTCAGCGCGTCTTTGTCGCGGGTCTGGCTGGCGGCCAGTACGTACAGGTTCTCAAGGCGCTTGTCCTTGATCAGGGCCTGTTGCAGGTTGGCTTCGCCGTTCACCACGTTGACGAAGTCGTACACCACGCGGCGTTCGCAGCCCATGATCAGGTCGAGGTTACGCAAACCGACGTCGAAGTCGACGATGACTGTCTTGTGGCCGCGCAAAGCGAGGCCGGTACCGATAGCGGCGCTGGTGGTGGTCTTACCCACACCACCCTTGCCGGATGTAACCACGAGAATCTTGGCCAAGGTGTTTCACCCCTAAGGAAAAAGGACTTTTCAGCCCCTGAAAAACATCTCTTGGAACTCGCTGCAGGCGGACAGCCTTTGTAGGAAAAGATGTGGTTTCCCAAGGGGAAACGCCAACTTCGAATATTCCTACGTAAATCTTGCCGGTTTCGCTGTGCTATCAGAGTCTAGAGATGCTTGGAAAATGCGGCAGTATCCGTTAAAGACGGATGATGTTCAACACATCGCCCGACAGGCTGACTTGTACCCCGGCCCCCCACAGCGGATCACGGCGCAAATCTTCTGAAACCTTGTACTGGCCTGCGATGGACACTAGCTCAGCGGTCAACTGCTGGCAAAAAATACGGGCCTTGGTATCACCCTTGATGCCGGCGAGGGCACGTCCGCGCATCGGGCCGTATACATGGATGTTGCCATCGGCAAGAAGTTCCGCACCCGGACTGACGGGAGCGATCACCACCAGGTCGCCGCCCTGGGCGTAAATCTGCTGCCCGCCGCGTACGGGGGAGGTGATGATCTTTGTAGGCTTGACGGTGGGCTCCGGCGGTTTCTCCGGTTTTTTCTTCACTTCACCTTCGCTCGGGTCCAGCGGTCGCTCGCGGGCACCCGACGGTGGCAGTACTGGCAGTTCAATAGCGATTGCCGCAGCGATGTCTTCAATACGGCTGGCGCGAATCGCCAGGGTGCGCAAACCATGCGAGCGGCAAACGCGCATCAGCCCGGGCAAATCAATCGCGCCCTGGCCGGCCGGGAGTTTGTCCAGGGCCAACACCAGCGGGGCATTGTTGAAGAAGTTCGGCGCCAGGGCGACCTTGGCGGCCAGTTGGCGGTCCAGGGCATCGAGGTCATTGCGGGCCAGTTCCAGCACGGTGATGGCGAGCATGCTGCCTTTCAGCTGGAACACGGGATCTTGGTCTAGCGGTTCGGTTTGGCTCATGGTCGGCAAAAGCGGCTTGTCACGAAAAGTGTCGAGACTTATAACGAGAACATCCACGGGCCGCAAGCCGAGTCGAACGTTGTAGAATGCGCGGCCCTGTCTCTACCGGAATCTGTAATGGATCGCCCGCGTTTTCGAGCTGTATTTTTTCACCCGCGTTTTTGGCTGCTATGGCTGGGACTCGGCCTGCTGTGGCTGATCACCCAGTTGCCATACCGTGCGTTGTTGACCATTGGTCGTTTATTAGGCGCGGGCATGTACCGCGTGGCTGGCGAGCGCCGCCGAATCGCCGCGCGCAACCTGGAACTGTGCTTCCCGGAAAAATCCGCCAAAGCGCGCAAGAAGCTGCTCAAGGAAAATTTCGCTTCCACCGGCATCGCGTTTTTCGAGATGGCCATGAGCTGGTGGTGGTCGCGTCAACGCCTGGCACGCCTGGCCCATGTCGAAGGGCTGGAGCACCTCAAGCAGGCGCAGCTCGATGGCAAGGGTGTCATTCTTATGGCCCTGCACTTCACCACGTTGGAAATCGGCGCGGCGCTGCTCGGCCAGAAACACACCATCGATGGCATGTACCGCGAGCACGGCAACCCGCTGTTCGACTTCGTTCAGCGCCGTGGCCGCGAGCGGCATAACCTCGATTCCCTAGCGGTAGAGCGCGAAGACGTGCGCGGCATGCTCAAGTTGCTGCGCGCCGGCCGCGCCATCTGGTACGCACCGGACCAGGACTACGGCGCCAAGCAAAGTATCTTTGTGCCGCTGTTCGGCATTCAGGCCGCCACCGTCACCGCCACCAGCAAATTTGCCCGCTTGGGCAAGGCGCTGGTGGTGCCGTTCACCCAGGAACGCCTGGCCGATGGCAGTGGTTACCGCCTGGTGATCCACCCGCCGTTGACCGACTTCCCGGGCGAAACCGATGAGGTCGACTGCCTGCGCATCAACCAGTGGGTCGAGGCGTCGGTTCGCGAATGCCCGGAGCAATACCTGTGGACCCATCGGCGTTTCAAGAGCCGGCCACCGGGTGAGCCCAAGCTGTACGAAAAACGCCGTCGATAACGTTTCTGCCCCACATGGAGTGATGCGATGCGCCCAACTGAACCGGTCACAGGCTTGATTCTTTCCGGCGGCGGGGCGCGAGCGGCGTATCAGGTGGGGGTCTTGGCAGCGATTGCCGAATTGCTGCCGCCAGGGGCGCCCAATCCTTTTCCGGTGATCGTCGGCACGTCAGCGGGGGCGATCAATGCGGTGAGTCTTGCCAGCGGCGCGACTGATTTCACTGCTGCCATCGAGCGCCTCACGGCGTTCTGGCAAGGCTTTCGCAGCCATCGGGTGCTGCGCAGCGACTGGCCTGGAGTTATCCGCCAGGCCAGTCGTTTCTTGATCCACAGCTTGCTCGGCCTGGGGGCTCAGGTGCCGGTCGCGTTGCTCGACAGCACACCGCTGCGCGCATTGCTCAAAGACAAGCTGCACCTGGACGGCATCGATGCGGCCATCCGTAACAACCACCTGCACGCGGTCGCGGTCACGGCTTTCGGCTATGAGTCCGGGCAGGCAGTGACGTTTTATCAGGGCGGCGGCACTATCGATGCGTGGCTGCGCCATCGGCGTATTGGCATGCCCACCCAACTGACGGTTGAACACTTGCTGGCCAGTTCGGCGATCCCCTTGCTGTTTGCTCCGGTCAAACTTGGCCAGGAGTATTTCGGCGATGGCGCGGTGCGCCAATCCGCGCCGATCAGCCCGGCCTTGCACCTGGGCGCCAGTCGGGTGCTGGTGGTGGGCGTGAGTGGCAATCCGCGCGGCAATGAGCCTTCCACACAACGCACCTACACCGGCCAGGAACCCACCCTGGCGCAGATCGGCGGGCACATGCTCAACAGCACGTTCATCGACAGCCTGGAGAGTGATATCGAATTGCTCGAGCGTCTGAACCAGTTCAGCCACGTGTTGCCGGCGGATGCGGCGATCCAGGGCCTGGCCCCGGTGGAGGTGTTGGTGATTGCGCCGAGCCAGCCGATTGATGAAATCGCCGCGCGGCATCGCCAGGAGTTGCCCGCAGCGTTGCGCCTGTTTTTGCGCGGGCCGGGCGCGACCAAAACCAGCGGGGCCGGGGTGCTGAGTTACTTGCTGTTCGAGGCGGGGTATTGCAGCGAGTTGATTGAGTTGGGCAGGAAGGATGCGTTGGCCAAGCGCGAGGAATTGTCCAGATTTCTTGGGCTGACGGTGAACTAAATGTGGGAGCGGGCTTGCTCGCGAAGGCGGTGGATCAGTCAGCAGATTCAGTGACTGACACACCGCATTCGCGAGCAAGCCCGCTCCCACATTTGTTTTGCAGTGTTATTTAGAAATGGTACTTGACCAGGAAGCTCGCCGTGTCCTGGTTGGTCTTGAACGCGCCGGAATCTTCAATCCCGTACTTGTTCTTCCAGTAGTCGTATTCAAAACCCACATACAACTGCTTCTCGCCCCAGTGCAGCGCCTTGCCCAAGTCATATTTAACCTGCGGGTTGAAGTGCAGGTTGGCGTGGTAAGTGCCACGGGCGTTCTTGTCGTTGTCCACGACCCAGTCCATGAAACCGTCGATCAACACGTTGGAGTTGCCCACGGGGATGGTGTAAGACCAGACCGGGGTGATTTGCCATACGCCGTCACCCGGCCGATTGCCTTCGGTCTGGCGCTCATAGAAGTTCAGCTGGAAGTAGTCGAAACCCGGGATGTTCAAGTCAAAACCCGGGCCCAACAGGTACGACTCGTTATCGCCTTCGCCGAACTCGTAAGTGAAGGCCAGCAATACATCTTTGATCGGGCCGAATGACAAGTCTTTGTCGAAAATCTTGCCGAACGACAAACGCGGGCTGAACTCGCCGTAGTAGGTACTTGGGCCGACGTTGCCGTCTTCCTTGCCGTTGTAAAAGATGCGGTCGACGAAAAAGAAGTTGTCGCCGTACTTCCAGGCATCGGCATGTTCAAACGTGACGGTCTGCTGAATCTGCGGGTTGACGGTGAAGTTCTTGCCCCATAGATACGTCAGGCTGTTGTTTTGCCACTGCAACAGATCGCCCGCGACGGCTTGGCCACCGGCCAGCAGGGATCCTGCCAGCATCAGGCCTTTCAACATAGGTTTCATTCGGTTGCTCCCGAGTCAAAGTTTTATGGTTGTTTTTCTACGCAGGCGCTCTGGTGTGGCGCCTTTTGGTTCGCTGAAAAAATCGTCTGTATGGTCAGCTTTAATGCTTTTAGCAAGAGCTGCGCCAAGGTGTTCAAAAAGCCAAAAAATCCCCGTCGGCTGCACAAACTGCAGTCGAATTCAGGGGGCTTTTGCGCACTTTGGCAGCCACTGCGGGGTCGGAATAAGTTGGCCCTGCAGTCAGCTTTTACATTCGCTTTTTTTTTTGAGTCGATTCGAGCGGGCGCGGAGAATACTGGCTCCCAGGCCTTGGCTCAAGTGCGCTGTTAGAGAGCGCGAGGGGCAAGAATAGGGCGCGGCGGGTGGCCGGCCCTGGGTGGATGGCGTGCATGTGCGTGTTTCCTGTTGTTTATTATTTTTGTTGTTTTTAAAAACAGGTGGAATCAGTGCGTGTGGGCGACAACGGGGCGTTCAGCACCTCCCAGAATGTTGAACAGCACATTCAGCGACAACGCGCTGAGGGTGGCCATGGCAATTCCGCTGTGGGTAATCGGGCTCATCCATAAGGGCAATTGCGCGAAGAACTCCGGACGCACCACCGGGATCAGGCCCATGCCGATGCTCACCGCCACCAGCAACTGGTTGCGCCGGTCGGCGATATCGGCCTCCTGCAGGATCTTGATCCCGGTCGCCGCGACCATGCCGAACATGGCAATTGCCGCGCCGCCGAGTACCGCCGGTGGAATCGAGGCCACCAGAAAGGCGGCTTTGGGCAACAGGCTGAGCACAATCAAAAACGCGCCGGCCATGATCGTCACCGAGCGGCAACGCACCCCCGTCATCTGCACCAGGCCAATGTTCTGCGCGAACGAGGAATGGGTAAACGTATTGAAGAAGCCGGCAAAAAACGATGCGCCGGCATCACACAGCAGGCCACGGCGCAGCATCTTTGGGGAGACGTCCTGGCCGGTGATTTTGCCCAGGGCGAGGAACATGCCGGTGGACTCGACGAAGATGATGACCACCACCAGGCACATCGACAGGATCGGCGCCAACTCGAACCTGGGCATGCCGAAATGCAGTGGCGTCACCACCTGCACCCACGGCGCCTGCGCCAGGCCGCTGAGGTCAACCATGCCAAGCATGCCGCACAGGCCATAGCCGAGCGCCATGCCGATCAGCACCGAGATGTTCACCCAGAAGCCGCGCATGAAACGGTTGATCAGCAGGATGGTGCCCAGTACCAGTGCGGCAATCGCCAGGTAGACCGGCGAGCCGAACGTGGCGGCGGCGCTGCCTCCACCGGCCCAGTTCACGGCCACCGGAAACAGCGACAGGCCGATGGCGGTGATCACGGTGCCGGTCACCAACGGCGGGAAAAAACGCACTACCTTGGACATGAACGGCGCGATCAGCAGGCCGAAGAACCCGGCGGCGATGGTTGCGCCGAAGATCCCCTGCAAGCCGATACCGGGCATGCCGGCCATCGCCACCATGCTGCCGACGGCGGCAAAACTGGCGCCCATCATCACCGGCATGCGGATGCCCACCGGGCCGATGCCGAACGACTGCACCATGGTGGCGATACCGGCTACCAGCAGGTCGGCGTTGATCAGAAAGGCGATTTCTTCACGGCTCAAACCGGCGGCTTGGCCAATGATCAGGGGCACGGCGACGGCGCCGCCGTACATCAGCAAGACGTGTTGCAGGCCTACCAGAATCAGTTGCAAGAGGGGCAGCCGCACCATGGCGGGCGCGGCAGGAGTCTGCGGTTCTAACTGGGACATGCAACACCTCGAATCTTTTTATTTTTGTGTTGTTTGGCATTCAATTGCCGGGTGGAACTCGATCTTCAAAACGACGCCGATCCCAATTGTGAGAGCTGGCTTGCCTGCGATGGCGGTGGGTCATCCCACCCTTTCGGTGCCTGATACACCGCTATCGCAGGCAAGCCAGCTCCCACATGGGTTCTGTATGAATCAGTTAATTGGTGCGGGCTCCTTGATTGATCCAGGTGCCGATCAGGTCGCGCTCCTGCTGAGTCATCTGGGTGATGTTGCCCAGCGGCATGATCTGGCTGGCCACGGCCTGCGCCTGAATGCGCGGAGCCAATTGCTGGATCTGCTGCGGCGTATCAAACATCACGCCCGCCGGCGCGGTACTGAACAGGGGGCTGGTCGGCTTGGCCGAATGGCACACGGCGCAGCGTTCCTGAATCACCCCATGCACCTTGTCAAAATCAATCGATGCCTGGGCCGGTGCTGCTTCGGCGGGGGCCGGTGCGGGTGCCGCTGGCGCAGCCGGTTTGAGCCCGCCACCCAGTGCCGTTTCCGGCAGCGGCTGGTACTCGATGGCAGCCGGAGCCTTGGCCACATCTGGAGCCGTCGACACCGGTTTCGGACCGGTCACGTACGCCAGGCAAATCATCGCCAGTGCGCCAACCGGCAAGGTCCACGCGTACTTCTGGCTGTTATGACGGGTGTTGAAGTAGTGCCGTACCAACACGGCTGCCACCGCAATACCGGCCAGGATCAGCCAGTTGTATTGGCTGCCGTAGGTGCTCGGGAAGTGGTTGCTGATCATGATGAACAGCACCGGCAGGGTGAAGTAGTTGTTGTGCCGTGAGCGCAGCAAGCCTTTGGCGGGCAGCGCCGGGTCCGGCGTGCGGTTCTCGGCAATGGCCGCTACCAGTGCACGCTGGGCGGGCATGATGATGCGGAACACGTTGCCGACCATGATGGTGCCGATCACCGCACCCACATGCAGGTAGGCACCACGCCCGCTGAACACTTTGCTGAAGCCGTACGCGGCAGCAATCAACAGCACGAACAGGATCAAACCGAGCAGGGCAGGGCGTTTGCCCAGGGCCGAGTCGCACAGAAAGGAGTAGATGAACCAGCCGGCCAGCAGCGAGCCGAGGCCCAGCAACACACCTTCCGGACCACTGAGGCTGCTGCCCGGGGCCAGCAGGTACAAGGTCGGGTTGGCGTAGAACACCACGCACAGCAGCGCGATGCCGGACATCCAGGTGAAATAGGCTTCCCATTTGAACCAGTGCAGGTTGTCCGGCATGGTCGGCGGGGCCAGTTTGTATTTTTCCAGGTGGTAGATACCGCCACCGTGGATCGCCCACAAGTCACCGGCCAGGCCGTCCTTGGGGTTGACGCGATTGAGGTTGTTTTCCAGCCAGACGAAGTAGAACGAAGCGCCGATCCAGGCGACGCCGGTGATCATGTGAACCCAGCGCACGCTCAGGTTCAGCCATTCCATCAAATGTGCTTCCACAGTCTTTACCTCTCGCCTGTCACTCTGTTGTCGAGTGATCAGACCTTCTCTTATTGGTGGGGGGCGAGGATCAACCGCTCATCCTCTTTGAAAAAATGCTCATCGCAGTTATTGCCTGTGCCACTGCGATCAACCACCAGGAAGTCATCCCGCTTTTCGATCGTCAGCACCGGGTGGTGCCAGACGCCGCGATGGTAATTAATGCCCTGCCTGCCGTTGGTGACGAAGGCGCGGACCAAGCCCGATACAGGTGCATCGCCAAGTGGCGCGACCACGATCAGAAAGGGGTTGCCGAGCAGCGGAATGAAAGCCTGGCTGCCCAGCGGGTGTCTCTCCAGCATGCACACGGTCAGCGGCATGTCCTGCGCGTCGGCGCGGAAGATGCTGATGATCGCGTTGTCTTCAGGCTGCGCGGTTTCTACCGTTGCCAGCTTGTGAAAGCGCATGGTCGACCCGTTGTTGATCATGAAGTGATCGCTGCCGTCGGTTTCGATAACGTCTCCGAAAGGGGCGAAGGCTTCTTTGGTCAGGGGTTCGATCACTAGTGTGCGCATGGCTGTCTCTTATCCGAGGTCTGTGTTGTTTGTTCTATTGCTATCGCGGGCAAGCCCGGCTCCCACATTTTGATTTGCGAATACATTCAAATGTGGGAGCTGGCTTGCCTGCGATGGGCTCACCGCTTATTTAGCTACTTTGCCCAAGACCCGCAGGCGGCTCACGCCACCATCGGGGAACACATTCAGGCGGATGTGAGTGATCGGGCCCAGCGCCTTGATCTGCTCGGCGAAGGTGTGTTCGGCGTGCATTTCCAGTTTCTGCGCCGGCAGCAGTTCGCGCCAGAACAGCGATTGGGTTTCGATCTGGCTGTCGGTGCCGCCTTTGACGAACGCGCCCTGGATGGAGCACGTGTCCGGGTAGTTGCCCTTGAAGTGCAGGGTGTCGACGATGATTTTCTCGATCTCGCCCGGGTGACCCAGCGCGACGATCACCCAGTCATTGCCTGGCGTACGACGACGTGCGGTTTCCCAGCCGTCGCCCATGTTGATGCCACGGCCCGGGTTGAGGATGT
Organism: Pseudomonas sp. TREG-RG-20F-10-E-6-01; assembly: GCF_022662455.1. Lineage (NCBI taxonomy): Bacteria > Pseudomonadati > Pseudomonadota > Gammaproteobacteria > Pseudomonadales > Pseudomonadaceae > Pseudomonas > Pseudomonas sp. TREG-RG-20F-10-E-6-01. The sequence goes on along the minus strand of NZ_JAKNQP010000002.1, from coordinate 232,563 downwards.
TGCTCATGCGGCCGAAGTGTTCATCGGAGCAGGCCAGCGCGCGACCACCGTTCAAGGCGGCGGCCAGGTCGACTTGTTCGTTGTCGCCCACCGACGACCAGTCGCGGAACGGCACGCCATACACGCGCAGACGGGCTACGCCGCCATCCGGGTAGATGTTGAAACGCAGGTGGCTGAACGCCTGGTCGTTGCTGATTTCGTGGTAGTGGTGGCTGTTGCCTTGCAGCTCGACGGCCGACAGCACCTCCACCCACTGGGTGTTTTCATCAGGATCGCCCGAGGCCAGGAAGCACGCCTCCAGGGACGCCGACGGCGGGAAGTTGCCGGTGAAGAATGAAGTGTCGATGTCCACGCCCTTGATCGAGCCGGGTACGCCCAGGCGGATCACCGCGCTGTCGTAGCCTTCGAAGCGCTTGCGGCGCGACTCCCAGCCGTCCATCCACTTGCCGTTGTCATCGAAAACGCCCTCCTTCCACACGGCGGGTGTCGGCTGGAACAGGCGGTTGGCGTCAGCGAACCAGTCATCGGTCACCGAAAGGATCTTGGTGCCCAGACGGGCGTCGGCCAAGTTGACGAACTTCTCGAAAGGTACGGCGTAAGCTTTCATTCTTCTTGTCTGCCTTAAATAAAGTGGCTTGGGATGCTCGCCAGGCCCTGGGCGTCATGAGCGCTCGGGCCAGGTCTGCTAAAGGGTCAGTAATCGGAACAACGCGATTTTGTTGATCTCGGCCAGGGCGCATTTGAACTCGGCTTCCACCGAATTGTGAATGCGCGTTTCGAACGCGGCGAGGATTTGGTGCCGGTTGCTGCCTTTTACCGCCATGATGAAGGGAAACTTGAACTTGGCCTTGTAGGCATCGTTCAGCTCGGTGAAGCGAGAAAACTCCTCGCTCGAGCATTGGTGAATACCGGCGCCAGCCTGTTCATTCGTGCTGGCTTCGGTCAACTGGCCCTGGACGGCAGCTTTGCCCGCCAGGTCCGGGTGAGCGTTGATCAGGGCCAGCTGGCTGGCATGATCGGCGCTCAACAGGATGTCGCTCATGCGCTGGTGCAGGGTTTCGATCTGGTCGATCGATGCGTCCTGGCCCAGGTCGAAGGCCTTTTCGGCCACCCATGGCGAATGTTCGTAGATGTCGGCGAAGGCTGTCACGAATGCATCGCGGCTCAGGCTCGACGGTTTCAAGGTTTGGAACGCAGTCATTTCGCCGCTCCCGTGTACGGGTGGGTTTCGTGCCAGTGGCGGGCAATGTCGACGCGGCGGGTGAACCAGACGTGTTCATGGCCCTTGGCGTATTCGATAAAACGCTTGAGGGCGGCGAGGCGCGCCGGGCGGCCGATCAGGCGGCAATGCAGGCCGATGGAAAGCATCTTCGGTGCGTCAGCGCCTTCGGCATACAGCACGTCGAAGGCATCCTTGAGGTACTCGAAAAAGTCATCGCCCTTGTTGAAACCCTGCACCTGGGTAAAACGCATGTCGTTGGTGTCCAGGGTGTAAGGGATCACCAGGTGCGGCTTGCCGGTGGGGTTGTTGGGTTCCCAGTAGGGCAGGTCGTCGTCATAGGTGTCGCAGTCGTACAGAAAGCCGCCTTCCTCCATCACCAGCCGCCGGGTGTTGGGGCCGGTGCGACCGGTGTACCAGCCCAACGGGCGCTCGCCGGTCAGCTCGGTGAGGATGCGGATGGCTTCGAGCATGTGCTCGCGCTCCTGGGCCTCGTCCATGTACTGGTAGTCGATCCAGCGATAGCCGTGGCTGCAGATCTCATGGCCGGCGGCGACCATCGCGCGGATCACATCCGGGTGGCGCTGGGCGGCCATGGCCACGGCGAAGATGGTCAGCGGGATATCGAATTCTTTGAACAATTTGAGGATGCGCCACACGCCAGCACGGCTGCCGTATTCATACAGCGACTCCATGCTCATGTTGCGCTCGCCTTGCAGCGGTTGGGCCGAGACCATCTCCGAAAGGAATGCCTCGGACTCTTTGTCGCCGTGCAATATGTTGCGCTCGCCGCCTTCTTCGTAGTTGAGTACGAAAGACAGCGCGATGCGTGCCTTGCCCGGCCAGTGGGGGTGAGGAGGGTTACTGCCGTAACCGATCAGGTCGCGTGGGTAGTCAGCGCTCACTGCAGTCTTCCTTCTTGTTCGTCGTAGTAGCGATGAGTGATTGTATACAACTTATCGCCGACTTTGTAAGCCCGCATTTCTGCATTTTTTCTCAACGGCGCGCACTCAAGCTACTGCAAGAAACCTGCCTGACTGGTCAGCTAAACGCTAAAAAGTTTTTCGCGGATGTCCAGCGGTAGGCGCTGGCTGGCCGACGATCGCCTCAGTGGGTTTTATCAGGTGCACCGCGGTGGTCGGCGAACCGGTGGCTGCGAGGTGCGGGATATTTGTTGAATTTATTGTGTACAATTTTTTTAGAAAGTGTCTTAATCAGCCATCGCCGGCTTTTTCACTGCCCTGAAAGAGTGCGGATCACTTTTCTACTGCCTACGGGAGGCGCAAAGACGCCATGGGACGCTTGACCACACACGTTTTGGACGCCGCACATGGCTGCCCCGGCAGCGCGATCAAGGTTGAACTGTACCGCGTCGAAGGCGCGCAACTGGAACTGGTCGCCACCGCCGTGACCAACAGCGACGGCCGTTGCGACGCGCCGTTGCTGCAAGGTGATGATTACCGCAGCGGTGTGTACCAGGTGCAATTCAGTGCCGGCGATTATTACCGGGCCCGCGGTGTGCAGCTTCCCGAGCCGGCTTTCCTGGATGTGGTGGTGCTGCGTTTTGGCATCAGCGCCGAACAGGACCATTACCATGTGCCCCTGCTGATTTCGCCTTACAGCTACTCCACCTATCGCGGTAGCTGAGCGTCACCTCGCTTCACACCCCCAAAGCTCTTCGTTGGTTTTTCGCCCGCCCACACTGCGGGCTTTTTTTTGCCTGTTGCGCGTTCAACTATCTAGCACCTCTTGAGTGTCGGTGATGCCTAGGCTGGGTGTTTTCCTCAGAAGAAAACACCCATGGCCTCGTCCCCAGATCACCCAGGCGTTTTGCCCCCTTTCAGTTCCGTGCCCGAAGACGTTGACGCTGTCGTCGCTGCCCAAGCCGATTTGCAGGCCATTCGAGATCAACTGACCCGGCGGATCAACCGGTTTACCCATCCCAGCCGCCTGATCAATCAGCTCGCTCTTGCCGATTGGCGCTGCGGCGAATCGGTACGCGCACTGGCACAGCTGATAGGGCGCTCGCCCTAAATCCTGCGAGTGATCCGTGCTCAACTGCGCAAAGCATTTGAGATGGAACCGGACACTCTGCTGTTTACCGAGACCAAGCGCCCAGGCGCACCGCAGATCATCAACAGCTTGAACGAGCGGGCCCTGTCGCTGCTGGCACGGCCCTCGGTGCCTATCAATGTCAATCAATTCACCACGCTCAGCATAAAAGGGCAGCCAAGCCGTCGGTTGCCCTATACCCCTTTGCAAGCCTTGCAGCGCGTCATTGCGATGCGGCTTTTTGAGCGGCTGGTGCAGGCGGCAGACCACTATTGGGACACCTTGGCGCGGGGCTCATGGCTCACACGCCGCGAGCGCTGGGTTGAGCTGCACACTGAACTGTTCGCTGACCGGGCCTTCATGGCACGGCAACTGGATGAGCTGTCACCGGCGGGCATGAGCCTGGTGCAGGCCGTGATCGATGCCCCGACCGCGACGGCACGCCAACGTGCAGGCGGGGATTGGGCCAGCGTACGGGTGGGCCTGCTGATGTGGCCCGGAACACCCGCGGTGGTGATGCCAGGCGTATTGCACTTTTATCGTGAGGGTGATCCCGCGCAGGCGCCGCAGGTGGTGTACCTGCCGGGTGTGGCCCGCACGTTCTACGAGTACCCGTCTTTTGCCGCCCTGCAGGAAGGCCTGTTGCCGCTGGACCGAGCGCAGCTGGACATGCTCTGGCAGGGGTTGGTGGCAAGTCGTCGCACTGGGTTATGCCCGCCCGCGCAGTTGTCTGCGGCGGGCGGTTTTGTGCGCGGCCTGGAGGTGCTCGACGACGCGTTGGCGCTGAGCGCGCAAGCGTTGTTGCGCGGGCAATGGAATACCGAATTGGCGTGTGCCGTGAGGGTCGATCCTCCCTTTGTTGCTGCACAACCGCCTCGGCCGGTGGCTGTCGCCGCGTTACTCGCGCAGGTGGAAGGGGCGCGAGAGCAGTGGGTTGGCAGCGCTCGGCTTGGCGCTCTTGCTGACCCGCTGCTCAAATGGGACCAGCAACGACGCAGCGCAGAAATAATCTTTGCCAGTACCTCACCCGGCTTGGCCTTGCGCACTGCGCAGCAGCAGGTCAAGCGTTACGAAAAAGGTCTGCTGGCCTTGCTGGATCCGTATGAGCCCGGCATCGAGACCCTCGCTTATCAGCAATTCACAGCGCTGAAGGCGCAGCTCGCGGCCCATGCCCAGGCGCTGAATTCGTTGCTGCAGGGTGCAGAGCACCGGCTGCTCGATCTGAAGTTCTGGACCGAGCGCCCCGGTGGCGCGCAAACGCCCAGGCGTACTTCGTTGTTCATGCATGCCCAAGCCGAGGCACTGCGCTGCGAGGTTCAGCTGCAACACCGTCTCAAACTGCTGGGCACGGCCCACCGCGACCTGATTATCGACGTGCTGGACCCGCCTTCGCCCGCGGCGCGGCCGGGCAGCCAAACCCAGGTGCTTTCAATCGCCGTGGGCAGTGAGCCCGATGCTTTTTATCCCCTGCATAATGTGTGGCTGGTGACCACCGCGGCCGCGCTGAGGGTGCCGGCCCGCCAGCTTCCGGTGGTGTTCTACGCCTTTGGGGAAGAGGGCGGGGTGCTGGGTTTTGCCGGGCTGGATGCCTTGACCCGAAGCGTCAAGGCGAGCCTCGGCAGCCGGGACGGCTCGGTGCTGTGGGGCGGTATCGAGCATGACAAGCGCAGCGATTTGCGCGCACATGCGCTGCGTGAAACCTTGGCTGTGCGCTACGTCCCCATCGACGGCAAGCCTGCATTGGCCGCGTTGAAAAAACTGCTCGGTTGCTACGATCGCCTGCACAAAAGCACTGAAGACATCACGCGTATATTCAGCGAAGTGACGCAGGTCGGGCTCAGTCGCGCGCTGCTGCTGGCGGGGCTGGCGCAACAGCTCAAGGTTCCGGCCAATAGTGCCCTGAGCCAGGCTCAGGCGAACATCGAGTTACTGCGCAAGGCCGCGTCTGAAGCGCAAAAAATGCCGGCGGGCTGGGTGGGCGCCACGCGTGCCCAGCGTAAACGCTTCAAACGTTCGCAGCGTTTTTACCTCAGCAGCGCCTTCGCCTTCCAGACGCGGCTTGAGCAGCACCTGCCCGATTTGGACACGTTTGCCCGCCGTGCCTTGACGGCCCGTTTGCAGCAGGACGGCGTCCCTGCGTCGTGGCTGATCGACCAGCCCTTTATTGAGATGCCTGATGATGTTCATGGCCAATTTTGTGGGTGGGCGAGCGGCTGCACTGTCGGTGATCGCACCATCGTCCTCACCCCGACCGCTACGCGTACCTCCTTCAGTCTGCTGCAACTGGCGCTGCACAACCTCGACCCGCTGGCGCCCTGGACGCAATGGCGATTGAACCGCGCCCGCTTTCTGCAACCTGAATGGCGACACCGGCTCAATGCCGGGTATTTGATCCAGATGGTCGCTTCGCTGGATATCGGCGGGCGGTACGACGCATTGATCAACCGCGCTTTTTATCCGCCTGCCGGCACCGATCGCGCCCTCAGCGAAGGACGCATTTCGCCCTTATTGAATCGCGCGTTGCACGCAGGCGTTGACCACCACCTGTTCCTGGCGCGGCAAGGCGGGCTGTCGGCGAACGCGCAAAGTGTGTTTAGCACCGCCATGGCGGCCCGCATGCCGCCAGACCTGCTGAACAACCCGCATGAGTTGCAACTGCACGTGGTGCACCTGGTGGGCCATACGATGCAGCACGACCGCTATGTCGCAGGCATTGTGGTGGTGCACGACAAGCGCTCCGGGTGTTGCGTGGTCTACTGGCCCGATGCCCCGCAAGCCTGGGTTCTCACCGAGTACAGCGACCTGCAACAGGCCCTTGCTGCATTGAACCGTATCGGCGCATCGGCCGATAACGCCAAAGTGCTCGCGCGACAGGTCGCACCTGGCTGGGCATTTGAGGCAATCACCCACCATCCGGACCGCGCCGATAGCCCAGGTCACCTGTTCAGCACGCTTGATCTGCCGCCTGCATTTTTTATGGTGAAGGGGATTTGGCGGGGGCTTGGCTTTATTCGCTCCTTTAACATCAAGCACCTGGAGCCGACGGCGTTGCTGGATGAGATCCAGGCCCTCACCCTTGAGCAGATTGCCAGTGATCCGCAGGGCTGGCTGGCGATTGTCGCCACCTCTCACAGCGACGCCGGGGCATTGCTCTACCACGCCAGCGTGCTCGAGCTGCAGCGCCGCACTCAAGCCGCCAGCCATTCTGGCAAGGCGCTGCAGGCCTACCGCGCGCGCCGCCTTGGTGAGCAAAGCGAGACACGTACGCGGGCGCTGGTGGGTTTTTTCTGCCCGATGTACGGGGTTTTCAATCAATTCCATGAACTGCTGCTTATGGCGCGGCGTTATCACCGCTTTGGCGACGCTCACACGGCGGTCGATGTGGGTTTTATGAGCGCGTTTCTGGCGATCGATTTGTTACTTAACTTTATTCCCGGCCCCGCCAGGGTGCCGGTTGCGGCGGCTCGTATGGCGCGGCCCGCCGCGCGGGCTGTGCTGGGGCGTATCCATCGTCTGCGCATGAGGGCCAGCGGGCTTGACCGCCTGGCGCCGCCGCCGGTGGCTCAACTCAAGGACCTGGAGCGTTTCAAAATCAAGGGGGTGCCTCAAGGGGCTGTGGCGTTGAAAGGTGTTGGTGAAAAAGGCGTGTATGTCAAAGATGGCGAGCTGTTCGTGGCGGATGACTCACACCATTACCCGCTTTATCGGCGCGGCAACGAACACGCGTTGCGCCTGAAAAACCGGCAGGCGCCTGGGCAAGACGAACTGATAGTGAACGTGCACCAGCCCGGGGAGTGGTTACTGGGCGCGGATGCGCCTCAGCCGGTGGCGGGGACGAGTTCGACGCTGCTCAGCCCGTGGCGTGCGCCAGTGCAGGCCCCCCCGGACTGGCAGCCACCGACGGTGCGCGCCGCCACGCACAACCGCATCTATCGGTCACCGGCGCCGGACCCCTATTGGTTCGAATGGCGTGTTCCGGATGCGACGGGGCAGGTGTCCGGCCTCTCGGCGTTCGGCACGTTTCATGTGCACATGGAGCCGCCGGGATTTCCCTACGATGCCGTCTACATCGGGCCCCGGTATGACAGCCTCGCCGCTTCGGGGGCGGGTTATTACAGAGTGCTTCACCAGGGCGACAATGCGCCCTGGAATGGCATCGCGTTTATCACCCGCAATGAGCCGCTGGTCTCGCTTGCCCGTGTTGATATTGAACGTTGGACGAGCACTGCGATGGGGGGACAGCCCATTCCGATATCACGCGGCGTATCGGGTGAGTGGCAGGTGCATGCACCGTTGTTTGACCGGCCACTGGAGCAGTCCGTGGGGCAGGCGTTCCCCAGCATGACCCGCCGCAGCCAGGCATTGGCAGCCGCAAGGCTGATTGAACTGGCCGATTCTTCGCGCTCGGCGACGGCCACGCACCTGCTCAATATCCGCTCGACGCTGGACAATTGGCTGATGTCGACTCCCAACGGGCCGGGTCAGACAGATGATTTGCTGAGAATGTTACGGCCCACTGAAAGGACGGGCAGGGCGCTGCACATCGGTTACGAGGGCAAGGCCCCCGGTTTCACGCGTGTCGACTTCCGGGCCGTCGGGTTAGACCCTGCGTTGCAATCCGGCGGTGGTGAGGTCAAGCCTCAGCGGATCATCGCGCAGCGCGCCGCAGTCAAGCACGCGCTGGAGCAGCAAGGGTTCAACGTGCAGGAACTGCAGCTCAGGCACGGGCGCAAGCCCACGCATGAGTTGATCGCGACCCATCCTTCTTCCCCTTCAAACACGCTGTACTACGTGTCCATCCATTGGATCGAGAGAGGCACGGTGAGGCTGGAAACCCGGCTGACGGACCGGTGGTTTGACGCCGCAATCAATACGCATCCCCGGTCGGTTGCGTTGATGGGCGTCAAGAGCGCCATGAACGAAAATCGCCTGGCTCGGATCGTTGCCGGCATTCAATGGCCTACGACGCAGGCGGCCCGCCCGAGCGTCTACTTTGTCAAAGTGAGCCCGTCCTCGCCTTGATCAGCGACACCATGCCCGCGGCGCCGAACAGTGCGGCGCTGACGCGATTGAACCAGCTCTGGCCACTGCCGCTGCGCAGGTAGCGCGCTGCCCCATGGGCGCCCAGGCCGTAGGCCAGCTTGCACAGCAAGTCGAGTACGGTCCAGGTGGCAATCATGATCAGTAATTGCGGCAGGAACGCGTGCTCGCTGCTGAGAAACTGCGGCAAGAAGGCGGCAAAGAACAGGATGTCCTTGGGGTTGCTGGCGCCCAGCACAAATGCGCGACCGAACAAGGCGCGAAAACGCGGTGTGGCCACGGCCTGGGGCACCACGGCGCCCTGGGCCGGTTGGCGCGATTGCTGCCAGCTCTGCCAGGCGAGGTAAAACAGGTACAGCGCACCGACGACCTTCAGGGCGCTGAACAACTGCTCCGAGGCCAGCAGCAATGCGCCCAGCCCCAATGCCGAGGCACTCAACAGGCAGATCGAGGCGAACACGCCGCCCAGAAACGCCGGGTAGGAACGGCGCAGGCCGTAGTTCAGGCTGTTGCTGATCATCAACAGCGACAGCGGGCCGGGGATCAGGATCACGATCAATGCAGCGCCACTGAACAGCAGCCAGGTTTCCAGGGTCATTTATAGTCCTCCATTCGTACAAAAGCCCCACCCGAAGGTGAGGCGGTTTTCGGCCGTTTCCTGCGAACTACAGGAAGATGAACTTCGCGATGAAAATCGCGCACAGCACCCACAGGCTGATGGAAATCTCGCGGTACTTGCCGGTGCCGGCCTTGAGCGCCACATACGTGATGAAGCCCAGGGCGATGCCGTCGGCAACCGAGAACGTCAGCGGCATCATGATCGCGGTCACGATGGCCGGGATGCTGTCGGTGGCCTCATCCCAATTGATATGGGCCATGCTCGCCATCATCAGCATTGCTACGTAAATCAGCGCACCGGCGGTGGCATAGGCAGGAATCATGCCCGCCAAGGGCGCGAAAAACATTGCTGCCACAAACAGCACGCCCACGGTCACGGCGGTCAACCCGGTGCGACCGCCCGCGGCGACACCGGCGGCACTTTCTACATAACTGGTCACCGGCGGCACACCGACCATGGCGCCAAACACGCTGGAGGCACTGTCGGCTTTCAGCGCGCGGGACAGGTTATGAATCTTGCCATCGGCGCCCACCAGCCCGGCGCGTTGCGCAACGCCCATCAGTGTACCGGCAGTGTCGAACATGTGTACAAAAAGAAACGCAAATACAACGCTGATCATGCTGACATTGAATACACCCTTCACGTCCATGGCCATCCAGGTCGGCGCCAGGCTGGGCGGGGTGGAGAGAATGCCGTTGTAGTGCACCAGGTCCAGGCTCCAACCGGCCAGGGTGACCGCGATGATGCTGATGAGGATTGCGCCGAACACCCGGTGATAGCTGAGGATCGCGATCAGCAAAAAGCACACCGCCGCCAGCAGGGGCGCAGGCTCGTGCAGCGACCCCAGCTTGATCAGCGTGGCCGGGCTGTCGACGATGATGCCGGCGGTTTTCAGGCCGATCACCCCCAGAAACAGGCCGACACCCGCGCCCATGGCGTGGCGCAGGCTGACGGGAATACTGTTGAGCAGCCACTCACGTACACGGGACAGGGTCAGGCCCATGAACAACACCCCGGAAACAAACACCGCGCCCAGCGCCGTTTCCCAGTGATAGCCCATGGTGCCGACCACGGTGTAGGTGAAAAACGCGTTCAAGCCCATGCCGGGCGCCAGGCCCACGGGCCAGTTGGCGTAAAGGCCCATCAGCAGGCAACCGAGCGCAGCGGCGATGCACGTGGCGACAAACGCCGCACCGTGATCTATGCCCGCATCGGCCATGATGTTCGGGTTGACGAAGATGATGTAGGCCATGGTGATGAACGTGGTGAGGCCGGCGATCAGTTCGGTCTTCACTGTGGTGCCATGCAAACGCAGTTTGAACAGGCGTTCCAGCCAACCGCCTTGCGGCGCGGAGAGGTCCAGCGTTGGGGCTTCGGATTTGCGGCTTTCCACAGCGAGTACTCCTCAAGAGTTTTATTGTTATTTCCAGCGCCGGTCACAGGTGTGGGCAACAGCGCTTTGAGGTACTGGCGGGTTTTTGTTGACCAATAGGTCAGGAACTCGCACGAAGCGAATTATGCTTTTGTATACAAATAAAGCAAATAATGTTTTCGATTATGTGTTCGAAACAAGATGAAAGGCTAATTCACGGCACTCAGCGCCTGATTCACCGCCAGCCATCCCGCCACCGCGTCTTCGCCGGCTTCGCTGAAGGCGCGCTGCAGCAGCTTCACCTGTTCGCGGCGCAGGGACTGCTCGAAACGCTGGCCCTCGTCGCTCAATTCCAACAGGCGTTTACGCTTGTCGGTCTCGGACGCCACGCTGTTTACCAAGTGCATTTCCTGCAGCTGTCGCAACGGTATGTTCAACGCCTGCTTGCTCACGCCGAGCAACTCCAGCAGTTGCTTCACGCTCAAGGCGGGGTAGCGCGCGATAAAAAACACGATGCGCTGGTGCACACGGCTCAGGCCTCGGCGTTCGAGCATCTCGTCGGCCTTGGCGGTAAAGGCCTGGTAGCCGAAAAAGAACGCTTCCATGGCTTGTTGCTGGCTGCTCTGGGTTTTAAGGTCAAGCATATTGACGTATCTACTCAAGTCGGCGTAATTTCGGTCAAGCAGTTTGACGTATTTTCCATGCGCTTTGCCACCGGTGACCTTATGGCCTTCTCTGAACGTGTTACGCGCCTCAAAAGCTCCTTGATCCGTGAAATCCTTGCCGCAGCCCAGCGCCCGGAAGTGATGTCGTTCGCCGGCGGCCTGCCGGCCGAAGCCATGCTGCCGGCACTGAACTGGGACGGCATGCCGCTCACCCTCGGCCAATATGGCATGAGCGAAGGCGAACCGCAGTTGCGCGAAATGCTCGCCGCCCAGGCCCGCGCGTTGGGCGTACCGTGCCAGGCGAGCCAGGTGCTGGTGGTCAGCGGGTCCCAGCAAACCCTGGACCTGGCAGCCAAACTGTATATCGACAAGGGCACCAAGGTTCTGCTGGAAGGCCCGACTTACCTGGCGGCGTTGCAGATCTTCCAACTGTTCGGCGCCGATTGCCTGACTGTGCAACTGGAGGCCGACGGTCCCAACCTCGCCACCTTGCGCAGCCTCCTTGAACACCATCGCCCGGCGTTCATCTACCTGATCCCGACGTTCCAGAACCCTTCGGCCGTACGCTACAGCGAGGCCAAGCGCGCGGCCGTCGCCGCTTTGCTCGATGAGTTCGGCGTCACCCTGATCGAAGACGAACCCTACCGCGAACTGAGCTTCGACGGCGCCAGTGCACAGCCCATCGCCGGCCGCCTGAAAAAAGCCAGCTGGATCTACACCGGCACCGTCTCCAAGACCCTGCTGCCGGGCCTGCGCATCGGCTACCTGATCGCCAGCCCGGATCTGTTCCCGCATTTGCTCAAGCTCAAGCAATCGGCGGACCTGCACACCAACCGCGTCGGCCAGTGGCAGGCCATGCAGTGGATCGGCACCCAGAAATACCAGCAGCACCTGGCGCAACTGCGCCGCTTTTACCGCGAGCGCCGCGACGCATTTCAGGCCGCGCTGGAGCGTCATTTTGGCGATCTGGCTGACTGGCAGACGCCTGAGGGCGGATTATTCTTCTGGCTGACCTTGAAACAACCGCTCGACACCCGCACCTTGTTGGCGCAAGCATTGGATCAGGACGTCGCGTTCATGCCCGGTGAACCGTTCTTTTCCGAGCCCGATCAACACCTCGGCTCGTTGCGCCTCAATTTCAGCCATATCGACCCGGCCCGTCTGGACGAAGGTCTCAAGCGCCTGGCCGCGGTGGTCCGTCAAGCACAGCACGCGCAAGCGGCATAAGGGGAGCCCCATGTACAAGGTTTATGGCGATTACAAGTCGGGCAACTGTTACAAGGTCAAATTGATGCTCAATCTGTTGGGCATCGAGTACCAATGGATCGATGTCGATATTCTCAAGGGCGACACCCAGACCGCCGAATTCCTGGCCAAGAACCCCAACGGCAAGATCCCGGTGCTGGAACTGGAAGATGGCACCTGCCTGTGGGAGTCCAACGCGATCCTGAACTTCCTGGCGGACGGCAGCGAGTTTCTGCCGGCTGAGCCACGCCTGCGTACCCAAGTGCTGCAATGGCAGTTTTTCGAGCAATACAGCCATGAGCCCTATATCGCGGTGGCGCGGTTTATCCAGTTCTACCTGAACATGCCGCAAGACCGACTGGAGGAATACAAAAACACCCATAAGGGCGGCTACAAGGCGTTGAGGGTGATGGAGCGTCAGTTGCAAGCCACGCCCTACCTGGTAGGCGAGCAATATTCGATTGCCGATATCGCGCTGTACGCCTACACCCACGTGGCTCATGAAGGGGGTTTTGACCTGACGCCGTACCCGGCGGTGCAGGCGTGGCTCAAGCGTGTGGCCAGCCATCCCAAACATGTGGCGATGCTGGACTGAACACAGGTCCAAACGTGGGGGCGGGCTTGCTCGCCAAGGGTGGGCAGTCACTGATGATTCGACTGATCCACCGCTTTCGCGAGCAAGCCCGCTCCCACCTTTAGCTGTCTGTTGTGGCAGACAGTTGATCCTTCAGCAATTCAAGACAGCGCTGCGCCGCCGGGCTCAAACCCGTGCAGCCGCCGATTCCGGCAACTGCCTGGGCTTGGCCTTGTTGGATATCGAATTGGCAACGCCGAACTAATGTGGGAGCTGGCTTGCCTGCGATAGCGTCACCTCGGTGTCACTGATAAATCGAGGTGTCTGCATCGCAGGCAAGCCCGCTCCCACACTGACAGCGGTGTTTATCAGACTGCGGCGAACCGCTTGTCGAGGTACTCAATGATCACCTTGGAGTCATACATCCAAGTGGTCTGGCCATTTTCTTCAATGCGCAGGCACGGCACTTTGATCTTGCCGCCTTGCTCCAGCAGGGTCTGGCGATCTTGCGCATTGTTCTTCGCGTCCTTCAACGCCACCGGCACATTCAGACGGTGCAACGTACGACGGGTCTTCACGCAGAACGGGCAGGCGTGGAACTGATACAGGGTCAGGTCCTTGGCCGCAGCGTTCACCTGCGCCTGTTGTTCGGCGGGGCGCTGCTTTTTGCGTGGGCGGGTAATGAAGTCGCCCGCGATGATGACGTGGCCGAGGCCCACTCGAAGTGCTTTGACGAACATGGCTGAAAACCTCTTGCCCATGAAGAAGGGGCCGCAGCTTACCTGAAATTTGTAGGCGAAAAAAAACCGGCGATGAACGCCGGTTTTTTCCTGCACAGCCTGTTACTTGATCAGGCTGAGAAACTCGCTGCGCGTGGCCGCGTTTTCGCGGAACTCACCCAGCATCACCGAGGTGATCATCGAAGAATTCTGTTTCTCTACACCGCGCATCATCATGCACATGTGCTTGGCTTCGATCACCACGGCCACGCCCAGCGCGCCGGTGACTTGCATCACGGCATCGGCGATCTGGCGGCTGAGGTTTTCCTGGATCTGCAGGCGGCGCGCATACATGTCGACAATCCGCGCCACTTTCGACAGGCCCAGCACTTTGCCGCTCGGGATATACGCGACGTGAGCCTTACCGATAAACGGCAGCAGGTGGTGTTCGCACAGCGAGTACAGCTCGATGTCCTTGACCAGCACCATTTCGCTGTTGTCGGAGCTGAACAAGGCACCGTTGGTGACTTCTTCGAGTGTCTGTTCATAGCCGCGGCAAAGGTACTGCATCGCCTTGGCGGCACGCTTTGGCGTGTCGAGCAGGCCCTCGCGGGAAACGTCCTCGCCGAGTTGGCCGAGGATCGCGGTGTAATTCTGTTCCAGGGACATGAAACTACCTGTGGGATTTTCGCAAAGCGCAAGGTTACGGTGGCGGACACATCGCTGCAAGCCTGTCGATGGCACTTGTTACTCGTCGCGCCCCTCCATCATGGTGCGCTTGAGCATCACATACACCGCGCCCGCGCCGCCGTGGCGGGCCTGGCAAGAGGTAAAACCGAGCACTTGGGCATGCTGGCGCAGCCAAGTGTTGACGTGGCTCTTGATCATCGGCCGCTTGCCATCCAACCGCACGGCCTTGCCGTGGGTGACGCGCACGCAGCGGATTTCGAATTTGGTCGCTTCGGCCAGGAAGGCCCAGAGGGTTTCGCGGGCTTTTTCGACGTTCATGCCGTGCAGGTCAAGGCTGCCCTCTAACGGGATCTGGCCGATCTTGAGCTTGCGCATCTGGCTTTCCTGCACGCCGTCGCGGGCCCACATCAACTCGTCTTCGGGGCCTACGTCGATTACGAACTGGTCCGACAGGCCATCCACGGTGGTGGCATCGGTGCGCACGGTCGCGGCCTGGCGCAGCGTGGCGATCTGCGCCCGGTCGGTCTTGGGTTTGCCGGTGTCGGCACGGTCGTGCTTGATCGGCTTGACGCCGCGCAGCTCGTTTTTGAACAGGGAAAAATCGTCGTCTTGCATGTCAGCCTCCGCGAAGGGCGGGCAGTTTACCTAAATCGCGGCGGCCGGGGCGCAGGAAACGCTATCCAAGCGCCATCAGTCGTGCTTTTTCATCAGGTGTGAGGCGATGTTCAGCGACAGCGGCTGGCGCATCCGCCGACGGCTGCGACGCCATAACCAGACGCCCAGCCAGAGCACCAACAGGCCGATCACCAACAAAATTGCCGAGCCGCCCGGGCTGGCATTCAGTTCGCCGAGTGCCGGCGAATGACCAAACAAACCGGCGCCACCGGCACCAGCCAGCAGCAAACCTACAATGGCCAGCAGCGCGGCAAAGCCGGCCACCAGGCGCAGACGCCAGTTGCTCGGGCCCTTGGGGCGCAAGCGACGAGCGTCAAAACCATCGGATATCTTCATTCCGACCTTTCCTCCAGGGTATCGGCCCTTCGACCGGAAGATACACAGGTTGTTCCTGTACCAGAGGCAATTGCAGAAAATGAAAAGGTTTTGCGGATGAGCGGGGCAATAAACACGCCGCGCCGCTCATCAGAAGGTCAATCAGGTCAGATCTTTGGTCAACGCGAGGGTCGCGAAGTTATCGGCCATGATGGCCATTTCGGTCTGTTGCACATGTTCAGCGCTAAGGATGCCGCCTTTGTAAGGCAGGTCGCGCGTGGCGCAGGCGTCTTCCACCAGGGTGCAGCGAAAGCCCAGGTTCTTGGCGGCGCGCACGGTTGTGCTGACGCTGGAATGGCTCATGAAGCCACAGACGATAAGGTCCAGAGAGCCGAGATCCTGCAGGTGTTTTTCCAGCCCGGTGCCGTGAAACGCGCTCGGCAGCAGTTTGCCGATGATGGTTTCGTCACCGAGTGGTTCCAGGCCGGGAATGAATTCACCGCGCTCGCCCTGCGGGTCGAACAGGCCACCGACGGTGCCAAGGTGACGTACATGCACGATCGGACGCCCGGCATTGCGCGCGGCAGCAACCAACTGCTTGATGTTTTCGACCGCCGCGTCCATGCCCGAGAGGGCGAGTGGACCGCTGAGGTATTCCTTTTGGGCGTCGATGATCACGAGGGTCGCATGGTTCAGGTTGGCTGCTGCGTAACCGCGACCGCTGAGTTGAAACATCGTCTTTGGAACGGACATTCTGGGGCTCCTGTGAGGGGGGCTTTTGTGACATTGTCCACTGGCTGAGCGGTTCTGTGAATCGCTACCATCGTAAGGTACGCCGTTGTTGACGTGCAGCCATGTCAAGTGGGCGGCTTGTTTAAGCCCGCGATGGCAAATTGGATGAAATCCGACGGATGGCGAAGGGGTTTCGTACATCGTCGGTACAGGCGAAGGCTGTTAGAATCGCCAGTCGTTTTTTCCAGGAGCTTGTCCCCGTGATCACATCCCGCCTGCGCACACTGCGCGACCATATCCGTTGGGCTGTCAGCCGTTTCCATGGGGAAGACCTGTTTTTCGGCCATGGTACCGACAATGCCTGGGACGAAGCCCGGCAATTGGTGCTCGGTGCCTTGCACCTGCCTTGGGAAATTGCCGACAGCTACCTGGACTGCAACCTGGAAGAAGAGGAAATTTCCCACGTTCAGCGCTTGCTGCACCGCCGTATCCATGAGCGTGTACCCACCGCTTACCTGTTGAAGGAAGCCTGGTTCTGCGGCATGTCGTTTATCGTCGACGAGCGTGTGCTGATCCCGCGTTCACCGATTGGCGAACTGATCGAAAACCGCTTCGAACCCTGGCTGGCCCAGCCACCGGCGCGCATTCTCGACCTGTGCACCGGCTCCGGTTGCATTGGTATCGCGTGCGCCTACGAGTTCCAGGACGCCGAAGTGGTGCTGGGCGACCTGTCCTTCGAAGCGCTGGAGGTGGCCAACCAGAACATCGAGCGCCATGGCGTCGACGAGCGCGTCTACACCGTGCAGGGCGACGGCTTCGACGGTTTGCCGGGTCAGCGGTTTGATCTGATCGTGTCCAACCCGCCGTACGTGGATGCCGAAGACTTCGCCGACATGCCTGACGAATACCAGCACGAGCCGGAGTTGGGCCTGGCCTGCGGCGATGATGGCTTGAACCTGGTGCGCCGGATGTTGGCTGAGGCCGCAGACCACCTCACCGAGAAAGGCTTGTTGATTGTCGAGGTTGGCAACAGCCAGGTGCACGTTGAGGCGCTATACCCGGAAGTCGACTTTGCCTGGCTGGAGTTCCAGCGCGGCGGGCATGGTGTGTTCATGCTGACGGCCGAGCAGTGCCGCGCGCATCAAGCGGTATTTGCTGCTCGGGTTTAAACCCACCCAACTGTAGAAACCGACCCTGAATGTGGGAGCGGGCTTGCCCGCGAAAGCGGTGTATCAGTCACTGATAAGTTGACTGTCATACCGCTTTCGCGAGCAAGCCCGCTCCCACATTTCAATTGCGTTCCAACGTGCTACCGGTGCGTGGCAATCCAGATCAGCAACCCCGCCTGAAACACCGTAAACGCCACCAAACAGGTGATGGTAAAGCGCAGCCCGCTGTCCTCACGCTTGAACTTGGTGACCTTTTCCTCTTCTTTGCGCAGTTTCACTTCTTGCTCGGCCAGGTTCTGCTCGGCCTGTTGCAGCATCTGCGCGGCTTCGAGGATTTCCACGAACTGCACCTTCTCGGTGTTCCAGCTGTCCAGCACGTCGCTGACCTTGCCCGGCTGCACGTTGCCTTTGAGGTGTTGCACATCGGCGTAGGCCACATCAAAGCCCTGGATACGCAGGAAGTGATCGCGACGCAGGCGCGTGGCTTCGTTCAGCGCGTCTTTATTGGCCAGGTCTACGCCGTCGACGCGGTAGTGTGACCACTTCTTTTTCGCCCACGCCGCGCCTTGAGCGACGAGGAAGCGGCCGATCCCGCGGTTGGCCGGTTCGATTTCCAGGCTGTTGCCCGGGCCGAAGTGCACGCGGTGCTTATCGTGATCGACCCAGATATCCAAGTGGTTCTGCTCGCGGCGCACTCGCTGGCCTGGCAACTGGATGACCATGCGCAACAGGCTGTGGTGTTTGTCATTGCGTTCGGCATAGCCGAACTGCACGAACCGCAACGGCCGCGCGCCGGTGGCACGGTCGGTGGCCAGGGGCGCCAGGCGCAGCATCTTGAAATGTTCGGCCTGCACGTCCGCCCACGGCAGGGCCGCTGCCTCGACGGCCTCGGTTTTTTCAGCCGCGGTGTCGGCAATAGGTTCTGGTGTAGCTTCTGTGGTTGTCATGCGGCGCGATCCTGTCCAAGCCCTGCAGGTCGACAGTCTTTTTACTGTCGACCCTGGGCTTATCGGCCGTTTTTCTCAGGACTGGAGGTAAATAGTCGCTTAACGGGGTTGAAGTCCGTCGATAAAGCGCACGATGCGCTCACCCAGCTCGGCGGCAAGCGGCAGTTTCGGGTCGTTGTAGGAGGCCAGTTGCTCTTTCACGTCCTTGGGCACAATGCGCATGACATGGTTCATGCCTTCGATCACCGTCAAGTGCGCGTCGGGCTTGGCGTTTTTCAGTTGCCGGGCATCTGCGACGCCCACCTGAATATCGTTGGTGCCCTGGATGATCAAGGCCGGCATGGTCAGCTTGGCGAACGCGGCTGACGGGTCGGCGCGAAACAGGCTGATCAGATAAGGCTGCACGCTGGGTCGGAAAATACCTTCCAGCGGGCCGGGCACATCGGCATCCACTTGGCCGGCCTTGAGGTGGTCGAGGATCTCGTTGCTGCGCAGCAACAGGGCAGGGGGCAGGTGATCGGCCAACTGCTGGCGGATCACCTGATCCACCGGCCGCGCACTGCCAGACAGAGAAATAACGCCGGCCGGATTCAGTTGCGGTGCGGCGAGCGCGGCAACCAGCGCGCCCTCGCTGTGGCCCAGGACGATCAGCGGGCCCATGCGGCTGTCGGCCTTGAGCAGCTTGCCCCAGGCCACGGCATCGGATACGTAGGCGTCCAGGGTCAGGTTGCGTTCATCCGGCGTGGCCGCCAGGCTGGCGGCCACGCCGCGCTTGTCGTAGCGCACGCTGGCAATGTTGTGTCGGGCAAGCACCCAGGCCAGGCGCTTGAGGCTGTCGTTGCGTGCGCCGTCGGCACTGTTGCCGTTACGGTCGGTAGGCCCTGAGCCGGCAATGATCAACACCACCGGCACTGGTTTGTCGGATTGGGGCAGTAAAAGCGAGCCAAACAGCTCGCCGTTGCCGGTGTCCAGGCTGATCGGCCGTTGCAGCACGACAGGGGAGGCGGCGAAGCCCAGGCTGGAAAACAGGGTGAGGGTTAAAAGCAGAACTCGCAGCATCATCGCGCCATCATCAGGAAGGTGCCGGTTGGACCAACGTCTACCGGTAAGGTTTCGAGGATGAACTAGTCGGTTAGCCTGCGTATACTGGCCGCCTTAAGTTATTACGGTTGACTTGATTCAACTGATTTCACGGAGCGCCCTGCATGTCCGGCAATACCTTCGGCAAGCTGTTCACTGTCACCACCGCGGGCGAAAGCCATGGCCCGGCATTGGTCGCCATTGTCGACGGCTGCCCGCCAGGCCTCGAGCTGTCTCTGGACGACCTGCAGCGCGAGCTCGACCGCCGCAAGCCCGGCACCAGCCGCCACACCACCCAGCGCCAGGAGCCCGACGAAGTCGAAATCCTCTCCGGCGTGTTCGAAGGCCGCACCACCGGTTGCGCCATCGGCCTGCTGATTCGCAACACCGACCAGAAGTCCAAGGACTATTCGGCGATCAAGGACCTGTTCCGCCCGGCCCACGCCGACTACACCTACCATCACAAATACGGCGAACGCGACTACCGTGGCGGTGGCCGCAGCTCGGCGCGCGAAACCGCGATGCGCGTGGCTGCCGGTGCCATCGCCAAGAAATACCTGGCCACTCAGGGCATCGTGATCCGCGGCTACATGAGCCAGCTGGGTCCGATCGAGATCCCGTTCAAGACCTGGGACAGCGTCGACGACAACGCTTTCTTCAGCCCCGACCCGGACAAAGTGCCGGAACTGGAAGCCTACATGGACCAGTTGCGCCGCGACCAGGACTCCGTCGGCGCGAAGATCACCGTGGTTGCCGAAGGCGTCAAACCTGGCTTGGGCGAGCCGATCTTCGACCGCCTCGACGCCGAGCTGGCCCATGCGCTGATGAGCATCAACGCGGTGAAGGGCGTGGAAATCGGCGCCGGTTTCGCCTGTGTGTCCCAGCGCGGCACCGAGCACCGCGATGAGCTGACCCCGCAGGGTTTCCTCAGCAACAACGCGGGCGGCATCCTCGGCGGTATTTCCTCGGGCCAACCGATCGTTGCGCACCTGGCCCTCAAGGCCACATCGAGCATCACCACGCCAGGCCGCTCGATTGATGTGCACGGCAACCCGGTGGATGTGATCACCAAGGGCCGCCATGACCCATGCGTCGGCATCCGTGCCACGCCGATTGCCGAAGCCATGATGGCCATCGTGTTGATGGACCACCTGCTGCGCAACCGCGGGCAAAATGCCGATGTGCACGTGAATACGCCGGTGCTGGGCCAGCTGTGACAGCCGGTGGCGGGCGGGCTTGCTCAGGCAGGTCCGCGAAGCGGCCCCGTGCATGGTGAGCCCGACCCTCCCGTACTGGCGCCTGTCCAGCTTCTACCTGTTCTACTTCGCCCTGCTCGGGGCAACGGCGCCGTTCCTGGCCCTGTACTTCGATCATCTTGGGTTCTCCAGCGCACGCATTGGTGAGTTGGTGGCTATCCCCATGCTGATGCGCTGCGTGGCGCCCAACCTGTGGGGCTGGCTCGGCGATTACACCGGGCGGCGCCTGGCCATCGTCCGGTTTGGCGCGGTGTGTACGCTGGCCAGCTTTTCATTGATTTTCTTCAGCAAGACCTACGCCTGGCTCGCGCTGGTGATGGCCCTGCATGCGTTCTTCTGGCACGCCGTGTTGCCGCAGTTTGAAGTGATCACCCTGGCCCACCTGCAAAAGCAGACCTCGCGCTACAGCCAGATCCGCCTGTGGGGCTCGATTGGTTTCATCCTCACCGTGGTGATCATGGGCCGCCTGTTCGACTGGCTGAGCCTGGACATTTACCCGGTGGTGGTCGTGGTGATCATGGCCGGCATCATCGGTGCCAGCCTGTGGGTACCGAATGCGCAACCCGCGATCCACGACAATCGCCTGGCCGGTGACGGTTTTCTCAAGCAATTGCGCAGCCCTGGGGTGCTGGCGTTTTATGCCTGCGTGGCGCTGATGCAAATGAGCCACGGCCCGTATTACACCTTTCTCACCCTGCACCTCGAACATCTGGGCTACAGCCGTGGCGTGATCGGCATGCTCTGGGCCTTGGGCGTGGTCGCAGAAGTGCTGATGTTTCTGGCCATGAGCCGCATCCTCACGCGCTTTTCGGTGCGACGGGTGCTGCTGGCAAGTTTCCTGTTGGCGGCCGTGCGCTGGTTGTTGCTGGGCTCATTCGCCGAATTTTTCTGGGTGCTGCTGCTTGCGCAAGTGATGCACGCGGCCACCTTTGGCAGTTTTCACGCGGCGGCGATTGCCTTTGTGCAACGCAGCTTCGGCGCTCGCCAGCAAGGCCAGGGCCAGGCGCTGTATGCCGCACTGGCCGGCACTGGCGGCGCATTGGGCGCGCTGTATGCCGGTTATAGCTGGAACCTGTTGGGGCCGACCCTGACCTTCAGCATCGCCAGTGTTGCGGCCCTGGCCGCCGCCCTAATCATTGGCTTTCGATTGCAAGAGCCGAATAAAGGAACCGTGCAATGAGTTATGTCGCTGTTTACCCGCTCGCCACACCCGATACCCCGAACAAGGTGTTGACCCACTTCGACGATATCGTCTCGACCCTGGTTGAGCACGGCGTGGGTTTTGACCGCTGGCAGCCCAGCCCCGTCGAAAAGGGCGCCAGTGACGCTGAAATGATCGCGGCGTACCAGTCGCAGATCGATGCCCTCGGCTACGGCTCTGCTCAGGTATTGAGCGTAACGGGCGACCATCCGCAGCGCGCCGAATTGCGCGCTGAGGGCCTCAAGGCGCGTCGCTACAGTGCAGACAACGTGCATTTTTTCATCGCGGGCCAAGGCTTGTTCTGCCTGCTCGTGGGCGAGTACGTCTACGCCGTGCGTTGTGAGAAGAATGATGTGCTGGTGGTTCCGGCCGGAATGCCGCATTGGCTCGACGTGGGCGAGAATCCGCACTGTGTGGCGCTACGTTTATTCCATACAGCCGAAGGGTGTGTGCCTCAGTTCACCGAAGAGCACAGTGCCGCTGGTTTTCCAGGCTTGGACGATTAAGCGCGAATAGTTGAATGTTCAACCCCGGCAGGTTGGAAGTTGTTGTGGGAAGGAACTTATATAAATGTAAGACGTAGCTGTTTATGCGGCGCGTTATGCTTTCAATCTATTCGTTATGTAACTCTCCCGACTCAATGTTTATATCACCTGTCAATTGCAGGAATCCGAAAGGTGGTATGGCATCCACTGATACAGGAGAGAGAGTGATGAGTGGCCCAGAGCAGCCGTGTCGCGCGCTTGCCGTGCCGAGCGCCGTTGGAAAACGCCTGAGCCTGTGCGGCAAAGCCCTGACGCCGACAGAGCTGGAAATCCTGCGCTGGGCCTCGGAAGGCAAGACCGTCTGGGAAATCAGCCAGATTCGCGCCACCTCCCAAGCCACGGTTAAATTCCATCTGCGTAACATCTACCTCAAGCTGCAAGTCACTAACCGCGTGCAGGCGATGAACGCAGCAGCCCGCCTGGGGCTTTGCTGAAGGCACAAAAAAAGGCCGCGACGCTCAACGGCGTCGCGGCCTTTTTTGCTCAGATGACTCAGGCCGAATGGTAGGTCGGCAGGGCAAAGCGATTCTGGCTTTGCAGCATCGAGATCTGTGGCAGCTCGCTGGCTTGTTCGGCCAGGTCGCGGCGAATGGCGCTGATGACCCAGGTCAGTTGGTCAGCGGTGTGCAGTTGTTGGTACGAAATCGAACGCTTGACCTGTTTGCCTTCGCTGTTGCGCAGGGTCAACAGGATCCCGCCGTCTGGGCGTGGCTGAGTGGTGACGTCGTATTGGGAAAATACAGAAGCGAATTTATCTTGGATCAGGCTCATGTCTATCAGCTCCGTTGGCTCAAGTTGGCAAGCATGGAGTGATAGGTGCAGTGATTGTGCCAGTATTGGATTGTCTAAAAAAACGTTATAAATCAACAAGTTAAAATTTTATAGATTTTTCACTTTCGTGCAATTTGCATGAAAGGCCATCGTGCATCCTGCATTTTGCGTTACCGGGGCCGGGCATTTCGCTCCCCGTCACAGTTAATGACCGCATCGGCGCCGCGCAATTCCCTATTTCATGCTGGGCGGTACGGGATACAAAACTTTTCAAATCCCGCATGTACAGCCGAAGAATGGCAGGCGTATTTTCCTGCAAGGCATTCGACCTCTTCCTACAGGGCCGATGCGGTGTCTGGATCATACGAAGAATAAGAAGAAGGACGTTCCGCCATGCGCCATCCGCAAGACGACATGATCACTTGGGGCAAGCTGTTGCGTAAGGTGCCGGCGATAGTTCGGGCCCTGCCACGCGTGGTACGCGGCATGCGCGCTGCGAATGTCACCGATCCCAGCCAGCCCTGCGGCCTGGGATGGCAATTCGAACAGGCCACCTCTCGTAACCCAGATGGCGCGGCGCTGTTATATGGCGACAGTGTGCTCAGCTACGCCCAAGCCAACCAGCGTGCCAACCGTATCGCCCATCACCTGCACGAGCAGGGCATCAGCAAGGGGGACGTGGTCGCGTTGTTCATCGAAAACCGCCCCGAACTGCTGTTAAGCGTGCTGGCCGTGGCCAAGCTGGGGGGTATCTGCGCAATGCTCAATACTTCGCAAACCCAGGCGGCGCTGGTGCACAGCCTGAATCTGGTGAGCCCGGTGGCAATCGTGGTGGGCGCAGAGTTGGTGGCGGCCTACACGACCGTGCGTGAGCACGTGGCAATCGCGGCCCACAGGACCTGGTTTGTCGCCGATCAGCCGTCAAGCACGCTGCCTGAAGGCTATACCGACCTGATGGCCGCCAGTGCCGACGGCTCGGTGGACAACCCCGCCAGTACCGGACAAGTGTTCTTCAACGACCCCTGTTTCTATATCTACACCTCCGGCACCACGGGCTTGCCCAAGGCCGGCATCATGAAGCACGGGCGCTGGACCAAAACTGCGGTCAGCTTCGGCAGTATCGCGCTGGACATGGGCCCGGATGACGTCCTCTATTGCACCTTGCCGCTGTACCACGCCACTGGCCTGTGCGTGTGCTGGGGCTCGGCGATTGTCGGGGCCTCGGGCTTTGCCATCCGGCGTAAATTCAGTGCCAGCCAGTTCTGGGACGATGCGCGCAAATTCAACGCAACCACCCTGGGCTATGTCGGTGAGTTGTGCCGCTACCTGCTCGATCAGCCCGCCAGCGCCCAGGATCTCGATAACCGCGTGACCAAGATGGTCGGCAATGGCCTGCGTCCCGGCGTGTGGGCGCAGTTCAAGCAACGTTATGGCGTTGAGCATGTTTGCGAACTGTATGCCGCCAGTGACGGCAACATCGGATTCACCAACGTGCTGAATTTCGACAACACCATCGGCTTTTGCCTGCAGCACTGGGCACTGGTGGACTACAGCAACGACAGCGGTGAACCGGTGCGTGGCAGCGACGGCTTCATGCGCAAGGTGCAAACGGGCGGGCAGGGGTTGTTACTCGCCAGGATCGATGAAAAGTCACCGTTCGACGGTTACACCGACCCGGAAAAGAACCGCAAGGTGGTGTTGACCGACGTGTTCGAGAAGGGCGACCGCTATTTCAATACCGGCGACTTGTTGCGCAGCATCGGCTTCGGTCATGCGCAATTTGTCGATCGCCTGGGCGATACCTATCGCTGGAAGGGCGAAAACGTCTCGACCACCGAAGTGGAGAACGTGCTGCTGCAACATCCGCAGATCGCCGAAGTGGTCGCTTACGGCGTCGAGATCGAAAACACCAATGGCCGCGCCGGCATGGTCGCCATCACGCCAAGTGAATCCCTGGCCTCGCTGGACATGCGTGAATTGCTGCAATTCGCCCACGGCCAGTTGCCGCATTACGCGGTGCCGTTGTTCCTGCGGATCAAGGTGAAGATGGAAACCACCGGAACCTTCAAGTATCAGAAAGTGCGTCTCAAGGAGGAGGCCTTCGACCCGGGCAAGGCCGGCAACGACCCGGTGTATGCATGGCTGCCGGGCTCGGATTGCTATGTGCCGGTCACCGGCGACTTGTTGGCGCAGATTCAGGGCGGGCATTTCCGTTATTGAAAGCAGCGCTATTGATTCTGCCTATGAGCGCTTTTGGCAAAAAAGCCATGACAGTGGGGAACTCCATCGCGACACTGGGCGCCTATAAAGCAACCAGACAAGGAGCCCCACATGTCAGACCAGCCTAAACAAATGACCGAAGACGAAGCCGCTGAATTTGCCGAGCAGGTCTTCGACGTGGCCCGCAAAGGCGATGCCGCCATGCTCGCCGCACTGCTGGCCAAAGGCTTGCCGCCTAACCTGCGTAATCACAATGGCGACACCTTGCTCATGCTCGCGGCCTATCACGGTCACGCCGACGCGGTGAAAGTGCTGCTGGAGTTCAAGGCCGACCCGCTGATCGCCAACGACAAGAACCAACTGCCGATGGCCGGTGCGGCGTTCAAGGGCAACCTGCCCGTGGTCAAGGCGCTGATCGACGGCGGCGCGCCGGTGGACGGCGCCTCCTCGGATGGCCGCACGGCGTTGATGATGGCCGCGATGTTCAACCGTGTCGAAATGCTTGAGTACCTGCTCGGCCAGGGTGCCAACCCCAAGGCCACCGATGCTCAGGGTGCGACCGCACTGGCGGCGGCGCACACCATGGGCGCGGCGGATACGGCGGCGCAGTTGCAAAAACTGGTGTAGGCTACGCGCCCTCAAAAACCAGCTCGCCACAGGACCTTCCCATGCAAACCGCCCTCGTCGAACTCATCAGCAAAATCAGCGCCGGCGTCATGGGCGAGGACGAAGTGGCACGCATTGCCGAGGAAGCGGCCCAGGCCTACGCGGACCCTGCTGCTTTTCTGGCGGCCAACCCGGATATCAACTACGACGACACTTTCCCGATTCCGCTGGGTGAGTGGGTCGTGGTCGGTAGCTTGCCGGACACTGTGCTGTTTCAAGCCGACACCTATGGCGACCTGTTTGCACACATCGTCGCGTCGTTCGGCCCGGGCGTGGCGTTCAATCTCAAGCCCAAGCAGTTGGCCAAGACCGAAGACCTGACGGCGCTGAACCGCATCCAGATCCAGATGAGCGCCCTGAGCCCGGAGGACGGTGGCTATGTGCTGCTCAACTTTAGTCAGTTGCTGGATGACGAGATTCAGGCGGTGCTGGTCTACGGCAACGACCTGCCGCGCGTGCTGGAACTGTGCGCTGAAGTCGGCATCAAGGCCGAGCCATCCCTGGAAGCCCTGCGCGTTGCCGTCCACGTCTGAAATAAAACGGAACCCCTGCCAGGGCTGACTATCCTACAAGTGCATGCCCTCACTTAGGAGCGACACCATGGGTTCCACTTTTAATGGCTTGATTGGCCTGATCATCCTGGCGCTGGATATCTGGGCGATCATCAACGTGTTCAAAAGCGGCGCCAGCACCGGTGCCAAGGTGCTGTGGATTTTGCTGATCCTGTTGCTGCCTGTCTTGGGCCTGATCATCTGGGCAATCGCCGGGCCACGCGGTAACGTGCGGATCTGACGACACCTGGGCCCGCTCTGATCCTGAGTGGGCCCTGTCAATGTGGGAGCGGGCTTGCCCGCGATAACGGTTTATCAGCCACAGTTGTGCGGGCTGACACATCGCTATCGCGGGCAAGCCCGCTCCCACATTCGTTTCCAGCGTATTCAGAGTTTTGTGTGTCGAAAGTATTCGCTGTACGAAATTTTCACATCTTTTCCAAGACAATTCGCCGGCTTTATCACGCTGCCAAGGCTCTATCTCGAGTGCCGTTAAAGGCACAAGCGCGGCGCACGTTCAGTAATTAATAGCGTTGATGCCATTGATCGGGCACCATTTGCGCCACCGCGTTAACCGCCTGCCCCAGCCAGCCTGGGCGAGGGACGGACGCCACTGCATTTTTTCGCAACTTAAACTTCCAATGGGTCCTGAAACGACATGGCAAACCCGGACGCCCTGAGTCAGCAGCGAGCTTCAAATCGCCTGCTGCAACCGACCGTCAAATCCCATCTGGCGTACACGCTGCTCTGCGCATTGGTCATGATGGTGATGTTCTCCCTGCTGCGCCTGGCGCTGCTGGTCTACAACCGCGAGATGATCCTCGACACGCCGGCCTCGACCTTCCTGGAAGCGTTCGCCAACGGGCTGCGTTTTGACATACGGCTGGTGATGTACGTGCTGGTCCCGCTGCTGCTGGCCTTGTTCAGCGTACGCGCGATGGCGGCACGCGGGTTCTTCCGTTTGTGGCTGACCGTCGCGTCCAGCATTGCCCTGTTCCTGGGGCTGATGGAAATGGACTTCTACCGCGAATTCCACCAGCGCCTCAACGGCCTGGTCTTCCAGTACGTAAAGGAAGACCCGAAAACCGTGATGAGCATGCTCTGGTACGGTTTCCCGGTGGTGCGTTACCTGCTGGCCTGGGCCGTGGGCACGCTGATCCTGAGCATGGCCTTCAAAGGTGCCGACCGTGCAACGCGCCCCCGCGGCCCGTTCAGCGGCGGCAGCATCGGTACCCGCCAAGTGGCGCCGTGGTACAGCCGCATCGCCGTGTTTGTGGTCTGCCTGTTGATCGCCGTAGTCGCCATCCGTGGCACCTTGCGTCAAGGCCCGCCGCTGCGTTGGGGTGATGTCTACACTACCGAATCGAACTTCGCCAACCAGTTGGGCCTCAACGGCACGCTGTCGCTGATCGCTGCGGCCAAGGCGCGCTTCTCCGAGGAACGCTCCAACATCTGGAAGGCCACCCTGGACCAGCCGCTGGCCACCCAGACCGTGCGCGACATGCTGGTGCTGCCGCAAGAGAAACTGGTGGATACCGACACCGCCGCCGTGCGTCGTGACTACACGCCACCGGCCGAGAAGACTCTGCCGATCAAGAACGTCGTGGTCATCCTGATGGAAAGCTTCGCCGGTCACTCGGTGGGCGCCCTGGGGCGCCCGGGCAACATCACGCCGTACTTCGACAAGTTGTCCAAGGAAGGCCTGCTGTTCGATCGCTTCTTCTCCAATGGCACGCACACCCACCAGGGCATGTTTGCCACCATGGCGTGCTTCCCGAACCTGCCGGGTTTCGAATACCTGATGCAGACCCCGGAAGGCAGCCACAAGCTGTCGGGCCTGCCGCAGTTGCTCAGCGCGCGCAAATTTGACGACGTGTATGTCTACAACGGCGATTTCGCCTGGGACAACCAGTCGGGCTTCTTCAGCAACCAAGGCATGACCAACTTCATCGGGCGTAATGACTTCGTCAACCCGGTGTTCTCCGACCCGACGTGGGGCGTGTCCGACCAGGACATGTTCAACCGTGGCCTGGAAGAGTTGAAAGCCCGCGAAGGCGGCAAGCCGTTCTACGCACTGCTGCAAACCCTGTCCAACCACACGCCGTACGCGTTGCCGACGCCATTGCCGGTCGAGAAAGTCACCGACCGTGGCAGCCTCAACGAGCATTTGACGGCCATGCGTTACTCCGACTGGGCCCTGGGCCAGTTCTTTGAAAAAGCCCGCAAAGAGCCGTACTTCAAGGAAACCCTGTTCGTGATCGTGGGCGACCATGGCTTTGGTAACGAACAGCAGATCACCGAAATGGACCTGGGCCGCTTCAACGTGCCGATGCTGATGATTGCACCGGGCATGCAGGAGAAGTTCGGCGAGCGTGACCACACCGTGGGCACTCAGATCGACATCGTGCCGACCATCATGGGCCGCCTCGGTGGCGACACCCTTCACCAGTGCTGGGGCCGTGACCTGCTGAACCTGCCGGAAGGCGACAAGGGCTTTGGCGTGATCAAACCGTCTGGCAGCGATCAGACGGTGGCGCTGGTTACCGCAGACCGCATTCTGGTACTGCCCAAGGAGATGCCGCCCAAGCTGTGGGAATATGAACTGGGCGCGAACCCGACCGGTAAAGTGATTCCCGAGTCACCGGACGAAGCGGCGCTGAAGCAGAAACTCGAGTCGTTCCTGCAGACGGCCACCAAGAGCCTGTTGGATAACACTGCCGGCGTGATTGACGGCAAGCCGGATTAATTAACCGGGCATAAAAAAAGAGGCCTCATTGAGGCCTCTTTTTTTTGTGCGGAATTTATATCCGACCGAGCAGCAACAGTACCACCAGCACTACCAGGACAACGCCCAGAATACCCGACGGGCCATAGCCCCAGTTACGCGAGTGCGGGAACACCGGCAGGCCGCCGACCAACAGCAGGATCAAGATAATGATCAGAATGAGGCTCATGGTTTTTTTCCTTATAGGGCCTTCTGAAAAGACCGGTTATTAACGACAGGCCCGTGGGTTTATTTACGGACGCCTTAATAACTCCGACTCTGTCACTTCAAAGAAAATTCCCTGCTTTTTTAAAGCATTTTGCAAAGTTGCTTATTTCTTTTAATGCGTTCGCAATCAGGTGCGCTTAGTTGAAATTTATTGAACTTACGCTATAAACCATCCTCGCACCGGGCCTCAGGTTTGCCCAAGGCATTCATCAATTGGATGGTGCGTGGGTGTCGCAAAAACCTTCGCTACACTGCCGGTCACTTCCTACGTGAACCACAAGGCTTATTTCCTATGCAAAATCGCATGATGATCACCGGCGCCGGGTCCGGCCTGGGCCGCGAAATCGCGCTGCGCTGGGCCCGTGAGGGTTGGCAGCTGGCCTTGTCGGATGTCAGCGAGCCGGGCCTGCAGGAAACACTCAAGCTGGTGCGCGAGGCGGGTGGCGATGGGTTTGTGCAGCGCTGCGATGTGCGTGATTACAGCCAGCTCACCGCCTTTGCACAGGCGTGCGAGGTGAAATTGGGCGGTATCGATGTGATCGTCAACAATGCCGGTGTGGCGTCGGGGGGCTTCTTTGCCGAGTTGTCGCTGGAGGATTGGGACTGGCAGATCGCGATTAACCTGATGGGCGTGGTCAAGGGCTGCAAGGCGTTCCTGCCGTTGTTGGAGAAGAGCAGGGGCCGGATCATCAATATTGCGTCGATGGCGGCCTTGATGCAGGGGCCGGCCATGAGTAATTACAACGTGGCCAAGGCCGGGGTGGTGGCGTTGTCGGAGAGCTTGCTGGTCGAGCTCAAGCATCAGGAAATTGGCGTGCACGTGGTGTGCCCGTCGTTTTTCCAGACCAACTTGCTGGATTCGTTTCGTGGGCCGACGCCGGCGATGAAGGCGCAGGTGGGCAAGTTGCTGGAGAGTTCGCCCATTTCGGCGGCTGACATTGCCGACTATATCTACCAGCGCGTGGCACAGGGTGAATTCATGATTTTGCCGCACGAGCAAGGGCGCATAGCCTGGGCGTTGAAGCAGAAAAATCCGCAGCTGCTGTATGACGAGATGACCAGCATGGCAGACAAGATGCGGGCCAAGGCCCAGGCGGTCAAGGCCTGAGGTGTTGGGCGTGTACCTATGCGTTATTCCGGTAGCGGCGCAGCTGGATTGCGCCTTACCCGGCGACACCCCGGTAACGGATAGGTACCCGACTGGCCCAATGAGGCCGATGTCTGTCAGGCAAATTACCAGCTCGCGTAGGTCTCGCCTGATTTAGTGGCAAGCCATTGTCGCACCCCCTCCGAGCGCGCATGGTCAAGGTCCTGTCACTCCAAAAGGACAACCGCCATGCTGGTCTTAAGCCGCGCCGTAGGCGAAATCATTTCCATCGGCGATGACATCGCCTTGCATATCCTCGAGCTGAACGGAACCCAGGTGAAATTCGGCATCCAGGCACCGGTAGGGGTCAACGTGCACCGCGCCGAGGTGTATCAGAAAATCCTCGAACGCCAAGCCACCCAACCTGAAACCAACCCCTAGCACCTCCTCAATCGAACAGATGCTTGGGCACGTCGTGCTTGAGCATCAACTGGCATTGCTCGCTTTCAGGGTCGAACACAATCAGCGCCTGCCCTTTGGTCAGCGCCTGGCGCACGCGCAGCACGCGGGTCTCCAAGGGCGTTTCATCGCCATTGTCAGTACCGTCGCGGGTGACGAAGTCTTCGATGAGCCGGGTCAGGGTGTCGACTTCAAGTGCGTCGTAGGGAATCAGCATAAAAGCCTCAGAGGTAGAATCCCGGCGATGCTACTGCGCCGGGACCCGTCTTGCCAGTAGCAGGTTGCCAGCCTCAGGACTTCTGTCCTACCAGGCTGTCGACCGATGGCACTCGTGTATCGCTCTCCATCTGCGTTTCGTGTTCGATCTGATGACTGAAGCGGTCGAGCGAACCCTGGGCCGGTTGCGCATCGCTGGCAAATACCGGCGGGCTGAGGATGTACGCGCTCAGCAGGCGACTCAACGCAGCCAGGCTGTCGATGTGCGTGCGCTCGTAGCCGTGGGTTGCATCGCAACCGAACGCCAGCAGCGCAGTGCGAATGTCGTGCCCGGCGGTGACCGCCGAATGCGCATCGCTGAAGTAGTAGCGGAACAGGTCGCGACGCACGGGCAGGTCGTTTTCCGAGGCCAGGCGCAACAAATGCCGGGACAGGTGATAGTCGTACGGCCCACCGGAATCCTGCATCGCCACACTCACGGCGTGTTCACTCGAATGCTGGCCGGGCGCGACCGGTGCGATGTCGATGCCGACAAATTCACTCACATCCCAAGGCAATGCCGCGGCGGCGCCGCTGCCGGTTTCCTCGGTGATGGTAAACAGCGGGTGACAGTCGATCAGCAACGGTTCCCCGCTGTCGATGATCGCCTTGAGCGCGGCGAGCAGGGCAGCCACGCCGGCTTTATCGTCCAGATGGCGCGCGCTGATGTGGCCGCTTTCGGTGAACTCGGGCAGTGGGTCAAACGCCACGTAGTCGCCAATGCTGATGCCCAGCGAATCGCAGTCGGCGCGGGTAGCGCAGTAGGCGTCCAGGCGCAGTTCGACATGGTCCCAACTCACCGGCATTTCATCCACGGCGGTGTTGAAGGCATGCCCGGAGGCCATCAGCGGCAGCACGCTGCCACGGATCACGCCATTGTCGGTGAACAGGCTGACGCGACTGCCTTCGGCAAAACGGCTGGACCAGCAACCGACGGGCGCCAGGGTCAGGCGGCCGTTGTCCTTGATCGCCCGCACGGCCGCGCCGATGGTGTCCAAGTGGGCCGAGACGGCGCGGTCGGGGCTGTTTTTCTGGCCCTTGAGGGTGGCGCGAATCGTGCCGCGCCGGGTCATCTCAAAGGGAATCCCCAGCTCTTCCAGGCGCTCGGCGACGTAGCGCACGATGGTGTCGGTGAAGCCGGTAGGGCTGGGAATGGCGAGCATTTCCAGCAGCACCTTCTGCAGGTAGTTGAGATCCGGTTCGGGGATGGTTCGGCTCATAAAGACTCCTGATGAATGGGGGCGAGCGGATTTTGTGTGGCGAACGGGCCTGTTGTGGCGAGCGGGCTTGTTGTGGCAAGTGTGCCTGTTGTGGCAAGTGGGCTTGCTGTGGCGAGCGGGCTTGCCCCGCGTTGGGCTGCGAAGCAGCCCCAAAACCTGCCAACGCGTTCTGGCTGAAAGACTGCGGTGCCAGGGTCAGGGCCGCTTCGCGCCCCAACGCGGGGCAAGCCCGCTCGCCACAACAAGCCCGCTAGCTACGACGGGCCCTCGCCACAGGTTATTGGGCGGTCGGCTGACTGTGCGGAAACAGCAAATCCACAAACTTCTCCGCCGTCGGTTGCGGCTCATGGTTGGCCAGCCCGGCCCGTTCGTTGGCTTCGATAAACACATACTCAGGTTGATCGGCGGCAGGCACCAGCAGGTCCAGGCCGACCATGGGAATGTCCAGCGCACGCGCCGCGCGCACGGCAGCGTCCACCAATGTGGGGTGCAAAATCGCCGTGACGTCTTCCAGGCAGCCGCCGGTGTGCAGGTTGGCGGTACGGCGCACGGCCAGAGTCTGGCCACGCGGCAGGATGCTGCTGTAGTCAAAACCGGCGGCATGCAGGGTGCGTTGGGTTTCGTCGTCCAGCGGGATCTTGCTTTCACCGTCAGTGGCCGCCTGGCGACGACGGCTTTGGGCTTCGATCAGGGCGCCGATGGAATGCTGGCCGTCGCCGGTCACCTCGGCCGGGCGCCGAATCGCGGCGGCAACCACTTCAAAACCGATCACCAGAATGCGCAGGTCGAGGCCTTCATGGAAGCTCTCGAGCAGCACGCGGCTGTCGAACTGGCGCGCTGTTTCGATGGCTTTCTGCACGTCCTCGATGGTCTGCAAATCCACCGCCACGCCCTGGCCTTGCTCGCCATCCAGCGGCTTGACCACGATGCGCTGGTGTTCGTCGAGGAACTCCAGGTTGTCGTCGGCACTGCCCGCCAATTGCTGCGACGGCAGGTTCAAGCCGGCGGCTTTGAGCACTTTGTGGGTCAGGCTTTTGTCCTGGCACAAGGTCATGCTGATGGCACTGGTCAGGTCGCTCAATGATTCACGGCAACGCACGCGGCGCCCGCCATGGCTGAGGGTGAACAGGCCGGCATCGGCATCATCCACGTGCACATCGATGCCACGTCGGTGGGCCTCTTCGACAATGATGCGCGCATAGGGATTGAACCCGGCCTGCGGGCCCGGGCCCAGAAACAGCGGCTGGTTGATGCCGTTCTTGCGTTTGATCGCAAAGGTGGTCAGCGCGCGAAAACCCAGCTTGGCGTAGAGGCTCTTGGCCTGACGGTTATCGTGCAGCACCGACAGGTCGAGGTAGCTCAAGCCGCGGCTCATGAAGTGCTCCACCAAGTGGCGCACCAGCACTTCACCCACGCCGGGGCGCGTGCACTGCGGGTCAACCGCCAGGCACCACAGGCTGCAGCCGTTTTCCGGGTCGTGAAAGGCTTTCTGATGGTTCAGGCCCATCACGCTGCCGATCACCGCGCCGCTGTCTTCGTCTTCGGCCAGCCAATACACCGGGCCGCCTTGATGGCGTGGGGTCAGGCGTTCAGCGTCGACCGGCAACATGCCGCGCCCCTGGTAGAGCACGTTGACCGCCGCCCAATCGGCTTCGGTCTGTACCCGGCGAATACGAAAACCGCGAAACACGCGGGTAGCGGGGCGATAGTCGCTGAACCACAGGCGCAGGGTGTCGGACGGGTCAAGGAACAACTGCTGCGGATCGATCCCCAGAATCTGCTGGGGCGCTGCCACATACAGGGCGATGTCGCGCTCGCCAGGCTGTTCCTTGAGCAGTTCCTGGGCCAGGCTCGCCGGGTCCGGGAACGTATGGCCGATCAACAATCGGCCCCAACCACAATGCACGGCAATCGGTTCGGCGCCCAACGGGCTGCCATCTTCAGCCAGGCGGGCTTGCAGGCGCTCGTAGGTCGGCGCCTGGCCCTTCAGCAAGCGTTGGCTGTAAGCCGCTGCAAGAGGTTTCATCAATCAGATTCCTTGTTCGCTGAGCCACAGGTTCAGCGCCGCCAGTTGCCACAGCTTTGAACCGCGCAGCGGCGTCAGTTGGCCTTGCGGGTCTGTCAGCAGGCGATCGAGCATGGCCGGGTTGAACAGGCCGCGATCCTGGCTCGGGTCCAGCAGCAGTTCACGCACCCAGTTCAGGGTGTCGCCCTGCAAGTGCTTGAGGCCCGGCACCGGGAAGTAGCCTTTTTTGCGGTCGATGACCTCACTCGGGATCACGCGGCGCGCGGCTTCTTTCAAGACTTGCTTGCCACCGTCGGGCAATTTGAATTTGCCGGGCACACGGGCTGACAATTCGACGAGGCGGTAGTCCAGAAACGGCGTGCGTGCTTCCAGGCCCCAGGCCATGGTCATGTTGTCGACGCGTTTGACCGGGTCGTCCACCAGCATCACCGTACTGTCCAGGCGCAGCGCCTTGTCCACGGCGGCGTCGGCGCCCGGCATGGCGAAATGCTCGCGCACGAAGTCACCGGCAGCATCGTTGGCGGTCAGCCATTTGGGGGCAACGGTGGCCGCGTAGTCGTCGTAGCTGCGGTCGAAAAAGGCGTCACGGTAGGCGGCATAGGGATCGCTGGCGCCATCCACTTGCGGGTACCAGTGGTAACCGGCGAAGAGTTCATCGGCGCCCTGGCCGCTTTGCACCACTTTGCAATGCTTGGCCACTTCCCGCGACAGCAGGTAGAAGGCGATGCAGTCGTGGCTGACCATCGGCTCGCTCATGGCACGGAACGCGGCGGGCAGTTGCTCGATGATCTCGCTTTCGGCGATGCGCAGTTGATGGTGACGGGTGCCGTAGTGCTTGGCGATCAGATCCGAATACTGGAATTCGTCGCCGCGCTCGCCGCCGGCGTCTTCAAAGCCGATGGAGAAGGTCGACAGGTCCTGCACGCCAACTTCACGCAGCAGGCCCACGAGCATGCTCGAATCGACACCGCCGGAGAGCAGCACGCCGACATCCACGGCGGCGCGTTGGCGAATGGCCACGGCTTCGCGGGTGCTGTCGAGCACGCGGTCGGTCCAGTCTTCCAGGGTCAGGTTTTTTTCATCGTCATGGGGGCCGTAGGGCAGGGTCCACCAGGTTTTCTGTTCGGTCTTGCCGTTGGCGTCGATGCGCATCCAGCTGGCCGGCGGCAGTTTTTCAACGCCTGCCAGCAACGTGCGCGGTGCCGGTACCACGGCGTGGAAGTTCAGGTAGTGATTAAGCGCGACCGGATCGAGCATCGGGTTGATATCACCGCCCTTGAGCAACGCCGGCAGTGCCGAGGCAAAGCGCAGGCGCTGGCCGGTGCGCGACAGGTACAAAGGTTTTACACCCAGGCGGTCGCGGGCGATGAACAGGCGCTGCGCGTCGCGCTCCCAGATGGCAAACGCAAACATGCCATTGAGCTTGGGCAGCAGTGCTTCGCCCCAGGCGTGGTAGCCCTTGAGCAGCACTTCGGTGTCACCACCGGAATAGAAGGCGTAGCCCAGGGCTTCCAGCTCTTGACGCAATTCCGGGAAGTTGTAGATCGCGCCGTTGAAGGCCAGGGACAGCCCCAGTTGGGCGTCGACCATCGGTTGGGCCGAGCCGTCCGACAGGTCCATGATTTTCAGGCGTCGATGGCCCAGGGCAATCGGCCCTTGGGCATGGAAGCCCCACGCGTCAGGACCGCGTGGTGCTAAATGATGGGTGATCCGCTCCACCGCTGCCAGGTCGGCAGGTTGGTGATCAAAACGTAACTCGCCAGCTAATCCGCACATATATTCCTTACCGGTTTTTCCGTTGGGGACAGACAAAAAAGGCACCGCACCAAAAGGGTGGGTACCCAGAGACTGACCCGGGCAGATTCACGGAGTTTTAGAACAATACGTTATAAGGCAAAGAGCCTTGAGTGGCCGCAAGCCACGTCGCGCGCCAGCGGGGCGCCCGTCAAGGGTCGGTAGATAGGTCAATCACGGATGCAAAAAGTGGGGGGATGCGCCGCGTTATCCACCGACTATTTGAACCCTTCAGCGCCGGTGCGAGGGCTATTGTCCGGGTCATTATCCAACGCAATAAGGACTGTTGCCGATGACCCATCAACCGGCTGTAAGCCAGGCCGCTGCGCCTGTCTCTCAGGAGAAAATAACCGCTGCGCTGCTGGAAATCACTGGCGACCTGGACAAGGCCAACGTGCTGCAGCGTACGCTGCCTCCGTGGCTGGTAAGTGCCGCCGCCCCAACGCGCCAGGCGCTCGAAGCGGCGCATGCCAGCAGTCAGCAACCCCGCGAGCGGGCCGCGAGCCTGTTGCGCCGTGTAATGCCGCTCAGGTCATTTTGTGCCGAGCGACTCAAAGCGCTCCTGGTAACAAAAGGGCATGCAGGGCTGAATGTCGAACGTGACTGGCTGGAGTTGCCCAACCGGCACTTCGCCGCGTTGACCTTCGGCCGTGGCGTACGGCTGCAGACGATGTCCCTGGACAAGCACAACCTGCTGCAGGCGGCCATGCAAAATTTTACCCAGGACCAGGCCGAGGCGAAGGGGCTGCCCGTAGGCGCGGTGATTCGAACGGGAGCGGCGGGCCAACACGTGTCAACGCTGAGCGTTGGAGCCTTTGCGCGGTACTGCCGCGAACTGGACCTGGGCGCGGCCTATCAGCGGCACCTGCGTGAGGTGTTCAACCTCGCGGGAAGCGACGACGAGGACGGCGCTGAACGGGCCTACAACCCGGTGGTCGGCGAGGTCGGCCAGTGCAAGATCAAGGACATGCAAATCGACTTGCAGATTGCCCATGCCAAGGGCGATATCAGTGAGTCCGGCCATACCGCGTTGCAAGCCCTGCTCAATACACGCTTGCCCGCGCGGAACCTGCAGCATGTGCTGTTCCATGAAAGGCCGCTGGTGTGGCAAGGGATCAATGTGCATGGGGCATGCCTGTGGAGCGTGCTGGTGTTCGGCCATGCTTCCACGCACGGCTTTGCCGAGGGGCCCTTGCTGGTGTACATGCCAGGCGAGCCCGTGCGCCCGTGGTACGAATACCCCACGCTGGGGGATCTGACCGTCTACCTGACGCTCAAGCTTCAGGTGCCGGCCTATCGCAGCTTCTTCATTCGCTACCTGGATGAGGCCGAGCGGTTCGGTTTTTTCCAGCGTTTTGACAAGCGCAGGACACTCGAACACGTGGAGCCCGTGGAGGTGGACACTGGCCTGGAGCCGTTCTTTTTCGGCGCCTTGACCCGCAAGATCCAGCTGGACGCCGTTGCATTGGCCGTGCCGACGGCGCAAGTGGATGAGCAGGCGCGCCAGAAACGCCTTCAAGGCTATCAGGAGGCGGGCCTGAATATGCTGAACATCGCCGGCCTGATGGTGCCGGTGCTCGGGCAATTGATGTTGGGCGTGGCCGTCGGCGAGATGCTCGCCGAGGTCTTCGAGGGCGTGGATGATTGGACGCATAGCGACCAGGCCGAAGGCTTGGAACACTTGGTCAATGTGGCCGAAAACCTCGCGGCCATGGCCCTGTTTGCGAACGGTGTGAAGGTGGCGGGCAAGGTGTTCAGGGCGTTCAAGTCCAATCCCGCGGAGTTCTTTGAGGCGGTCGAAGCCGTGCAGCTGCCTGATGCCGGTCCTCGCTTGTGGCGTCGGCGGCTCAAGCCTTACGGCCGGACGCTGGATGTCGACGCCCTGACGGTGGCCAATAGCCGTGGGATCTACCAGGCCGGCGGTCATTCATATGTCAGGATCAAGGGCGCGGTGTATTCGGTGGCCTACGATGCGCGGTCGGGTTACTGGCATGTGCTTCACCCGACGCGGACCACGGCCTATCGTCCGCGCCTGCTGCACAACCGCCAGGGCGGTTGGCGGTTTGCGTTCGAACACACTCAGGAGTGGGTGCCCCCGTCCTACATCCTCACTCGGCTCAACCCGCGCCTGGCCGCGCTGCCCCCCGAGCAATTGAAATATGTGGCGAGCATTGTCGACATGGGCCCCTCCCGCCTGCACGCCCTGGCCCTGCAAAATAGGCCGCTGCCGGAGCGCTTCAATGATTGTGTGGCGCGTTTCGCCTTGAACCAGCAAGTCCGCGATCTGATCTGGCAGCTGGAACATCAGCCAAGCCCGGATGCAAGCACCGCGCGCGTTCAGTTGCTGGCGTTGCCGCTGATGCCAGGTTGGCCGCAGGGACGGTTTTTCGAGGTGCTGGACCGCCAAGGGGCGCGGCTCGAACGTTTTCCCGGCAGCGCAACCTTCGAGCATGGACACTTGAGCATCCACATCACTGAACAGGCGCTCAAAGACGGCGCAGTGATGGCGACTCTGCTCGACGTGCTGCCGCCGGACGAGATCGACACCTTGCTGGGCGGCTCGGTACCGCCAGACGAGCAGGGCGCGGTGCTTGCGCGCCAGTTACTGGCCTCGCTCAAGCGCACCCACCGAGAGGTTTTCCAGCAGCTGTATCAGGAAGCGGATGGCATTACCCATTCAGATCACGGGTTGCTCAAGGCGCATTTCCCGCTCTTGCCCAATCGCATCGCCTGGGAGTTGTTGTCCAAAACGCCAACCGTGCATCGCTGGCAACTGCGCAGCACCCGGCGCGTGCCGCTGTCGCTCGCACAACGGGTACGCGAAGCGTTGGCGGTGCAGGAAGAAGACCAGGCGCTGATCGGCCTGTATCTGCCGGAGCTGGCGACAGCCCCCTCGCGACAGCTGGCCGTTCACCTGCTGGCGAAGGTCGCGGGGTGGCCGCAGGATTTGCACGTGCAGGTACGCCGGGACAGTTTGATCGGCGACCTGCTAGGCACCTCTGGCAGCCAGCATGCACGGTGGCAGCGCACACTGGTCGAGACTGGCGATGGGGTCCAGGCGTTCGACGACAAAGGTGCGCCACTGGGCGAAAAGGCCTCAGGCCCGGACGGGTTTTACCAGGCTCTGCTCGCCACCTTGTCGCCTGCGCAATTGGCAGCGCTGAACCTGTCGGGGGCAGAGCGTGCCAGTCGATTGCGCGATGCGATCCAGGCGTGCGCCGAGGACGAACGCCACGTGTTTTCACGCCATCTATGGCCCGAGCGTGCACTCCCTGAACCGGCGCCGGTGCCGTGCGTTCAGGCCATGGTGCGCTCGACGCGGCACCCGGCGGCGCTGGTGCGCAAAGTCAACAGGCTGTATCCCGGTTTTGACGAGCGGCAGGTGGCGACGTTCCTGGACGGGCAAGGCCCCGATCACTTGGCGCGCGCCCAGTCCGTGGAGGCGCTGGAGCGACAGTTCGAGGCCCTGCATCGGGCACTCAAGGCGTGGCGCAATGACGAGACGTCCCTCGCCGGTTTACCCCATCCCCAGGCGGATTACCGCTTGGGCCGTCATCAGGCGATGCAGGCCATCGAGGAGGGCTGGCGACAGACGCTCCTGTTGCCCGATGCCAGCGGGGTAAAGGTGCCAAGCCTGGTACTCGATGGCCTGGTCGTGGGCCGACTGCCCACCTTGCCGGCGCAGGTCAGCTTTGCCCACGTCCGGCAGTTGTCGTTGAACAGAATGGGGCTCGACGATGACGTGGCGTATTTTCTCAAGCACTTCAAGCAGCTCGAGGCGTTGGAGCTGCGCAGCAACGAGGTGACACGCCTGCCGGAAGTACTGTCACAGATGCCCGCGCTCAAACACCTGTACCTCAACGACAACCACCTGCAACTCACCGAACACACCCGCGCCAAGCTGGCTGACCTGCGCGGCCTGCAGGTCTTGAACCTGAGCAACAACCCGTTGATTGACCCGCCTGCCATCGGCCACATGTTCGAGTTGCGTGAGCTGATGCTGCGTCATTGTCGTCTGCGCGTGTTTCCCGGTGGTGTACCGCGCCTGCCTTACCTGCATTACCTCGACCTGCGCGACAACGAAATCCCGGCCGTGCCTGGCTGGTTGTTCAACGCGCCACGCCCTGTGGCTGAAGCCATCAACCTGCGCCACAACCCGCTGGATGAAGCCAGCCGAAAGACCCTGGCCGATTATCGTAGCCGAACCGGCGTCGGCATGGGCTTCCTGGAAGATGACATCGCTCGCCTCAACGAGCAGAAAGCCCGGGAATTATGGCTGGCCGACAGCGCGGTTGCGCGGTACACACAAAAAGAGGCGGTTTGGACGGGACTTCAGCAAGAGCCAGAGTCTGAGAGCCTGTTCCGGTTATTGGCCGAACTGGGTGGCACCGGCGATGCTCAACTGGTGCGGGAGGACCTGGAACGACGCGTCTGGCGGGTGCTGGAGGCGGCCGGAACTGACACGCAGCTACGCGATGAAATTTTTGACCGGGCCGCCACGCCACTCAATTGCGATGACAGTGCGGCGCTGAACTTCAGCAACCTTGAGGTGCTGGTGGAGATCCACGAAGCTGCCAAAGGGGTCGAAGGTGGCAAGTTGACCGCCAAGCCGCTGCTGAAGTTGGCCAAGGGCCTGTTTCGTCTGGATCAGTTGGACAGCTACGCACGATCGCACAGTCAGGCGCACCCGGAGGCTGACCCGCTGGAAGTCAGCCTGGCCTACCGAACAGGGCTGGCCAGCAAGTTTCATTTGCCGGGTCAGCCGCTGCACATGCGCTTTGCCCGCCTGGGCGGCGTCACGGTCGAAGCGCTGAACACTGCCGAAGAACAACTCCGGGCGGCGGAGCGCTCACCCAAGCTCTTGAACTACCTGGTGGAGCTGCCGTTATGGGACAGTCACTTGAAAGTCGCCTTCAGCCGATCGTTCGAGGCGTTGAACGAGCCCTTTGACCAACGCCTGCAGGCGGTCTTTGAAAAAAGCACCGCGCTCAACGACGCCGACTACCTTGACCAGATGAACCAGATCCTGCGCGAACAGCAGGCGGCGCATAAGGGCGAAGCTGAGCGCCTGACCAAGGAGGCGCTGAAACTCGGCGACCTGTCGCCCTGTGTGATCCCGTGATTCAGCCAGGTCTAAGGCTTGCCGGCGTTGCTGCGGATCAGCGCGCGCAAGGCAAAACGGTTGGGGTGGCAAGCTTCGGCCACGCTGCTGGGCAAGGGCAATGGTTCGGCGTCCAGCCAGGCTGCCAGCAGTTCGGCACACAGCGGCGCGGTGACCAGGCCACGCGAGCCATGGCCGCTGTTGATGTAAACGCCGTCCAGCCATGGGCAGGGTGTGGGCGGCACGTGGCGAGCGTCCTTGCGCAGGACCGCGTAGGCCTGGTCGAACGCCTCGCGTTCGGCCAGCGGCCCGACAATCGGCAGGTAGTCGGGGCTGGTGCAGCGGAAGGCGGCGCGGCCTTCCAGGTGCTCGGCAGAGCAGGCATCGGCGCCGAGACGGTCGGCCAGGTCGAGGGAGATTTCCCGCAGCATCTCCAGATTACCGGCGTGCTCGGCGGCTGTGGGCGTCAGGTCGTCGCTCTTGAAGTCGAAGCTGGCGCCCAGGGTGTGTTCACCCAGGCGCGCAGGGGCGACATAGCCTTCGGCGCACACCACGGTGGCCAGCGCCTGGCTCGCCGTCGTTTCTGCCAGCCGTGTGATCTGCCCGCGAATGCGTTTGAGCGGCAGGTCGGCACTGAACGCAAACCGCTTGATCTCGGCGGCACCTGCCAGCACCACCACGCTCGCGCTCGCCAGCAGGCTGTCGCCGGCCAGGGCTTGCCATTGACCGTCAACGCGCTGCAACTCGAGGGCTTCGTGATGCGGCAGCACGTCGATCAACGGGTGCTGCGCTTGCCATTGGCATAATGCTGGCGGGTGCACCCAGCCGCCCTCGGGGTAAAACAGCCCGCCGTGTTCGAGCGCCACGCCGGCGCGCGCCTGCGCTTGAGTCTGGTCAAGCAGGTGCAGCAGGCCCGGCGCAAACGCGGCGGCCAGTTGGGCCTGGCGCTCGGCTTCCTTGGCGTTGAAGGCCAGTTGCAGCACGCCGCAACCGTCCCAATCGACGCCGCGGTGCAGGTGCTCAAGCAAGCGCCGCGTGTGGCCGAAACCGCTGAGGATCAGCTGCGAAAGCGCCGTGCCATGAGCCGAGAGCTTGAGGTAAAGCACGCCTTGCGGGTTGCCCGACGCTTCCTGTGCCAGGGCGCCGTGGCGCTCCAGCAGGCTCACGCGCCAGCCACGTGCCGCCAGGCTGGCCGCGGTGGCGCACCCGGCCAGGCCGCCGCCGATCACCAGGGCGCTGCGCTCACCAGGCACCGGCGCCGGGCGGGCGAACCACGGTTTGCTGTGGGCCGGTGGCGGCGTTTCGACCGGCCAACCGAGGAATTCACCGCGCAGGATCTCCCACTTATGCCCGATGCCTGGCGTGCGTTTCATCTTGAACCCGGCGGCGTTGATCAGCCGGCGTACCCAGCCGGTGCTGGTGAAGGTGCTGATGGTCGAGCCGGGTGCCGCCAGGCGGGCCAGTTCGGCAAACAGTTCGGCGGTCCACATGTCGGGATTTTTTGCCGGGGCGAAGCCGTCGAGAAACCACGCATCGACCTGGGCATCCAGTTGCGGCAACTGCTCCAGGGCATCGCCGATCAACAGGGTCAGCGTCACGCGGCCGTTATCCAGCACCAGCCGCTGGAAGCCTGGGTGGATGGCAATGTAGTGCGCCAGCAGTTGCTCGGCGAAGGGCGCAAGCTCTGGCCAGAGGGCGAGGGCGCGTTGCAGGTCGGCGTGGCTCAGCGGGTACTTTTCCACGCTGACAAAATGCAGGCGCGCGCCCGCCACCGCGTGCTGTTCGAACAGCTGCCAGGCGCACAGAAAATTCAAGCCGGTGCCAAACCCTGTTTCGCCGATCACCAGCCGCCCGTTCACCGGCAGGGCAGCAAAGCGCGCCTGCAAACGGTTCTGTTCGAGGAACACGTAGCGGGTTTCTTCAAGACCCGACTGGTCGGAAAAATACACATCGTCGAACACCCGCGAGTGCGGGCGACCTTGGTCGTCCCAGTCGAGCTGGGCGTGGGTGATGGGGGTCATGGGCGGCTCATAAAATAACAGCGGGCAACAGCAAGGCGGCCATTCTAGCTGATCAATGGGCTTTGAATTGACCCACGGCACGTTGGCGTGGAATTTCCTCCCGCGCGTTGTTGCCCAATCCGCTAGTCTTGATCCATCTTGAAACGGAGCTGCCCATGTTCGAATCCGCCGAAATCGGTCACGCCATCGACAAAGACACCTATGAGGCCGAAGTGCCGGCCCTGCGCGAAGCGTTGCTGGAAGTGCAGTACGAGCTGCAGCAGCAGAAGCGCTTCCCGGTGATTATCTTGATCAACGGCATTGAGGGCGCCGGCAAGGGCGAGACCGTCAAGCTGCTCAACGAATGGATGGACCCGCGCCTGATCGAAGTGCGCACCTTTGACCAGCAGACCGACGAAGAGCTGGCGCGCCCACCGGCCTGGCGCTACTGGCGGCAATTGCCGGCCAAAGGCCGCATGGGCATTTTTTTCGGCAATTGGTACAGCCAGATGCTGCAAAGCCGCGTGCACGGCGAGATCAAGGACGCACGCCTGGACCAGGCTATCGCCGGTGCCGA
Source organism: Pseudomonas sp. TREG-RG-20F-10-E-6-01 (assembly GCF_022662455.1). Lineage (NCBI taxonomy): Bacteria > Pseudomonadati > Pseudomonadota > Gammaproteobacteria > Pseudomonadales > Pseudomonadaceae > Pseudomonas > Pseudomonas sp. TREG-RG-20F-10-E-6-01. The sequence goes on along the minus strand of NZ_JAKNQP010000002.1, from coordinate 188,729 downwards.
GCGCCTGGAAAAGATGCTCTGCGACGAAGGCGCGTTGATCTTCAAGTTCTGGTTCCACCTGTCCAAGAAACAGATGAAAGCGCGGCTCAAGGCGTTGGCCGATGACCCGCTGCACAGCTGGCGCATCAGCCCGCTGGACTGGCAGCAGTCCCAGACCTACGACAAATTTGTGCATTTTGGTGAGCGCATCCTGCGCCGCACCAGCCGCGACTATGCGCCGTGGCATGTGATCGAAGGCGTTGACGCGCACTACCGCAGCCTCACCGTGGGCAAGATCCTGCTCGAAAGCCTGCAAAATGCGCTGAAGTTGCCCAAGGGCAAGGCCAGCGGCATGAACCCGGCGCCGTTGTTGGCCTCGGTGGATCAGAAGAGCCTGCTCGACAGCCTCGACATGACTTTGAGCCTGGACAAGGACGATTACGAAGAACAGCTGATCACCGAGCAGGCGCGTTTCTCCGGCCTGATGCGTGACAAGCGCATGCGCAAGCACGCGCTGGTTACCGTGTTCGAAGGCAACGATGCGGCGGGCAAGGGCGGGGCGATCCGGCGTGTGGCGGCGGCGCTGGACCCGCGTCAGTACCACATCGTGCCGATTGCCGCGCCGAGTGAAGACGAGCGTGCCCAACCGTACCTGTGGCGGTTCTGGCAGAAGATTCCGGCGCGCGGCATGTTCACGGTGTTCGACCGCTCGTGGTACGGGCGGGTGCTGGTGGAGCGCATCGAAGGTTTCTGCACCCCGGCGGACTGGATGCGCGCCTATGGCGAGATCAATGACTTTGAAGAGCAGCTGCGCGACGCCGGTGTGATCGTGGTCAAGTTCTGGCTGGCGATTGACAAGGACACCCAGCTGGAGCGCTTCCAGGCCCGCGAGAATATCCCGTTCAAGCGCTTCAAGATCACCGAAGACGACTGGCGCAACCGCGACAAGTGGGACGCCTACCGTGCCGCCGTGGGCGATATGGTCGACCGTACCAGCACTGAAGTCTCGCCCTGGACGCTGGTGGAAGCCAACGACAAGCGCTGGGCGCGGGTCAAGGTATTGCGCACCATCAACCGCGCGCTGGAAGAGGCGTTCGACAAAACCGACAAGCACGACAAGAAGAAAAAGAAAAAATAGCGTTGGCGGGCGCTGACCTGTGGCAGGCAGGCTTTTTGTGGTGAGCAGGCTCTTTGTGGTGAGAAGGCTTGCCCTGCGTTGGGCTGCGAAGCGGCCCCATCGTCGGTTAATGCGTTCTAAATGAAAGAACGCGGCGTCTGGATCAGGGCCGCTTCGCGCCCCAACGCAGGGCAAGCCTGCTCGTCACAACCAGCGTGTCCGCCACAACATCCCACTTGGCAGAACCAGCCTGCTCATTGCCATGCTTTTGTATAGGCGGGGTGAATGATCATCGCGGTGGGGAGGGCCTGGATTTATCCTCGGTTGATCTCCCAACAACGACAAGATCGAGGTAGCCCATGCGTGAAGTAGTGATCGTCGACAGTGTGCGAACCGGCCTGGCCAAATCCTTTCGTGGCAAGTTCAACCAGACCCGTCCCGACGACATGGCGGCCCATTGCGTGAATGCACTGCTGAGCCGCAATGGCATCGACCCGGCGATGGTCGAGGATTGCATCGTCGGTGCCGGTTCCAATGAAGGCGCGCAGGGCTACAACATCGGGCGCAATGTGGCAGTGCTCTCGCAATTGGGCACAGGCACGGCAGGCATGACCCTCAACCGGTTCTGTTCCTCGGGCTTGCAGGCGATCGCGATCGCGGCCAACCAGATTGCCTCGGGTTGCAGCGACATCATCGTCGCCGGTGGCGTCGAATCGATCAGCCTGACCCTCAAAAGCGTCAACACCGACAACCTGATCAACCCGCTGCTGAAAGAGCAGGTGCCGGGCATTTACTTTCCGATGGGCCAGACCGCCGAAATCGTCGCGCGTCGCTATAACGTCAGCCGCGAAGCGCAGGACCGTTACGCCTTGCAGAGCCAGCAGCGCACCGCGCAGGCTCAGGCTGACGGTTTGTTCGACGATGAAATCGTGCCGATGCCGGTCACCTACAAGGTTGAGGACAAGCACACCGGCGCGGTGCAGATCCTTGAAAGCGTGGTGGATCGCGATGACTGCAACCGCCCGGACACCACGCTGGCCAGCCTGCAGGGGTTGAGCCCGGTGTTTGCCGAAGACGGTTCGGTGACGGCTGGCAACTCCTCGCAGCTTTCCGATGGCGCGTCGATGACACTGGTGATGAGCCTGGAAAAAGCCCTGGCACTGGGGCTCAAGCCCAAGGCGTTTTTCCGTGGGTTTACCGTGGCCGGTTGCGAGCCGGACGAGATGGGCATTGGCCCGGTGTTCTCGGTGCCCAAGTTGCTCAAGGCCAAGGGCTTGCAGGTCGCGGATATCGACCTGTGGGAACTCAACGAGGCGTTTGCCTCGCAGTGCCTGTATGCGCGTGACCGCCTGGAGATCGACAACGCCAAATACAACGTCAATGGCGGCTCGATTTCCATCGGGCATCCGTTCGGCATGACCGGTTCACGACAAGTCGGGCATTTGGTGCGCGAGCTGCAACGGCGCAACCTGCGTTACGGCATCGTCACCATGTGCGTGGGCGGCGGCATGGGCGCCACCGGGCTCTTCGAAGCCGTACGCTAGATCCCACTGAAGAAACCCGGCTTAAAAATGTGGGAGCGGGCTTGCCCGCTCCCACATTTGAATTGTGTCGTATCCCAATTCGTGCGCTTGCCCCTAGAATGCCCGTTCCAATTCCTCAGGCATTCGGGGCACTCATGCACATCTCTTCCGGCCGCTGGGTCTATGGCTTTGGCTTGACCCTGCTGACCGCGTTCCTGTGGGGCATCCTGCCGATCAAACTCAAACAAGTGCTGCGGGTGATGGACCCGGTCACCGTCACCTGGTTTCGCCTGGTTGTCGCCGGTAGCTGCTTGTTTATCTACTTGGCCCTCACCCAGCGCCTGCCCAGCCGCAAAGTGCTCGGCCCCAAGGGCGGTTGGCTGGTAGCCATGGCGGTGTGCGGGCTGGTGGGCAATTACGTGTTGTACCTGGTAGGCCTGAAGATGCTCAGCCCCGGCACGGCCCAGTTGGTGGTGCAGATGGGGCCGATCTTTCTGATGGTCGCCAGCGTGTTTGTGTTCAAGGAGCGTTTCAGCCTGGGGCAGGGTGTAGGCCTGGTGGTGTTGATCATCGGCTTCGGGCTGTTCTTCAACCAACGCCTGGTGGAAATGCTCACGTCCCTGGGCACCTACACCGCCGGGGTGCTGACGATTCTGCTCGCCACTACCACCTGGGTGTTTTACGCCTTGGGCCAGAAGCAGTTGCTGACGGTATGGAATTCGCTGCAGGTGATGATGGTGATCTACCTGTCGTGCGCCGCGCTGCTCACGCCGTGGGCGCATCCGCTGGAGGCGCTGCAGTTGAGCCCGCTGCAAGGCTGGCTGTTGCTGGCGTGCTGCATGAATACGCTGGTGGCTTACGGCGCGTTTGCCGAGGCGTTGGCGCATTGGGAGGCCTCGCGGGTCAGTGCGACGTTGGCGCTGACGCCGTTGGTGACGTTTGTGGCAGTGGCGTTGGCAGCGTGGTTATGGCCGGCGTTCGTGCAGGCCGAAGAGATCAACGCCTTGGGCTATGTCGGGGCGCTGGTGGTGGTGCTGGGGTCGGCGACGGTGGCGCTGGCGCCGTCGTTGCTGGCGGGGCTCAGGGCTCGGCGGGTGCGGCTGGCGTCTTGATGCCTGGCGTGGCGGCCGGGTCGTCGCCGCGGCTTTAGGGGGGAAAGCGGTGTAAATGTGGGAGCTGGCTTGCCTGCGATGGCGGCCTCTGGGGCAACCCGATCTCGCTGACGCAACACTATTAACTGTGGGAGCGGGCTTGCTCGCGAAGGCGGCATGTCAGTTGGCTGGGATATCTAGTCGGCGTACATATCCATTTCTGCGGTAACGGCTGCTATTGGTTCCGCTCTTACAGCGGCTCACTTTTGGAAGGACCGGAATGCCGGCCCAGCCAAAAGTAAGCAAAAGGTCCTCGCCCCACCACTCGGCACCTCGCCTAGGCTCGGCGTGCGGCCAGCGTGGTTAACGGGGCGCCTTAGATCAAACGCAGATCAAAAACCTGAGGTTAGTGGCCGGCTTCGAGCATGTTTTCCGGGCGTACCCACTGGTCGAACTCTTCATCAGTCAAGAAGCCCAGCGCCAGCGCGGCTTCACGTAGCGTCAGGCCCTCGGCATACGCCTTCTTGGCGATCTGCGCCGACTTGTCGTAGCCAATGTGCGGGTTGAGTGCGGTCACCAGCATCAGGCCGCGTTCCAGGTGTTCGGCCATTTGTTCTGCATCCGGCTCAAGGCCGGCAATGCAGTGTTCCTGGAAGTTGTTGCAACCGTCGGCCAGCAGGCGGATCGATTCCAGCAGATTGTGGATGATCACCGGCTTGTACACGTTCAACTGCAAGTGCCCCTGGCTGGCGGCAATGCCGATGGTCACGTCATTGCCCAGCACCTGGCAGGCCAGCATCGACAGCGCTTCGCATTGGGTCGGGTTGACCTTGCCCGGCATGATCGAACTGCCCGGCTCGTTGGCTGGCAACTTGACCTCGGCCAACCCGGCGCGCGGGCCGGAGCCGAGCAGGCGCAGGTCGTTGGCGATTTTCATCAGCGCCACGGCCAGGGTTTTCAGCGCGCCGTGCAGGGTTACCAGCGGCTCGTGGCCGGAGAGGGCGGCGAATTTGTTCGGGGCGGTCACAAAGGGCAGCCCCGACAAGGCGGCCAACTCGGCGGCAATCGCCTCGCCAAAGCCGTGGGGCGAGTTGAGCCCGGTGCCGACGGCGGTGCCGCCCTGGGCCAGTTCGCACACCGGGGGCAGGGCGCTGCGGATCGCGCGTTCGGCGTAGTCGAGCTGGGCGATAAACGCCGAGACTTCCTGGCCAAAAGTGATTGGCGTGGCGTCCATCATGTGGGTGCGGCCGGTCTTGACCAGTTTCATGTGCCGCGCCGACAGTTCCGCCAGCCCACCCGAGAGGTTGGTGATCGCCGGCAGCAGTTGCGTGTTGATCGCCTGCACCGTCGCGATGCTCATGGCGGTGGGGAAGCAGTCGTTGGAGCTTTGGGAGCGGTTGACATGATCGTTCGGGTGCACCGGGCTTTTGCCGCCGCGGGTCTGGCCCGACAGTTCGTTGGCGCGGCCGGCGATCACTTCGTTGGCGTTCATGTTGCTCTGGGTGCCGCTGCCGGTCTGCCAGACCACCAGTGGGAACTGATCGTCATGCTGACCGTCGAGCACTTCATCGGCGGCCTGTTCGATCAGGCGGGCGATATCGGCAGGCAAGTCGCCGTTGCGGTCGTTGACCCGCGCCGCTGCCTTCTTGATCAGGGCCAGGGCATGCAGCACGGCCAAAGGCATGCGTTGCTCGCCGATGGCGAAATTCACCAGCGAGCGTTGGGTCTGCGCGCCCCAGTAAGCGTCATCCGGGACATGCACTTCTCCCAGGCTGTCGGTTTCGATACGGCTCATCGGGCACACTCCTTCAGGTTCGTTTGCGCAGTTTAGGCCGTGATGGGCCTTGGGGGTTCCATAAAAGACTTTTCATCGCAGGCAAGTCCTGCAAATCCAGGCCGAACAAGGCCTGGGGTTGAGCCGCGAGGTTTTTTAGGCGCAGAATGGTCGCCCTTGGGGTCTTACCTCGCCTGCTAGAAAAGGAAACTCGATGACTCGTCTTCGTGCCATCTGTACCGCGGTTGCTCTGGTTTGCGCCAGCGGCCAAGTTTTTGCCGATACCGCCAGCCATAACGCCAGTGCCGAAGCCTTCCTTACCCTGGCCCACGCTGACAAGCTGGGTACCCCGGTGTACATGCAAGTGCAGCAAATGTTCGCCCAGCGTTTCGAACAGACCAAGGCGCCTGCCGCCAAGCAGTCCGTACTGGACAGCTACCAGGCCAAGGCCAACGCCGCGCTGGACCAAGCCATCGGCTGGCCGAAGCTGAAACCGGACATGGTCAAGCTCTACACCACCAACTTCAGCGAATCCGAACTCAAGGACCTGGTTGCCTTCTACCAGTCGCCACTGGGTAAAAAAGTCCTGGAAAAAATGCCGCAACTGACCCAGCAATCGGCCCAGATGACCCAGGCCAAGCTGGAAAGCGCTGTGCCGGTAGTCAACAAGCTGTTGGAAGACATGACCAACGAGCTGGCGCCAAAAGCCGCCGCACCGGCCAAGAAGAAGTAAGCAGGAATGACCATGCAACAGCGTATCGAAACGGCGTTCGCCGCCCTGAGCCCGCAACACGTGAGCGTGCTGGACGAAAGCCATATGCACAGCCGTGGGTTGCAGACCCACTTCAAGGCCGTGGTGGTCAGCCAGCAGTTCGAAGGGCTTAACCGCGTCAAGCGCCATCAGACGGTCTACGCCACGCTGGGTGACCTGATGAGCGAGTTTCATGCGTTGGCGCTGCATACCTACACGCCTGAAGAATGGGCGAAAATCGACGCAGCCCCGGCCTCGCCGACCTGCGCCGGAGGGCATTGAAGCAGCCACAAGTTGTCAGCTGCACGCGACAAGATTAGAGCCCTCGCAGCTGCCTTCTTGCTACAATCCCCAACGCGCCGCCTAGTCGGCGCGTTTTTTTTGCTTTTACTTGCAGCTTGCGGCTAAAAAACCCAGCTGCCGTTATCCGGTTCACCCCTTACGAGGGTAGCCACCTGGAGAGAACACCCATGACTCAACCGATTGTCGTGGCGGCACTGTATAAGTTCGTCACCCTCGAAGATTACGTCGCCCTGCGCGAGCCACTGCTGCAGGCGATGGTCGACAACGGCATCAAAGGCACGTTGCTGATCGCCGAAGAAGGCATCAACGGCACCGTTTCCGGCAGCCGCGAAGGCATCGATGGCCTGATGGCGTGGCTGAAGAACGACCCACGCATGGACGACATCGACCACAAAGAGTCGTACTGCGATGAGCAGCCGTTCTACCGCACCAAGGTCAAGCTCAAGAAAGAGATCGTGACCCTGGGCGTCGAAGGCGTCGACCCGAACAAAAAAGTCGGCACCTATGTCGACCCGCAGGACTGGAACGCGCTGATCAGCGACCCGGAAGTGCTGTTGATCGACACCCGTAACGATTACGAAGTGTCCATTGGCACCTTTGAAGGCGCGATTGACCCGAAAACCACCAGTTTTCGCGAATTTCCCGACTACATCAAAGCCAACTTCGACCCGGCCAAGCACAAGAAAGTCGCCATGTTCTGCACCGGCGGCATTCGCTGTGAAAAGGCTTCGAGCTACATGCTCAGCGAAGGCTTTGATGAGGTCTACCACCTCAAGGGCGGCATTCTGAAGTACCTCGAAGAGGTGCCGCAGGCAGAGACCAAATGGCAGGGCGACTGCTTTGTGTTCGACAACCGCGTGACCGTGCGCCACGACTTGAGCGAAGGCGACTACGATCAATGTCATGCCTGCCGTACACCGGTGAGCGTCGAAGACCGCGCGTCCGAGCACTATGTGGCTGGCATCAGCTGCCCGCATTGCTGGGATAAGCTGCCGGAGAAGACCCGTCGCAGCGCGATTGACCGGCAAAAGCAGATCGAGCTGGCCAAGGCCCGCAATATGCCGCACCCGATTGGCTTCAACTATAAGCAAACCCCTTCCGAGGCCTGACCCATGCCCGCGCGCCTGCTCTATGTGATGGACCCGATGTGTTCCTGGTGCTGGGGCTTTGCCCCGGTGGCCGAAGCGTTGGTCGAGCAGGCCCAGGCCGCGGGCGTGGAGCTGCACCTGGTGGTGGGTGGTTTGCGGACCGGCAGCGGCGCGGCGTTGGAGCCGACCACCCGGCGCTACATCCTTGAGCACTGGCAGGCGGTCACCGAAGCCACCGGTCAGCCGTTCACACGTGAAGGCGCGTTGCCCGATGGTTTTGTCTATGACACCGAGCCCGCGTGCCGCGCCATCGTCACGGCGCGCAGCCTGGCGCCGGATTGCGCGTGGAAGCTGCTGGGGCTGATCCAGCGCGCGTTTTACGTCGAGGGCCGCGATGTGACCCTGGCCAGCGTGCTGGTCGAACTGGCCGAGGAGGCGGGCATCCCGCGTATCGAGTTTGCCGGCGCGTTCGACCGCGCCGAGCAGCACGCCGCGACGGCCGCTGATTTCACCTGGGTGCAGGATCTGGGCATTGCCGGTTTTCCGACCCTTCTGGCGGAGCGTAACGGTCAGTTGGCCTTGTTGACCAACGGCTACCAGCCGCTGTCCGAGCTGTCGCCATTGCTCGCCCGCTGGTTGGAGCGAGCCACCTGTGCATGACCAGCCCGACCGGACCGACCGACTGACCTGGGCGGAAATTCGCCGTCTGGCCCTGCGCCACAAAAAATCGCTGTGGATTGCCAATGGCGTCGCTGTGCTGGCGACGTTGTGCAGCGTGCCGATTCCCTTGCTGTTGCCTCTGCTGGTCGACGAAGTGTTGCTGGGCCGTGGCGATGCCGCGCTCAAGGTGATGAACAACGCGTTGCCCCTGGGCTGGCAGAAGGCTGCCGGTTATATCGGCCTGATGCTGTTGGTGACGCTGTGCCTGCGTTGCGGCGCACTGGTGTTCAACGTGGTGCAGGCGCGGCTGTTTGCGCGGCTGGCGAAGGACATTGTCTATCGCATTCGCGTGCGCCTGATCGAGCGGCTCAAGCGTATTTCCCTTGGCGAATACGAAAGCCTGGGCAGTGGCACGGTCACCACGCACCTGGTCACCGACCTGGATACGCTGGACAAATTTGTCGGCGAGACCCTCAGCCGCTTCCTGGTGGCCATGCTCACGCTGGTCGGCACGTCGGCGATTCTGGTGTGGATGCACTGGCAGCTGGCGCTGCTGATCCTGCTGTTCAATCCGCTGGTGATCTACGCCACGGTACAGCTGGGCAAACGCGTCAAACACTTGAAGAAGCTTGAAAACGATAGCACGTCGCGCTTCACCCAGGCGTTGACCGAAACCCTCGACGCGATCCAGGAAGTGCGTGCGGGCAACCGCCAGGGCTTTTTCCTCGGGCGCCTTGGCCAGCGCGCCCAGGAAGTGCGCGACTACGCGATCCACTCCCAATGGAAAACCGACGCCTCCAGCCGTGCCAGTGGCTTGTTGTTTCAGTTTGGCATCGACATCTTCCGCGCAGCGGCGATGCTCACCGTGCTGTTTTCCGACCTGTCCATCGGCCAGATGCTCGCGGTGTTCAGCTACCTGTGGTTCATGATCGGGCCGGTGGAGCAGCTGTTGAACCTGCAATACGCTTACTACGCGGCGGGCGGGGCGCTGACGCGGATCAACGAGCTGCTGGCGCGCGCCGACGAGCCTCAGTATGCCGGCGGCGCAGACCCGTTTACCGGGCGTGAGACCGTCGGCATCGAGGTGCGCGGCCTGGATTTCGGCTACGGCGACGAGCTGGTGCTCGACCAGTTGAACCTGGCCATTGCGCCGGGTGAGAAGGTCGCGATTGTCGGCGCCAGTGGCGGCGGCAAAAGTACTCTGGTGCAACTGCTGCTGGGGCTGTATACGCCGCAAGCCGGTAGCATTCGCTTCGGCGGGGCCACCCAGCAGGAAATCGGGCTTGCGACCATCCGCGAAAACGTCGCCGTGGTGCTGCAACACCCGGCGTTGTTCAACGACACCGTGCGTGCCAACCTGACCATGGGGCGCACCCGCAGCGACCAGGCCTGTTGGCAGGCACTGGAAATCGCCCAGTTGGATGCTACCGTCAAGGCACTGCCGTTGGGGCTGGACAGCGTAGTGGGGCGCTCCGGCGTACGCTTTTCCGGCGGTCAGCGTCAACGCCTGGCCATTGCGCGAATGGTGTTGGCCGAGCCCAAAGTGGTGGTTCTGGATGAGGCCACGTCCGCCCTGGACGCCGCCACCGAATACAACCTGCACCAGGCGCTGGCGCGGTTTCTCAGTGGGCGTACTACACTGATCATCGCGCACCGGCTTTCAGCGGTGAAACAGGCTGACCGGGTACTGGTGTTTGATGGTGGGCACATCGCCGAGGATGGCGATCATCAGCAGTTGATCGCTGACGGTGGCCTGTACGCCAAGCTCTACGGACATTTGCAGCAAGTTAGGTGATGTTGGGTTTGCAATGATTGACTCTGGCAGGCACAAGAGTCTCCCCAGGAAATAGCGGCTTTCCTGCGCCGTTCAAGGTTCAGGCGCTGAATCGAGCCGGCGCCCTTGAGCGGATCGAGCGAATTTAGCCAAGATTGTGCTGTCAGGAGCGTTAATCACTCGCCTGTTTTTGGTAGTGCTTGTGCAAGGGACCTCATGAAGCAAAAGCGCACTCTCGGAACGACGTTAAGTACGCCTCGGTTGTTGGGCATCGTCTGGCCGTTTATCGCGGTGGTACTGTTCCAGGCATTGCTGGGTTGCGTCAGCCTTTACATGCTCTCGGCGGTACGCGGGTATGTGGCCGGTGAAAGCCTGTGGTCCAAGGGCCAGAAAGATGCGATCTACTACCTGACCCTTTACGCCGACAACCGCGATCCGGCCACTTACCTCAAATACCAGCAAGCCATCTCAGTGCCCCAAGGCGGGCATGAATTGCGCATTGCCCTCGACCGGCCCACCCCCGACCTGACGGCCGCGCGCCTGGGTATCCTCAAGGGCGGCAACCACCCTGATGACGTTTCCAGCCTGATCTGGCTGTACCTCAACTTCCGCCATTTCAGTTATCTGGAAAAGGCCATCGAGCTGTGGACCGTGGGCGACGGTTACCTGGTGCAACTGGATGACCTGGCGCGCGCCATGCATCGGGCGATCAGCGCTGACCAGGCCAGCAGCACCGACGTGCACGCCTGGAAAACGCGCATCACCGCCATCAACGACGGCGTTACGCCGGCTGCCAAGGCCTTCAGTGATGCCCTGGGCGAGGGCTCGCGGGTCATCCTGCGCCTGCTGTTGATCACTAACCTGGCCACCGCACTGGGCCTGATCGTGCTGGCCCTGCTGCGCACCCACAAGTTGCTGACCCAGCGCCATGCCTTCGCCGATGCCCTGCAGGTGGAGAAGGAGCGAGCGCAGATCACCCTTGAGTCGATCGGCGACGGCGTGATCACCACCGACGTCGACGGCGCCATTGCCTACATGAACCCTGCGGCGGAGGCACTGACTCACTGGCGCTCGGCGCAGGCCCAAGGGCTGCCCCTGGCGGCGCTGTTCAAGCTGCTGGACGAGAACGCCGAGCCGGACGGTTTTACGCTGCTGGAGCACATTATCAAGGGCCAGCTCAGTGGCGGCAGCGAACATTCGAAGCTGATCCAGCGCCTGGACGGCAGTACCGTGTCAGTGACGCTGGTGGGCGCGCCGATTCGCAGTGCAGGCAAGGTCAGCGGCGCGGTGCTGGTGCTGCACGACATGACTCAGGAGCGTCAATACATTGCCAACCTCTCCTGGCAAGCGACCCACGATGCGTTGACCGGCCTGGCCAACCGCCGCGAATTCGAGTATCGCCTTGAGCAAGTGCTGCACCCTGCGGGGCGCCAGCAAAGCGGGCGGCATGCGCTGATGTTCCTCGACCTTGACCAGTTCAAACTGGTCAACGACACCTGCGGTCATGCAGCGGGGGACGAATTGCTGCGTCACATCTGCGCACTGCTGCAATCGGACCTGCGTGAGGGCGACACGCTGGCGCGGCTGGGCGGGGACGAGTTTGGCATTCTGCTGGAGAACTGCCCGGTAACTGTGGCGGAAAAGATCGCCGAGAGCCTGCGCCATACCGTGCAAAGCCTGCATTTTGTGTGGAAGGGGCGGCCCTTCATGACCACCGTCAGTATTGGCCTGGTGCACATTTCGCAAACCCCGACCACGCTGGAAGCCTCGTTACGAGCCGCCGACATGGCGTGCTACATGGCCAAGGAAAAGGGGCGCAACCGTGTGCAGGTCTACCACGCGGATGACTCGGAGTTGTCCGTGCGTTTTGGCGAGATGGCTTGGGTGCAGCGCCTGCACATGGCATTGGAGGAGAATCGCTTTTGCCTCTACGCGCAGGAAATCTCCCCGCTGGGCCAAACAGATGGCGGCAATGGCCATATCGAAATCCTGCTGCGCCTGCACGACGAGGCGGGCCGGATCATCCTTCCCGACAGTTTTATCCCGGCCGCCGAACGTTACGGTTTAATGACTTCACTGGACCGCTGGGTGGTAGAGAACGTATTCAAGATCATTGCCCGTTGCATGCACGAGCGTGCGGGCCGACCTATGGCCATGTGTGCGATAAATCTGTCAGGGATAACTATTGGAGATGACGATTTTCTTGGGTTTTTACGTGAGAAATTCGAGGCTTACAGCATTCCGCCTGAAATGATTTGTTTTGAAATAACCGAAACCAGCGCTATAGCGAATTTGGGCAGTGCAATTCGGTTTATTAATGAACTCAAAGCCTTAGGTTGCCATTTTTCGCTCGACGATTTTTGCGCCGGAATGTCCTCATTCGCCTATCTGAAACATTTACCTGTAGACTTCCTGAAGATCGATGGAAGTTTCGTAAAGGATATGCTGGACGACCCGATTAACCGCGCTATGGTCGAAGTGATCAACCACATCGGCCATGTCATGGGTAAGCGCACAATTGCCGAGTTTGTTGAAACACCGCAAATCGAACAGGCGTTACTGGAGATAGGTGTGGATTACGCTCAGGGCTACCTGATTGAACGCCCGCAATTGTTTACCTTTGACAGCTTGCAGTGTCGACCTGTGCGGCCGCAGCCTCTGTTATTCAAAGCGCCCGGCACATTCCGCTGAAACTTTGCTGGTCTGTACAATCACACTTAAAAAGGAGCCTTACAGTGATCGACACATTCAACAGAACCGGCCCGCTTATGGAAGCCTCGAGTTACCCCGCCTGGGCGCAGCAATTGATCCAGGACTGTAGCGAGAGCAAGCGCCGAGTTGTCGAGCACGAACTGTATCAGCGCATGCGTGACAACACGCTCAGCGCCAAGACCCTGCGTCACTACCTGATCGGTGGCTGGCCAGTGGTTGAACAGTTTGCCTTGTACATGGCACAAAACCTCACCAAGACCAAGTTTGCCCGTCATCCTGGGGAGGATATGGCGCGCCGGTGGTTGATGCGCAATATTCGCGTGGAGCTCAACCACGCCGACTATTGGGTGCATTGGGCCCGTGCCCACGGCGTCAGCCTGGAAGAACTGCAAGCGCAGAACGTACCGCCTGAACTGCACGCACTGAGCCATTGGTGCTGGCATACCAGCTCGGCCGATTCGTTGATTGTCGCGATTGCCGCCACCAACTACGCGATCGAAGGCGCAACCGGTGAGTGGTCGGCGGTGGTGTGCTCGACCGGTGTGTACGCGGCAGCCTTCCCTGAGGAAGACCGCAAGCGCGCCATGAAGTGGTTGAAGATGCACGCGCAGTATGACGACGCCCACCCATGGGAAGCGCTGGAAATCATCTGCACCCTGGCCGGGATGAACCCCAGCAAAGCCCTGCAGGTAGAGCTGCGTCAGGCGGTGTGCAAGAGCTACGACTACATGTACCTGTTCTTGGAAAGCTGCATGCGGTTGGAGAACGAAAAAGCAAAGGCGCCTGCGGCCACTCGCGAACGTCAGGTTCGCGTCGCCAGCGAGGCGTGATGTAAGCGTGATGGCGGGGTGTTTACCCCGCCATTGCCAAGCGGTTGCGACCTTCACGCTTGGCCACGTACAAGGCGTTGTCCGCACGACGCAACAGGCTTTCGGCAGACTCGGCGGCCAACAGCGTCGAACATCCCAGGCTCACCGTCAGCTCGACCCGTGTGGTCTCCGCCCAATAGTCCTGAGCTTGTGCCGCTTTGCGCAGGCGCTCGCCGACCATCCCTGCCGCGTCCCGGCCGGTGTTGGAGAGCAGGATCAGAAACTCTTCCCCGCCAAATCGAAACACCATGTCGACATTGCGCAGCTGGCTCTTGATCGCCCCGGCCACCGCGCGCAGGACGGTGTCGCCGGTTGCATGGCCGTGAGTGTCGTTGATCTTCTTGAAGTGGTCGATGTCCAGCATCAGCAGGGACAACGGGTTCATGTGCCGCCGGGCCATGTCGATTTCGCGTTGCAGGGTCTGGTCCATGGCCACGCGATTACCGGTTTCGGTCAACGGGTCGCGCAGAGCGCTGCGAGTGGCGGCGCGGTAGAGCAGGGCATTGCGCATCGGATAAAGCAAGGTTGCCAGCAGCGCTTCAAGCTGGACCAGTTCGTCTTCCAGCAAGCGTTGATTGCGTCGAAATACCAGCTCGCCCAAGTGCTCACCTTCATGGCTCAAGGCATAGTTCACCGAGTGGTGGCCGCGATGACCAAATTCCAGGCGCAGGTCGCTGGCTTCGTGGCGATACTGCAATGCGTCCAGGGGCACCAGGCGCTGAATCTCGCGAAAGAACAGGCCAAGGATGCGCTGGGGCTCCAGACTGACTTGCAATTGTTGGCTCAATTGCTGACGAAGCTGGGCAAACGACGTCGGTCGACGGGGTGGCAGGAGAGATGGCTGACCAAAACCCAGGCGTTGCAATTTGGCACTGTCGAAGTCAATTGCGTGAGTCTGGGTCGGTGTTTTCATAAGCTATCTGCCTCTAAGCACTTAACTGTCTTACAGGCTGCGTGAGAGTGGCGAGTGCCAAGCTTCTTACTGTTCCTTCAGTTCCGTAAAACATTGGTAACAGTTTAAACCGCTTTACCACGGGTTATAACCCCTGGATACCGCCGCACGTCTTGTCATCGCCTAACCTGCTTGAAAGGGATTAGAGCGAGATTCATGCCATTTCGTTTAACTTATTAAAACTTCTTATAAATCAACGACCGTTTTACAGAGTAAAAACAGTCGTTGGGTAATGACGTCAGTTATTTGGCTGATTGAACCAGCGTAGTGCTGTCAATCTGGTCAATCGACGTCACGCCGGTCAGCGTCATGGCCACGCGCATCTCCTTGGCGAAGATGTCCAGCAGGTTTTCAACGCCGTGCTGGCCATCGGCGGCCAGCGCGTAGGCCGTCGCGCGTCCCAGCAGGCAGGCCTTGGCACCCAGTGCGAGCATGCGCACCACATCCAGCCCGGAACGGATGCCCGAGTCGACCAGTACCGTCAGGTCATCGCCAACCACATCAGCAATCGGCGGCAAGGCTCTGGCGGTGGAGAGCACGCCATCGAGCTGACGGCCGCCGTGGTTGGAGACCACGATACCGTCGGCGCCGAAACTCAGCGCATCCTTGGCATCCTGCGGGTCGAGAATGCCTTTGATGATCATCGGACCTTTCCAGAATTCACGGATCCACTCCAGGTCTTTCCAACTGATGGACGGGTCGAAGTTGTTCGCCAACCAACCGATGTAATCTTCCAGATGAGTAGGCTTGCCGAGGTATTTTGAGATATTGCCCAGGTCGTGCGGGCGGCCCATCAGGCCGACGTCGAAGGCCCATTGCGGTTTGGTGACCGCTTGCAGCATGCGTCGCGATGCCGCGAACGGCCCGGACATGCCGGAGTGCGCATCGCGGTAACGCGCGCCAGGCGTCGGCATGTCCACGGTGAATACCAGTGTGGTGACCCCGGCAGCCTGCGCACGCTCCAGCGCATTGCGCATGAACCCACGGTCCTTGAGCACGTAGAGCTGGAACCAGATCGACTGCGGACTCTGCGACGCCACTTCTTCAATTGAACACACCGACACCGTCGACAAACAAAACGGAATGCCCTGATTCGCCGCTGCCTTTGCCGCTTGCACCTCACCGCGCCGCGCGTACATGCCGGTAAGCCCCACCGGGCTCAGGATCACGGGCATGGCCAGTTCCTGGCCGAACAGGTGGGTCTTGAGGCTCAGGTTGTCGACATTGCGCAGGATGCGCTGGCGCAGGCTGATCTCGGCCAAATCCGAACTGTTGGCGCGCATCGTGTGTTCGGCGTAGGCGCCGCCGTCGATGTAGTCGAACAGAAACCGCGGCAGTTTGCGCTTTGCGGCTGCGCGGTAATCGGAAGCGGACGAGATGATCATCAACAGGGTCTCCACAAGGCAAGGTGGGTTCAGCATAAGGAAATATCTGGCATGATAAAAACAACTTTTATCGCTAGCAGCCAGTCGCTAAAGGAATACCGATGAACCTCAGAACATTGCGCGCCTTTGTCGAAGTGGTGCGCCAGGGCGGTTTCTCCCAGGCGGCCCAGGTGGTGTCCCTGACTCAGTCCACCGTGAGCAAGGCGGTCAAGACGCTGGAAGATGAGTTGGGTACGCCGCTGCTCAATCGCCTCGGCCACAGGAACGAACTGACCGCCGCTGGCGAAATTGCCTACCGCCGCGCGCTGGTGTTGCTCGCTGAACGCAACGACTTGGTGGCCGAGATCAACGACCTGCGCGGGCTCAAGCGCGGCGTATTGCGCATTGGCTTGCCGCCCGTGGGCTGCGGCGTGTTGTTTGCGGCGATGTTCGCCGCTTACCGCAGGCGGTATCCGGACATCGATATCGAGCTGACCGAGTATGGCAGCAAGAAATTGCGTGAATGCCTGGAAGCCGGCGAGGTCGATCTGGCGGCGCTGCTGTTGCCCATGGATGAAGATTTCGACTACCAGTCGGTGCGCAACGAACCCCTGATGGCCGTGCTGCCCATGAGCCATCCACTGGCCCAACGTACGCGCATTGATTTCAACGACCTGGCGGATTCGCCGTTTATCCTGTTCGAAGCGGGTTTCGCCTTGAATGCCAAGATCCTTGCGGCCTGTGAACGCAAGGGCGTGACGCCGAGGGTAACGGCACGCAGCGGCCAGATCGACTTTATCGTCGACTTGGTGGCGGCGGGGCTAGGCGTCGCTTTTCTGCCGCGCATGCTTGCGCACAAGCATCAACAACCCGGCATCGCCCTGATTGCGCTGGACGAGGCGCACACTGATTGGCACATCGCCTTGGCGTGGCGCGCCAGTGCACACCTGCCGCCAGCCGCCCGCGCTTGGCTGGACCTGGCCAAAGAAATGGCCAGCCCGGTATAGACGTTTGCAGTGGTTATCCGAGGGAATTCTGGAAAATATGCCTCAGTGCTTGACTTCTTCTTTTTAATCAGTAACATACGGCGCATTCCGCGATAGCTCAGTTGGTAGAGCAAATGACTGTTAATCATTGGGTCCCTGGTTCGAGTCCAGGTCGTGGAGCCAGATAGAGAAAAGCCTGCAGAGATGCAGGCTTTTTTTTGCCTTGGATTTGACTAATGGCAGCCACTCCAACCCCTATACAACGCCCACCCCAAAGCCATAAGATGAGAAGCATTATCATTTAATGCGGACCTGACATGCACGACGACAGCATTGCCTCGCCGGTCGCCAAGCTGTATGCGAATCACCATGGCTGGCTTCGAAGCTGGCTGCATCGGCGTTTGGGGCACAGTGCCGATGCCGAAGACCTGGCACACGACACCTTTATCCGCGTGCTGCGCTCCAAGGAAGATGTGCGCGAGCTGCGCCAGCCCATGGCGTTTCTTGCCACGATCGCCAATGGTTTGCTGATCAATCGCTGGCGTCGCCAAGCGATCGAGCGGGCGTACCTGGAAGCGCTGGCGGCGCGGCCGGTGGCCGAGGAGCCGTCGCCGGAGGAGCGCCACTTGATGATCGAGACGTTGTTGCAGCTCGATTCGCTGCTGGTCGGGTTGTCGGCGCGGGTTCGGCAGATTTTCTTTTTGTCCCAGCTCGATGGGCTGACCTATCCACAGATCGCCGCGCAGTTGAGCCTGACCGTGGCCCAGGTGCAGCGCGCCATGGGCAAGGCGTTCAGTGTTTGCTACGCGAGCCGGTTCGAATGAGTGGCGCCGCGGTTGATCCTCGCGTGCGGGACGTTGCCATCGATTGGCTGGTGCGGATGCAATCCGGGTTGATGAGTGCTGGCGAGCATCAGGCCTTGCAGTTATGGCGCCAGGCCAGTGCCGAGCATGAGCATGCGTGGCAGCGGGTAAGCAGCTTGCCCCTGCTGCTTCAGCCGGGCGCCAATCTATTAGCCGATGCCACGGCGCGCCGGGCGTTGCAGGCGGCCGGGGCTGATCCGCAGCGTCGTCGCCAGGTGCTCAAGTGTTTGCTGGCGTTGGGGCTGCTGGGTGGGATCTCCTGGCAAACGGCGGATTCCACCTTGGTGCGTTCGGCATTGGCGAGCTATCGCACGCGCGTTGGCGAGCGGCGCCACTGGGCCCTGGCGGATGGCTATTCGCTGTGGCTGAACACCGCCAGTGCGGTGAACCTGGACATGAGCGCGGGGCGGCGCAGCGTGCAGTTGGTCGAGGGCGAATTGGCCCTGGATACTCCGGCAAGTTCCGCGTCGTTGGAGCTGCTGACCCCAAACGCGGTGCTCTACAGCCATGGCGCCCACCTGCTGGTGCGCCATGATGGCCATGGCACGCAAGTGACGGTCTTGCGCGGTCTGGCGCAAGTGAGCACGCGGCATCAGCCAGCACCTGTACCGTTGCAGGCTGGCTGGCAACTACGGGTTGATGAGCACGGAGCGGGGCACCCGACCGCTATCGACGTGTTGCTGGCCCAGGCCTGGATGCGCGGCATCCTGCCCGCCGAGCGCATGCGCCTGGATCAATTGCTGGCTGAACTCTCGCGCTATCGCCAAGGCTTCTTGCGTTGCAGCGAAGCAGTGGCGGGCCTGCGTATAACCGGCAGTTTCCAGCTGGACGATACCGACGCAGCGCTGGCGCTGGTCGTCAATACCTTGCCGGTGCGCATCGAACGAAGAACGCGTTATTGGGTGACGGTGGTGCCCGCGTAAAATTTTTTTCAGCGGCGCGATAGTTTTTTCGATCTGGCTTGGCCTTTAGGTATTACCCACCGGCACAGGTGGGTGTCGATCCTTAGGAGCCTTGCATGATTGCCCCCGCTCGTGTCTTGCGTACCCATACGTTCAGCCTGCTGTTTCTCAGCCTCCAGCCGCTCTATGGCGAGTTGGTTTTTGCGGCCGGTGAACGCCCCTACAGCATCAGTGCCGGCCCGTTGGACAAAGTGCTGTCGAGCTTTGGTGCCGAGGCTGGGATCAGCATGGCGGGCAGTTCGCTGATCACTGCCGGCAAGACCAGCCAGGGCCTGCAGGGCGATTTCAATACCGAGGCGGGCCTGACTCAGCTGCTGTCGGGCACGGGCCTGGGCTATCAGCGCCAGGCGGACGGTGGCTATGTCTTGCGCCCGCACCAACAGGCAATTTCCCTGCCGACACAAAAGGTGATCGGCGAAAATTTCGATGAGGAAGAGGTCTACCCTGCGCCGCGTTCGTCGGTGTATATCTCCGGCGAAGACATGCAGCGCTTCGGCGTGGTCTCGGTGGGCGATGTTCTCAAGGGCCAGCCTGGCGTGCAGGTCGGCGACAGCCGTAATGGCGGCGGCCTGGATGTGAATATCCGTGGCATCCAGGGCCAAAGCCGCGTGGCCGTCACGGTAGACGGTTCGCAGCAGGCATTGGATGTTTATCGCGGTTACGCCGGTACCCAGCAGCGCAGTTACATCGACCCGGACCTGATCAGCGACATCACGATCGACAAGGGCCCAAGCCTGACCTCCAGCGCCATCGGCGGCACGGTGAAGATGCGTACCCTCACTGTCGACGACATCCTCAAAGACGGCCAGAACATCGGCCTGCGCCTCAAGGGCGACCTGTGGAACAACGGCGTCGCCCCAGCCTCCCGAGATCCGCATTCCAAAACCCAGGAGCTGTACTCAGAACCGCACCAGAGTCGCGGTGGGTTGTTTGGCTCAGAGGCGCAGGCTGGCAGTGCGGCGTTTGCCTATACCCATGAGTTTTTCAACGTCGTGGCGGCCTATGCCAAGCGCGATCAAGGCAACTATTTTGCCGGCAAGAAGGGGCAGGATCGCTACCGTACTTACGACCGCTGGGGCGATGAGCAGAGCAGTGTGGCCACCGCCTACAACGCCGGCGAAGAAGTGCTGAATTCCTCGTCGAGCACCGAATCGTTCCTGCTCAAGACCACCCTGCGCCCGGCGGACGGGCATACCTTCGACCTGGGCTATCGCCGTTATGACGGACGCATCGGCGAAATCATGCCTTCGGATATCTTCCGCTTCGGCACCGGCGGCATCTATCAGTACCCGCTGGGTCACACCAAGATCGACACCTACACAGCGCGTTACAACTACTTGCCTTCGGGTAACCCGTTGATGGACCTGACTGCCGACCTGTGGCTGACCGACGCGCAAACCAGCCAGCTCACCTCGGTCAAGGCGCCGGCGTCCCAGGCCTATCGCTCGGACCGCGCCTGGAGCCGTCAGGCTAACCAACGCATTGGCGGCGGCCTGGCCAATACCTCGCGCTGGGCCACCGACTACGGCGACTTGAAGCTGGACTTGGGCGGCTCGTTCCAGCTCGAAGCACTGCGCCCGCAAAAAGGTGTGGTCACCAACCAGGACGATATCAACGCCAACCGTATGTTGCGCGAAGGGTCGCGGCAGGAGTTCAGCTTCAATGGCAAGCTGGAATACAAGCCTGTGGACAGGCTCACGTTATGGGGCGGCGGACGTTACACCCACTATCGCAGCAAAGACCACATCGCCAATGCCACGGCACGGCGTGAGGAGCGAGACCTGCGCTACCTGCGCGTCTACAACGGCGGCAATTCCGGCAACATGATGTGGTTCCCTGATCAGAACGGCGATTACACCGACGCCACCGATCCACGCCTGAACAATGGCATTGTCTTCCAGAACACTAACTTTCCTTTCGAGGGCGTTCGGTACAACAACTTTGGCGTGGTTGATTCCACGGTCTATCCGTCCCAGGTCGGGGAGGTGGTTACTGGTTATGACTATTCTGCCAAGGCGAGCAACAGCGGCGGCGCCTTTGCCCCCGCGGTGGGCATCAATATCGAGGTGCTGCCGGACACCTTTGTGTATGCCTCTTACACCCAAGGCTTTCGTATGCCTTCGCTGTTTGAAACCAGCCAGGGCGTGTTGCAGACTATGCCCGGCAAAGGCCTGAAGCCCGAGCGTTCGAGCAATTGGGAGATCGGCGCCAGCACGCTGCAAAAGGGGCTGTTGTTCGATGACGACTCGGCGGCGATCAAGCTGGCCTACTTCAACAACACCATCAAAAACTACATCACCCGCTACTACGATCCCAGCCCTGTCCTGTGGGGCTTGATGCGCTTCAGCAATACCGACAGCTACAAAACCAGCGGCCTGGAGTTCCAAACCCGCTACGATACCGGACGCGTATTTGCCGACCTGTCGTCCACCTACTACCTGAAGACCGAAACCTGCGATTCGGCCTTCGCCGCCACACTGCGCGCCACCAGTGACCTTTATCAGCAAACCGGTAATACGCCGAACTGCACGCCGGGCAGCTTCATGGGTTCTTACACCAACACCCAGAACCCACCACGCTTCGCCGGCAACCTCACCACAGGCCTGCGTTTCTTCGATCAGAGCCTTACGCTCGGTACGCGCATCACCTACACCTCAGGCCCCACCGTCACCGCCGACAAACCCTGGCAGACTGGCGCCACCACGCCGCAATTGAATTACCGCGAAGTGGCCTTGGTCGATCTGTTCCTTAACTACAAGTTGCAAGAACACGCTGGCCTGAACGTGTCACTGCAGAACCTGACCGATCGCTACTACCTGGACCCGCTGGCGCAGAGTTTCATGCCGGCACCGGGGCGCACACTGCGAGTGGGAGTGCAGGCGAAGTTCTAAAGGGGAGGGTGGAGATCCTCGCGCGGCGGTGCATCAGCCCGTCACGCGAGAATCGGCAAGGTGGGGTTACAGCGTCTGCACAATAATCTGGCTTTTCAGGTCGTTGACCATACTTTCAATCGCCGGCTTCATGGCGACGAAATCCTGTGGGCTGCACACCACGTCGGGGTGGTTAAACGCGTAGCTGCGGGTGATCAGTACGCTGTTGCCTTCCTTGACGTAAGTGGTCTGATAGTTGAATCCGCCGGTGTTCAGGGCGACGGCCTTGGGCACCGCCAGGTACCAGCTCGACATCGAGCACAAAACTGCCGTCGGCATTCACTACGTAAGACTGGTTATTTTTTTCGATAGTCAGCGAGCGGTCGGTGTAATCGGCACTTGCCTGCGCGCTGAACAGCCCGCAGATGCCCACCGCCAGTGCACCGAACAGGCGCGTCGGCAAGAGAGTTGCGCTTTGCATAGAGATCCTTCTAAACGATGACGCGCACCGTCTGGAGGAGGGTGCACGTTCCTTGGTAAACCGCCAAATGCGAAGCGTTACTATAAAGAGGTGGCGATGAGCCTGCAGATTTTTGTAGCTTAAAGAGGTGTAGGAGCGTTCTGGGTATCGCTCTGTAAAGCCCTACCGATACGGCCGGCAGAGCGCCCGGTGGCGTTTATTGCTTGATCGCAGAGGGTTGCCGTAAGTTTGCTCGCTTTGTTCAGGAGCAACCTCTGTATGACTCGCACGCCGTCTAAAAAAACCTCTCAGCGACGCAGCCATTGGGAGCTGCTGCAAATCAAGGTGGGGGTGGTTGCCAGCCTGCTCTCCCTTGTCGGCCTGTTGTGCGTGGGCGGCTGGACGGTCTGGGTGACTTACTACGTTAAGCAGGACTCACAACTGAGCGCGCTCCTGATCAAGGAATTGCAGTTGAAAACCGAATTGAGCGCGCATGTAGGGGCAACCTTGGCGACTCACCTGAAGCCTACCGAAGGGGGTTCCAGCTTGTTGGAAGTAGGCGTCACGCTGTCCAACAGTGGCAACGACATTGCCAGGCTGAACCTTGATCGGCGGGTTTTATCGATCATCAAAGTCCAGCGTTTCGAGGCAGGCCTGCCGGTTTATGGGCCCGCCTGGGACGTAGCAACGGCCCGGTACGATGGTCTGAGCTCGACGTTGTGGGTCTTTCCTTACCTGGATATCGGCCCGTCTGAGTCCTATGAACTCAAGTACGTCGTTAAACTCGATGAGCCAGGTTTGTACCTGGTGCGCTTTCTTTCGCGGATGAAAAGCGACCATATCGAACGGCATAAACTCAAAATGAGTACACCGTCGATCATTGAGTATTCAACCGGAGCCGACGCATTTATCACAGTGCCCAAGGGGGCATGAGATTCTTGTATTTAAGGCCGAGAGACTGGTAAGTATGG
Organism: Pseudomonas sp. TREG-RG-20F-10-E-6-01; assembly: GCF_022662455.1. Lineage (NCBI taxonomy): Bacteria > Pseudomonadati > Pseudomonadota > Gammaproteobacteria > Pseudomonadales > Pseudomonadaceae > Pseudomonas > Pseudomonas sp. TREG-RG-20F-10-E-6-01. The sequence goes on along the minus strand of NZ_JAKNQP010000002.1, from coordinate 165,660 downwards.
CGTCGACTATTTTGGCGGCGCGGCGACCTTGCTGCAAACAGCCCTCGCGGACGCGGCGGGTGACGGCGCAGACGTGGCGCTGTCGCTGAACGTGGTGGCATGGAACAGCGCGATTGCCGGCAGTGGCGTGGTGGGCGGCGTACTGCTCGATACCTGGGGCGTTGCCTCATTTCCCTGGGCGATGGCGTTGTTGGTCGCGCTGTCGTTTGCGATTGCCTGGCGCGCGCGGACCCATGCGTTCAAGCCAGGCGCGCGCGGGGCGGGCAAGCCCGCCGTGGAGGGGCATTGACAGGGTTGCTGAAAAACGCGTGAAGCGGCCGCACTAAAATGCCTTGCGAGGGTCAATAAACCTCGCAAGATCATCCACTTGGCTCCGCCAGCGGAGCCTGCCGCTTACTCCCTTTCAAAGAAGTCATGCATGCACCTGCGCAAAATTGCAGTCGGGCTGTCAGCCCTTGTTTTGCTTTCCACCGGGGCAGATGCCCGTGGTTTGTTCGACCTTATCAAGCCACCCGCCCAGGCACACACCTCACGCGCAGGCTCGACCAGCCAGCGCGCGGCCCTCGACCTCTATTCCAGCAAGCAACAGCAACCCACGTTCGCCAGCTGCGCCGATCTGTTCCCCGGTGCCACACCGATCAACACCGCCACCGTGCCCAGCACCATGAAACCCATGGCGTTGTGTTCCGATAATTTTGCGGTGCTCTACTCGCAAACGAGCAAGACGCCGCTGGTGGTGGTCGAGCGCTTGAACGCCGCGCAGCTCAGGAACGCCAAAGGCGAGGAACGCACCAACCAGTTCTACGCAGACCCGCGCATCCCCAAAGGCGCTCGCGCCGAGTTGAGCGACTACCGCAGTCAGCACCCGGCCGTGGACCGTGGTCATCAGTCCCCGGCAGCCGACGCGCCGAGCGCGAATGCCATGGCGCAATCCTTCGCGCTGTCGAACATGGTGCCGCAAGACCCTACCAACAACCGCAAGATCTGGAGCAAGGTCGAGGCGGATGTGCGCAAGTTTGCCGTGCGTGCCGGCGGCGATGTGTTTGTGTTCACCGGCCCGTTGTTCGACGCGGGCTACAGCACCATCGGCGACAACAAGGTCTGGGTGCCGACGCGCCTGTTCAAGCTGGTGTACGACGCCTCGTCGAAACGTGCCTGGGCCTATGTGCTGCCCAACGCTGAAACGCGCATCCAGAAGCCGATAGACTACGAGACGTTTGTGAAGAGCACTGGCCTCAAGCTGCTGGGCAATCTGCCGGTCACGGGGTCGGTGGGTCGGACTTGATCACCTGCGGCCGATCCAGCTGGCGCTTGATTGTGTAGAGCGCCACGCCCACCGCCAGGATGCCTGACACCGCGCCGACCACCAGCGCCCAGCGCGGGCCCAAGTGGTCGGCGACCCAACCGACGATGGGCGCGCCAATTGGCGTGCCGCCCAAGGCGACGGCGACGCGCAGGGCGATTACCCGGCCACGCATCGCGGGCTCGGTGGTCAGTTGCATCAGGCTGTTGGTGGTGTTGCTGAAGGTCATGGCGCCCACGCCGATGACCACCAGCGCAATCGCGAACGTCCAGTAATTGGGCGCCAGGGCTGCCAGCATGCAGCCAAATCCAAACACTGCCGCACCGGTCAGCAGAGACTTGAACCGGGGTCGCTCGCTGCCCGCGGCAATCAGCGCACCGGCGATGGTGCCGATGGCTAGGGTCGAGGTCAGCAGCCCGTAGCCGCGCGCGTCGGCATGGAACACGGTGACGGCCATGGTCGAGATGAAAATCGGGAAGTTCATGCCGAAGGTGCCGATCAGAAACAGCATCAGCAGGATCGCCTTCAGGTCCGGCCGTGCCCACACGTAACGCATGCCTTCGGTGAGGCTGCCTTTGGTACGCAGCGCGCGCACCTTGGTGTGTTGAGTTGAGACGCGCAGGAAAAACAGCGACGCCAGCACCGCAAAAAAGCTCGATCCATTGAGCAGGAACGCCCAGCCAGTGCCCACTGACGCGATGGTCACGCCGGCCACGGCCGGGCCGATCATGCGCGCCATGTTGAACGAGGTGGAGTTGAGTGCGATGGCGTTGGACAAGTCCTTCTCGCCCACCAGTTCCGCGACGAAAATCTGCCGCACCGGCGCATCGAATGCCGAGGCGCAGCCGGATAAAAATGCAAACACGTACACATGCCACAGCTGCACGAAGCCGGTGATGGTGAAGACGCCCAGCGTCAGCGCCAGCAGGCCCATCACCGCCTGAGTGAAGATCAACAGTTTGCGCTGGTCGTAGTGATCGGCGGCAAACCCGGTCCACGGCAGCAACAACAGTTGCGGCCCGAACTGCAGCGCCATCACGATACCCACCGCGGCGGCGTTGTGCGGCGTGAGCTGAGTCAGCACCAGCCAGTCCTGGGCGGTGCGTTGCATCCAGGTGCCGACGTTGGACACCAGCGCGCCGGCGGCCCAGATGCGGTAGTTGGGGCTGCGCAGGGAACGGAACGTGCCGAGGAAACTCATGACGGCTTCAGTTCCCCCGGTTGTCGAGCAACTCGATGATGGCTTGCGCCGTGCCCGATTCGCCCAGCTTGGGGAACACGTGCTGCAGGCTGTAGGCGTGGGCCTCGGGGCTGACGTCGGTCATGGCATCGATGGCCAGGGTCACGTTGAAGCCGAATTCATACGCCTGCCGCGCGGTGGCCTCGACGCCGGTGCCGGTGACAACGCCAGTGATCACCACTTGCGTGACATTGAGCGCCTTCAACTGCGCTTCAAGGTCCGTGTTGGCGAAGGCGCCCCAACTGCGTTTGGTCACCAGAATGTCGCTGGGCTGCTGGCCGAGTTGCGCAATCAAATCGGCCCAATCGGCTGGCAGCTCAGTGCTGCGACGCGGCCGCTCGGTGCGTCCCGGCGCAAAGCCGCTGACATTCACCAGCACCACCGGCAGCCCGCGTTCGCGGAAGGCGTCAAGCAGTGCACGCGACCGCTCTATCACCTCGCCAATGGGATGAATAAAAGGGTAACCCACGATGCCGTGTTGCAGGTCCACGATGATCAGGGCGGTTGTTGCATCCAGCGAGGTGACAGCCATGCTATTTCCTCAATCGGGTGATTCAAAAGTCGGCGAGGCGCTCCAGCAGTTTCACCGCAGCGGCGAGTTCATGTTGTTCCTGGGGTGACAGCTGTTCTTGCAGCGCGTGCAGCAGCCAATCGTCTTTGGCGGCGCGGCTTTGGGTCAGGTGTTTGCGCAAGGTGGGCGTCAGTTCGATCAGCGTCTGCCGGCCATCGGATGGGTCCGGCTTGCCGCTGACGGCTTGCATTGCCTCAAGCCCGGCCACGGTGATGCGCATCGACTGCGGCCGCACACTTTCAGCGCGGGCGAGGGCGGACACGGTCGTCGGGCCATCGCGGTCCAGGCGCAGCAACACCGACTTTTGCGCGGTGGTGAAATCATCGGGGTGAGTCTGTTCGCGCAGGCGGCGGATCAGCTTGCCCAGTGAGATGCGCAGTTCGGCGGCCAGGGTGGCGGTGCCAGGAGAAGAGTCGGTCATGCCTTAACCGTAGCACCCGTGCAGGAAAACTCTACAGTTTAGCTGTATAAATTTTTCTTCATAAAGGCTACTTGTTGTGGCGAGCGGGCTTCCTGTGGCGAGCGGGCTTGCCCCGCGTTGGGCTGCGAAGCAGCCCCAGTTCGGTTAACGCGATTTTCCATTAAGACCTCGCTGGCAGGTTTTAGGGCCGCTTCGCGCCCCAGCGCGGGGCAAGCCCGCTCGTCACAGGAAGCCCGCTGGCCAAAATAAGCGAGCGCACCACACCACGGCCCTCGGTTTATACTCGCCCCCATTGCAAACCTTCAAACTCAAACAACCCGAGATCCCCGATGAGTACCTCTCTCTCCCTTGCCCCCGCGCGCAAACCCATCGCGCCGCTGCTGGCGTTTATCATCCTGGTGGCGGGCGCGGTGTTCCTGCAAAGCAGTGTCGGCTCACGCCAGGTGCTGTTGCTGGTGGTCGGCGCGGCACTGGGTTTGACCCTGTATCACGCCGCCTTTGGCTTTACCTCGGCCTGGCGCGTGTTCATCAATGATCGGCGTGGCGCCGGCTTGCGAGCGCAGATGGTGATGCTGGCGGTGGCGGTCGTGCTGTTTTTCCCGGCGCTGGGGGCAGGCACGCTGTTGGGTCAGCCGGTGGTCGGGCTGGTGGCGCCGGCCGGCGTGTCGGTGGTGTTTGGCGCGTTTATCTTCGGCATCGGCATGCAGCTGGGCGGCGGTTGTGCCTCGGGCACGTTGTTCACGGTGGGCGGCGGCAATGCGCGCATGTTGGTGACGTTGTTCTTCTTCATTTGCGGGTCGTTGATCGCCACCCACCATGTTGATTGGTGGTTTGCACTGCCGGCGTTTCCGGCGGTGTCCATCGTCAAAAGCTTCGGCGTCGTACCAGCGCTGCTCTTGAGCCTGGCGGTGTTCGCGATCATTGCAGCCGTCACCGTGCGCCTGGAGAAGGACCGTCATGGCCAACTGGAAGAAGGCGTGACCAGCGAGCACACCGGCCTGCGCCGTTTCCTGCGCGGGCCGTGGCCCTTGGTATGGGGCGCGATTGGTTTGGCGCTGCTCAACTACGCCACCCTGGCGCTGGCCGGGCGGCCGTGGGGCATTACCTCGGCGTTCGCGCTGTGGGGCGCCAAGGTCGCCAGCGGTTTGGGTGTGGACGTGGCCAGCTGGGTGTTCTGGCAGGTGCCGGGCAATGCCAAGGCCCTGGCCGCACCGGTGTGGGAAGACATCACCAGCGTGATGGACATCGGCATCGTCCTCGGTGCGCTGCTGGCGGCCGGCCTGGCCGGGCGTTTTGCGCCAAGCCTGAAAATCCCCGCGCGCTCGCTGGTGGCGGCGGTGATCGGTGGCTTGTTGCTGGGTTACGGTTCGCGCCTGGCGTACGGTTGCAATATCGGCGCGTACTTCAGCGGCATCGCCTCAGGCAGCCTGCATGGCTGGGTATGGTTGGTGGCGGCGTTTATCGGTAACGGCGTGGGCGTGCGGTTGCGTCCCTTCTTCTTTGCGGGCGAGCGGCCGCAGGTGGCGTTGAGCGGCTGCTGAGCGAACCAGTGAGGTATGCGGCATGATTCGAGAACTGAGGACCTTCGTCAGCGCCGCGCGGCGCGGCACTTTTGCCGCTGCCGGCCAGCAGGTGGGGCTGACGCAATCGGCCGTGAGCGCGCAGATCAAGCACCTTGAAGACGCGCTGGGGGTGAAGCTGTTCGACCGCACCGGCCGCTCGGCCACCCTCAACTCGGCAGGGCAGCGTGCGGTGCCACTGGCGGAGGAAATCCTCGATATTTTCTCGCGCATGGGCACGCCCGACAGGGCCAACAACTTCCACGGTTCGTTGCGCATCGGCGCCATCGGCAGTGTGCAGACCGGCATCCTGCCCAAGGCACTGGTGGCCCTCAAACAGCGTGCGCCGTTCATTGAAGTCAACCTGGTGCCGGGGGTTTCGCTGAACCTGCTCAGCCAGGTCGATGCCGGTGAACTGGACCTGGCGATCATGATTCGCCCGCCGTTCAACCTGCCAAAGGAGCTGAATGTCGAGGTCATCGCCCGCGAGCCTTTTGTGCTGATCACCGCCAAGGACGTGCCGGGCGATGACCCGTTGCAGATCCTGCGCGAGCAGCCGTTTGTGCGATACGACCGGGGCTCGTTCGGTGGCCGCCAGGTCACGCAGTTTCTCAAGGAGCAAAAGATCCAGACGCAGCAGGCGCTGGAGCTTGATGAGTTGGACGCCATCGTCAAGATGGTCCGCAGCGGCCTCGGCGTGTCCCTGGTGCCACTGGCCGGCTTGTGGCTGGAACACGGCAGCGACGTGCGGGTTTTGCGATTGGACGAGCTGACTTTCCATCGCGAAATCGTCTTGCTCACCAAGTACACCCAGCGCCAACTGCCGCTCTTCGCGTTATTCAGGGCGTGCATCATGGAAGTGCTCGGTGCGCCGAAGTAGGGCGCGAGCATCGAAAAAATTGAGGCTCAGGACGAAAGATATGCGCTTTATCGCACGGTCTTTCTGGTGAAGAATCGGGTTCTGAATAACAGAACCCGCAGGTAGCCACCGTGAGCCTTTCGCCCTTTCATTTAGCTATTCCCGTCTACGACCTCGCCGCCGCCCGCCACTTCTACGGCGACGTGTTTGGCCTTCGCGAAGGTCGCTCCAGCGCGCAGTGGGTCGATTTCGACTTTTACGGTCACCAGTTGGTCATCCACGAACACCCCAAGACTCAATCCCAGGAGTCGGTGCACTCCAACCCTGTCGATGGTCACGACGTACCGGTCCCGCATTTCGGCATCATCCTGCACTGGGACCAATGGGAAGCCCTGGCCGATCGGCTCAGAGCGCGTGAAACCCGGTTTGTGATCGAACCCTACATCCGCTTTCAGGGCCAGGTCGGCGAGCAAGCCACCATGTTCCTGTTTGACCCGTGCGGCAACGCGCTGGAGTTCAAGGCGTTCAAGGACATGAGCCAGTTGTTCGCCAAGTAGTTGTCATCCGCGCGACCGTCGCCACCCGAGCGACGGCGTCAATAAGACGTGAAGCTGCATGCCTGCCGCATGAGAGAAGTGACGTGATGTCTGACGTTGACTGTGATTTTCGGCCTGTGCGTGCCGAACGGCACTGGCAGTTCGAGCCGTGTGGCGACAGCTGCATCGTGGTGGTGTTTGCAACGCTGTTCAGCGCGCAGGCCAACCGCCGTGCCGTGGCGTTCAGTGCCACGCTGCATGACCTGTTGGCGCGTGGGCTGCTTGGCGGCGTGACCGATGTGATCCCGGCGATGGTGTCCGTGGGCGTGCATTATGCCCCGCCTATCATCGCCAGGCTGTACCCCGGATCAGTGCCCTACGACGCAATTGCCCAGGTGTTGGAAAACGCCCTGACTCAACAGCACCACCTGGCGCGCATCACGCCAAAGCGCCTGGAAATCCCGGTGTGCTATGAGGGCGACTACGCGCCGGATCTGCTGGACATCGCCAACGCCTGCGCCATCACACCCAGCGAAGTCATCGCCGCACACAGCGGGCAGTGGGTCGATGTGCTGATGGTCGGTTTCGCACCGGGCCATCCCTATATCGGCATGCACGAGCCTGCGCTGAAACTGGCGCGCCGCGCCGTACCGCGCACGCTAGTCACGCGCGGCAGTGTCGGCCTGGCCAATTGTCAAAGCGTGATTTACCCCGCTGATTTGCCGGGTGGCTGGAGCATTGTGGGCCGCACACCGTTGCCGATGTTTTCGCCGGTCAATCAGCCGCCTTGCCTGTTGAGCGGTGGCGATCAGGTGCGCTTCGTGCCCATCACCGCCCGTGAATTTGAACAACTGGCCGGAGCGCAGCGATGACCATCAAAGTGATCAGGCCCGGTCTGTTTTCCACCTTTCAAGACACCGGCCGCGTGGGCTTCCAGCATTGGGGCGTGCCGGTCAACGGCGCCATGGACCAGGACGCGCATGCGCTGGCCAACCTGTTGGTGGGCAACCCGACCACTGCTGCAACCCTGGAAATCACCCTTCAAGGCCCGGTCTTGTGCTTTCAGGCACAGGCGCTGATCGCCCTGGCCGGGGCTGACCTGGGCGCGCGCCTGGACGGTGTTGCGCTGCAACCCGGGCACGCCGTGCGCGTCAAACCGGGCGCGATGCTTGGCTTCGAGAAGCGTGAGTACGGCGCGCGGGCCTATCTGGCCGTGGCCGGCGGTTATCTGCTCACGCCGGTGATGAACAGCGCCAGCACGTATAGCCGGGGAGGGTTTGGCGGGCTGTCGGGGCGCGCACTGCAAGCCGGCGATGTGATCCCCATTTGCTCATCGTTCGCAAACCCCGTGCGGTTGAATATTCCTGCGGGCTGGCGGCTTGGCGCGCCGACACGTCCAGCTTCCATTCGGGTGCTGCCGGGGCGCGAATGGGCCGACTTCACCGAAACGGCTCGCCATGACTTCCTGCATGAGCCCTATCAGCTGACCGCTGCCTCGGATCGCATGGGGTATCGATTGGACGGCGCTGCGCTGGACCTGACGCAGCCCCGTCAGCTGCTGTCCGAAAGCGTGGCATTCGGCACCGTGCAAGTGCCCGCCGGCGGTCAGCCGATTGTGCTGATGGCCGACCGGCAAACCACCGGTGGCTACCCGCGTATCGCCCAGGTGGCCAGTGTGGATTTACCCAAGCTGGCGCAACTGTTGCCCGGCGATGACATTCGATTCTCGCTGATTGATTTACCCACGGCTCAAGCGTTGTTCGTGGCGCGTGCACACGCGCTGCAACGACTGGAGGCCGCCCACTGAGCAAAAGCCGTCGCTACCCATAATAAAAACAGGAGCGCTAGATGATTAAGCCCACGTTCAAACTTTTAACTGTCGAGCATTAAAACCCCTCGCAACCTGACGGGTTTACTTCTGGGTGGAACTGTCCACCTCAATAACTCAAATGACCAACGGTCAGAGTGGAAGGTGTTTATGTCTCGCGTGATCGCTACTCCCATCCCATCGCCGCGTTTGGGCGAATTCGACAAGACCGCTGACAGCAGCGCCACCAGGATCGCCAAGCGGGCAGCCATCGCTGCCGCGACGGGCACTGCGGTGGAGTATTACGAGTTCGGTGTGTACGGCTTTATGGCGACGATTATCGCGCCGTTGTTTTTTCCCAGTGATAACGCCGCCGCCGCGCTGCTGGCCACGTTGGCGGTGTTTGGCAGTGCGTTCTTGATCCGGCCTTTGGGCGGCATTCTGCTCGGGCGGCTGGCGGACCGCATCGGTCGGCGCAAAGTATTGCTGAGCACCGTCATCGGAATGGGCACCGCGACCGCGATGATCGGGCTGTTGCCGACGGCGGCCCACGTGGGGATTGCTGCGCCGATCCTGCTGGTGCTGATCCGGCTGGCGCAGGGCTTTTTCGCCGGCGGTGAGGTGATCGGCGCTGCGGCCTTTCTGGCCGAGTCTTCACCCAAGGGCCGCCGTGGCTTCTACGGTGCCTTCACGCCGGTGGGTGTTGCGATTGGCGGGTCGATGGCAGCGATCATCTGCGGCATCACCACCGGCCTGGTCGATGCACAGCAGCTGCAAGCCTGGGCCTGGCGTATCCCGTTTTTCCTGGCGATTCCGTTGGTGATCTTCTCGTGCATCATGCGCCACAACGTCGAGGAGACGCCTGAGTTCAAAGCCTTTCTCGCCGTGGAAAAGCCGCCCACCGCGCCGGTCAAGGAGGTGCTCACGCAGAACCTGCCGGCGGTGCTGCGCGTGGTGGTGTTCGCCTTTGCACAGAACGCCGGCTACTACATCGGCCTGGTGTTCATGAACATCTACCTGACCACCTACTTGCATTTCGAGAAGTCCAAGATCTACTGGGTCATCGCTGGCGTCAGCCTGTGCATGGCCGCGCTGATGCCGTTCTGGGGCGGGCTGTCGGATCGCATCGGGCGCAAGAAAGCCCTGGCCATCGGCTTTGTCGGTTATGCGGTGCTGGTTATTCCGATGATGGTGTTGATGAACAACAGCAGCCTGTTCATCGCGGTCCTGGCGTTTTTTGTGGCGACGCTGCCGATGCCGGTGATCCAGTCGGTGGGCTACCCGACCTATGCCGAGCAGTTTCCCACTCGGGTTCGTTACACCGGCATGGCCATCAGCATCAATCTGGGCGCCATCCTGGGCGGCGGGATCACGCCTTATATCGTCACATCACTGATCGGCTCGACCGGCAATTTGCTGATCCCGGGGTTTTTCATGGCCGGCGCGGCGGTCTGTGCGTTGATTGCCCTGACCACCCTGCGTGAAACCTCGCAAGGTGCTTTGCGTCGCTGACAATGGATGTCCGAATACGTCCTCAAGTGGTCCGGCACGTGCCTGTTGCTCACCTGCCGCACTGCCTAGTATGGCTGCATCATTCATTGAACTGCACGCCAACAGGACACCTCATGAGCCGCAAAGCCCTTATTGTTATTGATGCCCAGCATTCGTTCCGCCATTCAAGCTACTGGTCCGAAAATGACCTGCCGGGTTACTTGGAAAAGCAGCAGGCCCTCATTGATGGGTGTGTTCAACAGGGCATCCCGGTGATACAAGTCTTCCATGTGGAAGACCAGGGGCATTTTTCGCTGGCCTCGGGCAATGTTCGGGCATTGGGCGAATTGTCGATCAACCCTGACCGGGTCATTCACAAGCGCTTTCACAGCGCCTTCGCCGGCACGCCCTTGGCGGCGTGGCTCACGGAAATGGGAGTGACCACAGTGATCATCAGCGGCATTCGCACCGAACAGTGCTGTGAAACCACCACGCGGCAGGCGTCGGACAGTGGCCTGGGTGTGGATTTTGTCAGCGAAGCGACGTTGACCTTCCCGATGACCCACGCGCGCAGCGGCCGGGTCTATACCGCAGCCGAAATACGCGAGCGTACGGAGTTGGTGCTGGAAGGCCGCTTTGCGCGCATCGTCACGGTTGCCCAGGCATTGGAGAATTGACCCCGTGAGCGTGCCGGTGCTGTTTGTGCTACTGCCCAACGTGCTGATGCTGGACCTGGCCGGTCCCGCCGAAGTGCTGCGCCTGGCCGCTCAGGTCGAGGACTCGACGGCCGTTGAGTTCGACTTGAAGTACGTCAGCCCGGTTGAAACGCTGCAAACGTCCATCGGCTTGCCCCTGACCGGGTTGGCGCCGCTTCCGCCAACCCTGGCGCCGGGCACGCTGGTGGTATTGGTGGGCTCCACGTCGAAGGTCAGCAAGGCGGGTCTGCAGGCATTTGACTCGGCCAGCAGCGTGCTGACCCAGTGGCTGCAAGCGGTGTTCGCGCCGTCTGGCGAGAAACTGGTCTGCGTCTGTGCGGGCGCCTTGAGCGCCGCCCGCGCCGGGCTGCTGGACGGACGCCAATGCACCACGCACCACGCGCTGTGCGCCTCTTTGCAAACCCTGGCGCCCAAGGCTCGAGTATTGGAAAACCGCTTGTACGTCACCGATGGCAACATCAGTTGCAGCGCTGGCGTCACTGCCGGCATCGACCTGATGCTGCATTGGGTTGCAGAGCTGGCCGGGCCGCGACTGGCCTGCGCGGTTGCGCGGGACATGGTGGTGTACATGCGCCGCAGCGGTGCCGATCCACAGCTGTCGGCCTGGATCGCCGGGCGCAATCACCTGCATCCCGCCGTGCATCGGGTGCAGGACGCCGTCGCCGCAGCCCCGTGTGAGCCGTGGACCGTCACGCGTATGGCCAGCCTGGCCTGCACCAGCAGCCGGCACCTGGCGCGACTGTTTCACGAACACGTCGGCATCAGTCCGCTGGATTATCTGCACACCCTGCGTTTAACCGTGGCGCGTGAATTACTGGTCGAGTCGACCCTGGACATGGAAACCGTCGCCGAGCGCGCGGGCTTTGGTTCGGCGCGGCACCTGCGACGTATCTGGGGCAAATATGAAGCGGGGACGCCTTCAGCTGGGCGTGTCGGTGGCGGTGGTTGACGCTTGATCGGCCTGCGCTTCGAGTTTGGCGCGGTCGGCTTTGCTGATGTATTTATCTTTGCTCTTGGGGGCCAATTTGGCGCTGGCCTTTTTCGCTTTGGCCTTGAAGAGCTGCTGCAGTTTTTTCTGGCGGTTCATGGTGTGCTACTCAGCGGCTAATTGATCGCATGATATCAGCTTGAGGCAGTGCGTCAGGCCCCGGCCTTGTGGAGTCAACATATGCTCAGGTTCATCGTTGGCGTTGCCAGTCTGGTGTTGTTATCGGTGCTACCGGCCGCCCACGCCGGCGACGCCTTCTACATCAATCCCGAATCGAACGCTGCCCAGTGGGTAAAACACAACCCGCAGGCGCCCGACGCGGCAACCATCCGTGTGGCCATTGCCCAGGTGCCGAGTGCCCTGTGGCTGACCGGAAGCAGCCAGGGCAGCGATCAACTCGAGCCGCGTGTGCACCGCTACGTATCCGCCGCCGCCACGGCCCGCGCCACACCGATTCTGGTCGCCTACAACCTGCCGCACCGTGACTGCAGCGGCGGCGCCTCTGCAGGCGGCGCGGCCGATGCGGCAGCGTATCGCGCCTGGATCGACCACCTGATCAACGGCGTTGGCCGCAAACCGGCGATCATCGTCCTGGAACCCGACGCCTTGCCGGACATGCAGTGCCTCAGCCAATCTCAGCGAGACGAGCGCCTGGCGCTGTTCAACTACGCAGTCTCAGGTTTCAAGCAACGCGCGCCCCAGGCGGATGTGTACCTGGACGCCGGTAACGCGCACTGGAAGCCCGCCGCGCAGATGGCCGATGCCCTGCATGCGGCCGGGGTAAAAAACGCGCGCGGTTTTGCGCTGAACGTCTCCAATTTCTACACGCTCGATCAATCCCGTGACTACGCCGACCGGATCAACGCCAGGCTCTTTGCCAATCACGCCTACACAAAGGCCGTGGTTGTCGACACCAGCCGCAACGGCAACGGCGCCGTCCGTGGCGACTGGTGCAACCCGCCTGCGCGCAAGCTGGGCATGCTGCCGCGCGTCGTCACGCCCAACCTGCTGGCGCTGTGGATCAAGCTGCCGGGCAACTCGGACGGCGCCTCTTCGCCCATCGCCGACTGCCATGGTGGGCCGGCGGCCGGCACGTTCAGCGCGCCGTTGGCGCTGCGGTTGATCGAGGGCAAATAAACCCCTCTGCGTGACCCCGGTGCTGTTGGCGAACGCGCAACGGCCCTCGCCACAACGGAACGTCTTGGCATCTGGGTCGCTTTTCAGCGCCGATCTGTGCATTGAATCACCGGGTGTTTTGCCAATAATCAGGCCGGGTATTCAGCGCAAACGGAAGCCATTTGATGAGCACGCATACCCGCACCCAACGCACCACCGTCCCGCAACTGGTCGCGATGAAAGGCCAGCAGAAAATCGTCTCCCTGACGGCGTACTCCAGCACCATCGCCAAGCTGATCGACCCGTTGGTCGACTTCATTCTGGTCGGTGATTCCACGGCCATGGTCGGCTATGGCCGGCCTTCAACCTTGAGCATGCAGCTCGAAGAAATCATCGGCCACACTCGCACAGTGGTCGATAGCACGCGCCTGGCCTGTGTCATCGCCGACATGCCGTTTGGCAGCTACCAGGAATCCCACGCGCAGGCGTTTCGCAACTGCGCCCAGGTGTTGGCGCGCACCGGCTGCGATGCGGTCAAGCTGGAAGCCAACCAGGCCCTGGCCAGCACGGTTGAGTTTCTGGTGGCGCGCGGCATTCCGGTGATGGCCCATGCGGGGCTGATGCCGCAGTTTGTGAATGTGATGGGCGGCTTCAAGGCGCAGGGCCTCACGATTCAAACCGCTGCGGTGATCGCTGAAGATGCGCATGCCAACCTGGAGGCGGGCGCTTTCAGCCTGCTGCTGGAAGGCGTGGCTGAAGGTGTGGCCCGGCAGATCACCCAGGACGCGAAAATGCCGACGATCGGCATCGGCGCCTCGCCCGCCTGCGACGGCCAGGTGTTGGTCACCGAAGACGTGCTGGGCCTGGGCGGTGAGCACCTGCCACGTTTCGTCAAACAGTACGCGGATGTCGGCGCGGTGATTCGCGATGCCTGCGAGCGCTTTACCGATGACGTACGCCACGGGCGATTCCCCGAGGCGCGGCATTGCTACGGGCTTTGACGCATCGCCTGGGCCAACAGATTTACGGCCTGGGCGATATCCTTGCCCCAGTCGAGGGTGTAGCTCAGGCGTAGGTGATGGCGCCAGGCACCTTGCTGACTGAACAGCTCGCCTGGCGCAATGACGATGCGCTCGGCGCGCAGACGCTCGAATACCCTGCGCATGTCGACGGCGGGCGAAGCCTCAAGCCAGAAACTCGCGCCGCCGTGGGGGCGGCGTACCTGCCACTGATCGTGTTCGCTCAGCAGCGCGCCGAGTTGGGTCATGCGCTCCCGCAGCAGCGCCCGCAGCGCTTTCAAATGTGGGTCGATGCGCTTGGACGTGAACAGTTTGGTGATCGCCTTCTGACGGATAGGCGACAGGCGGAACCCGCGCTTGAGAAACTCTCGCTGCAACTGCGGGCCTTGCCCGCGACTCAGGACGTACCCATAGGGCGCTTCCGAGCCGATGACTTTGTCGAAGGTCGAAAACACCAACAGCTTCTGCGGGTCGGCAAAGTCGCGATAGCGCGCCGGTTGCGGCTCGAAGCCACCGTGCCGGCGAGGTCCAGCGCGTTGAGCGCTGCGTCCAACACCGCGTGCAAGTCCGCGCCGATAAACACATGGTCGGCCTGCCAGTAACGGTCGGTGGACTGGGTGTAGCGCTCGGCCAGTGCGGCACGCAATTCGGGCTCGCCGAACGGCAGGTACAGCGGCGCCAGCGAGCGCGGGTGTTGGCGAGTGAGTTCACGCTCGAGCATCAGCAGCGGGTTTTCCAGCGACAGCAGCATCGCCGGGGCATCGCTGCTCAGCGCCAGCATCCCGGGCTGGCGGGCCGTGGCAAACACCTGGTCGAGCAGGCTTGATGTGCCTTCAGTCAATAACGGCGCAGGTAGCGATCGGGTGAAGTAGCCGAATTTGGCTTTGGCGTAGATCCGCCCTTGATCTTCAAGCAGCGCGTAGGCGTACTTGGTGGTCGACACCGACACACCCAGGCGCTCGGCCAGTTGGCGCAGAGACGGCAGTTTGCGTTCGCCGTCTGGCGGGCCGGCGTCGATCAACTCGACCAGGTAGCGGTACACCGCCTGATAGGCGAAAGCGCTGTGTTTAGTTCTATCCATGACCACTCGCGCTACTCGACTAGGTTAAACGGGGAATACATCGGGGTTGGGGCCGGTCCAGTATTACTCAAGGCGATGTGATACGGAACTCAACGGCAGCCCCCATGATCAAGCTGTACACCCTTAAGGTTCCTGACGAGCGCGCGCGCGCCGCTGTGCTTATCGGATTGCCAGATTTGAGCCGAAGCAGGAAATCATGGATGCTGCTGTCGGTTCGTTCACGGGCCGTACGATGCGTTCGGGCCTGATACTTTCATGTCGACCAGGAAAACCACACCATGCAAACCACGCCGCCCGATGGATTACCTGTTTACCGGCTACTGACGGGCAAGGATGACGCCGCGTTTTGTCACCGTGTCTCTGAAGCCCTTGCGCTGGGTTATCAGTTATATGGCTCGCCAGCGGCCACCTTCAACGGCGAGTACGTCGTGGTGGCTCAGGCCATTGTTTGGGGGCCTGGTAAGTAGGCACGTTTGCCCTGTCAGGTCAGCCCCTCGGCGACGTCCCTGGCCAACGCCAAAAACGCCCGCGCCGCCGCCGGCTGATAACCCCCTTTGCGCTGCATCAACACGGCGGTGCGCTGCAACCGCTGCGGCCCCAGCTCAATCGCCACCAACTGCGGGTGCGCCCGTGCAATCGCCGCCGGCAACAGTGTCGACAGCGTGGTCCGGCGTACCACCTCAATCAGCGCGCCAATCACATTGGCCTCCATCACCACGCGTGGGCGAATGCCGTGCGTGCTGCAATAGCGGTCAATCTGCTCGCGGGTGGCGAATTCCTTGCCCAGCAAAATCAGTGATTCGCCATTCAACGCCTCCAGCCCAATAACCCGTTCCTTAGCCCGCGGGTGCTGCTTGCCGACGACCAGCGCAAGGGTTTCGACCAGCAGGGGCGTGGCGTCGATGTCGGGCGCGTGCACCTCATCAAACGCAATCCCCACATCCAGTTCGTCCGCCAGCAGGAGGTTTTCCATCTGTTCCTGGGCGACCTCACGCACATTCAGCGTGATGTTTGGATAGCGGGCGTGAAAGGCCTCCACCAGCGGCCCCACCAGGTAGGTGGTGAACGTCGGCGTGACGGCAATCCGCAACGTCCCGCGGCTCAGATCGCCCACGTCATGGATCGCGCGCTTGCCTTGCTGCAGTTCCTGAGCCGCCCGCAGCGCATAGCGCAGGTACACCTCACCGGCATCGGTCAGGCGCGTCTGGCGGCCGGATCGATCAAACAACTGGGCACCGAGGCTCTCCTCCAACTGCCGCACTTGCTGGGACAGCGCCGGTTGCGAGACATGCAGGGCCGCCGCCGCTTTGGTAAAGCCTTGGTGTTCTGCGACGGCCAAGAAGTACTGGATATGGCGTGCCAGCATGTTTGTACTCATAAGATTATCTAATGTGCTGGATCATATATGAGACTTTTACCTTATTGCACGGGCTCCGTAACCTTTGCTCCATCGCATCGCGATTCAAAGGAGTTACCCATGCAAGACATCATCGACGGTTTCCTGAAATTCCAGCGCAGTGCCTTCCCCGAGCGCGCCGGCCTGTTCAAAGACCTGGCCAACCAGCAGAGCCCACGGGCGCTTTTTATCTCCTGCTCCGACAGCCGCCTGGTGCCCGAGCTGGTCACGCAGCGTGAGCCGGGCGAGCTGTTTGTCATCCGCAATGCCGGCAATATCGTGCCGTCTTACGGCCCGGAGCCGGGCGGTGTGTCGGCGTCAGTGGAGTACGCCGTGGCGGCCTTGCAGGTCCGCGACATCGTGATCTGCGGGCATTCCGATTGCGGCGCCATGACCGCCATCGCCACCTGCAAATGCCTGGACCACATGCCCGCCGTGGCCAGCTGGCTGCGCTACGCCGACTCCGGCCGGGTGGTCAACGAGGCTCGCCAGCATGTCGACCAGCACGCCAAAGTCGCCTCCATGGTCCGCGAAAATGTGATCGCGCAATTGGCCAATATCCAGACGCACCCCTCGGTACGCCTGGCCCTCGAAGAGAAGCGCGTGACCCTGCATGGCTGGGTCTACGACATCGAAAGCGGCTGCATCCAGGCCTTCGATAGCCGCACCGGCACCTTTGTGCCACTGGCCGATTACCCTGCCTGATACACCGAGGTGTCTGCATCGCAGCGGTGCGTCGATCCGACAAGCCAGCTCGCACAGTTGATTGTTGGCGCTTTCCTCATCAGCCGTTTCACCCACAGTTTTAACCACGGAGATAACCCCATGATCCAGTCACAAATCAGCCAGAACACTCGCCTTGCCCTGACCGACGTCATCCTGCTGGCCAAGGCCCGCAAAGACCTGTCGTTCGCCCAGATCGCCGAAGGCACCGGCCTGCACGAAGCCTTTGTCACCGCCGCCTTGCTCGGCCAACACCCACTGCCGGCCGACGCCGCCCAAACCGTTGCCGACACCCTGGGCCTCGACGCGGACGCTGTGCTGCTGCTGCAAACCATCCCCGTGCGCGGCAGCATCGGCAACGGCGTCCCGACCGACCCGACCATCTACCGCTTCTACGAAATGATTCAGGTCTACGGCACCACGCTCAAGGCACTGGTTCACGAGAAGTTTGGCGACGGCATCATCAGCGCGATCAACTTCAAGCTGGACGTCAAAAAAGTCGAAGACCCAGACGGTGGCTCGCGCGCGGTGATTACCCTGGATGGTAAGTACTTGCCGACCAAACCGTTCTGATCACGCTTCACATGGCCCGGCGCTGCGAGGTGACCGGGCCACGGCTGTTGCATAGGTTGGGCCAGTGCACCACGCCTAGGTGTTGAGATAAGGCGCGACGGTGTCTTCAAGCAGCTCCATCAGTTCAGGGTCCATGTAGCGAAAGTCATCCGGAATATCCAGGCAGTAAAGCGGCTTGTGTTCAAGCAACCGCGCGTAGTCTGCCTGCAGGCGATGCAGGTGTTTACGCTCCATGACGAAGATCACATCTGCCCATCGAATATCCGCGGCGCCGATGGTTTTGCGCGCATTCGGGCTGGTGCCCGCCGAGCGCGCATTGAAGCCGGGGCGACGGCGCCAGATGGCCTCTGCGGTAGGGCTACGCCACTGGTTGCGGCTGCACACGAAGAGCAGATTGATTGGGCTATTCATTGCCTGTCCACACGTCTTGGTTAAGGGTGAATGGGCCGTGCCAGAAACCCAGTAATCAGCGCCACCACCTGCTGCTGAATCACCGCCCGTGGCCGCGCGTCTTCGCCATCCCGGCAAATCATGCCATCGCCCGGCGAGCTTTCTTCTATCAATGCCATGCCACCCGGCTTGCAGATCGGCATAAAGCTGAAGTGCGTGGCGTCGCTGATCTCCACGTACTGCGTGGAGGGTGTTGGCATGCGCTTGACCATGTCGGCGGATTCCAATTCGGGCGACATGTCCTCGGTTGGCACGCCCCCGGCGATCACCAGCGCTGGCACCGGCAGTGCGGCCAGGCTGGCGCGGGTGAAGCCTCGCGACAAGCCCAGGTCCAGTGACACAACTGCGGTGATGCGTTTGTCGCTCAAGTCAGCGGCCAACTGGGCCTTGCCGGCGGGCGTGGCGGCGGGGTTAATTTGCTGGTAGCCGATGCAGCCGCCCAACTTCGAGTGTTCGGCGCAGTCGCGGCTGAACAGGTCGGGGTCGAAGCGTGCCCCGGCGATTTCCATCACGGTCCAGCCGCCGAGGGAGTGGCCCACCGCAGCAATCCGGGTAGGCGCGACCGCGCCAAATTGCTGCGGCTGAGCCAAGACCGCGTCGATAGCGCGGCTCAGGTCGGCCGGGCGCTGCCACAGTTGCGCGGCGGCTTGCGGGCTGCGGTCTTTGGTGGTGGTGCCGGGGTGATTGACCGCAGCCACGATATAACCCTGGTGCGCCAAGGCACTGGCCAGCCACACCTGTTTACCCCAATTGCCGCCGTAGCCGTGGGACAGCACCACCAACGGATGCTTGCCGGCAGCCGGTGGCGCGTCGGGCACGGCGAGGGCGCCGATGAACACCGCGTTGTCGGCGATCAGCTCGGGTTGGGCTGTGGTGGCGGCGGGGTACCAGACCACCAGTTCCAGCGGGCGCTGGTGTGTGGCATCGGGCAGCGTGGCGGTCTTGAAACCCACCGGGCTTTCGGCCGCGAAGGCGGGCGTGGATAGGCACAGCAGGAACAGGGCGCGCAGCGCGGTTTTCATTGTTTTTATCGTCCTTGATTTGGGTGGCGCATCATTACCTGAAATGCCCTCGCAATGCATCCCCTGCCGGGTCACCTGCAACGCTTGAAACGCGCTTCTACGGCGCTTCGAAACCCTCGTAATCCAGGGAGATCTCATCGTCTTTCGGGTAGCTGACGTACACCACCACCGCGTCGCTGCTGTCGACCAACGCGTAAGGCCATTTACCGTTGGCCTTGCGCATGTGCTCATACAACGGCAGGAAAAAATCCTTGGTCTGACCGCGTGGGTCGTAGGGCGCTTGTACCTGGAAAATCGGGTAACGACCGCCGTTGCATAGCTGGATGCGTTCGAGCTGAAAGTTGTTCTTCTCCAGTAACGTGCGGGTGGGGTGCTGCCACGTGGCCAGGTTGACGTCCTCGCAGTTGTGGGCGGTGGTGGTGTAGAGCGTGGTGTCTTTCAGGGCGGGGAGGGCGTGGGCCAGGCTGGGTAGAAGCAAGAGCAGAAGGGGGAGAAGGCGCGGCATGGCGAGGTTCCGAGAAAGATGGGGTTTGGTTGGCGTGTTTTTACCAGCTTTATAGACGTGAAGCGTTTGGTATCTGGTCGTGAAGAATAGGGTCAGACCACTATTATAAAAGGTGGTCTGACCCCGGTTTTACGTTTTTAACCCGTTTTTACTCTTCGTTTTTACTGGGAGCAGCGCTTCACCCATTTCATGGGGGCGGCAGCAAAACCTGATTTGCGCAGACCCAGACCCGCACGGATGGTTATGATGCTTCGCTGATCAACAGCCCTCACCCACCCTCCTGTGCAGGAAATGCAAAATGAGCATTGATTGGATCAACTTCACGCCTTGGACTTCACTAGGCGCAGGCGCCTTGATCGGGCTGTCCGTCAGCGTGTTTGTTCTCGCCAATGGCCGAGTCGCAGGTATCAGCGGCTTGCTGGGAAGCGTGATGCGGTTTGGCAGTGAGGGCTGGGGCGAGAAAGCGTTGTTTCTTCTTGGCCTGGTGATTGCGCCATTGCTGTGGGAGCTGTTTAGCGTGTTGCCACAGATCGAGATCACGGCACAGTGGCCGGCCTTGTTGATGGCGGGCCTGCTCGTCGGCTTGGGAACCCGGTACGGCTCCGGCTGTACCAGTGGTCACGGCGTGTGTGGGATCTCTCGATTGTCACCCCGCTCCCTGGTGGCGACTGTGTGCTTTATGGCCGCCGGCTTTGCAACGGTGTACCTCATCCGTCATGTGCTGGGGGTTTGAAGCTGATGCTCAAGTTGACCGCATTTCTCGCCGGGCTGATCTTTGGCCTGGGCCTGCTCTTGGGCGGCATGGCCAACCCCGCCAAGGTGTTGGCGTTTCTCGATGTGGCCGGGGCCTGGGACCCGTCACTCGCCTTGGTGATGGTCGGGGCCATCGCCGTGGCGGTTATCCCTATGAGTTGGGCACGCAAGAACAAGCTGTCCTTACTCGCGGCGCCCATGCAGTTACCTGTTAACCGGGAGTTGGACGTGCGCTTGATAGGGGGCAGCGTGGTGTTCGGTATTGGCTGGGGAATGGCGGGTATCTGCCCTGGGCCAGCGGTTGCCATTCTGTTTACCGGGCACTGGCAAATTCTCATCTTCGTAGTGGCGATGCTGGTGGGTATGTATGTGTTTTCCAGCCTGGAAGGCCGGCGCATGTCTTGATGGGGGTTGACCCCGATTTTTAGGGAAGCTTTCTTGGCAGGGGTACACCGCACCCGGTAGTCGATCTTGAGCAACTGACTGATTTGCTGGAATTTCTCGATAAAAAAATAACTCAGATATCTGCGAGTAAGAGCATGGATAGCATCTACACAACGAAACGCCCCACCATTGCGGCAGAGGTTGCCAGAGCAATTAAAGTTGAGAGTGGTCATTGCTGCGCAATTAATCAGTGTACTGAGCACACTTACCTGGAAATTCACCATATCGATCACAACCGTGAGAATAATGATCCAAGCAACCTAATCGTTCTCTGCGACAAACATCATAAAATGGCGCACGCGGACATCATTGATCGAAAAGCGTTGAGGCTTTACAAACAACTGCTTGCAGCTTCAATCTTGAACCCTGTGCCAAAGCATCTGGTGGATACTGCTCCGGGTCTCAAGATTGTTGATTTGTATGAAGTTGAAAGCTGTAGCGGCGAAAACGACGACTACATCACCTCTTTAGAGGTGAAGCTGGTCAATCGCGGTACGCAAGTCACTTTTATAAAAGAAGTTAGGGCAACCACGCTCAAGCACTGGGAAACGTTGACTAATCACCACCATAGTCTTGTACCTATCTCGGCAACGTACGACCTGAAGATATACAAAGAGGAAGGGGCAGTTTCGCGCATAAAGGTCCACCACGAAGTAAAGCCTCAGGAGACGGAGCGAGTAACATTCCGCCTGGAGACTGACTATGACTCAGATCCTAATGGGCTATCTCTTTTCTTGATCAAGCTTGAGGTTCTCCACGACGAGACCAATAGCGTCGTGATCGCGCCACTCATCGTAGTGAACATCCGTCCTCGCTTTGCAAGCGCAGGGTCTTACTTTCCAGGCTACCAGCTCGGAACTATCCCTCAAAACAAGGCTGTCGCTTCAGAAGTGCTGTGCCTCGTGGACAATGGCACCCTTGTCAGCCAAGACGTGATCAATGCTCTTGAATCCTGGAAAAATGCCCCTGAGGAAAGCGAGTATTTTGCTGGCGCAAGTTGAGGTCTCACTGACTGGCAGAAGTCGGCCAAAAACAGCCCTTCGACGCAACTACAAAACCAGCTGCGGTTTACTCAAACCGCAGAGGCGGCCAACCCCAGCTTCAACAGTTCCTTGCGTAGCAGCGCGGGCTCAAGCACCGCCATTGCGGCCTGCCATTCAATCGACAGCAAATGGCTCAACTTTTGTTGGCTGACCAAGGGCTCAGCCAGAAAGTAGCTTTTGCACTCGCGGATGCTGATGACGTTCAACAGCCAGTCTCCACCCTGCGCCGCCAGCCAGTCACCGATCGCTGCACGATGCGTTCGGATGAGCGCACTGGCATCCCATACCGCCAGCTGCGCGAAAACCTGCGGCAGGTTGCTCTCGGCTTTCAGCCGCTTCACATCAACCGCCAACGCGCCAATCAGGTCTGACTCGACAGTGGCTTGGCACTCGGAGAAATACCGCTCGGGCCAGTCGGCCTCCAGCTTCGCCCGCTCTGCGAGGACTTCATACGCCCGGATATCCGCTTGGGTGGTCAACTGCCCGGTGAAATTCAGGGTATTGTCCAAAATGGCCGTGGCCAGCAGCGCAGCACTTTTTTCGCTGATCAGCGGCAACAGCTCTGCCGCTTCCCAACGCTGAAAAATCAGCGTTGCCGCTGCGCCGATCGGCAGGATGTCTGCCGCAGGTCCGAGCTTCTGCGCCCAATAGTTTTCAAAGCCTGGGTGATGGTCAATGACTTCCACCACCTGCTCAAGCACCACCAGCGGGTCGAAATGGTGGTAGTCGGAGACATCCACCAACACGAACTCATCACCCGCTCTCGGCCGATAATCGTCCAGAGATGATTGCCAGCCGAGCACGGTCCTGCAGATGCTGACATTGAGCGGGGCGCTACTGACGGCCCGTGCATCAACGCCCTGGTGATTCAACAGCTCGGCGTACGCAATGCAACAGGCATACGCGTCGATGTCCAGGTACGCCGAGCCTGAGGTCACCACCCTCATGACACGTGGGTCACAGTGTGAGCTGCCGGGACAGTCGAAGACAGCTTCAGCGCTTGGGCGATACCCTCCAGAATCCGCTCATAGGCGAATTGACAATGTGCTTCGTCGATGGAAATGCGCACCGTGGCCCCGGCGACCCGGTCGGGATATCCCAGTTGTGTAACCGTGTTGGACAGGCTCAGTTTCTTGTCCGAGCATGCCGACCCACCGGTGATGTAGATCGACTGCGTGTTCAAGGCCCACTGCAGTTTTTTTGTATTGACCCCTGGCAATGCAACAAAACTCACACAAGGCACACGCGGTGCTTGCTGACCGATCACGACCACTTCGCCCAGCATCGCTTGCAGCGTACGTTCAAACGTTTCCCGGCTCTGTTGTACCGCGACTTTGCCGGTGCCGTAGGTGTGCTGTTTCTCCTGCAACGCGGTTTCAATCGAAAGAATGCCCGGATAGTTCTGAGTACCCCCGCGCAACCCACCTTCCTGGCCGCCGCCAACAATCAATGGCGACAACCCGTAGCGGCTTCTGGCGTACAGAAAACCGGCACCGGGCAACGCCCCGAACTTGTGTCCTGACGCAATGGCGAAATCAACGCCGGATGCGTGCAGGTCCACAGGGATTTTGCCGATGGCCTGGGTCATGTCCGAAAACAGCAAGCCACCTCCAGCCTTCACTTGTCGGGCGATGTCTTCGATCGGTTGAATCACGCCGGTTTCGTTATGCACGGCCATAACGCAAACCAGGGTCGGACGACCTGCATGGGCACGCAGCAGCTGCTCCAATTGGTCGGTGTCGAGCAGTCCGTTCATTTGATGCCCGATCGCTATGGCTTGCAGGCCTTCCAGACCGTAGCGGTTTATGTTCTGCAGGGTGCAGGCGTGTTCGATCGCTGAGTACAACACCAAGGGTTGCTCATGCTTGTAGCGTTCGAAAAAACCATGAAACACCTGGGCACAGCCCTCACTGGAGCCGCTATTGAAAATCAGGCAGTCGGCGTCCACGTTCAAAAGGCTGGCGATGCTGCCACGCGCCCGTTCGACGCGTTCGAGCAACGCAACGCCCAGGGCATGATTGGCATTGGGGTTGGCGCATTGGCGGGTCGAAAACAATGCCTGAAGCATGTTGCTCACACCCATTGAAACCGGAGCCGACCCACAGACGTCGGCATAAACTGCATCCACAGCAATATCCATATCAAACACTTCCAGGTTTTCTTTTTTATGTCATTCAGGATGCTGCTCGTAGGTGCGAACAGAGACTCACAGGTCAAATAAGCACGCGCAGCATGAGTTGGAGCGAGCACAGCAAAACGAAAGCATTCAGCGCCTGTTTCAGGTGCCGCGAGTCCAGCCGATGAGAAAGCATGGCTCCAAGGAAACCACCCACCAATATCCCCAGTACCAACTCACCGGTGTAGCCGAGAAAGTCCATGGTTGAACCCACTCTGCCGAACAACGCCCCACTTGCGCCGATGATGCCGATCAGCGCCGAGGTCGAAATGGCCTGCTTTATCTGCAGACCAAACAAGCTGATCAGCACAGGCAAGTAGATAAACCCGCCGCCCTGTCCAACCAGGCCGCACAATACGCCCAGCACCAGCCCTATCAGTGGCAACGACAGCGATTGATGGTTGCACAACAGGGCCACCGGTTTACGGAACAGGTACGTGACCAACAACGACATCAACCCCAGCAGGCCGAAGACGAACAGGATGAAGTTTTCGCTGAAAGCATCAGCATTCAGCGAGGCAAAAAAGTTGGCGACAGCCATCGGTACGGCAAAGCTTCTGATCACTCGCCAATCGGGCTGAAACTTGATGCGGTGCAGCGCGAACGACACGAGGGACGAAAAGAAGCCCTGTGCGGAAGACAGCCCCGTCACGACTTCAATCGGCAGTTTCTGACCGGACAATATCGGGTAAATCAGCACCAACAGGGGCGTCACGATGATGCCCCCACCGATACCGAACAGACCTGACATAAAACCCGCCATCACGCCCACACCGACCATCACCGGGTAGATTGTCACGGCTACCATCTCAGCAGACCTTGATCTTGCCGGTCCCTTCCTTCATCCGACCAATAACAATCAGATCAGGGCAAAGCGCCTGCCACGCTCGACGGTTCGTTTCAAACCCTTCGGCACTCACCGTGAACAGCAAACCGCCATTCGTTTGCGGGTCATGCAACAGAAACTTTCTAGCCAAGGGAAGATCAGCCAGGTACTCCACGTTCTGCGCGTACTTTTTTAGGTTAGAAAAAATACCGCTGTCAGCCGACGTCACCGCCACCGCCAATGACTCTGTACCGTCATAAAAAACCAGGCCGCTCGTGTCCAGGTCAACATCCAGTTGCCCCAGCCCGACCATCTCACTGATATGGCCGATCAGGCCGAACCCGGTGATATCAGTCAAACTGCTGACTTCAGGACTTTCGCTCAGCGTGCGGCCAAACGCGTTGTCGCCGGTGATCTGGGCAAGCGTCGACGCGGCAATATCCTCTTGCTCAATCACGCCGGTCTTCAGGGCATTGGCGAGGATGCCGACACCGATCGGACGCGTCATGACCAGCAAATCTCCGGCCCTGGCGGTGTTGTTTTTCTTCAGCCGGTGTTTTTCCACCTCACCAATGATCGAGAAACCGTACAAGGGCTGGCTGTTCTTGATCGTATGGCCACCGACGATGCTCACATTGAACTTGTTCATCACCGACTGGGCGCCCAGGATCATCTGCGTTACCTGCTCGGCCGAAATCAGTTCCGGGTCGAACGCCATGATCGAGTTGGCAATCAGCGGACTTCCGCCTGAAGCAAAGATATCGCTGACAGCATTGCTGGCTGCCAATTGGCCGAAGACATAAGGATCGTTGACTATCGGGGAGAAAAAATCGGTGGTGAATAAAAGGTATTTTTCACCTGCGTCATAGACGGCGCAATCGTCAGAAGACTCAAAGCCCAATACCACTTTGTCATCCGACACCGTATTGGCTGCTGCAGTTTGCGACAGAATTTTCGTTAACACGCTGGATGGGATCTTGCACCCGCACCCACCACTCTCAGATTTATCCATAATCTGACAAAACATCGACATCGGCTTTCCTTAAAGTCCATTTTCCATAATTAAAACAGCGGCTTAGCGTGCTAGAGCTGGCTGTTATGTCCTATTTCCGCCGACAAAAATCGCATGGTTTCATTGCAGAAATATGACGCCATGGCGGCATTTTGAAGTCATGCGGATGTCAGCGCGCAGGGGTGTATGAGCCATTGCCTCACTGCTGCGCAGCGCTGTGCGGCCATTTTGCTGGCCGGGAATTTTATGAGTGAGGCGAGCGCGACCCGACGTTCACCCTTGCTATTGCCCAGCGCAGCCCCATAACTATCCCGGTACTCATTCAGCACAAGGGCAGACCATGACCAACCACACCGAAACCGCGATCCTCGCCGGCGGCTGCTTCTGGGGCATGCAGGACCTGTTGCGGCGCTACCCCGGCGTCCTCAGCACGCGAGTCGGCTACACCGGCGGCGATGTGCCGAATGCCACTTATCGCAACCACGGCAATCATGCTGAAGCGATTGAGATCGTGTTTGATCCTGCGGTGATCACGTACCGGCAGATTCTCGAGTTCTTTTTCCAGATCCACGACCCCAGCACGCCTAACCGCCAGGGCAATGACCTTGGGCCAAGCTATCGTTCAGCGATTTATTACCTGAGTGAACAGCAACGCGACATCGCCGAAGACACTGCTGCCGACGTGGATGCCTCCAAGTTTTGGCCAGGCCGTGTGGTGACTGAGATAGAACCCGCAGGGCCGTTTTGGGAAGCGGAGCCGGAGCATCAGGATTATCTGGAGCGCATACCCAATGGCTATACCTGCCACTTCATCCGGCCGAACTGGAAGTTGCCCAAGCGCGCCTGAGCCTGAGGTGCGCTTGAAAAAAACAAGGTAGACCACGCTTCGGGAAACCGTATAAACGTGGTCTTACTCCTGCGCCTATATAGAGTGCAACGTCATGCCCATCACACGCGATCAAAACGCCCCCGTCAGGTTAGTCCTCGCTCAACCCAGCGACGTGGACGATTTGGTTGCCATTCGAATCGAGGCGATGCGCGACAGCCTGGAGCGTGTCGGGCGGTTTGATCCGGTGCGGGCGCGTGAGCGCTTTGTCAGCGGCTTCGAAGCCCACAACACCCGTTACATCGAGGTCGCTGGAGATCGGGTCGGCTTTGTCGTGGTCAAGCACGACCCCGATCAACTCGTGCTCGACCACCTGTACGTGAGGCCGAGTGCGCAAGGGGCAGGGGTAGGTGCTGCGGTGCTTGCTCAGATTTTCAAAGAAGCGGACGCGGCTGCACTGGCGATCAAAGTGGGTGCTCTCAAAGAAAGCGCCTCGAACCGGTTTTATACCCGCCATGGTTTCCAATTCGTCGAAAGCAGTGAATTCGACAATTATTACGTCCGTCAGCACCTTACGGCGCGCGGCGTAACTGGCCCGTAGTGTGAATGGATGGCACGAGGGGCTGTGCATCGCAAAATCGTCATCGACGCCGGCTTACGCTAACCCCTTGATATCCGAACAAGGAACGCTTCGATGATTCGTCACGCCTCACCCGCAGACGCCAGGGCGATTGCCCAGGTGCACATCAGCAGTTGGCAGGACGCCTATCGCGAGCTGATGCCCGCCGACTACTTGGGTGCGTTGAGCTCGACGTTGGCCCGGCGCGAGTCATTTTGGATGGCCTCGATTGAATCGGGCGAATCAAAAGTCTGGGTGGCGCAGGTGAACAAGCAGGTAGTCGGCTGGGTGTCCGTCGGCGCCAGCCGTGATGAGGATGCTGCTGCGCAGAACGTAGGCGAGGTGATGGCCATCTACGTGGTCGCTGAGCACTGGCACACGGGCGTCGGGCTGGCGTTGTGGAACGCGGGCTTACAGTATTTGGCTGAGCAAGGGTTTGAACAGGTAACGCTGTGGGTGTTGGCCCGTAATGAAAGGGCTGTCCGGTTTTATCGCCGGGCAGGCTGCGTTGAGGAGGCGGGCAGTGAGCGCACGCTTGAGAGGGGCGGTGTGCAGCTGGTCGAGGTGCGGTATCGGTTGCCGCGTATTCGGTTGCGTTAGACAGAACAGGCGGCAGGCCACGCCTTTAACGGTGGCCTGTTCCCCACTACCGATCAGTCAAGCGCAGAACCCCCTGTGGGAGCGGGCTTGCCCGCGAAAGCGGCGGGTCAGTCGACATCAATATTTGCCGGCCCGACATGTTCGCGAGTAAGCCCGGTTGTTTATTCGGGTCATGCAGTTGAAAGCTCAGCTACCCGCTACAGCAGCCTCCCGCTCCATCAGCCTGTCCATCAACAAAACCCCCAGCTCACTCAACTGGTGAATCGCCAGCGCCACATCGCGCTGTTTCCCGGTCAGGTCCTCCGACAGGTCAAGCAGCAAGGCGGTCACTGAGGAGAAGGTTTCGTAGCTGTTGGTGATCAGGGTTTCGTTGCTGGCGTCGGCGGCAACGCAGAACAAGCCTGGCGGCGATGGTGAGTCAGTTTCTGGATTGAGATAGCGATCAATCGCGCGATGCGCCGCCTGGTTCAGCTTCAGGTCCGGCTCGTTCGGAGGGTTGGGTGTGACTTTGAACATATCTTGGAATTTCCCACTTTAGGGCCGTCACCTCTGAGCTACTAAACAAAGGGGTGGCAGCTGTGCGCAGGTTAGTAGACCGGGGAATTCCAAGAAAGCCGGCGCGCCCGAGGACGCCCTGCACACAGCCACCATCGAGCACGGACTAGACCGTCCGACAGATGAAGCTTGTGCGCTGACTGGAATAACCCCGAGCTACTAAACCCGATCACTGAGTATTCAGCGACCGAGCAACCTTAGAGACGCCCACCCAAGCGCACAAGCCGGCGGATTCTGACGCAAGCGTAGGCAACGGAGCAAGGCGCTGTCGCCTCGGACTTTGCTGTTTCAGGGCTTGGTGTAGGACATGTACTCATTCTGCAAAACAATATGGTCGGCCACGTACTTCGCGTCGTGCCAAACCCCGTAGATAAACGACGACGCGCGGTTCACCAGATTGGGCAGGCCGAGGAAGTAAATCCCGCTCTGCGCCGAAATCCCACGCTTGTGAAACGGCTCGCCTTTTTCGTCAAACGCATCGACCTTCAACCAGCTGAAATCAAACTTGAAGCCCGTCGCCCAGAGGATGGTGGTCACGCCGGCCTCGGCCAGGTCCAGGCTGAGGGTCGGGTTAACCAGGCATTCCGGGTCGGGCAGCAATTTCCAGGCGTCGGGCTCCAATGGGAACGGCAACCCGTTGGCCTCGATGTAGGCGTCGGCGTTGCGCAGTACATCAAAGTAGGCGCGGTCACCTTCGGCCACGTTGTCGGCCAGGCCCGGTTCGAAGGTCATCACGCCCTCGTTCCACGCGCGCGTGACGCCGACCAGGTGGATGCCCTGGTGCGCCAGGCGGCGGAAGTCCACGGTCTTACCGCCCTCGTAGCCGCTGACGGCAAAGGCCACGTGCTTTTTCTTCGGCTGAATTTTGACTTCGTCCCACAGGCCCAGCGCGCCGAGCCACCAGCAGTAGTCGCGGCCGCGGTACGCGCGGGGCGGGCGGTAGTGTTCGCCCACCGAGAGGTACACGGTTTTGCCGGCCTTTTGCAGCTCTTCGGCAATTTGCGAGCCGGAGGCGCCGGCGCCTACCACCAGCACGGCGCCTTCGGGCAATTGCGCAGGGTTTTTGTAGGTGGAAGAGTGCAGTTGGTGCACGGGCGCGGTGGCCGGGACGATGGTGGGGATCGATGGGCGCTGGAACGGGCCGGTGGCGGCCACCACATTGGCGGCTTCGATGATGCCCGCGGAGGTGGTGACTTTGAAGCCGGGGCGGCCCACATGGCGTTCCACGCGCTGGACTTCCACGCCGGTGCGCACGGGTGCCTGTAACTTCTCGACGTAGGCTTCGAAGTAGTCGGCCATGCGCTCTTTCGGCGGGAAGGCCTCGGGGGAAATGCCCTCGAATTTCAGCCCGGGAAAGCGGTCATGCCAGGCCGGGCCGTTGGCGACCAGCGAGTCCCAGCGCTCCGAGCGCCAGCGTTCGGCGATGCGGCTGCGCTCCAGCACCAGGTGCGGCACACCCATCAGGGAAAGGTGCTCGCTCATGGCGACGCCGGCCTGGCCTGCGCCCACTACCAGGGTGTTGATTGTTTCCACTGACATGTGCGTTTCCTAAAAGTGAACGACCTCGGTCGGTTTGGGCGACGCGCAAGCATCGACAGCCTCAGTGTGATCACGCAGTGGAAGGAGCGAAATTATGCTTTTTGAAGGCAGAGGTTAGGAAAATCCAAACCCCATGGGGCAGTCGCCAGC
The DNA here is from genome assembly GCF_022662455.1 of Pseudomonas sp. TREG-RG-20F-10-E-6-01. NCBI lineage: Bacteria > Pseudomonadati > Pseudomonadota > Gammaproteobacteria > Pseudomonadales > Pseudomonadaceae > Pseudomonas > Pseudomonas sp. TREG-RG-20F-10-E-6-01. The sequence goes on along the minus strand of NZ_JAKNQP010000002.1, from coordinate 135,741 downwards.
AGGGTCATTATCGATGCATCACTGATGCACCCTGGATACACTCTTTTTCAGCCTGATTTTTTCGACGGGTGGCTGCGTCTGCCAGTTTTTGATGCAGGTGCACGGGTAATCAGATGCACTGCGGTGATCCCTTCGCAGCCTCGCTAAAGCTCGACAGCTGCCACAGTTGATCTGCGGTGAGGCGGTTCATTGGGTTTTCAGCAACGTGGCCACCGCCGTAAGCGCCAGCTCATAACCCAACGCCCCAAGCCCTGCGATGACGCCTGTAGCCGCCTTGGACACGTAAGAGTGATGCCGAAAGCTCTCGCGCTTCCAGATGTTGCTCATGTGCGCTTCGATGATCGGGCCGTCGAAGGCCAGCAGCGCGTCGAGGATCGGTACCGAGCTGTAGGTGAGCCCGGCGGCATTGATCACGATGGCGTCAGCGTTCGATCGCGCCTCTTGAATCCAGTCCACCAGCACGCCTTCATGGTTGCTCTGACGAAAGTCCAGGGTCAGGCCCAGCTCAGCGGCGTGGCGTTGGCAGCGTGCTTCGATACTGGCGAAGCTTTCGCTGCCATAGGTGCCGTTTTTGTCCAGCCCGTATAGGTTGGCGTTAGGGCCATTGAGGAAAAACACGCGGTGGTGCATGGCTTGCGCTCCAGTTATTGCGCGACGGTCAGCACGACTTTGCCGACGTTGGCGTTGGCCTCCAGCAGGCGATGGGCCTCGGCGGCGTGCAGCAGGGGCAGCTGCGTGTGGATCTGCGGGCGTACCAGGCCCGAGGCGAGCCAGGGTAAAAAACGCGAGCGAATGCACACCGCCAAACGGGCTTTTTCGGCGTGGCTTTTAGGGCGCAGAGTGGACGAGGTGAGGCTGAGGTTTTTACGCATCAAGACCTGTAAATCCAGCTCGATTTTCGCGCCTTGCAGGAAGGACAAACTCACATGCCGCCCGCCCATCGCCATGGCGGCGAGGTTGCGCGCGACATAAGGGCCGCCGATGTTATCCAGCACCACGTCCACGCCGCGCCCTTCGGTGCAGTCGTTCACTACCTCGACGAAATCTTCAACGTGGCGATCCACCGCGCGCCACACGCCAAGCGCTTGCAGCATCGCGACTTTCTGCGCGCCGCCGGCGGTGGCAATCACCCGCGCCCCGGCGGCATGCGCGCACTGCACGGCAAAGCTGCCAACGCCACTGGCGGCGCCGTGGATCAGCACGCTGTCGCCGCTGCGCAGGCGGCCCAGTTCAAACAGGTTGTGCCACACGGTGAACGCCGCTTCCGGCACGCCTGCGGCATCCTGAAGTGATAACCCCGCCGGCACCGGCAGGCAGTGCGCCGCCTGTGCCACGCAGTACTCGGCGTAGCCGCCGCCGTTGAGCAGCGCCATCACGCGGTCGCCAGGGGCAAACTCGTCTACGCCAGGGCCTGTCGCGACCACAATGCCCGCCGCTTCCAGGCCGAGCACGTCGGTGACGCCAGGCGGAATCGGTGCGCCGCTGCGTTGCATCAGGTCCGGGCGATTGACGCCTGCGGCGGCCACGCGAATCAACACCTCGCCTGCCTCGGGCGTTGGCACCGGGCGCTCTACGCAGTGCAGCACCTCAGGCCCGCCCGGCTCACGGGCAATCACCGCCCTCATACGGTCCAGTCATCCGGCACAACGGCGATCACGTCGATTTCCATCAGCCATTCCGGCTGGCCCAGGCCGGAAATCACCAGCCCGGTGGAGATCGGGAACACGCCTTTGAGCCACTTGCCCACCTCTTGATACACCGGCTCGCGGTAACGCGGGTCGATCAGGTACGTGGTGGTCTTGACGATGTGCGACAGGTCGGAGCCGGCCTCTTCAAGCAGTTGCTTGACGTTTTTCATCGCCTGCTCGGCTTGCGCGCGCGGGTCGCCGAGGCCGACCAGGTTGCCGTCGAAATCGGTGCCGATCTGGCCGCGCACATAGATGGTGTTGCCGGCGCGCACGGCTTGGCACAAGTCGTTGTCCAGCGCCTGGTTGGGGTAGGTCTGTTTGGTGTTGAACATGCGGATGCGGGTGTGGGTCGGCATGGCGGGCAACTCATCGGAAGCGGGATACAACAAGCTTCACATCGCCCCCGAACTCGCGAAACCAGCATTTGTGCGCGGTAGTGCTTAGGAAAAACCGAAGCCCGTGCAGGTCATCGGTTCGCGCCTGACCCGGCACGAACCCTGCAACACCCCGCGTACAGTCATTGTTGAGGGGCAGGCGTAATGCTCAGTCGTATTACTCAGCGTCAACTGGAGTATTTCGTGGCGTCAGGAGAGGCGGGCAGCATCAGTGCTGCGGCTGAACGCATTCATGTGTCGTCGCCGTCGATCTCGGCCGCCATCACCCATATGGAAGCGGAGCTGGGCATCCAGCTGTTTATCCGCCATCACGCCCAGGGCATTTCGCTCACGGCGGTGGGGCGCCAGGTGATGCAGGAAGCCAAGCTGATTCTGGAGCAGATGACCAACCTCTACACCATCGCCTCGGAGTCGTTGAACACTGTGCGCGGGCCTTTGCGGGTGGGTTGCCTGGAGTCGCTGGCGCCGATGATCACCCCCGAACTGGTGTTTGGTTTTGGCCGCGCCTTCCCCGGCGTGCGGCTGACCCAGGCCGAAGGCAACCACGAGGAATTGCTGGAAAAACTGCGCAGCGGCGAGCTGGATATCGCCCTGACCTACGACCTGGTGACCAGCCCCGACATCGACTTCCAAGCCCTGGCGCACCTGCCGCCGTATGTGATGGTCGGCGAGTATCACCCGCTGGCGAGCTTGCCGGCGGTGAGCATGCAAGACCTTGAAGCGTATCCGGTGGTGCTGCTCGACACGCCCTGGAGCCGCGACTATTTCCTCAGCCTGTTCATGCAGGCGGGCACCACGCCCAACATCATCATGCGCTCCACCAACCTCGAAACGGTGCGCGCGATGGTCGGCAACGGCATTGGCTATTCCTTCGCGAATGCGCGGCCCAAATCCAATGTGTCCCAGGATGGCAAACGCGTGATTCGCCTGCGCCTGGCGGGCTCGCACCGGCCGATGCGGCTGGGCTACGCCACGGCGAGCAACACCCAGCTGTCGCGTGTGGTGTCGGCGTTCGCCGAGCGCTGCCGGATGTTTGTGTCCGACCAGTACATCCCCGGTATGGCGCCGCCGAGCTTTTTTGACCCGCACGCGGTGCGGGTCTTGAGTGGTGTGAGCTGAGATCGCACCAGAAAGTGGCGCGGGCTGCGCCACTCGCTCGGCGGTGCACTCTTTTGGCCTGACCCTGCGACCTCAAGGACAAAATCAATCAAATGTGGGAGCTGGCTTGCCTGCGAAAGCGGTCTGTCTGTGCCTGATGTGCCAGCTGATGCACCGCAATCGCAGGCAAGCCAGCTCCCACAGTGGAGTTTTGGTGTTTTTGGGTTGCATAGGTTCTGCCTACCCAGTGGGCCGGGTTTTACGAATTGACCCTGCACCCCCGTCCCCACGACTCTCATCCCATCGATGCAGATCAATTTCTTTTCAGCAAGGCACCGCGACGATGACATTCGACTGGCACTACATGTTTGGTTTGCTCGCCGATCCCGAGTTCTGGCGGGCGACGTGGACGGTAATCAAGCTCAGCACCCTGACCTGGGTCCTGAGTATTGCCCTGGGCTTTCTGCTGGCGCTGGCCAAACAATCCAAACATGGGCTGCTCAGCGTCCCGGCCCGAGGCTATATCTGGTTGTTCCGCAGCCTGCCGCTGCTGGTGCTGCTGATCTTTATCTACAACCTGCCCCAGGCGCTGCCCGGCACCTCGGCCGTGCTGGCCGACCCGTTCTGGTCCGGCCTGCTGGCGTTGGTGATCTGCGAGACGGCGTACGTGGCCGAAATCCACCGTGGTGGTTTGCTCTCGATTCCCAAAGGGCAGGGCGAAGCGGCGCGGGCGTTGGGCTTAAAGTTCTTTGGCACCCAGTGGCGCGTGGTGATCCCCCAGGCGTTGCGCGTGGCGTTGCCGTCGCTGGCCAACGAGTACATCTCCATCGTCAAGCTCACCTCGCTGGTGTCGGTGATCTCGCTGACCGAGATTTTGATGGTCGGCCAGCGCCTGTATTCGCAGAACTTCCTGGTGATTGAAACCATGGCGGCGGTGGCGTTTTTCTACGTGTTTATCGTCACCGTGTTCGACTTCCTGCTCAAACGCCTGGAGCGCTTTCTCGACGTCAACCAGCGCAACGTGTCTCGCGTGCCGGATGCGGCGGTGCTGGCATTGGCCACCCAACAACGCACGGCGCCGGAGCGCCCGGCCAACACTGGCGTCGCCGCGCTGCAAGCCGCCCGCTTGCATAAGGCTTACAACGACATTGAAGTGCTGGGCTCGGTCAACCTGCAGGTGCAGCCGGGTGAGGTGGTGTCGGTGATCGGGCCGTCCGGGTCGGGTAAAACCACGCTGATCCGCCTGCTCAACGGCCTGGAGCAACTGGACAACGGCGAGATTCATATCAACGGCCTGCCGTTCATTCACTTGCACAAAGTCGGCGCGCAGAAACCTCAATTTATTGAGCACGCCGAGCACCGCCTGAACATCGGCATGGTGTTCCAGAGCTTCAACCTGTTCCCGCACTTGAGCGTGCTCGACAACCTGCTGATGGCGCCGAAATACCATCGCCTGGGGCGCACCGATGAACTCAAGCAACAGGCCTACGCGCTGCTGCACAAGGTCGGCATGCTCGACCACGCCTGGAAGTACCCGCACCAGTTGTCCGGCGGCCAGCAGCAACGTGTGGCCATTGCCCGCGCCTTGATGATGCGCCCGCAGATCATGCTGTTCGACGAGCCCACCTCGGCGCTCGACCCCGAGAAAGTCAACGAAGTGCTGCAGGTCATCGAAGCCCTGGCCGGGGAGGGCATCACCATGGTGATCGTCACCCACGAGATGAACTTCGCCTTCAAGGTTTCCGACCGCATCGTGTTCATGGAAAAGGGCCGCGTGGTCTGCGAAGACACGCCCCAGGCCCTGCGCAGCGGCCACAACCCACGCGTGGAGGCGTTCCTCAAGGACGTCTCGCTGGCGTGATCTCGTTAATGTTCAGGACTCACACAAAATGATCGAGCAAGCTCAAATCGAACAATTCCAGCGCGACGGCTTCCTGGTGGTGGAGGGCGTGTTGTCGCTGGACGAAGTGGCCGCGTTGCAACACGACTTCGACCAGTGGGTGGAAGAGAGCCGCAGCCACGACCAGGGCTGGGGTGCCACCGTGGATGGCCGCGCGCGCTTCGACCTGGAAGGCGATCATCGCGCCGATCACCCGTCGTTGCGCCGGGTAAGTTCGCCCACCGAGATTTCCCCGGCGTATGAGCGCGTGGCACTGCACTCGCGGATGGCGGCGATTTCCGCGCAGTTGGTGGGCGCTGGCGGCGCACGTTTTCACCACAGCAAGATCAACTCCAAACTGCCGCACACCGCGACGCAGGTGAAGTGGCACCAGGACTTTCTGTTCACGCCGCACAGCAACGACGACATCGTCACTGCCTTGCTGATGGTCAGCGAAGTGACCCCGCAAAACGGCCCACTGAATGTGATCCCCGGCAGCCACAAAGGCCCGTTGTGGTCGCACTGGCAGAACCAGCGTTTTACCGGCTCGGTGGACGATGCCGTGGTTCAAGAACATTGCCAGCAACCGGTCGCCTGCTACGGCCCGGCCGGTTCCGTGTGCTTTATGCACACGCGCCTTCTACATGCTTCCAGCCCTAACGAGACCGAACTGCCGCGCACCCTGTTCATCAGCGTCTACGCCGCTGAAGACGCGCTGCCATTCGGCGAAAACCCGCTGCCCAGTGCACACGCCGGCCTGCTGGTGGCCGGTGAAGAAAGTGGCTTGGTGCGTTCCACCGACAACCACCTGCGCTTGCCGCAGAAACCCCGTGGCGCATCGTTCTTTGTGCAACAGGCCGGCCAAGACTCCGCGACTGCCTAACCCCCTAAAACCCTTGCAGGTAATGACCATGACAGCGTCTCAAAAAAGTCTTCGCCCTCTTGCCGTGTGCCTGTTGGGCGCCGCGGTTGCACTGACCTCGTTGGCGGCTTCGGCGTTCCAGCAGGAAGGCAAGATCATCGCCGGTTCCGACGTGACCTTCTTCCCGTACGAGTACATGGATAACAACACGCCGGCAGGCTTTGATATCGAGTTCATGGACGGCCTGGGCAAGGTCATGGGGCGCAAGGTCGAAACCCTCGACACGCGCTTCCCCAACCTGATCACCGGCCTGCAGGCCGGGCGGTTCGATGTGACCAACTCGTCGATGTACATCACGGCGGAGCGGGTCAAAGTCATCGACATGATCCCTTACCTGAAAAGCGGTGAGTCGATCCTGACCCTCAAGGACAGTGCGTTCCAACCCAAGAAACCGGAAGAGTTCTGCGGCCACAAGATCGGCTCCATGGGCGCCACGTCCTGGCTGGCGCAGATGCACAAACTGTCGGATGAGTACTGCGTGGCCAAGGGCTTGAAACCGATTGCGATCAGTGAATACAGCACCGACCCGCAAACCACCCAGGCCTTGCTGGCCCACGCCGTTGAAGCGCAGATCACCGATGCCGCCGTGGCGCGGGGTGTGGTCGACAAGCTCGGCAGCCGCGTGGTGATTTCGTCCGACACGCTGATCTACCCGGTTCTCAACGGCTTCGGCGTGAAAAAGGGCAACGACGAGGTGAAAAAAGCCCTGCTCGACGGGCTGCAAAAGTACCGCGCGACCCCGCAATACGCGGCCTTGCTCAAGAAGTACAACTTTGAAGCGCCGACCGATGCCGACATCGCCGCGTTGATGCCCAAGTAAGCCTATTGCGCGGCCGCAGCCTTGCGGTCGCGCCTTGCGGAGACAGATACATGGCGTTATCCCTTGAAGAACAGGCGCGCATCGACCTGGCGGCAACCTTCCGCATCATTGCCCACTTGGGCATGCACGAGGCGGTGGCCAACCATTTCAGCGCGGCGGTATCGGCCGACGGCAAACAGTTTTTGCTTAACCCGAAGTGGAAGCATTTTTCGCGCATTCGCGCCAGCGACCTGTTGCTGTTGAACGCCGACGACCCGGCCTGCGCCGACCACCCGCATGTGGACGCCACCGCCTGGTCGATCCACGGGCAGATCCACCGACTGCTGCCGCAAACCCGCGCCGTGCTGCACTTGCACCCGGTCTACACCACGGCGGTGGCGTGCCTGGCCAAACCGCACATTCCGGCGATTGACCAGAACACCGCGCGCTATTTCAACCGCGTGGCCGTGGACGAACTGTACGGCGGCATGGCTGACACCGAAGCCGAAGGCGCGCGCCTGGCCGCGCTGCTCGACGGCAAGAGCCGCCTGCTGATGGGCAACCATGGGGTGATGGTCACGGCTGCGTCCATTGGTGAGGCCTTTGACGATATCTGGACCCTGGAGCGTGCCTGCCAGATCCTGGTGACGGCGTGGTCCACCGGGCAGCCGTTGCGGGTGTTGTCGGATGACGTGGCTGAGAAAACCGCACGCGGCTGGGAAGGTATCGCGGACTTTTCGCGGCAGCACTTTGAAGAAATGAAGCAGTTGATGATCGACGCCGACCCTTCGGTGCTCGACTGAGGGCTTTTTATGACGTTTTCCGTTGTCGCTCGCTGTGCCGAAACCGGCCAGTTGGGCATTGCGATCAGCTCTTCAAGCATTGCCGTTGGCGCCCGTTGCCCATGGCTGCGACCCGGCGTGGGCGCGGTGGCGTCGCAGAACATCACCTTGCCGAGTTTGGGGCCGCATATCCTGGATAGGCTAGGGCAGGGCCTGGCGCCGAGTGAGGCGCTGGAAAGGGTGCTGGCCGGCCAGGATCACAGCCAGTATCGCCAGGTAACGGTGATCGATAACAAAGGCCGCACGGCGCATTTCAGCGGCGCGCAGACCCTTGGCATTCATGCGGCGTTGAGTGGTGAGCAATGCGTGGCGGCGGGGAATATGCTCGCCCATCCCGGCGTGATCGAGGCCATGGTGCGGGCGTTCGAAAACGCCTCCGGGCACCTGGCCGACCGATTGCTTGCCGCGATGCAGGCGGGCCAGGCCAAAGGCGGTGAAGCCGGCCCGGTGCATTCAGCCGCCCTTGTGGTGGTCGATGACCTGCTGTGGCCCATCGTCAATTTGCGCGTGGACTGGGCCGATGACGATCCGATCGGCGCCCTCGACCAATTGTGGCAGGCCTATCGCAGCCAACTGCAGGACTACATTGATCGCGCCATCAACCCACACCAGGCACCGGGCTATGCGGTACCGGGAGATGACCGATGAGCAACAGCCGCGACCTGCTGGCGCAACTGGTGCGTTTCGACACCACCAGCCGTGAATCCAACCTGGCCTTGATCGACTTTGTGCGCACGTATTTGCAAGGCCACGGCGTGGCCTGCGAGTTGGTGTTCAACGCGCAAAAGAGCAAGGCCAATCTGCTGGCAACCCTTGGCCCGGCCGGCGTGCCGGGGATTGTGTTGTCCGGGCACACCGATGTGGTGCCGGTGGACGGTCAGCGCTGGACGGTGGCGCCGTTTGACCTGACGGAAAAAGACGGCAAGTTGTACGGGCGTGGCACGGCGGACATGAAGGGCTACATCGCCTGTGTGTTGGCCTGCGTGCCGGCACTGGTGCAGGCGCCGCTGCGCATGCCGGTGCATATCGCGCTGTCCTATGACGAAGAGGTCGGCTGCCTCGGCGTGCGCTCGCTGATCGAAAGGTTTCACGCGCAACCGGTCAAGCCGCTGCTGTGCGTGATTGGCGAGCCCACCGAGCTCAAGCCGGTGCTGGGCCACAAGGGCAAGCTGGGCATGCGCTGCCAAATCCATGGCGCGGCGTGCCATTCGGCCTATGCGCCGTCCGGCGTAAACGCCATCGAATACGCTGCGCGGTTGATCAGTGAGCTGGTGCGACTCGGTGAAACGCTCAAGGCTGAGCAGCACCTTGATGCGCGATTTGACCCGCCATTTTCCACCGTGCAAACCGGTGTGATAAGCGGCGGGAAGGCGTTGAACATCGTGCCGCAGGATTGCAGTTTTGACTTTGAAGTGCGCTCGTTGCCGACCCAGAACCCCTGGCAGGTTGCGGACCAGTTACGCGGCTACGCCGAACACACGTTGCTGCCGGCAATGCAGGCAGTGAGCGCGCAGTGCGCGATCAGCTTCAGCGAGTTATCCAGCTACCCGGGCCTGGCGACGTCGCTGGAGAGCCAGGCGGCTGAGTGGGTTGCGCAATTCTGCGGCTCGCGCGACTACGGCACTGTGGCTTTCGGGACTGAGGGCGGGCTGTTTGACCAGGCAGGCATCCCCACCGTGGTGTGCGGGCCTGGAAGCATGGAGCAGGGCCACAAGCCCGACGAGTTCATCAGCCTGGAACAATTGGCGGCGTGTGACCGGATGCTGGCGCGGGTGGTGGCGTTTGTGAGCCAGTAAGAACCCCCCTATCCAATGTGGGAGCGGGCTTGCCCGCGATGCAGGCGCCCCCGGTCTTGCCGTTAAACCGAGGTGATGCCATCGCAGGCAAGCCAGCTCCCACACAAGCCAGTTCCCACATTTGCTCTGTGTTGTTTGATCAGGCTTTGGCCACCCCCACGCGCCACTGCGCCGGTGGCAGCAAGCCATTCACCAGGTAATTGCCCACAATCCGCGACTTGTACACGCGCGGGTTATGGTTCGCCAACGTGCGCGCATTGCGCCACAGCCGGTCCAGCGCTTTGTTGCTGGCCGTGGCGCTGGCGCCCAGCGCGTCAAACAGTGCGGTGGTCGCCGCAAGTGTGGCATCCACTACCGGGTTGACTGCCAGGCACACTTCCAGCTCCGCCAATGCCACGTGTGGGTCATCGTCGTGCAGCACTTGCTTGTGGGCGATCACAGACTGCGCTGTCTGCTCCAGGCGCTGCGCCGCTTGCTGGGTGATGGCGTGCGCGGCGTAGGCCTGGCTGGCGACTTCGCCGATGACTTGCAGCAACTGCACGTCTTGCGCTGCGGTGTCGGCGTTGCCGGTGGTGAAGGTCCTGGCGCGCTGGCTGAGTTCTTGTGCACCGCTCAGCGCCGCACGGCGAGCAATGCCGGCGAGGGTGCTGAGGTGGTAGATCTGGTAGAACGACTGGCCGTAGCCGAAGCGTTGGTGGGTAGGGCGCAGGTCGTCCTCCACCGGGGCATTCTCGAAAATACAGGTGCCGCTGGCGGTGAGGCGTTGGCCGAAACCATTCCAGTCATCGACGATGTGCACGCCGGGGGCCTTGAGGTCGACGACGACGGAATACACCGTGCCGTCCTCACCCGTGGCGACGGTGTTGATCAGGTCGCTGTAGAGCGCGCCGGTGGTGTAGAACTTTCTGCCGCTGATGCGCAGGGTGCCGTCGGCATCGCGGTGCAGACGGGTTTCGAAGTCGCCGCGGGTCTGGTTGCCGACTTCGGTGCTGCCGGGAGAGAGCAGCGCGCCCTGGCCGAGCCGGTCCAGCCATTTGGCGCGCCAGTCGAGGTCTTTGGCACAGAGGACGTCCTCGCAAAAACCAAAATGCCCGCGCAGGGCCTGGGTAATGTTGGAGTCGGCGGCGGACAGTTCGGTGAGCAACGCAAGCAGTTCGGCAAAGGTCGCGCCCTGGCCACCGTGGCTCACGGGCAAGCGCCAGCGGGGCAGTCCCAGTTCGTTGAGTTGGCGGATAACAATCGCCAGGCTGGCGCGTGTCTGATCGGCCTCTGCGGCTTGCGCAAGGATCTGCGCAAAGAGCGGGCGAAACGGTGCAGCCAGTTGTTCGTAACGGGAGGAGGGCGCAGCGCCCCAAATATTCAACGCAGAAATCGACATGCAATGGACCTTGCAGAAAGTGGCTCAGGTGCTGGGGTCCAGTGGTCTGGTGCCGTCACCCTAACCCACGGTTCGCAAAGTTTTTAATACGGAAAATAGCTATCAAGCTGTGCGGCGGTTCTATCGATAGTGCGCAACAGTATTAAACCCCGTGATTTTATTGCGTTAGCTTCTACTGGCGCCGTACTTGGCGACCTTCCAATCCCTTTTCTCATCACCAGACTGCACGCCCACAGATGGTTGAGTCAGCCCTCACGTGTGTGGAGTGCGTTCATGATCAATCGTCGACACTTGCTTGCCCTGCTCGGCCTGGCCGTTCTTACGCTGCACGGTCCCTCCGTCGAGGCGGCAGAGCCCCTGACGCTCACCGTGGGCGATCAGTTTTTCTCCAACCGCATTGTTCTGGAGCTGTCAGGCGAGTTGAAGGACTTGCCCTACAAGATCGACTTCAAGCGCTTCAATACCGGCTCCCGTGTGGCCTCGGCGGTTGCCAGCGGCGCGCTGGACGTGGGGATTGTAGGTGACACGCCGGTGATCAGCCTGGCGGCCAATGGCGCGCCGGTGAAAGTGGTCGCCAGCACCCAGACCAGCCTTGACGGCGTCGGCATCGTGGCGCGCAAAGGCATCCAGTCGGTGGCCGATCTGAAAGGCAAAACCATCGCAATCTGGAACGGTTCGTGGAGCCAGCAACTGGCCTACAAAGCCCTCGACGAAGCCGGCGTGCCGCGCAACAGCGTGACTTTCAAATACCTGCTGCCGGCCGAGGCCAGTCTGGCGTTGACCCAGGGCGACATCGACGCGTTCGGCACCTGGGAACCCTGCGTGTCGCTGCAGGAGAAAGAGGGCAGCAGCCTGATTCGCAACGCCAAGGGCTTGATGAGCGCGCCGACCTACATCGTTGCGTATGAGCCGGCGCTGGCGCAGAAAGGCGCAATCATCAAAGACTTTGTCGCACGCCTTACCCGCGCTCGTGTGTGGAGCAACAGCCATGTCGACGAGTACGCCGAGGCCTGGTCGAAAGCCAACCAGTCTGCGCCGCAGATCGCCAAGGTGTGGTTCAAGCGTGACGCAATCAAGGTGCTGCCGATTTCGCCGACGATAGTCAGCGAGGCGCAGGCCACGGCGGATTTCCTGGTGGATGCGCAGATGCTGAAGCAGCGCTATGACGTGACGCCGCTGTTCGATCGGGCGCTTTAAACATAAAGGACATAAGCGCTAACAGTATCGACAGTCTGATTATGCGTGGGCTGAGCTAGGTTTTTTGTTCCGGATCGCGCCGGAACAAAAAATTAACTAGCATCGGCAAGGAGTAGCCAGTAGGCTACATGTGAATCTGTGACTAACTTGATCGGCAGGACGCCGGAGTTCGATACATGGCTCGACGGTATGAAGGATATCTGGGGGAAAACGGCTGTTCTGACGCGCTTGGACCGCGCCGAAGACAACAATTTTGGCGACTGCGAGCCAGTCGGCGAAGGCCTGAGTGAAATGCGTGTTTTCGTCGGGCCTGGTTACAGGATTTATTTTGTAAGGACGGGGATCACCGCTTACCTGATGTTATGGGGCAGCGATAAAACCGATCAGAAGCGGGGAATCAAACGGGCAAAAGAGATACTCGATGCCCTGAGAGGTCAATGAAATGAGTGAATCGAAATTCAAACCCGAGGACATGCCGATCCTCGATCTTGATACGTCCGGCACCCAGGTTTATGAGGCGTCGCGCTTTCTCGACAGCCCACAAGTTATCAGTGCTTATCTGGCGCAAAGCATGAAGTCGCAAGACCCGCAGGTGTTCATGAAGGCGCTTGCCGAGGTTGCCAAAGCCCAGGGCGTGAACAAGGTGGCTGAGGCGGCCGGGGTCAACCGCGAGAGTTTGTATAAAACCCTGAAGGGCGGCTCGAAGACCCGCTATGAAACGATCCACAAGCTGATGCTGGCGTTAGGCGTTGAGCTGACTGTGCAGCCGATTGCGCTCAATCAGGCGACAAGCGCTAAGCCGGTGGTCGCCGGTAAGCCCTGATGGCTTAACGGCGTCCACATTGACCTGTTTTGCGCTGAGGCTCAGCGCACCAGGCACGGCTGCTTGTTGTTGAAGCGCCAGCCCGGAATCAAGAACTGCATCGCCACGCTGTCATCCCGCGCCCCAAGGCCCATGCCTTTGTACAGCTCGTGGGCCTTGGCCACTGCATCCATGTCGATCTCCACGCCCAAGCCAGGCTGGGTGGGCACTTTGACGTAGCCGCCTTCGATTTTCAGTGGCGCCTTGGTCAGGTGCTGGCCGTCCTGCCAGATCCAGTGGGTGTCGATGGCGGTGATGTCTCCCGGTGCGGCGGCGGCCACTTGGGTAAACATCGCCAGGGAAATATCGAAGTGGTTGTTGGAATGCGAACCCCAGGTCAGGCCCCATTCATTGCACATCTGCGCCACACGCACCGAGCCTTGCATCGTCCAGAAGTGCGGGTCGGCCAGCGGGATGTCGACTGATTGCAGCTGGATCGCGTGGCCCATTTCGCGCCAGTCGGTGGCGATCATGTTGGTCGCGGTTTTAAGCCCGGTGGCACGGCGGAATTCAGCCATGACTTCGCGACCCGAGTAGCCGTTTTCTGCGCCGCAGGGGTCTTCGGCGTAGGCGAGCACGTGGTGTTGGTCGCGGCACAGGCGGATGGCTTCTTTGAGTGACCACGCGCCGTTGGGGTCAAGGGTGATGCGCGCATCGGGAAAGCGTTCGGCCAGGGCGGTGACGGCTTCGATTTCTTCATCGCCACTCAGGACGCCGCCTTTGAGCTTGAAGTCGTTGAAGCCGTATTTGGCCTTGGCGGCTTCGGCCAGGCGCACCACCGACTCGGCGGTCATGGCTTGCTCATGACGCAGGCGGAACCAATCATCATCGGCGTCCGCCTCGTTGCGGTAGGCCAGAGAGGTGGTCGTGCGGTCGCCGACATAAAACAGGTAGCCGAGCATTTTTACCGCATCACGTTGCTGTCCTTCACCCAGCAGCGCCGCCACCGGCACTTCCAGGAACTGGCCCAACAGGTCGAGCAGCGCCGCTTCCATGGCGGTGACGGCGTGAATGGTGATGCGCAGGTCAAAGGTCTGCAGGCCGCGGCCGGCGGCGTCGCGAGCGGCAAAGGTGCTGCGCATCTGGTTAAGGACGCGTTGGTATTGGCCAATTGGCTGGCCGACCACCAGGCTGCGCGCATCTTCCAGGGTTTCACGGATGCGCTCGCCACCGGGCACCTCGCCGACGCCCGTGTTGCCGGCGCTGTCTTTGATAATCACGATATTGCGGGTAAAGAATGGCCCGTGGGCGCCGCTCAGATTGAGCAGCATGCTGTCGTGGCCTGCCACCGGGATAACTTGCAAATGGGTGACTACGGGAGTGTTCATGGCAATGTCCTAAGTAAGCTTAAAGAGGTTTGCTGATGGCGGCGCCGGTTGGCGCAGCGCTGGCAGAGGTCAGTACGGGCGAGGGCGACGTCTTGGCGAAAAACACCAGGATCGCGGCAAGCACTGAGGTGCCGGCCAGGCCGTAGAGGCCGCCCTGGATCGAGCCGGTGGTTTGTTCCAGAAAACCAAACGTGGTCGGGGCCACGAAACCGCCCAGGTTGCCGATGGAGTTGATCAACGCGATCACGGCCGCGGCGATGCGCACATCCAGATAGCCTTGGGGAATCGGCCAGAACAGCGACGAGGCGGACTTGAACCCGATCGCCGCGAAGCAGATCGCCACAAAGGCAAAGATTGGCCCGCCGGTGGTGGACATGAACATGCCCGCAGCGGCAATCAACAGCGCGGCGGCGACCCAGGCTTGCTGGAACTTGAACTTGCCCGACAGCGAGGCGAAGGCGTACATGGCGATGATCGAGATCAGCCACGGGATCGAGTTGAAGAACCCGACCTGTATGTCGCTCAGGTCACCCATTTTTTTGATGATGCTCGGCAGCCAGAAGGTCGCCGCGTAGATCGTCAGCTGGATACAGAAGTACAGGGCGCAGAACAGCAGGATCTGGCGGTCCTTGAGCAGTTTGCCGATGGTCGGTTTGACCGTGGTCAGCGCTTCCCGCTCACGTTGTTCCTGGTCGATGGCGCCGACCAGTGTGTCCTGCTCTTCGCGGGTCAGCCATTTGGCGTCGTGGGGCTTGGAGTCCAGCCAGAACCACACGAAGAACCCCAGCGCCACGGACGCCAGGCCTTCGATGGCGAACATCCATTGCCAGCCGTGAAAGCCGAAGCCTTCGATTTGCAACAGTGCGCCCGACAAGGGGCCGGAAAT
Organism: Pseudomonas sp. TREG-RG-20F-10-E-6-01; assembly: GCF_022662455.1. Classification (NCBI taxonomy): domain Bacteria; kingdom Pseudomonadati; phylum Pseudomonadota; class Gammaproteobacteria; order Pseudomonadales; family Pseudomonadaceae; genus Pseudomonas; species Pseudomonas sp. TREG-RG-20F-10-E-6-01. Next base: position 120,671 of record NZ_JAKNQP010000002.1, on the reverse strand, counting down.
CAGCGAAGCGACCGCCGAACCGCTGAGGAAGATTGCGATGGCCTTACCGCGCTCCACACCCGGCAACCAGCGAGTGAAGTAGTAGATCACCCCAGGGAAAAACCCGGCTTCGGCCACGCCCAGTAGAAAGCGCAGGATGTAGAACTGTGTTTCGTTCTGGATGAACGCCATTAGCGTGGCAACGATGCCCCAGGTGAACATGATGCGCGTCAGCCAGATCCGCGCACCGACCTTTTGCAGCAGCATGTTGGAGGGCACTTCAAACAGCGCATAGCCAATAAAGAACAGCCCGGCGCCCAGGCCATAGGCGGCCGCGCCGATGCCCAGGTCATGCTCCATGTGCGTGCGCACGAAGCCGATATTGACCCGGTCGATGTAGTTGAGGATGAACATGATCACGAACAGTGGGAGCACATGGCCCTTCACTTTGCTCACGGCGCGCGTGAGTACTGAGTCGCTGGGTGAAGCGGCAGATACATGGTTTGAATTGGTCACAATTCAAAACTCCCCTGATTTATTTTTATGCGGGTTTGTGTGTCTTGTTGATAGACATCATACAAGTGCATTTCTTTTTTTCGCAATGCGGCGTGGGGTGTATTTGTTCTTATAAGCGCAGCGGTGGAATAGGTATTTTGGTTATTTGCCCAGCTTTACTGGGTTTTTATATCGTTTCGCGTGTGTCGGGGAGGTGTAAGCGTGACCCGCTAAGCGACACTGACGCGCTTTGGGTTAAGCGCTATAAAGTTTGGTTGTCATACAAGTATGGCATTTTTTGAATCAACTCAGCGTCGCCGCCAGGCGGGGTGTTAAGCTCCGTCCAGCCCAACCCCGTGGACCCTAGCGATGCCCATTGAAAACGGAACCCTGGTCCGTAGACGTTCCAATAACCTGGCCCAAGGCGTGGTTGATGCGCTGACCCAGCGCATCCTGCTCGGCCAGCTCAAGCCCGGTGAAAAATTGCCGTCCGAATCCACCATCGTGCTTGAGCATGGGGTGAGTCGCACGGTGGTGCGCGAAGCCATTTCCAAGTTGCAGGCCTCAGGCCTGGTAGAGACCCGCCACGGCATCGGCACCTTTGTACTGGAGCAGCAGGCGCAACAGGGCTTGCGCCTGCATGTGGACACCGTCGCCAGCGTGCGCAATATGCTCGAGCTGCGCCTGGGCCTGGAGGTGCAAGCGGTGGCGCTGGCCGCTGTGCGCAGAAGTGACGAGCAACTCGTGCGCATGCGCGAAGCGCTGGATGACTACCAGGCTTCGCTGGCCAACAACGACAGTTGCGTGGAGGAGGACAAGCGCTTTCACCAACTGATCGCCGAGGCCACCGGCAATACCTTCTTCACTGAAATCATGCTGCACCTGGGCAATGCGATGATCCCGCGCACCCAGGTCAAGGGCGCCGAGCGCGGCGGCGCCGATTTTGCCAAGCTCGGTCAGTTGGCAAACCTGGAGCACGAAGCGATCTTCAATGCCATCAAGCGCCAGGACCCGGACGCCGCGCGCGCGGCCATGGTGCTGCACCTGACCAACAGCCGGGATCGGTTTTCGGGTGTGTAATGTCGTGCTGATAAGGAACAACCGTTGAACGAACACACATTGTCCATGCGCCTGGAGCGCGTGGCGGCAAACGTGCCGGCGGGTGCGCGCCTGGCCGATATTGGCTCGGACCACGGCTACCTGCCGGTAGCCTTGATGCGTCGCGGCGTGATCGCGGCGGCGGTGGCGGGGGAAGTGGCGGCCACGCCTTTTCACGCGGCCGAACGTACGGTACGCGACAACGCCCTGCAGCAGCACATCAGCGTACGGCTGGCTGATGGTTTGGCGGCCATTGAACCGGCGGACGCAATCACCGCGATCACCCTGTGCGGCATGGGTGGCGAAACCATCCGCGACATCCTCGACAGCGGCAGGGCGCACCTGAGCGGCCAGGAGCGCCTGATCCTGCAACCCAATGGCGGCGAACAACCCTTGCGCCAATGGCTGATGGATAACGGCTACCAGATCGTGCGCGAGGAGCTGTTGCAGGAGAACCGGTTTTACTACGAAATCATCGTCGCCGAACGCGCTGAGCCGCTGATCTACACGGCGCAACAGCTGTACTTCGGCCCGCTGCAAATGCAAGCGCGCAGCCCGGAGTTCCTGGGCAAGTGGCAACGCATGTTGCGTCAGAAGCACAAGACCCTGGCCAGCTTCGAGCAGGCCCGGCAGACGGTGCCCCAGCACAAGGTGCAGGAGATTGAACAGCAGGCGCGCTGGATCACCCAACTGCTGGCTTGAACTGGCAACAGTGAACAGGGTCACACATCCCAGACCGGCGCTTTACCCGGTCTCTTGCGCCGCCCATGATGGACGGCTCGCACCCATGGAGGACGCTGCGCATGTTCGGTTCCCTGCTCGACAAACTGTTCAATCGCCCGCTGACCCAAGACGCATTCGCCGAGAAAGTCATCAAGGCGGCTCGCGAAGCGGGTTTCAGCGAGCCTCTTGAGTACGTGCCCAAAGAGTTCCGCCTCAAACATGGCGACGTTAGCTACTTCAACCTGCATAACGCGTTCAATGACTATCAGAACGCCGAAAAAGCGCACAAATCTGACGTATTGAAAGGGTATGTATCGACATTGCTCGGCTACAAAAAGCCAGCCCCGCCCACCTTCGAAGGCGTCAGGCCGCTGTTGCGGCCGGTGATTCGTAACCTGGCGATGCTCGAAGAAGTGCGCCTTTATCACGTACGCAACAAGGGCTGGGATGCGCCTTACACCGCCGTTCACAAAGCGCTGGGCACCGACTGCGTGACCCTGCTGGCGGTGGACTACCCCGAGACCACGTCCACCCTGACTGAGGGGCCTGATCCACAGTGGGGCGTGAGCCTGGACGAGGCATTGGCGGTGGCGGTGAGCAATCTGCGTGAAGCGACCCAGGACGCGTTTGACGAAATTGTGCCCGGCCTCTACCTCGGCCGCTGGAATGACGGCTATGACACCAGCCGCGTGCTGCTGCCGGATGTCCTGCAGCGTGCGGCCATCAAGGGCCGCCCTGTGTTCATGATCCCGACCCGCGACATCCTGATGGTGACCGGTGACAAGGATGAAGAGGGCATTCGGCACATGGTCGAGGTCAGCTTCAAGGCCATGGAAAGCGGGCGTGCGGTGTCCAGCCAGGTCTACACCTATGACGATCAACGGATCGTGCCTTTCATCAGTCAGGATGAAGCGCTCAAGGCTCGCATGGCGAGCCTGGAACACATGCTGCTGCAGGGCAACTACCACGCGCAGAAAGAGCAGCTCGACACCCTGCACGATGAGCAGAAGATCGACGTGTTTGTCGCGACCTACACGTTATTCGAGTTGAAGGACAGTCACGGCAAGACCTTCTCGATCTGTAGCTGGACAGAAACCGTCGACACCCTGCTGCCCAAGACCGACCGCGTGGCGCTGGTGCAGATCCAGCCCGATGGCACCGCCCAGACCCAGGTGGTCGAATGGGCTGAGCTTGAGGCCAAGGTGGGTGACCTGCTGGCGCCGGCGAGCCTGTACCCGGCGCGCTATCGCACGCTGGGTTTTCCGACGCCTGCGCAATTGAGTCAGCTGACGCCGCTGGTTTAACGCCGGCTTGTCACGCCTCACCCACCTGTGCAAGGATCGCCCATGACTGAATTTTCGCAAAGCAACCGCCATCACCCCCACGGACCTTGCCCAAGGTGCCGCGGTTGCTTGCGCTCACTGACTGACCAGAACCTCTGATCACTCAATGAACCACCACCCAAGGCGCCCACGGCGCCTTTTTTATTGCTTGTAAAAAGGGAGATTCAAAGGATGACAATGCTACGTGGTACCCGAATAGTGACTGGTAAAGAAGCCGCGACGATGCGTGAGATCGAGGCGCGTTTTCGGAGCTATCTTCATCGACGCGGGCGCTGAAGAAGCCATCGTGCCGGCCCTGTGGGGCCAGGACACGTTTATCGAAAAAGCCGGCGGCAGTGAAATCATCGGGCAGATGTGGGCCTTCGATGACAAGGCGGGACGTCAGTGTTGCCTGATCCCGGAAGCCACGGCGCTGTTCCAGGAACGCAACACGCAATTGCTTGGCACGCGCGAGGAGGCGATGTTTTTCTACGTGGCGCGGTGTTACCGGTATGAGCGGCCGCAAGCTGGGCGCTACCGGGAGTTCACTCAGTTGGGGCTGGAAATTCTCAGCCCTGAGCCCGCGCTGGCGTTGCAGCGCAGCCAAGCGCTGTGCACCGGTTTTCTCGACACGCTGGGCCTTGACTATGAGCTTAACCTGGCCGTCAAACGCGGGTTGAGTTACTACCTGCAAGGCAATGGCTTCGAGGTGCGTTGCCCCGCGTTGGGGGCTCAGCAACAAGTGGTGGGCGGCGGCGCATACCGCGAAGGTGCCGGGTTCGGCATCGGGCTTGAGCGTCTGGTGCTTGCGTTGGCGTGACGTGCAAGGACGCCTCCACCCGGAGGCGTCTCCTATCCGGCCGCTGGATATGCTCCAATAGCCGCCATCATTTGCTCACCCGGGAACCCCGCCATGGCCGACACCACCGACCAAGCCTTCTACGACCGTGCCGACGCACACATCGAACTGTCGAACGAACAACTCAAAACCTGTGAAAACCTCGGCGAGGTCAGCGCCTCGATGATGTTCGGCACCACGCGCTTCAATGCCTGGGCCAGTGCACGCAACTTCAAGTCCGGCGCCGAAATGGCCGAGGCGCGGGAAGCGATGCTGAAGTATTTCTGTGACCAGTACCGGATGATGCTTGAGGACAATCTGGATGATCACATCAATAATTTCAGTCAGTACATGTTGGTCAAATAGCTCGCCGGCACCGATTCCACTTGCTCTTGTACGTTGAGTTGTCTTTTCTTCAGTAGCCGTTGGATGTCCATGGCGGCTTCAGATGTCCTTGCACGCTAGGTCGGGCAGGTCAGTGCCGAGGGCACTCCAGGGCACGCCAGCCTCTCTGGAAAGCCGGGTTACCGTTCCACTCTGCGCACTGAGTGCTTTTGCCCCATTTTCGCGCATGCCATCGCGCTGTCACCTCGGCAAGCCGCCTATTTGGCGACCCGCCACCAACGGCCCGTATCTTGCTAGTACCTTCCCAATCAATGACATGGCATTTTGCTTCTAGTCATATCCAGGTTGTTTGGGGGAGTGGGTCGGCCATGCACAGTCTTTTATCACCGGGTATCCGCCTGCTTGGCCGTTTCGGTTTTGCGCGCAAGTTTCAGATTCTGTTTTTCCTGTTCATGCTGCCCCTGGCTGGCAGTCTGTGGCTGATCGGCCAGGACTATCGCGACAAATTAGCGGTGATCTCCAGCGAGCAGTCCGGCGTGCGCCAACTGCTGGCCCTGGACACCCTGGATGGGCAGTTGACTGCACAACGCAACCTGGCTGCCCGCTGGAAAGCGCTGGATATTCTGCACACCCCAACCCCCGCCGCGCAGGCCGCGATGGACAACGTCGATGCCGGCAACCCCGCCATTGTGCAAAGCCTGCAAGCCTTGGGCGATGCGCTCAAGACCCACAACGCCAGCGCCGACACCTTGGCCCGTTTTGAGGCCTTGCAGGCGACGGTCAAGGGCATGGACACCCAATCGCTGCGCACCGTGGGCTGGTGGCCGGACGGTTATGACCGCTTCACCGCCGCCCTGACCGCGATGCAAACCTTGCGCGAGCAGATCACCCTGGAATCCGGCCTGATCCTCGACCCCTGGCTGGAGACCTACTTGCTGATGCAGATTTCCACCCAGCACACGCCGGACCTGATCGAGCGTATCGGCCGCACCGCGAGCGTCGGGCAGTCCTCGATTGCCTCCGGGCAATTCACCTTGCAAAGCCGCTTGCAGATGCGCGACCTGCGCGGCCGAATCGGCGATGCACGCGACCAGTTGGTCAAGGCTGCCGCGTCGCTCAAAGCCAAGCAATACGCCGGGATGGAACCGTGGACGGCGCAATACGACACCAGCCTGCAATTGCTTGATAACGAACTCAAAGGCCTGGACGACGGCGTGTTTGGCGGCACCATCAAGCTCGACACCGCAGGCTTTGATCGCAGTGTCGACAGCATCCTCGGCGCGTTGGGCGCACTGCGCAGCCAGTCGCTGCACTCGCTGGATGAGCGTTTGAGTTATTACCGTGACCGCTCGCTCAGGGAGTTTATTCCGGTGGTGGCCACGTTCAGCCTGCTGGTCTTGGCCGCGTTGTACTTGTTCATTTGCCTGCAGGCTTCGATTCGTCGCAGTGCCAGTGGCATCACCACGCTCGCCGAGTCTCTGCGTGACGGCAACCTGTGCGTCGAAGTGGCGGTGGAAGGTCGCGATGAACTGGCGGCGATCAGCACCGCGCTCAACGTCGCCGTGGTGCAGCTGCGCACCAGCCTGCTGGGCGTCAACCACGAGACCCAGCAACTGGGCTCGGCGGTGCTCACCCTCAACGCGCAATCGGGCAGCACCCTGACCGACGTCGAAGACCAGCAACACCAGATCAGCCAGATCGCCGCCGCTGCCACGCAACTGGCGGCGACCTCGATGGGCGTCGCCAAAAGCTGCGAACAGGCTTCGGGCAGCGCCCAGCAGACCCGGCGTATCGCCGAAGACAGCAGCCGCGACAGCCAGCGCACCACGGCGAGTATCCAGCAACTCAACCAGCGCCTGACCGACACGGCCAATGCGCTGGAACAAGTCAGCCAGCAGGGCCAGCAGATTCAGTCGGTGGTCGACACCATTCGCGGCATTGCCGAACAGACCAACCTGCTCGCACTGAACGCCGCCATCGAAGCGGCCCGCGCAGGCGAGCAAGGCCGCGGGTTTGCCGTGGTGGCGGACGAGGTGCGCAGCCTGTCGCAACGCACCCAGGCCTCGACGGCGCAGATCGCCGGCACGGTGGACAGCCTGCGCGCGACGGTGAGCCAGGCGGTCACGCTGATGGGCGCCGCGTGTGACCAGGCGCTGACTGACGCCGAGTCCGTCACCGGCCTGGGCACACGCCTGGGCGAGATTGCCGGCGCGGTGCAAAACGTCACCGACACCCTGGCGCAGATCGCGGCGGCGGTAGAAGAACAGGCGACGACGGCGGATGAAGTCAGCGGCAACATCCAGCAAGTCGATCAGGCCGCAGGACGCTTGCTCGACGGCGCGCGCGCGGTCAACCAGGCGGCCGACACCTTAAGCAAAGGCAGCCGCGCCCTGAGTGAAAACACCGCGCGCTTTCGCCTGGACCGATAATGCCCCCCTGTGGCGAGCGGGCTTGCCCCGCGTTGGGCCGCGAAGCGACCCCAAACCCAGACAACGAGGTCTATCAGAAAACCCCCATCGCTCCAATCGATCCTGCTGCGCCCCCCAACACAATGCGCCCTGAGTAAAAGCACCACGCGCTTTCGCCTGTGCTGATGATGCCCCCCTGTGGCGAGCGGGCTTGCCCCGCGTTGGGCCGCGAAGCGGCCCCAAACCCAGACAACGAGGTCTATCAGAAAACCCCATCGCTCTAATCGATCCTGCTGCGCCCCCAACACAGTGCACTCTGAGCAAAAGCACCACGCGTTAGATGAACCTTCAGCGCCAACAGGGCTCACTTATCAAGTCGCCCTGTTCCATTGCCGAAAGGAATCCGCATGCCTTCGACCCCGCCATCACCCGACCTGACCGCCCCCGTGGAACGCGAACTCAGCCTGCGCGCGGTGATTACCGGGATCGTGCTGGGCATCCTGCTTACGCCCTCGAATGTGTACGCGGGGCTCAAGATCGGCTGGTCGTTCAACATGTCGATCATCGCCTTGCTGGTCGGCTACGCCATCTGGCAGGGCCTGGCCAGGCGCAGCCCCGGGCAACTGCCGTGGACACTTCACGAAAGCAACATCAACCAGACCGTTGCCTCGGCCGCCGCCTCGATTATCTCCGGCGGGCTGGTGGCGCCGATCCCGGCCTACACCTTGTTGACCGGCCACACGCTGGACGCCTTGCCGATGATCGCCTGGGTGTTCTCGGTGAGCTTTCTCGGGATCTGGATCGCCTGGTACCTGCGGCCCTCGCTGCTCAACGACAACGCGCTGAAATTCCCCGAAGGCATGGCCACCCTGGAAACCCTGCTGCACATCTACAACCACGGCCGCGAAGCCGCCACGCGCTTGAAGGTGCTGCTCGGCGCCGCGTTGCTGTCCGGGCTGGTCAAGTGGGTGGATACGTTTATGTGGGCCTTGCCGCGCTGGTCGCCCAGCGCGGCGTTGGAGCGCCTGACGTTTACCGCCGACCCTTCGCTGCTGTTGCTGGGCTTTGGCGGCATCATCGGTATTCGCGTGGGCCTGACCCTGCTGCTTGGCGCCTTGCTCGCCTGGGGCGGGCTGGGGCCGTGGCTGTTGGCGCAAGGCCTGGTCAGCCTGCCGGCAGATAGCAGCGGCCCGCAATTTGCCGCGCTGGTGGAGTGGTTGTTGTGGCCCGGCGTGAGCCTGATGGTGTGTTCGACGCTGGCCTCGCTGGCGATCCGCCTGTGGGCCTTGCACACGTCCACCAAAGCCGGCGGCGGCACGCCCTGGGCGATCCCCAACGCTGGGCCTGCCGCCGGTTTTGCACTGGCGATTGTGCTGGTGGTGAGCCTGCAGGCGCTGTTGTTCGGCATCAACCTGTGGATGGCCTTGCTGACCATTCCCCTGGCGATTTGCCTGGCCGCCGTGGCGGCGCGCGTGGTCGGCGCCACCGGCATTCCGCCGATTGGCGCCATCGGGCAATTGTCCCAGCTGAGCTTCGGCATCGTTGCGCCGGGGCAAGTGCCGATCAACTTGATGAGTGCCAACACCGCCGGCGGCTCGGCCGGGCAATGCACGGACTTGATGAACGATTTCAAGGTTGGCAAGGCGATTGGCGCCACGCCGCGCAAGCAAGTGATCGCGCAGATTCTGGGGATTTTTGTGGGCAGCATCGTCGGTGTGTTTGCCTACCTGGCGTTGATCCCTGACCCGCAAAGCATGCTGCTCACCGAAGAGTGGCCGGCGCCTGCGGTCGCCACCTGGAAAGCCGTGGCGCAAACCCTGACCCATGGCCTGGATTCATTGTCGGTGAGCATTCGTTGGGCGATTGGCCTGGCAGGCGCGGTCGGCGTGTTGCTGGGCATTCTCGACAGCACTTTGTCGGCCCGACGCGCCCGGTATCTGCCCAGCGCCGCGGCCTTAGGCCTGGCCTTCGTGCTGCCGGCTTCGGTATCGCTGATGATGTCCCTCGGCGCGGTGTTGACGTGGTTGGCGAGCTGCCGCTGGCCGAGTCTCACCGAACGTTTTGCGATTACCGCGGCGGCCGGGTTGATCGCCGGGGAGAGCATCACCGGGGTCGGCGCGTCGTTGTGGGCGATGGTTGCGAATTAATCCATGGCACTCCACCGCGACAGCGTAGTCTCTTACCTGGATACCCACTCTCGTTCAGCGGAGCCCTTATGATCACTGTCCACCACCTCAACAACTCGCGTTCGCAACGCATTCTGTGGCTGCTCGAAGAACTCGGCCTGCCTTACCAGATCAAGCGCTACCAGCGCGACCCGAAAACCAACCTTGCCCCGCCCGAACTCAAGGCCATCAACCCGCTGGGCAAATCCCCGGTGATCGAAGACGGCGACCTTGTGCTGATCGAATCCGCCGCGATCATCGACTACCTGATCCGCCGTCATGGCCAGGGCCGCCTGCAGCCCGATCCGGCCACGGCCACCTACGACAAATACGTGCAATGGCTGCACTTCGCCGAAGGCTCGGCGATGCTGCCGCTGATGCTCAACCTCTACGTCGGTCGCCTGGGTGAAGCGGGCGCACCGTTGCATCCGCGCATCGAATCGGAGTTGGCCAACTACCTGGGCTACCTGAACGACGTGCTGGCGGACACGCCATACCTGGTGGGTGACGAGCTGAGCGGCGCGGATATCCAGATGAGCTTCATCGGCGAAATCGCCAAGGCCCAAGGCAAGTTGCAGGCCTACCCGAACCTGGCCGCGTGGGTGCAACGCTTCCAGGCGCGCCCGGCGTACCGCAAGGCAGTGGAGCAGGGCGGCGAGTACGCCTTCGCCAAATAAAAGGCTCAGCAGGCGCGCGTAACCCTCGTGGCGAGCGGGCTCGGTGTGGCAAGCGGGCCTGATGTGGCGAGCGGGCTTGCCCCGCGTTGGGCTGCGAAGCAGCCCAAAACCAGCCGCCGGAGTACCGTCTGGCACACTGCATTTTGCCTCATTGGGGCTGCTGCGCAGCCCAACGCGGGGCAAGCCCGCTCGCCACAAAAAGCCCGCGCGTCACCTGCAGCCCACCGAAATTGCGAGCTGCTTTTTAGTCGTTCGCAAAGCGCTTCAACGAAAACGACGACAAATCCAGGTCACTCGAACCCCGGATGCACCACTGCGCAAACGCTTCACCCAGCGCCGCCGAGTGCTTGAAGCCATGTTGCTGATCAGCCATGACCTGGCCGTGGTACGTGCGTTGGCGCACGACTTGATGGTGGAGGCGGGGAGTACCGAGCGGCTGTTTGAGACACCGCAGCATGCCTATACACGAGATTTGCTGGTGACCTCGTCATTGCGGCCACTGGAATGATCAGCGCCCACGCAGCATTGGCGGGCAACAACGATCAACTGTGGGAGCTGGCTTGCCTGCGATAGGGGCGTGTCAGCGTAAGCCTATGCCACTGACCCACCGCTACCGCAGCACAGAGTGCGCTGTTGTGGCGAGCAGGCTTGCCCTGCGTTGGGCTGCGAAGCCGCCCCAAACCCAGACACTGAGTTCTTCAGGAAAATTGCATTGCCTTTACTGGGGCTGCTTCGCAGCCCAACGCAGGGCAAGCCTGCTCGCCACTGGGAGAAATTGGTTGCCTTCAGAAGTTGTGTAGATATCCAGGGCGATCGCAGGCAAGCCAGCTCCCACATTAGAGCCGCTTCAGGCCAGTCGCACCCGCCAATCACCGCCATGCTGGAGGTTGCAGGCCTCTTCAGAATCAAAGCGTACACAGCGCTCGATTTTCACCGAGGCCACCTCGGCGTCTTCCAACGCAGCAGCCGTCAGTTCGCGCATACGTTGGTCCGCCCCGTTTGCCAGGGCCAGATCCTTGTTGGCCCGCGTATCGAACACCCAAATCACCCGCAGGCTTTGCGGGAACGCAGCGTAGTCAACCGTGTGAGTCAGCCACTCGAAGCCCGGGATTTCAGCCTTGGCGGTTTCGCAGGCTTCGGTCAGCGTGGCGACCAGGCGGCGTTCGAGGCGGGCGGTGTCGCGTTTGGTTGGGGGCATCAAAGGTCCTGAGATTCAATAAAAGTCATCACATCATCCGGCCCGTATTCACGGGTTAGCCAGTTGTTCCCATCGGTTCGAAGTGAAACGCCTTAGACCTGAATGTCACACCACGCCTCAACGGCGTGCAGCCGCAAGGTCAGACCCGATGCGAAGCACACGACCACGTGATGGTCGGCGGGGAAGGTATCGCAGAGGTAGAACGTTTCTGTCGCGGCGTCGGCTTCCACAATGCCGATGGCGTGAAGCACCGTGTCATCCTCAATCGGGCTATCATGGCGCCCTTCGGCCGAAAAATAACTCACGCCATGGAAGGTGACGGTGATCTCCCGTGGCTCTTCGGGCGGCACCCAGTCCTCGGTCCGTCGTGTAAACCTGAGCGACAGCGTGCGCTCAGACAGCGCGTAATGGATGTCGCTGGCGACATAGAAATTGTGCAGGTCACAGGCGCGTCCTTCGACCTCAACCTCTATATGCCCGAGTACAAAACCGTGAAATTTCATCGCGCTTGCCTATCGCTGCTGAAAGGCCACCTTCAGCCCCAGCCCCATAAACAGCGTGCCGATGATTTTGCCTTCCCAGCGACGCAGCTTTGACAGCCCCTTGAACCCGCGACTCAACGGGCGAATCGAGATCGCCAGCAAGCTCGTATAAACCGCGCTGAGCCCCGAAAAAATCAAACCCAGCACCGCAAATTGCACCAGCGACGAGCCGGATTCGGGATGAACAAATTGCGGCAAAAAGGCCAGAAAAAAGATCGCGGTTTTCGGGTTCAACACCTCGGCCCCGATCGCCTGGAAAAACGCCTGACGCGGCGTCACCGCCGGTAACTCAAGGCGCGCATGCTTGCCGGTTTTGGCCATAAAGGCCCGCACGCCCAGGTAGATCAGATACGCCGCACCGGCCCACTTCACCGCGTTGAACGCCGCCGCCGAGGTCATCAAAATCGCTGACAGGCCCAGTGCCGCGCACAGTGTGTGAATCAAGTCGCCGCAAGCCACCCCCAGCCCGGTGGCGATGCCCACCTTGCGCCCGCCTTGAATCGTACGCGTGAGCACCAACAACACCGAAGGGCCGGGGATCAGGAAAAGACCGATCACCACGGCGACGTAGGTGACGAGGGAGGCGAGTTCAAACATGGCGGCGATCTCTGAGTCAGGCACGGCCTACAGTAATCCTCATGTAAAGGGGTAATGCAACGCCGCTCAAGCAAACGCCGCCAGCATAAAGGCCTGCAAGCCTTTTTCTTCCAGAATCTCGATGGAGAAATGCCCAAAGCGCTTGGGCAACCAAATGATGCGCGTGCCGGATGGCGACTGCAGATCCTCCAGGGCCAATGGCCGGCCGTTTTCATCCTCCGGTTGCACGCCCTTGGCGACCAACTCGGCATAGGCCACCTCGATGTCCGGCGTGGTGTAGCAGTGCCGGTAAATCATCCCTTCGCCGTGTGCGTCCAACAGCTCGCGCAAATTACCCGTCAGCGGCTGCACCAGCATAAAACGCTCCTGGCCCATCAGCACGACCGCATACCGCACATGAAAGCCGCCGCGATTCCAGACTTGAGTGGTGGAGAGGTTGGCGTTGAAAATGTTGGCGTAATACGCGCACGCCTGTTCGAGGTCCTCGACCAATATATCGACGTGGCTGAATGTCAGCTCCATTGCATGCCCTCTGGCGGATGTGGGTTCAGGCGACACTAGCCGATTTACAACTGTTTACGTATTCAAAGAAACCTTCGATATAGGCTTTGAACAGCCCCGACCCACTGTTCGCTGAGCCAGCCGCCATGAAACTGCCTGCTATCACCGTCGCGTTTTTTGCCCTCGCCACCCTGCAATCGCCATGGGCGCAAGGCGCAACGCCCATCACCCATGTCGCCATCTACCGTGGCCCGGCGGGGTGTGACGACTGTTCCGAGAACGTCAAAAACGCCTTGCTGCGGCTCAGCCCGAACTACCAGATCGACTTTGTCGGCGCGGATGAAGCCATCGACATCACCCCGCAAAACCTTGCGCGCTATGACCTCTATGTTCAGCCGGGCGGCGGGCAGGACATTCCCGCTGCGCTCGACAGCTTTGGTGACGCACGCGTGGACGCCATTCGTGAATACGTGGCCAAGGGCGGGCGCTACCTGGGGTTATGCATGGGCGCTTATCTTGCGGACAACAGCAACTTCGGGTTGATACCCCAGGACCTCGACTCCGAAGCCGGGCGGCCGGGATTTGAAGTGCGCGGGATTGAAGACGCGGCGGTGCGGGTGGTGTGGGATGGCAAGCCAGACAGCGTGTTCTATCAGGATGGACCGTATTTTCCCAAGGTTGATGGGCACGCGCCGTATACGGTGATTGCGACTTATCGCAATGGGGATGTGGCGGCGGCGCGGTATCGGTATGAGAAGGGCGTGGTGGTGCTGAGCGGGCCGCATCCGGAGGCGGGGAAGGCGTGGTTTGAGAATGCGGGGATTGCGGTGAGTGAGATGCCGCGGGGGGAGTTGTTTGGGGTGTTGGTGGGGAGGGTGGGGAAATAACAGATGTATCTATGTTTGTTTGGTAGCGGGTTGTCGAGAAGGGCTGCTTTCGGCCAGAAGCGGTCACTCCGCATCACATCCTCGGCCTGAAAGCCTGGATAGCCGAGTTGACCGTTCACGATGCAGTGCAGCAGCATGTGATCAATCATTAAGTGCTTCCAGGAAACCTATGCATAGCCCTGTAGATCTTCATGAGTTGTTGGCGCACGTCAGAGATGAACCGTCGTTCATACGATTTATCGAAGCCCTCGGTGTAGATTTCGCCAGCGGGCGTTTAATTGAAAAGACATCGCCTTCATCGGCCTATGGGCCAAGTGCTCTAGGCTGGGAAAATGTGTCCGTTGACGCGTTTTTCGATGCGGCAGCTTCGTGGGCAGACGCCAGTTCACGACTTGCCCAAGAGGATAGGTCGATACCCAATGTTTGGCATCGCTGTGCGGCCATTTTGCTGGCTGGGAAGTATTATGAGTGACACGGGTACGACATCCGCAACGTGGAAGGGAACCGTGGACGGGAGGTTGCCAAAGAACCAACGCAATAAGCTTTTGGTTGAAGCCGAAGCCTACGGTTTAACATTGAATGATCTTGCTGCCACCTGCGAGGAATTCGGCGTGGCCCCCCGCAATCTGCTGAACGAGCTATCCATAGCGGTTGCTGAAGGCTACTTGGCAGGGGCTTTGACTTACGAGTTCTGCGATGGCGTTATGAACGGGCTCATCGCTGCCATCGTTGATGTGGGCATGACCAATGACATGCCGCAGCCTGCTTTCTCGCTTTATCAGGCCTTTGATCAGGGGGAGTGGGGGCGCCATGATGATCCGCCGGAGATTGATACCATTGAGAAATATGTGAAGCCGCTGGTTGTGCAGATAGTGCGTGAGTTTCAGGGTGGTAGCGGATATCGGCCAGAAGCAGATCTTTAAGCTGGAAAAATAAATCCTTCGATTTTCTTGCCGCTTTGAGAGTTTGTCTACGTACTTTTACACTCTCTGGGCTGGTAAGCAGAGTTGGAAAATCAACTCGTCCCCTCTTCAAAAGTAGGTGCAAATGATGGCTCCCTTCGTTCTTCAGGACTTTGACGTTGGATGGGTCGCTACCGACGCCCTCGGACAGGTTGCGCTCTTCACTACAGGTGGCCCCGGACCAGTTCCTGATTCCGCGATACCCTCCGTCGAAAACTCCGAAGAATTTGTCCTTTCCTTGCCGAAAGTGTCCGATGTAGATCGGGCCACTGCCCGGGCTGGTGCAAACGCTTTCGTTGAATTTGCTAAACGTGGGTTCTTTGCTTACGACTGGTCGGACGTTCATCGCGATTCACGCCAGGCGTTGAGGGGGTATGAGCTGCAATACCGTCCCCAGAATCCACTGAAACTATTCGATTTGCCTGCCCCATTACGGGCATTGGCTGAGGTTACCCGGCTATCTCACGTAATCTTCGGAGCATCCATTATAGTGATAGGTGATCAGGTTGCTTAGCCTTTATTCGGCGAAAAGGGGACAGATTTATTTTTCTATCACTGTCCGCTTTTGGCCGATTCCTGCCTCTCACGACGGAAAGTAAACGGACCAGCGAATCCGCACTAACGCGACATCGAAATGCCTTTGCCATCAGGCCTGAATGAGTCGTCGCATAGCTCAGGAGTAAGACGACAGCTAAGGCTTGGCGCGACGTGTGGGCTGGGCCCAAAGCAGACGGTGGGCAGTCTGCTAATGCATCAGCAATGAGGTACCCATCACTGTCGCGCTTACAAAATCACCTTTTATGATGATCAAGAGGTTATGTATGGCGATGGAAAGTTATACAACATACACTCAGTGAATCTCGAAAGAACCTTCGCCTAATAAATATCCAGGAGCAATTATGAAACTTTTCGCGGCATTCACAATTTTGTTATTTGCATTAGTAGGATGCGCTACAACTGGGAGCCAATCGCCACAGCAAGCCGCACAATCTGCGGCAATTTTATTTGAGCAACAAAAATTTAATTTAGTTTGGGTTCCCGCAGCGAATAACGGCATTTCCGGAGCTATGGCATCCGCGCTTATCGGAAGTGCAGGTTTAGAATCTCCAATTGTTTCAAGCATCCACCAAATAATTGCCCCTGCAAGCAAAGCTGATGTTCGTGTCGCCATCTCAGGAACCAATAGTTCTTTTGCAGCCAACTCAGCTATTACAGCCTTAAGTAACACATCAAGCATGCTCCCTAAGTTGCAACTTGCATTTATCGGCTCGACATCAGATGCCGCGGCAGTTCGCTCGGCAGTTGAAGCTAAAGGCGGTAAATTCTTACACGCCACACCAAATGGCTCCTAACTAGCGGTTAGCGACGGTCTGACTTCGACCGTCGCTATGCATGATCAAACCTCAGTCTGTTCCGCCATCTCCAGGGCGTCATCGACCTCAATCCCCAGATATCGAACAGTGCTCTCCAGCTTCGTATGGCCGAGCAGCAACTGAAGCGCCCGTAGGTTCTTCGTTCTGCGATAGATTAGTGATGCCTTCGTACGTCTCATTGTGTGAGTGCCATACATGGCTGGATCAAGGCCTACGGCTTTCACCCAGCCTTTGACGATACGAGCGTATTGACGAGTGGATAGATGGTCTGAGGTATGTAGCCGACTAGGAAAAAGGCAGTCCTCGCTGCGTAGTTGTGCCTGATGTATCCAGGCCACGAGAGCTGACCGTGTTTGCTCAGTGATCTCAAACTGCACTGGTCGCTGCGTTTTTTGCTGCATCACCATGGCTCGGGATGATACGTGCTCGCCATGGGCGACATCGCGCACGCGGAGCTTGGTTAAGTCGCAGGCTCGAAGCTTACTGTCGATGGCCAGATCGAAGAGAGCCAGATCCCGGGTTCTTTCCGCAATTTGAAGCCTTACTCGGATGGCCCAGATATCTCTCAGTCGGAGTGGGGCTTTCTGCCCGACTAGTTTTCCTTTGTTTCAGGGCTGACGGCCGCAGGTAGCGATGGTGTTCATAACAAGTCCTCCACGTGTGGAAAGACAAGGATGGCTAATCAGAGCGACGGTCGCTCACCGGCCAAGGGTAGTCTCTTGGAGGGGTCTAAGAAGCCGGGGGGAAATTAAGTGTAGGAAATTTCTCACGCGCCCTTGAACTTTAATGAGCAACAGTTGTTCATAGGGGAGTTGCCTGTCAGAGGCAATTCTTGCAGATCACGTGCCGTTCTGGTGCATGCTGCACCCGCAGGAAGATTTCACAGGGATGCGAAATGAAAGTATGTTTCCGGCCTAGGGAGTACCTGGCCCGTTTCGGTACGTTGTACTTGCCTGTTAGAAAACTGCCACCGTCCCTTCATTCGGTGGCAGTATTGTTGTTCGGTTTGATCAGCAGTCTCGGCGTGCAGGCCGCTGACCCTCCCGCACCTGCCCAACAGTTGCTATTGCAGCAGGACCGCGAGCGAGCGTTGCGCGAGCAACTTGAGCCGTCGCCGGATGTGCGCCTTGAGGCGCAGCCCTCATCCTCCGCCGGGGTTTTGCTCGAGAAGCGCGAATCCCCCTGTTTCCTGATTCGTCAGGTCGTCTTGAACGGCGAGTTGGCTGAAGATTTTCAATGGGCACTGCGCAGCGCCGATCCCAAAAATGACCCGGCCACCGGTCAATGTCTAGGTGCCCAAGGCATCAACCTGACGATGAAGCGAATCCAGAATGCAATCATCGAGCGCGGGTTTGTCACGACACGCGTGCTTGCACCGCCTCAGGATTTAAACAGCGGTGTGCTGCAACTGACCCTGATTCCGGGGCGCATTCATTCCATCCGCTTCGCCGAAGGCACCTCTACCCGAGCCAATGCCTGGAACGCGGTGCCTGCCAAAACAGGTGACCTGCTGAACCTGCGTGATCTTGAGCAAGCGTTGGAAAACTTCAAACGCGTGCCCACGGCTGAGGCGGATATCCAAATCGCCGCGGCCCAGGGGATGGACGCAAAGCCGGGCGACAGTGACTTGGTTATCGCGTGGAAACAGGCACTTCCCGTGCGTTTGAGCGTGTCGGTAGATGATTCGGGAACCGATGCCACAGGTAAATACCTGGGTTCGGCTTCGGTGTCGTTGGACAACCTGCTGAGCCTGAACGATTTGTTCTACGCCAGCTTCAACCACGACTTGGGCGGGGGGGACGCGGGTAATCGTGGTTCCAAGGGCCATACCTTGCACTACTCTGTCCCCTACGGTTATTGGCTGTTTGGCGTCACGTCCAGCGAGTATGACTATCACCAGACGGTCGCTGGGGCCAACCAGACTTACAAGTACACCGGAGAAAGCAAAAACAACGAGATCAGCGCGTCTCGCTTGCTGTATCGCGATGCCGTGCGCAAAACCACGCTCAAGCTCAGTGGCTGGACGCGCACTTCGCAAAACTATATCGACGATACCGAGATCGAAATTCAGCGCCGACGCATGGCAGGCTGGGCGCTGGGGCTGAGTCATCGGGAGTTCATCGGTACCGCCACGCTCGATCTGGGCACCAGCTATCGCCGGGGCACAGGTGCGCGCAACGCAATCGCTGCGCCTGAGGAGGCGTTTGACGAAGGGACCTCGCGTTCGCAGATCA
Organism: Pseudomonas sp. TREG-RG-20F-10-E-6-01; assembly: GCF_022662455.1. Lineage (NCBI taxonomy): Bacteria > Pseudomonadati > Pseudomonadota > Gammaproteobacteria > Pseudomonadales > Pseudomonadaceae > Pseudomonas > Pseudomonas sp. TREG-RG-20F-10-E-6-01. The sequence continues at coordinate 102,327 of NZ_JAKNQP010000002.1, read as the reverse complement.
TCAACGCCGACGCGCAATTTTCCGTACCGTTTGGCCTTGCCACGCAGCGCTTGCGTTACACCGCGGCCTGGCGTGCGCAGTGGAACCGCACGGCGTTGGTGCCGCAGGATCGTTTCTCGATCGGCGGGCGCTACAGCGTGCGCGGGTTTGACGGTGAAAACATTTTGTCGGCCGACCGTGGTTGGCTGGTGCGTAACGACCTCGGCCTGGCGCTGGGCAACTCCGGGCAGGAGACCTACCTGGGTGTTGACTACGGCAAGGTGGGCGGCCCTTCAAGCCAATACCTCATTGGTGATCATCTGGCCGGGTACGTGGTGGGGTTGCGCGGTGGCTACCGGCAAGTGTCTTACGACGTGTTTGTCGGTCAACCGATCAGCAAACCCAAGGGCTTCGAGACTGCCAGTACCACGGCAGGTTTCAGCCTGACGTGGTCGATGTGAGGGTTTGCCATGCAACTCGATAACCTTGAGCTGATCGCCCCGGCGTTCAGCGAAAAGCCATGGAACGAGGCCCAGGCGCTGGGTGCCGCCGTATGGCTGTGGATGCACTCGGCGAGCCATCGCGATGTGCCGCTGCACACCCTGAACGCGCTGCTGTTGCCAGCTATTGCCAACCGCCAGTTCATCATCGGCTACGAATCGGGGCGCCCGGTGTTTTACGCCGCCTGGTGTTGGTTCAGCGTCGAGGCCGAGCAGCGCTATGTGCAAAATCCTGCCATCAGCCTGCCTGCGCACGACTGGAACAGCGGCGAGCGACTGTGGTTCCTGGACTGGGTGACGCCTTTTGGTCACAGCGCCCGCCTTGCACGCTTAGTGCAGCGCCATTTGTTTGCCGACAGCCGGTTCAGCGCTCTGTATCACCGGGGCAACGAGCGCGGGTTACGGATCAAGCGGTTTCAAGGTGCTGCTCTGGCGCGCTTGAAGTGGCCGATCGCGGCCGTTGCCCGCCAATCGTAGTACTTGTCGCATTTTAGAGCTTTCAAGACACAGGGATCGTCATGAACAAACACCTCTACAGGATCGTTTTCAACAAAGCCCGTGGCCTGCTGATGGTAGTGGCCGAAAACGTGCTGGGCAGCAAAAAAGCCTCAGGCACCGGGATCGGTGTCGCCCCTGTCGTCTTGAATACTGTGCTGACACTGCTTCCCCTGCGGTTCTCATTGATGGCGGCGTTGGGCTTGATCACATTGGCCTCGCCGCTGGCCTGGGGCGATATTGTGGCTGACCGTGGCGCTGCGCCCGGCCAGCAACCGGTGATTATCAACGCCGCAAACGGTGTGCCCCAAGTCAACATTCAGGCCCCGAGTGCGGCAGGGGTGTCACGTAACACCTACAGCCAGTTCGACGTTAATGCCCAAGGCGCGATCCTCAACAATGCGCGCACCAATACCCAAACTCAGCTGGGTGGCTGGATCGAGGGCAATGCGCATTTGGCCGGCGGTACGGCGCGGGTGATCCTTAACGAGGTCAACAGCAGCAACCCCAGCCAATTGCGTGGTTACATCGAAGTCGCCGGTGACCGAGCCCAGGTGGTGATCGCCAACCCGTCGGGCATCGCCTGTGACGGCTGTGGTTTTATCAACGCCAACCGTGCCACCTTAACCAGCGGCAGTGCGCAGATGCAGGACGGCCAATTGCAAGGCTACCGCGTTGAAAGCGGCAAGGTGGTTATCTCCGGCAAGGGCCTGGACGCATCGCAGACCGACTTTACCGATGTCATCGCACGCTCGGTCGAGGTCAATGCCGGTATCTGGGCCAAAGACCTGCGGGTGACCAGTGGCGCCAACCAGGTCAATGCCGACAATACCCAGGCGACGGTCATCAACGGTTCCGGCGATAAGCCCCAGGTCGCCATTGACGTGGCGCAGCTGGGTGGCATGTATGCCGGCAAAATCAAGTTGGTGGGTACCGAAGCCGGCCTGGGCGTGCGCAATGCCGGGCAAATAGGTTCGAGTGCCGGCGATGTGGTCATCAGCGCCGACGGGCGCCTGGGCAACAGCGGGCAAATCAGCAGCAGTCAGAACCTGCAGGTGGACAGCCAGCTGGGCATCGATAACAGCGGTTCGCTGTACAGCAAGGGCGCCGCGACGCTGTCCAGTCGTGGCGATATCAACAACCAAGGGGTGGTGGCTGCGCAGCAGGACTTGACCCTGACCGCCCAAACCATCGACAACGCCAGCAAGTCGATATTGGGCGCAGGTGTGGCAGCTGACGGCGCGGTCAGTGGCAATGGCGCACTGCGCGTCAGCGCCAGCCAGGCGCTCAAGCACCAAGGCTCGGCGATTGCTGCCGGGGATCTGCAGTTGAGCGCCGAGAACCTTGACCTCAATGCGAGTAAGACCGCTGCGCACAATGTCATGCTCACTGCTCGCACGGGCGGCGCTGACTTAAGCGGTGCAGCGTTGGACGCGACAGGGACGTTGAGCACAGCGGTGCGACAAACCCTGACCACCGACAGTGCCAAAATCAACACCGAAGGTGTGCAATTGGCCGCCGGCAGCCTGTCCAACCGCCAAGGTGAAATCGTCCAGGTCGGCAAGGGCGCCACGGTGATTGCTGTGTCCGACCGCCTGGATAACACCGAAGGACGCATCGCCAGCAATGCGACCGACGTACGCCTTTCGGCGGCGCGCCTGTCCAATGCCAAGGGCAGGATCGAGCATGCCGGCACGGGCAGCCTGACACTTCAAGGCCAGGCGTTGCAGGGGGACCATGGGGACATACACAGCAACGGTTTACTGCAAGTCGCGGTTGCCGATGCCGTGCTGGACGGCGCCAGCACCGTGGCGCGGCAGATTCAGATCGACAGCCATCAACTGTCCAACCGGCAGGGGAAAATCCTGCAGACCGGCACGGATACTCTGCGTATCACCACCACCGGTTTGCTCGACAACACCGGCGCCACCCTGGCCAGTGACAGTGACGTCAGCCTGACGGCGGATCGCTTGCTCAATCAGGGCGGCACGGTTCAGGCGGCAGTGGCCGGCAACCTCAAGGTCACCGCGCATACGCTGTTGGACAACCGTGCAGGCACCCTGGCCGCAGCCAAGGGCGCGCAGTTGAGTAGCGGGCAGTTGCTCAACGCGCAAGGCAAGATCACAGCAGGCGACAGCCTCACGCTGTCCGGCGGGCAGGTGAGCAATGACCACGGCACGCTGGCGGCCATCGGCGCACTCAGTGTCAGCGCCGACGCACTGAGTAACCGCCAGGGCACCGTGGGTTCGGTCGGCGGGCCGCTGGTGCTGGCGGTGAGCCAGGGCGCGTTCGATAACAGCGGCGGTGTGGTGCAGGCCCAGCAAGGCGTGACGATTACCAGCCTGGGTCTGAATAACGACGATGGGTTGATCAGTGGCGCGGCCTTGTTGCTCGACAGTGCCGGGCAAGGCCTGTCAAACCAGCGCGGCGCCATAATCGGCAGCGGCACCGTGGACCTGCGCAGTGGTGAGCTGAAGAACCAGGCCGGGCTTATCCAGGGTAGCGGTGCGATCACACTCGACACCCATGGGCAAACGTTGACCAACACTGATTCGGGCAGCGCCAATGGCATCCTCGGGCAGGCCGGTATCACGCTGCGCACCGGCAACCTGAACAACAGCGCCGGCTTTATCGGCAGCAAAGGCGACGTGGCGATCCATGCCGCGCAGGTCGATAACCTCAACGCCGGTATACTCAGCAGTGAAAAGAGCCTGCTGCTGACGGCTGATGGCCTGAGCAATCGCGGTGGCCAGTTGCAGAGCCTGGGTAACGCGCGGCTGGACATCGGCAGCGGTCGCCTCGATAACGTCGGCGGTCTGCTGCGTGCCGGGGGCACCTTGACGGTCGATGCAGGACAGTTGGATAACCAGCAGACCCAAGGGAGCAACCAGGGTGTGGAGGGGCAGTCGTTGGCCCTGAACCTGGCGCAGTTGCTTAACCGCTCGGGTGCCCTGCGTGCCGACCAGTTGCTGACCGTCAACAGTGCCGGGCAGTTGGATAACAGCGCGGGCCTGATCTCGTCGAGCAAGCAAGTGTCAATCCGCGCCGACCAAGCGCTGCTCAACAGTGCCGGTACCGTGATCGCCGGAGAACGGCTCGGCCTGACCAGCGCGAGCCTCAGCGGCGATGGACGCGTGTTGAGCCTGGGCGATATCAGCCTCAACCTGGCTTCGGGGTTGGTCAATACCGGCAAACTGCAAGCCAACGGTAATCTTGAGCTGACCCTGCAAGGCATGCTCGATAACCAGGGTGGCGTTCAGGCCGGCAAGCAATTGCGGGTCTTGAGCGATAGCGTTGAAAACCGCGCCAACGGCGAGATCAGTGCCGCGCAAGTGACCCTCGATGTGGCGGATACCCTGAACAACCGTGGCTTGATCGATGCCCAGATCACCCGGATCAATACCCAGGTGCTCAACAACCTGGGCAGCGGCCGTATTTATGGTGATCACTTATCCATTGCGGCGGGGCAACTGACCAATGATGTGGAAGATGCCCGCGCGGCTGTGATCGCCGCGCGCGAGCGCCTCGACATTGGCGTCGGGACGCTGGTCAACCGTGAGCACGCCATGCTTTTCAGTGCCGGTGATCTGTTGATCGGCGGCGCGCTGGATGCCCAGGGCCAGGCCACCGGCCAGGCCGGGCTGGTGCGTAACGCCAGCGCAAGCATCGAAGCCCTCGGTGGGCTGAGCCTTAACAGTGCCGAGTTGCGCAATACCAACGAACACTTCAGCACCCAAGTGGTTGAGGTCAGCCGCGAAGGCGTCCAGGAGTTCCAGCACACTGGCTCTGCCAATCGTTATCGCCCTGACCAGATCTCACTCTACAACGACGAAGTCAGCCACTTGGTCAGCCCCGAGGGCGTGGCCGATAACTACAACCGCTACGACTACACCCGCACTATCACCCAGACGCAGATCCTCACCTCGGACCCGGGTGAAATCCTTTCCGGCGGCTCAATGCTGCTGACCGCCAATTCGGTGTTGAACGACAAGAGCCGGATCATCGCCGGCGGCACCTTGGTGGGCACTATCGGACAGCTCAACAACACCGAAGTCACCGGGCAGCAGACGGTGACGGACAGTGGCACATTCAGTCATCTGTATCGCATCCATCGCAAAGGGCGCGACCGCCAGGGCAACTCCACAGCCGCCTACAACCCGGCAGCCAGTGTCACAGATATCTTCCTGCAGCCCACCCAGTACCTGGAAAATACCGCCCAAACCGGCAGTGGCCTGCAAGTCGGTGCACGCCTGACCAGCAGCGTCGACCAGGCCGCCGTCGGTGCCGGCGCTGCCACCGTGAACGTGGGCAATGGCCGTGCGTCGGCCCCGGTCCTGGAGGTGCCGGCCTTGCAAGCTACTGCGGCGGGCGGCGTCGGCGAGTCGATACGCACTGGCGGTGTCAGTGTGCAGGTGCCGGACAATAGCCTGTTCCACCTCAACCCTCAGGCAAACCCGAACTACCTGGTGGAAAGCGACCCGCGTTTCACCAGTTACCGCTCTTGGTTGTCGTCCAATTACATGCTCGATCGGCTCCAACTCGACCCCGGCCTGACCCTGACGCGCCTGGGCGATGGTTTCTATGAGCAGAAGCTGATCCGTGAGCAGATCGCCCAACTGACCGGGCGGCGCTTTCTGGATGGCTACGCCAACGACGAGACCCAGTACCGGGCGCTGCTGGACAGCGCGCTGACCTACGCCGGAAAGTGGAGCCTGGTGCCCGGTGTGGCACTCAGTCCTGAACAAATGGCGCAATTGACCAGTGACATCGTGTGGTTGGTCAAAAAAGACGTGACCCTCGCCGATGGCAGCGTGACCCAGGCATTGGTGCCGCAGGTGTATGTAAGGGTGCGCGACGGTGACCTGGACGGTTCCGGCGCGCTGATGGCGGGTAACGTGGTGGACCTCAATCTGCAAGGCGACCTGGTCAACAGCGGCACGATTGCCGGGCGCAGCGTACTGGCGATTTCCGCCGACAGCATCCAGAACCTGGGCGGGCGTCTGTCCGGCGCCGAGGTAGAAGTGAAGGCTCGCACTGACTTGAATAACCTCGGTGGCTTGATCGATGCCGGCACGCGCCTGAACGCAGTCGCCGGTCGCGACATCAACCTGGTTTCCAGCACGCGCGACACCCAAAGTGCCCAGGGCACCGCGACCGGGATATCACGGGTTGCCGGACTTTTTGTGTCCGATGCCAAGGGTGAACTGGTAGCGAATGCCGCGCGCGACATCAACCTCAGTGCGGCGCAGATCGTCAGCTCGGGCAAAGACGGCAAGACCACGGTGGTTGCCGGCCACGATATCAACTTGGGCACGGTGACCCAGAGCCGCGAGCAGAGTGTGCAATGGAATTCCAGCAACTGGCGCAAGGACGCCAGCCGCACCGATACCGGCAGCGTGATCCAGGGTGAAGGCGAGGTCCGCCTGGTCGCAGACAACGACCTCAATGCCCGTGGCGCGAAAGTCACCAGCGAGCAGGGTGGGGTCACCGTTGCCACAGGGCGTGACGTCAATCTCGGCACCAGCCAGAGCTACAACTTTGTCGATGAAGCCCACAAAGTCACCGGCAGTAATAGCCTGTTCTCCAGCAAGACCACCACCACCCGTGACACGGTCAGTGAGACCCGCGCCCAGGCCACCACCCTCAGTGGCGAGACGACGTGGGTCAAGGCCGGCAACGACGTGAATGTGCGCGGCAGCAACGTGGTCTCTACCAGCGGTACGACCTTGTTGGCCGGACACGATGTGAATGTACTGGCCGCCACCGATCAGCTCAGCGAGCAGCATTTCAAGGACGTCAAGCAAAGCGGGTTGTTCAGCGGCGGCGCAATCGCGGTGACCATCGGCAGCCAGCAACGCAGTGACAAAAACCGCACCGACAGTGAAACGGCGGCCGCCAGCACCATCGGCGCCACCGACGGCAGCGTGAACATTTTGGCCGGCAATACGTATCGCCAGGTCGGCAGCCAATTGACGGCGCCCAAGGGCGATGTGGACATTGCGGCGCAGCACGTCAATATCCTTGAGGCTCGCAACCAGCAACACATCAGTCAGGAGACCAAATTCAAGCAAGGCGGCCTCACGATTACCGTGACTAACCCGGTGATCGAAGCCGTGCAGACCGCTCAGCGGATGAAAACCGCTTCCGACCGTACCGACGATGGCCGGCTAAAAACCCTGGCGCTGGTCAATACCCTGATGGGAGCCGGCAACGGCTATATCCAGTACGACAAAGACCCGGCCATGGCCGGGGGCATCAATATCAGCATTTCGGCAGGCACCAGTAAGAAGGAGAGTAAAAGCGAGCAGACCTCCAACTCGGCGGCCGGCTCGTCGGTATTGGCCGGTGGCGATGTCAACATCACTGCTGCAGGCGCCGGCAAGAACAGTAACCTCACGGTGCAAGGCAGCCAGATCACCGCCAGGCATGATGTAAATCTCAAGGCCGACGGCACAATCGCCTTGCTCGCCGCGCAAAATACAGTGGAGCAGCGCAGTACCGAGAAGGGCAGTAATGCCAGCCTGGGGATCGGTATTGCTATCGGCAGTTCGACCAACGGTATCAGTTTCAACGCAGGTGCTTCCCAGAACCGCGGCAAGGCCGACGGCAATGATGTGGTCTGGAGCAACACCCACGTGGATGCGGGTAATAAAGTCTCGCTCGACTCTGCAGGCGATACCCGGCTCAAGGGAGCGGTGGTCACCGGCAAGCAAGTCACTGCCGATGTGGGCGGTGATTTCAGCGTCGAAAGCCTGCAGGACACCAGTACCTACAAGGCCAAGCAAACCAGCCTCGGCGTGGGCGTGAGCATCTGCGTGCCGCCGTTCTGCATCGGTTCATCGAGCTTCACGCTGAGTCAGAACAAAGGCATCCAGAAATCCAACTTTGAAAGCGTCACCGAGCAGAGCGGCATTCGGGCTGGCGACGATGGCTTTGATATCCGCGTCAAAGGCAATACCGACTTGGTGGGCGGCGTGATTGCCAGCAATGACAAGGCGATCGCCGAGGGCAAAAACAGCCTGAGCACTGGCTCATTGACCACCTCCAACCTGCACAACAGCGCCAAGGCGAGTGCGGACAGCAGCGGGTTCACCCTCAGCAGCGACTTTGTCGGCCAGGGCATGTACGGCGCTAGTAAGGCTTTGTTCAGCAATTACCTGGATGCGGGAAAAGCCTCGGATTCATCCCAGGGCAATACCCTGAGCGCGGTGAGTGCGGGCAATATTCTGATTACCGATGCCTATCGCCAGCAACAGCTGACCGGGCGTGATGCCAACCAAACAGTGGCCGGGCTCAACCGTGATGCCGCCCATTCCCATGTTGGCGCCGGGCGCCAGGATCTGGACAAACTGCAACGCACCGCCGAGGCGGAGCAGTCGATCAAGAATGAAGCCTATCGCCAGGGGGTGCAGTTTACCGATGAGGCGTACCGTACGATGTTCAAGACGGCGCCCCAGATGTATGCCGTGGATATGGATGATCAGGGCAATGTCGACAGAGGTGCGGACACGAAACCGCAGTTCCGGGAGGTTGAGGGTGAGGAGCGGGATAACCTGCAACCCGACGCTAACAACGTGGTCAACGTGGCCCTCAACGGGATTTTCAACGACGCGCAGGCAGCGGCGAAATACGCCGCTCAGCATCGCGACCCAGATGCTACAGGGCCACAATATTTCCTATGGTTTCCGACAGCGGGTAACCGAATGTCAGAGCTGCTGGTTGCCGGCTATCAGAAGGCAATGGACAACGACTTCTGGGGCTTGACCAACTACACCGAAGCCGCTCGGGAAATCCAGCTCAAGTACGGTGCCACCGGTTTGCATTTGACTGAGCACAGCCGCGGCACCATGACCGGCGGCAACTCGCGAGACTCCATTGCTAATTTGCCTGATGCTGCGGGTCTGCTCAGCAAGACCACGGTGTATAACTTTGGCGGAGCGTTCAATGTCTATCGCGCCGATGAACAGCTGGCCTATCTGCAAAACCGCAACGCCGTCACCGACCCTGTCGAACGGGCGAACATGGTCCTCAAATATGAGGTCCACAACTACGATCCGGTTGGCCGGTTGTTCTTCATGGGCAACAACCCGGGCACCGGCGGGGTGATCCCTGAAGGCAGTACCTATCTCAAGGAACTAATCAACGTCTTCAACGGTGCCACTACGATGCACAGTTGTTATGGCAGTGGTGAGTCTGCCTGCACGAGGTATTGGCCTGACATGAAAGAAATGAAGCCGGTGCTGGTGCCTGTCAGCCCTAGAAAATAAGGAAACCTAGAATGTGGCTTAAACCAGTTGCACTTGCAGTCATGCTGCTACCGCTCGTCACGGCCTGTTTTGCCACGCCGTTTCAGCCACCCACTGATGAAGTGGAGCTATGGAAGAAACCGGGTGCGAACAGCCAGGAGGTGTTCGCTTCGATGTTGGCGTGCGGTTCAAAAAACCGATCCGGCATTGATCCCAAGGCCACGCTCCAGCAGAAAGCAGAACGCTTCGAGTGTATGAAGCGTGCAGGCTACACCCGCAGTGACGGTTTTGATCTCTGTGCGCTGGACACCCGGCATGAGCTCAAGGCCTGTGCGTCCGCACGTTGAAGGCACAAGAAATAGGATTTTCCATGAGAGCGTTTCTGATAGCGGGTCTGGCTTTTGCCGTGAGCGGCTGCGGCAATATTGCCAATATCCGGGCTTACTCCACGGCCTATGTCGAACCCGCCTCAGGTGATACCGCGCGTTTGCGCGTAATCACCAATGGCATGGCGCGCGGCGTGCCGGGCCGCGATTGCATCGACTGGCGTGTCCCCGGCGCCGGGGTGATGGCCGTGTCCGAATCCGGCTTTGCGGACAAGAATAATGGTCGCAGCCTGGGCATGCCCGAGAGCAACCGCCGGGTGGAAGGACAAGATCTGGCGCGTACCGAACTCAAAGTGCCGGCGGGCAAGCCTTTCGCCATGAACTTCCAGAGTGAAGGCCACGTTTCCGCCGGATATTCCTATAGTTGCCGGCAAACCTTTCGTTTCACCCCAAAGGCGGGTCAGGACTATGAGCTGGTCCTGTTGGACGGTGGCCAGTGCCTGGTCGCGTTGCAGCGCTTAAACCCAGCTGGAAAACCTGAAAGTGAGCCTGTTGAGAAGGCAGGGCTGTGTAGAGCACTGGATGCCTTTTAGCTCAGCGTATTCAGAATTCCAGCGACAGGTGGCTATCCGGATATTGCGGATAGTTCAAACCTAAGCGTGAGCCGAATCAATGCGCATCGGGGGCGTGGCCTTTAGCCGACTTGACATACCAGGCGTATCCAAGAGGCAGAGAAGTGAGCCAGCTTGCACTTGCGGAGGAGGCAAGCTGGGCGAAACCAGAACCGAGTTGGTCGTCCGCTTTTGGCCGGTTGATTTCTGTCACGAGGGGCTGCTACCGACCTGAAGAGGTTTCAACGAAGTTTCGCCGACGTACTACGGTGTCCTTTTAGATGGCAATTCAGGTGTAATCGGCAAGCCCGCTCTGAGGATTTAAGCCCCATGACTGACCGCTTGGTGTCAAGCTATCCTGACGTACACCGTACTTTCGATGCTCTAGAACCGGCCGAGAAAACGCGGGTGGCTACTCGTATCGTTCTCTGGGCGGTTGATGAGGTAGGGGGTGACTCTAATGAGGTCGCTGAACTGTTGTCGTGTGGAGGTCGGGCTCGACTTGAGACTATATGCGCTCAAATGGAGGAACAATATTTCTATCTGCTGGAGCGCGACGACGACGGATCTTTTGCTTGGTTTTGCAAGGCCCGCGCATATAGTGCTAGCGTGTTCCTTGCCCGTGACGAACTTGACGACGCGGTCTATGAATCGATTTTCGCGACTGATAAACCGTTCCAGGTCAGCGATTTCTTGTGAAAGCGTTGTGCAGTGTGAGCAACGAAAATCTGTCGATGACCACTTTCGACCCATTGCGAGCATTCGAAGGAGCCAACAGAATCGGGGGGCCTCTTGTGGTGAGGTGACGCATGGTGAGGATTGAAGTATCTGAAGAAGCCGACTGGACGCTTTGACGTCCCTCAACTAAGCGCTAAGCAAGGTAGGTTTCGCGATGAAAAGCTGGATAGCTAATACGAAAGTTAATGCACTTTAAGGGGCTAGCTCTCAAAAATTTGATGGCGTGATGCTTAGGCGGGCCCTTATAGAATACTGCGACAGATATCAAAAAATTTACCCTTTGAAATTCTGGAAGAGCCACTTGAGTTTCTGAAAAACAACGTAAATTCAGATGATGAATATAGGGAAATGCGAGCGCTTCTCAGGATTGCAGCTGAAGAATACTGCGTTAGTTTAAACGAGATAGCCGATGCTCTTCTTGACCTGATAGACACGCGCATCCTTTCCACGGACCAAGCAAAGAAAATCATCAGCCACGTTTTCGAAGCATTTTCCTGCAATGAAAGCCCCGAAGATTTCATTCCAAGAGAGGATGCCTACTTGTGCAAAAACCTATTTGCGATTACCTCCAGTTAGCAAATGGTTGAAACCTCTAGCCTGGCTCACAATGACTGGCGCCGATTGGCGCAACTAGATACTCACCTCGGGATACTTTTGGGCCTTGATGACCGGCTGCTTCTGGCCGAAAGCAGCCCCTTTCCACGCTAACCGGTCTACCATGGCATCCCCCGGCAGTGGTCCATGCGCTCCCGATCATTTTTTCTCAAGGTATCGCCATGTCCATCGACCAAATCTCCCTCCCTAAAGGCGTAGGCCCTCACGCCATCAAGCTGCTCGACGCCATCACCGGTGCTTCCACCCACGAAGAACTCAACCGCGCTGGCGGCAAGGCCGAAGGCTTTGTGTTGGGGCTGGAAGCCACCAAAGCCATCAAAAGCCAGATCGCCGAGTCGTTATATGTGGCTTACGATGATGCGGCGAGTAACCGCGCGGGTGAGTTGAAGGGTTAAGAACCGGCAATGCAGGACGTTGCGCGCGCAGGTCGTTAAACTGGGCGCCTTTTTATTTCTCAGGATGAGGCTGTCATGTTCAAAGTTGCTCTCGCGTCACTGCTGCTGGCGTGTGCCTTCGGCGCTCAAGCGGATACGACTGTTGATGTGTCAAAGATTTACGGCAACATCAAGTTCGTCAGTAGCTTCCCGGACTATAAGGTCAAGGTGGTAAACAGTTTCCCTGACCTTAAGGTAAAGCAGGTGAGCAGTTTTCCCGATTCGGCCGGCAAGTGGAAAACAGTCGAGAGTTTCCCCGACTACAAGATCCAGATTGTTGACTCCTTTCCAGACTTCACCATTCAGTACGTTGATTCGTTCCCTGGGGTTAATTGAAGGCAGCGCCCTCAGCGGCGCTGCCGTGGGCTGTGGGTCAGCCAGGGCAAGGTGCTTCATGGTCGAGCAATTTGGCCGTGAGCAGCACGCCCAGTTCGCTCAGTTGGTGGATGGCCAGGGCGATGTCGCGGTGTTTGCCGCACAGGTCTTCGGACAGGTCGAGCAGCAGGGTGCTGACGCTGGTGAAGGTTTCGTAGCTGTTGGTGATGAGGGTTTCGGTGCTGGCGTCGGGGACGACGGTGAAGAGGGTGGTTGAGTCAGTTTTTGCTTGAGTCATAACGATATCCTGGTTTAGGCCGCCATCTTTTCGCTACTAAACGAAAAGGTGGCAGCTGTGCGCAGGTTAGTAGACCGGTGGATATCAAAGCCGGCGCGCCCGAAGACGCCCTACGCACAGCCACCATCAAGCACAGACGCAATGTCTGATTGATGAAGCTCATGCACTTTTCAATACCCAACTCAGGCTACTAAACCCGATCACTGAACATTCAGCGACCGAGCCACCTTAGAGACGGCCACCCCAGCGCACAAGCCGGCGGATTCTGACGCACGCGTAGGCAATGGGGCAAGGTGCTGCGGGCCGTTCGCAATTTCCCAGGCTGAGGAAACTCCTTTTGTGGCGAGCAGGCTTGCCCTGCGTTGGGCTGCGAAGCGGCCCCTCCAAACAGGCGACCGAGTTTCACTGTTGGACCGCGGTGGCTGGGTTGGGAGCGCTGCGCACTCCAACGCAGGGCAAGCCTGCTCGCCACAGCAAGCACTCAAGCCACAACAAGCCTGCCTGACACAGCAAGCCTTCAAGCCACAACAAGCCTGCTTGCCACAACCGTGCCGGGTTCAAAAAACGCCTGATTCACCCCAACCCCACGCATGATCGAAAACCGTGGGTCGATCAGCTTCAGCGTTTGCTCGCCCTTCAGGCGCCCGACCACCACGTGGTAGGTCTTTGGCACTTCGGAGAGGTTTTCCGGGTTGCGGGCGAGTTTTTCAATCGCCGGGGTGTTGGCCCAGTCGGCGATGGTTTTCTGGCGAATGTCCACGGTCACCACCCAGGATTTGTCCACGGCGGCGCCCATGGGGTTGGTGTTGGCGGCAATGTTCTGGACCTTGGCGATTTCATAGCCCTGGGCGTAGCAGAACCCGGATTCCTGCTGCACGTAGGCGGCGCGGCCGGCGTCGGTGAGGGTGTAGGTTTTGTCGCTTTTGGCCAGCAGGCCGGCGTTGGTCAGCGCATCGAAGGCCGGCTGGTTGGCGCTGGAGGTGCCGCTCATGACGCTGTCACTCAAGGTCACCGGGAAGCTGTTGAACATCGCCGCCTTTACGCAGGAAGCCCCTTCCAGCCTGGGTTGCAGCGCGGTTTGAATGTCGGCGTCCGATGGGCTGTCGCTGCAGGCGGTGAGCAGCAACGCGGCGGCGGTGATGAGGGCCATTTCTCTGATTCGCATCGTTTTATCCTTGACGATTGGTGGCGGGCGGGCAAAGTGTATAGAAATATTGCTGTCACGAAACCCTCCCGCCAGTCGTGTAGGGTCGGTGGCTTGAGCCGCACTGAACACCCAAGGATTAACCATGACATTGACCGTCAACACCCTGCTCGAACTGGCCATGGCCAACCCCATCAACGCCCAGATCACCGCACGCCTGCCCGACCTCGGTGTGGAGCAGTGCATGCTCACGGCGGGCTGCCTGTTCCAGGCCGTATGGAACCATCAGTCAAACTTGCCTGCGGCTCAGGGCGTAAAGGACTACGACGTCTTTTACTTCGACACGGATCTGTCTTACGAAGCGGAGGACAAAGTGATCCGCGCCGCCGAACGTTTATTTGAGGATTTGGGCGTCAACGTCGAGGTCAAGAACCAGGCGCGGGTGCACCTTTGGTACGGCGAGCGCTTTGGTCGGCCTTATCCACAGTTGCACTCGGCTAAACAGGGCGTGGACCGTTACCTGGTGGCCGGCACCTGCATCGGGCTGGAGATCGACACGGGCGAGGTGTATGCGCCCTATGGCTTAGCGGATGTGGAGCAGGGCGTGTTGCGCATCAACCCGCTGCACCCGGAGCCTGAGTTGTTCGCCGCCAAGGCCCGCAGTTATCAAGCGCGCTGGCCTTGGCTGAAGATCGTGGCGCCGGATGATTTGTGAACTTTTACCGGCTCCCCATGCGTCCTATCTTCAAATGAACCCTGAGAGTGGATAGCCCATGATCTTCCTGATTTTCCTCATCGCCTGCGCCGCGGCCGCCAGCACCGGCGTTATTTTCAAGCCCGGCCAGTGGTACGAAAGCCTGGTCAAACCCAGCTTCACCCCACCCAATTGGTTGTTTCCGGTGGCCTGGACGGTCATCTATCTGCTGCTCGCCTGGGCGGGCTATCGCCTGACGATGATCCCCGGCAGCCAATTGGCCCTGGGCTTGTGGGCGGCGCAGATTGCGCTGAACACGCTGTGGACGCCGGTGTTTTTCGGCGCGCATAACCTCTTCGTCGGGATGGTGGTGATCGTGCTGCTGTGGCTCGTAGTAGCGGCGTTGGTGGTGATGGCGTTGCGGTTGGACTTGATCACCGGGTTGATCCTGTTCCCTTACCTGGCGTGGCTGAGCGTGGCGGCGGCGTTGAATTTCTCGATTTTGCGGAACAATCGCTGATGGCCTACACACCGTGGCCTGCCAGCGAGCCTGAGCTGGCGCAGATGCGCGACTTCAACAAGAAGCTTGCCTGGATGCCGCGCTTTAAAATCCGCAACCGCGTCACGCCGCGTGTGATTCAGGCGCTATTGCGGGTCAGCCAAACGCTCAAAAAAGCGCCGCCGGCAGAAACCCGCACGGTGGACGCAGTGCCCGTGCGTATTCTGCGGCCCGAGGGGAAAACCAAAGGCGTGGTGCTGGATATCCACGGCGGCGGCTGGGTGATCGGCAATGCGCAGATGGACGACGACCTGAACCTGGGCATGGTGCAGGCGTGCAGCGTGGCGGTGGTGTCGGTGGACTATCGGCTGGCGGTCGACACGCCGGTTGAAGGGCTGATGGAGGACTGCCTGAATGCGGCGCGCTGGCTGCTCACCAGTGACGAGTTTGCTGATTTGCCGGTGTTTGTCGTGGGTGAGTCCGCCGGTGGGCATCTGGCGGCGGCAACCTTGCTGGCGCTTAAGCAATGGC
The DNA here is from genome assembly GCF_022662455.1 of Pseudomonas sp. TREG-RG-20F-10-E-6-01. NCBI lineage: Bacteria > Pseudomonadati > Pseudomonadota > Gammaproteobacteria > Pseudomonadales > Pseudomonadaceae > Pseudomonas > Pseudomonas sp. TREG-RG-20F-10-E-6-01. Next base: position 86,902 of record NZ_JAKNQP010000002.1, on the reverse strand, counting down.
CGGATTTGCTCAAGCGGGTGAGCGGTGCGGTGTTGTACTACGGCGTATACGACTTGACCGGCACGCCGAGCGTGCGCACGGCGGGGCCGGAGACATTGTTGCTGGACGGGCCGGGAATGGTCGAGGCGTTGCGCATGCTCACGCCGGGGTTGAGTGATGAACAACGTCGGCAACCGCCGTTGTCACCGTTGTATGGCGACCTGACAGGTTTGCCGCCGGCGTTGATGTTTGTGGGGGAGTTGGACCCGCTCAAGGACGACACGCTTCATCTCGCTGAGCGATGGGCAGCGGTGGCGGAAGTTGAAGCCCATCTGCTACCGGAATCAGCCCACGGGTTTATTCATTTTCCGGTGGCGATGGCGCAGGCGGTGCTGTTGCATAGCCGAGCGTGGATCACGGCTCGCATCAAGGCGTCGCCAACCCCAATCGATGCGCCTCCACACTCACATTCAACGGCGCAGCCGTAAGCGCTGGCCGATGCCCGAGCAGGCGCGTGGCGGGCTCCAGGCTGTCATCGGCGGGTATCAGCAGCACTTGCAAGGTCACGGGGTTGATGAGGCCCCAATTCGACAGGGTGTGGCAGGCTGTTCCGTTGCACACGGCCTGGTAGACGATGCGCGGCTCGCCATTGGCGTCGGAGTCGCAGGCGCCGCCGATGAAGTCGATGCTGTAGTAGCGCAGCAGCGTTGCACGCGGGCCGCGTTCTACGCGCAGGAAAACTTCAGCGCTTTCGCTGGTCAGCAAGGGCAACGTCGGGTCCACGCCGATCGTCACCGTGGCGTCGGCGCACTGCAGGCGTTGTTCGGCCAGGACCGGTGGGGCGCACAAGCTGGCGAGGAGGGTGCAGGCTGCAATCCGTAGCATAGGGGCGACTCCGTGGCGGGCTGGCGCGGATGCTAGCAGAGCGGTTGGCGAAGAAGATGAAATCCCTTTTTTGCAGCAAGGCAGGTAATCTCACGCGTCCAGATCGTCAGTCATCAAGGGCGGTGCAATGTGTGATTCTCGCGTAACACTCAGGCCGGCCGCTGTGACCGACCTGCCATCGATCTACCGGGGCGAGCAAGCCTACATCCAGTGTTGGGAGCCTGCGCATGAATCCGCATGGCGGCTGCAACTTGAGCGACACCTCACCCTCTGGGCAGACAACTTTGACCGGCTGACCGTCGCGATGCTTGACGGGCAGTTTGCAGGCTATTCGTTATGGGCGCCCGAGCAAGGCGCCGCCGAGCTGTACACCCTCAATGTCAGCGAGGCCTGCCGGCGCAACGGGGTGGGCCGGGCGCTGCTGGACGCTTATGCGCTCAAGGCCAAACAGAGTGGCTTCAATCAACTGGGGTTGCACGTACGCCCAGATAACCCTGCCCGGCTGCTGTATGAGCACGCGGGGTTTGCTTGTGTGGGGACGGCGGCCAACGGTTATCTTCGCTACGTGCGGGACAATGCATGAGCACCCTGTGCGGGTGAATCTCGGCGCAAGAATCGGATAGCGCATGATGCCGCGGGTATCGCCTGATAGGTGCCTACCCTGAGAGGCCTCTATCATGAACTTTCGAATTACCGGGCTTGCCCCCGAACCTTTTTCCAGCTTGTTTGGGTTGCCCGATGACGAACTCGCCTCGCGTGGCATCAAGCGTTGCTATGTCGACTGTCAGCCAGGCTTTCCTGACCGCATAGAGATGAAGGACGCCGAGGTCGGGCAAAGTATGTTGTTGCTCAATCACGTCAGCCAACCCGCGAACTCACCCTACCGCGCCTCGCACGCAATATTCGTTCGAGAGGGCGCGACGCGGGCCTACGACGCGGTGAATCAAGTGCCTGAGGTGATGCGAATCCGGCTGCTGTCTCTTCGGGCGTTTTCTGAGGAGGGCATGCTGCTGGAGGCCGATGTCGTGCCGGGGCAGGAGATAGAGCCGGTGATCGAGCGAATGTTGGCCAACCCAGCGGTCGGTTACATCCATGTTCACAACGCCAAGCAAGGCTGTTATTCGGGGCGGATAGAGCGGGCGTAAGGTCGGTTGAGTGGCATCTGCGGGGTTAGGCGCCTCACCCGGTTGAACTTGAAACCTGATCGGTAGGTCAGGATATGCAGTTGCTTACTCCCATCACAAGGATGCCACCATGCGCGAATACACCCTGAACTACCTGTTCAACGACGAGCCCCGCACCCACGTGTTTGAACTCAAACAGCCTGAACTGCCCGTGCACGAGGCGGCGATGCATTTACTGCAATTGCATTTTGGCGATGCGGAGAATGGGTTGATCCTGCCGCCTGCGGATGCGACGCCCGAGGAGATTCTGGAGCAGGCGCAGGTGGTAGGGATCAGCCAGATCAAAGTTGTATGAACGAGCGACCGGTCATTCAGGACGTGACCTGCGACGACATTCCAGCAGTGCTGGACTTTGTCCTTGAGGCTCGCAGCGAGCTTTTCCCCAAGCTCAGCGCAGCCGGCATGCCGGACGATCTGGCGCGATTTGAAGCGGTGTATGTTCATGGCGACGGGCAGTTTTTGATCGCCCGCGTCGATGGCCGGATCGTTGCGGCCATCGGCTATGTGCCCTACGACGGGCGCTTCTCCCAGTTGAATTACCAGGGCCTCAAGACGGTGGAGGTGGTGCGCCTGTTTGTGGCGCCGGCGTTGCGCCGATTCGGGTTGGCGGGTGAGTTGTACGGCGCGCTGGAGGCGAAGGCGCGGGGGGAGGGGGTGGAGATGGTTTACCTGCATACTCATCCGTTTCTTGCTGGCGCGATTGATTTTTGGCTTCGGCAAGGGTTTGAAATTGTTGATGTCGAGGCGGATCCGGTTTGGCGGACGACGCATATGCAGCGGTCTCTGTAGCTGCTTCAAGGACGCCGGGCAGCCAACCTGATTCTGGAAGCCGAACTCAATCAACTGTGGGAGCTGGCTTGCCTGCGATGGCATCAACTGTGTGTCCCTGATAGACCGAGGTGTCTGCATCGCAGGCAAGCCAGCTCCCACAGAAGAGCAAAGCAGTGCGGCACTGGCAGATGAACTCGGTCAAACTGTGGGAGCGGGCTTGCCCGCGAAGGCGGTGTGTCAGTGATACAACAGTCGGCTGACCCACCGCCATCGCAGGCAAGCCAGCTCCCACACTTGATCGGTGGTGTTTTTAGGGGCCGCGGTCAGCTCATCAGTTCGAGCGCAACCGCAGGATCTGCGCGCCGTCAAACGGGTCCGTCAGGTAGTGCGCCTGTACCCCGAATGTCTCTTGCAATCGCTGCGGCGTCAGCACCTCCAGCGGCTTGCCCAATGCCACCAGGCAGCCATGATCCAGTACCGCCAAACGGTCACAGGTCAGTGCCTGGTTGAGGTCATGCAGCGCAATCAACGTGGTCACCGGCAAGGCCTGCACGCCCTTCAAGATCGCCAGTTGATGCTGGATATCCAAGTGATTGGTCGGCTCATCCAGCAGCAGAATCTGCGGCCGTTGCGCCAGGGCGCGGGCGATGTGCACGCGTTGGCGTTCGCCGCCCGAGAGGCTGCGCCATGCACGTTTGCTCAGGTGGGGGGCGTCCACGTCGTGCAGCGCCTGGCTGACGATGGCCGCGTCCGCGTCCGACCACGGGCTCAATGCCGACAGCCAGGGCGTGCGGCCCAGCGCCACGGCGTCGAACACGCGGATGGCATCGTCGGTATCAGCCTGCTGCTCCACCACGGCCAGTTGCTGCGCGATGGCGCGCCGGGATAGGCGGCCCAAGTGCTGGCCGCCCAACAGCACTTCACCGGACGCCGGTGCACGCAAACCGGCGAGCAGTTTGAGCAGGGTGGACTTGCCGGAACCGTTCGGCCCGACAATGCCCAAGGTTTCACCCCGCTGAACGTCAAGGTGGATATCGCGCAGCAACTCGGCGTCGCGCACCTTGAACCCCAGCCCTGTGCAACTGAGCACCGTCATCGCGCATTTCTCCGGCCGATCAGGATCAATGCAAACACCGGCGCGCCAACCAGCGCGGTGACCACGCCGACCGGAATCACCTGGCCCTTGATCAGCGTGCGCGAGAGCACGTCGGCGGCGATCAAAAACAGCGCGCCGCCCAAGGCGCTGGCCGGCAGCAGGCGTGAATGCCCGGTACCGACCAGCAGGCGCACGGCATGCGGAATCACCAGCCCGACAAAGCCAATGGAGCCGACAATCGACACCATCACCGCCGTCACCAGCGCCGCACAGCCCACCAGCACAAACTGCACCCGGCGCACTGGAATGCCCAGCGAGGCCGCCGAGTCGGTGCCGAAGGTGAAGGCGTCCAGCGCGCGCCGATGCCACAGGCACACCGCCAGGCCTGCGACGGTCACCGGCACCGCCAGCCACACCGACGGCCAGCGCACCCCGCTGAGGTTGCCCAGCAGCCAGAACATAATGCCGCGTGCCTGCTCGGAGCTGGCGGACTTGGTGATCAGGAACGCAGTGAGGGCGTTGAACAGCTGTGAGCCGGCGATGCCGGCGAGGATGATCTGGCCGGTGCCGCTCGCCGAGCCGCTGGCGCGCGCCAGCAGAATCACCAGCGCAAAGGCCGCCATGGCGCCGACAAACGCACCTGCCGACAGCGAAACCAGCCCGCCGCCGACGCCGATCAGCGCCACCAGTACCGCGCCGGTCGAGGCGCCGGCGCTGATGCCCAGCAGATAAGGATCGGCCAACGGGTTACGCAACAGCGACTGCAAGATCACCCCGCACGTGGCCAACCCGGCACCGCACGCGGCGGCGACCAGGGCGCGGGTCAGGCGGTAATTCCACACCACGCCTTCGTCGATTGGGTCAAGCGCATAACCGGCCGCCCACAGTTTGTTGGCCAGCACTTGCAACACCACCTGCGGCGCGATGGCTGTTTCGCCGATGGCCACGCCGGCGAGCACGGCGAGCAACAGCAGCGCCAAGGCGAGAAGGGTACGCATCATTTGTGCAGGTCGTAGCCGTCAATGGCGCCGGCAAGCTGTTCCAGGCCATCGAACGTGCGCACGCTGGCCTGCAATGCCAGGGCGTCGAGGATGATGATGCGGTTGTTTTTCACCGCGTCCATGTTGCGCGTCACCGGGTCACTGCGCAGGAAGGCGAGTTTCTTTTCATGGTCGTCGGCCGGGTAGCGGCGCCGGTCCATGCGCGCGATCACCAGAAAGGTCGGGTTGGCCTTGGCAATGGTCTCCCAGCCGACGGCGGGCCACTCTTCATCGGACTGCACCACGTTGTGCAGGCCCAGGGTTTGGAGCATGAATTCGGGCACGCCCTTGTGGCCGGCCACGTACGGGTCGCTGGCCATTTCCGAGCTGGAGAACCACACCAATGCGCTGGCGTGCTTGAGGCCTTTGCTGTGGGCGGTGGCGATGGATTTGGCCAGGCGCGCCTTGAGTTCGTCGGTCAATTGTTGGCCGCGCGCCTGTACGTCGAAAATCTCGGCCAGTTGGCTGATGCTCTTATAGACGGTCTCGACGCGAAACGGCTCCAGCCGCGTGCCGTCGGCACCCACCAGGTTGTCCTTGGCTTCGCAGTCGGAGGGCAGCAGGTAGGTGGGGATCTTCAGCTCGTGAAACTGCTCGCGGGTGCCGACCACGCCTTGCGGGCCCACCACCCATTCCAGCTCGGCGGCCACCAGTTGCGGGCGCTTGGCGATCACCGCTTCGAAGCTGGGTTCGTTGTTGGCCAGGCGCTCAATGGCGTCGTTCTGCGCCTTGAATTGCGGCAATACGTTGTTGAACCACAGCGAGGTGCCGACCACTTTGTCGCCGACGCCCAAGGCGTAGAGCATTTCGGTGGCGGCCTGGCCGATGGTCACCGTGCGCGCAGGCGCCTGCTCAAAGGTCAGGGTGCTGCCGCAGTTCTGCACCGTCAGCGGGTAGTGAGTGGGCGCCGCTTGGGCCTGGGCACAAAAGCCCAGGGCGGTGATCAGGGCGGTAACGCGTGGCAGCATCGGGCAATCTCCGGGTAAACCGTACGTGGAACGGGGGAGGTACGGCTCGGAAATACACCCTGGAGCGCTGCGGGCATCGCAGGGCGCGGAGGTACTTCCCGGACACCCCGCCGGTTAGTGATTTTGCTGGGCCGGCAGGTCTCCTGACTGATGCGTCGTCGCCACGCTCCGGCCTTCCCGGGCAATACCCAGTGGCGATGTGGAGCAGGCTCAGCACCTACAGTTGCGGGGGCAGTTCCGATTGGCGCAATGAACGCGCTTCGGATTCCCTATTAGTCCCGTGTGGGAACCGGCGCGGTATGGTAGTCGATCATGCCCGCCAGGGGGAGCCTGTCCGCGCGCAATTGGCAGGCCGGCGGGGTCTCTATCTGCGGATATAGGGTGTACCATCGGTCTCTGTCCATCAGATATTAGTCAGACATGCCCACGCTTAGCGAAGAGAGCCGCCGGATCGTAGCGTCTCTGGCGCACCGTGTTGGTCCGCAGGCTGACGCTGCAAGCATCGCCGCGGCGGTTGTTTCGATTTTGCAGGATGTGAGCGCAGCACTGGCGCCCATCATCGGCCAGCAAGGCGTTGCCGCGCTGTACCGTCGCAGCTTCCATCTGTGCGTCTCGACCCATCCACGCCTGGCCGCCACCTATGACAGTGTGCCGGCCGCGATGGACTTGATTGCGCTCAAATCCGTACTCGTGGAGCAGAACGAAGCCGATGCGCTGTTTTTCGGTGAGGTGTTGCTGACGACCCTCTACGAGCTTCTGACCACGCTGATCGGGCCTTCACTCACCGCACGTCTGCTGGTTGGCGTGTGGCAGCCTTCTTCGAGCGACACCTCTTCGCAGGAAATTTCGCCATGAGCACCAAAGTGACTATCAACCGTCTGGCCACGGGTGTGCCAGGACTGGACGAGGTCCTGGGCGGTGGCCTGCCGGAGTTTTCGTTCAACCTGATCGCCGGCCCGCCAGGCTGCGGCAAAACCACCCTCGCGCACCAGATGATGTTTGCCCTGGCCACGCCGGAGCGCCCGGCGCTGTTCTTTACCGTGCTCGGTGAGCCGCCGCTGAAGATGCTGCGCTATCAGCAGCAATTCGATTTTTTCGACGACGCCGCCATCAACCGGTCGATTCGTTATATCAACCTGGCCGACGACACCCTGGCGGGCGACCTGGACGAGGTATTGCGGCGCATTGTCAGCGAGGTCGAAGCGCATTCGCCGTCGCTGGTGTTTGTCGATTCGTTCCGCTCCGTGGTGCTGGCCAGCCAGACCCAGCACAACCCGAACAACAACCTGCCGCAGTTCATCCAGCAATTGGGCATGTTGATGACCACGTGGCAGGCGACCACCTTCCTGATCGGCGAATATTTCACCGAGACTGACACCAACCCGATTTTCACCGTGGCCGATGGCCTGATCTGGCTGCGCCAGAGCGTTGAGCGCAATTCGATGGTGCGCAAGATGGAAATCATGAAGATGCGCGGCCAACCGACCTTGCCGGGGCTGCACACCTTTCGTATTGCCACCTCGGGGGTCAAGGTGTTCCCGCCGGCCGCCGTCAACCGTTTGGTTGAAGCGCCGTCGACGTTCCCGATCACCCGCCTGAAAATGGGTGTGCCGGCGCTTGATGAGATGCTCGGCGGCGGCCTGCCTCGTGGTTATTCGCTATTGGTGGCCGGCCCGTCCGGATCGGGCAAGAGCATCCTGGCGGCGACCTTTCTGGCTGAAGGCGTGCGCAACGGCGAAACCGGGGTGATTGCGGCATTCGAGCAACGGCCCAACCATTCGCAGAACCCTCAGTTGGCCGAGTTGATCAAGAGCGGGAAAGTCAGCCTGGTGGACAGCCGCGCGCCGGACCTGTCCATCGACGAAATCGTGCAACTGCTGCTCAGTGAAATCAGCCGGTTGAAAGCCACCCGTGTGGTGATTGACTCGCTGTCAGGCTTTGAGCTGGCGTTGGCGCCTACCTTCCGTGCGGATTTTCGCGAGTCGCTGTCACGCATGGTCACGGCGCTGACCGCCGTTGGGGTCAGCGTGTTGATGACCTCGGAGCTCGAAGACCGTTACACCGACCTGCGCTTCAGCCCTTATGGCACGGCGTTTCTGACCGACGCGATCATCGTGCAGCGCTATATCGAAGTACAAAGCCGATTACTGCGCATCATGGCCGTGGTCAAGGTGCGTGCCAGCGCCCACTCCGACCAACTGCGCCAGTACCACATCGACGATAACGGCCTGCAGATTCGCGACATGCTGCCGGAGCAGGAGGGGCTGTTGGGCGGCCGACCGACCCGGCAAGCTTCGGCGGAAACCAAACATGTGTGAGCCCGACTCGTGAGTGGCGGCGACGGCAAGCCTGAAAGTGAGCTGACCACGGCGGCTCACGAACTGTTCCTCATTGGCCAAAAAACCGTTGAGGCGCGTACAGTGCTGGCCGCCCTGCAGCAGCAACTGACTGACGTCAGCAGCCGTCTGGTGGATACCCAGCACGTCGAGCAGGTGATCGAGGCCAATCAGCAGCTGGTGCTGGCGATCCTGCTTGCGCAGTCGGACGCCGCAACCCCGCCGCCCCTGGAGGAACAACGCCTTTACCAGGAGCTTCGCGAGGCGAATGCGCAGCTGGTGATCGCGGCGCTCAGTGCTCAAGACTTGCAGGCCACGGCCGAGCGCGCGCTGGGCCAGCAGAAAAGCATCCTGGCGATGGTGGCGCATGAGCTGCGCAACCCATTGACGCCGATCAGCATGATCGCCGAGCGCATGGTTCGCCTGCCCAGCGACCAGTTGCCGCGCATGCGTGAGCTGATTGAAGGTCAGGTGCAGCATATTTCCCAGTTGGTCGACGACTTGCTGGACGTGTCCCGCGTCAGCACGGGCAAGCTGCGCATCGAGCGCCGCGATGTGGACATCCTGCAAATTCTCAGAAGTGCTATTGATGCCTGCGGGCCGGTGATGCGGGCGAAGAAGCAGCAATTTGAGGCCCGCCTGCCTGACGGCCAACTGATGATGAGCGCAGACCCAGGGCGCCTTGCGCAGATTCTGCATAACTTGCTGGCCAACGCAGCCAAGTACACGCCGGTGGGCGGCTCGATAGTGCTGGCTGTGACCGCGACGGACGCGCTGCGTATCAGCATTTGTGACAACGGTATTGGCGTTTCGGCCAAGGCGCTGCCGCTGATCTTTGACCCTTACGTGCAGGATGAACACGCCATCGGCTTCAACGGCTCGGGCCTGGGGATCGGGCTCACGGTGGTGCGCGAGCTGGTTGAAGCACATGGCGGCAAGGTCACCGCCAAAAGCGAGGGCAAGGGCAAGGGCAGTGAGTTTGTGGTGACGCTGCCGTTGTTGAGCGACTGACTCGCGTATTTGCGATCCAGCCACAGGGGCTACGCGTTGCAGAATTCACGCACGGCCACAAACACCGCAAATCAAAAGTGGGAGCTGGCTTGAGTGGGAGCGGGCTTGCTCGCGAATGCAGTCTGTCAGTCGACAAATTTGCCAACTGATACACCGCCTTCGCGAGCAAGCCCGCTCCCACAGTTGAAGGGTGTTGCCTGTTTTATTTGCGATCCAGCCCCACAGTCTGCGCATTGCAGAATTCACCCACGGCCGCAAACGCCGCAGATCAGAGGTGGGAGCTGGCTTGCCTGCGATTGCAGTGTGTCAGCCAAGGAGTTGTCACTGATCCACCGCCATCGCAGGCAAGCCAGCTCCCACAGTTGAAGGGTGTTGCCTGTTTTATTTGCGATCCAGCCACACGGTCTGCGCGTTGCAGAATTCACGCATGGCCACAAACGCCGCAGATCAAAGGTGGGAGCTGGCTTGCCTGCGATTGCAGTGTGTCAGCCAAGGAGTTGTCACTGATCCACCGCTATCGCAGGCAAGCCAGCTCCCACAGTTGAAGGGTGTTGCCTGTTTTATTTGCGATCCAGCCCCACGGTCTGTGCGTTGCAGAATTCACGCATGGCCACGAACACCGCAGATCAAAGGTGGGAGCTGGCTTGCCTGCGATTGCAGTGTGTCAGCCAAGGAGTTGTCACTGATCCACCGCTATCGCAGGCAAGCCAGCTCCCACAGTTGAAGGGTGTTGCCTGTTTTATTTGCGATCCAACCACACGGTCTGTGCGTTGCAGAATTCACGCATGGCCACGAACACCGCAGATCAAAGGTGGGAGCTGGCTTGCCTGCGATTGCAGTGTGTCAGCCAAGGAGTTGTCACTGATCCACCGCTATCGCAGGCAAGCCAGCTCCCGCAGTTGAGAGGTGTTGCCTGTTTTATTTGCGATCCAGCCACACGGTCTGTGCATTGCAGAATTCACGCACGCCAAAGTGCGACAGTTCGCGCCCGAACCCACTCTTTTTCACTCCACCAAACGCTACGCGCGGGTCGGACACGCTGAACGCGTTGACGAATACTGCGCCAGTTTCCAGCTGGTTGGTGATATCCCGTGCCTTCACCGAGTCGGTGGTGAAGACGCTCGCCGTCAGGCCGAATTCGCTGTCGTTGGCCAGGGCCACGGCGTGGTCGGCATCGCGGGCGGTGATGATCGAGGCCACGGGGCCGAACAGTTCCTGTTTGAACGAGGTCATCTGGTCGGTGACGTCGGCCAGCACGGTCGGTTCGTAGTAGTTGCCGGCACCGGCGACTTTGTTGCCGCCCAGCAGTAGGGTTGCGCCTTCTTCCAGCGTGGCCTGGACTTGGCCGTGCAGTTCGTCGCGCAGGTCGAAGCGGGCCATTGGGCCGACGTAAGTGCTGGTTTCGGTCGGGTCGCCCATCACCAAGGCGCGGCTGGCAGCGAGGAATTTGGCGGTAAAGGCTTGCACTACGCCTTCTTCGATGATCAGGCGCTTGGCGGCAGCGCAGACTTGGCCGCTGTTCTGGAAACGCCCGATCACGGCGGCCTGGACGGCGGCGTCGAGGTCGGCGTCGTTGAGCACGATGAACGGGTCGGAGCCGCCCAGTTCCAGCACGCATTTCTTCAGCGCGGCGCCGGCCTGGGAGCCGATGGCGGCGCCGGCGCGGACGCTGCCGGTGAGGGTGACCGCGGCGATGCGTGGGTCGGCGATGGCCTTGGACACGCCGTCGTTGGTCACGTTGACCACTTCAAACAGGCCATCGGCGAAACCGGCTTTTTGAAACGCCGCCTTCATCAGGTAGGCGCTGCCCATCACATTGGGTGCATGTTTGAGCACGTAGGTGTTGCCGGCGAGCAGGGTCGGCACGGCGCCGCGCAGCACTTGCCAGACCGGGAAGTTCCACGGCATGACGGCGAGGATCGGGCCCAGTGGGCGGTATTCGATCTGGGCGCTGCCGTTGTCCACCAGCGTGGGTTCCGGGGCGAGCATGGCCGGGCCGTGGGCGGCATACCATTGGCTGAGTTGCGCGCATTTTTCGATTTCGGCGCGGGCCTGGGCGATGGGTTTGCCCATTTCCAGGGTGATCATCTGCGCCATGTCTTCGGCCTGGTCACGCAACGCAGCGGCCAGGGCCAGCAGCAATTCGGCGCGCTGGCTCACCGGTTGACGGCGCCAGCTGCGGAAGGCATCAGTGGCGCGGTTAAGCGCCGCGTCCAACTGCGCCTCGGTTTCGTAAGGGTAGCTGCCGACTGTTTCGCCAGTGGCGGGGTTGATCGACAAGGCGTGAGTCTGGTGAGAGATAGCGTTCATGGCACCGTCCGGCTGAATGAGTGGATGGGTTCAGCCTACGGGGCTGCATGTTTTCTGGAAACTGAATAATATTAAGCAATACATTCATGATTGGAGAATGATTTGGACCTGGTGCAGCTGGAAATCTTCAAGGCCGTTGCCGAGCAAGGCAGCATCAGCGCCGCCGCGCAGTTGATTCATCGCGTGCCGTCGAACCTGACCACGCGCATCAAGCAACTGGAGCAGGACTTGGGCGTGGAGTTGTTTATCCGTGAGAAGAGTCGCCTGCGCCTGTCGCCGGCCGGGTGGAATTTCCTCGGCTACACGCGGCGCATTCTTGATCTGGTACAAGAAGCCCGCGCCACGGTGGCGGGAGAGGAGCCCCAGGGCGCGTTTGCGCTGGGTTCGCTGGAGAGCACGGCGGCGGTGCGCATTCCGGCGTTGCTTGCGGCGTATAACCAGAAACACGCCAAGGTCGAGCTGGACCTGAGCACCGGGCCGTCCGGCACGATGATCGAGGGCGTGTTGTCGGGACGCCTGGCGGCCGCGTTTGTCGACGGGCCGGTGCTGCATGCCACGCTGGAAGGCGTGCCGGTGTTTGAGGAGGAGATGGTGGTCATTGCGCCGCTGCACCATGCGCCGATCACGCGCGGGCAGGATGTGGCGGGGGAGAGCATCTACACGTTTCGCTCGAACTGCTCGTATCGCCATCACTTCGAGCGCTGGTTTTCACAGGATGGCGCGGTGCCGGGCAAGATCTTTGAAATGGAGTCTTATCACGGCATGCTCGCCTGCGTCAGCGCCGGGGCCGGCCTGGCACTGATGCCGCGCAGCATGCTGGAGAGCATGCCGGGGTTTACGGCGGTGAGTGTGTGGCCGCTGAGCGACGCGTTCCGCCTCCTCCATACCTGGCTGATCTGGCGCCGGGGCACGGTGTCGCAGAGTTTGAACAGTTTTGTGAAGCTGTTGGAGGAACGTGGCCTGGTAGCCACTTAGATCTGATGTGGGAGCTGGCTTGCCTGCGATAGCGGTGTATCGGCTAAGGCCGTGCAGGCTGGACTGACGTCATCGCAGGCAAGCCGGCTCCCACCTGTTGATCGTGTTTTCAACCGCCAAATTGCAGGGTGCCCATGGCGAGTTTTGCCATGATGGCCGTGGCGCCCAGTTGTACCAGCCAAAGGGCCAGGCCACCGAGGAACACACCCAGTGCCACTTGCAGCACCAGGCTTTTCTGGCGCTTGGCTTGCGGCGCGCGCGGGGTGAAGTCATGCAGTTCGTCGCGATCGGCGCGCAGGTCCAGGTCGTCGTTTCTCATAGGGCTCTCACAGCAAAGGGGCAGTTGGGGTTCAGTCTAGGGCTGGTCGCGGCAGGCAGCGAGGTTTTCTTCCTGTGGCGAGCGGGCTTGCCCCGCGTTGGGGGGGCGTCGTGGCCCCTTGTTCAGGCATCGGGTTCTTTCAGTAAGTTCACGGGGGGCTTTATGGGGCTGCTTTGCAGCCCAACGCGGGGCAAGCCCGCTCGCCACGGGAGGCCTGCTGGCCATGGGAAGCCTGCGGGCCACAGGAGGCCTGTTTGCCACGGGAGGCGCGTTGGCTACAAAAAAGGGGAAGCCATTGAATGGCTTCCCCTTTGTCGCAACCGTTGCAGGCTTACAGCACCTGAACAATCGCCTGGGTCACTGCACCAATGTTCGACTGGTTCAGCGCCGCTACGCAGATGCGGCCAGTGTCGAGCGCGTAGATACCAAACTCGGTGCGCAGGCGGGTGACTTGCTCCACGGTCAGGCCGGAGTAGGAGAACATCCCACGCTGGCGGCCGACGAAGCTGAAGTCGTGACCCGGGGCAGCCTTGGCCAGTTCAGCCACCATCTGCTCACGCATGCCACGGATGCGCAGGCGCATTTCGGCCAGTTCTGCTTCCCACTGGGCACGCAGCTCAGGGTTGTTCAGCACCGCCGCCACAATCGCCGCGCCGTGGGTCGGCGGGTTGGAGTAGTTGGTGCGGATCACGCGTTTGACCTGGGACAGGATGCGCGCGCTTTCTTCCTTGGATTCGCTGACGATCGACAGCGCACCCACGCGTTCGCCGTACAGCGAGAACGACTTGGAGAACGAGCTGGACACAAAGAAGGTCAGGCCCGACTCAGCGAACAGGCGCACGGCGGCGGCATCTTCGTGGATGCCATCGCCAAAGCCCTGATAGGCCATGTCGAGGAACGGCACGAGGTTTTTCGCCTTGATCACGTCCAGCACGTTTTGCCAGTCGGCCGGGCTCAGGTCGACGCCGGTCGGGTTGTGGCAGCAGGCGTGCAGCACCACGATGGACTGTGGCGGCAGGGCGTTGAGGTCTTCGAGCAGGCCGGCGCGGTTGACGTCGTGGGTGGCGGCGTCGTAATAGCGGTAGGTTTGCACCGGGAAGCCGGCTTTTTCGAACAGCGCCTGGTGGTTTTCCCAGCTAGGGTCGCTGATGGCAACCACGGCGTTGGGCAGCAGTTGCTTGAGGAAGTCTGCGCCGATCTTCAGCGCGCCGGTGCCGCCGACGGCTTGCGCGGTGATCACACGGCCAGCGCTCAGCAGGGGCGAGTCGGCGCCGAACAGCAGCTTTTGCACGGCCTGGTCGTAGGCAACGATACCGTCGATCGGCAAGTAGCCACGGGCGGCGTGTTGCACCACGCGAATGGCTTCCGCTTCGGCAACGGCACGCAAGAGTGGAATCTTCCCCTCCTCGTTGCAGTAAACGCCCACGCCAAGGTTGACCTTGGTGGTTCGTGTGTCGGCGTTGAATGCTTCGTTGAGGCCCAGGATTGGATCGCGTGGTGCCATTTCGACAGCGGAGAACAGGCTCATTTTTGCGGCAGCTCTATGGGGGAATGGAGGGACGTGTCGCGCTCCAGCCGAATGCACTAGAGCGGTGCACAAACGGGGAGCTAGTATAGAGGCCATCCAGGCTCAGGGCGACAACCGAAACGGCTTTTCGGCCAAGTTTTTCGGTTTATTTGCCGACCGTTAGTCTTATTGCAACGTGGGGCGGCGACAGCAGGTAGGACGATTGCCTTGAAACCCGTCACATTCGCCTCCACTTCTACAGCTATCATGGTTTTTTCCTGCAACCTGCGTTGACTATTCGCGGGTTGCTGAGCTTTTTCGTCCCTGGCGGTTTCGAGTCTGGGGTGACTACACGAGGTACGTTATGTCGGATTTCCAGCTCGTCACCCGCTTTGAACCCGCCGGCGATCAACCCGAAGCCATTCGCCTGATGGTTGAAGGCATTGAAGCCGGCCTGGCGCACCAGACGCTGCTTGGGGTGACCGGTTCAGGCAAGACCTTCAGCATTGCCAATGTGATTGCGCAGACCAATCGCCCAACCCTGGTGCTGGCGCCGAACAAAACCCTGGCCGCCCAGCTGTATGGCGAGTTCAAGGCGTTTTTCCCGAACAACGCGGTGGAGTACTTCGTTTCCTACTACGACTACTACCAGCCCGAAGCCTACGTGCCATCCTCTGACACCTTCATCGAGAAGGACGCGTCGATCAACGATCACATCGAGCAGATGCGGTTGTCGGCGACCAAGGCGCTGCTGGAACGCAAGGACGCGATCATCGTCACCACGGTGTCGTGCATCTACGGTCTGGGCAGCCCGGAAACCTATTTGAAGATGGTGCTGCACGTCGATCGCGGCGACAAACTCGACCAGCGCGAGCTCCTGCGGCGCCTGACGAGCTTGCAGTACACCCGCAATGACATGGATTTCGCCCGCGCCACCTTCCGTGTGCGCGGTGATGTGATCGACATCTACCCGGCCGAATCCGACCTCGAAGCCATTCGCATCGAGCTGTTCGACGACGAAGTCGAGAGCCTGTCGGCCTTCGACCCGTTGACCGGTGAGGTGATACGCAAGCTGCCGCGCTTCACCTTCTACCCGAAAAGCCACTACGTGACCCCGCGCGAAACGCTGATGGGCGCGATCGAGGGCATTAAGGTCGAGCTGGCGGAGCGCCTGGACTACCTGCGCGCCAACAACAAGCTGGTGGAAGCCCAGCGCCTGGAGCAGCGCACGCGGTTCGACCTGGAAATGATTCTGGAGCTGGGTTACTGCAACGGCATCGAAAACTACTCGCGCTACCTCTCGGGTCGCGAATCCGGGCAGGCGCCGCCCACCTTGTTCGATTACTTGCCGGACGACGCCTTGCTGGTGATCGACGAATCCCACGTCAGCGTGCCGCAGGTGGGCGCGATGTACAAAGGTGACCGCTCGCGTAAGGAAACCTTGGTGGAATACGGTTTCCGCCTGCCATCGGCGCTGGATAACCGGCCGATGCGTTTCGACGAGTTTGAAAGCATCAGCCCGCAGACGATTTTCGTCTCGGCCACACCGGGTAACTACGAAGCCGAACATGCGGGCCGCGTGATTGAGCAACTGGTGCGCCCGACCGGTCTTGTCGACCCGCAAATCGAAATCCGCCCGGCGCTGACCCAGGTCGATGACTTGCTGTCGGAAATCACCAAGCGTGTGGCCCTGGAAGAGCGGGTGCTGGTCACCACGCTGACCAAGCGCATGTCCGAAGACTTGACCGATTACCTGGCCGACCACGGCGTGCGCGTGCGCTATTTGCACTCGGACATCGACACCGTGGAGCGCGTCGAGATTATCCGCGACCTGCGTCTGGGCACCTTTGATGTGCTGGTGGGCATCAACCTGTTGCGTGAAGGGTTGGACATGCCAGAGGTGTCGCTGGTGGCGATTCTGGACGCCGACAAGGAAGGCTTCCTGCGCTCCGAGCGCTCGCTGATCCAGACCATCGGCCGGGCGGCGCGTAACCTCAATGGCCGGGCGATTCTGTACGCGGACCGTATCACCGGCTCCATGGAGCGCGCGATTGGCGAGACCGAACGTCGCCGTGACAAGCAGATCGCCTTCAACCTGGAGAATGGCATTATCCCCAAAGGCGTGTTCAAGGACGTCGCCGACATCATGGAAGGCGCCACCGTGCCGGGCTCGCGCAGCAAGAAGCGCAAAGGCATGGCCAAGGCCGCCGAAGAAAGCGCCAAGTACGAGAATGAATTGCGCTCGCCGAGTGAGATCACCAAGCGTATCCGGCAGTTGGAAGAGAAGATGTACCAGCTGGCGCGCGACCTTGAGTTTGAAGCCGCGGCGCAGATGCGCGATGAGATCGGCAAGTTGCGCGAGCGGTTGTTGGCTGTTTGATTTGCGGTGAATGAGCGGGCCTCATCGGGGGCAAGCCCCCTCCCACATTTGACGGCGTTCACACGCCAAAGTGTGGGAGGGGGCTTGCCCCCGATGGCCGCGCCTCGGTTTTCCAGAAATCCCCCAGGCTGTTACCATTCGCCCCTTGTTTCAATTTTCAGTTATATCGCCCATTCGAGACCTGCCATGACCACCGTCCGCACGCGCATTGCGCCATCGCCTACTGGGGATCCCCACGTCGGCACTGCTTACATCGCCCTGTTCAACTACTGCTTTGCCAAGCAGCACGGCGGTGAATTCATCCTGCGGATCGAAGACACCGATCAACTGCGTTCGACCCGTGAGTCGGAACAGCAGATCTTCGATGCCTTGCGCTGGCTGGGCATCACCTGGGCCGAAGGCCCGGACGTCGGTGGCCCGCACGGCCCGTATCGCCAGAGCGAGCGCAGCGACATCTACAAGCAGTACACCCAGCAATTGGTCGACATGGGCCACGCGTTCCCGTGCTTCTGCACGGCCGAAGAGCTGGACCAGATGCGTGCCGAGCAACAGGCCCGTGGCGAAACCCCGCGTTACGACGGCCGTGCGCTGCTTCTATCCAAAGAAGAAGTGGCCCAGCGCCTGGCTGCCGGTGAACCTCACGTGATTCGCATGAAAGTGCCGAGCGAAGGCGTGTGCGTGGTGCCGGACATGCTGCGCGGTGACGTCGAGATTCCGTGGGACCGCATGGACATGCAGGTGCTGATGAAGACCGACGGCCTGCCGACGTACTTCCTGGCCAACGTGGTCGACGACCACCTGATGGGCATCACCCACGTGCTGCGCGGCGAAGAATGGCTGCCGTCGGCGCCCAAACTGATCCTGCTCTACGAATACTTCGGCTGGGAACAGCCGCAGTTGTGCTACATGCCGCTGCTGCGTAACCCGGACAAGAGCAAGCTGTCCAAGCGCAAGAACCCGACCTCGGTGACGTTCTACGAGCGCATGGGCTTCATGCCCGAAGCGATGCTCAACTACCTGGGCCGCATGGGCTGGTCGATGCCGGACGAGCGTGAGAAGTTCTCGCTGCAGGAAATGGTCGATAACTTCGACTTGTCGCGCGTATCCCTGGGCGGGCCGATTTTCGATATCGAGAAGCTGTCGTGGCTCAACGGCCAGTGGCTGCGCGACCTGCCGGTGGAAGAATTCGCCAGCCGTGTGCAGCAATGGGCGCTGAACCCCGAGTACATGATGAAGATCGCGCCGTTGGTGCAGGGCAGGGTGGAGACGTTCAGCCAGGTGGCTCCGTTGGCCAGCTTCTTCTTTGCCGGTGGCGTGAACCCGGATGCCAAGCTGTTTGAGTCCAAGAAGCTCTCGGGTGATCAGGTTCGCCAACTGATGCAGTTGATCCTGTGGAAGCTCGAAAGCCTGCGTCAGTGGGAGAAGGATGCAATCACCGCGACGATTCAGGCGGTGGTCGAGTCCCTTGAGCTGAAACTGCGCGATGCCATGCCACTGATGTTTGCCGCGATTACCGGGCAGGCCAGTTCGGTGTCGGTACTGGATGCGATGGAAATCCTCGGCCCGGACTTGACGCGTTTCCGTCTGCGCCAAGCCCTTGATTTGCTTGGTGGTGTATCGAAGAAAGAAAACAAAGAGTGGGAAAAGCTGCTGGGCGCTATCGCTTAAGTCGGCTGTTGTAACGACGAAACCCCGGTTTTCCGGGGTTTCGTCGGTAAGTGATTGTTATCCCGGCAAAAAATTTTGGAAATAGTTGAAAATAAATTTGACACGTTTCCAAACCGCCATTAAGATTCGCCCCGTCCTCACCGATGAGGGGCTATAGCTCAGCTGGGAGAGCGCTTGCATGGCATGCAAGAGGTCAACGGTTCGATCCCGTTTAGCTCCACCAATTTACAGGTTCAAGGTCTGGCCACACCGTCCTTGAATTGATCAGTTCTCAGCGCTGATCAGATGTACAGAAGGTTTTGTCCCCTTCGTCTAGTGGCCTAGGACACCGCCCTTTCACGGCGGTAACAGGGGTTCGAGTCCCCTAGGGGACGCCAGTTTCAACAAGCAGGTCGAAAGGTCTGCTGCGCCGCGAGGCGAAAAATCCGGGGCTATAGCTCAGCTGGGAGAGCGCTTGCATGGCATGCAAGAGGTCAACGGTTCGATCCCGTTTAGCTCCACCAATTTACAGGTTCAAGGTCTGGCCACACCGTCCTTGAATCGATCAGCTCTCAGCGCTGGTCAGTTGTATAGAAGGTTTGTGTCCCCTTCGTCTAGTGGCCTAGGACACCGCCCTTTCACGGCGGTAACAGGGGTTCGAGTCCCCTAGGGGACGCCACGATTACCCGCTCTGCGGGATTTTTAAGGGTCATTCAATTATTGAATGGCCCTTTTGTTTGTCTGGCGTTTGGGTTTTTCCCGCGGCCGTTTACGGCATCCTGCGTACCCCATTGGCGGTGCACAGAGATTCGTTGATGCGCGCCAGCTCCTTTTGCCGATCAACCTGCGGACCTCTGTTCTGGGCGTCCCCCAGTGCGACGTTGCACATTTCGACGCGAATGCCGGGCAAGCGTGAAATCGCACGCAGGCAGCCTTGGTCTATTTCGTCGTTGGGGTGGTAGATATTCGCGGTTTCAATCACCAGCCGTGTGTTTGGAAAGCTCAGCAGGATGTCTTCCATGAACTGCCTGAACAGCACGCAGCATTGCCGACACGGTGAGTTGTTGAGGCTCACCACGATCTCCTGATACCCCGCATCGAACACACAGTCATTGGCGCGCAGGGCCTCCAGGAAGTTGGCCTCGGCATGCCCGTCGGCGTCGTTGAAGAATTTGCCGAACGGCTGGTTGCCCACGCCTTTGCCTTCAACCTTTGAAGTTGGCGGTGTATTCGTTGGCGAACACGTAGGGGGTCTTCTGCGGCTACCCATGCGCAGTTCTGGTTTTGCTGCCGCCAGGCCATGACGTTCTCTGCGATGCGCAGTTCATTGCAGTGAGAGCGCCTGGGGCGGGCGGTTTATTCCCTTGATGTGATCTGTGCTGCTCGGACGAGCGGTCACGCGGGTGGCTTGCGAAATATTATTATGGTAATAATATTCAACCCATGAGAGACGGAGGCAACGATGAGCGATAAAAAAGCGCAAACCCGCGAACGCATTTTGCAGGCTGCCAGCGCGGCGTTGATCCAGCGCGGCCCGGCCGAACCGAGTGTCGGCGAAGTCATGGGCGCGGCCGGGCTTACGGTCGGCGGCTTCTACGCGCACTTTGAAAGCAAGGACGCGTTGATGCTGGAGGCCTTCACCCAGTTGCTCGCCCGGCGGCGCGCGTCGATCGACGACATGGACGCGCAACTCACCGGTGAGGAGCGCAGAGGCCTGGTGGCGGCGTTTTATCTGTCGCGCAAGCACCGTGACTCCACGGACCAGGCCTGCCCGATACCCGCCACTGTGGGCGAGATGAGCCGCTTGCCGGATGAGTTTCGCCAGGCACTCAACGAGCATACGGAGCTGATGGCCGCGCAATTGGCTGCCAGCCCGGAGGACACCGACAAAGCCCTGGCGGATATGGCCTTGATGATCGGCGGCCTGGCCTTGGCCCGCGCGCTCGGGCCGGGCGAGTTGTCGGACCGCGTGTTGCGCGCGGCCAAATCGGCGGTGCGCTGAAAAAGGAGTCGCCTGATGGGCGCATTAACCTGGATTCGAGGCTTCAATGGCACCGTCGGCCGCGTGGCGCCGCACCTGGTGGCCAGCAAGTTGCGTCGTACCTTCATGACGCCACGCAATCTGCCGCCGCGTGACTGGGAGTTGCCGCTGCTGGCGCAATCGGAGCGCATCACCTTGCGTTTCGGCCTGTCGGCGTTGCGTTGGGGCCAGGGCCCCGCCGTGCTGCTGATGCACGGCTGGGAAGGGCGCCCCACACAGTTCGCCAGCCTGATCACGGCGTTGGTGGATGACGGCTATTCGGTGATTGCCCTCGACGGTCCGGCCCACGGCCGTTCACCGGGGCGCGAGGCGCATGTCCTGCTGTTCGCCCGCGCCATGCTTGAAGCCGCCGCCGAGTTGCCGCCGTTGCACGCGGTGGTGGGGCATTCCATGGGCGGTGCCAGCGCGATGCTGGCGGTTCAGCTGGGCCTGCGTACCGAGGCGCTGGTGAGCATTGCGGCGCCTTCGCGCTTTCTCGACGTGCTGCGCGGTTTTGCCGGCATGGTCGGGTTGCCGCCACGGGCGCGCTCGGCGTTTATCCAGGAAGTTGAATTGACCTTCGGCATGCCGCTCAAACACCTGGACGTGGCTCACTACCAGCTCAATATCCCCGGTTTGATCGTGCACGCCGAAGACGACACCTTTGTCCCGGTCAAAGCCTCACAAGCCATTCACGAGGCCTGGTTCGACAGCCGCCTGTTGCGGCTGGAACAAGGCGGGCACCAGAAAGTGCTGGCCGATCCGCGGGTGATCGAGGGTGTGCTTGCCCTGTTGGCCGGCCGCCGTCTACAGGCGCGGCAAACGGCCTGATACACTGCCCCGCCGACATCAATCGACTGGAGCAAGGCATGGGCTGGGACTTGGCAACGCCATTCATCATCGATCTGCAGGTTGGCGCTGAAGACATCGACGGCCTCGGGCACGCCAACAATGCGGTGTACGTGTCGTGGCTGGAGCGTTGCGCCTGGCGCCATTCCCAGCGCCTGGGGCTGGACCTTACCGAATACCGCCGGCTCGACCGCGCCATGGCCGTGGTGCGCCATGAGATCGACTACTTGGCGGCCGGCTACGAAGGTGATGAGCTGCAGCTGGCGACCTGGATCGTCGAATGGGACCAGCGCCTGAAGATGACCCGCCGTTTCCAGCTGGTCCGTCCTCGCGACGGCGCGACCTTGCTGCGCGCGCACACCACGTTTGTCTGCATCGAACTCTCCACGGGCAAGCCCAAGCGTATGCCGGCCGAATTTCTCGACGGCTACGGTCCCGCGCTGACAGGGGGTTAACGTTTTTTGCAGGAAACCCAGTAAACTGCGCCACGATTTTTGTTGAGTGTTTTCCATGCAAATTGCTTTGGCGCCCATGGAGGGGTTGGTCGACAACATCCTGCGCGATGTGCTGACCCGCGTGGGCGGTATTGACTGGTGCGTGACCGAGTTCATCCGCGTCAACGACCGCCTGCTGACCCCCGCCTATTTCCACAAGCTCGCCCCGGAACTGCTGCACGGTGCCCACACCGCGGCGGGCGTGCCGTTGCGTGTGCAGCTGCTGGGTTCCGACCCGGTGTGCCTGGCCGAAAACGCCGCGCTGGCGTGCGAGCTGGGTTCCCAGGTGATTGACCTGAACTTCGGCTGCCCGGCCAAGACGGTCAACAAGTCGCGCGGCGGCGCCGTGCTGCTCAAGGAGCCGGAGCTGCTCAATCAGATTGTTGAACACGTGCGCCGTGCCGTGCCCGCGCATATCCCCGTGACCGCCAAGATGCGCCTTGGCTTCGACAGCCCGGACGGTGCGCTGGTGTGCGCTACGGCGCTGGCTGAAGGCGGCGCGGCGCATATCGTGGTGCATGCGCGTACCAAGACCGACGGCTACAAGCCGCCGGCCCACTGGGAGTGGATCCCGCGGGTGCAGGACGTGGTCAAGGTGCCGGTGTTCGCCAATGGGGATATCTGGAGCGTCGAAGACTGGAAGCGTTGCCGTGAAATCAGCGGCGTCGAAGACATCATGCTTGGTCGCGGCCTGGTGGCACGGCCTGACTTGGCGCGCCAAATTGTGGCAGCCAAGGCGGGCGAAGAGGTGGTGGAAATGACCTGGGCGCAGATGCAGCCGATGCTTCAGGCGTTCTGGACCCAATCAGTGGCGCAGCTGACTGAAAAGCAGGCGCCTGGCCGGTTGAAGCAATGGCTGGCGATGCTGACGCGCAATTATCCCGAAGCAGTGGTGCTGTTTACCGCCTTGCGGCGCGAGACGGATTTGAAGAGCGTCAGCCACCTGCTGGGCATGCAACACCCCATTGCAGCCTGATTGTTCACGTTCACTAAAAAAGGGTGCCATTGGCGCCCTTTTTTCGTTTGTGGGCTAGCACAAAAAATTGGCGAACAGGCGGTTTAATCTTGTCGGTGAGTTGCATGCCTGCAGTGTATTAACGGGTGTGACGATTTTTTAGCGCCAAGATCGGCTTGCCTCGCGGTTTGTCGCGATAGTTCATGCGGCAAAGTCTGATAACGCGCATTGGTTTCCTTATATGAGCTGCGATTGGCGGAACTCGATAGCCTAACTTTCCACGAAAGTAAGGACTGTGAAGCAACGTGGTTGTTTTCAGCTATTAACACTCTCACTTCTCTGGTCCGCTGATACGGCCAGGCTCTGTTGAATAAGGAATTGCTAAATGTCGCTGTCGGTTAATAATCCATCGTTCATGAAAGTTAATGCGTCTGTCCTTGATCGAAACAGTATTTCATCCGCTAAGTTTGCTGAAACGACAGAGGTGCAGGTTTCCGGTGCGCGTGTTGCCAATACGCCGCTGAGTACTGATAACTCCCGGTTCTCGCCCAACGAACTGATGATTCCGGGTGCTGCGCTCACGCGGTTATTTGACATGCTCGAGCAGGTTTTCAAGGCTATACGCGAAATGGTCGCCGGAAAGGATTTAACGCCCGCGCTGCTGTCCGGCCCGGGCGTTGTGCCAGACGCCAAGCCTGAGGCGCGCACGTTGCCGGTGAATTCCGAGGTCGCCAAGCAGCCGAGTTCGCCGGATGTAGGCAACTTGCCGGCGAAACCGCAGGTGCCGGAGCCGCAAGCGAAGCTGCAGCTGATGGACGCTGCACTGGTAGTGCCCACTGCTCTCAAAGCGCCAGCTGCGCTACCACATCTGCCCGCGCCCGAGCCGGCGATTACCGTGACGAATGACGGTAAGACCAACGTACACGTCAATGTGAACGCCGGTCATTGCCATTGCACGGATGCGCAGGCGGTTGTGAACAACGTCCCACGACTGAAGCGTGTGCTGGATCTGTCGCCATTGCCTGAAACCGCCCCGCAACCGGGGATCAAGCCGGGTGTAACACCGGACGTGAAGGCTGATATCACGCCAGAACACACCCCTGAGGTACCCGGCACCGTCACGCCTGAAGCCGAGTCGGATACCAAGCCTGGCGTGCCGCCTGCGCCAAAGACCGAGATCAAGCCAGACCACACACATGCGGTGCCAGGCATCGTCACGCCGGTGGTTAAGCCAGAGCCAACGCCCTCCGTGGTGCCGGACGTCGCTCCAAAGCCCTTGCCTGATACGCCGGTTCCGGACTTAACCAGCCCAGGCCCGGTTGAAGATTATTTTGATCCAAGAAACTGGCGGTTAAATACCAAGCCAATGTTTAAGGCCTGATAGTCCCACACTTGGTTTAACTTCTTGAAGCGTGCAGGCGCCTCTGTGGCTATAAGTTGCGAAGAGGCGCCTGCTCTATGGGGGGAATATGTCTAACTGTTTAATTAATAATATCGCGCGTGTCATCGATGTCAGGCAGGTGATCAATAGTGATTTAACAAGTGCCAATCATGCAGCGGATGTTCACTTGAGCGTGATTGAAAGAAAGACTGCTGCAACTGTTTGTCGGCCATCTATCAACGGTTCAGCACGTCGGGTGCGCGGCGTTAATGAACGTGATGCGGTGCAGTCGTTTGCGGTGCTGTTGAGTTCTTTATTGACTCAGATATTGAGGGCGTTGTCGGCCACCAAAGATAAGTTAGTCCCCGTTATACCCACGCCACCGGTCAATCCGTCGGTAGTGCACGAGCCGGTCACTCCCAGGCCCAATTCCGAAGCCGCGCTCGCGTGCCTTTCAAACAAGCGCGGCGGTGCGAAGCCGGACAACATCTGGAGTGGGTTTCGCCAAGGCCCCGATGGCAACTGCGTGACGGTGTCGGCGATCAAGGCGGCGATGCACCGATTTGGTCAAAGCCCCACGGATATCTACCAACAAGTCACGCGCCTCAGCGGCGGTTATCGAGTGGTGATGCGCGATGACTTTCAGCTCACGCTGACTGACCGTGAATTGGCCGAAGGTGCGCGAGGCGCCAGGTTCAGAGGGCACGACAAGGGCATGCTCAAGGATGCGCAATTTCTGTTTGCGGTCAGTGCCAAGCGTGCACAGATGGAAAACAACGATTACACGGCGGGCAGAAGTTATCAGGCGGCGATTCGCAGCCTGAATAACGGTGAGGATGAGCGTGGGCCAGGGGAGGGGTTCATGCGGCTGGGGCTGCGCGAGCACATGAAAACGGTCTCTGTGCGGGAACTCGCCCGTGGGCAATTGGGCATGTGCAATCGCACCGGGCATTCGGTGGCGGTGATCAACGGCCGCGAAGAGTTGTGGGGGCGCAGGGGCGCCACGCCTGCCCGCGGTCAGGCGATAGCGCTTTTCTAGGGGGGCGACCACAGGCGATGCGGGCGGCTCAACCCATCGCAGCGTCGCCCCGCCCCGATTGTGTTTTGCAGGTTATTGCTTCGGTAAGTCTCAGGAAATCAGTGAATGAATATCACAGCAAGTAATGGCCCAGGCTCGCCGGCCAACGGGTACGACGACGCGGCTTCGGTGTTTTCGTCAAAACGTGCGGGGGAAAAACCTGCGCATATCATCCGTGCATTCAATGCGGCGCGGGGGGAGTTTGGCGAGCACTTTGACACCAGCACCCACGCAGCCGTCATCAAACTGATGATGACAACCTTCGGGCAGCACCCGGCTGGCATGTTCAATGCGCTGACTGCCACGGGCGATGGCTATCACATCACCATGAAGGACGAGTTCAAGGTTCAGTTGTCTCGCCAGGAGTTGGCGCAGGCGACGCAGGCTTCGAGGTTCAGTGGCGACGATAGCGGGGCAGTCAAGGATGCCAACTTTGTGTTCGCGGCGTTCGTAAAGCGCAAGCAACTTACCGGCAATTACCCGACGTTTGAAGCCGCGCTGGCAAAAACGCTGGAGGGCGAAACCGTCCTGCGGTGTTTGCAGGGTATGGGCCTGTTCGGCCTGTGCCAGTACGTGCCGTCAAGTGTCATGCAGGCAAAGGGTGCGGTAGGGGTCATGGAGACTCACAGCTTTGGCTCGGCGCTGGTGATGGACGGTGTAAGCCATTATTACGACGAGCGGCGCCAGACCACGCAGGGTTACGGGTACGTGTTGTTCGACGACAAGCCGGCGGCACCCGACAACGCCCGGCAGGTGTCCGATGTCGTGTCCGGCATGACGCCCGAACAGATCTGGGGTGGTTTTTATCAGGGCGTGGAAGGCAATTGCGTCACGGTGTCGGCGATCAAGGCGGCGATCATCCGGTTCTGGCAGGACCCCCAGGGAATCTATAAGCGCATCCAAGTCACCCCCGACGGTTTTGAGGTGGTCATGAGGGACTCCTTCACGCTGACGGTGACCCATGATGAGCTGCGCCAGGCCATCGTCGCGTCAAACTTCCACGGCAGCAATACGCAGTTGATCAACTACGCCAACTTCTTGTACGCGGTCAGTGCCAAGCGCGCGCACCTGGAAAATAACGACATGCGCGCCGGGCAGAGTTATGCAACGGCCCTGCACACCCTCAACGACGGCGAGTACCCGGGGGAGGCGCTCCGGCGGCTTGGGTTGTACGCCTATATACGTGAAAGCACGGTTGAAGAACTGGCCCGGGGCGCGGTCGGCACGCTGGCGGACACCGGCCACTCGGTCGCGGTCATCAATGGCGCGCTGGATTTCTATGGGCGAAAGCAGGACCTGGCGTCATCGCGATGGATGAACGGCGGGTTTCGCGCATTGAAGCTGGTGTAAGGGTCACACCAATAGCTTCCTGAACGCCTCGATGGGCAGAGGCCGGCTGTGTAAATACCCTTGGAACAAATGGCAGCCCAGCTTTTGCAGGAATGCCAGTTGTTCCGGGGTTTCCACGCCCTCGGCGATCACTTCCAGGTTCAAGCTGCGCGCCATGGCGACGATGGCGCGGATGATTTCGGCATCGTTGGGGTCGTGGGTGGCGTCGCGCACAAAGGACTGATCGATCTTCAACGCATCCACCGGCAGGCGCTTGAGGTAGGTCAGCGACGAGTAGCCGGTGCCGAAGTCATCCATGGCAAAGCTTACGCCGAGTTTTTTCAGGCGGCGCATCTTGGCCACGGTGTCATCCAGGTTCTGGATCACGATGCCTTCGGTGATTTCCAGTTTCAGCAGGCTATACGGCAGGTGATGCTGCTTGAGGCAGCGCTCCACCCGCTCCACGAAGTCGTTCTGGCGAAACTGGCGCGGGCTTATATTCACGCACAGGCTGAAATTCAACGGGTCCACCAGGCCATCGGCGATCAATTGGGCAAAGGCGCCGCAGGCTTCATCAAGAATCCAGGTGCCGACTTCCAGGATCAGGCCGCTGTCTTCCAGCACTTTGATAAATTCGGTGGGTGACTGCGCTCCCAGTTGCGGGTGCTGCCAGCGCACCAGCGCTTCGGCACCGATGATGCGGTTGCCGCGCGCATCCACTTGAGGCTGGTAATGCACGCTGAACTCACCGCGTGACAGCGCCAGACGCAGGTCGGTCTCCATGCGCAGGCGTTCACTGGCGGTTTTCTGCATGCTGTTATGAAACATCTGCGTGGTGTTGCGTCCTGAATCCTTGGCCCGATACAGCGCAATGTCGGCACGCTTGAGCAGGTCTGAGGGTGTCGAGCCGTGGTCGGGGATCAGCGCCACGCCAATGCTCGGCGTGACCTGCAGGCGATGGCCATCGAGGAACATCGGTTCCGAGAGCAATTCGCGCAGGGTGTCCGCCAGTTCCTGTACCTGAGCGCTGACTTCCACGCGTGTACCTTCCAGGCCGCTGAGCAGCACCACGAACTCATCGCCGCCCAGGCGCGCCACCGTATCTTCCATGCGCACGCTGGCTTCGAGGCGTGCGGTGACGATTTTCAGCACGGTGTCGCCCACCGGGTGGCCGAGGGAATCGTTGATGTGCTTGAAATGATCGAGGTCGAGAAACAGCAGGGCGCCCCTCAGGTTATGGCGTTTGAGCAGGGCGATCTGCTGGCTCAGGCGGTCCATCAGCAATGCACGATTGGGCAGGTTGGTCAGCGGGTCGTGATAGGCCAGGTGACGGATCTGCGCCTGGGCGTTTTTCAGCAGGCTCACGTCCCGCGCCGTCAGCAGCAGGCACGGCGTTTCATTGAGGGTGATCGGTTCGACCGACACCTCCACGGCCAACAATTCGCCACGTTTGTTGTGCCAAAGCATTTCCAGGTGATGAATTCGGCCCTTGATCTGCAGTTCGGCCAGCAGCGCCGCACGCTGATTCTCATCAGCCCAGATGCCGATCTGATACAGCGTCAGGCCGATGGCCTCCTCGGCGCGGTAGCCGGTGAGGCGGCAGAAGCCGTCATTGACCTCCACATAACGGCCGGTGTCACGTTCGGTGATGGAGATGGCGTCGGGGCTTGAATGGAAGGCCTTGGCGAATTTTTCTTCGCTGGCCTTAAGGGCGGCCTCGGAGCGTTGTTGCTGGGTGATATCGCGCAGGGTCGTGACGATGCAGGGTTGGTCGCCCACCTTGATCAAGCGGCTGGAAATCACGCAGGTCAGGCTTTGGCCATTTTTGTGATGCACCCCAATGGCGACATTGTTTAATGACTGCTCGCGAATCACCCGCTCGATACGTTGCAGGCGCTTGCTCGAGTCATCCCACAGCCCGATCTGGTCGGCGCTTTTGTCGAGCACCTCGGCGGCGGTCCAGCCAAAGGCCTGCGTAAACGCGGGGTTGATTTCGATAAAGGCACCGCTGTCCAGGTAGGTCACGCAGATCGGGTCGGGGCTGGCCTGGAACAGGCTGGCGAACTTTTCTTCGGAGGCGGTGATGCGCTGCTCGCGTTCCACCTGGTCGGTGATATCCAGCAAGGTGCCGGCCATGCGCAACGGTTTGCCCGATTCGTCGCGATACAGCCGCGCGCGGCTTTCCAGGTAACGAGCGCTGCCGTCCTCCATCTGGACGCGGTAGGTCAACTGGTAGTTGCCGCCCGGGCCTTCACGCAGGCTGCGATAGGCGTTGCGCATGCCCTCGCGTTCTTCATCGGACATGCCTTCAAAAAACGCATCGAAAGGTTCGTGAAACGGCAACGCCTCCAGGCCGTGCAGTTGCGCTGCGCGGGCCGAGCCATAGAGCATGCCGCTGGGGATATGCCAGTCCCAGGTGCCCAGCTGTGCCGAATCCAGGGCCAGGTCAAGGCGCTCCTGGCTGTCCTTGAGCGCCTGCTCGGCGTTTTTGCGTTCGGTGGTGTCGACAAACGTGCTGATCAGGTAGGCCTCACCCTCCAGCTCGACTTTTTGTGCGCTCAAGGTGCCGTCGTGGATCTGGCCGTTGCTGGCGCAGAACTGCACTTCCATGCTGATGGGTTCGCCCTTGCGTTGGGTGGCCCTGACCAGCAGCGCACGCTGTTGCGGGTCACGCCACAGGCCCAGGTCCAGCGTGGTGCGGCCGATGGCCTGGGCCACGGGCCAGCCGAAGAGCATCTCGAAATACTGGTTGGCTTCGCTGATCAGGCCGTCGGCCTGGCGGGTCAGCAGGACCATATTGGGGCACAGATGAAACAGCGTGGCGAAGCGTTTTTCCGAGTGGATAAGGGCGTGCTCGCGCTCGCGCTGGCGAGTGGTTTCGCGGATCACGCCGATCATGCGGCGCCGGCCGGTCTTGTCCGGTGCCAGGCTGCCGTTGATTTCCAGCCAGTGATGGCTGCCATCCGGCCATTGGATGTGGTGGTGCATGGCCTGCTCAAACGGCTCGCCCGCCAGCACGGCGTGAAAGGCCCGCACCACGCGCGCGCGGTCCGACGGCGCGAGCAGATCCAGGTAATCCAGGTCTTTGGGCAGCGGCTGGCGCGGATCGTAGCCGAACAGCGCCTGGGTGCCGCGTGACCAGCTGATCCTGCCCGTGTCGATTTCCCAGCACCACGCGCCCAGGCGGGCAGCGTTGAGGGCTGCCAGCAACTGCGGGGCGCTGTCCCAGCTTCGTTCCGCCTCTTGAGGGTCCAGGGCGTAAATGCGGGGCAGGGGTGGCACGGAATCGACGGGGTTGCGCATTATCAAAGGGCCTTGGCTCAATGGGGGTTCGGCGCGGTTTATTCAGGCCTTGAGGCCGCACAGCTTCATGCCGGTGTCCCTGGCAGATCGACCTGTGCATCCAATAGGCTCATGAAAGCCCGCGCAGCGTTCGACAGCGTCCTTTCGGTGTGCACGATATAGCCTAGCTGGCGACTGAGCTGTATGCCCGGCAAAGCGATACTTGCCACCTGTTCATCAAGCATGGTGCGCGGCAACACGCTCCAGGCCAGGCCGATGGACACCATCATCTTGATGGTTTCCAGGTAGTTGGTGCTCATGGCGATATTCGGCGTCAGGCCCTGGGCTTCGAACAAGCGGCTGACAATATGGTGGGTAAAGGTGTTGCCACCGGGGAAGACCGCCGGGTGTTTGGCGATATCGGCCAGGTTGACCGTGCCATTGGCGGTCAGGCTGTGCTCGGGCGCCACCACGAAATCCAGCGGGTCGTCCCACACCGGTGTGGCGCGTACCAGGTTGTGCGGATCGGGCGCCAGGGTAATAACGGCCACTTCAGCGCGGCCATGGAGGATTTCCTCGTAGGCCACTTCCGAATCGAGGAACTGAATATCCAGCGCTACATTTGGGTACTCGCGGGTAAAGGTGCGCAAAATCGGTGGCAGGCGGTGCAGGCCGATGTGGTGGCTGGTGGCCAACGTCAGGCGGCCGCTGACTTCGCCGGTCAGGTTGGTGAGCGCGCGGCGGGTGTCGTCCAGCACATTGAGAATCTGATAAGCACGTGGCAGCAGGGCGCGCCCGGCCTCGGTCAGGCCGACTTCACGGCCCAGGCGGTCGAATAAACGTACCTTTAATTGTTGTTCCAGCCCGGCAATGCGCTTGCTGATGGCCGGTTGGGTCAGGTGCAGGCGTTCACCGGCGCCGGAGAAGCTGCCGGTCTCGGCGATGGCAATAAAGGCATTAAGGTTGGCCAAGTCCATTGAAGTATTCCAGTTGGTAATCCAAAGCATAAAAAATATGAATTTGAGTTATTTAATGTAGCGCCATACCATCAGCCTCACAAGCCAAAGGGTTATTGAATGTCTCAAGGCCCGGGGCATAGAAAGACCGATGATGAGGACCGACTGATGGCCGGCAAAACGCTTTACGACAAGCTTTGGGATTCCCATGAAGTGAAACGGCGCGACGATGGCTCGTCGCTGATCTATATCGACCGTCACATCATCCATGAAGTGACCTCGCCCCAAGCGTTCGAAGGCCTGCGGCTGGCCGGGCGCAAGCCTTGGCGCGTCGACTCGATCATCGCCACCCCGGACCACAACGTACCGACCACCCCGGAGCGCAAGGGCGGCATCGAGGCCATTGCCGACCAGGTGTCGCGTTTGCAGGTGCAAACCCTCGACGACTATTGCGATGAATATGGCATCACCGAATTCAAGATGAATGACGTGCGTCAGGGCATCGTGCACGTGATCGGCCCGGAGCAGGGCGCCACCTTGCCAGGCATGACCGTGGTTTGCGGTGACTCCCACACCTCCACCCACGGCGCGTTCGGCGCTCTGGCCCATGGCATCGGCACCTCCGAGGTGGAACATGTGTTCGCCACCCAGTGCCTGGTCGCCAAAAAGATGAAGAACATGCTGGTTAAAGTCGAAGGCACCTTGCCGTTCGGCGTGACCGCCAAGGACATCGTGCTCGCCGTGATTGGCAAGATCGGCACCGCCGGCGGCAACGGCCATGCCATCGAGTTCGCCGGCAGCGCCATCCGCGACCTGTCCATCGAAGGCCGCATGACCATCTGCAACATGTCCATCGAAGCCGGTGCCCGTGTCGGCATGGTCGCGGCAGACGAAAAAACCGTCGAATACGTCAAAGGCCGCCCATTCGCCCCGCAAGGCGCCGATTGGGACGCAGCGGTCGAAGCCTGGAAAGACCTGGTCTCCGACGCCGATGCGGTGTTTGACACCGTGGTCGAACTCGACGCCGCCCAGATCAAGCCGCAAGTCAGCTGGGGCACCTCGCCGGAAATGGTCCTGGCCGTTGACCAGAACGTGCCGGACCCGGCCAAGGAAACCGACCTGGTCAAGCGTGGCTCCATCGAGCGCGCCTTGAAGTACATGGGCCTGAAAGCCAACCAGGCGATTACCGACATCCAGTTGGACCGCGTGTTTATCGGTTCTTGCACCAACTCGCGGATCGAAGACCTGCGCGCCGCGGCGGTGATCGCCAAAGGCCGCAAAGTGGCCTCGACCATCAAGCAAGCCATCGTGGTGCCAGGTTCGGGCCTGGTCAAAGCGCAAGCCGAAGCCGAGGGCCTGGACAAGATCTTCCTTGAGGCCGGTTTTGAATGGCGCGAGCCGGGCTGCTCCATGTGCCTGGCGATGAATCCGGACCGTTTGGAGTCGGGCGAGCATTGCGCGTCCACGTCCAACCGTAACTTCGAAGGGCGTCAGGGCGCCGGTGGGCGTACCCACCTGGTCAGCCCGGCCATGGCCGCCGCCGCTGCCGTCAACGGTCGTTTCATCGACGTTCGCGAATTGATCTGAGGAATACCCGATGAGAGCTTTTACCCAACACACCGGTCTTGTCGCGCCGTTGGACCGTGCCAACGTCGACACCGACCAGATCATTCCCAAGCAGTTCTTGAAGTCGATCAAGCGCACCGGCTTTGGCCCGAACCTGTTCGATGAGTGGCGCTACCTGGACGTGGGCTACGCCTACCAGGACAACTCCAAGCGCCCGTTGAACAAGGATTTTGTGCTCAACGCCGAGCGTTACCAAGGCGCCAGCGTATTGCTGGCCCGCGAGAACTTCGGCTGCGGCTCCAGCCGTGAACACGCGCCGTGGGCCCTGGAAGAATATGGCTTTCGCAGCATCATCGCGCCGAGCTACGCCGACATCTTCTTCAACAACAGCTTCAAGAACGGCTTGCTGCCGATCATCTTGAGCGACGCCGAAGTGGACGAGCTGTTCAAGCAGGTCGAAGCCGATGTCGGCTACCAACTGACCGTTGACCTGGCCGCGCAGACCGTGACCCGTCCGGACGGCAAGGTCTATCACTTTGAAGTCGATGCGTTCCGTAAGCACTGCCTGATCAATGGCCTGGACGATATCGGCCTGACCTTGCAGGACGGCGATGCGATTGCCGCGTTTGAAACCAAGCACCGGGCGAGCCAGCCCTGGTTGTTTCGCGATGTCTGATTTGCGGTAACCGTGCGGGCCCCATCGCGGGCAAGCCCGACTCCCACCTTGGAATGCATTCCAACAGTGGGAGCTGGCTTGCCTGCGATAGCGCCCGTACAACCACCCCAAAACCCAAGGAAAGCCACCATGACCAACACCGCCCACACCCAAGTCGTGCAAAAACAATTCGGCGAACAGGCCTCGGCCTACCTGAGCAGTGCCGTGCACGCTCAAGGCAGCGAATTCGCACTGCTGCAGGCCGAACTGGCCGGGCAGGGCGCCGCACGACTGCTGGACCTGGGTTGCGGTGCCGGGCATGTGAGCTTCCACGTTGCGCCGCTGGTTAAAGACGTGGTGGCCTACGACCTGTCCCAGCAAATGCTCGACGTGGTGGCAGCCGCCGCAAAAGAGCGTGGCCTGAACAACATCCGCACCGTGCATGGCGCCGCCGAGCGCCTGCCATTTGCCGATGGCGAGTTCGACTTCGTGTTCAGCCGTTACTCGGCCCACCACTGGAGCGACCTTGGCCTGGCCTTTCGCGAGGTGCGTCGGGTGCTCAAGCCTGGCGGCATCGCGGCATTTGTCGATGTCTTGTCACCGGGCAGCCCGCTGTTGGACACTTACCTGCAAACCGTCGAAGTGCTGCGCGATACCAGTCACGTGCGCGATTACTCCGCCGCCGAATGGATGCGCCAGCTCAGCGAAGCCGGCTTGCACGTCCGCAACAGCAGCCGTCAGCGCCTGCGCCTGGAATACACCTCGTGGGTGGAGCGCATGCGTACACCCGAGGTATTGCGCGCCGCGATCCTCGAGTTGCAGCAGGCGATGGGCCAGGAAGTACGCGATTACTACGAGATTCAAGCCGACGGCACCTTCAGCACCGACGTGCTGGTGGTGTTTGCCGAACGCTGATTAATTTTCCCGACCTGCCCACGGGCGGGTCGCTTGATGAAACGAGGAACGCATGAGCAAGCAGATTCTGATTCTTCCTGGCGACGGTATTGGTCCGGAAATCATGGCCGAAGCGGTCAAAGTCCTGGAATTGGCCAACAGCAAGTACAGCCTGGGCTTCGAATTGAGCCACGACGTGATCGGCGGCGCCGCCATCGACAAGCACGGCGTGCCCCTGGCTGACGAAACCCTGGACCGCGCCCGTGCTGCCGACGCCGTACTGCTCGGCGCCGTGGGCGGCCCGAAGTGGGACAAAATCGAACGTGACATCCGCCCGGAGCGCGGCCTGCTGAAGATTCGCGCGCAACTGGGCCTGTTCGGCAACCTGCGTCCGGCGATTCTGTACCCGCAGCTGGCCGATGCATCGAGCCTCAAGCCGGAAGTGGTGGCGGGCCTGGACATCCTGATCGTGCGCGAGCTGACCGGCGGTATCTACTTCGGCTCGCCACGCGGCGTGCGTGAGTTGGAAAATGGCGAGCGTCAGGCCTACGACACGCTGCCGTACAGCGAGAGCGAGATCCGCCGTATCGCCCGTGTCGGTTTCGACATGGCCCGCGTGCGCGGCAAGAAGGTCTGCTCGGTCGACAAGGCCAACGTACTGGCCTCCAGCCAACTGTGGCGCGAAATCGTCGAAGAAGTGGCCAAGGACTACCCGGACGTCGAACTGAGCCACATGTACGTCGACAACGCCGCCATGCAGCTGGTACGTGCACCCAAGCAGTTCGACGTGATCGTCACCGACAACCTGTTCGGCGACATCCTGTCCGACCAGGCGTCGATGCTCACCGGTTCCATCGGCATGCTGCCGTCGGCGTCCCTGGACACCAACAATAAAGGCATGTACGAGCCGTGCCACGGTTCGGCGCCGGACATTGCAGGCCAAGGCATTGCCAACCCGTTGGCGACCATCTTGTCGGTGTCGATGATGCTGCGTTACAGCTTCAACCTGAGTGAAGCGGCGGATGCGATCGAGAAGGCTGTGAGCCTGGTGCTGGACCAGGGTTTGCGCACCGGCGACATCTGGTCGCAGGGTTGCACCAAGGTTGGGACGCAAGAAATGGGCGACGCAGTAGTCGCCGCGCTGCGGAATCTGTAATCTCTCGGGCCCGCTTGCAGTTGTTGCTGCAAGGCGGCCCACTTTTTAACAAGGTGTAGTTGCGATGAAACGTGTAGGTCTGATCGGTTGGCGCGGTATGGTCGGTTCCGTGCTCATGCAGCGGATGCTGGAAGAGCAGGATTTCGATCTTATTGAGCCGGTGTTTTTCACCACGTCGAACGTGGGTGGCCAAGGGCCGTCCGTGGGCAAGGATATTGCTCCGCTCAAAGACGCCTACAGCATTGAAGAGCTCAAAACCCTCGACGTGATTTTGACCTGCCAGGGTGGCGACTACACCAGCGAAGTCTTCCCCAAGCTGCGCGAAGCCGGCTGGCAGGGTTACTGGATTGACGCCGCCTCGAGCCTGCGCATGCAGGACGACGCCGTGATCATCCTCGACCCGGTGAACCGCAAGGTGATTGACCAGCAGCTGGACGCTGGCACCAAGAACTACGTGGGCGGCAACTGCACCGTCAGCCTGATGCTGATGGGCCTGGGCGGCTTGTTCGAAGCTGGCCTGGTCGAGTGGATGAGCGCCATGACCTATCAGGCGGCCTCCGGCGCCGGCGCGCAGAACATGCGCGAGCTGATCAAGCAAATGGGCGCCACCCACGCCGCTGTGGCTGATCAACTGGCCGACCCTGCCAGCGCGATCCTCGACATCGACCGTCGTGTGGCCGAAGCCATGCGCAGCGATGCCTACCCGACCGAAAACTTCGGCGTGCCATTGGCCGGTAGCCTGATCCCATGGATCGACAAGGAACTGCCGAACGGCCAGAGCCGCGAAGAGTGGAAGGCCCAGGCTGAGACCAACAAGATCCTCGGTCGCTTCAAGAACCCGATTCCGGTGGACGGCATCTGCGTGCGCATCGGCGCCATGCGCTGCCACAGCCAGGCGCTGACCATCAAGCTGAACAAAGACGTGCCGATCGCCGATATCGAAGGGCTGATCAGCCAGCACAACCCATGGGTCAAGCTGGTGCCGAACAACCGCGACATCAGCATGCAGGAGCTGAGCCCAACCAAGGTCACCGGCACCCTGAATGTACCGGTTGGTCGTCTGCGCAAGCTGAACATGGGTACTCAGTACCTGGGTGCGTTCACCGTCGGCGACCAACTGCTGTGGGGCGCGGCTGAACCGCTGCGTCGCATGCTGCGGATTTTGCTGGAGCGTTGATCGCTGCTGGTGAGTGAGAAACCCGCGTTCTGGTGACAGGCGCGGGTTTTTTATTGCTCTTGAGGGCCTCATCGCAGGCAAGCCAGCTCCCACATTTGACTGTGTTCACAAATCAAAATGTGGGAGCCGGGCTTGCCCGCGATGGGGCCATCAGCCTCACCCCAGGGCCCAGCCCAATTGCCTCACCCCCAACCACCCGGTAAAGTGCCGCTCCCCCCGCAATGCCCGAGGCAGCCACCATGACCCAGACCTTTGAAATCGCCGTGATCGGTGCAACCGGCACCGTGGGTGAAACCCTGGTGCAGATTCTCGAAGAACTGGATTTTCCGGTAGGCACCCTGTATCTGCTGGCGGGCAGCAACTCGGCCGGCGCCTCGGTGCCGTTTCGCGGCAAAAACGTGCGGGTCAAGGAAGTTGATGAGTTCGACTTCAAAAAAGCCCAGCTGGCCTTCTTCGCGGCAGGCCCGGCGGTGACCCTGAGTTTCGCACCACGCGCCACGGCGGCTGGTTGCTCGGTGATCGACCTCTCCGGCGCCTTGCCGGCCGATCAGGCACCTCAGGTCGTGCCGGAAGCCAACGCGCATATTCTCAAGGGCC
Source organism: Pseudomonas sp. TREG-RG-20F-10-E-6-01 (assembly GCF_022662455.1). NCBI lineage: Bacteria > Pseudomonadati > Pseudomonadota > Gammaproteobacteria > Pseudomonadales > Pseudomonadaceae > Pseudomonas > Pseudomonas sp. TREG-RG-20F-10-E-6-01. The sequence continues at coordinate 50,105 of NZ_JAKNQP010000002.1, read as the reverse complement.
TGAAAAAGCCCTTCCAGCTCGGCAGCCCGAGTCCGTCCGCCACCAACCTGGCGGTGGTTCTGGCGCCGTTGCGCGGCGTGCTGGATATCCAGCGCGTCAGCGTCACTGCCAACCTGGCCGTTTCGGCCCAGGGCCGCGAGGCCGTCAGCGAGCTGGCCCGTCAGACCGCCGAGCTGCTGAACGTGCGCCCGCTGGAGCCGAAGTTCTTTGATCGGCAGATGGCCTTCAACCTGCTGGCGCAAGTCGGCACGCCTGACGCCAAAGGTCATACAGCCTTGGAGAAACGCCTCGTACACGAACTACGCGCGGTGCTGGAAACACCTCTGCTAAAGATTTCCGCAACCTGCGTTCAAGCCCCGGTGTTTTTTGGCGATAGCCTGACAGTGTCTTTGCAGTCGGGCGCGCCGGTCGACCTGGCCGCTGTCAACCGTGCACTGGAGGCAGCGCCGGGGATCGAGCTGGTGGAAGAGGGCGACTACCCTACGGCCGTTGGGGATGCGGTCGGCCAGGATGTGGTCTACGTTGGACGAGTGCGTGCGGGCGTTGACGACCCGGCGGAACTAAATCTGTGGCTGACGTCAGATAACGTACGCAAGGGCGCGGCATTGAACGCCGTGCAGCTGGCGCAGTTGTTGATAAAAGGCCTTGTGTAAAAGATACTTGGCGGCAATTTGTAGATTGATTCTAGCCAGGCGCTATGCTTGGCCCCAAGCGAAACAGAAGCGCGTCGGTAACCTATCGGCTCGCCATGCCTTATGGCAGCGGTTACCAACCTTCTCGCAGGCCGGGGAGTGTTCAAACAAAGGATGAGGCTATGGTTCAAGTTCGCAAACTGGTGTTAGCAATAGCGGCCGCCTCGGCGCTGTCTTCCGGTATGGCGCAGGCGCTGCAGCTTGGGGAGATGACCCTCAAGTCGAAGTTGAACCAGCCGTTGGCGGTGGAAATCGAATTGCTCGATGTCGGCGGCCTCACCGCCTCCGAGATCACCCCGAGCCTGGCGTCTGACCAGGCGTTTGTGGACGCCGGCGTGGATCGCCAGGCGTTTCTGAATGACCTGACGTTTACCCCGGTGATCAACCCCAATGGCCGCAGTGTGGTGCGCGTCACCTCCAGCAAGCCGCTGCCTGATTCCTATGTACGTTTTCTGCTTCAAGTGCAATGGCCCAACGGCCGCCTGATGCGCGACTACAGTGTGCTGCTCGACCCGGCCAAGTTCGAGCAGCCGGCACCGACCGCCAGCGCACCTGCACCGCGCTTGAGTGCGCCGACCCAGTCGGCACCTGCCAATACGGCGCCCCCAGTCAGCAAAGCTGCGCAGCACACCACGACTTCTCGCGATACCTTGTGGGAAATTGCCGCGAAGAACCGTAACGGCGCATCGGTCCAGCAAACCATGCTGGCGATCCAGGCGCTCAACCCTGATGCTTTCATCGACGGCAATATCAACCGCCTGAAAACCGGCCAGGTGCTGCGTCTTCCGGATCGCCAGCAAGCCACCAGCTTGCCGCAGCCGGAGGCGATTGCCGAAGTCACTGCGCAAAATGCCGCCTGGCGCCAGGGGCGTCGCACGGCCAATAATCAGGCCGCCGGCAAGCAGCAACTCGACGCCACTCGGCGCACCCAGGCAGGCGATGCGCCCTCGAGCAGCAATGCCAAGGACAATTTGAGCCTGGTGTCGGCCGAGTCCGCCAAGAAAGGTGCAAAGGGCAGGGCCGCTGATGGTCGTGCGTTGAGCGACAAGCTGGCGATGACCCAGGAAGAACTGGACACCACGCGCCGCGACAATGCCGAGCTGAAAAGCCGCGCAGCCGACCTGCAAAGCCAGCTGGACAAGCTGCAAAAGCTGATTCAACTGAAAAACGATCAACTGGCCAAGTTGCAGGCTCAGGGCGGTAACCCGGCAGTGCCGGGCACTGCGCCCGCGACAGCAACCATCCCCGCGCAGCTGCCAGGTGAGCCTGCGGCCACTGCGGCGGCTGCGCCGGCACCCGATGCGACGCCGGCTGCCGTGGTGGCTACGCCCGAGCCGATCAAGGCGGATGCCGCGCCGGCGAGCACCACCGAAGGTAAATTCAACGATCTGCTGACCAACCCGATTGTCCTTGGGGTCATCGGCGGTGCTGCCGGCTTGCTGGTGTTGTTGCTCCTGCTGCTGTGGGCCCGTCACCGCAACGCCCGCCTCGAAGAGGAAAAGCACCTGCGTATGGCGCGGGCGCTGGCTGAAGAGCCACAGTTCTCGCCGAGTGTGGATCACGACCTGCCACCGGACAGCTTCGAAGGCCTGGAAGTGCCGCCGCCGAACGTCAAGCTGGCTGCTGCGCCAGCGCCTGCCCCCGTGGTTGAGCCTGTCGTGGTGCCGAGCGTGGCTTCCGTGCTGGCGCCGTTGGCGGTCGCCGTAGCCCCGGTAAACTCCAGCGACGCGCTGGCACAAGCTCAATCCCATATCGACCGTGGTCACCTGAATCAGGCCGCCGATGTGTTGGAGCAGGCGATCAAGCGCGAGCCCAAGCGCAGTGACCTGCGTTTGAAGCTGATGGAAGTCTACGGTCTGCAGAGCGACAAGGACGGCTTCGTCACGCAAGAGCGTCAACTGGTGGCCACGGGCGAAAACCACGCTCAGGTCGAGCAGCTCAAGAGTCGCTTCCCGGCCATGGCCGTGTTGGCCGCGGGCGTCAGTGCTGCGGTGGCCGCGGCGGCGCTGGACGCTCAATACGTGAAGAACCTGCTCGAAGACAAACCGGCAGCACCGGCCCCGGAACCCGACGCGTTCGATACGGATTTCGACTTGAGCCTGGACGATCTGGAAGCCGCTTCGCCGGCCGTGGTCAGCCCCAAGGATGAGTCGAGTTTCGAGTCGGTCCTGCAGCGCCAGACGCAAGCCAAGCCTGCACCGGATGATGTGTCGGACTTCGATCTGGACTTGCAGCTGGACGCGCCGTCGTCCACGCAATCGGACGATGACTTCCTCTCGGGCCTTGAAGACCAGATGAAGGATGTGCCGGCCGTTGAGCCGCCGACCCTTACCCCTGCCGCACTGGATGATTTCGACCTGCCGGAAGACTTCGACCTGTCCCTGGCTGACGAACCGCAAGCGCCGCCGGCCGCCAAGCCGGATGCCTTCACGTCCGAGCTGGACGATGTCAACGCTGAGCTCGATCGCCTGTCCCAGAGCCTCGAGCATCCGCCGATCGAGCCTTCCTTTACCGCTGAAGATGCGGCGTTGGGCGCTGATGAGCCGGAATTTGATTTCCTCTCTGGCACCGATGAAGTGGCCACCAAGCTCGACCTGGCCCAGGCGTACATCGACATGGGCGATGCCGACGGCGCGCGCGACATCCTGTCCGAAGTGCTGACTGAGGGCGACGAAGCCCAGCGCGGTGAAGCCAAGGAAATGCTCGGCAAAATCTGAAGGGTGGTGTAACACCAGTGTGGGAGCGGGCTTGCTCGCGAGCGTGACGTGCCGGTTAGCTGATTGAGCGACCGGCACGTTGCATTCGCGAGCAAGCCCGCTCCCACAGTTGGTTTGGCGTGTGGCCTCGCAACAAAAGCGCCCCTCATGCGTGCGCCGCCTTTATAATGGCCGCCTTTGCGCAACTCATCGGGCTCTCAGTTCTTGGCAAATATAGATAACGCGGCCGCCGAAATGGCGGCCGCAGGCTTTAACCGCATCGCCCTGGGCGTGGAATACAAAGGCTCACGCTATCGCGGCTGGCAGCGCCAGGCCTCGGGTGTGTTGACGGTGCAGGAAACCCTCGAAAATGCCTTGTCCAAGGTCGCCGACTCGCCGGTGTCGCTGATGTGCGCCGGGCGAACCGACGCCGGTGTGCACGCCTGTGGCCAGGTAGTGCACTTTGACACCCAGGCCGAGCGCACGATGAAAGCGTGGGTGATGGGCGCCAATATCAATTTGCCCCATGACGTCAGCGTCACCTGGGCCAAGGTCATGCCTGCGCATTTTCATGCGCGCTTCAAGGCGATTGCCCGGCGTTATCGCTACGTGATCTACAACGACCAGATCCGTCCGGCGCACCTCAACCAGGAAATCACCTGGAACCATCGCCCGCTGGACGCCGAGCGCATGGCCGAGGCCGCGCAGCATTTGGTCGGTGTGCATGATTTCAGCGCGTTTCGTGCCGGCCAGTGCCAGGCCAAGTCGCCGATCAAGGAAGTCCATCACCTGCGGGTGACCCGTCACGGCAAGATGATCGTGCTGGATATCCGCGCCGGCGCCTTCCTGCACCATATGGTGCGCAATATTGCAGGCGTGTTGATGACCATCGGCACCGGCGAGCGCCCGGTGGAGTGGGCCAAAGAAGTGTTGGAAAGTCGCATCCGCCGCACAGGTGGGGTGACGGCGCATCCTTTTGGCCTGTATCTGGTGGACGTGGAGTACCGCGACGAGTTCGAATTGCCGGATCGTTTCATCGGGCCACACTTCCTCACAGGTTTCAGCGAACTTGGCGGCTGACGCCCGGAATAGCTTTTGTTACCATCCGGGACTTTCTCGGTTCAACCCCTGAGGTTTCTACGACATGTCAGCCGTTCGCAGCAAGATTTGCGGGATCACCCGCATAGAAGACGCGCTGGCGGCAGTCGAGGCGGGGGCGGATGCCATCGGTTTCGTGTTTTATGCCAAGAGCCCACGGGCGGTGAATGTGTTGCAGGCGCGTGCAATCATCGCCGCGTTGCCGCCGTTCGTGACCACCGTGGGCTTGTTCGTCAACGCCAGTCGCTGCGAGCTCAACGAAACCCTGGATGCCGTGCAGCTGGACATGCTGCAGTTTCACGGCGACGAAAGCCCCGACGAGTGTGAAAGCTACCAATGTCCGTATATCAAGGCGCTACGCGTCAAGGCCGGGGATGACATCGCCGCCGCGTGTGCTGCCTATACTGGCGCTCGTGGCATTCTGTTGGATACCTATGTCGAAGGCGTGCCGGGCGGTACGGGCGAAGCATTCGACTGGACGCTGATTCCCGAGGGGCTGAGCAAGCCGATTATCCTGGCCGGCGGGCTCAACCCCGAGAATGTCGGGGCTGCCATCGAGCAGGTTCGGCCGTACGCCGTCGACGTCAGCGGTGGGGTGGAGCAGGGCAAGGGCATCAAGGATCACCACAAGATTCGCGCATTCATGCAAGCGGTGCGCAACAGCAGTAGCGCGATGTGACGGCTCGCAGTCTGCCGCCGTCCATAACTACCACTGTGTAAAACAGCATCGGCGCCGCCTGCGGGAGGCCCGGAAATGTAGTGGCAACCCGCGCTGCAGGTTGTCTGGAAGGCTGAGGATACAGGCAGGAAGTGGCTGGTCGAACGTCTGACCCCGTCCAGCCTGTGTCATCGCCACATATGAATTTAGCTCAAGGGCATACGCGGGGCTGTGTTCAAGCCACCGGTACTGGAGAAAGAAAGCATGAGCAACTGGTTAGTAGACAAACTGATCCCTTCGATCATGCGTTCCGAGGTGAAGAAAAGCTCGGTTCCTGAAGGTCTGTGGCACAAGTGCCCATCCTGCGACGCGGTGCTGTATCGCCCGGAGCTGGAAAAGACCCTGGACGTTTGCCCCAAGTGCAACCACCACATGCGTATCGGCGCCCGCGCCCGCATCGACATTTTCCTCGACGCCGATGGCCGTGCCGAGCTGGGCGCTGACCTGGAGCCGGTTGACCGGCTCAAGTTCCGCGATGGCAAGAAGTACAAGGATCGCCTGACCGCCGCGCAAAAGCAGACCGGTGAAAAGGACGCGCTGATTTCCGTCAGCGGCAAGTTGCTGGGCATGCCGGTGGTGGTGTCGGCGTTTGAGTTTTCCTTCATGGGCGGCTCCATGGGCGCCATCGTCGGTGAGCGTTTCGTACGTGCCGCCAACTACGCCCTGGAAAACCGTTGCCCGATGATCTGCTTCGCCGCCTCCGGTGGCGCGCGCATGCAGGAAGCGCTGATTTCCCTGATGCAAATGGCCAAGACCTCCGCGGTACTGGCGCGTCTGCGTGAAGAAGGCATTCCGTTCATCTCCGTGCTGACTGACCCGGTCTATGGTGGCGTTTCCGCCAGCCTGGCGATGCTGGGTGACGTGATTGTCGGCGAACCCAAGGCCCTGATCGGCTTTGCCGGCCCGCGCGTGATCGAGCAGACCGTTCGCGAAAAACTGCCGGAAGGTTTCCAGCGCAGCGAGTTCCTGCTGGAGCACGGCGCGATTGACATGATCATCGCCCGTGGCGAGCTGCGTCCACGCCTGGGTAACCTGTTGGCGCAAATGATGGGTCTGCCGACGCCCGTGTACGTCGCGCCTAAAGTCGAACCGATCGTTGTACCGCCGGTGCCTGCAAACCTATGACCCAACGTACCCTGGGCGAATGGCTCGCCTACCTTGAGCAGTTGCATCCGTCAGCCATCGACATGGGCCTGGAGCGCTCGCAACAGGTAGCGGCCCGCCTCGGGTTGGGCCGGCCGGCACCGCGTGTGATCACGGTGACCGGCACCAACGGCAAAGGCTCTACCTGTGCCTTTGTCGCGGCGCTGCTGCAAGCCCAAGGGCTGAAAGTCGGTGTCTACAATTCCCCGCACCTGCTGCGTTACAACGAGCGGGTGCAGCTCAATGGTGTAGAAGCCACTGATGAGCAGCTCTGCGAAGCCTTCGCCGCACTGGATGCCGGGCGCGGCGAAATTTCCCTGACCTACTTCGAAATGGGCACCCTGGCGGCGTTCTGGCTGTTCGAGCGTGCGCAATTGGATGTGGTTGTCCTGGAAGTCGGCCTGGGTGGGCGTCTGGACACGGTCAACGTGGTGGATGCCGACCTGGCGTTGGTCACCAGCATTGGCGTCGACCATGCCGACTACTTGGGCAATACCCGCGAGTCGGTCGCCTATGAAAAGGCCGGGATCTTCCGCCAGGGCAAGCCTGCCCTGTGTGGTGATCTGGACCCGCCGCAACCCTTGCTCGACAAGGTGCGCGAGCTGGATTGCCCGTTTTACCTGCGCGGCCGCGAATTCAATCTCGACATCGGTGCTCAACATTGGCAATGGCGTGGGCGTGATGCGCGCGGCCAGGTGGTAGAGCTGCATGATCTGCCGCTGCTGAACCTGCCCATGGAAAACGCTGCGCTGGCGTTGCAGGCTTACCTGCTGCTGGATTTGCCGTGGCATGCCGAGCAGATTGCCGCGACATTGCTGGCCACTCGGGTGGTCGGGCGCCTGGATCGTCGCACCTTCGAGTGGGAGGGCAAGCGCCTGAACGTGCTGCTGGATGTGGGGCACAACCCGCATGCCGCCGAGTACCTGGCACAACGCCTGTCGCGTACGCCGCCGGTGGGTCGCCGCCTGGCGGTGTTCGGGCTGTTGGCTGACAAAGACCTGGGCGGCGTGGTTGCGCCGTTGCTGGACAATGTCCAGGCTTGGGCGGTTGCGCCGCTGGATACGCCGCGCAGTCGGCCGGCCGCTGAATTGGAAACGGCCTTGCAGAACCTTGGTGCGCCAGTGGCGTCGTATGCAAGCGTCACCGCTGCGTTTGAAGCGCAGTGTGCGGTGGCAACGGCCGAGGACGAGATTCTGTTGTTCGGATCATTTTATTGTGTTGCCGAGGCGCTAGAGTGGTTGGCCCGGCGCTCCACGGAGGAAGCTGCACATGGCATTACTGGATAGCGCATACAAGCAGCGAATGGTTGGAGCCCTGGTGCTGGTGGCGTTGGCGGTGATTTTTCTGCCGATGCTGTTTTCGCGTCAGGACGAGCAGCGCCAGGTAGTTGTTGAGGCGCCGGCTGCGCCCCAGGCTCCGACGGTACCGCAAGTTCAGGTCGAGCCGGTGGTGGTGCCCGAGCCGCAGGCGTTGCCTGAGGAGCCTATGCCGAGTGATGCGGATGTGGCTGCGCAGCAGGCGCCGAGCATGCCGGTGCAGCCGAGTGTGCCAGTGGTCAAGTCTGCACCTGCGCCCGCTCCGGCAGCGCCTGCGGTTGCCGCCAAGCCGGCCGCGCCGGCACCAGCGCCCAAGCCGGTTGCGCCGCAACCTGCCGCGCCGGGCAAGCCGGACGTTGGTCAAAGCCGCATCGATCCCAATGGCCTGCCGATCACTTGGTCGATCCAGCTCGCCAGCCTGGCCAATCGCGAGAGCGCCGAAGCCTTGCAGAAAAAGCTGCGTGCTCAGGGCTACAACGCCTATATCCGCAGTGCCGATGGCAAGAACCGGGTGTTTATCGGGCCGCTGATCGAGCGCGCCGAGGCCGATCGTCTGCGCGACTTGCTGGGTCGCCAGCAGAACCTGAATGGTTTTGTGGTGCGTTTTCAGCCTGAGCGCGGCTGATTTCACCCCCGTTTCAGCTTGGAATGCACTCAATGTGGGAGGGGGCTTGCCCCCGATGGCGGTAGGTCAGTCAGCATCTCTGATAATGACCCATCGCTATCGGGGGCAAGCCCCCTCCCACATTGTATTTGGTGGTCCTGAGGGGGCCTTCGCCCTACTCAACCCATTGATTTGCAACGCACCCGCAATCACAGCTTACCGACAGCCCGGCGCTCTGCTAAAATGCGCCGCCTTATCCGTACGTAGGCTGCACTGTGCCATTTACCTGGGTTGATTGGGCGATCGTTGCAATCGTCGCCATCTCCGCTTTGATCAGTCTAAGCCGCGGCTTCGTAAAAGAAGCACTGTCGTTGCTGACCTGGATCATCGCAGGAGTCGTAGCCTGGATGTTCGGTGGTTCATTGTCGGTTTACCTGGCCGGTTACATCGAGACACCTTCGGCTCGCGTCATCGCGGGCTGCGCCATCATGTTCATCGCCACGCTGCTGGTCGGGGCAATGGTCAATTATCTTATTGGCGAGTTGATACGTGTCACCGGCCTCTCCGGGACCGATCGATTTCTCGGCATGGCCTTCGGCGCTGCGCGTGGCGCGTTGCTGGTGGTCGTGGCGGTCGGGCTGTTGAGCCTGGGGCCGGTACAGCAGGATTCGTGGTGGCAGGAGTCGGTACTCGTGCCAAAATTTCTATTGGTTGCAGATTGGTCCAAGAACCTCATTCTGGGGTGGAGCAGTCAGTGGCTGGCCAGCGGAATCAGCGTACCCGCTGATCTTCCGTTCAAGGAACACCTCTTGCCGGCCAAAACGCCTCAGTAAGCAGTGTTCAGTCAAGATTCATTAAGTAGGGGTTGCGTCGCATGTGTGGCATCGTCGGTATCGTCGGTAAGTCGAACGTGAATCAGGCGCTGTATGACGCGCTAACCGTCCTCCAGCACCGCGGCCAGGACGCTGCCGGTATTGTGACCAGCCACGACGGCCGGTTATTCCTGCGCAAGGACAATGGCCTGGTGCGTGACGTGTTCCATCAGCGTCACATGCAGCGCCTCGTCGGGCACATGGGCATTGGCCATGTGCGTTACCCGACTGCGGGCAGCTCGACCTCGGCCGAAGCTCAACCGTTTTACGTCAACTCGCCTTACGGCATTACCCTGGCGCACAACGGTAACCTGACCAACGTTGAACAACTGGCCAAGGAGATTTACGAATCCGACCTGCGCCACGTCAACACCAGTTCCGACTCGGAAGTGCTGCTCAACGTGTTCGCCCACGAGCTGGCCCAGCGCGGCAAGCTGCAGCCAACCGAAGAAGACGTGTTCGCCGCCGTGACTGACGTGCACAACCGTTGCGTCGGTGGTTACGCGGTCGTGGCCATGGTCACCGGTTACGGCATCGTCGGTTTCCGCGACCCGCATGGCATTCGCCCGATCGTGTTCGGCCAGCGTCACACCGACGAAGGCGTCGAGTACATGATCGCCTCCGAAAGCGTGTCCCTGGACGTGTTGGGCTTCACCCTGATCCGCGACCTGGCCCCGGGCGAAGCGGTGTACATCACCGAAGACGGCAAGCTGCACACCCGTCAGTGCGCTGTTGCGCCGAAACTGACCCCGTGCATTTTCGAACACGTCTACCTGGCGCGTCCGGATTCGATCATCGACGGCGTTTCGGTATACAAAGCGCGTCTGCGCATGGGCGAGAAGCTGGCCGAGAAAATCCTGCGCGAGCGTCCTGAGCACGACATCGACGTGGTAATCCCGATTCCGGACACCAGCCGTACCGCTGCGCTGGAGCTGGCCAACCATTTGGGCGTCAAGTTCCGCGAAGGTTTCGTCAAGAACCGCTACATCGGCCGTACCTTCATCATGCCGGGCCAGGCGGCGCGCAAGAAGTCGGTCCGCCAGAAGCTCAACGCAATCGAGCTGGAATTTCGCGGCAAGAACGTGATGCTGGTGGACGACTCCATCGTACGTGGCACCACGTGCAAGCAGATTATTCAGATGGCCCGTGAAGCGGGTGCCAAGAACGTGTACTTCTGCTCTGCTGCGCCAGCTGTGCGTTACCCGAACGTGTACGGTATCGACATGCCGAGCGCCCACGAGCTGATTGCCCACAACCGTTCGACCCAGGATGTGGCCGACCTGATCGGCGCCGATTGGCTGATCTATCAGGACCTGCCGGACCTGATCGAAGCGGTTGGTGGCGGCAAGATCAAGATCGAGCAGTTCGATTGCGCCGTGTTCGACGGCAAGTACGTGACCGGCGATGTCGACGAGGCTTACCTGAACAAGATCGAACAGGCGCGCAACGACTCGTCGAAGATCAAGACCCAGGCGGTCAGCGCGATCATCGATCTGTACAACAACTGAGTAAACACCGGCCCTGAGGGGCCGGTTTTGTATCTTAAATAAAGAATTGAGTAAGGAGTCGCAGCATGAGTCAGGAATGGGATGCCGGTCGGTTGGACAGCGACCTCGATGGCGTAGCTTTCGATACCCTGGCTGTGCGCGCCGGCCAGCACCGTACCCCGGAGGGTGAGCACGGCGACCCGATGTTCTTCACCTCCAGCTATGTGTTCCGCACCGCCGCCGACGCCGCTGCGCGTTTTGCCGGTGAAGTGCCGGGCAACGTCTACTCGCGCTACACCAACCCGACTGTCCGTGCGTTCGAGGAGCGTATTGCGGCCCTCGAAGGTGCTGAGCAGGCGGTGGCCACGGCGACCGGTATGGCGGCCATCCTCGCCGTTGTGATGAGCTTGTGCAGCGCTGGCGACCATGTATTGGTTTCACGCAGCGTGTTCGGTTCAACCATCAGCCTGTTCGAGAAGTACTTCAAGCGCTTCGGTATTGAAGTGGACTACGTACCGCTGGCAGACCTGTCCGGTTGGGACGCGGCGATCAAGGCCAACACCAAATTGCTGTTCGTCGAGTCGCCGTCCAACCCGCTGGCCGAGTTGGTGGACATCGCCGCATTGTCCGAAGTGGCGCACGCCAAGGGCGCGATGCTGGTGGTCGACAACTGCTTCTGCACGCCTGCATTGCAGCAGCCGTTGAAGCTGGGCGCAGACATCGTCGTGCACTCGGCGACCAAGTTCATCGACGGCCAGGGCCGTTGCATGGGCGGCGTGGTGGCTGGGCGTGGCGAGCAGATGAAAGAAGTGGTGGGTTTCTTGCGCACTGCTGGCCCGACGCTGAGCCCGTTCAACGCCTGGATCTTCCTCAAGGGCCTGGAAACCCTCAGTCTGCGCATGAAGGCCCATTGCGCCAATGCCCAGGCCCTGGCCGAGTGGCTGGAGCAGCAGGATGGCATCGAGAAAGTGCACTACGCCGGCCTCAAGAGCCACCCGCAACACGAATTGGCCCAGCGCCAGCAGCGTGGTTTCGGCGCCGTGGTCAGCTTCGAAGTGAAGGGCGGCAAAGAGGGTGCCTGGCGCTTTATCGACGCCACTCGCTTGATTTCGATCACCGCCAATCTGGGCGACAGCAAGACCACCATCACGCACCCGAGCACCACCTCCCATGGTCGCCTGGCGCCGCAAGAGCGTGAAGCGGCCGGCATTCGCGACAGCCTGATCCGCATCGCGGTGGGCCTGGAAGATGTGGCCGACTTGCAGGCAGACCTGGCCCGCGGGCTGGCGGCCTTGTGATCGAGTGGTCCATGGATGCTGCGGCGGTCGGTAACGGCCGCGTCGCACTGGTGACGGGCGCGGCGCGGGGCATTGGTCTCGGGATCGCGGCGTGGCTGATCAGCGAAGGCTGGCAAGTGGTGTTGACCGACCTGGACCGCGAGCGCGGCTCCAAGGTGTCCAAGGTGCTGGGCGACAATGCCTGGTTTATCACCATGGACGTCGCCGACGAGAAACAAGTGGCCCAAGGTGTCGCAGAAGTACTGGGGCAGTTCGGGCGGCTGGACGCGTTGGTGTGCAACGCGGCCGTGGCCGACCCGCGCAATATCACCCTGGAAAGCCTCGACCTGGCGTATTGGAATCGCGTGTTGGCGGTGAATCTCAGTGGGCCGATGCTGTTGGCCAAGCACTGCGCGCCGTACCTGCGTGCCCATGGCGGTGCCATCGTCAACCTGGCGTCGACCCGGGCGCGTCAGTCGGAGCCGGACACCGAGGCCTATGCGGCGAGCAAGGGCGGCCTGCTGGCCCTGACGCATGCCTTGGCCATGAGCCTGGGGCCGGAGGTGCGGGTCAATGCCGTCAGCCCTGGCTGGATCGATGCGCGTGATCCGGCGGCCCGACGTGCCGACCCTTTGACGGATGCCGACCATGCCCAGCATCCGGCGGGCAGGGTGGGTACGGTTGAAGACGTGGCGGCGATGGTGGCGTGGTTGCTGTCGCGCCAGGCGGGGTTTGTCACCGGGCAAGAGTTTGTGGTGGACGGTGGCATGAGCAAGAAGATGATTTACAGCGAGTAGGGCAGATCGCCGTCTTGAAGCAATTTTGTCTTTTTCTGAAAAACTTCAAGCAGGCTATTGACTTAGGTCCGCTACCTGCGTAAATTTCGCGGCCTCAACGAAGCAAAGGGTGATTAGCTCAGCTGGGAGAGCATCTGCCTTACAAGCAGAGGGTCGGCGGTTCGATCCCGTCATCACCCACCACTTCTTGAGAGTTTTGCCCTAGGGCAAGACGCAACGTTAAAGGTTGCACCGACGCGCAGCGGTAGTTCAGTCGGTTAGAATACCGGCCTGTCACGCCGGGGGTCGCGGGTTCGAGTCCCGTCCGCTGCGCCATATTTTCCAGGTTCGACATGTCGAGCTTGAGATTGAACAGCCCAGGCTGATCGATCAGATGTTTAAAGACGGTTGAGGGTTTACGCTCAGCTGGTCAAGCGATACGCAGCGGTAGTTCAGTCGGTTAGAATACCGGCCTGTCACGCCGGGGGTCGCGGGTTCGAGTCCCGTCCGCTGCGCCATATCTGCCTCAAGGCCCACTGAACGCCTTGAAGCACAAAGAAAGCCCTTGGCTGACTTTGATCCGATAGCAAAGACCCTGGTCGAAAGACCGGGGTTTTTTGTTTCTGCGATTTGGCTTTCTGCTGCAAGAGCCGGCAAGCCGGCTCCCACTGCGTACTCAGACCCCCAGTTTGTCCCGCAACCCGTAATACCAGGCGCCCAGCGCCGCAAACGGCGTGCGCAGCAGTTGCCCGCCTGGGAACGGGTAGTGCGGCAGGTCGGCAAACGCATCAAAACGCTCCGCCTGACCTCTCAGTGCCTCCGCCAGCACCTTGCCTGCCAGGTGCGTGTACGTCACGCCATGGCCGCTGCAGCCTTGTGAGTAATAGATGTTGTCGCCCAGACGACCCACCTGCGGCAAGCGCGATAGGGTCAGCAGGAAATTGCCGGTCCAGGCGTAATCGATTTTCACGTCCTTGAGCTGCGGGAAGGCCTTGAGCATCTTCGGGCGGATGATCGCTTCGATGTTGGCCGGGTCACGTGCGCCGTACACCACGCCGCCGCCGAAGATCAGGCGCTTGTCGCGGGTGAGGCGGTAGTAGTCGAGCAAGTAGTTGCAGTCTTCGACGCAATAATCCTGGGGCAGCAGCGTCTTGGCCAGTTCATCACCCAGCGGTGCCGTGGTGATGACTTGCGTGCCGCAAGGCATCGATTTGGCCGCCAGCTCCGGCACCAGGTTCCCCAGGTAAGCGTTGCCCGCGACGATGATGAACTTGGCCCTGACCTTGCCTTCGGCGGTGTGCACCACCGGGTTCGCGCCGCGCTCGATGCGCACCGCGGCCGATTGCTCGTAGATCGTGCCGCCCAGGGATTCAACGGCAGCCGCTTCGCCCAGTGCGAGGTTGAGTGGGTGAATGTGCCCGCCGCTCATGTCGAGCAAGCCGCCGACATAGTTGTCACAGGCCACCACTTCGCGGATACGGCGTTCGTCCAGCAACTCGAGTTGCGTATGCCCGTAGCGTTCCCACAAGCGTTTCTGCGATTCCAGGTGGCCCATGTGCTTGCTGTTGAGGGCGGCGAACACGCCGCCATCCTTCAAGTCGCACTGGATCTGATATTTGGCCACGCGCTCGCGAATGATCCTGCCGCCCTCAAACGCCATTTGCCCCAGCAGCTGCGCTTGCTTGGGGCCGACGCTGCGCTCGATCACATCGATGTCGCGGCTGTAGCTGTTGACGATTTGCCCGCCGTTACGGCCCGACGCACCAAACCCCACCTTGGCGGCTTCCAGCACGGTGACGCGAAAACCGTTCTCCAGCAGAAACAGCGCGCTGGAAAGGCCGGTGTAGCCGGCTCCAATCACACACACATCGGTTTCGACGTCACCTTGCAGTACCGGGCGTGGCGGTGCCGCATTCGCGGACGCGGCGTAATACGACTGGGGGTAGGGGGTGTTCGCCATCCTGGAACCTCTGTTTTATATTTTTTACGAGTGCGCCGATCCTACCTGAGTTGAAAATTGCCTGCCAGCCACCCGAAAATCACCGGTGCACCCGACGCAAATAAATAATTCGCATATTCATAGGGTTAGCTGCAAAAAAGATGTTGACACCCCTCCGGAATTCCGTAGAATGTCGCCTCACAGCAGGCACGTAGCTCAGTTGGTTAGAGCACCACCTTGACATGGTGGGGGTCGTTGGTTCGAGTCCAATCGCGCCTACCAAACAAAATCCGCTCTGCTGGGCGGTCTAGAAGGGCTCACCGAAAGGTGGGCCCTTTTTTGTTGTCTGCGATTTACCCACGCCCCGTTCGGCGCCCGCCTTCTTGTTCGAATCGCCCTGAGTGCATCGGTGCTGATCACACGCTGCGTCGATGTGATTGAGGTTTACTCAAAATAGCCGATACCGGTGTGGGCGCGATTCGACCGGCGCGGAGAAGCTCACCTATTTATCCATCTGGTTTGTCGTTGTCGGCTTTATTTTCGGCTTTCGCCTGTTTGTTGAGCTACGCGCGCGTCTGGCCCGATACGCCAAGGCCTTGAATGTTCTGGCGGGGTGTTCAAGGCCTTGAGGCCTATTATTTAAGATCTTCAGCGCGAACGCGGCCCCCGCTCGGTTATACGAAGCGGAGGTTGAAAGGCAGGCAGTACTGATGGGTCAGCAGAACAGCGTGGCAACCGACAAAAGGCAGATGATTTGAACAACCATCTGGCAGCGTATTTCACCATTTGTTGTCGTCATATTCATTTGTCCTGCGTACATAGCGGCTACCTCTTGGTCGGCAATACTGCCGTGAGCGGTGCGCAAAACGCGCAACAGCTCAAGTGAGTATAGGCCTGGAACAGGATTCTTCACGGTCCCGTCGTTTTAGCGCGATTCAGCACGTTTTCGCCGGCGCCCATCGGTAAACGATACACGTCAATCAATCCCACGAGCCCAAGCGGCGCCACGCCCACGAAGGCCACCCGAAAGTCCCCGACAGCCGCGTGCACGGCGTGCCCTTGCACAGCCATCGACGCTCGTAACAATAGCGCCGCCATGGAGACCCCCAGACCCATCGCCAGCTGGAACGCCATGCTGAACAGCGCCGACGCCTCGCTCATCTGCGCCTTGGGGACGTCGGCGAAGCCGATTGAGTTGTAGCAAGTAAACTGCATCGACCGTGACAGCCCACCCACGAACAGCACGGCCGCAATCAGCGGTAAGGGCGTTTGCACCGTGAACAAGGCACAGGTTGCAACCAATGCGACGCCAATAGCGCCATTGACCAGCAGCACCGGGCGAAACCCGAAGCGTTGCATGATGGGCGTCGTGAAGGGTTTCATTACCAGGTTGCCGGCAAACACCGCCAGCACCAGCAAGCCGGCATCCACCGCAGAAAGGCCAAAACCCACTTGAAACAACAGGGGCAGTAGAAAGGGCAGGGCGCTGATGGCGAGACGGAACAGCGACCCGCCAAGAATACTCACGCGAAAGGTGCCGATGGACAGGGTCTGAAGCGGTAATAACGGTTCGGCATGCTGGCGGCAATGACGCACGGCCCATGCCGCGAGCAACGTGCCCGTGGCCACCAGTACAAAACCCGGGATCAGCGTTTCGCTGGTCTGGTTGCCCAGCCATTCCAGCCCGCCCAGCACTGCCACACACGCACCTGCCAGCAGCACAAAGCCTTTGGCATCGAATCGCCGTACGCTGGCCTCGCGCCCCTTGGGCACAAGCCACAATGCGGCAACCAGGGCCAGCACTCCCAGAGGCAGATTTACGTAAAAAATCCACGGCCACGTTGCGTGGGTCACGATCAAACCACCCACCAACGGCCCTAGAATCGGCGCGACCAGCCCAGGCCAGGTGATCACCGCAATCATGTTCACCAAGTCTTTTTTGTCGGTATTGCGCAGCACCGCCAGGCGCCCCACCGGCACCATCAGCGCGCCGCCTACGCCTTGCAGCACCCGGGCGATCACGAACATCTCAAGGCTTTGGCTCAACCCGCAAAGCAGCGAAGCCAGGGTGAAGATGATGATCGCACCGGCGAACACCCGGCGTGCGCCAAAACGGTCGGCGATCCAACTGGACAGCGGGATGAAGATCGCCACGGCAAGAATGTACGCGGTGATGCCGATATTCATGTCGACCGCCGTGACCCCGAACGCGGACGCCATGGTGGGCAAGGCGGTGGCGATGACGGTGGCATCGAGGTTCTCCATGAAAAAGGTCACGGCGACCACCAGGGCGATCAAACGGGTTTGCACGCTTGAAACAGGTTTAACGGATGAAGTCACCGGTGTTGGCCTTTTTTCAGTGAAGGTCGATCGCACTCGACAATACCGGGTCAGCCCTGGGCCCGCACGCTCGAATTACCGCGTCTGCGCCACCTTCTTCAAATACCGCGGCTGATCCGGATTGCGCCCGCGCGTCACAGCCAGCTGCGCTCACATAGAACCCTTGGATCATCGTGAAGGGCTCCAGTAGCGCATGTGCGGTCGGCACGCTGGGCAACAGGCCTTCGCAAGCCGTTCCGCGCCGCGATCAATCACAATTGAACGCCTCTATTGCGTCGCCAGCGAGCTGACGAATTTTGTGCACCTGTTTATCGGCAGCGGTCTCGGTGCCGGTTTGTACCTGTGTAACTACCGGTATTCCGGCCACTGGCACAATGCTGGTGAGATCGGGCACACGACGGTGATTCCGGGTGGCAAGGCGTGTTCCTGCGGTAACCAAGGGTGTTGGAGCACCTGGGGTCGCAGGGCAGGACGCAGTGGCATTGGGGGCGGCAGCCTTGATGATCCTGGCGCAGATCAGCCCGGATTACGAGGCTGGTCAAGCCGCAGTAAGCCTGCATACTGGTCGCCGACTCAATTCATGACAGGGAGCACGCTATGGAAGTGGCAATGGAAGTGTCGTTCGACGTAACGGCGCAGGAGCGTGAGGCCATCCTCAAACCGCTGAGGGCGTACAACCTCAGTCACACGGGCAACATGGCGTTCGAAACCATCGGGATTTTGTTGCGAGACCCCGCTACACAAGAGGTTGTCGGTGGCCTTTGTGGAAAAATTTCCTACGGATGGATGTTCATTGAGCTGTTGAGCATCCCGGATCAGATGCGTACCCAAGGTACCGGCACGCGGTTGATGCGCGCCGCCGAAGAGTTGGCCCGTGAGCGGCAATGTGTCGGGATTTGGCTGGACACCTTCAGCTTCCAGGCGCCGGGGTTTTATCGAAAGCTGGGCTTCAGTGAATTTGGCCATATCGCTGATTACCCGGCGGGTCACCAGCGGCACTTTTTCCAGAAACGCCTCGGCTGAATTTTCGTACGGCGCCGGATCGCCCGGCGCCAATCACCCACAAAATTTATTGGTTTGCAGCAACAATTTTTCTTGTTGGACACCTCCCGCCCCCAGGCAGCAAAGTTGCCGCCACTGACGCTCGACCTATCGGGTCAACAATAAAAACCGCGCCGGGCTGCATGCCACTTTCATGCTGTGAACCCTTTGTTCACATCCTGCTGTAATGGCGCCGCAGCGCGCATTCAAGGACCTCTTCGTCATGCAAACTGTTGTGAACCTATGGCCGTTGATCGGCGTACTTGTCATCGTGGTTGGCTTCGTCTTGCGCTTCAATCCGCTGTTGGTGGTCACCGCCGCCGCCATTGCCACCGGGCTGGCTGCCCACTTCCCGCTGGAAAAAATTCTCGCCAGCATGGGTGATGGTTTCCTTCAGACCCGCGCGCTGCAACTGATCCTGTTATTGCCCCTGGCTGTCATTGGCCTGCTGGAGCGCCATGGCCTGCGCCTGCATGCACAAAACTGGATCGCGCGTTTCGAGCGAGCCACGGTCGGGCGCCTGTTGATCATCTACCTGTTTGTGCGCGAGTCCACCGCCGCCATGGGCCTGACCAGCCTGGGCGGGCATCCGCAAATGGTGCGGCCGTTGCTGGCGCCCATGGCCGAAG
Organism: Pseudomonas sp. TREG-RG-20F-10-E-6-01; assembly: GCF_022662455.1. Classification (NCBI taxonomy): domain Bacteria; kingdom Pseudomonadati; phylum Pseudomonadota; class Gammaproteobacteria; order Pseudomonadales; family Pseudomonadaceae; genus Pseudomonas; species Pseudomonas sp. TREG-RG-20F-10-E-6-01. The sequence goes on along the minus strand of NZ_JAKNQP010000002.1, from coordinate 31,477 downwards.
GGGCGGCGGAAAAACGCTACGGCAAACTGCCGGATACGTTGCGCCACAAAGTGTTGGCCATGTGTGCGGCAACCGATAACGTCGGGCTGTTTTTCGGTGAGGACATCTTTGTCGCCTTTGGTGCGATCGCGTTGATGCACACCTTCCTGCTGGGTTCGGGGATTGATGTGGAGCCACTGCACATTGCGGTGTGGGGCATTCCGACGGCGATTTGCGCCTTTATCATCCACGCCATTCGCCTGCACCGGTTTGATCGCAGGCTTACGCGCGAGATGACGCCCGCCGCCACGCCGGTGGAGGCTGCACAATGATCATCTCCATTGAGTACCTGTACTGGCTTGCCGGTGTTCTATTGCTGATAACTGCAGGAATGATCCTGCTGGATCGCACCCATCCCAAACGCTGGTCAACCGCGCTGTTCTGGCTCTTGTTTGCCGTTCCATTCCTGGTGGGGGAGCGCTTGCCGTCGGTGGTCATTGGTGTCGGCGTGGTGGTGATGGCGCTGATCGCAGGCTTGGGTGGCGTCGGCCGCGGCAAGCATGCCGAACTGCATGATAAGGCCTCCCGCGCGAGCGCCGGGCGCCTGGGGCATAAATTGTTTATTCCCGCGCTGGCCATTCCCCTGACCACCGTGATTGGTTCGGTGTTGCTCAAACACACCGAGATCGGCGGCGTACCGCTGCTGGACCCGAAAAACACCACCTTTGTATCCTTGGGCATCGGCTGTCTGATCGCCCTCGGCCTGGCTTGCTGGCTGACCCGCGATACACCGGTGCAAGCCTTGCGTGAATCCCGGCGCCTGACCGAGGCCCTCGGCTGGGCCATGGTGTTGCCGCAGATGCTTGCAATGCTGGGGCTATTGTTTAATGAAGCCGGAGTGGGCACGGCCGTTGCGCATGTCACCACTACCTACATCAACCTTGATTTCAAGTTGGTAGCGGTGATGGTCTACGTGCTGGGTATGGCGCTGTTCACGGTGATCATGGGTAACGGCTTTGCGGCGTTTCCGGTGATGACCGGCGGTGTCGGCGTACCGGTGCTGGTGGGCGTGTATGGCGGTAACCCGGCGGTGATGGCGGCAATCGGCATGTTCTCCGGCTATTGCGGCACGTTGATGACGCCCATGGCTGCCAACTTCAATATCGTCCCGGCGGCGTTGCTGGAGTTGCCGGACAAGAACGCAGTGATCAAGGCTCAACTGCCGACGGCGTTGATGATGCTGGTGGTCAATATCGTGCTGCTCTACCTGTTGATGTGAGGCCAAAAATGCAAACTGTGTTGCTGACGGGCTTCGAGCCCTTTGACCAGGACCTGATGAACCCGTCCTGGGAGGCATCGCGCCAGTTGGACGGCGTGCGACTGAGCGAAGATGTGCACATTGTGGCGCGTCGACTGCCCTGTGCGTTTGCCACGGCGGGGGCGTGCCTGACGCGGTTGATCGCCGAATTTGACCCGGTGATGGTGATTGCCACAGGCCTCGCCCCCGGCCGTAGCGATTTCTCCATGGAGCGGGTGGCGATCAACGTGAACGACGCACGCATCCCTGACAATCTGGGGGCCCAACCGGTCGATACCCCAGTGGTGGTCGGGGGGCCGGCGGCCTACTTCACGACCTTGCCGATCAAAGCGATGGTCAAGGCTGTGCGCGAGGCCGGGATCGCGGCGTCGGTATCACAGACGGCGGGGACCTTTGTGTGTAATCAGGTGTTTTACCTGTTGCAGCATGCCCTGGCCGGCACGGCGATACGCAGTGGCTTTATCCACGTACCCCCAAGCCTGCCGGATCAGGTCTCTGGTGCGGCGCAGCCCTCCATGGCACTGGTGACAATGGTTGAAGGTTTGCGGGTTGCGCTACAGGCGGCGTGGGATACGCAGGTGGATATCGTGCAAACCGGTGGGCAGGTCAGTTGACCTGCCAGGCTTGCCTCAACCGGCCAACGCTCGGGTCAGCCCGAAAGTAATGGCGCAGGCCAACCCCGTCATCGCGAACGCAGTGGCCACATACCATTTGATCAGGTTCAGCTCTGTGGTTGCCAGGTCCGCGCGGGTTGCATAGTGTTTTTCATGGGTGGTGGAGTGCCTTTCAATGGCTTCTGCCCTGTTCGAAACGGCGATCAGCTTCTCTTTCATGTCAGCCAGCCCTTTTTCCAGTAAACCCAAGCGTTTTTCCATACCAGAATCTCCGTTATTACCTGCACCGGCTCTACCCTGAGTCAGCGTGTTCGTCCCGCCTGATTGATGCTGTTTGTTCTCCAAAGCGTGACACCTGTTTTGAATGATCTGAGAGAGCGCTCTGGGCAAGAGTAGAGGCAGATGGGAACGGCTGCGACCTACAAAACTTTGCAAAATAACACCAGGGTTCTGGCACGCACTGCTCAGTGTTCCCGCTTCGGAAAAATCAGCTCAAAACATGTCAATGCGCCTTCACTGGTGACGCTGTAGCGGCCGTTATGCAGCTGCATGATGGTCGCGACGATCGATAAACCCAGCCCGTTGGACTGGGCCGAGCGTTCCCGCGATTCGTCCACCCGATAAAACCGTTCGAACAGCCTGGGCAGGTGTTCGGCGGGGATGGTCTCTCCCTGATTGCTGACGCTCAGGCGGATGCCTTCGGCATTTGGCGTGGCTTGAATCACCAGCTCCGAACCGGGGGCGCCGTATTTGATGGCATTGGCACACAGATTTGCCAGCGCCCGGCGCAGCAGCATCGGTTCAGCCCAGATCACGCCTTCGCCTTGCGCGAGGATGCTGATATTCACATCGCTCGCCAACCCTTCGAAGTAATCAGCCATGCGTTGCACTTCATCCGCCGCACTCAGCTCCTGGCGCTGGCGCAAGGCGCTGGCCGGATCGGTGCGGGCGAGAAACAGCATGTTGTCGAGCATCCGTGCCAGGCGTTCGAGCTCTTCGACATTGGAGGCCAGCAATTGCTGATAGCTTTCGATGCTGCGGCTCTGCTGGAGCGCGACCTGGGTTTCGCCCAGCAGGTTATTGATCGGCGTGCGCAGTTCGTGGGCCATGTCGGTAGACACCTGGCCCAGTTGCACAAAACCCTTGGCCAGCCGCTCGAGCATGGTGTTGAAAGAGTCGATCATCGGCAGAAGTTCTTTCGGCGCACCGTGGCTGTCGAGTCGTTCGGTAAGGTTACCCACGCCGATGCCTTGGGCGTGTGTGGCCAGGCGCCGCAGCGGCAGCAGGCCTCGGTACACCAGCAGGTAACCGACCAGGGCGAGGATAATCGCCGCGATGCTGGCCAGGATAAATACGCTCAGGCGATAGCTGGCAAGCATGGCGGTCCGTTCGGTCATCAAGCGTCCCGTGGTGACTTGCAGGCTTCCCAGGTCTCCGGAATCAATGGAAGCGGCGACGGTGGCGAAGGGTACGCCGTTCACTCCAGGTAAGTGGTGCACGTCGGAAAAGCCCAGTTCATGGTCCTTTGGCACGGGCATTACGTTCGGCATTTCAATGTTGCCCGGGTTGACCAGCAATAACGGCTTCTGCCCCGGCGCCGCGATACTCAGCACCGACTCGCTGTTGCCCAGCATGTTCCGGAACAGCTCCGGCTTGGTCTTGATCAGGTCCAGGGTGTTGCTGTCGTTGAGCAGGTTGCGCAACTGGTCGGCGCGATAGATCAGCGCGGCATCGTCACGCTTGATCAGTTCACGCTCAAGTTCGCGGTACAGCGCCACGCCCAGGGTGGCCAGCAGGGCAAAGGCGAGCAGGGCGAAGATCAGCGCCAGTCGCAGGGTCAGCGAGTAGTGGCGGCGGTTGTTCATGGCTGGGTGTCGAAGCGGTAGCCAATGCCCCGCACGCTGTGGATCAACTTGAGCTGGAACGGGTCGTCGATTTTCAGGCGCAGGCGCCTTACGGCGACGTCGACTACATTGGTGTCGCTGTCGAAGTTCATGTCCCAGACCCGCGAGGCGATCATCGAACGTGACAGCACCTGGTCCTGATGGGTCGCGAACAGATGCAACAGGGCGAACTCTTTATTGGTCAGGGTAATGCGCGCGCCGGCGCGGGTGACGCGGCGTTTGAGCACGTCGATCTGCAGGTCGGCGATGTGCAGCTGTTCTTCTTCGCGGCTCGGGCCGCGGCGGGTCAAGGTGCGCAAACGCGCGACCAGCTCGGCGAAGGAGAACGGCTTGATCAAGTAATCATCGGCACCCAGTTCCAGGCCCTTGATGCGGTCGGCAATGTCGTCGCGGGCGGTGAGAAACAGCACCGGCGTGTCGGCCTCCTTGCGCAGGCGGCGCAGCACTTCCCAACCGTCCATTTTCGGCATCATCACATCCAGCACGATCACGTCGAATGACGTTTCCAGCGCCTGGTGCAACCCGTCCACACCGTCACGGGCAAGGCTCACGGAGTAACCCAGTTCCTGCAGCCCATTGAGCAGGTAATTGCCGGCCTTGGGTTCGTCTTCGACTACAAGGATATTCATGGGAAGTGCCCTGGTTCTGTGCGTGGCGCAAGTGTAGCCCGATCAATTGTCACTGGCGCAACCGATGCCCTGTACCTGGTAGTCCAGCACTTGTTCGCGGCCCTGGTGGTCGAGGTAATCGAGGCGGGCAGGGACGATGCCGCACTGCCCGTAGGTGTCGGTGCTCGACAGCACTTTGTCGACGTCCAGGTGCACGAAGAAGCCGGTCTTGTCGTGGATCACGTTGGTGGCGGAAGGGGTGTCGGCGGCAAATGCGGAACCGGTGGCAAGCAGCGCGGCGAAGCCCAGGATAAACAGTTTCATGGCAGTAGTTCTCTTAAAGGGTCGGCTGCCGGGATTGGCAGTGAGTTCACAGTAACCAGGCGCCCCAAACAGCCAACCAACAGGATCATGACAAGTTCGTAATCAACGGATTCAAGGCTGGCGACCGGACGCTTCGAGGATCAGGTCGGTGATTTCCTTGGCGTGGGACACCAACGACAAGTGGCTCGAAGGCAGCTCGATGGTGGTGGCGTTCATGCGCTTGGCGAGGAAGCGTTCCAGGTCCGGGTTGATGGTCTGGTCATTGCTCGACACGGCGTACCAGGACGGCTTGGTGTGCCAGGCGGCATTCACGGTGCGACCACTGAACAGCGTCTTGGTAATCGGTTGTTGTACGGCGTACAGCTCCAGTGCCTTGGCGCGGGGCACGTCGGCGGCGAAGTACTTCAGGAAAGAGTCCTGGTTCAGGGTCAGGTAACCGTCGTGCTCTTCAACGCCGGCTCGCACCGGCATGCTCGGGTATTTGGCGGAGAGCGCGACGAAGTCTTCATTGGCGTCCGGTGCGCGGGCTGCCACATACACCAGAGAGCTGACCTTCGGGTTCGCGCCGGCGTCGCTGACCACGGTGCCGGCGTAGGAATGGCCGACCAGGACGGTAGGACCGTCCTGTTGATCGAGTACGCGGTTGGTGGCGGCGACGTCATCGGCCACCGAGGTCAGCGGGTTCTGTACGGCGGTGACATGCAGGCCTGCGGCCTGAAGACGGGTGATCACGTCGGACCAGCTCGAGCCGTCCGCCCAGGAGCCGTGCACCAGGACCACGTTGTTGGCTTTGATCGGTGCCACGGTGCCGGCCATGGCGGTACCGGTGCCCAGCATCAACAGGCTGGCGGCGATCAGGCAGAGTGTGCTTGCAGGTTTCATCGTGCGGCCCTTCATCAGTGTGCAGGTGTGTCACCCGGTGTGGGTGACTGACGACGCCACTGTATGAAGTGAGGGTGCTGACAAGACTTACAGCTTCATTACATGCTTGTAATGCAAAGGGGGAGGGCAGTGCTCTGCAACGTTTACAAGTGTTGACGTGATCCGTAGATTGCATCGGGGTCAGCATTTGTCAGCGATAAAAAGGAAACCTCGCAGTGTCTATTCAAGGTCCAGCCGCATTTACCCAACGCTACCGCGCCTTTTTATTCGATATGGATGGGACCTTGCTCAACTCTATCGCCGCCGCCGAACGGGTCTGGAGTATCTGGGCTGAACGCCACGGCCTGGAGGTGGCGGCTTTTCTGAGTACCATTCACGGCGCACGAGCCATTGATACGATCACCCGGCAGGCATTGCCAGGCGTGGACGCTGAAGTTGAAGCGCAGTGGATAACCGAGGCGGAAATCAACGATGTCGAGGGTGTCGTCGCGATTCCAGGCGCTGTCGAGTTTCTGAACAGTTTGCCTGGCGATCAGTGGGCGCTGGTCACGTCTGCACCCAGGGCGTTGGCGTTGCGCCGCCTGCAAGCGGCGGGCATTGCGCCGCCGGCAGTGCTGGTGACGGCCGAGGATGTCGCCAGTGGCAAACCGGATCCGGCTTGTTATGTGCTGGGTGCGCAGCGTCTGGGCGTACCGGTGCAGGACTGCCTGGTGTTCGAGGATGCGACGGTGGGGATTCGCGCCGCGGAGGCGGCAGGGGCTGACGTGGTAGTCGTGACCTCGACGCACTTGCAGCCCATGGTCACGGTGCATGCGTCGATTCAGGGGTATGAGCGCGTGCGCGTGCATCGTAACGATGACGGGTTGCTGAGTTTATCGATCGCCGTGGCTTGATACACGAAAGCCAAACCCGTTATCGCTCCTGATTTCATCAGTTGCCGGGTCGGTCCGACCTTACGCTGTTTTCCGGTAGGGCCTGCAGTCGGCTGCTGCGAAGGCCCTGTCGGGACATCACCATTTCTCTGAGGATTTCGTTCGCCAGCCGGGCTATCGCTTCTGCGCCGCGATAGTGCGCGCGCACGATACCGGTGATTGCAAAGTGGTCGGTTTCAGGGCCGCTGAGAACAGCCGACAATGTGCCGTCAGCGTGCAGTGTGCAGGCTATTGTGTAACTGGGCAGGCGGGCCGCCAGCGCAGTTTCAATTTCGGATTTACTCAGGGTATCCATCTGTTTCAGCCCTTAATACTGACCGTGCAAGCCCAAGCATAGGTCTTGCTGCGACACTGTAAATGCCGGTGATCTGATAGCCCGCAAGGGGGGCGTTATCGTGCAGTTTTGTGGTGTGTTCGTTGAGCGGCGCGTTGACACAACTTGCGCAGAATCGCCTTCTGAATAGGCTTGAGGCAGAACGCAAACAGGTAACCGCACAGAAACAGCGCCAGATCAGGCCAAGAGCTACCATGGGAGGCACTGCTACTTTCAATTTCGTATCTCAGGCCATAACCCAGCGTCACGAAGACCAGCCCTATCAGCAGGACGATCCACCAGGACTTGGAAACGAGGGGCTTGGGGGCGGCGTGCCTCATCGACGTGCTCCTGAATGCACTCGGACGGCAGGATAAGAGTCAGAAGATTCGGCTGTGGATTACGCAACAAGTTCAAGTCGTCAAGACAGTTTCATCTTGGGGCGAAGCGCAAGGCGCAAAACGTGCTGTTCACGCAAGAGACGCGAGCAGGCTTGAAGGGTCTTCGCCAGCCGTTACAGTGAACGAAAGGGCTGGCTACTGAGAGTGCGTCAAGGAGTCTGGTTTTTGTCCGGAGCCGTCAGGCCGGCCTGGATACGCTGGTAAATCTCCTCGCGATGCACGGCAACGTCCTTGGGTGCGTTGATGCCGATTCGTACTTGCTGGCCGCTGACGCCCAGAATGGTGATCGTGATGTCATCACCGATGTTTATGCTTTCACCGACTTTGCGGGTGAGTATAAGCATGGACTTCTCCTTGATTACTTTTAAGGACACATGTTTCAGACAGGGCAGATGTCGGATGTGTGTAGCTTACTGCTAAGCGCTTCCCTGTGACTGCCTCTTTTAGGACGCATAGAGGCGACATTAATTCCCATGGCGGCATCATACAGGTCTGCGATACATCATTCGCATTGTTTAAGCCAACGTTTATGACGGCCAGAATAGACAGTGAATGATAAAGTTGCCTCTTTATCCTCAAAGGAGCAGGGCAGTGCGTAAAGTAGCGATGGCAATTGCGGTGTTGGCATTGGCCGGCTGCGGTGAAGGCAAACCTGTCGAAGCGCCCAAGGCCAAGCCTGCCGTGACTGAAAGCCAGCCAGACACCGGCGCGATTGCCGCTCAGGAATGGGATGTGTGGGTCGGCCCGCCGGACCACAAGCTCCAGGCAATCACTGACTTGACTGCCTGGTTGCTGGAACATGGGTTTAATTTTTATATCGTGAAAACAGACGGCAAGGACGATGTCCTGTTGGGGCCGTTCGCCAGTAAGGCCGAAGCCGAAGCCAAGCAGGCGCAACTGACCGAAAAACTGGCCCGCGCCAAGAAAAATGACACCGAGTCCCAGGTGATTGAACACAAGGCTGCACAGTAACCAACAGATCGGGCGGGAGTTCCTCCCGCCTTCAACCGCAGGCTTTCAGGTTAACCGGGCCGACAAACTCGTTGCCCCGCCCCATCACGCAGGCCACGGTCTGGTTGCGCTGGCGCTCCCAGGTTTGTACCGGGTAAGTCTTGTTCCAGGCTTCATATAGTTGGCGGTCCTGTTTCGACAGGCGCAAGCCATATTGTTTGCTCATGTAAAAGTAGGTCCGGGCAATCATTCCGCGAATAGACGGGCGCGGCATGACCTTTTTTGCCTTGAAGTCCACTTGGGTCAAACATGAGCCGTACTGTCCGGTTTGTACCGGCAGCCAACCAAAACTGAAGTTATTGCGATCACCATTGACCTCCCCGATGCTCGGCACCAGGTTGTGCAAGTCGGCCTCTGCACGCTTGAACACATCATCGCGGCGCGTACAGTTCTTGCGTCCACCGTTCTGCCAGCATTGACGCTGATGGCCGATCTGCCAGGCTGGAACGATATGCTCCCATTCGATGCGTGCGGCACGGTTGGCATTTTTGCGTGGAATATACCCGCAGGCTTTTAAATTCACCCGGTTGCCGGTGTATTTGCAGCCGCAGTAAAACTCTGTGGATTGTGGCGCATAGAGCTTCCAGGCAACTTTCTTGGCTTCGCTGAAGGTTCGAGGCGCCTGGGCGTTGGCAGTAATGGCAAAAAACAGACAAAACAACGCAGTAAAGCGAACACTCATTGAATCAATCTTCCTTCGGCACAACCCAGAAAATCTGCACACCACCGTCGTCCCGATAAGCGAGGGTCACGTTGTCGTTCTCCGCAATTTCTTCCAGCAAGCGCGCCCATTCATCTTCGGGCTCTTCGGGTAAACGGAAGATCAAGGCTGCCTTGGCTTTCTGGGCATTGGTCGAATTGATGATTTTTTGCACACGAACGGCCAAGCGTGCGTAAGCGTCAGGCGGGGTTGGGGCTGCGGAAGAGGACTTTGCCACGGAGCATTCCTTAGTTTGCTGTATGTGTATACAGTATTTAACTATAAGGAATTTCGCAACTGCTTAAAACTCAGGACTTGCGCGGGGAGTTGTGGCGGGGAAGTTTCAAGAGAAGATAGAGGCGAGTAAACCCGCCTCCACAGTGTTATCAGAAATCAATATTCCCAGAACATCCGTTGCAGCTCTTTGCTGTCTTGGGTCTTGGTCAGCGCAACCATCGCCAGGATCCGCGCTTTCTGCGGGTTCAGGTCATGGGCAACCACCCAGTCGTACTTGTCGTCAGGCTGTTCGGCGTTACGCAGCACGAAACCGCCGGCGTTCACGTGGGACGAGCGAATGATCTGCACGCCTTGTTTGCGCAGTTCCTGCAGGGCAGGGACGACCTTGGAAGACACCGAGCCATTGCCAGTGCCGGCATGGATGATGGCTTTGGCGCCAGCCTGAGCCAGGGCCTTGACGGCGGTGTCGCTCACATTGCCGTAGCCATAAGCGATTTCAACGTCCGGCAGGCTTTTAATGGTTTTGATATCGAATTCAGAATCCAGGGTGTGGCGCTTGGCCGGCAGGCGGAACCAGTAGGATTTGCCTTCAACCACCATGCCCAATGGCCCCCATGGGCTCTTGAACGCTTCGGTCTTGATATTGATCATCTTGCTGACGTCACGACCCGACTGGATCTCATCGTTCATGGTGACCAGCACGCCCTTGCCGCGTGCATCTTTGCTGCCGGCGACGGCGACGGCGTTGTACAGGTTGAGCATGCCGTCCGCCGACATGGCGGTGCCCGGACGCATCGAGCCGACCACCACGATTGGCTTGTCGGTTTTTTCCACCAGGTTCAGGAAGTAGGCGGTTTCTTCGAGGGTGTCGGTACCGTGCGTAATCACGATGCCGTCGACGTCCTTGCTGTCGGCCAGTTCGGCAACACGGCGACCCAGTTGCAGCAGGTTTTCATTGTTGATGCTTTCGGACGCAATTTGCATCACTTGCTCGCCGCGCACATTGGCAATCTGGCTAAGCTCAGGAACACCAGCGATCAATTGCTCGATGCCGACCTTGGCCGCCTGATAAGTGGCGCTGTTGGCAGCGCTGGCGCCCGCGCCGGCAATAGTGCCGCCGGTGGCAAGAATCACCACATTGGACAGTTTGGTCTTGGCTTCAACTTCCTTTGCCTGAGCGGCAACGGGGAACAGCAGCAGGAGGGCGAGTGCGCCCGGAACAAAAGACTTCAGTGCAGATTTCATTATTTTTCTCTCTGGTTTTTGATGAGTGCGGTCGCAGGTTCATCTAGAACACCCGGGCGGTTCTGAACGCCACGAGGTGCCAGGAAAGAGCAGGATTTGTACCAAGCTGATTGTGTTCGTGCCTATAAATTAAGCTGTTGATTTAAAACACTATTTACAGATATCTCAGAAGGCATGAAAAAGCACACGTCCGGCTTTCCGAACGGGGAGGCAGTATCGTGTTCGGTTGTCCGAAGGCCATCAGGGCATATCGACAGGTTGCGTATGACATGAGTCTCACAGGCTGTCGTTTTAGAGAACGGGCGGGCGAGGGCGATGTTTAGTCGCATCCACCGAATGGGGCGCAATGGCAGGTAGCAATGGGCTTGGATGAAAGGCGTTTTTCACCCGTTGACAAATCTCGACAAGGTTCTCATAGTTTGACTAACGCAAACGTTTGCGAGACGGTCTGCCGTGCAAGCGTTGCTCACAATAATCATAAGATCGGAGTGAACCCATGAAGCTGCCATTTGCTGGACGTCTTCTTGCTGTCGCTGTGCTTGCCGCTGCATCCGCTGCTCTGCCCCTTTCCTCTGCTTTTGCCGATGACGCCGCCGCCAAACCCAAGGTCGGCCTGGTGATGAAGTCCCTCGCCAACGAATTCTTCGTGACCATGCAGGACGGCGCCAAGAAGTATCAAAAAGACCACGCCGGTGATTTCGACATGATCACCAACGGGATCAAGAACGAAACCGATACCAGCGCGCAGATCGATATCGTCAACCAGATGATCCTCGCCAAAGTAAACGCCATCGTGATTGCTCCGGCTGATTCCAAGGCGTTGGTCACCGTATTGAAGAAAGCTTCCGATGCGGGCATCAAGGTCGTCAACATCGACAACCGCCTTGATCCGGATGTACTGAAAAGCAAAAACCTCGATATTCCGTTCGTAGGCCCGGATAACCGTAAAGGCTCCAAGCTGGTCGGTGACTACCTGGCCAAGCAACTGGCCGCGGGTGACAAGGTCGGCATCATCGAAGGTGTCCCGACCACCACCAACGCGCAGCAGCGCACCGCAGGCTACAAGGACGCGATGGACGCTGCCGGCATGAAGATCGTCTCCACTCAGTCGGGCAACTGGGAAATCGACCAGGGTCAGAAAGTCGCCTCCGCCATGTTGAGCGAATACCCGGACCTCAAGGCACTATTGGCGGGTAACGACAACATGGCCCTGGGCGCTGTCTCTGCCGTGCGCGCTGCGGGCAAAGCCGGCAAAGTGCTGGTCGTAGGCTACGACAACATCGAAGCCATCAAACCAATGCTGCAAGATGGCCGTGTGCTTGCGACCGCTGACCAGGCTGCCGCCCAGCAAGCCGTGTTCGGTATCCAGAACGCGCTCAAGCTGGTCAAGGGTGAGAAAGTCGATGCCAAAGACGGTGTGATCGAAACCCCGGTCGAACTCGTCCTCAAGAAGTAATCCTGGCAGCACCCAACAGCGCCCGCTCGTCCTGAGTGGGCGCCTGGAGATTTTCCTATGTCATCTTCCGCCCCGAACGCTGTCCTCTCGGTCAGCGGTATCGGCAAGACCTATGCCCAACCGGTTCTGTCCGACATCACCCTGACGCTCAACCGCGGGGAAGTGCTGGCGCTGACCGGTGAGAACGGCGCGGGTAAAAGTACCCTGTCGAAAATTATCGGCGGGCTGGTCACGCCGACCACCGGGCATATGCAGTTCAATGGTCAGGACTACCGTCCCGGCAGCCGCACCCAGGCTGAAGAGCTGGGCGTGCGCATGGTCATGCAGGAGCTCAACCTGCTGCCCACACTGACCGTGGCCGAAAACCTGTTTCTGGATAACCTGCCCAGCAAGTGTGGATGGATCAGCCGCAAACAGCTGCGCAAAGCCGCGATCGAAGCCATGGCTCAGGTCGGCCTGGATGCGATCGACCCGGATACCCTGGTTGGCACCTTGGGCATTGGCCATCAGCAGATGGTCGAAATCGCCCGCAACCTGATCGGCGACTGCCACGTACTGATTCTCGACGAACCCACGGCGATGCTTACCGCGCGCGAAGTCGAAATGCTCTTTGAACAAATCACCCGCCTGCAGGCTCGGGGCGTGGCGATCATTTATATTTCACACCGGCTCGAAGAGCTGGCCCGTGTTGCCCAGCGTATTGCGGTATTGCGCGACGGCAAACTGGTCTGCGTCGAGCCGATGGCCAACTACAACAGTGAGCAACTGGTCACCCTGATGGTCGGGCGCGAGCTGGGTGAACAGATCGACCTGGGCCCGCGCACTATCGGCGGCCCCGCCTTGACCGTGAAAGGGCTGACCCGCTCGGACAAGGTGCGTGATGTGTCCTTTGAAGTACGCGCCGGGGAGATCTATGGCATCTCCGGCCTGATCGGCGCCGGCCGCACCGAGCTGTTGCGCCTGATCTTCGGCGCGGACCTGGCGGACAGCGGCACTGTCGCCTTGGGGTCGCCGGCTCAGGTGGTGAGCATTCGTTCCCCGGTGGATGCGGTGGGCCATGGCATTGCCCTGATCACCGAAGACCGCAAGGGCGAAGGCCTGCTGTTGACCCAGTCGATCAGCGCCAACATTGCCTTGGGCAACATGCCGGAAATTTCCGGCGGCGGCGTGGTGAACAGCCGCGACGAAACCGCCTTGGCCAAGCGCCAGATCGACGCCATGCGCATCCGCAGCTCCAGTCCGGCGCAGTTGGTGTCCGAGCTGTCGGGCGGTAACCAGCAGAAAGTCGTGATCGGCCGTTGGCTGGAGCGCGATTGCGCGGTGATGCTGTTCGATGAGCCGACCCGAGGCATCGACGTCGGCGCCAAGTTCGACATTTATGCCTTGCTCGGCGAATTGACGCGCCAGGGCAAAGCGCTGGTGGTGGTGTCCAGCGACCTGCGTGAGCTGATGCTGATCTGTGACCGCATCGGTGTGCTGTCCGCCGGGCGCTTGATCGAAACCTTCGAGCGCGACAGCTGGACCCAGGACGAATTGCTCGCCGCCGCTTTTGCCGGCTACCAAAAACGTGACGCGCTGCTCAACGACGCAGCGCTTAGGGATACCCCATGAAAACCACAACTTCCCCGGGTAAAACCGGCGGCAACTTCTACGGCCTGGGCACTTACCTGGGCCTGGCTGGCGCCTTACTGGCGATGATCGCGCTGTTCTCAATGTTGAGCGATCACTTCCTGTCCTATGACACCTTCAGCACCCTGGCCAACCAGATACCGGACTTGATGGTATTGGCGGTGGGCATGACGTTCATCCTGATTATCGGCGGCATCGACCTGTCGGTTGGCTCGGTGCTGGCGTTGGCCGCGTCGGCGGTCAGTGTGGCGATTCTCGGCTGGGGCTGGAGCGTGCTGCCGGCAGCGCTGCTGGGCATGGGCTGTGCGGCAGTGGCAGGCACCATCACCGGCTCGATTACTGTGGCCTGGCGAATCCCCTCGTTTATTGTGTCCCTCGGCGTACTGGAGATGGCGCGCGGCGTGGCGTACCAAATGACTGGCTCGCGCACCGCCTATATTGGTGATTCGTTTGCCTGGCTGTCGAACCCGATTGCCTTCGGAATTTCGCCGTCGTTCATCATTGCCTTGCTGGTGATCATTGCCGCTCAGTTGGTGTTGACGCGCACGGTGTTTGGTCGCTACCTGATCGGTATCGGCACCAATGAAGAGGCCGTGCGCCTGGCCGGGATCAATCCCAAGCCGTACAAAATCCTGGTATTCAGCCTGATGGGGCTGTTGGCCGGTGTGGCGGCACTGTTCCAGATTTCGCGCCTGGAAGCGGCGGACCCGAATGCCGGCTCCGGCCTGGAGCTGCAGGTGATCGCCGCTGTGGTGATCGGCGGCACCAGCTTGATGGGCGGACGCGGTTCGGTTATCAGCACCTTTTTCGGCGTGTTGATCATTTCGGTACTGGCCGCTGGCCTGGCGCAGATCGGTGCTACGGAGCCCACCAAACGCATCATCACCGGTGCTGTGATCGTGATTGCCGTGGTCCTCGACACTTACCGCAGCCAGCGCGCCAGCCGGCGAGTCTGAACCATGGCGACGATCAAGGATGTGGCAGCGCTTGCGGGTATTTCCTACACCACCGTGTCCCATGTGGTGAACAAGACGCGGCCGGTGAGTGAGCCTGTGCGGATCAAGGTCGAAGCGGCAATCAAGCAGCTCGATTATGTGCCCAGTGCGGTCGCGCGATCGCTCAAGGCCAAGACCACCGCCACCATCGGCCTGTTGGTGCCGAACAGCCTCAACCCGTATTTTGCCGAGTTGGCCCGCGGGATCGAGGATTACTGCGAGCGTAATGGCTATTGCGTGATCCTCTGCAACTCCGACGACAACGCTGAAAAACAGCGCAGCTACTTGCGCGTGTTGCTCGAAAAGCGCATCGACGGCTTGATCGTGACCTCGGTAGGGGGCGACGACAGTGGCCTTGCCGCTGGCTTGAGCGCGGTGCGCACGCCCATGGTGATCGTCGACCGTGCGCTGGATGGCATCGATGTCGATCTGGTGCGCATCGATCACGAGGAGGGCGCCTACCTGGCGACCCGGCACTTGCTTGAACTCGGTCACCGCGACATCGCCTGCATTGGTGGCCCCGGCCACACCCGCGTGGCGCAAATGCGTCTGGCGGGGTATCACCGGGCGCTGCGTGAGGCGGGCGTGCAAGTGGCGGCCAATCGCACTCAAGAGAGCGACTTCACCAGCACCGGCGGGTATGCCGCAGCCGTGCGGTTGCTGGCGGACAATCCACCGAGCGCGATCTTCGCCAGTAACGATATGATCGGTTTCGGCGTGTTGCGCGCTGCGGCAGAGCGCAATATTCGCGTGCCTGGCGAATTGTCGGTGATTGGTTTCGATGATATTCAAATGGGCCGTTACGTATACCCGGCTTTGACCACGGTCGGGCAGTCGATCGTGCAACTGGGCGAAACGGCGGCCGAGCTTTTGCTGCGAAGAATTGCAACCCCCCAACTGCCGATCGATCAACGTATCGTGACGCCGAGTATTGTTTTGCGTGAGTCGACGGCGCCGGTCGCCGGTGTGTTCGCCCAATACCGCTGAACCGAATTGATGAGTACTGATGTATGCCAGCAAAAGTAGTGGTAATAGGCAGCTTGAACATGGACTTGGTCACCCGCGCCAGTCGGTTGCCGCGTGCCGGTGAAACCCTGATCGGCCAAACGTTCTCTACCGTCCCCGGCGGCAAGGGCGCCAACCAGGCAGTGGCTGCTGCGCGTCTGGGCGCTGATGTGGCGATGGTCGGCTGTGTCGGCATTGATGCCTACGGCGCCCAATTGCGTGATGCGCTGGTGGTGGAGGGCATTGATTGCCAGGCCGTGAGCACGGTAGACGGCTCCAGCGGCGTGGCGTTGATTGTGGTGGATGACAGCAGTCAGAACGCAATTGTGATTGTGGCCGGTGGCAACGGTGCGCTGACGCCAGCCTCGTTGCAACGGGCTGACGCAGTGTTGCAGGCCGCCGACGTCATCGTCTGCCAGCTGGAATCGCCGATGGACACGGTAGGCCAGGCCCTCAAGCGTGGACGTGAACTGGGCAAGACGGTGATCCTCAATCCGGCACCCGCCAGCGGCCCTTTGCCGGCCGAATGGTATGCCTCGATTGACTACCTGATTCCCAATGAAAGTGAAGCCGCCGCCTTGAGCGGCGTGACGGTCGACTCTCTCGACAGTGCCAAGGTCGCTGCGACGCAGTTGATCAAGGCAGGCGCGGGCAAGGTCATCATCACCCTCGGTGCCCAGGGCGCATTGTTTGCCGATGGCCAAGGCTTTGAGCATCTGGTGGCGCCCAAGGTCAAGGCGGTGGACACCACGGCGGCGGGCGACACCTTTGTCGGCGGGTTTGCCGCCGCGCTCGCCAATGGCAAGAGCGAAGCCGAGGCCATCCGCTTTGGTCAGGTGGCCGCAGCGCTGTCTGTGACTCGCGCCGGTGCGCAACCCTCTATTCCCACGCTGCATGACGTTCAAGGTTTTGTGCCCTCATGAAAAAGACACCGCTGCTCAATATTGCCCTGTCGCGTGTCATTGCGTCTCTCGGTCACGGTGACGTCCTGGTGATCGGCGATGCCGGCTTGCCCGTGCCGCCGGGTGTCGAGCTGATCGACCTGGCGCTGACCCAAGGTATTCCTGACTTCATCAGCACCCTGCGCATTGTGCTCAGCGAGATGCAGGTGGAAAGCCACGTACTGGCCGAAGAAATCCTGCTCAAGCAACCGCCTGCACTCACTGCGCTCAACACCCTGACCGAGCAGGCAGCCCTGGGCGAGCGACGCCTGGTCAGCCACGAAGAATTCAAGCAACTGAGCCGCAAGGCTCGCGCCGTCGTGCGCACCGGCGAGTGCCAGCCTTATTGCAATATCGCGCTGGTGTCCGGCGTAACTTTCTAGAGATTTCCTACGACAAGGAGTGTTTCATGCAACGTGGTCTTCCATCCCTGAAAAACCTGTTTCGGAGTGTCCTGCTTTTGTCCGCGCTCACAGCAGCCAGCGCCCACGCGGCGGAAAAAATCGACCTGATCATCGACACCGACCCGGGTGCTGACGATGTAGTGGCCTTGCTGTTTGCAATGGCCTCTCCACAGGAATTGAATATTCGTGCGCTGACCACCGTCGCCGGTAACGTGCGCCTCGACAAAACCTCCCGCAATGCGCGCCTGGCCCGCGAATGGGCAGGGCGCGAGGATATTCCGGTGTACGCAGGGGCGCCAAAACCGATGCTGCGCACGCCGATCTACGCCGAGAATATTCACGGTAAAGAGGGTATTTCGGGCGTTACCGTGCACGAGCCGAAAAAAGGCCTGGCCGAAGGCAATGCCGTTGATTACCTGATCAAAACCCTGAGCACCGCCAAGCCCCACAGCATCACCATCGCCATGCTCGGCCCACAGACCAACCTGGCGCTGGCGTTGACCCAGGCTCCGGAAATCACCCAAGGCATCAAGGAAGTGGTGGTGATGGGCGGTGCGCACTTCAACGGCGGCAATATCACGCCGGTGGCCGAATTCAACTTGTTTGCCGACCCTATTGCGGCTGAGGTCGTGCTCAAAAGCGGCGTCAAGTTGACTTACCTGCCACTGGACGTCACCCACAAGGTGTTGACCAGTGAAGCGCGCCTCAAGCAAATCGCCGATATCAACAACAACGCGAGCAAAGTCGTCGGCGATATTCTGAATGAATACGTCAAAGGCGATATGGAGCACTACGGCATTCCAGGCGGCCCGGTTCACGATGCCACCGTTATTGCCTACCTGCTCAAACCTGAGCTGTTCAGCGGCCGTGAAGTCAATGTGGTGGTGGACAGCCGTGAAGGCCCGACCTTCGGCCAGACCATTGTCGATTGGTACGATGGCCTGAAGCAGCCGAAGAATGCCTTCTGGGTCGAGAACGGCGATGCTCAGGGCTTCTTCGATCTGCTGACCGAGCGTCTGGCGCGTCTGAAGTAATGTGTGTGCCGGTCGGCGTTCGTCGGCCGGTTCTTATTCGCGCTCTGGGTTGTGTGCGCCCATGTGATCGGCCGGGTATTTTTCGAATACCTGGCCGATGAAGGCCTGTGCAGCCTGAGTGCCGAGTTCCTTGACCAGCAGGTCGATTCCGATGATTGCCAACTCCTCCGGGCTTCCGGGGCTGTAGGAGCTTTGTCCTTGGGGCCACTTGGCTTTGATGTCGGCTTGGAGGGTAACAGTGGTCATGGGTGTCTCGCGGGGTTGAAAGTACTGGGTAGTGCGCTAAAACGCGGCTTTTACCGGCGCAGTTAACCATTTTTGGGTGGCGTTTGGCACTGCTACTTAGGCATGAGGCATGTGCTGTGCGACACTGTGGCCCTGTTTAATTGCCGGGGAACGCCAGGTGCAGATCGATTTGAACAACCCCGAGAACCTGACGCTGGAGGCTGTTCGTCAGTTGCTGGCCAGCGCCAGCGATGACCAGCATACCCAGCTGCGGGTGACCAAGGCCGGGATTGCCTACATCTCGTCAGGCGTGGTGGGCGGCACTGATATCGCCGGCTTGCTGTTTCGCCTTGAGACCTGGGCCAAAGGCTCCGGTTATGTCGGTAACGTAGCGGCCAGTGATGAAGTCTGGGTCATGCAGATATTCAACGCGCTCAAGCAAAACTGGCCGAAGCCGCCGTTCGACTACATCGACATCTACTGAATACATTCATATCTGGTGACGATTGACCGAGCGAATGCTCGGCCTGAGTCAGGCAGACTTGCCTGCGGGCGATTCACGTCTTGAAACCAATCCCCCAGATCGCTGTCGCACGATCTCTGTCCATTTTTATCATAGGAGGCTTCATGCCTTGGAAGCTCGCATCATTCGGTACTTTGTTGGCAGCATTCGCGTTGGCGGGTTGCAGCACCCCGGGTACCTCTGAGCCAGCCAAAGACGCCGCCGTGGCCGATGCCGGTCATAGCCGCTGTGAGGCGAAGGCCGCCGAGTTCGCGATCGGCCAGAAAGCCTCGCCCCAATTGCTGGAGCAGGCGCGTACACGTGCCGGTGCGCAGAACGCACGTATCCTCAAGCCTAATGACATGATCACCCTGGAATACCGCTCCGACCGCCTGAACCTGAACACCGATGACAATCTGGTGATCACGCGAGTCAACTGCGGCTAAGAACCTCGGCACTTTTGTAGCGCCCATAAAAAACCCCGTCACATGGACGGGGTTTTTTTTAGCTCAGCGGAGAATTACTCGCCGCGAACCTGTGCAGCTTGCATACCCTTTTGGCCTTTCTCAGCCACGAAGGAAACGGTTTGGCCTTCTTTCAGGCTTTTGAAACCGTCGCTTTCGATAGCTTTGAAGTGTACGAACAGGTCGTCACCGCCACCTTGAGGAGTGATGAAGCCGAAGCCTTTTTCATCGTTGAACCATTTAACGGTGCCGGTTTGGCGATTAGACATGGTGTATCTCCAAGAAACATATATTTTCAGTAGTGCTGTGCTGCTCAGGCCAACTGGGCACACTTGGCTATCATAGTCGAAATGTTCGACTTGGGAGCCCCCCCAAGGCATTGTTTGCTAATCAATAGCGTTGCATTTGCTGCCTGGGCTGGCTGAAAGCCCCGATTTACGGGGCTTTGGTGCGAAATATCAGCTGTTAAAAAAAGCCGTAAAAGCTGCGTAATTTGTGCGAAATGGCAGTTTTCAGGCTGTTTTTTCAGCGCGACGGCCGTCTGATCAGTGGTCGTTCTGATTATTTCTTCACGACTTTGCAGGACGAAATAGCCGCGACAGCTTTGTTCTTAAGCGCCGGATCTGCGTTCTGGTTGGTCATGAGCTCCTTGATCTCTGCGGTGCTCAATTCAGCGTTGATCTTGTCAGCGCCACATTCGCAATGGTCTTTGGCAGTTTTGGCGTCCACGCTTTGCTGGGCTGCCGAGCTGCAATCTTTGATGAAGTTGTCGCGAGCGCCGGTTGGCCAGTTCGATGGGGCGGCTGCCTGGGCGCCGAGCGACAGGAAGGCCAGGGAAGCAGCGAGAGCGAGGGTCGAGGTGAAACGCATCATGTGGATGCTCCTTTGGGTCGAGGACGAACAGCGATTCTCGGTGTGTTTGAGGCATGGCGTACAGCTCAAGTTCACTTTTGCACCTATAAAGCCTCGAATTTGTCTTTCAGAAAGGCGGCGCCAGCACGATGACCGTTCATCTGTGCTAGCATCCTCGGCCTGGCTATTTCCAGGCGTGCCAAATTGCCGCCTTGCCATGTTCTTTTTAGCTCACTCCAGTCACTCTGGTTCGATTATCGGTTGGCCGAAAGGCTCCTGCCGCTGTAAGGCAGGCGTTCATCATTGAACGGCCTGGTGTTGGATCTTGTACTGGCTCATCCCAACCCACGTGACCTTTGGTAGGGGTCACCACTAGGAGAGGAGGCGCCATGCCAACTATTACTCTTCCCGACGGCAGTCAACGTTCATTCGATCATTCGGTATCCGTAGCCGAGGTCGCCGCTTCTATCGGTGCAGGCCTGGCCAAGGCCACCGTAGCCGGCAAAGTCGACGGCAAGCTGGTAGACGCCAGCGACCTGATCACCAGCGACGCCAGCCTGCAAATCATCACGCCCAAGGATCAAGAGGGGCTGGAGATCATTCGCCACTCTTGCGCGCACTTGATCGGCCATGCGGTTAAACAGCTGTACCCCACCGCAAAAATGGTGATCGGTCCGGTTATCGATGAAGGCTTCTATTACGATATCGCCTACGAGCGTCCTTTCACTCCGGACGACCTGGCCGCTATCGAAGCGCGCATGCACGCGCTGATCGAAAAAGATTACGACGTAATCAAGAAGGTCACGCCGCGCGCCGAGGTGATCGATGTGTTCACCGCGCGTGGCGAAGACTACAAGCTGCGTCTGGTGGAAGACATGCCGGACGAGCAGGCGATGGGCCTGTATTACCACGAAGAATACGTCGACATGTGCCGTGGCCCGCACGTGCCGAATACGCGCTTCCTCAAGTCGTTCAAGCTGACCAAGCTGTCCGGCGCTTACTGGCGCGGCGATGCAAAGAACGAGCAACTGCAGCGTATCTACGGCACGGCCTGGGCTGACAAAAAGCAGCTGGCGGCCTACATCCAGCGCATTGAAGAAGCCGAAAAACGCGACCACCGCAAGATCGGCAAGCGCCTGAACCTGTTCCACCTTCAGGAAGAAGCGCCTGGGATGGTGTTCTGGCACCCGAACGGCTGGACCCTGTACCAGGTGCTCGAGCAGTACATGCGCAAGGTTCAGCGCGAAAACGGCTACCTGGAGATCAAGACTCCGCAGGTCGTTGACCGCAGCCTCTGGGAAAAGTCCGGGCACTGGGCCAACTACGCCGACAACATGTTCACCACTCAGTCGGAAAACCGCGACTACGCCATCAAGCCGATGAACTGCCCATGCCACGTGCAGGTGTTCAACCAGGGCCTGAAAAGCTACCGCGAGTTGCCGATGCGTCTGGCCGAGTTTGGTGCCTGCCACCGTAACGAGCCATCGGGTGCGCTGCACGGCATCATGCGCGTGCGCGGCTTTACTCAGGACGATGCACACATCTTCTGCACCGAAGAGCAGATGCAGGCTGAATCCGCCGCGTTCATCAAGCTGACCATGGACGTTTATCGCGATTTCGGCTTCACCGAAGTCGAAATGAAGCTGTCCACTCGTCCGGAAAAACGCGTCGGCTCCGACGAGCTGTGGGATCGCGCCGAAGCTGCACTGGCCGCAGCCCTAGACAGCGCGGGCCTTGCGTACGATCTGCAGCCGGGTGAGGGCGCCTTCTACGGTCCGAAAATCGAGTTCTCGCTGAAAGATTGTCTTGGTCGTGTCTGGCAATGTGGTACTTTGCAGCTCGATTTTAACCTGCCGATCCGTTTGGGAGCCGAATACGTCTCCGAAGACAACAGCCGGAAACACCCGGTTATGTTGCACCGAGCGATCCTTGGCTCGTTCGAACGGTTTGTCGGAATCCTGATCGAGCACTACGAGGGTGCGTTCCCTGCGTGGCTTGCTCCGACCCAGGCAGTGATCATGAATATCACTGATAAACAGGCAGATTTTGCGGCTGAAGTTGAAAAAACTCTCAACGAAAGCGGATTTCGTGCCAAGTCCGACTTGAGAAATGAAAAGATCGGCTTTAAAATCCGCGAGCATACTTTGCTCAAGGTTCCCTATCTTTTGGTTATCGGAGATCGG
The DNA here is from genome assembly GCF_022662455.1 of Pseudomonas sp. TREG-RG-20F-10-E-6-01. Taxonomy (NCBI): domain Bacteria; kingdom Pseudomonadati; phylum Pseudomonadota; class Gammaproteobacteria; order Pseudomonadales; family Pseudomonadaceae; genus Pseudomonas; species Pseudomonas sp. TREG-RG-20F-10-E-6-01. The sequence goes on along the minus strand of NZ_JAKNQP010000002.1, from coordinate 9,319 downwards.
GAAGTCGAGATGCAGACTGTCGCTGTGCGTACTCGTGAAGGTGCTGACCTGGGCTCGATGCCCGTCGCCCAGTTCGCTGAGTTCCTCGCGCAAGCGGTTTCCCGGCGTGGTCGCCCAGATTCGGAGTAATTATTATTAAGCGTGAAATGAGACAAGATAAACGAGCTGCACCGAAAGCCCCGATCAACGAGAATATCTCGGCACGCGAGGTTCGGTTAATTGGCGCTGACGGCGAGCAGATTGGCATCGTCTCGATTGATGAAGCGCTTCGTATTGCTGAAGAGTCCAAATTGGACCTGGTGGAAATCTCCGCCGATGCAATCCCACCCGTTTGCCGGGTGATGGACTACGGCAAGTCGATCTTCGAGAAGAAGAAACAGGTTGCCGCAGCGAAGAAGAACCAGAAGCAGATTCAAGTAAAAGAAATCAAGTTTCGTCCAGGGACGGAGGAAGGGGATTACCAGGTAAAACTGCGCAACCTGGTACGTTTCCTGAGTGATGGGGACAGGGCCAAGGTATCCTTGCGATTCCGCGGCCGTGAGATGGCCCACCAGGAGCTGGGGATGGAACTCCTCAAGCGGGTTGAAGCTGACCTGCTGGAGTACGGTTCCGTCGAGCAGCATCCTAAGATGGAAGGACGCCAGCTGATTATGGTCATCGCCCCGAAAAAGAAGAAGTAATCAACAGGGCACGGCAGGCCTTCTGATTATGTTTATCAACTGAATGCGGAGTATCCGAACATGCCAAAGATGAAGACTAAAAGTGGTGCTGCTAAGCGGTTTCTGAAAACTGCTAACGGTATCAAGCACAAGCACGCTTTCAAGAGCCACATCCTGACCAAAATGTCGACCAAGCGTAAGCGTCAACTGCGCGGTAGCAGCTTGCTGCATCCGTCTGACGTGGCAAAAGTCGAGCGCATGCTGCGCCTTCGTTAATTTTTGGATCAAGACTAGAGGAAGTAACTCATGGCTCGTGTAAAGCGTGGCGTCATTGCCCGTAAACGTCACAAAAAAATTCTGAAACTCGCTAAAGGCTACTACGGCGCACGCTCACGCGTATTCCGTGTTGCCAAGCAAGCGGTAATCAAGGCAGGCCAATACGCCTACCGTGACCGTCGTCAGAAAAAACGTCAGTTCCGCGCTCTGTGGATCGCTCGTATCAATGCTGGTGCTCGTGTTAACGGTCTGTCCTACAGCCGTTTCATCGCTGGCCTGAAAAAAGCGTCCATCGAAATCGACCGTAAGGTTCTGGCTGAACTGGCCGTGAACGATAAAGCGGTGTTTGCTGCGATTGTCGAGAAAGCTAAAGCCACCTTGGCTTAAGTACCCCCGACAGTCACCCTGGGCTGCTCCTGCAGCTCAAGGTGGTAAACGTCATAAATAGGGGAAGAGCCTTCAAGCTCTTCCCCTATTTTGTATCTGGAGTCTGTACATGGAAAACCTGGACGCGCTCGTCGCTCAAGCCCTTGAGGCTGTGCAAAGCGCTGAAGATGTAAATGCCCTGGAGCAAATCCGGGTTCACTACCTTGGCAAGAAAGGTGAATTGACTCAGGTGATGAAGACCCTGGGGAATTTGCCGGCTGAAGAGCGTCCGCAAGTCGGTGCGCTGATCAACGTTGCCAAGGAGCGTGTCACAGAGGTTCTCAATGCGCGCAAGGCGTCGCTCGAGGAGGCCGATCTTGCGGCCAAACTCGCCGCCGAGTCCATTGACGTGACCCTGCCTGGCCGTGGCCAGGCCTCGGGCGGTCTGCATCCGATCACCCGGACTCTGGAGCGTATCGAGCAGTTCTTTACCCACATCGGCTACGGCATTGCCGAAGGCCCTGAGGTCGAAGACGACTATCACAACTTCGAGGCGCTCAACATCCCAGGCCATCACCCGGCCCGGTCGATGCACGACACCTTCTATTTCAACGCGAACATGCTGTTGCGCACCCATACCTCGCCGGTACAGGTCCGCACCATGGAAGCGACCAAGCCGCCGATCCGCATCGTCTGCCCAGGCCGTGTGTACCGTAGCGACTCGGATATCACCCACTCGCCGATGTTCCACCAGGTCGAAGGCCTGCTGGTTGATCGCGACATCAATTTCGCCGACCTCAAAGGCACCATCGAAGAATTCCTGCGGGTGTTCTTCGAGAAAGAGCTGGCGGTGCGTTTCCGTCCTTCGTTCTTCCCGTTCACCGAGCCGTCCGCTGAAGTCGACATGGAATGCGTGATGTGCAGCGGCAAAGGCTGCCGCGTCTGCAAACAGACCGGTTGGCTGGAAGTGATGGGCTGCGGCATGGTTCACCCTAACGTGCTGCGCATGTCCGGGATCGACCCGGAAGAGTTCTCGGGCTTTGCCTTCGGCATGGGCGTTGAGCGCCTGGCCATGCTGCGTTACGGCGTGAACGACTTGCGTCTGTTCTTCGACAACGACTTGCGGTTCCTCGCGCAATTTCGCTAGTCGTAACGAATCTTTAGGAGAGCAGGATGAAATTCAGTGAACAATGGCTGCGTGGCTGGGTAAGCCCGCAGGTAGATCGCGACGAGCTGGTTGCTCGTCTGTCGATGGCCGGTCTTGAGGTCGATAGCGTCACGCCGGCCGCCGGTGTTTTCAGCGGCGTCGTGGTGGGCGAGGTGCTGAGCACCGAGCAGCACCCGGATGCCGACAAATTGCGTGTGTGCCAGGTCAGTGACGGCGCGCAGACGTTTCAGGTCGTGTGCGGAGCGCCTAACGTGCGCCCGGGCCTGAAGATTCCGTTTGCCATGATCGGCGCCGAACTGCCGGGTGACTTCAAGATCAAGAAAGCCAAGCTGCGTGGCGTTGAATCCAACGGCATGCTGTGCTCCCAGGCTGAGCTGCAAGTGGGCGAAGGCAACGACGGCCTGATGGAACTGCCGGTCGACGCGCCAGTGGGCCAGGACATCCGCGTTTACCTGGAACTCGAAGACGCCAGCATCGAGGTCGACCTGACCCCGAACCGTGGCGACTGCCTGTCCCTGGCCGGTCTGGCACGCGAAGTGGGTGCGTTGTATAACGTCCCGGTTACTCGTCCGGTGGTTGCCGCCGTGCCCGCTGTGCACGATGAAGTGCGCCCGATCGAGGTCTTGGCTCCCAACGCTTGCCCGCGTTACCTGGGCCGTGTGATCCGCAACGTCGACCTGTCCAAGCCAACCCCGCTGTGGATGGTTGAGCGCCTGCGCCGCGCCGACGTACGCAGCATCGACGCTGCCGTCGACATCACCAACTACGTGATGTTGGAGCTGGGCCAACCGCTGCACGCGTTCGATCTCGCCGAAATCAACGGCGGCATTCGCGTCCGCATGGCCGAAGAAGGCGAGAAACTGGTCTTGCTCGACGGCCAGGAAGTGGCCCTGCGCGCCGATACCCTGGTGATCGCCGATCATTCCCGCGCCCTGGCCATTGCTGGCGTGATGGGTGGCGAGCACAGCGGAGTGTCCGCGACCACGCGTGATATTTTCCTTGAAAGTGCGTTCTTTGATCAGATCGCCATCGCTGGCAAAGCCCGTTCCTACGGCCTGCACACTGATGCTTCGCACCGCTATGAGCGTGGCGTGGACTGGAAGCTGGCGCGTGAAGCCCTGGAGCGCGCCACTGGCCTGCTGCTGGAAATCACCGGCGGCGAAGCTGGCCCGATCACTGAAACCGTGAGCGAGCAGCACCTGCCATCCGTTGCACCGATCACCTTGCGCGCCAAGAGCGTCGAGCAAATGCTCGGCCTGGTAATCGAGCCGGCTCAGATCGAGCAACTGCTGTCGGCCCTCGGCCTGAGCATTGCCGCGAGCGGGGAAGGGCAGTGGCACGTCGAAGTGCCAAGCCATCGCTTCGATATCAGCCTGGAAGTCGACCTGATCGAAGAACTGGCCCGCCTGTATGGCTACAACCGCCTGCCGGTTCGCTACCCGCAAGCGCGCCTGGCGCCGCAGCCTAAAGCTGAAGCCCGTGCGCACCTGCCGGAGCTGCGTCGCCTGCTGGTCGCCCGTGGCTACCAGGAAGCGGTGACCTACAGCTTCATCGATCCTAAACAGTTCGAGCTGTTCAACCCGGGCGTCGAGCCACTGCTGTTGGCTAACCCGATCTCGAACGACATGGCGGCCATGCGTTCGTCGTTGTGGCCGGGCCTGGTAAAGGCACTGTCCCACAACCTTAACCGTCAGCAAGACCGCGTGCGCATGTTCGAAAGCGGTCTGCGTTTTGTCGGCCAACTCGACGGCCTGAAACAAGAACCGATGCTGGCTGGCGTGGTGTGCGGCAGCCGCCTGCCTGAGGGCTGGGCCCAAGGCCGCGACGCCGTGGACTTCTTCGACGTCAAGGCTGACGTGGAAGCGGTATTGGGCTTTGCCGGCGCGCTTGACGATTTCACGTTCGTGCCGGGCAGCCACCCAGCGTTGCACCCAGGCCAGACTGCGCGTATCGAACGCGAAGGGCGCCTGGTGGGCTACGTAGGTGCCATCCACCCGGAGCTGTCGAAAACCCTCGGCCTGGACCGTCCGGTATTCGTTTTTGAGCTGGTCTTGGCGGAAGTTGCGTCGGGCAAGATGCCTAAATTCAGCGAGTTGTCGCGCTTCCCTGAAGTGCGTCGTGACCTGGCCCTGATCGCCGATCGCGAAGTCGCCGCCACTGCCGTTCTGGATGTAATCCGTGAAAATGCAGGGGAATGGCTGACAGACCTCAGGCTATTTGACGTCTATCAGGGTAAAGGCATTGATCCGCATAGAAAAAGCCTTGCAGTTGGCTTGACCTGGCAGCATCCATCGCGCACTCTTAATGACGATGAGGTGAATACCACGACACAAAATATCCTCACCTCGCTTGAACAAAGGTTGAACGCCACGTTAAGGAAGTGACGTATGGGGGCTTTGACGAAAGCTGAGATGGCGGAACGTCTGTACGAAGAGCTGGGTCTGAACAAACGCGAAGCCAAGGAATTGGTCGAGCTGTTTTTTGAAGAAATCAGGCACGCTCTGGAAGACAACGAACAGGTCAAATTGTCCGGTTTCGGCAATTTTGACCTGCGGGACAAACGCCAGCGGCCTGGCCGCAATCCAAAAACGGGAGAAGAAATCCCGATCACGGCTCGCCGTGTGGTCACCTTTCGTCCAGGGCAGAAGTTGAAGGCCCGAGTTGAGGCTTATGCTGGAACCAAGTCATAACGACGAACTACCCGTCATCCCAGGCAAACGCTACTTCACCATTGGTGAAGTCAGCGAGCTCTGTGCGGTCAAGCCGCACGTGCTGCGCTATTGGGAGCAGGAGTTTCCTCAACTCAACCCCGTCAAACGCACCGGGAACCGTCGGTATTATCAGCGCCAGGATGTGCTGATGATCCGACAGATCCGTGCGTTGCTGTACGACCAGGGGTTCACCATCAGTGGCGCGCGCCAGCGCATGTCCGGTGATGAAGCCAAAGACGACACCACCCAATACAAGCAACTGATCCGCCAGATGATCTCCGAACTCGAAGATGTGCTGGTGGTCTTGAAGAAATAACGTCGGCTTTTAAAATACTTCCACATTTCAAAAGCTTGCGGTATATTCCGGATCGCTTCGTAGCGAAGCGAACCCAGTAACACGCCTAGTCGGGGCGTAGCGCAGTCCGGTAGCGCACTAGCATGGGGTGCTAGGGGTCGAGTGTTCGAATCACTCCGTCCCGACCATATTTTTCAATGACTTAGCCGAACTCTAACCAGTTCGGCTTTTTCATGCATAGGGACTTTTGCGGGGGGATCATCCCGATTTCCTCCTCAAGATAGTCAGCGCTGGCCCGCGAGAGTCAGTTGCCGATACTTTGTTCGCAGCCTTAATCAGGTGCTGCAGCTCCTGGGTAGAATAGTGGCTCGTAATGCTGCCGTTCTTGTGCCCCAACAATGCTTTCCGATCTTCCTCTGTCACACCTGCTGCACGTATCCTTCTGCCAAAGGTGTGCTTCAGATCGTGAATCCGAAATGACCTGAACCCTGGATGCGCCGGCGACTGGTTGGCTACTTCCCACTTGTCCGCCGCGCGCTTCCTGGCCTTCCTCCAGGCCGTGTCGTTCATTCTGTCCATGGTGGTGGCCCCATATTGATCTGGCTGTCCGTAGGGGAACACCAAGTCTTTATGCAGGCCGCGCTGCTTGTCGATGATATTCATCGCCACTCTATTCAAGATCACCAGGCGTTCATCGCCGTTCTTTACCCCAGCTTTATCACTTCGCCCACCGAATCCGGCAGGTATCAAAAACACACTGGTGTTCAGATCCGGCACCCGTATTTCCCACTCCCATCGTAACTTGCACACTTCCTGTTCCCGGCACCCCGTGTTCACCTTATAGAGGGCCATCCTCAACAGGTGATCCGGCAGTTCAGGGAACAGAATCGCCTGCTCTTCCCAGGACATCGGGTACGGTTTCCGGGCAGACCTCTTTTCCTCAAGCATCGATATCATCGGCACGCTCTCCAGCCACGGCCGCTTTTCAGCATCGCGCCACTTGCGGTGGCATAGGTTTAAAATCCTGACGACGCGCTGCAGTAGGGCGCATGGAAGGGAAGATCGAATCCCTCACAAGCCAGGTCGCGCAGCTCACGGCAACGGTCACCTCGCAGGGCGAAGAGATCGCCCGACTGCGAACCAAGCTGGGAGGCATCAACTGATGGACAGATGCGCAATCAACTTCATCGCCCGCCATTGGTGGCGGCGCACCGAAGTATGGGTCATTGCGATCCTGCTGGTGTTCGGCGGGCTGACACTTGGCTACCAAGCCGGCGTGTGGTCCGCCAGTAGCGAGCAGACCAAACAGCTTGCCGAGGTTCGCGCCGCTTACGACGCCGCACTGGGCAAGCGCGACCTGCGACTGACTACCCTGGCCGAGAAGACCCAGGACGCTGCAGTGAAGGTGCAAGACGCTTCACGCTCCGCAGTCCAGGTGGCTGATACCGCTAGCAAGGCGGCCGAGAAGGTCAGCGAAGCGGTAGAGCGGCAGGCGCCGTAATCCGCGCCACGTTTTCGAATGCGCCAAATCGTGGCGCGCAATCATGAGGAATCCCCCATGGATAAACAGCACAAGAAAATCACCGGCTACCGCGACCTGAGTCAGTCCGAGATCGACGGCATGAACTCGATCAAAGCTCTGGAAGCCGACGCCGGCGAGCTGTTCAAGCAGATCGGCCAGATTGAAGGCGTTGACCCGCGACTGTTAGCGTTGGCAAAGTCCAATCTGCAGCAGGGTTTCATGTGGTTTGTGCGCTTGATCGCTAAACCTGCCGATCCGTTCAGCTGATGAGCAACGTAACCCGCCTGCGCCACGCGCTGCCGATGAGCCAGGACATCAACAAGGCACTGACCGACCTGGATGTGGCCACCGCCAAGGCGGTCGACGCTGCTCGGGTCGCCGGAATCCCTCAAGGGCTGATCGTCGCGGAGCTGCAAGGGCACGCACACGTACAAACCCACATCATGGTGAGTTGAATAGCCGTTAAGGAGCTGGGGTGAGATCAGGCAGTTAACGTTTTATCCCCATGCAAGCATCCAATGAGTCTTTGCTCCGTTCCAGCGCCGCCAGTGTCTCTTTGCGCTGCTCTCCTCGAGTCGAGAATACATCCAGTGCCGATATAGCGAGTTTGCTCTCCAGTCTTGAAATATCTTGCCTGTAGGGTTCGCAGCGTTTATCAGATGCCGTGAGTGCTTTGTAGGTTTCAGCTTCTGCCTTAGAGTTCAAAGCGTCCCGATTGATGGAGGCGAGTTGTTTATCGAACTCTTCGAGACGAACCTCTTTCGTGGCGAGATCGATTCGGCTTTGGAGCAGTGAATCGTTGAGCTGCTTGTTTTCGAGGTGAGCTGACTCAAGGTCCTTTCTCACCTCCGCCAACGTGTCAGTCAGGTGTTTGACGTCGCTTCTAAGTTGACTTCGTTCATCTACGACATTGATCGCAAAAATTAACAGTACTGTGAAGCTTGCAAACCACGTCCCGTCCTTTAGCAAGCTAAGAAGTTTGAATCTTAGGGGCTTAGGTTTTTGATGGCTCAGGTCTTTCATTTCATTAAGCTCTAGGTCGTTCGTTACGCACGAGAACCTACCATCTCAAAGACGTTATGGGGGAGTCGTGAAAAGGCCGATGCCTGCTGCTTCGTTGCTCGATCCCTTAGATTTTGTCTTCTCACAATATTCGCCTGACCCCAGCTCCAGAGGTGTGGGACTGGCTCCAAGCCGAGATCCTTGCCGAAACCGGTAGCATTCACAACGAAGACCATGCCCACCTATTGGATGCAGACATCCGGGTGATGTGGGCGTCATCGAGCTTCGAGAAGCAGGGCAGAATAGTTCTTGGCCAGGCCGAACAGGTAGCGTTCCGCGCCGGCGGTTGGCAGAAAGCCCGGATGGAGCAACAGATGCGCGATTGGTTCGCCGAGCAGGCCGGCCTGCACAAGGATGATTTGGCCGCAATAGCTAAAGCCGCCAGCGCGCAAGCCCGCGCAGAACAGAGCAAGCGCCTGGCCATCGAGCAGGATCTCGCGGCCCAGGACCAACAACACACCCGAGAACTATCCGATGCTCAACGCAACCAGGCTCTTCTGCGCGATCGCCTTGCCACTGCTGATGTGCGGCTGTCAGTCCTCCTTGCCGACGACCCAGCCAGTGGCTGCAACGTGCCTACCGCCGCCGGCACCGTGGTTCATGCAGCCCGTCGAGCCCAACTTGACCCAGCGCATGCTCAAAGAATTATCGGCATCACCGACGCCGGCGACCAAGGATTGATCGCGCTGCGGGCCTGTCAGGGTTATGTGAAAAGCATTTTAACTTCGCACTGGAGGAGTTATTAAGTTATGGGTAAGCAGTCCTTTTTGGCGCTTTTGTCTTGCTCATCGCTGCCGTCGATTTTGTGACCAGCGCATTGGGGTAGGGGTTTTCCTAACCGCTGTTTCAACATTCCTACACTTAAATAGGGGGTGTCGGATGGTTGCGATGATGTCAATGAGCCATTGTTTTGCTAGAAGCTCGATCACCGGTCCACCAGCGGTTACAGGTTATGAGTGGGAGACAAGCAGTGATCGAGCGGACTCCAACCATTCTGCAGCTTTGGCTCCGCTTCCCGTGAGGGGTGGCAGCCTGCTATGGGGGGCTTTCTGTTGACTAAACGTGATGCCCAGACTCATGTCTTAAGGCGCACTCCAGTAAATTTGATGCCTGTTGAGAGCGCCACTCAAGCTAGGGCACTAGCAGTCGATAAAGAGTGATGTCGATACGACATCATTCGATCTTTGCATTAAAAATCTAAAAGTCCGAGCCAAGGATGCTCCACCATTCGAGTGCATACATATGTATAGCAAACTCAGT